>CABZJI010000013.1 GCA_902526045.1 uncultured SAR86 cluster bacterium | reverse complement strand
AGTTGTCTCTGCTGCTGTAAGAACTGTCTCGGTTCCATAAAGTATTCCAGCATTTTTTTCTGCTTCTGGACCTATTAAAAATCCTGGTTCATCAACAAAGGTTAAAATTGGAATATTAAAATTATTACAGTTCTGTATAAATCTAGTTGTCTTCTTGGCATTGTCAGCGGTCATCGATCCGGCATAAAAATTTGGATCATTAGCAAAGATTCCTACAGAAAACCCATTTAGTCTTGCAAATGCTGTAATCATGCCTCTTCCAAAATAGGGAGTAATTTCGAAAAGGCTATCTCTATCTACGACTCCTGAAAGAACCTTTCTCATATCATAAGTTCTGGATCTATCTTCTGGGATGGCATCCAAAAGATCTTGATCTTTTCTTTCAACATCATCTTCATTTGGAACACGAGAAGCTAATTCGTATCGGTTTTGAGGAAAATAACTTATAAATTTCCTTATTTGAATTAATGCCTCCTTTTCAGTGTCTACAACATTATCAACAACTCCATTTGATTTATGAACTTCGGATCCTCCTAATTCTTCTTTGGTAAGTTCTGTGCCAAAAGCTCTTTCAACGACTTTTGGCCCTGCAATAAGAACTTGTGCAGTTTTTTTAGTCATTACTCTAAAATGCGATGCAACGAATCTAGAAGCAGGGAGTCCTGCAACTGGACCTAAGGCAGCGGTTGCAACAGGAACCTCTTTTAATGTTTTAGCTACTGATAAGAATCTTGACTTAGAGAACACCGGATCACCATATGATTTTTTTCCTGAAGAACCTTTTACTGATCCTCCGCCTCCCTCATGAAGTCTGATTAAAGGTACTTTATATTGAAGAGCTAAATCTTCTGTATAAACGCTCTTTCTGAGTCCAACTGGATTGGGAGAGCCACCTTTGACAGTAAAATCCTCTCCTCCGATTAGAACTTGCCTACCATCAATTTTGCCAAATCCAAGAACAAAGTTTGAAGGAGTGAATTCTGATATCTCTCCTTTTTCATCTTTCTCTGCATCGCCAGCTATTTTTCCAACTTCATCAAAAGAACTTTCATCTACAAGAAGATCTATTCTTTCTCTTAAAGTTAATCTACCTTTTGCATGCTGAAGCTTTATTGCCTCTGTTCCGCCTTGAGATTTTGCTAATTTATTTCTCAGCTTAAGTTCTTCAACATCACTTTTCCAACTCATATCAGCTATTCAAATTCTTCTTCATTCCACCATGGGTAGTATTCAGGCATGTTTTTGGAGACTGTGTCTGAGAATTCTGGATCTCTTTTCTCTAAAAATGAAGAGATTCCCTCTGCAACGTCATTACTCCTCCCTAGATAATAGACTCCCCTTGAATCTATTTTGTGAGCAGACATTGGATGTTTTTCTCCTAACATCTTCCATACCATTTGCCTGGTTAAACTGACAGAAACTGCAGAGGTTTTGTTCGAAAATTTGTGTGCTATCTCCAATGCCCTTGGCACAAGATTTTCTTGGCTTGTAACTTCCCTAATTAATTTTCCTTTGAGAGCCTCCTCTGCAGAAAATACCTCTCCTGACATCATCCATTCCAGTGATTGGCTAACACCTACTATCCTTGGCAAAAACCAAGAAGAACATGCCTCAGGTACTATGCCTCTTTTTGCAAATACAAATCCAAATTTTGCGTTATCAGATGCAATTCGAACATCCATGGGAAGCGTCATAGTAACTCCAACACCAACAGCAGATCCATTTACGGCTGCAATAATAGGTTTTTTAAAATCGTATAGTTTTAAAGTGAGCATTCCTCCAGTATCTCTTGCAACCCCATTGACCTTTTTTTCTCTTTTTGACCAATCGAATGTTTTCTCTCCTTGAGAAAGATCAGCTCCAGCGCAGTAAGCCCTGCCTGAACCAGTAAAAATAACGGAACGAACTGAATCATCATATTCTGCTTCATCTAAAGTATCCATTATCTCAACCATCATTTTTCCACTGAAAGTATTCATTTCATTGGGTCTTGTGAAGGTAATAAGTAATGAACTGTCTATTTTTTCTGTTTTAAGTGTTTCTTTATTCATAGATTTAAATATACCTTTTCTAAATAAAATTGTGTATCATCAATTCACAGCGTTGATTTAACCAACTTGCAGACGCTTAAAAAATTAGCTAAACAGGATTACTAAACCTGCTTAGCTAAACAAGCAGGTTTTTTTTTGGAGAATAAAAATGTCATATGAAGGAAAAAATTTAGAAACCATAGCTCTTCATACTGGATGGAGAAATGATGAAAACACTGGATCAGTAGCTGTTCCTATACACCAAACTACAAGTTATCAGTTCAATGATACTGCTCATGCAGCTAGCTTATTCGGATTGCAGGAGTTTGGAAATATTTACACAAGAATAATGAATCCAACTTGTGATGTTCTTGAACAAAGAATGGCTGCTTTGGATGGTGGAGTTGCTGGTTTGGCGGTTGCTTCTGGTCAAACTGCTTCTGCGTATTCAATTCAAAACGTTGCAAGAGCAGGGGACAACATTGTTTCATCTGCACACTTATACGGGGGTACCTATAACCAATTCAAAAATAATATGAAGGAAATGGGGATAGAGGTTCGTTTTGTTGATCCGACTGATCCTAGTAACTTTGAGTCAGCTACCGATGATAAAACAAGAGCTTACTTTGCTGAAACCCTTCCCAATCCTAAATTACAGGTTTTTCCGATTGCTGAAGTTGCTGATATCGGAAGAAAGCATGGAATACCTTTAATTGTTGATAACACTGCTGCGCCTGTCTTATGTAGGCCTTTTGATCATGGTGCTGCAGTAACGACTTATTCAACAACTAAATACATTGGCGGTCACGGTACTACTATTGGAGGCCTCATTCTTGATGGAGGTAATTTTGATTGGGGTGGAGCAGGAGCTGATAGGCAGCCTGCACTTAATACGCCTGACCCATGTTACGGAGGAGTAGTCTGGGATGAACAAGTTACAAACACAATGGGACTTCCTTTTGCTTATCTTCTAAAACTGAGAACAACTTTATTAAGGGACCTTGGTGGAGCTATGAGTCCATTCAGTGCCTGGATGTTTATTCAAGGATTGGAAACTCTTCCACTAAGAATGCGTGAACACGCTAAGAATGCTCAAGCTGTTGCTGAATTCTTAGAAAATAACGATAAAGTTCAATCAGTTACTTATCCTGGACTTTTTGAAGGAGCAGAAAGAGAAAAGGCTGACAAATACATGAAAGGCGGTTACGGAGCTTTAATTGGTTTTGAACTTCCTGGAGGTAAAGAAGCTGGAAGTAAATTTATTGATTCATTAGAGCTTTTATACCATGTAGCAAATATTGGGGATTCTAGATCTTTAGCAATTCATCCGGCTACAACAACTCACAGTCAGTTAGCACCTGAAGAGCAGTTATCTGCTGGGGTTACCCCCGGATATGTAAGGCTTTCAATTGGTATTGAACATGTTGACGATATCATTGCCGACATTTCTCAAGCTTTAGACAAAGCATCTTAAGCTGATTTAGAAAAATCCCTTCTTTCAAAGAAAGAGGGGATTTTTTATGGAAATCACTTGGTGCCCCTGCTAGGAATCGAACCTAGAGCTGCCACTTAGGAGGCGGCCGTTTTATCCAATTAAACTACAAGGGCTATAAAATAGTTGGATTTTCTTCTCCTTCATACACTTCTTCAGGATCAAAAACCTTTTCTTTTTCAATAAATTCAAGACTTAAATCTTTATCAACCTTTCTGTAAAAACAAGATTTATAGCCGACATG
>CABZJI010000012.1 GCA_902526045.1 uncultured SAR86 cluster bacterium | reverse complement strand
TCCTTGAATAAATTAAGACCAAAGATTTCTATGCTTTTTGTGTTAAAAAAACTATTTTCAGATGATGAAATTTCAATTGATTCTTTGGGTACAGAACTTTCAAATGAAGCTGTGTCATAGTCTTCCATTGTGACCTCATCATTTATTGGCTTGCCGGTTTGTATTCCTAACTTTTCGCTAATTGATGAGGCCTGACTTTCCGGGAGAAAATCTAAGTAATCTAGATCAGAATCAGATTGCGAAAAGACAAAGCTTGAAAAAAAAATATAAATAAAAAAGGTAATTTTAATTGAGGATGACATTATCAATCTTGCTTTAAATGTTCTATTGATACAGCCCAACCTAGCTTGGTCCTGCATGCTTCGAAGTAATTATAATCTTTAGGGTGATAAAGTTTAAAAGTTTTTTTTGTGTTAGATACTTTCAAACCCTTGTTTGTGTATTTTAAGTTCTTGTTTCCATCTACAAAAATTTGGGTAGAGTTTAAATTTTTATTTTTAATTTTAACAGTAACCTCTTCTCTGTTAGATAAAAGTAAGCTATGCGAAGAAGAGCTATGTGAAAACATAGGCAATAAAGAGATGGCATCTAACTTAGGGGAAATTATTGGACCTCCGCCTGAATAGGAGTATGCAGTTGAACCAGTGCTAGATGAAATAATTAAACCATCTGCTTTTAAATTATAGATCACTTGATCTTTTAAGCTTATCTCAAGATCAAGCATTTTTGTTACAGATCCAGAGTGTATAACAACCTCATTAAGAAATATTTCCTTTTTTTTGATGCTTGAATAAGCCTCAAAAACTGGTCTGTTTTCTTTCAAGTAAGAACCTTTCAAAATGTCTTTTAGTTTCTCGATTTTACTCAAAGATAAATCAGTTAAAAATCCAACAGTCCCTGAATTAATTCCTAAAAAGGGTATATTTAAAGAATGAAGGTTTCTAATGGAACTTATCATTGTTCCATCTCCACCAAGTACAAGGATAAGCTCTGCTTTTGAGACTTTTTTAAATGTTTCAGAGTTTAGTTTCTTTATGTTTGTTGAAAGAATGACCTCAGAATTAGAGGATTCTATTATTTCATTAACTCTGATGAGGGCTTTATCAGTTTTCCTGGTTGCAGAGTAAATAACAGCTATTTTAGTAATTTTTTTCATAAGTAGGTGTCCAGCTTCTTACAACATATATAAACAAAGTATCTATTATCGCAATTATGACCTTAAAAATATATTTAGTTAATGCAATTGAAAGAGCAACAAAAAAGCTTAGTTCTCCAGCTATTACCCAGACAAAAGTATAAATAAAGGTATCTAATGCTTGAGAGGAGAGAGTTGAGAGATTGTTCCGTAGCCAGAGATATTTTCCTTTTGTGATGTCTTTAATTTTATTAAAGAGCCAAACATCAAAAGTTTGACTTATTAGATAAGCGGTTATTGAACCAATTACAAATATGGGCGAATAAAATGCAAGAGTTTCTATTGCGCTATGCACAGATTGAGATGATGCAGCTATTTGAGAAGGTAGATAATAGGTGCTCAAGACTAAGGTAAACATAATAACTATATTAGAAATAGCTCCTAAAATCACCGCTATATTTGCTTCTCTTCTTCCATACTTCTCGCTAATTAAATCAGTTGCAAAGTATATTCCTGAGTACATTATGGCTCCCATGCTGACTGTAAAAGTTTGTCCAAAAAAATTTAGGTCACTTACTTTGCCTCCTTGAAGATTTGCCAACATTATTCCCAATGTAACAGCAATGTATAACCCTCTGAGTCCAAACAATTTAAATAAAATAACTGTAATAGTTAAATCATAGAAAACAGTAAAAACCCATAAAAATTCTGGGTTTTCTGATAAAAATGAAAAAAAATTCATAAACTTATTATTGTTAGCTTGCGTAGCATAGATTATTCTTAGTATTTGTACATAAAAAACGAGGTACTTATGTCAGATTTGAATGCTTTTAGAAATGAAACAAGGGATTGGTTAGAAGCAAATTGTCCAGAATCAATGAGAACTCCAATGTCTCAAGGAGATGTTGTTTGGGGTGGAAGAAAAGTTGAATTTAAGAATCCTGATCAAAAAGTTTGGATGGATAGAATGGGCGAAAAAGGATGGACTTGCCCTACTTGGCCTAAAGAATATGGCGGCGGTGGACTCAATTTTGAAGAAAATAAAGTTCTTCAAGAAGAATTAATGAAAATTAAAGCTAGACCTGCACTCAATAGCTTTGGTATTTGGATGTTAGGCCCAGCACTTCTTGAATATGGAACAGAAGAACAAAAAATGAAACATATTCCGAAAATTGTCAAGGGAGAAATTAGATGGTGTCAAGGTTATAGCGAACCAGGCAGCGGCTCTGATTTGGCTAGTCTTAAAACAAAAGCTGATGATCAAGGCGAAGAATACTTAATTAATGGTCAAAAAGTTTGGACTTCATACGCTGATGAATGCGATATGATTTTTACTCTTGTAAGAACAGGTCCATTGGAGCCCAAACATGAAGGAATAAGTTTTCTCCTTATAGATATGGATCAGGAAGGTGTTACCACTAAGCCAATCAAGTTGATATCTGGTAAATCACCTTTTTGTGAAACTTTTTTTGATAATGCTACCGCACCAAAAGAAAATCTTGTTGGAGGTTTAAATAAAGGATGGTCTGTAGCTAAAAGATTACTTCAGTTTGAGAGAAATATGATTGCAGGCATGGGTTTTGGTTCAGCTGCATCCGGATCTTCTAAGAAATTAGATGCAAAACCAATTTCTGGCTTGGCAACAATGGCTAAGAGATACGTTGGTGAACAGGAAGATAAACTCAATGATTCAGGTCTTAGAAATAAAATCATTGATCATGATATGAACTCTCAAGCATTTGCACTTACTTTGAGAAGAGCAGCTGAAGAATCAAAAAAATCTAACCAGGGTCCTAGCGCTGCTTCGTCTATTTTTAAATATTATGGAACAGAGCATAATAAACTTCGATATGAAATTATGCTTGAAGCTATGGGAACGAAGGCTCTTGGATGGGATGGAGCTGAATTCGGCCCTGAGGAATTAGCTATCACAAGAGAATGGTTAAGAACTAAGGCTAACTCTATAGAAGGTGGAACTTCAGAAGTACAATTAAATGTTATTTCTAAGAGAGTTCTAGAACTTCCGCAATAAAACACTGTTTAGGGGAAAAATGTCACTGGTACTAAATGAGGAACAATCTTATTTGAAAGATACCGCTAGAGATTTTGCAAAAAACAAAACTCCAGTTAGTCACTTCAGAGGTGTTAGAGACTCAGAGAATCCTGAGTGCTTTGATCGTGAAATTTGGAAGGAAATGGCCAACCTAGGTTGGTCGGGAATACTAATTCCGGAAGAATATGGCGGTTCAGATTTCGGAGTCGCTGGAATAGGGGTTATTTTTGAAGAACTCGGTAGAACTCTAACTCCCTCTCCAATGTTTTCTTCTGCTGTTGTTTGTGCAAGCTTAATCAAAAAAGCTGGGAATGAAGATCAAAAAAAAGAGTATCTAACTAAAATTGCATCTGGAGATATAACGCTTGCTTTTGCTCTTGAAGAATCAAGCAGACACTCTCCTACTAATCTTGAAACAGTTTCAAAAAAGGATGGAGATTCATACATTATAAATGGACAAAAAACATTTGTTCTTGATGGTGGTTTTGCTGACTTTTTAATAATTGCTGCTGATAGTGGTAAAGGAACCTCTCTTTTCATTGCTAATAAAGATACTAAGGGCATCGATATTAAAGTAACGCCCATGGTGGACTCAAGAAATTCTGCCAATATTACATTCAAAGACTTAAAGCTCTCTTCATCTGACCTGATTGGCGAAGAAAATGGCTCAGACCAAATTATCGAAGAAGTATTAGATATCTCAAGATCGGTGATTTCTGCTGAGA
>CABZJI010000011.1 GCA_902526045.1 uncultured SAR86 cluster bacterium | reverse complement strand
GTCTGTCATTAATGCATCTTTAATTGGAGTCAGTGCAGAAATTTCTCTTGCAAAAATAAGATCTATACAAATTTTTGTATTGGGTAATGCCTATAGTCCAGGCGCATATACAGTAAGCTCTTTGTCTAATGTTTCAAACGTCTTATTTTTTTCAGGTGGACCAACAGAAAATGGTTCTTTAAGAAAGATATCGGTAAAAAGAGATGGAAATACAATTGCGAATTTAGATTTTTATGAGCTTCTCACTAGAGGAAATATTAAGAATGATATCAGGCTTCAATCTAATGATGCACTATTAATAAACCCAACAGGAAAGACTGTCACAATATCTGGAGAAGTTAAGAATCCCGCGATATTCGAATTGAATGACGATGAGACATTTAAGGATTTAATATTCTTTTCATCGGGACTAACAAACAAAGCAAACAAAAATAAGATAACGTTGAGTTCATATGCTGATAATGGTGAAAGAATATATAAAAACCTTTCTTTGAGTGAAATAAATAAGGTCAGACTTAAGGATGGTGACGAAATATATGTTCATAATTTGTCTAATACGCCCAGAAATATAATCAAAATAGTTGGCGAAATTTCATCTTCAGGATCAGTTGCCTTCGAAGAAGGTCTTTTGCTGGAAGAAATAATTAGGCCTGAAGATTTTTTCGAATCTACATACGCACCTTTTGCAATCATCGAAAGGGAGAACAATTTTGGCTCGAAGAGTCTTTTGAAAGCAAATTTATATAATGATGATGGAAGCGAAACAAGATTAAAGTCTAATGATGTAATTTACGTCTTGTCTCAAGAGGATGTTAAGTTTCTAAATTCAATACTTGTTGCAGATGCTTTGAATATTCTTAGCAATAAAGATTCTGAAAGTCTTGCTAATTACTTTAAATCAAAAAACTTAGATAGATACCAATGCAAATCTCTTCAAATGTTAGCAAGACAAACATCAAGCTCGTCAATAAAATTTGTAAAATCAAAATATTTACCAAACCCAGGCGTGCAAGCTATAGATCAATTAGAATTTATAGAAGAATGCCCATTTATTTTTGAAAAGAAACCATACTTGATTATCTTTGCTTTAGAAAATGCTTCTGTAATTTCTGGAGAAGTAAGAAATCCAGGAATCTATCCTTCTTTTAATATTTCATCAACATTGGATTTATTATCTTATGCAGGCGGTCCTTCTGAGAAGTTTTCAGGAATGATTGATATATATACAGATGATGGAATCTCTTTAAAGCTAAATGTATTCGAAAATAAAAATTTATTTGAATTAGGAGTTAATTCTAGTTTTTATGCAAACTTAGCATCAAAAGTTAAGCAAGAGATTTTTTCTGTATCTCTTCTAGGGGCCTTCCAAAATCCTGGTATTTATGGCGCTAAGCAAGGTGAGAGGATTTCGGAGGTTATCAAAAGAGCGGGAGGATACAAATCAAATGCGTTCCCTTATGGTGGGGTTCTTGCAAGAAAATCAGTAGCCGAAAAAGAAAAGATTGCATTTATGAGATCTGCTGATCAGTTAGAACAATCAATTGCTACAGCTATTTCAAGCGGAAGAATATCATCAGTTGGAGGAGACCCAACTTTAGCTCTTACTTCAATATCGAATCTTATAACTGATCTTGAGAACATTGAACCTATAGGAAGAGTCGTCACTGAATTTGATTTGGACTTGCTGGAAAGGTCGCCAGAAAAGGATCTTTTATTAGAGCCAGGAGATAGAATTTTTGTCCCTGATAGACCTTCTACAATAACTGTATCTGGACAAGTTTTATCACCCACTAGTTTTACTTTTAATCCTTCCAACAATGTGAGGGATTATATTAATCAAGCAGGAGGGTATTCTGAAGAAGCAGATAAGAATAGAACTTTAGTTGTATACCCCAACGGGATGGCATCTAGGGTAAGAACCTGGCCCAATTCTCCTGATCTTTCACCCGGAACTACATTAATAATACCCAGAGATCCTAATCCATTTGACTGGCTGGTATTTTCTCAAGTTTTATTTCCTATTATTTCAAATTTTGCAACCAGTGCTGCAGCCATAGCTGCTTTAGGAAATAACAATTAAAAATTATTTATTTTTATATCTATTATTTTTTTCACTGTCTTTGAGTAGCTCAATAGATGATTATATTTTCTCAGATGTGGGACTAACTTCCAATTTAAGCGGTGAGATTGGACTGATAAATATTCCAACTTCAAGAATTCTTAAACAAGGAAACTTAAAGCTTCACTTAGTAAATTCTGAACCAATAAATTCTTTATTCATTTCTGCTAATCCTTTTGACTGGATGGAAGTCTCTTTGAGATATGCTGATATCAACACTCGTAAATATAGCCCATATAAATCTTTTTCTGGAGATCAAACCTACAAAGATAAAAGTTTTAACTTAAAAATTAAATTAATAGAGGAGACTGAACGTTTCCCTGAACTAAGTATTGGATTTAGAGATTTCATTGGAACGGGTAAATTTTCAGGAGAGTATATCGTGTCCTCGAAGAGAGTTGGAGATTTTGACTTTACGGTGGGATTGGGGTGGGGTTCATTATCTAACTCTGATGGTATAAAGAATCCATTAGTTGATTTAGATAAATCATTCTCCAACAGACCTACAAATTATGGAAGAGGCGGTGATTTTGAACTTGATAGATGGTTCAAAGGCGAAAAAGCATCGGCATTTTACGGATTTTCATATTTGAACAAATATTCAGGGTTAAGACTAAAAATTGATTACGATAAATCTAATCCTTTTTCATTAGAAAAAAAATCAAATTATAGTTTTGGCCTTTCAATACCAGCTTCAAAATATGTTGACATAAATTTATTCAAACATCGAGGAATTGATCTGGGTTTTGGACTCTCCTACAAAGCTAATTATGCAACACCGATAGTACCTAAAAATGAGTCAGTAAAATCTATTATTTTCTCAAAAGATGATAAAAAACTTTTATCTTTAAACGATGATGTTTTTACAGGAACAATAAATGCCATATTATCTGGATATGAAATTTATACTCAGGAAATCTATTTGATATCAAATGATCTATATATTTCTCTAAATCAAGGAAAGTATAGAAATCTTAACTTGGCAGCAAAAAGAGTTATACAAATTACAGACTCTATCCTTCAAACAAGAGATATAAAAAATATTTCAGTTATATTCCAGACAGGCAATGTTAAAACGGCTTCAATATCTTTTCCCTTGGACAAATTTAGGCAATTCTTACAAAATAATCTTTCTCTTCTTGAGATGAAAAGATTCATAAATTATGAAAATTTCTATGAATTAGATTCCTCAAGTAGAATATTTTTGGGTCAAATAAATTATCCTTTGTACTCTTGGGGTCTTAAACCAGATCTAAAAAATCATATCGGAGCTCCCGAAGCATTCTACTCTGGTCAGATAGGATTATTAGCCTCAGCTGGAATTATATTTGATCAACATTCTTTTTTGGACTCAAGTATAGGCCTAGGTATTTTTCAAAATCTTGATCAATTGACTCTAAGGTCTTTCTCCAGGCTTCCTAAAGTAAGATCTGATATAAGAGAGTATTTAAAAGAAAAATATACCCTCAAAGAGTTTGCCTATAGCCGAATATTTAACCCTAAATATTCAAGAGATTACTTATTCCTAGGAGGCTTTAAGCTTGGTATTTTTGAAGAGATGTATGGTGGAATAGGAGCAGAATTTTTATTTAGAGACATCCAAAAACCTTGGTATATTTCAGGTAATTACTATTGGGTAAAACAGAGGCAATTCAATCAAAGATTTAGCTTCAGAGATTATGAGACATTCACAGGGCACTTGAATTTTATATGGGAGACGCCTTTGGACGGAGTCAAAATGATTCTCTCAGGCGGTAGATATTTAGCAAAAGATTCTGGCATAACCCTTAACCTTTCAAAATCATTTAAAACTGGGTTCACTCTAGGTTTTTTTGCTACAAAAACTGATATTTCAGCTTTTGAGTTTGGAGAAGGAAGTTTTGACAAAGGTATATATTTTTCTATTCCACTAGATATCGTATCAAGTAGATATAGAAAAAATAATGCTAGATTCGTTTGGCGAAACTTAACAAGGGATGGAGGCGCAATGCTGTCTGGAACATTAGCCATAGAAGGATATACAAATGATTCATCTGCTTATTATTTAGATTATTTAAAAGATGGTTTTAATGAATAAAATTAGGATTTTCATCATTGCATTGCCTTTTTTATTTATTTCATGTG
>CABZJI010000010.1 GCA_902526045.1 uncultured SAR86 cluster bacterium | reverse complement strand
TGATTCTTTTAACGAGTCTTTTCCTACCAAGGCAGATATTGGATATCCATTTGCTATGGCTTTTCCTAAACAAACTAAATCTGGGGAAAAACCAAAAAAATTATTTGATCCTTTTAGATCAATTCTAAAGCCAGTCCTTACGTCATCTACAATTAAAATAATGTTATTTTTACGACAAACTTTCTCGATGTGTTTCCAGTATCCTTCATTCGGATAGACATTATTTTTAAAAGTTGGATGATGATAAGGGCTTGAGATAAAACATGCTATGTCATCTCCATGATCTGAGATTACTTGATTAAATCCATCTAGGTCGTTCCAGTCGATGGAGATAACTTCTGCGGAATCTGAATTAATGATGCCAGGACTATTGCGTCTTTGCATCCAACTATTTGAGCCATGATATCCATCATTTATTTTTAATATTCTTTGCTTGCCGGTTTCTTGTCTCGATACCATCACCGCAAGAGAAGTACTATCAGCTCCATTTTTACCAAATAAACTCCAATCTGCAATTGATACTAAATCAACTAAGGTTTCAGCTAATTCAATCATCACAGGAGATGCAATACTGACAGTATTGCCAAGATTTAATTGTTTTCTAGCTGCTTCATCTACTACGGGATTGTTATAGCCGAGAATCATAGGGCCCCAAGCACAAACTAAATCTACGTATTCATTTCCATCAACATCCCAAAAGTACGCTCCGTCCGCTTGAGAGAAAAATTTGGGACCGTCTTTCCTGACAGCATATTTATAATGTCCGAATATTCCTCCAGGAATTACTTCTTTTGCCCTATTTAGGAGTAGATCTGACTCAGATTGATTTAAAAAATCTTTATCCTTTGGATTATGCATAAATTTATTGTAAATGATTTTTGTTTAGTAAGTAATTTTCTAATCTGTGGCGGAGAGGGAGGGATTCGAACCCTCGATGCGGGATTACCACATACTCCCTTAGCAGGGGAGCGCTTTCAACCACTCAGCCACCTCTCCAGAATTTTTAAGATGCCTGTCTTATTAAGTCAGCAGCTTTTTCAGCAATCATAATTGCCGGAGCATTAGTATTTCCAGCTATGAGCGTAGGCATTATAGATGCATCTACCACTCTCAATCCATCAATACCATGAACTTTAAGATGATCATCGACGACGCTCATTTCATCATTACCCATCTTGCATGTACTCACTGGATGGTAAAGTGTTTCTCCGTTTTCTCTTATCCAGTTATCTAATTCTTCATCATCATCAATATTTATTTCGGGTCCTGGTTTCACAGGATCTCCTCTGAATTCATCAAATGCTGGTTGCTTTAATATCCTTCTTGTTTCTCTCAGAGCATTTCTAAGATCAATTACGTCTTCCTCCTCAGAAAGGTAATTTGGATATAGAAGAGGTTCATCTTCAGGGTCAGCACTTTTCAGAGTCAAATAACCTCTGCTTTGCGGCCTACATATATAAGCAATACATGAAAAACCATGCTCTTTAGTCACTCCAGTTCTGAAATGCTGGTCTTCGCCTTGAATAGAAACATAATGAAGCTGAGTATCTGGCAAATCTTTTTCTGGGCTAGATTTTATGAAGCCTCCTCCGCTACAAGGAGGATAAGCAGCATCGCCTGTGCCAAATAACAAGTATTTAATTCCTGCTATCTGTGTTTTAATCCATGATACTGATCTATGAAGAGTAACTGGTTTAGTTGCATAAAATGAGCTAGTAACACCGTAGTGGTCTTGCATATTTTTTCCAACTCCTTTCAACTCATGCACTAAGTCGATACCATGTTTTGTTATGTCGTTTGGATCTCCAATCCCACTTCTCATCAAGATTAGAGGAGAACCAAGAGCACCTGCAGATAAAATAACCTCTTTGTTGGCAAAACATGATTTTCTTTCGCCCTTCTTGTTTATGTACTCAATGCCTTTTACTTTTTTTCCATCCATTATCAACTTATCAACTGTTACATTAATTTCGTTGCTTAAATTCTCTCTATCTAATGCAGGATGCAGATAAGCTTGTGCTGAGCTCCATCTTCTCGGCCCTCTAGAAGTATCATTGATGGTATGTTCGTATCTTGAAACGCCCTCCTGTTCCTTTCCATTGAAGTCTCTTGTGTAAGGAAAACCAGCTTGTTGGCCAGCTTCTATGAATTTTTCTAGTAAAAAATCATCTTCTCTATCAGATTTTTTGACATGAAGAGGGCCTTCGTATCCATGAAACTCTTCATCACCGTCGCCATGAAAATTTTCTGCTTTTTTGAAATAAGGAAGCACATCATCGTATGACCACCCTTCATTACCTTGTTGTCGCCATAAGTCATAATCATAAGAATGGCCTCGGATATAAATCATTGCATTTATTGAAGATGAGCCACCCCAACCTTTTCCTCTTGGCCAGTATAAAGGCCTATTATTAGTTGTAGCTTCTGGTTCAGTTTCAAAACCATAGTTATTATCATTCTTGGTAGGAACAATTTGCGAATATCCAGATGGCATGTGAATAAACATATTTGTATCTTTGCCTCCTGCCTCAAGAATAAGAACTGTATCAGTACTGTCTTCACTTAGCCTGTTTGCCATTACACAACCAGAGCTTCCAGCTCCTACTACAACATAGTCAAAAATATTTTCCATAGTAAATCTCCTCTAAATGCAGATTATCAATATGATATCTATAGTGCAATAAATTAATTCTTATCTAAATCAAATGCATCGTGAAGGGTTCTTACGGCAAGTTCTTTATACTTTTCTTCAAGAACAACTGAAATCTTAATCTCTGAAGTTGAAATCATTTCAATATTTATTGCCTCATCTGCTAGGGCTCCAAACATTTTACTTGCTACACCTGCATGAGACTTCATGCCGTTTCCAACAACGGAAACTTTGCAAATATCTAGATCAACTTCTATTTCGCCGCTACCTAACTCTTTACGTAACTTTTCTAAAATTTTTGAAGTTTCGTCTGCAAAATCTTTGAGCACAGTGAAAGTAAAATCCGTTGTGTTATCGGATGCCACGTTTTGGACAATTACATCTACCTCAATTCCAGCATCGCTGATGGGAGATAGTATTTTTGCTGCAACTCCCGGAATATCAGGAACTTTTCTGATGGTTATTTTTGCTTCATTTGAAGTGAACGCAATTCCTGATACTACAGCCTCTTCTAAATTATCGTTACTATTTATCAAAGTTCCTCCATTTGACCCAAAACTTGATAAGACTCTCAAAGGTAATTTGTATTTACTAGCAAATTCCACAGATCTTATTTGTAAAACTTTAGCCCCTAAAGAAGAAAGTTCCAACATTTCTTCGTATGTTAAATGATCAAGTTTCCTGGCTTTATCGTAAATATTTGGATCAGTTGTAAATACCCCATCCACATCAGTATAAATCTGACATTCTTGAGCATTCAAAGATACTGCAATTGCTACTGCAGAGGTATCCGAACCCCCCCTTCCTAAGGTAGTAATGTTATTTTCATCATCAAAACCTTGAAATCCAGTGATAACAGGAACAATATTTTTTTCTAATGCATCTTGAAGAATTTTCTCTGAGACTTTTCTAATTCTTGCTCTTCCAAAAGAGGAATCGGTTTTAAATCCCATCTGAAAAGCATTGTAAGATTTCGAGTTGTAACCCTTCTTTTTGAGAGACATGGCAAGCAACGCAGCAGAAACTTGCTCACCAGAAGAAACAACAGCATCAAATTCTCGAGGGTCTGGTTTCTTTTGAATCTTTTTAGTAAGATCAATCAGTCTATTAGTTTCTCCTGCCATGGCTGAAACCACAACAGCAACATGATTTCCAGACTCGATTTCTTGGCCAATAATCTTTGCAACTGCTTCAATTCTTTTAGGACTAGCTAAAGATGTCCCTCCAAACTTTTGGACAATAATATTACTCATATCTATTAGAGATTTTGAATATATTCTTTAGCTTCAGAAAAAACTTTTTCAAAGTTTTTAACTTCACTTCCTCCTGCTTGTGCATGATCTGGTTTACCTCCGCCTTTACCGCCTATGAGTGAAGCGAGGGATTGTAACAAATCATTTGAGCTGAAAACATCTTTTGAAATTGATTTTGAGGACGAAACTACTAAGCTTGATTTGTTGCCATTCTTAGAGAGAAGTACACAAATCAAATTACCTATCTTATTTTTGAGATTATCTATCTCTACTCGAGTAGATGACAAATCGATTCCTTCAAATTCTTTTAATATCACCTTGAAGTCATTTATTTCAATCATTTCATTCTCAAGGCTCTGGATGAGATCTCCAATTTCTTTTTGATGAGATGACTTGATTGATTTCTCGAGCTCTTTATTCTTTGCCATTAATTCTTTAATTTTGGACAATATATTTTTATCGTTGGTATTAAGTAATTTCATGATTTCTTGTCCAGATGTTTGGAAGGTATTTGTATAATCTTCAGCATCCTCTCCTGAGCAAGCTACAATTCTTCTCACTCCAGAAGAAATGCTAGTTTCTTGAGTAATCTTTATATGTCCAATTTCACCAGTTGACTTAACATGAGTGCCTCCACAAAGCTCAACAGAAAATCTTCCACCTATATAAATTACTCTAACTTCATCGCCATACTTCTCCCCAAAAAAAGCTAAAGCGCCCTTCTTAATTGCTTCATCATATGACAGGATTTCAGTCTTTGTTTTTTCATTTTGTCTAATTACTTTATTGACCAAGTTCTCTATTTTTTCTAATTGTTCTGAAGAAAGAGATTTGTCATGAGAAAAATCAAATCTGAAGTAATTTTCTGCCACCAAGGAGCCTTTCTGTTCTACATGATTACCCAGTTCATCCCTTAGCGCGGAATGAAGCAAATGAGTAGCTGAGTGATTGTTGGTAATCTTAGATCTATTTAAAATATTGATTTCCGCATCACAATTATCATTAATGTTAATTTCACCTTCAACTAATGCACCTAAGTGTAAAAATTGATCGCCAATTTTTTGAGTATCAGTTACTTCGAACTTAAAATCCTTTCCTTGAATGTTACCTTTATCTCCTATTTGTCCGCCTGATTCTGCGTAAAAGGGCGTTTTATCAAGAATTAATAGAGCTGCATCTTTAGAGTTTAAAGATTCCAATTCTTTTTGGTTCAAAAAGATCTTTAAAACTTTTGATTTAGTCTTTGATTTTTTATAACCATTAAAATCAGTAGGTTTGTCTAAATCGATAGAGGCAGGTAATAAATTTTCAAAATTCGAAGCTGCTTTGGCTTTTTCTTTCTGCTTATCCATTTGATGGTCATATCCTTTTTCATCAACTTTAAGATTCCTTTCCCTAGCAAGATCAATTGTCATATCTAAAGGGAAACCATAAGTGTCATACAACTTAAAAGCTAAGTCTCCTGAAATTATTTTAGTTTTTGAAGAAACTTCTTCATCAAAAATTCGCATTCCATTTCTTAAAGTCAAAGAAAATTGGTTCTCCTCTGATTCCAATTCTCTTTCTATATCTAATTTTTTGTCCTCAAGATTACCGTGAACTTCTTTCATCTGATTTATGAGTTCATAAGTAAGTTTTGATAATGGATGATCGATATCAGGATTTATTTTATAAGCGTGCCGTAAAGCTCTTCTTACTATTCTTCTCAAAACATATCCTCTTCCTTCGTTAGATATGGATAAACCATCAGCAATTAAATATGTACTAGATCTCAAGTGATCTGCTATTACTCTTAAAGATGGATTTTTAAGATCAGCCTCGCCCAACTCATTAGCAATTTTTTCGATTAATGGCTTAAATAAGTCTGTTTCGTAGTTGTCATTTGTTTCTTGCATTACAGAAGTGATTCTCTCTAATCCCATACCAGTATCTACAGATGGTTTCGGAAGAGGATTTAAATTTCCATGCAAATTTCTTTCAAATTGCATAAATACAAGATTATAGATTTCTACATATCTATCCCCGGTATCAGCTCCTTCTGCTGGTGGACTTCCTAAAAACTTATCACCGTGGTCAAAAAAAATTTCGCTACATGGACCGCAAGGACCAGTATCGCCCATTGACCAAAAGTTATCTTCATCAAGTTTTGATATCCTTTCTTTAGGAATTCCAATTTCTTTGAGCCAAATTTCCTCAGACTCAATGTCTTCAAAATGTACTGTTACCCAGAGCCTATCAGGAGGTAATTTATAAATTTTTGTTAATAATTCCCACGCATAAAGAATAGCTTCCCTCTTAAAATAATCGCCGAAACTGAAATTTCCTAGCATTTCAAAAAATGTATGATGCCTAAGCGTATATCCAACATTTTCAAGATCGTTGTGCTTTCCTCCTGCTCTGATGCATCTTTGAGAAGATGTTGCTGTCGTATATTTTCTTTTCTCAGCACCAAGAAAAACTTCCTTGAATTGATTCATACCTGAATTGGTAAATAAGAGTGTTTTATCGTCTACAGGAAGCAAACTTGAACTTTCAATTAACTCATGACCTTTGGAAGAAAAAAAATCAATGAATTTTTTTCTTACTTCTGAAGAGTGCATTTATGAGAAGACCTCCTCAAGAAAATCCATCAGCAACATCCAAGACCGTCTATCAGACTCTTTTGAATAAACTGTTCCAAAATCTGGATTATTTGCTTCTGGATTTGTAAATGAATGCATAGAGTCGCCATATATATGCAGCTGCCAGTCAACGTCTTTTTCACTCATCTCTTCATAAAAAGATTGCATTTGATCTTCTCCAACCATTGGATCCTTCATGCCATGCATAGCTAAAATTTTAGCTTTAATTTTTTCATTAGTCGGTTCTTGAGGCCCAGCTAAGAATCCATGAAAGCTTGCACTTCCTCTTAAATCAGCTCCAGTTCTGGCTAAATCAAGAGAAACTAATCCACCAAAACAATACCCAAAAACTGCAATCTTTGACTTATCTACACCTGGCAAGGAAGAAACTTTATCGTAGGCTGCCTTAACTCTTTTTGAAAGCTCTTTCCTATCATCCAAAAGTGGTTGCATGCGAGCAGCATTTTCTTCATTAGTTTCTCCAACAATACCATCGCCGTACATATCGAGTGCAAATCCAAGGTAGCCATTCTCTGAAAGTTTTTCTGCCTTTTCATCCACAAATTGATCTCTTCCAGACCATGTATGCGCAATGATTACAGCTGGAAAATTATCTCCATCAGGAAAAGCTGCATATCCCAGAAAATCTTTTCCATCTATATTGTAATTAATAATTTCAGTTTTCATCTTTTGACATCCCTTTTTTAAATCTTTTGTAATTTTCGACGTAGTGAACAGCTGACGCAAGTAAAAAATCTTTCATTTCAGGGCCTAAAGTTTTTACAACCTTTCCAGGAGAACCTAAGAACATAGAATTATCTGGAACCACAGTATTTTCGGTCACTAACGAATTAGCTCCAATTAAGCAATTTTCTCCAATCTTTGCACCGTTTAGGACCACTGCATTTATACCTATCAGTGAATTGTTTCCAATTTGGCAACCATGCAACATGACTTTATGTCCTACAGTAACATTATCCCCAATAATAGTTGGGCTGCCAGGATCTGCATGTATTACCGATAGATCTTGAACGTTTGAGCCCTGACCTATGACTATGTCTTCAACATCACCTCTGACAACTGAGCCAAACCAAACTGATGCATCTTTTTTTAAGGTTACTCTTCCAACTACTATTGCAGTCTCTGCAATATAAAAATCGTCGCCATCTGTTATGACTTTATGATCATCTAATTTATAAATCATTATTTCCTAGTTAAATCTATTTCAATATCAAGAAGCTTTAAAAACTCAACAGTCATATAAGCAGTGAGTCCCCACACCATTTTATTTTCAAATTCAAAAAAAGGAAAAAAAACTTTTTTATTATCCCAGTTTTCAGATTTTTGTTCTTTTTGCATATTATTTTTAATAAAATTTAAGGGCACACTGAAAACTTCCGCAATCTCTTTACCATCAGCTATTAATGAGTTGTTTTTGAGTATTCCGATATAAGGAGTTACGCTTAATCCAAACCTTGATTGTACAGAACTTATTTCTCCTAAAACTTCCACGTCTTTTAATTCCAGATTTACCTCTTCTTGCGCCTCTCTCAAAGCTGTATCTCTCAACGTTTCATCTTTTTCTTCTCTCTTTCCTCCGGGAAATGCAACCTCACCAGCATGAGTCGGAAGATTATTAGATCTTAAACAGTAAATTAAATTGAGACCTTTACTTGTCTGATGAAGGAGAATTAATACTGCTGCTTGTGGTAATCCTACTATTGGACCTGAGGGCTTATATGAGCTTAAGTTTTCCTTAATTTTAGGTAT
>CABZJI010000009.1 GCA_902526045.1 uncultured SAR86 cluster bacterium | reverse complement strand
AGTAATAAGCGAAAAGTCATGCTTCTCAAAAAAAGAGCAATAAAATACGCGGAAGAGATTTGCTCAGATGTATCCTATGCTGTGGTAGGTTCATTATACGATGCAGCTTTATCCTGGCTTTGGAACAACAGATACGAAGAGCTTAAATTCATAGGGTTAGAAAAAGTTAAAAATCTTGCTGTCGATAATTCTTTAATTTTTACTCCCTGCCATAGAAGTCATGTTGATTATCTAGCACTTTCTTACATCCTTTATAAAAATGACTTAATGCTGCCTCAAATAGCAGCTGGTATTAATTTAAATTTACCTATTCTAGGCAGAATCCTCAGAAACGGCGGTGCTTTCTTCATGAGAAGATCTTTTAGTGAGAACAGACTTTATTCAGTTGTATTTTTTGAACACCTAAAAAAACTTTTAATTAGGGGTAATTCAATCGAGTTTTTTCCTGAGGGCACAAGAAGCAGATCAGGCAAGCTTCTTCCACCAAGGCCCGGTCTTCTTTCCATGTTGATCAGATCATTTAAGAGTAGAACCGAGAAACCTGTGAAATTTATTCCGGTAAGTATTAATTATGAGAAAGTTCTTGAGGGAAATTCTTATTTATCTGAGCTCATGGGCGGGAAAAAAAGAAAAGAGAGAATTTCAGATATCTTTCGAGTCGCCAGTGATTTTAGAGGTTTTCTAGGTAATGCCTATTTGCAGTTTGGTGATCCAATTGATCTAAAAGATTTTCTTGATGCTCAAGATCCAGATTGGGAAAGCAAGGATTCTCAAACTAACAGCTCACCGTCAGACAATACAAGCTGGCTATTTAATACAACGCCAAAACTAGGTGAGAAAATCATGATGAACATAAACGAGAGTTCTGTAGTAACCTCTTCAAGTCTAGTTGCAGCAGCCCTTTTGAATTCAAATAATCATAGTCTTCCAAAAGATCAACTTGAGAGTCGCATTGATCTATATATTTCTCTTATGAATTCATCTCGATATTCCAATAAAACAATCCTTCCAAATCAATCAAGCAAAGAGCTAATTGAACAAGTAAATGCCTTGAAACTTATTCCAAAACTAGATGACGGCGATAAATCTCTTATTAAATTAAATAAAGCGCAGGGTGCAATGATGAGTTTTTATAGAAATACCATTCTCCACTTGCTTACATTAGAATCATTCATTTGTGGCATTTTCCAGGCCAGAGAAGAAGTTTCGAGAGATGAAATCATAGAGATCATAGAAATGCTCTATCCATATTTAAAAGGAGAACTATTCTTAAAATGGACTAACGCAGAGCTAAAACATGAAATTGATAAGCGTTTAGACTCTTTAGTAACCCTTAAATTATTGTCTAATGATGGAGATCTTTACAAGAGACCCCCTTTTGACTCGACTCATTACCTGGAAACAAAGTCTCTTGGAAGAATGATTCAACCAACAATAGATAGGTTTTATATTCTTATGCTGCAACTCTGGAAAAATGAAAACGATCATGTCTCCAAGAATCAATTGGAAATATCTTGCAAAGAAATAGCAACAAATCTTCAAGCTAAGTACGACTGGATGGCACCTGAATTTTCAGATAGATGGACTTTCATGCAATTTTTATCAAAACTGATTGAACAACGCTTCGTTAGAGAAGATGAGAAAGGACTCATTTATGCTTCAAGAATTACGAAAAAAATGCAAGTTGCTGCGTCTAAATTCATAATGCCTGATTGGCGCGAAGAGCTGAATCAAACTTCCTATAACTCTTGAAATTTCCCATTTTATCTCCATATACATACTGAGATAGATTGCTTTATGGATCTATCCATTGGAGGCACGCTCTGCAGAGGTGCCAATTAAAATTAACTTGCTTTATACAAGGAGTATATTATGACTAATAGAAGTTTATTGGATCTTTCTGATCCTTTCTTTTCATCAAGATGGTTGGGTTTTGAGAACCTTTTCGATTCACTAAGAACTTTCAGTGAATTACCTGACACTAGATCTTCAAGTTATCCTCCCTACAATCTTAGAAAGGATGGTAACGATTACACGATTGAAGTTGCTGTTGCCGGTCTTGGTGATAAAGATATTGAAGTTGAAACAAAAGATAATGTTCTATCCATTAAGCACGACAATCAAAAAAATGATAAAAGTAATGTTGTGCATAGAGGAATAGCAGCTAGATCTTTCCTGCTTCAATTCACTTTGTCTCCAGAAATTCTTGTGAAGGGTGCTGATTTAAATAATGGTCTTTTATCCATTAACATGGAAAGAATTATTCCAGAATCAGAGAAGCCTAAGAAGATTGAGATAAATTCTGGAAAAGTTATCAACGGCGAAACAGCTTAAAAGTTATTTTCCACAAAGAGGCTGCTATTGCAGCCTCTTTTATTTTTGATAGACGTCAAAAGCAACTGACTTTCCTGTTACAGAAAAAGTGATAAATTTTTGAAAAGTTGATTTTTGTTTTTTGTGTCTTTTATAGATTAATCTCTCCAAACAACAGTCCAGAAGTTGTTCAATACAATCTTGAGCATTTTTATCAGATGCTATTGATCTTAGAAGTTCTATGGGTTGTTTAGCAGTCGCCTTTTTTTTAAGATCAAAAACCGGATCAAAATAAATAACGTCCGGCCTCATTTTTTCCGCTAATTTTAGAGAGTCACCATTTTGAAGGTCAATATTTTCTAATACAGAGTCTCCTAATCTTGCTATATCAAGCTCTTTTTTCATGACTTCATGCAGCCAGGAGATCTTCTCTACTGCGGTAACTTGGAATCCCATATTTGCAATGTGAACAGAATCATTTAATAAGCCTGCCGTAGAATCAAATACTTGTAAGTTCTTATCAAGGGAAAGGAAACATTTTGAAAAATTAGATTTAAAAATTTTATCAACATTCATAGGCTTAAGATCTAAGGAAAAAAAATGTGCTTTTTTTCTTCTGAGATCTTTGAATAGAAATTGTTCATTTCTCTCAATAACTAAATATTTTAGTTTCGGTGAACTTATATCCGATACTGCAGGTATTTGATGCCTAGCAGCAAATTCTCTTAGTTTTAAATTATCGTCAAACTTATCAATTACTAAATCCACAGGATTCCAACTAATATGATCGATAGGATGATTCTGTATAGCACAAAGGGAGTGAATCCTATTTTTTGTATAAAAGATAAAAATAAATTAATGC
This sequence comes from uncultured SAR86 cluster bacterium, assembly GCA_902526045.1. Classification (GTDB taxonomy): domain Bacteria; phylum Pseudomonadota; class Gammaproteobacteria; order Magnimaribacterales; family AG-339-G14; genus CACNYO01. The sequence goes on along the minus strand of CABZJI010000009.1, from coordinate 6,581 downwards.
ATAAAAGCGATGTGACAAAAGAAATTAATCCGCCAAAAATTAAAATAGACCAGTCAACAGTTTCCTCTGATTGAATTGCATCTATTGAGCCTCCCAATAAGACTACCGATAAAGTAGGAATAGATAAAAGAAAAGAGAATCTGGCGGCATCTTCCCTGCTATAACTTAATATTAAAGCTCCAATCATAGTGATGGCCGATCTTGAGACTCCCGGCATGAGAGCAAAAATTTGAAACATTCCAACGATAAAAGAATCTTTAAGACCAATGGATTCGATTGAATTTGTTTTTTTACCGTATTTATCTGCAATGAATAAGAAAATTGCAAATAAAAAAGTGGTAAGGATTAGGAATTCTAATGAACGAAAATTTTCTTTAATGAATTCCTCTCCTAAGAAGCCAGCTAATGCAACAGGCAATGTTGCTATTATTAAACACAATAATAAATTTTGTTTATATGGGGAAGATGCTCTCTGAATCAATATACTGACTTCCTTTTTAAATGCATAAATTATCGCTAAAAGGCTTCCACCATGAACATATATATCAAAAAGGATTCCTTGATCCTGCCAACCAAAAAACTTTGAAGTAAGAATTAAATGAGCAGAGCTACTTATAGGAAGAAATTCGGTTACTCCCTGAACTATTGATAAAACGACAATTTGAATTAAATCCATTTGCAACTATTTCCAGTGATCCTTATTGGATAAGTAATTTGGAACTATAAATCTGTCATCCTGTACAGAAGCAATATCATCCAAGTTGCTAAATTCGAACATACTTTTTGCGTTAGGCTGCATAAAAGAAAAATTATTGCTTTTAATAATATTCATCATGTCTGCATTTTCGGAGGAAGTTATCAAATGGTAATCTTCATGATCATTTAAGAAAGTTGCAAGCTGATGATTATGCAAAATAAATTCCTTTGTTTTGTTGTCTAAAAGACTTTCTTTGTCATCAAATTTTGAGACGCCAAATTCTCCCATCCCTAAACTAATTAGACTGACTATTTTTCCTTGTACTTCATTTTGATAAGCTGTTGAAGCAAGTACTTTGAGGCTAGAAACTCCGAAACATTTAATTCCATGAATTAAATTAAAAGATTGAGCAACACCGCACCCGATTCTCAAGCCAGTGAATGATCCTGGGCCATAACTTATTAAAATTCTATCTATTTGTTTCAAGGATAGCTGAGATTTCTCCAAAAGCTCATTGATAAATGCAAGGATAACTTTTCCATGCTGACTTTTATTCTTATCCTCTTTGAAAAATATTTGTCCATTTTTGAACAAAGCAATTGAGCAACACATTGCAGATGTTTCAATTGCAAGAACGTTCACTTATTTCTAAAGAAGTTAAGAATAAATTGACTGATTGATTCAACATTTCCAGAACCATCAACTGTCAGATAATCAAGTTCATTATTTATCTGCTTAGCTTTATAAAAACTTATTAAAGGCTCAGTCTGATTTCTGTAGACAATCAACCTCTCTTCAACTACCTCTCTTTTATCGTCGTCTCTTTGGATTAACTCTTCCCCAGTTAAGTCATCGAAACCTTCCTTTTTTGGGCGATTAAATTTAAGGTGGTAGTTCCTGCCAGACGATATATGAACTCTTCTTCCAGACATTCTTTCAATAATATTTTCATCGTCTAGCTGAATTTCAATGATTAAATCAATACCTACATTGGCATCATCTAGGGCTTGAGCCTGAGGAATCGTTCTCGGAAAACCATCAAATAAAACTCCATTTGAACAGTCAGGTCTTTTTAATCTTTCTACCACTAATCCTACAATTATGTCATCAGAAACGAGCGCTCCTTTATCCATGACCTTTTTAGCCTCAATTCCCAGAGGCGACCCCTCTTCAATGGCCTCTCTAAGCATATTTCCGGTTGAGATATGAGGTATATTGAGAGCTTGTATTATGTTTTCAGCTTGAGTTCCTTTTCCTGCTCCAGGTGGCCCAAGTAAAATAATTCTCATTAGACATCCTCTCTTATTGCATGAGCAACGGCAACTGCAAGAGAATCCGTGTCGCTTAAGCTTATTGATATTTCTGTTAATTTTATTTTTTTAGCTATATCTTTTACTTTCCCTTTAAGTTCTACTTCTGGACCACCGTAACGTCTATGAATAATAATATCTCTAGGACGTACTCCGTTTGTAAAACCATAACCTAAAACTTTTGAAACGGCTTCCTTTCCAGCAAAATTTTTAGCTAAATACCTTGCGCCGTTGTAACCTTTTCTTTTTGAGAAAATATCAATTTCACTTTCATGATAAAGTCTTGTTAACATTCGCATTCCAAATTTTTCATATGATTTTTCTAATCTTTTGATCTCGATGAGATCAATACCGCTTCTCAGCTTTTTGTTAATTGAAATATTTTCTTGCATTCAGCTCTTTACCCAAGATCGCTTCTAATGATTCTCTAAAAATAGATTTTATTACTTTCTTGGTCATATTATTTGAAAACTTTCCAGACATAAAATCTAACAAATGCTGTCCTTTAAAAGATGTCTCTATGTCTCCATTATCTGATGAATATATTCCCCTTAATGGACTAAATAAATAATCCTGATTTGGTTCAATTGAGCTTCCGGAATCATTTTTAGTCAAATCAAATCCATAACCTAAATCTGTTATTAATCTATATTCAAAATTTCTTAAAGATAGCTCTAAGGCCTCATCTTCGTTATCTGAAGTCATAAGGCTCATTAATTCATCATAGTCTTTAAATACGACAGGAATATCATGTTCTTTTTCAAAAATTTTTAAAATTAATTCATTGAGGTAAATAAGAACCTTTAAATTTTTAGGAGCTATTGGAATTTGTTTATTTATTTCACATTCGAAGATCGTTTTGAGAGCATTCTTATCTGAATAATTAATATAGAGTTCTGAACCAGGCGATAAAATGTTGGTGAATTTACTCCCTTTTCGCTTGGCTCCTTTTAGTAAGGCATTGAAAATTCCAAAATCCTTTGTCAGAAAACTTGCTATAACACTTGTCTCTGAATAATCTCTTGCGTGCAGAAGAAAAGCTAGACTATTTCTAGTTTTCATATTTTTTTAGGTCGTAGCCAAGTTGAGAGATCCAGTTAACATCATCGGTCCATTTTTTTTTGACTTTCACCCACAATTCTAAAAATACTTTTTTATCGTACTCAAATTGAATTTCTTTTCTTGCAGCTGTTCCAATGGATTTCATCATATCTCCATTTTTACCAAGCAATATAGGTTTATGAGACTTGCTATCAACGTAAATGGTTGCAGAAATACTGAGTAATTTCTTATCTTCCTTTAGGGTATCTATGATTATGCTGATGCTGTAAGGTAATTCATCGCCTAGCCTATTTATAGCCTTTTCTCTGATTATCTCTGAGATAAAAAATTCCTTGGATATATCTGTTACAAAATCTTCTTCGTAATGCGGTTGGCCGGGAGGAAGATAATTATTAATTACTTCATATAGCACTTTTGGGGTATTTTTATTTTTTAGTGCTGAAATAGGGATGATCTCATCAAAATTGAACTTATCTTTAAATTTTTCTATTGTTGGTAATAAATTTTCCTTATCTTTAATCCTATCTATTTTGTTTATTAATAGAATTACGGGAATTTTAGATCCTCTTAATTGCTTGATGATTCTTTCTTCTTCCTCGCCCCATCTGTCCCGATCGACAATAAATAATATGAGGTCAACATTCTTCAAAGCATGCAATGCCACCTGATTCATGTATTTATTTAAAGCTTTTTTATGCCCAGTATGAACTCCGGGTGTATCAAGAAATATTGCCTGCATATCTTCATGATTCCATGCTCCTAGAATTCTGTTTCTTGTTGTTTGCGGCTTTCTAGATGTAATCGCTAACTTCCTTTCCAATATTTTATTGAGCAAGGTAGATTTGCCAACATTAGTTTTTCCAACTATTGATATAAATCCAAACTTACTCATCTTTTATCAGGTGTTTTAGATAATTTTCAGCAGCTTTTTTCTCTGCTTCTTTGATGCTCGAGCCTTTACCTGAAAAGTGCTTGTTTTGTTCAGATACTATTGAGCTTTCGAATAAGCCTTCTTTCAATGAAGTATTCAAATATTTTGGAAGGGATAGTTGTCTTTTTTGCAAGAATTCTTGGAGCTCTGTTTTTGAATCTTTTTCCAGAGATAAATCCATTAGATCGCTCTGTTTTTCAAAAACTTCAAACAACCAATTAGAAGTTATCTCAAAATTTGAATCAAGGTAAATAGCAGCAACTATTGACTCAAAAGTATTTCCTAAAATTTCTGTTTGATGGATTTTTTTTCTACTAATTGAATTTCCTAATATTACAAATTCTTCCAATTTAAAATTTTTAGCAAGCCTTCCTAAATTTTTTCTGCTAACAACTTTTGATCTTAACGAACTTAAATCTCCCTCACTTAAATCTTTATGATTATTAATTAGCCAGATTGAAGCGCATAGATTGATAATTGAGTCGCCTAAAAATTCATAAATTTCATTATTTTCTTGGGAAAAACTTCTATGAATGAGTGAGAGTTTTAAAAATTCTTTATTAGAAAATTTATATGAAAGTAAATTTTCCAAAGAATATAAATTATTTGATAAGTCCATTTCTAGATAATGATGGCAGACATGAAAAACACTCCCAATGCATCCAAATCAGTGAAGCTTTACCGGTAATTTCCTCTTGTGGAACTAGCCCCCATCTTCTGCTGTCAAGGCTGTTATCTCTGTTATCTCCAGCTAGAAAATAGTATCCTGCTGGAACATTCCAAGATCCGTTCTCAGGTTTTCTAGAAAGTTTTCGAACAACATATTTTTTATCCTCATTTATTTCCTCTATTAACTCCTCTTGATCTTTCCTATCAAGAATTTTTTGATCAAGTTTATTGCCGTTAATAATGAATTCTTTATTTTTGTAGATAACCTCATCGCCTGGTTCAGCTATTACTCTCTTAATATATTTAACACCCTGTGGGGTACAATTCTCAGACAGGATACTCCAGTAATACATTCGCTGATTTTTCTCTCTGTTTGATGAATAAGATCCTTTGGGATTAGCAATATCAAAATCAGAGTTGCATCTAGTGTGTTCTGGGACAAAAATTACTACATCGCCTCTTTTGGGTTTTCCTGTCGAGATGAAGGTATTCTGATTAACTGGATTTCTCAATCCATATGTAAATTTTTCCACTAACAAAAAATCTCCTATTTTCAATCCAGGATACATTGATGATGAGGGAATCTGGAAAGGTTCATATAAAAAAGAACGAAAGATAGTTATTGCCAATATGATGATGAAAAAACTCCTACTCTCTTTGCTAGCTCTAGGAATTAACAAATATTTAGCAAGCATCCAAATCAATAAGGAGCCAAAAGTCAAAAACACCAATACTATTCCAAAATCTAGATTCAGTCTAAACCATGCATAAAGTGCAAAAAATGGAAAAACAAAGGTTACTCTGTTGATTAATTTTGAGTGTCGTCCTTCGTATTTAGCTTCAGAAACTAACCAGCCAATGATTCCTAATAAAGAAATCAGCAAAGAAAAATAAAGAATAAAATAATAATTCATTATTTATTTACTTTTAGAACTGAAAGAAAAGCTTCTTGAGGAACTTCAACTTTTCCAATATGTCTCATTTTTTTCTTCCCAGCTTTTTGTTTCTCTAAGAGTTTTTTCTTTCTAGTAACATCTCCTCCATAGAGCTTAGAAGTAACATCTTTTCTAAAAGCTTTTACTGTCTCTCGTGCAAGAATCTTTCCTCCTATTGCAGCTTGAATAGCGACATCATACATTTGACGTGGAATAACTTCTCTTAACGACCTAACAAGTTGCCTCCCTTTGAAATCAGATTGGGATTTATGAACCATAGAGCTTAAGGCATCAACTCTTTCTCCATTCAATAAAATATCCATCTTTACCATTTGGCTTTCTTGAAAACGATCAAAATCATAATCAAGAGAAGCATATCCTTTGCTAGTCGATTTAAGCCGATCAAAAAAATCTAATATTATTTCATTCATCGGCAAGTCATAAACTAATTCAATTTGTCCGCCAACATACCTTAATGATTTCTGTATGCCTCTTTTCTCAACGCATAATTCAATTACGTTTCCTACATAAGTTTCTGGAGTAAGTACTGTAGCTCTTGCAATAGGTTCACGAATCTTTTCGATAGAAGAAGGATCAGGAAATTTGCTAGGGTTTTCAACCTCTTCAATCTCTCCTGCCTTGTTTTCAATTTCATAAACAACCGTAGGTGCTGTAGCTAAAAGCTCTATGCCATATTCTCTTTTAATTCTCTCAATCACAATTTCCATGTGAAGGGTGCCTAAGAATCCACATCTGAAACCCGAACCTAAAGCTTGGCTCTGCTCAGGATGAAAAGATAAAGCCGCATCATTAATGGCTAATTTTTCTAAAGATTCTCTGAATGATTCAAATTCGCCTGAGTCTAGAGGATATAAAGCTGCAAAAACTTGAGGATTAATCTTTTTAAATCCGGGGAGTATTTTTGTATCTTTGGGTAAACATATAGTATCTCCCACTGGAGCTCCTCTTACTTCTCT
>CABZJI010000008.1 GCA_902526045.1 uncultured SAR86 cluster bacterium | reverse complement strand
AGTTAGATCAGTTCCTATATGGGGTCATACCGGGGGTGATCACGTAGAAATAAAGTACGAGAATGTCAGAGTCCCAATAGAGAATACTCTTGGAGCAAGAGGATCAGGTCACCAAGCTGCCCAAGATAGATTAGGAGCAGGAAGGGTTTTTCATTGCATGAATTCCATAGGACAAATGTGGCGAGCTTTTGATCTTATGCTAAAGAGAACTATTGAGAGAGAAGTTCATGGTGGAAAATTAGAAACCAAACAACTCATTCAAGGTTTCATCGCAGACTCATACATTGACATTCAAACAGCTAGGCTTATGACAATTCATTGTGCAGAGGTTATGGAAGCTGAGGGAAATCCTAGAGTTGATATCTCTGCGTTAAAAGTATACGTCCCAAATGCTATGCACAAGGTTGTAGACAGAGCAATTCAAGTTTATGGTTGGAAAGGCGTTTCATCTGACCTTCCTCTTGCGGGCATGTATCAGGGAGCGAGAACGTTGAGACTTGCTGATGGACCTGATGAAGTTCACAGAGTATTAATAGCAAAGGAAATTTTGAAAAAATATCACGAAGGCCTTTCTTGGGACTTTGGTTTTTAAATTATTTTCTTACAGTTTCTTTCATCTGCTTTAGGAATTTTTTATTAACATCTGCCATTTTTGCAGTACATGTAGCTGAAGCAATCAATTTATCGTCTTGAAATAATTCAGAAGAGAGAAATCCAATTGATTTTCCAATCAAAGTTACTTTTGCTCTAGCCAAATATTTGCCAGGAGCCCCCGACGATAAATAATTGATATTCATATCAATAGTCATTGGAGATTTTTCATAATCCGTTAGCTCAAATGCTAGAAAAGCCATTGAACAATCCAGCATAGTGGCAACAAAACCGCCTTGAAGGATTCTTCCGCCTGTGTGACAAAAGTCTGATGAAGCTTCAAAGCTCATTAATATAGTTTCTTCAGTTTTATCTATTTCCTCAACTTTGGCATTGAATATATCTAGGTAGACAGGTCTATGATCTGAATTATTTGATTGATTTGAATGCATCTATCGCCCTAAGTCTTGAAGACTTTAAGTCTACAATCATTTCTGGATAGTTTAAAGATAATCTAGTTTCTGAGGATGGATTGTGAATTTCATTGGATGAACATTCAAGCAATTCAGGCACAAAGTCTTTTATAAATTTTCCATCAGGATCAAATTTCTCAGACTGTGTTATAGGATTAAAAATTCTAAAATAAGGTGATGCATCAACTCCAGTAGATGCACTCCATTGCCAGCCGCCATTATTCGAACAGAAATCACCATCTATTAAGTTCTCCATGAAGTACCTTTCGCCTTTTCTCCAGTCGACTAATAAGTTTTTACTTAGAAACATGGCAGTTATCATCCTTAAACGGTTGTGCATCCATTTCCTCTCGTTTAACTGCCTCATAGCTGCATCAATAATTGGTACTCCAGTTTTTCCTTCACACCATTTTATGAAAGACTCTTCATCATCTCTCCACAAAATATGATCATATTTTGGAATAAAACATTTTCCCTTTGACACATGCGAGAAGTGATAGGTAATGTACTTATAGAACTCTCTCCATATTATTTCGGTTATCCATGCAGATTGACCAGTCCCATTTTCATCAGGAAGACTTTCGAGTACATGATTAATAGCTTGTTTTGAGGAAATCAAACCTATTGCAAATGAAGAGGATAGGTTGCTTGTTGCCGATAAACACGGAATATCTCTCAATTTTTTGTAATTTTGAATTGAAGACTCTATGAAATCGTCTAGCTTTTGACTTGCAGAACTTTCTGTTAAAGGGAAATCATCGAACGAAAAGTTAAGTTCTTGATCGTAAGCATCTTGGAATTTGGGAATTTCATCGTGATCAAGTGTTCTATTTTTTTGCTTTAGAGGAGCAGGAGTCTCGCTGAGAATATCTTGTGTCATCAGAGATCTTATTTTTTTTGAATAAGGAGTAAAAACTTTAAAAGGCAGTCCTGAATTATTTTTAACGTCATCAGGGTTAATTAATTGAGAATTAAATTCTCTATAAGAAATTTGGTGTTGATGACAGATTTTCTCTAAATTTTTATTTCTTTGTTTTTCATTGAATGGATATTCAGAATTTAGAAAAATTTTTTTAATTCCATGCAACTTACAGAAATCTAAAATATCTCCAGGCTCATCTGAAATCTTTTTAGAATATAAGATTTTCAGTGAGATGTTTAAAGAACTCAAAGGTTCAGTGATTTTTTCTAGCCCTAAAAGTTTTAGTTTCAACTTAGCTAAGCTATCTCCATGATTTTTATTTTTTGTTTTATCAATAATGAACAAAGCAACCAAACCATTTTGATCTAGAGAAGCTTCATAAAGAGCTTTATTATCTTTTATTCTGAGATCGTTGGAAAAAATAAAAAGATTCATAAAAATGAAAATGGTGGTAGATCAGCGTGAATATTTCGCCCAACCTATTAAAATTAATACCCGCTAACCTACCATAATTTGGCGGGTCTATTAAACCCGCCATGTTCAGGTAATAGGAGAGATTATGGGGAGAAAGATTTCCTGAACAAAATAATTGTATATAAAATAAAGGTTGGATGAAGTTATAAAGTCCTAATCTTTAGTTATAAATGACTTCTTCAAATTTTATACCAGAATTGATTAACCTTTCTAACAATGGATTGCCAAGCCCATAAGCTGAAGTTAAAACTCCTCCAGAATCAAGTTCCTCAGAGATTGCTAGAGTCATAGCTGCCTCACAGACCATTTGTGCAGTTGCCTTATAACCTGGATCTCCTTCTCCGTAAGTTTGAAAATATTTAATTTCACCATCTTCAGCTTCAACTTTAAAAAATCCTTTAAACCAACCATTCTCTCTAGTTTTCTTATCTGGGCCTTCGCCAGGCTTAGGTAAAAATCTCCTGAAAATGTGCCTTAAGGGTGTTGAGATTATTAAAAAAGCAAATATAAGTCCAAAACTGGCTAGTCTTGCTGATCTTTTTGACGAATAACTTCCAAGCTCTTTAAAAATGAAATCAGAGCCATAGCTTTTTTGATCAGCATCATATAAAGCTGAACTTCGCCTTACGACTCTTGTATTAGCAAAGGACATTAACCCAATTCCTGAATATGAATCTGTATTTTCTATTTGTTTAATTTCAAAACCATCTTTACTTTGTTCCCTTTGTTTTTCAGAAACACTGTTTTCTGGATTTAAGAGAAAAGGATCTCTTTTTTCTTTTGGAAGGGGGCCAATAGTAAACATTGTTTCAGTTGTACCGCCACTTACTCCTCCTTGACCTGAATGATAAACAGTGACCTTTTTTACAGGCTTCCCCATTTGTTGAACAGAGTAAAAAACACCCATATCGGATGGAATAGAATCGTAACCACATGAAGGTATTATTCTTGTTCCATCTTCTGAGGCTTTTTCATGATATTCATCAATTAAATCTTTAACCCAATGATTTTCTCCTGTTATATCTGTGTAATGTGTTTGATTTGCAACGCATGATTTGACAATCAAATTGCTATATCTAGCAAAAGGACCTGCTGTGGACAATACTACTTTTGTTTTGCTTACAAAATAATCAATTGAAGCTCTATCTTTTCCATCAGCAATAAATATTTCGCAATTAAGATTTAAGGAACTTTTAAGATCTTCCAATTTTTGTTGATTACGACCTGCAATTGCCCATTCTATTTCGGGATAATTATCTCTGAGGTATTCAGCACAGAGCCTTCCAGTAAAGCCAGTGGCTCCGTACAGAATTATTTGATGTTCCCTATCCATTTTTCATTTGGTCGGGACGGCTGGATTTGAACCAGCGACCACTTGACCCCCAGTCAAGTGCGCTACCAGACTGCGCCACGCCCCGAATTTTAGTTCAAGACGATCCGTTAAGAGCCGTCAACTGTTAATGGTTTACAAACTTCGACTATCTCTCCATGATCCACACATACTTCACCTGAATTTAGTAATATCGAATCTTCCGGTACTGCTCCTATGAAGGCAGAATCATAAATTTCTGGTTGAACATCATCTAAACCAGTTACTGCAGTAGAGTAAGTGTTTTGGCCAACAGCGCTTGGAAGAGGTTTAAGATAATACTCACCCCTCAAAAACTTAGATTTTAATTCTGTTGTTCCGTCTTCACTCATGACTATGGTGCCATCTGGAATTACGTAAGTAGGAAAACCTCTTGTATTTTGTCTATCAGTTTCAGATAAAGAATCCCAATCAAGATACTCACCAAGCTCTTCCCAGGTTGCTATGTTGAAGTTGGTCCATTCAAAACCATGCAACCGTCCAAATCCTGCATACTCAAGAGTCTTTTTCCTTCCGGCATCAGAACCGTAGCTAGAATCATTAGGGAGAGTTAAGGTAACTGCCTCAGGTCTTGAAATTTCCACAAGTGCACCATTAGAATCGTAAACTTGATAATTCACCCATGGGTCCCAAAATACTTCATAATATTCGTTCATTTTCCAAAGTTTACTTGCGCAGTACCTGAAATTCTCAGAAGACTGCACGGTAGAATCAGAGTGATATTCGTAAGCATTTTTAGTTCCATCGTTGTTGGTATCACGAGTTTTTTCACACTCAACTTCAGAAGCTTTTGCCATATCAAAAAGAGTCATGTGGTTTTTCATTCCCCAACAATCTTTGTCTATCCCATTGGGTTCAACTATGCATATATTTCCTTCAAATTTTCCCCACGGATTATTGAGTTCATACATGCCAGCAGGCAAAGTCAAAGCAGTGTTTGTTGTAGTATCAACCAAAGAATCTCCTGAGGCTTGATATTGCATTACCTCAGTTGAAAGAACTCCTTCTTGAGTCCAATTACCTTTCTCTGATCCAGCTCTTACATAAGGTCCTGTTGGCAAAGCAGATGAATCACCTCCAGCCAGAGCAGGTCCAGTATATGGAGAGGTGATATCTCCTTGAGCAGGAGCTTGCTCGGTTCCTGTTGCTATTAAGGCAAGAGCCTCATTGAAATAAGTAGTAAAACTTGTTCCAGACATACACCTTTCTATACATCCTAAGGTAAGGCCTGCAATTTCAGAAGGCGCTATATCTTTTTCTGTTCTTCTCCTTACAAGGTCATCACCTGGAGCGGCTAAGGCGTCTCCTTTGATTTCATAACCTTGCCCACGACCATGTGCCCAAAGATTTCTCCAAACTTCATAGCCATTGCTACTTTTTCTATCATCGTCCCAAATTTCTAAATATTCTGCAGGGGTAAAAGTAAATGGTGTGATATCAACTTCAGCAACCCATCTGTTGTTTTCTTCTTTAACAGCTTTGTCGAACACAAAAGCCCCCGCAGGAGAAGTCCCACTTGTTGAATATGCTGCATCCCAATAGCCTAAGAAAATATTATATGGATTACCGTTATCATCTACAGATTCTGTAGGAACTCCTAATTCACGCCATCTTTCTATTGGACATCTATCATCTTCACCGTTTGTGTTATTATCCATATCGTCATCTTGCAGAGATGTTCCAGTGAAGATTTTGTAATCATTCCACCAGCAGTTAGAACCAGCCTCAGTTCTATCCCACTCAATATGAATATCTAGCTCAACCCCAGATAAGCTATTGAGGGAAACATTATCAATAGACATTTTACGAAGAGACATTTTTCTTTGTTTTAAATTATAGGAGGAAGTATCTTCTGAATTTACTTTTTTAAATACAGTTGTGTCAGTCACATTAGATCTCATTTCTTCCCAAATATGGGTTCCCCAATAATCTGCCCATGCATAAATTGGTTCAGTTCTTGTGTCGTCGTAGGGTGAAACAAATTCTTCCTCTGTTTTTAGTTCGAAACCAGGATTCTTCATATCGTAACGAAGATCATCTGAAGTGGTGTAAAGACCGTATTCCCACACTGCTAATTTTGCATCTGCAGCATTTGTGGATTCACATTTTTCTTGAACGCCTCTGGCTGGACCGTTTTCAGCTAACCAAGGATATTCATCCGTTCTGAAATCATAAGCTTTATAATTTTCTAAATCAGGCGTGACTACAGAATCAGATTGATTATCAACTCTGGTTCTTCTGTTGGCACCAACTAATTTTAAACAAGATGCTTTGGTATTTTCATCATAGGAAAATGCGAGAACCAACTCACCTTCCCAGAAATTAGGATTAAGATCACTTTGTTCGCCGCAAATTGAGGGATCAGCCTGTCTTTCTTGCCATTCGACGAGTTTTCCATCAATAAAACATTCAGAAGTATAAGATTTCCAAATTCCATCTCGCCCATTTGCATTATCGCTCATCAAAATGCTTTCTCCTCTTGGGCCAAGAAATAGTGTCTGAGCGTCAGTAGTATCTAATCTACCTGCTCCCATCTGCGATCCTGCTGGTTGACACTTATAGTAATGTTCCATGTAGTCTCTCCAAAAAGCGTCAGAGCCTTCTTGGACGCCAGCATTAATGGCTGCGGTTCTTGCCTCTTCTTCACTTTGATATGGTGCATTTTGACAATTCGACTCAGCTACAAAATCTAATTCTATGTCTCCGTTGGGATCCTCATCAGTGGCACCAGAAAGAATCTTAGCTAAAAAATAAATAAGCATATCAGGATCGGCATCCCACATGCCTTCATAATCTGTTTGAGCCTCTGAGTAATCTCCTTGCTGGAAAAACCAACCTCTAACTTCTAAGTAGTCCTTATTTCTAACTTCGCTGAAAGCTGACTTTACATCTAAAACAAAGTTACTGGGTATTTCAACTTCTGCTGCGCCTTGTTGTTGTTGCTGATTTCCTTGCTGGGCTTGATTTTGTGCATCCTGTCGAGCAGCACTTACATCACATCTTGAATCATAAACTTGTGCTCTATATGGACCTTTATCAATGAATTGTTCAACTTTAAGTTTAGAGATTGTACATAGGATGTTATTTGCCTCACCTAATGTATTTTCAACTTCATTATTAGCAGTATAAATCTCTTTTTTATCTTCGTTGTATGATTGAGAGTGGATAAATGGACTCAAAATCATTAGCAGGAATATAAGTTTTTTCATAGTTCTCCCCTGAAATTATTTTATTTATTATTCGACAGCTATTGCTTCTACCTTAGTCGGCAGAATGTAATCTGCAGGATTGATAGTTGAAGAGGAATTTCCTCCAGTTGAATCTGTACTTGATCCTGAGTCGGTTCCTGTTCCTGTTCCTGTTCCTGTTCCTGTCCCTGATCCAGAACCTGACCCAGAACCTGAAGATGAACTAGATGAGCCAACAGATGCTGTCGAACTTCCCCCTCCACCTCCTCCACATGAAGTAAGAGTTAAAAAAATTGTTATAAAAAATATTGACCCAAATCTCTTCATAATATCTCCCTATCTACTTAAGATAATACTACTTAATCTTTAGTTTGCTAGCTTTTTTAATAATATCTTTAATTTTAATTAATTCTTTTTTTATTTCTAATTGGTGAGATCTAGTATTTTTTTTGGTGTTCAAATAAGTAGCAATTTTCCCTGGTTTTATTCCTTGATCTTTAATGAGCCTTTTAATTTCAAGGAGGAGTTTTATTCTCTTTAAGTCATAATTTCTGTTGAGACTATTAGATCTCAACTTAGGTTCAAATTTTTCCCAGTATCTTATTTCTGTTTGCTTGATTCCAAGTAAAGTGGAGACTTCTGAGATGGAATAATACTTTTTATTGGGTAATGAAGAAAAATCAATATCAGACAATTTTATCCCTTAATTTTCGACCGGGCTTAAAGGAAATAGAAGTTCTTGCAGAAACTACATATTCTTTACCAGTTTTAGGATTTCTGCCTGGACGCGCTTTCTTTTTTAACAGAGAAAAATTACCAAAGCCGCTCAGTTTAACTTCTTCTCCTCTTTCTAAACTATTGGAAATTTCAGTAAAAAAAGAATTAACAAAACCTAGGCAGTCTTTTTTTGATAAACCCATTTTTTTATGTAAGTGATCAGCTAGTTCTAGTTTAGTTATCGCCATTGTTACGATCTTAATTTTGCCTTAAAAATTTTAGCCACATGATTAATTTGATTCGCCACAAATTTATCTACTTCTTTGTCTTCCAATGTGGCCCCACTGGCTTGCCAAAAGAGTCTTAACGTCATGCTTTTATGAGATTGATCTATTCCTTTACCTTGATAAACATCGATCACTGAAACAGACCTTAAATTTGTACCTCCAACTTTTTTAAGCTCTTTTATAAAATCACTAGCAGGTATTTCTTTAGAGATAAGAAAAGACAAATCTCTTTCGCTTCCAGGAAATTTTGGCGGTTGAGCTATCGAATTAATTTTAGGTAATTTAATGGAGTCTAAATTGATCTCAAACAAAACTATATTCGGCAACTTTAGTTTTTTTTGAATCGCTGGATGCAAGACACCGATATTTCCAATGAATTTATTTTTTATTTTTATTTCTGCAGACAGTCCGGGATGCAAATGACCTATTGAAGCTTTGTTATAAGCGGGTTCAATATTTAATCTTGAAAAAAACATATCTAGGCTTTTTCTGAGATCGAAAAAGCTGCTTTGAAGAGACCCGGACCAATCAGATGAAGATTTGTCAAAAAAGAGCAGTCCAGCAAAGCTCTTCCAACTCTCCTTTTTGGTAAAGACATTCCCTACCTCAAAGATTCTGAATTTTTTAGCTCCTCTATTGAAATTATATTCAAAGTTATTTAACAAGCCCGGAAGAAGAGAGGAGCGCATTATGTCTTGATTACTGGATATGGGATTGGCAAGCTCAATTGGATTATTATTTAACCCAAGCACTTGAATAAAAGATGAATCAACAAAAGCGTAATTGATTACTTCATTAAAGCCAGCATTGACAAAAATATCTTTAGTCAGCGTCTCCTTTTCAATAGATGCATCTTCAGGACAGGAAGCTAGCAATTTCAATCTTTTATTAGGTAATTTATCGTATCCAATTATTCTCGCTATCTCTTCGATGACGTCTTCTTTAATTTCAATATCGTATCGATGAGAAGGATAGGTTAATTCCATTAAATTTCTTTTTGATTCAACTTTAAATTCTAGAGCCTTTAAAAGTTTAATGATCTTGGTAGCAGGAATTTCTGTCCCAAGTCTTGAATCAATGAATTCCTTACTTATCAATATTTTCTTTGCTTTATGTTGTCTAGATTGTTTAAAAATCGTTGAAAAGTCTCCTCCAAAGATTTCAGCATAAAGTTGTCCCGCAAAATTAATTGCATACTCTTGAATTTCTCTATCGACTCCTCTTTCAAATCTTAAAGATGCTTCAGATTGAAAACCTAACTTTCGTGCATTTCCTCTAATGCTTGCAGGATCAAAACAAGCTGACTCCAAGAAAATTTCTTGAGTTGTTTCATCTACTTCGGAATTTGCACAACCCATAATTCCAGCCAGAGCTATTACTTCTTTTTCATCGGAAATTGTTAGGTAATCTTTACTTATTTCATGGGAGGCTCCATCCAGAAGTTTTAACTTTGTTCTTTTGGAAGGAAATTTGACATAAATTTTTTTGCCAATTTTTTTATTATCAAAAGCATGCAAAGGTTGTCCAGTGTGGAGCATTATGTAGTTTGTAATATCAACTATTGGATTTACTTGGCCAATATCAGCAGCCTTTAAAGTTTTTTTGATGTAAGCAGGAATTTTGCCTTTGCTCTTTAGTTTGATGATTTGACCTTGATAGCTCGAACAGGCTCTCTTATCTATGGCGATAGTTTTTTTACAATCGAGATTTTGTTGTTGCTTCTTAAACTTTGGAAGTTTTAATTTTAAATTATTTAATGCACAAACATCTCTAGCTATACCTATCAGGCTAAAACAGTCTCCTCTATTGGGAGTTAAATCTAGTTTGATTAGTAAATCATTTCTTTCTTTTTTTGATTGGTCAACTTCTAGCCCCAATTTTGTAAGCTGCTCTAAGAGGTCAGTATCAGAAATCGATCCGGATAAGTAATTAAGTAGGTCAGATTTATAAAATTGCATTATCCTTTTGTGATAAACCTTAAGTCATTCTCAAATAACATTCTGATATCAGATATCTGATATCTAAGCATGGTCATTCTCTCTATCCCCATACCAAATGCAAAACCTGAGTATTCTTTTGGGTTTAGACCAACGTTTTTTAACACATTTGGATGGACCATGCCGCATCCCATTATTTCTAACCAACCATTCTTTCCTTGTATGTCTACTTCTACTGAAGGTTCTGTGAATGGAAAGTATGAAGGTCTAAACCTAACTTTTGGATTGTCTTTAAAAAAAGATTCGACAAACTCCAAGATTTCATTTTTCAGATGTGCAAAATTTATATCTTTATCTACAACAAGACCTTCCACCTGATGAAACATAGGGGTATGGGTTTGATCTGAATCGCATCTAAATACTTTTCCTGGACATAATATTTTTAGAGGCGGAGACTCTAATTCCATTGACCTAATTTGAACCGGTGAGGTATGGGTTCTTAAAAGGTTGCCATCATTAAAGTAAAACGTGTCATGCATATCTCTAGCAGGATGGTTGTCAGGAATATTCAATGCAGAAAAATTGAAGTACTCCGATTCAATCTCAGGCCCTTCTCGAAGAACGTAACCTTTGTTTTTGAAATAATTTGAGATTTCTTGGGCAATCAAGGATACCGGATGGTAACTTCCTACGTCTGGCTTTAAAGGCAAAGAAACATCAATTGCTTCTCTGGATAATTGTACTTCCAAAGCAGTTTGCTGAATTTTTTCCAAAGACAAACTGATTGATTCTTCAATTAAAGATTTTAGTTCATTAATCGATTTACCAAGCTTAGGTTTCTTTTCAGCAGGGGAATTTGATAACTGAGTCATTAAAGATGAAAGTACACCTTTTTTACCGAGGTATTCGATTTTTAGAGAATTAAGAGAGTCTTGAGAATTTGCTTCTTTAAATTTATTGAAAAAAGTTTTTTTCTCTTGGGCTAAATCCATAGCCCATTATGCAGCAATATCTTTGACCTTTGAAACTAGAGATGCAAAACCCTCTTTGTCTTCGACAGCCATGTTGGCTAAAACTCTTCTATCTAAATCAATATTAGCTTTTTTAAGACCATTCATGAAGACGCTATAGCTAAGATCATGCTCTCTCACTGCGGCATTGATTCTAATGATCCAAAGCGATCTAAAAGTTCTTTTCTTAACTTTTCTATCTCTGTAAGCGTATTGACCAGCTTTTAGTACAGCTTGATTTGCAACCTTGAAAGTCCTGCTGCGCGCTCCTCTATAACCTTTAGCTAATTTAAGAATTTTCTTATGTCTTTTTTTGGCTTGAACGCCGCGTTTTACTCTACTCATGATTTTTCTCTAAACATTCTTTTAACCAATTTTTCGTCTCCAGATGCTAATTGCGTGGTTCCCCTGAGCTGTCTCTTTGACTTAGTGGACATTTTTGTGAGGATATGACTTTTATTAGCCTTTTTTCTTTTCAGTCCTGAACCCGTCTTTTTAAAGCGCTTAGCAGCTCCTTTATGTAATTTGACTTTTGGCATTTTTAATTTTTCTTTTTAGCTGGTGACATTACCATCACTAATTGTCTACCCTCTGACTGCGGTTCTTGTTCTACAACTGCCTGATCAGACAGGTCCATTTCAATTCTTTTTAGAAGCTCAAGACCTAAATTCTGATGTGCCATTTCTCTGCCTCTAAATCTCATTGTAATCTTCGCTTTGTCTCCATCATGAATAAATCTCATGATACTTCTTAATTTTATTTTATAATCGTTTTCTTCTGTTCCTGGTCTAAATTTTATTTCTTTTACCTGTGTCCTTTTTTGTTTTTTCTTTGAAGCTGATTTTTGTTTTTTCTTATCAAAAAGATGTTTACCGTAATCCATTAATTTACAAACTGGATGATCGGAATCATTAGCTAGCTGAACTAAATCTAGGCTTGCAGCGGAAGCTTTTTTCATAGCTTCTTCAATGGCAACTATTCCCAGTTGTTCTCCTGATTCAGATATAAGTCTTACTTTTGAGGCAGAAATTTGTCGATTTACAGGTTGTCTCTTTTTGAAAGAAGACTGTCTAGGTCTTGGAGAAGCTATTTTAAACCTCTAAAGTAAAATTTTAACAATCAGACCTCCTTAGATCTTATTTTTCTCAAAACCATTTTTGAGAAGTCACTCTCAGACATTGAAGATTGTTCTTGAGATTGTCTATCTCTAACGCTGATAGATCCCTCTTCAACCTCCTTATCACCTACTACAATTTGATAAGGTATCTTTTGCATAGAGTGGTCGCGGATTTTATAAGTGATTTTCTCATTCCTCAAGTCCGAAATGACTTTTATTTCATTTTTTTTTAAAATATCTGTAACTTCATTGACCCTTTTAGTATGTTTTTCCGACACATTCATGACTACCGCGTGAACAGGAGATAACCATAAAGGAAAGGATCCATCATACTGTTCGATTAAAATACCAATGAATCTTTCAAACGATCCTAGAATAGCTCTGTGCATCATCACGGGCCTGTGTTTTTTGCCATCCTCTCCTACATAAGAAGCTTCAAGCCTTTCGGGTAAGTTAAAATCTGCCTGAAAAGTTCCGCATTGCCATTCCCTTTTTAAAGAATCTGTTAAAACAAAATCTATTTTAGGGCCGTAAAAGGCTCCATCCCCTTCAGAAATCTCATAGTCAATATCCAGCGCATCGATAGCATTCTTGAGTGCTTTTTCAGCCTTATCCCAAATTTTGTCAGAACCAACTCTTACTTCTGGCCTAGTTGAAAGCTTTATATCAATTTTTTTAAAACCAAAATCTTTATAAACATCGTAGAGTAGAGATATAAATGAAGCTGTCTCTTCTTGGATTTGATCTTCGGTGCAAAATATATGTCCATCATCTTGAGTAAAACCTCTCACTCTCATAAGTCCATGCATTGTTCCTGAAGGTTCGTATCTATGACAGCTACCAAACTCTGCAAACCTAATAGGTAGATCTCTATATGACTTTAAAGATTTATTATAAATTTGAACATGACCCGGACAATTCATTGGTTTCAAAGCATTTGTTCTCTTTTCATTTGCATGTTCTTCATCTATTTCTGTGATGAACATATTTTCTCTGTATTTCTCCCAGTGGCCTGATTTCTCCCATAATTTTCTATCAATGACTTGTGGAGTTTTTATTTCATCGTAATTTGCATTAACTTGTTTTTCTCTCATATATTTTTCAACTGCAGTATAAATACTCCAACCTTTGGGATGCCAAAAAACCATACCAGGAGCTTCTTCTTGTAGATGAAATAAATCATATTTTTTTCCAAGTAGCCTGTGGTCTCTTTTGGATGCTTCTTCTTTAATATGCATATATTCATCTAATTCTTTTTTAGAATTCCATGCTGTTCCATAGACTCTTTGGAGCATTTTATTATCCGACTTGCCTCTCCAATATGCGCCAGCAACATGCGTCAATTTAAGAGCTTTTACAAAACTCATATTGGGAATATGCGGTCCTCGACACATATCTACGTATTCTTCATGATAATAAAGAGCAACATTTTCCGAAGCATGAATGCCTTTGAGTATTTCAAGCTTGTAATCTTCCTTTCTACTTTTAAAAACTTTTACTGCTTCTCTATGAGGAACTAGTTTTTTGTTAACTACGTAAGATGAACTTGCTAGATCTTTCATGAGTTTTTCAATCTTTTGGAGATCTTGTTGAGTCAGTTTGTGATCTAGATCAATATCATAGTAAAACCCATCTTCAATGATTGGTCCAATTGCCATCTTGGTTTTAGGAAAAATCTGTTTGATGGCATGACCAAATAGGTGAGCACAACTATGACGAATGATATCTATACCTTGCTTATCTTTGCTGGTTAAGATAGAAACTTCAGAGTTTTTGTCTATCACATCACAAGCATCTTTTTCTTTCCCATTTACAACTCCTGCCAGAGTTGCTTTAGCTAAACCAGGCCCAATATCTTCGGCTAACTCGAATATACTTAGAGGTTTCTCAAAATATCTCTTGGATTTATCTGGAAGTGTAATTTCTATCATTTTTTGACCTATACGAGGGGCCTTTAATGTCTATTTTACTTTATTATCAATCTTTTTTAAGGTGAAAGGTAAGATTTAATCCACTTT
>CABZJI010000007.1 GCA_902526045.1 uncultured SAR86 cluster bacterium | reverse complement strand
TTATAAGAGCTTGAAGAGAATTGTCAGTGTCATCTGGAGATGGAACTTGAACTACTAGTTGTTCAAGAAGATTATCAATACCTTGTCCATTCTTTGCACTGATTTCAGGACAATCAGAAGCATCTATTCCAATAATTTCTTTAATTTCTTTCCTAACTTTATCTGGATCGGCTTGAGGAAGATCAATTTTATTCAATACCGGAAAAATATTAACACCTTGCTCTATTGCGGTATAACAAGTTGAAACTGTCTGAGCTTCAACTCCTTGAGATGCATCAACAAGAAGAATTGCTCCTTCGCATGCCGCCAGAGATCTAGAAACTTCATAAGAAAAATCTACATGTCCGGGAGTATCAATTAGATTTAATTGATAATTTATTCCTTCTTTATTTGAGTATTCCAGAAAAACTGATTGGGCTTTGATAGTAATGCCTCTTTCTCTTTCTAGCTCAAGAGAATCTAAGACTTGCTCTTTCATCTCTCTAGAAGATAAGCCTCCACAATGTTCAATGAGTCTATCAGCTAGAGTAGATTTACCATGATCAATGTGAGCTATGATCGAGAAATTTCTTATGTTGTCCATTTTTTGATGCTTTTTAAAAAAGCTGGACAATTATCCCTTATTTTTTAATTTTTATCGTAACAAATGCACCATTTTTGTTTCTTACAAACCTTAAAGGGATGACATTTTCATTATTTAAATCTTCAAGAGCATTTTCATATTCAGTTTTGGACGAAACGTTAGTCATTCCAATTCTGGTGATCACGTCTCCTCTTCTAAGTCCTGCATCAAATGCAGGCCCAGAAACTACCCTGCTGACCACAACGCCTTCTTTGACACCAAAATTTTCTTTTACCTTTTCAACGTCTGCATTTCTTCTTTCAGCAATGTCTTCAAAGTCTTCAACCATCATGCCAAGTCTGTTTCTTTTAGGAGCAGAGGCAATTGGATTGGTATCTTCTTCAAGTTCTTCTAGCTCTCCCACAGTCACTCTGATAGATTTCTTTCTGCCATCTCTGTAAACAGTGGCTTTCACGTCCTCTCCAGGCAAGATTCTTCCAACAACCATTGGCAGGTCGCCTGAGTAGATAATTTCATTTCCATCAAAATCTACAATTACGTCGCCATCTTTTAAGCCAGAGGATTCAGCAGGACTATCGGTTAAAACGCTTCCAATTAAAGCCCCCCGGGGAATATCTAATCCAAAAGAATCTGCTAAATCTTTTGTAACTTCTTGGACACTTACTCCTAACCACCCTCTTTTAACAAAGCCATCCTCTCTTAATTGATCAATAATTTCTTGGGCATAGTTGATAGGAATTGTGAAAGAGATGCCCATGTATCCACCTCTGTTGGAATAAATCATTGCATTGATACCAATTACTTCACCATCTAAATTGAATAAAGGACCTCCTGAATTACCTGGATTAATTGCAACATCAGATTGCAAAAAAGGAATATAAGAAGTTCCTTGTCCAGGAACACTTCTAGCTTTAGCACTAATAATGCCTGCTGTTACAGAAAAATTTAGTCTATAGGGAGATCCAATAGCTAGCACCCAATCACCAACATCTACATCATCAGAATTTCCAAGATCTAAAAATGGTAAAGATTCTTTTGCAGAAATCTTTAATAAAGCAACATCGGATTTTTTATCACTACCAATGAGGTCAGCAATGAATTCTCGCCTATCATTTAGGCTGACAAAAATCTGTGAAGCATCTTCTACGACATGATGATTCGTTACAATGTAACCGTCTTTTGAAATAATGAAACCAGAACCGCCAGATCTGACTTCTCTCTCCTGCTCTCTTCGAGGTTCATTTTCAAATGGAGAGGGAAAATTAAAAAAATCATCGAATGGATTTTGTCTTCTATTGAAGGGACTCATTCTATTCTGAGTACTAATTGTTTTGATAACACTTACATTCACTACAGCGGGAGCTGCTTCATCTACTAAGTCAGAAAAATCTGGATAATCAGCTGTTGCAGAAACGCTTAGAAGAAGAAAAAACAGTGATATTAAAAATTTTTTCATTTTATTTCCTTATGTTTAAAAAAATTCTATTTGATAATTCAACCAAGCCTTGATTATTTATTTCTTCACTTGATAAATTTATGACTACTGGTTTATTGTTTGCCAATGAATGTACTGTAATCCCAGTAGAAGATAACTTAATTCTATCTTCAATTGAAAGATCTCTGAATAAAACTCTAAGCTTAAAACTCCTGTTTGAATCGTTTTCTACGTAATTTGCGATTATGTCACCATCTTCTATAAATTCTATTCTCTTAAGGCTGCCTTTCAAATTATTACCAATCTCTTCTAAATAACTTTCATTTGATGATACCGGGGTATTTCCAATGGACAGTGCAGGTATAACTGTTGTTGACTTAAACGACTCTTTTTCTTGGATCATGAAGGGTTGAAGAACAAGGCCCAGTGATAATAAAACACCAAATGCAAAGCCGTAATATTTCAATTGTTTGGATTTTTCATCTTTTGAAAATTTTTTTTGCTTGATACTGGAAGAATCTAACTCTTCAATAACTGTAGAAGAAATGTTTCTCGGAGAGAAATCTATTTCAGCAGTCACTAAAGATTTGGTCTTATTCATTCTTATCCAAAGATTCTTAATCTCAGGACTTCTGTTTATTTCTTCAATGAGCCGTCTAGTCTCAAATTCAGACGTTTCTCCGTCAAGGAGAGCAGACAGTCTATGTTCTATGCTATCTTCCATTGTTGCTTTTAGCCTCGTTGTTCATAGAAGTTTGTATTTCGTCTAATAATTTCCTTCCTCTGAATATTCTTGACCTCACTGTGCCAACAGGACAATTGCATATTTTTGCAATCTCCTCGTAGTTCAGACCATTGAATTCTCTAAGAGTTATGGCAGATTTAATCTCTTCTGGCATATCACTAAGACACTGAAAAAGCCTATCTCTCAGAGCATTAGCTTCAAAAATTGATTCTGGGCTCGGTGAATCCATGCCTATTTGAGTAAGAATGTTTTCATCTATTTCAGACTCAATTATTTCGTTTTTGTTGTATTTACTAGAAAGGTAATTCTTTGCTGTATTTACTGCAATTCGGTAAAGCCAAGTAAAAAAAGCACTATCTTCATTGAAACCGCCAATATTAATATAAGCCTTAATAAAGGCTTCCTGAGCTATATCTTCAGAAAAAGTAGGATTTTTGAAAAGTTTATTCAATGAGCCCATTAACTTATCTTGATGTTTAATGACGAGCACCTCAAAAGCATTTTTATTGCCTTCCTTGCTGAGTTTGATCAATGTTTTTTCTGAATTCACTTTAATTTGACAATTTTTTTGTTAAAAAGTTTAACAATCACTTAAGATTTTTTTAATAATAGCTCTATGAGCATCCCTAGGAGTCTCAGTCTTATAAATTAACAAATCTGCCAAATCGTTATCTTCCATGTCTAGTATTTCTATAAGCGCTCGTAAGCTATCTTCCTCTAAATTAGATAAATGTTTTTCCAAGAATCTTTTTAAAAGAATATCAAGCTCCTGAAGACCTCTTCTTGACCTAAAATTTATTTCGTTCCTCAGTGATTCCATATTTTGTTAAAATTCAACTGTGCTCATATCAAAATATCACAGAATTATAGTAGTTGAGGGAAAAGACTCAATTGATTTCTTGCAGGGTCAGATTTCAACAGACGTATCAAAACAAAAAGTAGAACAAATCGACCGTTCTGCAATTTGTAACTTAAAAGGAAGAGTTATAGCTAGTTTTTTTTGTAAAAAAATCAATAATGATCAATTTCATTTAATTACTCATCAGTCAGTAGTGAAAAAACTTATGGATACCTTAAAAAAATATGCTGTCTTTTCTAAGGTATCATTTAGTGAAGGAGTTAAGGAAATAAGCGATTATATCGATGATGAGACTTGGAAAAACTCAATAATCGATAGCTTTGATCCAGAAATATACTCAGAGAACTCTGAAAAATATACTCCTCAAGAATTAGGATACGATAAAAGCGGAAGAATTGACTTTAAAAAAGGATGTTTTACCGGACAAGAAATCATAGCAAGGATGCATTACAGATCGCCTGGCAATTTTTCCATTGCTCGAGTAGAAATTAATGACCCAAACAAATCATTTGATCAAGCATTTACCGTAAATAATAAGAAGGTTGGAAATATCATTGAATATGTAAATGGCAAATACTTAGTAAGCGGAAAAACAAAAAATTTTGATTCTTTAAAAGACAATTTGGAAAATACAGGCATTCAGTCTATAGAATTAAACTAATTGCCAATCAATTGGCTTCTTCCCCTTATCGATGAGGTAATCATTTGTTCTGCTAAATGGCTTTGATCCAAAGAATCCTTTCTCAGCAGAAAATGGTGAAGGATGAGCTGACTCAATAACTAAGTTTTCTTGAGTATTTATTAAAGATTTTTTAAGTTGTGCATTTTTACCCCAAAGAATATAAACCACATCCTTTTTATTACCCAAAACTTCTATCACTTTATCAGTAAAAAATTTCCATCCAATATTTTGATGTGAGTTTGGATTATTTGACTCTACTGTGAGAGAACTGTTGAGAAGTAGAACTCCCTCTAAGGCCCAAGAAGTCAAATTACCTGAGTAAGGTACCCTAATCTTTAAATCAGAGTTCAATTCTTTGAATATATTTTTGAGCGAAGGCGGTATAGAGATATTTTCTTTTACAGAAAAGCTCAGACCGTGTGCTTGACCTGCTCCATGATAGGGATCCTGACCCAGAATAACAACTTTAGTGTCTTCGTAAGGAGTAAGATTAAAGCAATTAAATATTTCTTTACCTGGCGGAAAGATAGTTTTTCTTTGACTAATTTCATTTCTTAAAAATTCTTTAATCTCTATCATATATTTCTTACTAAATTCTTCTTCAAGATGATTAAGCCACGATTTAGTAAGGTCAATTTTTAAAGACATTTACAACTAGAATATCAAAAAATTTTATCCACAGAAACTGTGGATAAGTCTTTGGATAAATAAGTCAGGATTAAATGCATGGACTATGAATAAAAGGTTTGAGTCAATTTGATCAAATTTTGATCAATATAAATAATACTAATGAAATCAATAACTTATATAATGTATACAAATGAGTAAGAAAATTTTTCAATAAATCTTAAAAAATGCACTTTTAGGTATTTACAAAGTTTTCAATGTGTGTAAGTCACATGAAAAAACATCAAAATAGTTTTAAAAAATGATTTTTTTAGGTGATAATCTTATAAATAAGTAAGTACAAGAATAACAGGCATTATGGAAGCACTTTTTAATCCTATAAAAATTAATAACTTAGATATCCCGAATAGATTTGCCATGGCGCCTATGACAAGAAATAAGTCACCCCATGGTATTCCTGGTCAAAATGTTGCTGACTATTACGAAAGAAGAGCTAAAGGTGGTGTTGGCTTAATTATAACCGAAGGAGTTGAAGTATCTCATCCTTCTTCTAGCGGATATCCCGATGTGCCGGGTTTAAAACCTCAAGCTCATCAAGGCTGGAAGAACGTAATATCTCAAGTTCACAAATATGAGTCTAAAATTTTCTGTCAACTCTGGCATGTAGGTGCGATAAGAAAACCTGGTCTGCCTCCTGAACCAGAAGTTCCAGGATTCACACCTTCCGGCTTAGTTAGAAAAGATAAAAAAGTTGCATATGAAATGACAGCTGATGATGTAGAAAATATGATTGAAATCTATGTAAAGGATATCGAGATTATCAAGAATTTAGGTTTTGATGGAGTTGAGTTGCATGGTGCTCATGGATATTTGATAGATCAATTTTTCTGGGAAGATACGAATCAAAGAATAGATGGGTTTGGAGGAAATATCCAATTAAGGTCATCTTTCGCATCTGAAATAATAAAAAGGGCTAGAGCTAAGGTAGGTAAAGATTTCTGTTTGGCTATAAGATTTTCTCAATGGAAACAACAAGACTATGAAGCAAAGTTAGCAAAAAATCAGGATGATTTAGAAACTCTTCTAAAACCGCTTGTTGATGCAGGAGTTGATGTAATTCATGCTAGCAATAGAAGATTTTGGGAACCGGAGTTTGAGGGATCTAGCCTTAATTTGGCCGGCTGGACGAAGAAAATAACAGGTTTACCAACAATTACTGTTGGCAGTGTAGGTCTAGAGTCAGATTTCATAGGTTTTTACCAAGGTGAAGACGAAGTTAAATCAGCTCCAATTGATGATTTAGTTAAACGAATGGATGATAAGGAATTTGACATGGTTGCTGTGGGCAGAGCTTTGCTCTCTGACCCAGAATGGGTGAATAAAGTAAAAGAAGGTCGTTACGATGAAGTTATTCCCTTTTCTAAGAAGCACGCAGAGAATTATTATTAATTTAGCGCCCTAAGTGCATACCGCCGTCTAAGATCAGGGTCTCTCCAGTTACAGTCACCGTTTCTGTCATAAAATGAAACGTGGTCTCTGCGACTTGCCTTGGCGTACAAGTTAGGCTTAATGGGGCTATATCTTCAATGGATTTTTTTGTTAATTCATAAGCTTCATCACCTAACCCACCTCTCAGCCAGTCTCCTTGAATAAAACCAGGACAAATAGCATTTATCCTAATAGGGCCGAGCGCCCTAGCTAGGGATTTAGTCATATTTATTAATGCTCCTTTAGATGCAGCATATGCAACCGAGCTTCCAATCCCCATAACACCTGCAATAGAAGCAATATTTACAACACTTGGGCTTTCAGCTTTCATGAGATGATCTTTAGCATATTTAATCATTTGATAAGGGCCAACAGTATTAGTGGAATAAAGATCAATAAAATCACCGGAAGATAATCCTTCCAAATTATGATGGGCATTAAACTTAGTTTTTCCAGCATTATTTACTAAAGAATCAAGCCTTCCCCACTTTTCTATTGTTTTAGAAACTGTTTCCTCACAATCTTTATCTAAAGAAACATCTGCTTGTAATACAAGTACTTCAGATCCAAGTTTTTCGCACTCTTTGGCAACATTCCTTGCGTCATCAACCGAATTAGAACAGGTTATTGTCATATTCCAGCCTTTCTCTGCACAGAGTTTAGCTAAATCAGCTCCGACTCCTCTACTGCCGCCAGTGATGATTGCAACTTTCTTATCCATTAATTTGCCTCACAATTATTATGTTTTCTTCGCATTTTATGGCTTCTATTGATTTAGCTGATGGCTCTGAGTCAAGATCAATTACATTGTAAGCTATATCATCTCTACTTCTATTTTTCATATCAATGATGTTTAAGCCTTCTTCAGCTATAATTGCTGTAATTTTTCCTATCATTCCAGAAACGTTCTTATTGGCAATGGTTAGCCTATAACTTGTTTCCATAGGCTCAATGATTTGCGGATAATTTACTGAATTTTTAATATTTCCTTGCTCTAAAAAATTAATTATTTGATTCGCTGCCATAACTGAGCAATTTTCTTCCGCTTGCATTGTGCTTGCCCCGATATGAGGCAATAAAACGACATCCTCGTTTGACTTAGATCGCTCTATTAAAAATAAATCGGCAAAATCTGTAACATATTTATTGAGTTTATCGTTTTCTAAAGCATCTATTATGGCTTCGCTGTTAACAATCTCGTCTCTTGCAAAATTAATTAGCCTTAATCCTTTATTGCTATGTGAGAGAAGATCCTTATTTATCATTCCTGTTGTATATTCATTTGCTGGAACATGGAGAGTCACATAGTCAGACTCTTCGAAGATCTCTTCTATTGTCTCTTTACGTTCTACCTCATTTGGAAGCGCCCATGCCGCCTCAACTGTGATTTGAGGATCAAAGCCAATCACTCTCATACCTAACATTACCCCCATTTCTGCTACCTTAGCGCCAATTGCACCCATGCCCACTACTCCTAAACAACCGTCTTTGAGTTCTCTACCCTTAAATGATTTTTTTCCACTTTCAATATGAGCTTTCAAGTTTTCATTTGAGACATCTTCAATTCCATGAACAAACTTCACACCATCAAAAATTCCTCTTGATGACATCAATAAAGCCGCTAAAACCATTTCCTTAACCGCGTTTGCATTCGCTCCTGGTGTATTAAAGACAGGAATACCGATTTGTGAACACTCTTCAACAGGAATGTTGTTTACTCCTGCCCCTGCTCTGACTATTGCTTTAACCGATGAAGGAATTTCGCTCATTTTTAATTTATGGCTTCTTAGAATAATGGCGTCGGGTTCAGACTCTTCTTCTCCTACTGCATAACCTTGATTTTTGAGAATATCCAAACCCTTATCGGAAATATTATTAATAGTTTTAACTTTGTAATTCATAAGGTTTTTTGTTTTTATCTATAGTATTATTTTTGAAAGCTAAGATTCTATCCCGCATTATCTATGACGACAAAACATTTCTTAAATCTCAGAGATTTATCTAAGCAAGATATTTTGAATATCTTAGATAGAGCTATTGAAAGGAAAAGTCAGAAACAAAAAGAAAAAACCTTAGTTGGCTTAAAGGTGGGTCTAATTTTTGAAAAGCCGTCAACAAGAACAAGAATTTCTTTCGAATCTGGAATCTTAAACTTAGGTGGGAATGCAATATTCATGTCCTCATCTGATTTGCAGTTATCTAGAGGAGAACCTGTGTCTGATACTGCAAAAGTAGCATCCTCTATGTTAGATCTTATTGCCTTAAGAGTTGATAAGCATGAGACATTGGAAATTTTTGCAGCTAATTCTTCTGTTCCTGTAATTAATGCTCTTTCAGATTTATCTCATCCTTGCCAAATATTAGCCGACTTAATGACTTTCAAGGAAAATTCAGTAAATGAACTTGAAAAAGTTTGCTGGATTGGAGATGGAAATAACGTGTGTAACTCATACATTGAAGCATCGAAGATGTTAGATTTTGAGCTCTCTATTTATTGTCCTAAGGAATATTTACCTAACCATTCTTATCTCGATTATGCAAAAGAAAATTCTAGTTTTGCTAATTCTAGAGAAGAAGCAGCAAAGGGCGCTGACATAATAACTACCGATGTTTGGGTCTCTATGGGAGATGAAAAAACAAAAGAAAGAGCTTTTGAGGGATATTTTGTTGATACAGAGTTAATAGAAAGTACTGGTAAGAAAAGCATCTTCCTTCACTGTCTTCCTGCTCATCGAGGCCAAGAAATTACCTTTGAATTAATGGAATATCCTTCAAGTAAAGTTTTACAACAGGCAGAAAATAGAATGCACGTCCAAGAAGCGTTGATTGAGAATTTACTAAGCTAAAATTTTACTGACTAAACTTTTCCAACTCTGATATTTGCTGTCTCTAGATTCCAAAGGAGTAAAAAGATCATACGATCCAACGTATTCATTTAGATCGGACAAAGAGTTCGTATGTTTGGAACCTAAAGAAGCTAAAAAAGCAGCTCCTTTTGCGGTTGCCTCTTTATTATCTGGTAAAAGAATTTTTAAATTTAGTACATCCGCTAAAATTTGATTGAAATATTTATTTTCGACCATTCCACCGTCAATTTTGAGGGACTTTAGTTCAACACCATCAGAAGACATGCATTCAAAAACATCTTTTGTTTGGAACGCAATTGCTTCAAGGAGTGCTTGAGATATATCATTTTTTGTTGTCTCTCTGGATAATCCAAAAATTGCCCCCCTGGCTTCTGGATCCCAATAAGGTGCTCCCAGACCTGTAAAAGCTGGGATAAAGGAAACATTTGAATTCTTATTTGAATTTTTCGCTAAATTTTCTATTTCTGGCGCAAGGGAAAAAAATTCTAAATTATCTCTTAACCATTGAACTGAAGCGCCAGCCATAAATATACTGCCCTCTATTGCATAATTTACTTTTCCATCAATTTGGTATCCTATCGTGGAAAGCAGTTTAGATTTTGAAAGCTTAATGTCTGATCCAGTATTCAGCATTATAAAACAACCCGTTCCATAGGTGCTTTTGGCTTCTCCTTCCTTAAAGCAACCTTGTCCAAATAAAGCTGCTTGTTGATCTCCAGCTATACCAGAAATTTTGATTTTTCCGCCAAACAGCGAGGTTTCTCCATATTCATCGGCAGAATTTTTAATTTCTGGCAATCTATCAATAGGGATATTAAGTAAATTACACATTTCTTCTGACCATGAAACATTATTTATATCCATCAATAGAGTTCTGGAGGCATTTGTTGCATCAATGAAATAAGATCTACCATCTGTTAGCTTCCAAACCAGGAAAGTATCAATCGTCCCCATGTAAAAGTCCTTTGGGGTTCCAGTATTGTCTAATAGCCAACTTAACTTTGTACCTGAGAAATAAGGATCGGCCAATAAGCCTGTTATTTGATTAATTTTTATGTCAAGACCATCTCTTTTAAAATTATTGCAAAGTTCTGCGGTTCTTCTGTCTTGCCAGACAATTGCTTTGCTTAGTGGATTGCCTTGTTTATCCCATAAAAGACATGTTTCTCTTTGATTCGTGATTCCAATAGCTATGATTTCTTTATAGGTTATTTTGGACTTAGTCATTACATCTTTGATGCAGTCTATAACCGTATCAAAAATTTCATTAGCATCATGCTCAACCCATCCATCTTTTGGAAAAAATTGTTTGAATTCGGTTTGTGAAAGATTAACCACAGCAAATTTCTCATCAAATAGAATTGCTCTTGTGCTGGATGTCCCCTGGTCTATTACTAAAAAATATTTCATCTTTTGAGGTTTGTACAATTTAGCATTATCCACAAGAAATTAAGCGTTTTTTAAAGGTTTTTCTATTGATTTTTTGATAAAAACACTTTATCTTGTGTTTATAAGATCTTATAACCACAACATCTTGTGTTTTATAAAGGATTATAAACAGCCAAAAGGGCAAGAAAACCAATAATTAGGGTGTTTCAGTGGAAGAAACAAAAGTAACAGAGCAGACAGAAATTATAAAAGAAGCAAAGATCACAGAGAGCATGCCTCTAGATGAACTTAAACCAGGACAACTTAGAATCATTAAAAGAAATGGAAAAGTAGTGCTTTTTGATGTTTCTAAAATAGAAGTAGCTATTACGAAAGCTTTTTTAGCTGTCTACAGCAGCACTGCTGCTGCTTCTTCAAGTGTGCATCAAATAGTTAACGAATTATCAAAAAAAGTAGAAACAACCTTTAGGAATAGAATGCCGTCGGGTGGAACCATTCACATAGAAGAAGTGCAAGATCAAGTTGAGCTCGAGTTGATGAGATCTGACGAAAGAAAAGTTGCTAGAGAATATATTTTATATAGAGAAGCAAGAGCTCAAGTTAGAAAAGAAGAACTCTTAGATTCTCAAGATGAGGTTAAAGAGGAACCTCTGAAGGGTGTTGCAAGAATAAATAAAGTGGCAACTGAAGCTTGTGATGGCCTAGAAGGAACAAATCCAGATCAGATAGTTGCCGAAGCCCAAAAAAACTTATACGAAGGCGCTCCAGAAGAGGAAATCAAACAAGCATTGATACTTGCTTCTCGTGCCTTGGTTGAAAAGGAACCTAATTATACTTTCACAACGGCAAGAATTTTACTAGATTCATTAAGATGCGAAGCTCTCAATTTTCTAGACTTAAATAAAGATGCTCTTCAAGAAGATATGAAAGATTTATATCCAAAAGCCTTATCTTCATTTATAACAAAAGGCATAGAGTTAAAATTGTTAAATCCAAAGCTTAAAGAGATGGATTTAGAAAAGCTAGGCAAGGAAATAATGCCAGAGAGGGATAACTTATTTTCTTATCTCGGACTTCAAACACTCTATGACAGATATTTCATCCATAGCGATGAAGTTAGATTTGAATTACCTCAAGTTTTCTTTATGCGAGTATCCATGGGCTTAGCTCTTAACGAAGAAAACAAAGAAGAGAAAGCCATAGAATTTTATAAGCTTTTATCGAGTTTCGACTATATGAGCTCAACGCCAACCTTGTTCAACTCAGGAACTCTTCATTCTCAGTTATCATCATGCTATCTAACAACTGTGCCTGATGATCTTTATGGCATTTACGGAGCAATGAGAGATAACGCAATGCTGTCAAAGTGGGCAGGAGGCCTTGGAAATGATTGGACTCCAGTTAGAGGGATGGGAGCGCACATAAAAGGAACGAACGGTAGGTCGCAAGGTGTTGTTCCTTTCTTAAAAGTTGTAAACGATACTGCTGTGGCAGTTAATCAAGGCGGGAAGAGAAAAGGTGCTGTATGCGCTTATTTAGAAACATGGCACCTTGATATAGAGGAATTTTTGGAACTGAGAAAAAACACTGGAGATGATAGAAGAAGAACTCACGACATGAATACTGCTAACTGGATACCTGACCTTTTCATGGAGAGGGTTATGAATAAAGAAACCTGGACTCTTTTTTCTCCTAATGAAGCGAAAGATTTACACGACTTAACGGGCAATGAGTTTAAGGAACAGTATGAAAAATTTGAGGAAGAGGCAAGAAAAGGAAATATAAAAGCACATAAAGAGGTTGATGCAGAGGAGCTCTGGAGAAAAATAATTTCAATGCTTTTTGAGACAGGCCATCCTTGGCTAACTTTTAAAGATGCCTGTAATTTAAGATCGCCACAACAGCACACAGGCGTAATCCATTCATCTAACCTGTGTACGGAAATAACTCTCAATACATCTCAAGATGAAATTGCGGTATGCAACTTAGGTTCAGTAAATTTAAAAAATCATTTGGATAAAGATAACAACCTCGATAAAGAAAAACTTCAGAAAACAATATCAACTGCTATAAGAATGTTAGATAACGTCATAGACATAAATTATTATGCGGTTCCGCAAGCTGAAAACTCAAACTTTAAACATAGACCAATAGGGCTTGGGATAATGGGCTTTCAAGACATCTTACAAATAAAAAAAATACCCTACTCTTCTGACGATGCAGTTGAGTTAGCAGATGACTCAATGGAAACAATTAGCTACTTTGCTATTGAGGCATCGTCTGATCTCGCAAAAGAAAGAGGCTCTTACAGTTCTTATGAAGGATCTTTATGGAGTCAGGGAATATTTCCTATCGATTCAATATCTATCTTAAAAGAACATAGGACAGATGGATTTCTCGATCAAAATGAAGAGAAAAAAATGGACTGGGATACATTGAAAGAAAAGGTTAAAAAACAAGGTATTAGGAATTCAAATGTGATGGCAATTGCTCCAACTGCAACAATTGCAAACATTACTGGGGTCACTCAATCAATAGAGCCAACCTATTCAAATCTTTTTGTTAAATCAAACCTGTCAGGGGAATTTACTGTAATTAATGAAAACTTAGTCAACGCATTGAAAGAAATAGATATGTGGGATGAGGTTATGGTTTATGACCTTAAAAACTTAAATGGAAGCCTCGAAACAATTAGTAGGGTCCCAGATGAAATTAAGAGAATTTTTGCAACATCTTTTGAAATTGAACCTAAATGGCTTATTGAGTCAGCGAGTAGAAGACAAAAATGGATAGATCAAAGTCAATCTCTAAATCTTTATGTTGCGGAACCAAACGGAAAGAAACTTGATGTTATGTATAAGATGGCTTGGCTGAGAGGTCTAAAGACAACCTACTACTTAAGATCTAAGGGAGCGACAACATCAGAGAAATCAACCATATCGAATTCAGAATTGAATAAAGTTCAAGCTGCAGTTGCAGCAAACAATCCAAGCACTATTGACGACGAAGAGTGCGAAGCTTGCCAATAAAAGGAGGTATTTATGCTTAGTTGGGATGATTTTGAAGAAAAGGAAGTGAAACCACTTCCACAAACGGAAATTAAGAGTCCTTTGAAAGAGGAGTCTAAAAAGTCTGTTTCTAATGAAGAAACACTTGGAGTTGCTTCTCTTGATGATCTTGATATTGAAGCAGGATTAGAGGACCTAGAAGGCGCATCATCACGTGTGGATGTTGATCAAAAACAAATGATTAACTGTAGAGCAGATGTAAATCAACTTGTACCATTCAAATACGATTGGGCCTGGCAAAAATATCTTGATGGTAGTGCCAATCACTGGATGCCGCAGGAAATTAATATGACTGCTGATGTAGCTTTATGGAAAAGTAAGGATGGCCTTTCAGAGCAAGAAAGAATGATCGTGATGAGAAATCTAGGTTTTTTCTCAACTGCAGATTCACTTGTCGCAAATAATATAGTTTTATCTGTGTACAAACATATTACTAATCCAGAATGCAGGCAATACCTTTTGAGACAAGCATTGGAAGAAGCGATTCATACCCATGCTTATCAATACGTCATTGAATCCTTAGGTATGGATGAAGGAGAAATATTTAATATGTATAGAGAAGTGCCATCCGTTGCAAAAAAGGCCGCGTGGGCTCTCCCTTTCACTCAATCCTTATCAAATCCTGACTTTAAAACAGGAACAACTGAAGACGATAAAATTCTTTTGAGAAACTTAATTGCATTTTATTGTGTTTTAGAAGGCATTTTCTTTTATTGTGGATTTACACAAATCCTCTCCATGGGTAATAGAAACAAAATGACTGGCACAAGTGAGCAATTCCAATACATTCTTAGAGACGAGTCAATGCATGTAAATTTTGGAATAGACATGATTAATCAAATAAAAATAGAGAATCCAGAGCTTTGGGATGAAGAAATGCAATTAACTGCTCGAGAGATGATTCTTCAAGGAACTCAACTAGAAATTGAGTATGCTGAAGATACTATGCCTAATGGAATCCTTGGCATGAGCGCTGAAAGTATGTCGGAATATCTAAAATTCATAGCAAATAGAAGACTTACTCAAATTGGTTTGGAAGAAGCTTTCCCTAAAGCCGCAAATCCTTTCCCTTGGATGTCTGAAATCATGGATCTTAGAAAAGAGAAAAACTTCTTCGAAACTAGGGTTATTGAATACCAAACAGGCGGCGCACTCTCCTGGGATTAAGCCGCTTGAAGTGACTTGTGACACCAAAAATAATTG
The DNA here is from genome assembly GCA_902526045.1 of uncultured SAR86 cluster bacterium. Lineage (GTDB taxonomy): Bacteria > Pseudomonadota > Gammaproteobacteria > Magnimaribacterales > AG-339-G14 > CACNYO01. Next base: position 2,501 of record CABZJI010000007.1, on the reverse strand, counting down.
CTCATAGAGGTGTCACAAGGAACGATCAAGAAAATACCCTTCTTGCATACCATCAAGCCTTTTCTGATGGCGCTGATGGTTTAGAAGTTGACGTAAGACTATCAAAAGATGAAAAACCTATTATTTTTCATGATGAAGATACATCAAGAGTATTCAAAAAAAGTCTAGAAATAAAAAATACAACCTACTCTGATCTTGAGGCTCTCGGAAACAGTGAAAACCGTATTCCTCTTCTGGATGAGGTACTAGATTTATTACCTCAAAATAAAGAATGCTTTATTGAGATAAAGTCAGATGCTAATACCGTCCCATTTTTAGATAAACTGAAAATAGAGAAAAAGAACATAACTTTTTTGTCTTTTGATAAAAATGTTGTATTGGCTTTAAAAAAAAGATTCCCCAATAAATTGACGTTTCAAAATTTTCATACACTTCAAATCGAAAGGTATGGGATAAAAAAAATTTTAGAGTTTTATAAAAAAGGTAATTCGGATGGTTTATCGATTGATATTAGAGACCTTTCAAATAAAACAATCGATAAACTTCTTGAGAAGAAAATAGATTTGATTATATGGACCTTAAATTCAATGGAAAGATTAAAGGAACTAAGTAAAAAAAAAATACGAGCCATAATCACTGACGAAGTAAAGGACTTTGCAGATTTTTTGAAGAGAGAGAGTTAAGTTTTCTAACTAATTTAGTACTTTAAGATCAACCTTTTTGAATCAGTTCAAAGATTTTCATAGATTGATCACCACCTTGAAAACAAAGTTTTGCATCGTTCATATCTGAGATTTGATCCCAATTATCGGCAATGTTTTCGGCATCCATTTTATCTGCAGTACCAAGATTTACACCGATAGTTTCATGGATCATAACTCTTGCAAAAACGCCTGCTCCTGCAGCCATAATGACTCCTGTTGGAGCATCCTCAGAGACCATATAAGTCACGGCGGGAGTTACGAACTGTGGCTCGAGTCTCTCAAGGACTTCTCCTGGCATTAACTCCTCTGTCATTCTCGTTGCTGCTACAGGCGCTAAAGCATTACATTTAATATTATATTTTGCTCCTTCAAGTTTAAGAGTATTCATTAATCCAACGACTCCCATTTTCGCGGCACCGTAATTGGTTTGACCAAAATTCCCGTAAAGTCCACTAGAAGAAGAAGTCATGACAATTCTTCCATAGTTTTGTTCTTTCATTATTTCCCAAACCGCCTTAGTACAATTCACAGAGCCCATTAGGTGAACTTCCATAACCATTCTAAAATCTTCATCTTCAACTTTAGAAAAGCTCTTATCTCTTAAAATTCCTGCATTATTAACAAGAATATCGATTCGGCCATAAGCATCCATGGTCTGTTGCACCATCTCATTGACTTGATCTACATCAGTAACGCTTGCTCCATTAGCAATGGCCTCACCTCCAGCTGCTTTAATTTCTTCTACAACTTTTTCTGCCGCAGAAGATGACCCTTTAGAAGCGCCATCCACACTTCCTCCTAAATCATTAACTACTACTTTTGCTCCTCTAGACGCTAAATCTAAAGCATGTGATCTACCGAGGCCTCCACCGGCACCTGTTACTATTGCTACTTTGTCATCAAACCTTATGGACATTAGAACTCCTTTCGATAAAATAATTTTTTGAATGCGTAATCTTACCCTTTGTTAGCCTTCATTCAAACCTAATGACAAAAAGAAAGTCTGATCTTGATCTCTCGCCTGTTTTTATTGGTATTGGCGACTTTGTCGATAAGAATACTTTGGAAAAATCGCTTGATCCGCTAGAACTCTTTTCCCTTACAGCAAGAAAAGCTTTAGCTGACACTCAGATTGAAAATTTACATGAACACATAGACTATGTTGGAACTGTCAGGCTTTCAGTAGATTATCCCACAGCTACTAATCAGGATAGCTTTGGCTACAAAAATATATCTCATTCTATTTCTAACAATCTGAACATAAGAGCCAAAGAATTTGTTTACACCTCCATGGGTGGAAATGCTCCACAGGTTCTTATAGAAGATGCTGCAAAAAATATACTCTCAGGAGATATTAATTGTGCTTTGTTGAATGGTGGTGAGACTCTTAAAACAATGATAGACATTTTGAAATCTGGGGAAAGTCTTGATTGGTACGACGATCCGAAAACTAGACCTCGAGAAATAGGAGAAAATGAACTTGGATTTAATGTGTATGAAAAAAATCACAAAATGGACTTGCCTACTAATGTTTATCCTCTTTTTGCTCAAGCTTTAAGAAAAGAACAAAACAAAACTGCAGACGAACATCTGAAAGATTGTGCTCATTTATTTTCGAAGTTCTCTAAGATTGCTGCAGATAATCCTTATTCTTGGTTTAAAACTTATAGATCTCCGGAAGATATCTCTAAAGTATCTCAAAGTAATAGGTACATTGGATTTCCTTACACTAAATACCTCAACTCAGTCATAAGAGTAAACATGGGGTCATCATTGATTTTGACTTCATACGGTTAC
>CABZJI010000006.1 GCA_902526045.1 uncultured SAR86 cluster bacterium | reverse complement strand
AAAGTACTCTTATGCAAAAGAGCAATTCAACCCAGATTGGGCTTATGGACTCTGCCAGCAGGTTTTTACGAAAATGGTGAAACTCTCATTCAGGGAGCTTTAAGAGAGACAAAAGAAGAAACCAATGCTGATGTTGAAGCTGGTGAATTGTATGGTATTTTCAACATTCCTCAGATCAATCAAGTTTATATGATATACCTTGCTAAAGTAGGACCTAATGATTTCAGCGTAACTTCAGAAAGCTCAGAGATTGGATTATTTTATGAGGAAGAAATTCCATGGGATATTCTTGCATTCCCTTGGGTAAATTCTTCTTTAAAAAATTTTTTTGCCGACCTTAAGAGCGGTAATTTTGTTTTAAGAACTGAAGATATTATTAGACGTTAATTAATAGCCATTCTTGCATTTAAAAAAATCATTTTCCAGGGACTAAATTCATCTTCAGAATCTGTCCAAGAGATCTGTCTATTTAGAAAGGCTCTTTCAGGATGAGGCATCATTGCAGTTATCCTTCCATCTTTTGAAGTACAGCCAGCTATTCCATCCTTTGAACCATTTGGATTAAGCGGATAATTTTGAGTAGGACAACTCTCATCATCGCAATATTTTATTACTGCAAGCTTCTCTACAGAAAATTGATCGAATGATTTATTGGATTCAAACTGTGCTCTCCCCTCTCCATGAGCAACAGGCACAATCAGTCTTGAGCCAGCCATGCCATCAAAAAAAACAGATGGTGATTTTTGAACATTTACCTGAGTTAATCTTGCTTCAAATTGATCAGAAAAATTTTTTATAAAATTTGGCCAGTTTTCTGCTCCGGGAATTATTTTTTTTAAGCTTGATAGTATTTGGCATCCATTACAGACTCCCAAAACTATCTTATTTTTATCAGAAAAGAATTCAGAAAATTCATCATATAAAAAAGAATTAAATAGAATTGAGTTTGCCCAACCCTTTCCTGCTCCGAGGACATCTCCGTAGGAAAATCCTCCTGGAAAAACTATCCCTGAAAAATCTATCAGTTTTTTGTCTTTCGAGATTAAATCAGACATGTGAACGTCGTAGGGATCAAAATAAGCTTGATGAAATGCTGCAGCCATCTCAGTTTGCCCATTAATGCCTTGCTCTCTTAAAATTGCAATTTTCGGTCTGGATGAATATGAATCTGAGGGCTGTCGAAATTTGATATCTTGACTTAATTTCCTCTTTTTTGGATTTAAAACTGATCGAAGTTCTTCTTCCGCAACTTCAGGATTATCTCTTTCTTTTTGTATTTTGTGAGATACCTTCCACCAATTTTTCATCATTTCTTTATAAGAGAACTCTAATCTCTCTGTTTCAGTGGAAATAATTAAATTATTCTCTTTAATAGGATTGCCTAGTTCAATGACACTAGCACCATAAGAAGGATCTTTTAGAGTTTGTCTAATTTGTTCAGCAGTATTTTTTTTAACTTGTATTACAAGGCCTAGTTCTTCATTAAATAAAAAACTAGCAACCTTCTTTTCATCCAAGAATCCAATATCTATTTCTGCTCCCATTCCGGTACACAAAACCATTTCTGAAAGACAGGCTGCTAAACCACCATCGGATCTATCGTGTAAGGCTAAAATTTGACCTTTATGAACTAGAGAAGTTATGTAATTGAAAAATAGAGGTAAAGTTGTAATCTGCTCAACATCTGGAGTTCTTCCTAGATCCTTTTGCAATACTTCTTCAAAAATTGATCCTCCTAATCGGGACTTCTCATTACTTAAATCTAAAAGAAGTAACTCAGTATCATTTATATTTTTAATTTCAGGCGTAATAGCTTTTGTAACATCTTTTATTTTGCAGAAAGAAGAAGCTACTAAGCTAAGGGGCGATACCACGATATCTTTTTCATTATTCCATCTTGTCTCCATAGACATTGAATCCTTTCCTACAGGAATTGTTATTTTCCAAACTTGGCAAATATCCTTAGATAAAGATTTAACTGAATTAAATAAATCACTGTTGGATTCATTTTTGTTTGGGTTAGCCATCCAATTTGCTGAGATTTTCACATCAGATAATTTGTTAACTCCGCTTGATAAAATATTTAAAATTGATTCAGACAAAGCCATTCTTACCGAAGCTTCTGCATTTTTTGCTGCAATTGGAGATTTCTCTCCCATTGCCATAGCCTCTCCGCCTAAACCTTCAAAAGAAGAAAGTGTTACAGCATTATCTGCTACTGGCATTTGGTATTTTCCAACAAATTGATCTCTGTAAGTTAGTCCACCTACGTTCCTGTCAGCAATGGAAATTAAAAAATTTTTAGAGCCTACAGTTGGATGACTCAGAATACTTAACCACGTTTTTTTGATGTGAATGTCTGGGAGATTGTCTTTTATCTGATTGTCAGGCACTGAAGAAAATTCCCTTTTTACATTTTCATTTGCTCCAAATAAGAGTTTCATCGGCAAATCAATTGGCTGAGTATCTTCATCAGGAGAGTTAAGAGTTAATTTTTTTTCCTCAGTCAGTTCACCTACTTCTGCAAAAGGGCATTTTTCTCTGAAGCATATATTTTTAAAAACTTGAAGATCACTTTCCTCAATGAGAATTACATATCTTTCCTGCGATTCATTACACCAAATCTCCAATGGTGATAGAGATTCATCAGCTACTGGAATCTGAGATAAGTCAATTTTTGCTCCAAAACCTGCATCGTTTGCTATTTCTGGTATTGCATTTGATAGACCGCCCGCTCCAACATCGTGAATGAAAGATATAGGATTTTTCTCAGCCATTGCCCAGCAGGCATCAATAACTTCTTGGCATCGTCTTTGTATTTCAGGATTGCCTCTCTGTACAGATGCAAAATCAAGCTCATCATCAGATTGTCCAGATGCAAGAGAAGATGCGGACCCACCTCCTAAGCCAATTAAATAACTTGGGCCTCCAAGGACGATAACTTTCGAGTTAACAGAAACATTCTTTTTAAATGAATGCATAGGTCTTATGTTGCCTAGACCGCCAGCAATCATAATGGGCTTATGAAATCCATAGTGAGTATCCTTGGTTTTTCTTTCGAATGACCTAAAGTATCCAACGATATTAGGTCTTCCAAACTCATTATTATAAGAAGCAGCGCCAATTGGGGCTTCCATCATTATCTGTTTTGGAGAAGCGATCCTTTTTGGAGACTTACCTTCAAATTCCCAAGGCTCAGCTTCATCAAGCCTGAGGTAAGAGACAGAATACCCAGTTAAACCCGCCTTAGGTTTAGCACCTCTGCCTGTTGCTCCCTCATCTCTAATTTCCCCGCCAGATCCAGTTGCTGCACCTGGAAAAGGAGATATACCTGTAGGGTGATTATGTGTTTCTACTTTTATGCAAAAATTTACTTGCTCATCAATAAATGAGTATTTCTTTGATTTCTGATCTGCAAAAAACCTTTTTTTGCCTATTCCCTCAATAACTGCAGCATTATCCTTATATGCAGAAATGACTCCGTCTGAATAATTAGAAAAAGTATCCTTAATAAAGCTAAACAAGGAAGCATTTTCCAATTCACCGTCAATTACCCACTTTGAATTAAAAATTTTATGTCTGCAATGTTCCGAGTTAATTTGCGAGAACATCATTAACTCACAATCAGTTGGTCTTCTTCCAAGATCATCATAGTTTTGTTTTAAATATTCAATCTCAAAATCATTAAGTGCCAGACCAAGTTTGGCATTAATTTCATTGATGTTTTGTTTAAGATCTATTTCTTTAAGAAGCTTTTTCTTATTTTTATAAAATAAATTATTTAAATTTTCTTTTTTGATATGTTCTTCTATTAATGGGTCAAATAGTTCTGAATCATTAAGTTCGTTAGCGCCTTCAGTTCTGTAAAGTCTTAATTTTTCAATATTGAATAGATCTTCAACTCCGCAACTAATAAAAATATCTTTTGATTTGGATGCCCATGGAGATTCTGTACCTCTTCTAGGACATATAATTATTGAATTCTGATCAATGTTCTTTACTTCCCTAGCATCCAATAATTTCAAAATTTTTATCTTGTTGGATTGATAGGATTTTTGTGTGATTTCTAGGACATAAAGATCAGTAATAGACTTTATGATAAGAGAATAATTAGTTTTCTGAAACTTTATTATTTTCTTTGTTTTAAAAGAAGAAAAAGTGCTTTTTCCTAATAATAATACTTGATGCTTAGTATTTTCTCTTGAAGGCATTGAAGTTTGCAAAGCTCATTATAACTTTTTTTTAAAAAGAATTATTAAGCGGCAATTAATTTTTCTTTCAATACGGATATTTGATCTCTAATATTTGCAGCTTCTTCAAACTCCAGCTTGTTTGCGTGTTCTAACATTAAAGATTCTAGTTCGTCAATTCTTCTAGCCAGTTCCTTGGGAGAGGAATAGTCTTCTTCAATTAATTCTTGTGCTTCCTCAATGAATTTTTTACCCGGAATATTTCTTGCTCCCTCCATAATATCACTGACGCTTTTAAGGATACTTTCTGGCTTGATATTATTTTCTTTATTATATTTTTCTTGAAGGCTTCGTCTGTGTTCTGTTTCTTTTATTGTCCTCTCTATTGAACCGGTCATTTGATCTGCATATAAAATTGCATGCCCGCTTTTATGTCTAGCTGCTCTTCCTATAGTCTGAATTAATGAAGTTTCAGATCTTAAAAAGCCCTCTTTGTCGGCGTCCAAAACAGCTACTAAAGATACCTCCGGAAGATCAAGACCCTCTCTCAACAAATTTATACCAACCAGAACATCAAACTTTCCAAGTCTAAGATCTCGAAGTATTTCGACCCTTTCGACGGTATCAATATCAGAATGCAAATATCGAACATCTATGTCTTGTTCATACAAGTAACTGCTTAAATCCTCTGCCATTCTCTTCGTTAAAACAGTCACTAAAACTCTTTCCTTCTTTTTAATTCTCTGATGAATTTGGTCAAGCAGATCATCTACTTGGTTTTCCGCAGGTTTGATTTCTATTGTGGGATCAAGCAATCCTGTTGGCCTTACAATGAGATCAACTGTTTGTCCTGAATTATCATTTTCATAATTTCCGGGAGTTGCTGAAACAAATATTCTTTGACCAGATAGACTCTCCCACTCATCGAATCTTAACGGACGATTATCTAAAGCGCTTGGAAGTCTGAAACCATACTCAACTAATGTTTCTTTTCTCGATCTATCTCCTCTGTACATTCCCGTTAGTTGAGGCAAAGTAACATGAGATTCATCAATAAACACCAGTGCATCCTCTGGCAAATATTCGTAAAGCGTAGGGGGAGCCTCACCTTCCTCTCTTCCAGAAAGGTATCTGGAATAATTTTCAATTCCGCTGCAAAAACCTAATTCCTTCATCATCTCCAAATCGTATTTTGTTCTTTGCTCGATTCTTTGGGCTTCTACAAGTTTATTATTAGCTTCAAGATAGCTGACCCTTTCTTTCATTTCACTTTTTATCTTATTAATAGCATTCGCAATAACTTCTTTTGATGTTACATAATGAGTTTTTGGGAAAATTGTTACTCTAGGTACTTCCCTAAAGATTTCTCCAGTAAGAGGATCAAAAAACTTTATAGCTTCTATTTCACTATCAAAAAGTTCAATTCTCACGGCTTCCTTATCTGAATCTGCTGGATAAATATCAATTACGTCGCCTCTGACTCTGAAAGTAGCTCTTTTGAAATCTACTTCATTTCTAGAGTATTGAAGCTCAGCAAGTCTTCTAAGAATAATTCTTTGGTCTATTTCGTCCCCTACGTCTAAATGAAGGACCATTTGCAAATATGATTTTGGATCGCCCAATCCATAGATAGCTGAGACTGTGGCGACAATCACAACATCCCGTCTTTCCATTACAGCTTTTGTCGCTGAAAGTCGCATTTGTTCAATGTGTTCATTTATAGAAGCATCTTTTTCTATAAAGGTATCTGACACCGGGACGTAAGCTTCAGGCTGATAATAATCGTAGTATGAAACAAAATATTCAACTGCGTTGTTTGGAAAAAATTCTTTAAACTCTCCATATAACTGTGCAGCTAAAGTTTTATTATGAGCCATGACGATGGCCGGTCTTTGGAGATTTTGAATAACGTTCGCCATTGCGAATGTTTTTCCTGAACCAGTCACTCCCTTAAGTGTTTGGTTCAATAGACCCGAGTTAATTCCTTCAACAACTTTTTGAATAGCCACTGGTTGATCTCCAGAAGGCTTAAATGCTGAAACTATTTCAAATGGTTTACTCATATAAGATGTTTTTGCTTATAATACCCTCTTTTCCGCGATAGCTCAGTTGGTAGAGCAAGTGACTGTTAATCACTGGGTCGCAGGTTCGAGCCCTGCTCGCGGAGCCAGAATTTTATGCCATTATACGATCCTAGATCTGACAAACCTTATAAATTAAGTCGAAGCAGAATTGAAAATTTTTCAAAATGTAAAAGATGTTTTTACTTAGAAGAAAAATTAGGGGTAAAAAAGCCAGATTCTTTTCCGTTCAATTTAAATAATGCAGTTGATCAACTCTTGAAAGATGAATTTGATTCTTACAGGGGAACAGAAAACAATCATCCATATCTCATTGAATATTCTATAGATGCTAAACCTTACGATCATCCTGATATTGAAATTTGGAGAACAAGAAATCAAGGGATTGGCATCGAATTAAAAGAGCTGAATCTTTATATTTATGGGCTCGTTGATGACGTTTGGATTAATACCAAAAATGATAAATTGATAATCGCTGACTATAAAGCGACTTCAAAAAAAGGGGATGTAACTATAGACGCTCCCTGGCAAATTTCCTATAAAAGACAGATTGAAATTTATCAATGGCTATTCAGGCAAAATGGCTTTGATGTGGACGATATGTCATATTTTGTTTACTGCAATGGTATAAAAGATTCAAAGGTTTTTGATAATTGCCTAAATTTTGAAGTAAAAATTTTGCCATACAAAGCTAATGACTCATGGGTAACTCCTGCTTTGAAGGAAATAAAAAATTGCTTGAATAGCGACGAACTCCCAGAAGAGTCAGATAGATGTGACTATTGCGCTTATAACAGAAAAATTAAATTATTTAGCTAATGTCAATATTAATTTCATTTATCTTACTTTCAGTTGGATTAGTGGGTCTTATTTGGGGTGCTGACAAGTTCATATCAAATTCTTCGATATTGGCCAGAAAAATCGGCATTAGTGATTTAATCATTGGTTTAACTTTAATTGCTCTTGGAACGTCAGCACCCGAAATATTTGTAAGCATTTCATCTGTTCTTAATGATACTCCTGAGATTGCATTAGGAAATTCAATTGGATCAAATATCAGCAACATAGGTCTAATATTTGGATTGAGTTGTTTTGCTTTAGCCTCCAAAGCTATACCTCTTGATTTAAGAAATATATTTCTGTTCATTTTATGCACTCTAATTGCCGGTTACTGTCTTTTTGACTTAAGGCTAAGCATAGGGGATGGGATTTTATGTATTTGTCTAATAATTTTATTTATATTGAATTTATTAAGATCTGAAGAAGCTGATATTGAGGTCAATAATCAAGATTCAGGATTAGTGAAAATAATTTCTTTTACCATTTTGAGCCTTTTGGTACTAATAATTGGTTCGGAACTTACTGTCACTGGAGCTGAATCGATAGCAATTTATTTTGGATTATCAGAGGTAATAATTGGACTTAGCATTATAGCTGTAGGCACAAGTCTCCCTGAACTTGCGGCAACTGTTGCTGCAATAAGACAAGATAAATCTTTAATAGTCATAGGAAATGTACTTGGATCCAATTTTTTAAATATCGTAGTGGTGTTTCCAATCATTGCACTTGGAAGCAATGAAGTATTTGATGGCGTAATTTTCACAAGAGATTTTTTGATTATGAGTATTTTTAGCGCGTTGTTTATTCTTGCTCTTATAGTTGGTAAACAAAAAGATGGTCTTTCCAGGATTCTTTTTTACGCCTTTGGATTAATGTTTATTTGTGGATATTTTATTTATTTGGTTAATTTATTCATCTAAAGCCGCCCTTTTCCAGGTAGTTTTTTCTCCAACATCTTCAAGAGTAATACCTTTGGCTTTTAAATCATCTCTAATCTTGTCTGACTTCATAAAATCTTTTTCATTTCTTGCAAGATTTCTTTGAGTTATTAGATCTTCTATTTCTTCCTCTGTAATAAGTGCTTCAGATGAAAGAAATTTAAAATACTCATCTGGATTGGATTTAAATAATCCCATGACGCTACCTGATGAAATAAGAAGATTAGCCATGGATTTAGATTCGTTTTTATCATTCAGTAGTGACTTATTTAATTTATCTAATATCTTATGCAAAAAAGAAATTAATTTAGGCGAGTTGAAGTCATCTTTCAAACTTTCAATGACTCCTTCATCGAGAGGAACATTTTTAGCATCAGATAAATCTTCTTTTCTCAAAGCATCATAAAATTTATCGAGTATTTTTTTACTTTCATCAAGTCCTTTAAAAGAAAAATTCAAAGGATTTCTATAGTGAGTAGAAAAAAGAAAAAATCTAATCACCTCTGGATGATATCTTTTCAGGATATCTTTGATAGTAATGAAATTTCCAAGAGACTTTGACATCTTCTCTTCATCTATAGTTAAAGGTCCAGTGTGCAGCCAAAAGTTAGCAAATAACCCATCATGATTACATTTAGATTGAGCATTTTCGTTTTCATGATGAGGAAATTTAAGGTCTAAACCTCCTCCATGAATATCAAAATTTTTTCCCAAATAATCTCTACTCATAGCCGAACATTCAATATGCCAACCGGGTCTTCCTTTTCCCCAAGGTGAGTTCCAAGAAGCTTTATCAGAAGAGATTTTCCAAAGTGCAAAGTCAGCAGAATTTTTTTTAGTGTCATCTATCTCAATTCTTGATCCAGAAACCATATCTTCAAGATTTCTTTTAGAAAGCTCACCATAATCGTCAAAGGACTCTACGTTAAAAAAAACATCCCCGTGTTTGGTCGTATACGCAAAATTCTTAGAGATTAAATCATCGATGAAAGAAATTATGGAATCCATATGTTCAGTAACTTTTGGCTCAACGTCTGGTGACAACATAGACATAGAGGAAAAATCATCATGCATTTCTTGAATGTATTTTTCTGAAATAGCTGAAGGAGACGTCTTTTCAGATTTTGCTTTAGCAATTATTTTGTCATCTACGTCAGTAATATTCCTTACATAATGAACATCATAGTTCAGAGCCTTAAATGACTTAACTATAAAATCGAAGGATAAAAAAGTTCTAAGATGTCCAATATGGCAAGAGTCATAAACCGTCATTCCACAAACATAAAGTGATACTTTTCCTTCTTTTAAAGGATTAAAACTTATCTTTTTTGACCTTTTTGAATCAAATATCTTCATTTCAGAGAAGATCAATTATAGATTAGAATGATATCTAAAGAGGAAATTATGAATAATATTATTGTAGTTCTAGTCACGACGATGGGCACTTTAGAAATTGAACTTTACGAAGATGATGCACCAATTACGGTTAAGAACTTTGTGTCATACGTTGAAAGTGGTTTTTTTGAGGAAACTATCTTTCATAGAATAATTCCAGGTTTTGTTGTTCAAGGAGGCGGACATCTTTCTGGAATGGAGCAAAAGGAAACACAGGAACCTATTCAAAATGAAGCTAATAACGGTTTAAAAAATGATAAGTATACTTTATCAATGGCTCGGACCAGTGATCCTAACTCAGCAACTTCACAATTTTTTATTAACCTTCAAGATAATATTAGTCTAGATTTTTCTTCTGAAACTCCAATGGGATGGGGATACGCTGTCTTTGGAAAAGTCGTAAAAGGCCAAGAAGTGATCGATGAGATGGCGACAGTGCAAACAGCAAGCTTTGGACCTTATCAGGATGTGCCAAGAGAGGATATAAAAATTTTGAGCGCATCTTTAAAAAAATAACTCATTTATGAGCGCAGTTCTAATATCTGATTTACATTTGCATGAATCAGAACCTGCTTTGTATGACAAATTTAAAAGGTTTTTATCCTCAAAAGTTAATGGATTTGATAATTTATTTATCCTAGGAGATTTATTCGAGACTTGGATCGGTGATGATAATGAATCTGAGTTTAATAAAAATGTCATTGAAACTTTAAAAAAAGTATCAGCTAATGGAATAAAGATTTTTCTAATGCACGGTAATAGAGACTTTTTAATTGGAGATAATTTTTGCTCCTCAATAAATGCGGAACTTCTTTCTGATTATCATATTTATGAAAATGGAGCATCCAAGATACTCCTACTTCATGGTGATACCCTTTGCACAGATGACGTTAGATATCAGGAATTTAGAAAACTTGTTAGGGATAAGAGTTGGCAAGATGACTTTTTATCTAAATCTTTAAAAGAAAGATTTGATTTAGCATCTGGCTTAAGAGAAATGAGTAACGAAGAAACTGGCGATAAAAAAAATGAAATTATGGATGTTAACCAAGGATCCGTCTCAAAAATTAGTAGTGAATTTAGTATAAAAAAAATGATTCACGGACATACTCATAGGCCCTTCATTCATGAAGATAAAAACCTTGTAAGAGTGGTCTTAAGTGATTGGGAAAATGAAGTTAACTATGCAACGGTAATTGATGGAGAAATTTCTTTAGAAACTTTTTAAGCTTTTTTCTGCTCTAGAGGATCTTTAAAGTACTTTGAATAATGAGCATCAGATAAAGCTAAAAGTTCTTCCTCTAAATCTCTCTTAAGTATTTCTAGGTTCATGCTTTCGTCATGAAAAGTTATTCCAAAATCACTCAGGTCATCAAAACTTTCACTAACAAGTTTAATTAAATCGAAAATTTGGCAGTATTCATTGAGATCTGTTTTTATTTTTAAATCTAATTCAGCGATTTTTATCGATAGTTTTTTTGAATTTATTTTTTTTATTTTTGAATAAATAATTTGAGTTTTTAAAGATTCCAATCTCCTCCAAATTGCATCTTTTTCATCTTCGTCGTATTTATTCCAATTGATTACCTCGAAGTAAAACCTTTTGCACCCCCTGCAAACTTCGTCTCCATAGGTTGTAGAACATATTCCTACGCATGGAGTTCTAGTCTTCTTCTGCATAAAGGGTATACTAGCAACTTTTTTAGGGGTTTATGTTAGAAGCATACAAAAAAATTGAAAAAGAAAGAGCCGAACTCGGCATTCCGCCAGAACCACTTGATGCAGAACAAACTGCTGATCTTTTAGAGCTAATCAAAGAAAACTCTGATGAAGGCGAATTTTTACTAGATCTACTAATCAATAGAGTTCCTGCTGGAGTAGACGATGCTGCCTATGTAAAAGCTGCATTTCTTAATGATATCGCCACAAAAAAAATAACTTGTGCCTTGATTGATCCTACAAAAGCTACTTTTTACCTAGGAACAATGCTTGGTGGTTACAATGTTGAACCTCTCATTAATCTTCTCGATGATGAGGAATGCGGAAATGAGGCCGTAAAAGCACTTTCACAAACTTTATTAGTTTTCGATGCATTTAATGACGTAGCAGAAAAATCGAAAGATTCTTCTAATGCAGCAAAGGTTTTAAATTCTTGGGCAGAAGCAGAATGGTTCACCTCTAAACCCGAAGTACCGCAATCAATAACTACAACTGTTTTTAAAGTTCCTGGCGAAACAAATACAGATGATCTTTCTCCTGCGCCGGATGCTTGGTCTAGACCAGATATTCCATTGCATGCTCTGGCAATGTACAAAATGCCAAGACAAGGTTTGTCTAATGATCCTCTTGGAGAAATAAAAAAATTAAAAGAAAAAGGTCATCCGGTTTGTCTGGTGGGTGACGTCGTTGGTACTGGATCTTCCAGAAAATCAGCGACAAATTCAGTTTTATGGCACATGGGAGATGATATTCCTTTCATCCCAAATAAAAGAACAGGTGGCATATGCATAGGAACCAAAGTTGCTCCTATTTTCTTTAATACAATGGAGGATGCCGGTACTCTTGTTTTCGAAGCAGACGTTGAAAAGATGGAAACTGGTGATGTGATAACAATATTCCCTCATGAAGGGAAAATTGAAAATGAGAGCTCTGAAAACATATCCTCTTTCAAATTAAAGTCAGAAACCTTTTTAGATGAAGTGAGGGCTGGCGGAAGAATACCTCTGATAATTGGTAGAAGCTTGACTGATAAAGCTAGAGATTTTTTGAACTTGCCAGCCACAGATGTATTTGTAAGGCCGGGGAAAGCAGATGAGTCAAACGACGGTTATACTCTTGCTCAAAAAATTGTTGGAAAAGCTTGTGGGGTTAAAGGAATCAGACCCGGTACCTATTGTGAGCCAATTATGACTACAGTTGGTTCTCAAGATACGACTGGACCAATGACTAGGGATGAACTTAAGGAACTAGCTTGTTTGGGTTTCACATCTGATTTGGTTATGCAGTCTTTCTGTCATACCGCTGCGTACCCAAAGCCTGTTGATATAGAAACACAGCACACTTTGCCAGAATTTATCAAAACGCGTGGCGGAGTTGCATTGCAACCGGGAGATGGGATTATTCACTCTTGGTTAAATAGAATGTTACTTCCCGATACTGTAGGAACTGGGGGAGACTCTCATACTAGATTCCCTATAGGAATTAGTTTTCCAGCTGGATCTGGACTTGTTGCATTTGGAGCAGCTCTAGGTGTGATTCCTCTGGATATGCCTGAATCCGTCTTGGTGAAGTTTTCTGGAGAAATGCAGCCTGGAATAACTCTTAGAGACCTTGTTAATGCTATTCCTTATGCAGCTATTCAAAAGGGTCTACTTACTGTTGAGAAAGAAGGAAAGAAAAATATTTTCTCTGGTAGATGTCTCGAAATTGAAGGATTACCAAATTTAAAAATTGAACAGGCTTTTGAATTATCTGATGCTTCAGCAGAAAGGTCTGCATCTGGATGTACTGTTCTTTTAGATGAAGAACCAATTTTAGAATATCTAAAATCAAATATAGTTCTTCTAAGGTGGCTGATCTCTGAAGGATATGGAGATGCAAGGACCTTGGAAAGAAGAGCTCAGAAAATGGAACAATGGATTCAAAACCCTGTCTTACTAGAACCAGATCATGATGCCAAATATGCAGCTACAATAGAAATTGATCTAAATGAAATAAAAGAACCCCTTTTAGCTTGTCCAAATGATCCAGACGACATAAAAACACTTTCTGAAATTGGAGAAGATAAAATTGATGAGGTATTTATCGGTTCATGCATGACAAATATTGGCCATTTCAGAGCTGCTGGAAAACTTTTAAAAGATACTACTTCTCTGCCAACAAGATTATGGATCTCTCCACCCACAAGAATGGATAAGTTTCAACTTGAACAGGAAGGTTTCTATGATATTTTCAAAAAAGCTGGAGTAAGAACAGAAGTTCCTGGATGTTCTCTATGTATGGGTAATCAAGCAAGGGTTGAACCTAATTCAACAGTTGTATCAACCTCAACGAGAAACTTTCCGAACAGGTTGGGTGATGGCGCTGATGTATATCTCGCTTCAGCAGAACTGGCTGCAATTTCATCTATTTTGGGAAAACTTCCTACCACCGGTGAGTATCAAAGCTTTATGTCTGAAATCAATACTATGTCTGCTGATATATTTCGATACATGAATTTTAACGAGATTAAGAGCTACAAGGATGCTGCCGATAATGTAAAGCTTCCAGCTGTTACTATTGAATCAAACTAGATTTTATTTAAATCAGATCTCATCACTTCAAGATTTTCTAAGTAGTCAGAAGAAACTTGGTCATCTAAATACTGTCCATCAAAAATAGAAGTTTCAAAACTCTCAATTTCTTTATTTCCTTCTTTGGCGCTTCTTATTAAATCTTCTAAATCTTGATAAACCAACCAATCTGCTCCTATATAATCAGCAATCTGATTTTCATCTTTTTGATGGGCAATCAGCTCGGAAGTTGCAGCCATATCAATTCCATAAACATTTTGAAATCTAATTGGCGGTGCTGCTGAAGCAAAAAAAACTTTTTTTGCTCCTGCATCTCTGGCCATTTCTACTATTTGCTTACTAGTGGTCCCCCTAACAATTGAATCGTCTACTAGAAGAACATTTTTACCTTCAAATTCCATAGTAATTGGATTTAGCTTTCTCTTAACTGATTTTCTTCGCATCTCTTGTTTTGGCATTATGAAGGTTCTTCCGATGTATCTATTCTTCACAAAACCTTCTCTGTAAGGTAAATCAAGTTTCTTTGCTACTTCGTTTGCTGATGTAGTGCTACTCTCAGGGATAGGTATCACTACATCTATTTCATGTTTAGGATACAGGCTAAGTATTTTTTCACCAAGGTAAGTGCCCATTCTTTGTCTAGCCTTATGGACAGATACTTTATCAATAACTGAATCTGGTCTGGCCAAATAAACGTATTCAAAAATACACGGGCTATGTTTTACTGACTCTTGACAGTTTGATCTGCTCATTTTGCCTTCTTTTGAAATAAAGATTGCCTCACCAGCCGCCAAGTCATCAATGACCTTAAAATCAAGTGCGTCTATTGCAGCGCTTTCGGATGCAATCATATATTCTGCCCCCATAAGGTCCTCATCTCTCTTTCCTATGATTAAGGGTCTTATTCCGTGAGGATCTCTTACTGCTACTAATCCCACATCGTTGATCATAATTATTATCGAGTAAGCTCCAGATAACCTTAACTGCATTCTCGAAACAGCTCCAAATATTTCTTCTTTTGAAGGTTGAACACCTCCAATCTGTTGCAGCTCATGGGCAAAAATATTAAGTATTACTTCTGAATCTGAATTTGTATTCAAATGTCTTCTATCTGTCTCAGCAAGTTCCGAGCATAGAGAACCTGTATTTACTAGATTACCATTGTGAACAATACTTATACCGTATGGTGAATTCACATACATAGGTTGGGCTAATTCCCTCGAGGCTCCTCCAGCAGTGGGATACCTAACATGAGCAATACCAATTTTCCCAGCAAGAGATTGAATATGATGCTCTCTAAAAACTTCTCTAACAAGGCCAAGTTGCTTTCTTGAATTGACTCTTTTTTCTTCTGAGGTAGCTATACCGGCTGCATCTTGCCCTCGATGTTGGATTACTGTGAGCGCTTCATAAAGATCTGAAGCAACTTCATTTTTTGAGACAATTCCAACTACGCCGCACATACTTTATTGAATCTTTTTGTTTATTGAATCTAAGTTTTCTTTGAGTGGAAATTTTACCTCTTTAATTTTTTCAGGAACATCATATTCTTCAATTATTTTTGAAATTTCGATGATATAGTAAGAAAAATAACTCTCCTTCCACCATTGTTTATTTGCTAACTCTTCCTTTGCAATTAAAAAAATAAATACTAAGACAACTAAAGCTCTCAAAGCTCCAAAGGCCGAACCTAAAAACCTATCAAAAAATGAGAGACCAATAAGCTTCATTCCTTTTGAAATAATATTTCCAATAAGTCTAAATATTATGAAAGCACAAATAAAAATAATGATTGAACTTAAAATTTCTTTAGTGAAGTCATTAAGGTTATTTAAGGGCAGTACCGAAGATAAATTTAGTCTAAAGAAATATGCAAGAAAAATTGAACCTATCCACTCAACGATAGAGAATATTTCTTTTATTAAACCTTTAAAAGTCCCTACAACAAGAGAAAAAATAAATATTCCTACTAATAAGAAATCAACCCAATTAAAAGAAATGCTTCCTTCAAGAATATCCATGATTGATTTTACATCATACTAAATTTGATTCTAGAAACTCTCCGACCAAATAGAATGATCCATAGATAACTATCGCATCGTATTCACTTTTATTTTTTATCTTCTCAAAAGTAACTTCTAAACTTTCACCATGAGAGCCAATGTTTCTGCTATCAACGGAACTTAAGAATAGCTCCGGATCCAACAATCTTTTTTCTTTACATTTGGGGAAATGCCAACAATCAATCATTTCTTTTAGAGGAGAAATAAGGTCATAGATATCCTTTGATGATGCAAATATTGCAGCAGTTTTTTTTCCTTTAACACTTTTATGGAGTTCTTTTTTCAACTTCTCTAACGCAGACGGGTTGTGACAAACATCTATCAATATAAAAGGATCATCTGAAATAACTTCACATCTTCCTTTGATAGAAAATGAATTTAATGCTTTTTGAATTTGGTTTTCTGAAATCTTTATTCCTAAGCTTATGAATGATCTTATTGCGACCGCAATAGATGATGAATCTATACTTTTTGTGTCGTCAATCTTGAATTTATTCTTTTTATCAAAATACATGATGCTTTTTTTGGTTTTCTTTACTTCGAAATCTTTTTTTAGAATTAATGAGTTAGAATTCTTAATACTGGTTTCGTGTTCTAAAGAATTCGGCATATGGGAATCGCCAAAAATGAAATGTTGATTTTCTTTAATGATTCCAGCCTTTTCTTTTGCGATATTTTCTATTCCCTTTCCCAAAATTTCTTCATGATCAAGTTGAACATTAGTAATAATAGATAAATCTGCATTTAAAATATTTGTGGGATCTAACCTCCCTCCAATGCCAATTTCTACAATCCAGAGATCAATTTTCTCATCATTGAAAATTTTCATCATAGCTAAAGCTAAGTACTGAAAAAAATTAAGCGGGATATCCCCTTTGGCCTCTTTAATACTTTCCAGGGAATACAAGAATAAATCATCCGATATTGGTTCACCATTTATTTTTATTCTTTCGTTAATTCGAATTAAATGAGGCGAGGAAAAAGTACCAACTTTTAAACCTTTCTGTAGACCTAATTGAGTTAATATTTCACCTGTAGTTCCTTTTCCATTTGTGCCAGATATAAGGATAATCTTTCCTTTAGGTTTAATGTTGAGAAGATCATAAACTTTCTGAGGATTTCTAAGACCCTTTTCAGAGCTATCTTCAGAAAAGAGGAATTTGCTTATCCAAGCTTCAAGCTTCGTCAATCTTTGGAGATAGTTTTGATACTAAATTATAAATTTTCTCTTTTAATTCGGATCTAGATACAATCATATCAATCATTCCATGCTTTAAAAGAAATTCACTTTTTTGAAAACCTTCAGGTAATTTCACCCTTACGGTTTGCTCAATGACTCTTGGTCCTGTGAACCCAACCTGAGCTTTCGGTTCTGCTATATTTACATCTCCCAACATGGCCAGACTCGCGGCAACGCCTCCATAAATTGGGTCGGTTAATACTGATATGAAAGGCAGCTTTGCTTGCTTGAGATCATTGAGAGCTGCTGCTGTTTTAGCCAT
The DNA here is from genome assembly GCA_902526045.1 of uncultured SAR86 cluster bacterium. Taxonomy (GTDB): domain Bacteria; phylum Pseudomonadota; class Gammaproteobacteria; order Magnimaribacterales; family AG-339-G14; genus CACNYO01. The sequence continues at coordinate 329 of CABZJI010000006.1, read as the reverse complement.
TTGAAAAAGAGAAACAAGTGATTCTTGCATTCTTGCACCTCCGCTTGTTGAAAAGCAAATAAAAGGTAGCTTCTTTTTGACTGCGCAATAGACTGCATTAGTAAATTTTTGTCCTACCACTGAACCCATCGATCCTCCCATGAATCTAAATTCAAATGCTGCGGCGACCATTTCTCTATCTTTGACTTTACCGTAAGCAGATATAATGGCTTCCTTCTCATTAATTTTATTTTTGGATTCTGAAATTCGGTCTTTGTACTTTTTAGTATCTTTGAAATCCAGCCAGTCCTTGGTTTCAATATCTTCTGAAATTTCTTGAAACTCATTAT
>CABZJI010000005.1 GCA_902526045.1 uncultured SAR86 cluster bacterium | reverse complement strand
CGGGCCCTGGGTTGGGAGTTCGCTTGTTGGGCGCAATAGACAAAGGCAAATTAGAAATATTGAGAGAGGCAGATGCAATCTTCATGGAAGAATTAATCAAACAAAATTTTTACAATAAAATCAGCCAAGCGTACGCAGCTTTTCTGCCAATTAAATCAGTTGGCGTGGTTGGTGACGCACGAAGATATGAATACGTCATTGCTCTAAGAGCTGTGGTAACGCTCGATTTTATGACAGCAAATGTTTATCCATTCAAGCAAGAATTTCTTAACCACGTATCTACAAGAATAATGAACGAAATAGATAAGGTTTCTCGAGTTGTTTATGATGTTTCTAGTAAACCTCCTGCTACTATTGAGTGGGAATAGTTGGATCTTGAAGTTCGTTTCTTAATGGATTGAATTTTTTCCTTGAAAGTGTCTGATGCATTAAACATATTCTTTGTTTTTGATATATTAAAAACAAGTGTAGAGGCGAGTACTTATGAAACAATTATTAATTTTTTTAGCAACACTAATTTTGTTATCTTGTTCAGACAATCAAACTCAAATTAATTTTGATGAAATAGTGAAAAAGGCTAATGCTCCTTTGCTCAAAGGATTAGGCGATCACTCATTCAAAATTTCTTCGAACATAGAAGGAACTCAAGAGTATTTTGATCAAGGTTTGATCATGACATTTGCTTTTAATCATGCGGAGTCAGTTAGAAGTTTTAGAGCTGCACAGAGATTAGACCCAAATTGTGCAATTTGTTTTTGGGGAGAAGCTTTAGCTTTAGGTCCAAATATAAATGTGACAAGTGACGGAAAGGCAGTTATGTCTCCTGAAAATAGAAGAGAAGCCTTTAAAGCTTTTAAGATCGCAGAAAGTTTAAAAGAGGGCGCATCAGCAAAAGAAAAAGATTTTATTGAAGCTCTGAAAACACGATACAACGGGAATCCAGAGACTTCGAGGGAAGATTTGGATTCAAATTATGCTAAATCAATGGAGCTCTTGTACAGGAAACATCCCAATGACACTGATGCAGCTTCTTTATATGCTGAAGCTCTTATGATTACCATGCCTTGGAATTATTGGGCAGAAGATGGAAATCCAAAACCGGATACTGTGAAAGTGATATCTACCTTAGAAAGAGTTTTAGAGCTAGATGAAAATCATCCTTTAGCAATTCATTTATATATTCATGCAGTAGAAGCTTCTAGTGATCCGGGTCGAGCCGAATCTGCAGCGGATAGGCTTGGTAAATTGGTTCCTGGAGCAGGTCATTTAGTTCATATGCCTTCGCATATATATTGGAGGGTTGGAAGATATAAAGACGCATCGCTGGCTAACGTGGAAGCTGCAAAAGTAGATGAAGACTACATAGCTCAATGTAATGCTCAGGGTTTTTATCCTGCATTATATTACCCTCATAATATTCACTTTTTATGGGCTGCTTCAACTATGGAGGGTAAAAGTGCTTTATCAATAGAATCTGCTTTGAAGGTTTCGAGCTATGTATCTGAAGAGCAAATTAGATTAGTTCCCTTTTTGGAATTTTTTCATACTCCGCCCCTTCTTTCTTACGTAAGGTTTGGAAAATGGGAAGAGATTCTCAATTATGAAAAACCTATTGAAGATTTTAAGTATTCTCAAAGTATCTTTAATTATGCTAAAGCCGTTGCCTATGCAGCAACTGGAAATATAGAAAAAGCAAAACAAAATCAAAAATTAATAAATCTGGACTTGGATACTATTGAAGTAGAGGCAATGGTGAAAGCAGGACATCCAACTAAACAACTCATAGAAATAGCAAACGAATTAGCTTTAGGTTCAATAAGCATGTACCAAGAAGACTATTCATCTGCTATAGATCATTTGGAAAATGCCGTCATAATTCAAGACAAATTGCCATATACAGAACCACCTTTTTGGTATTACCCAACAAGACAAACATTAGGTCATGTTTTATTAAAATCTGGAAAATTTGATGAAGCAATTAAAACTTTTAAAAAAGATCTTGATGATTATCCAAATAATGGTTGGTCATATTATGGACTTTATAAAGCTTATGAAGAAATTGGAGATGGCTCAAATTCTGAAAAATCTTTGGAAATGTTTGAAAAATTATGGCAAGAATCAGATATCAATGTTTCATCTTCTGTAGTTTATTAATATAAAAAAATAAAGCACGTAATTAAGTTTCGATATTGCTTATCTATAAAAATTGATTTTGCTTACTCCTTAAAACAACATTAAAATTTATGAAAATAGTTAACGCAGAATTAAAATAATTAAAACAGAAAGTAAATTATGCAAAAAAATATCAAAAAAAAAGAATTAAAATTTTCAATACTAGTTTTAATGATTCTTTTTTTCCATGGGTGCTCTGAAGAAGAAAAAGTAGAGTTACCAGATATATCTGAAACTGAAGAAATGCTCTTGTCTTATGAACTCAGCATTCAAGAAAAGTCTTTGACACATCCAATAATACTCCCAGGTGCGCCAGGAGAAAATTCAAAATTGATTGATCCAGAGGCAGCCTCTAATATTGCAATTACCACCTATGTAGATGCAGATGTAAATTTTCTGCAAGGAATGATAATCCATCACCAACAAGCCATAGTTATGTCCAATATGGCTGATAAGAGAACCAATAATAAAACAATAGTTGATCTTGCAAACAGAATCGATGCCTCTCAAGAAGATGAAATTAGTTTCATGGAAAATTGGCTTAGTTTAAGAGATGAAGACATCTCCTTAAATCATAGTGACCATCACATGCATATTGGTATGGCTGGGATGGCTAGTGATAATCAATTAAAGGAACTTGAAAACTCTGATAGTACAGATTTTGATAGATTATTTTTACAACTAATGATCTCCCATCATGATGGTGCCTTAAAAATGGTTAAGGATTTGAAAGAATATCCAGGCACAGCTTATGATCCAATTTTGAATGAATTTATTTCTGACCTCGTAAATGATCAAAGTGTTGAAATTGAAAGGATGAACAGTATTGCTGTTAACTTATCCGACGATCCAAGATCAAAATTAAGCCCTGGTCATTATGACGCTGGAGAGGCAATATTAAACTTAGAAAAAGTTGCATCTCTCAAGAAGCCTATAGGGTTTTACAATCCAAACAATCCAAAATCAAAAGGAATAAAAGCTAATAAAGAAGAGGAAAAATATGACAAGAAGGAGAAAACTGTCGAAGATAAATCAAGATCACTTCGTTCTCCCATTTTAAGTTTTGCTAATACTGATATGGCATTTAAAGATAATGTTCTTGTAGCTGGAAATTACCACGGATTTAACATTTATGAAATTGATCAGATGGGATTACCAGTGCTACTTTCATCTGTTGTTTGCCCAGGTGGACAAGGAGATGTATCTATTGTCGATAATTTATTAATCATGTCAGTTGAACAATCCAGAAGTCGCATAGATTGCGGGTTGCAAGGTGTTTCTAAAGAAGCGAGTCCTGATCGATTTAGAGGAATCAGAATTTTTGATATTTCAAACTTATCCAAACCTAAACATGTTGGAGCTGTTCAAACTTGCAGAGGCTCTCATACTCACTCAGTAGTTTCAGGTCCAGACCGAAAAGGAAAGATTATTGTGTATAACTCCGGTACGCAGGGCGTAAGAGATGAGGAAGAAATGGAAGTATGTATTGGGAATATACCAGGCGATAATAGGACGGCACTTTTCAGAATTGATATTATAGAAATTCCAGTCTCAGATCCTTCTAAGTCAAGAATAGTGAGCAGTCCTACCGTATTCGCTGATCCTGAAACAGGCGCTTTAGGTGGCCTTTGGACTGGAGGAGATCATGGGGATGATACTCAAGAAACAAGGCGTACTGATCAATGCCATGACATCACAGTGTTTCCTTCAAAAAACTTAGCTGCTGGAGCTTGCTCAGGAAATGGAATTCTTTTTGATATTTCAGATCCCTATAAACCACAAAGAATAGATGTTGTTACTGATGTAGGTTTTGCTTATTGGCATTCTGCGACCTTCAATAATGAAGGAACTAAAGTAATTTTTACTGATGAATGGGGTGGCGGCGGAAGAGCACGCTGCAGAGCATGGGATCCTCTTGATTGGGGAGCAAATGCCATTTACGACATAGTCGAAAACAAATTGGAATTTCGTAGCCATTACAAAATGCCAGCGCCACAGTTAGAAACTGAAAATTGTGTCGCACATAACGGTTCTTTAATTCCAATTCCAGAAAAAGATATTTTTGTCCAAGCATGGTACCAAGGAGGGATATCCGTAATGGATTTTACTGATTCTGCTGACCCAAAAGAAATAGCTTTCTATGATAGAGGTCCTATAGATGCTGAACTACTAGTGATGGGCGGTTATTGGTCGGCTTATTACTATGATGGTTTTATTTATGGAACAGAAATATCTAGAGGTCTAGATGTGTTTAGGTTATCCCCTAGTCAGTTTCTAACTGAGAAAGAGATACTTGAAGCTTCTAAAGCTCAACCTTTGTATGGTCCAAAAGTATTCAATCCTCAACAACAAGTACCTCTTGGATGGTCTAGAGACTATTAGATTTATAATATTTTCTTGGTGAGAAATTCAGAAACCTCTCACACAGCCTGTGATGTACAGATTTTAATGGTATTTCAGATAATGTATTTATGGAGTGAGAAAGTTTTTGATATTGAAATCTCCTTTTAAATAGAAAGTGCAATTAGTTTTTATTTCATTCCTAATTTTGATCTCAACTTTTGCTACTGCATTTTTATCCTCAATTTTTGGAATGCTAGGCGGTCTTATTTTGATGGGAGTATTAATTAGTTTTCTCCCAGTTGGTCCTGCCATGGTTCTTCATGGTCTTATTCAGGCAACTTCAAATGGATATAGGGCATGGATAAATAGAAAAGATATAAATTGGAAAATTATTTTGACTATCCTTGTAGGAAGTACTTTTTCTTTGATTATTCTTTTTTTTATTGCATTTGAACCTAGTAAAATTTTAGTTCTATTTGCTTTAGGATCTCTGCCTTACCTAGCTTGGGCAATCCCAAAAGAACTTTCACTTGATATCACTAAACCAATTACTGGGGTTTTGGCAGGAGTAGTAGTAGTTGGCAGTAATCTTTTATCTGGGACAGGTGGACCGATATTAGATATTTTCTTTCAGAAAGTTGATATGACTAGGCATGAGGTTGTGGCAACTAAGGCAGTAGCTCAAACATTAGGACATATCTCTAAAATACTTTTTTTTGGAATATTTATTTCTTTAAATTTTGAAAATTGGCCAAATATTTACTTTCTTTTCTTAGCAATTATATTTTCAATTATTGGTACGACTTTAGGAAAGCAAGTTTTAGATATAATTGACGATAGATTTTTCTTTAGATGGACGCAGATTATAGTACTCTCTGTAGGAGGAATTTTTATAATAAGAGCTTTTTGTTTATTAATTCAAAGTGGTTAATCTAAATCAAAAAATAAAAAAGTTTTAATTAGTAAAGATGAAATCATGAAAAATTTAAAAGATGTAATAAAGTTTCCATGCGGCTTATCTATGAAAAATAGATTTATGCTTGCTCCATTGACTAACACTCAGAGTCACGAGGATGGTGTGCTCTCAGATGATGAATTTAATTGGTTAACCATGAGAGCCAAGGGGGGTTTTGGGCTCACCATGTCTTGTGCTTCCCATGTTCAAGCTATTGGCAAAGGGTTCCCCGGTCAACTGGGAATTTTTGGCGATGAACATATAGAAGGATTAAAAAGATTAACCGATGAAATTAAATCTCATCAAAGTTTAGCTGTTGCTCAATTACATCATGCTGGAATGAGATCACCCGAGGATATTATTGGTGAACAGCCTGTCTGCCCTTCAGATGATGAGCAAACTAACTCAAGAGCCTTAACTTTGGACGAGGTCAAAAGATTGAGAGATAACTTTATTGAAGCAGGAGTGAGAGCAAAAAAGGCTGGGTACCAAGGGGCAGAGATTCACGGAGCTCACGGTTATATTTTGTGTCAGTTTTTAAGTTCTGATATCAACAAGAGAGATGATGAATACGGAGGAACTTTAGAAAATAGGTCTAGAATTATTTTTGAGATAGTTGATGGCATTAGAAACGAATGTGGTTCTGAGTTTCTATTGGGAGTTAGATTATCTGCAGAGAGATTTGGAATTAAATTGGGAGAAACTAAAGAAGTATGTAAAAAACTTATCGATACCAACAAAATAGATTTTTTAGATATGTCTCTTTGGGATTCTTTTAAAGAACCAGTAGAAGATGAGCATAAGGGAAGAAGTCTGCTAGAGCATTTCACAGAACTTGACTTTAAAGATGTTCAGTTAACGGTTGCGGGCAACATAAGAACAGGAGAGAACGTTCACGAAGTACTTAATAATAAAGTAGATTTTGTAACTGTAGGAAGAGCGGCTATTCTCCATCATGATTTTCCTGAAAGAGTTATAGAAAATTCCAATTTTCAACCTATAGAACTTCCAGCTTCAAGATCTCATTTAATTAAAGAGGGACTAAGCAAGAAATTTATAAAATATATGGGAGCGTGGCCAGGTTTTGTAGGTGAATGAAAAAGTCTAAATAACTTTAAAAATCATCTGAATTTTTGAGCATATGAGCAGGACCATGACTAAGATTAATGGCTGCATTTTCACCAAACAACATCTCTTTTTGATAGCCAAAGTTTTTTCTATCGGTTGCTAGTGGCGCTAACTCTCTAGCTTTTTTTACAGCTAATTCAGGCACTTCCTCAAATGAACTTATAGCTTGCACAATCCCAGCATCAAGAGCATCGGGTCCAGTCCATCTTTTTGATAGTTGAACTGTTTCATAAAAGGCATTTGCTGGAATTTTATGTTTAAACAAAGATAATTCAGGTCTTGGAATGGACAAACCAAGCTGCATTTCATTGGCGCACAAAAATCCTCTATCTTCTCTCATAATTCTCATATCATGAGTTAGAGCGAGCATAAATCCTGCTCCAAAAGCATGGCCATTAATCGCGCACACTGTAGGAATTGGCAGCGTTATAAATCTTCCCATAAGGAGCATGAATTCTCTTCCAAACGAATCCCTATCTCCTCCATTAGGATTACTTTTAGGTTCTTGCATCCAATCAAGATCTAAACCATTTGAAAAGAACTTTGGATTCTCAGACGAGGTAATTAATGCTCCGGGACCTTCATCTTTTTCAATCTCGTCTAGGACTTTTGAAATTTCCCTTACAAAAGTGGTGTTCCAACGATTCTCATCGTCAGCTAAGTTTAAAAAATAAATTGAATCTTTTTTCTCTAGTTTTACCAAAATGTTTTCAATCGACTTACTTATAAAAATACTATACAAAAAACGATACAAATTAGATACAAACTTTCTTTAGATGATTTAATATCTTGCCTTTAAGAAATAAAGGAGAAGGAAATGAGTGATCTGTTAAATCTAAAAAAACATATTAGAGAGGTTAAAGACTTCCCAATCGAAGGAATTAATTTTAGGGACATAACAAGCCTGATAGAAAATCCTGAGGCTTTTCAAACCGCATGCAAAGAATTAATAGAAATTTCTAAAAATTTTAACGCTTCAGTTATCGCAAGCATTGAAAGCAGAGGATTTATCTTTGCAGGATCCATTTCCTTTGAGCTAGGCCTTCCTTTTGTCTTGGCAAGAAAACCAGGAAAACTTCCAAACAAAACATTTAAAAAAGATTTTGATTTGGAATACGGGAGTACTTCCATTGAGATTCAAAGAAATACATCGTTTAAAAGCTCAGATAGAGTAGTCATTGTTGATGATTTGGTTGCAACAGGTGGTACCGCAATTGCTTGTGCAGAATTATTGACTGAAAATTTTAAAATTAAAAAATCAAACATTCTTATTTTAAGCGTAATAGATTTACCTGAATTAGGAGGAAGCAATCTAATTGCTAATGATGGATACAATATTCAAACTCTTGTTTCTTATTAGTTGGGGTAAAAAAAAATACCTGTTAATCTTTAATAATCATGAAAAAAGACTTTTATAGTTTTCTTGAAGGCATTTTCGATAAAAAAGATATAGAAACTGAAGAGGATAATAAATATTTTTATTCAAAAGATTGGTCTAATTTAAAACCAAGCGAGCCAGTAGCAGTAGTTTTTCCCAGAGAAATTAAGCAATTGAAAGAAGTTGTGAAACTTTGCAATGAGCAAAATCAGCCTTTTATCGGATCAGGAGGTCGGACAGGACTTTCCGGAGGTGCTACATGCTTAAACAATGAACTAGTTATCTCATTTGAAAAAATGAATAAAATAATTGATTTTGATCATTCTGATAACACAATTTTGTGCGAACCAGGATTAGTTACTGAGAATCTACAAAATTTTGCAACTGAAAATGAATTATTTTATCCAGTTAATTTTTCCTCTGTTGGATCAAGTCAAATAGGAGGAAATATTTCTACTAATGCTGGAGGAATCAAAGTTATTAAGTATGGATTGACAAAGAATTATGTAAAAGGGCTGTCAGTAATTACCGGAGATGGTAAAGATTTAGATTTTGATAATAGACTTGTGAAGGATGCTACTGGACCAAAATTAGGAGATTTATTCATAGGCTCTGAGGGCATTTTTGGGTTAATCAAAACTTGTAGAATGAAATTAATTAAAAAACCTCCACCAACAAAATTAGCTTTTATAAGTTTTTCAGAAATTGAAAAACTTATAGAAGTTAGAAATCTTCTATTTAAAAGTGAAGATATTGAGGCCGTTGAATTTTTAACTAAAACTTGTATGCAAAAAGTAAAAGATGCATTTAAGCATTTTAGTCAGCCTGATGTTAAAGGGCATTATTTTATTATTTTAGAATTTACAGGGAATTCTATCGAGACAGATTTGAATAAGTTGATTTTAAAAAAAATAGTTGACGATATATTTATTGTTGAAACTTCAAAACAGAAAAAAAATATTTGGAACAATAGACTTTTAATTTCAGAAAGTATCAACGATTTTAAACCGCTTAAGTTTGATGTATCAGTTCCTTTATCAAAATTCGAATGTCTAGTTCAAAATATAGAAAGATTAGTAAAAAAATTCTCTAAAGTTGAACCAATATTATTTGGTCATGTAGGAGATGGGAACCTACATATAAACCTCATAGGAAAAGATGACTTAGTAATCGATAATAATCTGAAGGATAAGCTCACAACTGAAATATATAAAATCATTTTAGGCTTAAAAGGTTCGATCAGTGCTGAGCACGGAATTGGGTATCTAAAAAAGAAAATTTTTCTTGAACAAGCTAATAAAGAAGAATTACACTTTTTAAAGGCTACAAAAAAATTCTATGATCCACTCAACGTCCTTAATCCTGGTAAATTAATTTAAAAGAAAATTTTATGAATTTCGTAGATCAATTACATAATGAATGTTGGAAAAATTCAGTAATTTATCAGATTTATCCAAGGTCCTTTCTTGATTCAAATAAAGATGGGATTGGGGATATTAAAGGGATAATTTCTAAGATAGATTATTTTAAAAATCTTAACATTGACGCTATTTGGCTCTGTCCGATCTTTAAATCTCCCAGGAATGATTATTATGTATTTCAGGTATATGGATTTGGTTTTTTCAATTTAAGATAAACTCATGAAAAATAATCAAGATATAATTTTTTGGGGAACTGGAACGGCAAGGACTTTTCGACCTATTTGGATGGCAGAAGAATTAGGATTAAGTTATAGATTGAATCCCATAGGCCCAAGAACTGGCGAAACTCAAACAAAAGAATTCACCAGCTTAAATAGAAAACAAAAAATTCCCCTAATGCAAATAGCGGATTTCTATTTATCTGAAAGCCTTGCAATCTGTAAACATTTGCAAAGAACATTCCCATCAAAAAGATTATTTATTCCAAATACAGATGTACAACTAGCTAAAGAAGATGAATGGTGTTGCTTTATTTTAGGAGAGATTGATGAGACATCACTTTATGTCATGAGACGACATTATGATCTAAAAGAAATTTACGGCAAATCAAAGACGGTTACAAATGCATGTAGAGATTACTTGAAAAGACAATTTGAGGTCATTGAGGAATATTTAGAAGATAAAAATTACATCATGAAAGAAGGCTTTGGAATTTGTGATATTTTCTTAATTTCATGCTTAGATTGGGCTATATTTTATGAGTTTGAATTGACTAAAAATATGACTAAATATAGAGACGATATTATTAATAGGCCAGCATACAAAAAAGCTATGGATATAAACTATTCTAGATAAAATAAATGGGACCACTGCAAGGAGTAAAAGTTCTCGATCTTACAAGTATGGTTTCAGGGCCTATGGGAGCAATGATTCTTGCTGATCAAGGTGCAGAGGTAATAAAAGTTGAGCCATTAAATGGAGAATTGGTTCGACACATGGCTGCAGATCATAATGGACTCAATCCAGTTTTTTACTCTTGTAATAGAGGTAAAAAGTCTATTGCCTTAGATCTGAAAACAAAACAAGGCAAAGAGATACTATTTAAGCTCGCTTCTGAAGCAGATGTATTTATGCAAAATTTTCGTCCAGGCGCTATTGAAAGAATGGGTTTTGGTGAGAAAGACCTAAGAAACATTAATAAAGATATTATTTATGTCTCGATAAGTGGGTTTGGTAAGAACGGTCCTTATTCAGCATCAAGAGTTTATGATCCTGTTATTCAAGCTCTTTCGGGCGCTACAGACATACAAGCTGATAGAGACACCGGAAAACCCAAGATGTTTAGAATTATCATTGCCGACAAAGTTACCTCATTAACGACAGCACAAGCAGTATCATCAGCTTTATATGTAAGAGAAAAAAAAGGCATTGCTCAACACATTGAACTCTCGATGCTGGATTGCATGCTTTCCTTTTTCTGGCCAGAGGCAATGGCAGGAATTGTTTTTGCTGAGAAAGAAACTGATGTTAGAAAATTGCAGGGCTCTCAAGATTTAATTTATAAAGCAAAAGACAGATATATCACGGCGGGAGCTGTTTCTGATGCAGAATGGAAGGGAATGTGTACTGCCTTAAACAGAGAAGATCTAATAGAAGACGAAAGATTTTCGACTCCTTCAGGAAGAGTCATTAATTCACAAATTAGAAAAGAAATCACAGGAAAAGAAATCTCTGAATGGGATAGCGAAGAGATCCTAGCCTTATTTCAAAAAGAGGGCGTGCCCTGCGCTCCCTTGCTAGATAGAATGGAGCTTCTTGAAAATGAACAAATACAAGCTAACGATTCAATTCTGAGAATAGAATATGAATCTCTTGGAGAAGTAAGACAAGCGAGACCTGCTGCTAGATTTGCAAAAACGCCCAGTGAAATAATTAGACCCGCCCCCCGGCTTGGAGAACATACAGAAGAAATATTATTAAATGCTAATTTTAGCAAGAAAGAAATTCAGAAAATTTTAAGCCAAAACATTGCTAATTCAATAAAAATACACATTGACTAATTATATTTCTGTATTCAATTTTGATTAGATTTTCATCGTTCACAATAGATAAAACTTTAAACTTATGAAAAGAATCAAAATTAATTTAAAGCTTTAATTTGAGCATTTAAATAGTTTAAATTCCCAAAAATATTCATCATCAATTTTTTTATAAGATTTTTCATCGAGAAGTTTTACATTCTTTTTAAGTCTTCTTGAAAAGGGAACATCAATCTTGATTAAAACTTCAGAAATTAAAAAATTTTTCGATATATCACGTTCAATAGAAACTACATCTGAAAATGAAGTTGTGGCTATGTTCAAAATTCCTGATTTTTTTAAATACTTTTTAGCTTCTTCTACAACTTTTATAATTAAATTTGAACCAGTTTCATCGGCTTTGGGAACTTCTTCAGGGAACCAGCCAGTCATTTCAGCAACATTTTTATCAACGCCAGAAACATCACAACAAATCACATCATATTTTTCTTTAACATTACTAAATAGGTCGGATTTAAAAATTTCAATTTTTACCTCATTGAGTCTTGCATTCTTCTCAGTATATTCAAGGTGCTTTTCAAAAATATCACATGCTGAAACTTTTCTTGCTCCATTTTTTGCAAAATAAATTGCAAGAGGTCCTATACCGCAACCAAGATCAAGTATAGATTTATCCCTAAAGTCAGTTAATTTTGCACAATTTTCTGAAATTAAAGTTGGTCTAAATACTTCTTCAGAGTAATCTAACTGTATGCCTAAAAAATTAAGAGTACTATTCATAGATAGTTAATAATAAAAATATTGAATTTTAATTTTGCCTAAATATAGATAAGAGTCCAATAAAAAAATTACATTAGCTTATGAAATCATACGATCTAAATAATTTTTTTTTATTTTATTAACCTATAAACTGTTATTCTTAAAGTGAGGAAGATATGCATCCTATAGAAAAATGGCATCTATTAATGAAGTCAAATGATCCAAAAAAATTTGATGAATTATTGGATGAAAATTGTACTTTTTATTCACCTGTTGTTTTCACTCCAATCAAAGGTAGAGAGATGACAAAAATGTATTTGACGGCTGCAGGTGGAGTTTTTGGAGAAAGTCCTTCAGAAGGTGAAGAAAGTAAATCTAAGCCTTTTAAATATATAAAAGAAGTTATTGATAATAATTCTGCGGTTTTAGAATTCGAGTCAACAATTAATGGAATTTATATAAACGGAATCGATTTAATTTCGTGGAATGACGAGGGTAAAATCACTGAATTCAAAGTAATTGTAAGGCCCCTTCAAGCAGTTAATAAGCTTCATGAGCAAATGCAAAACATGCTTGAACAGATGAAATCTGCATAACTAATTTGTCACAAAAAGTCTCAATTATCGGAGCAGGTATTTCTGGCTTAACTGCGGGTATCTGTCTATCAAAAAAAAATATTCCTTCAATCATATACGAAAGGAACCATGCAATATCAGATGTCTCAGCTGGGATTAATTTATCTCCGAACGCTACTAACTTATTAAAAAATATTGGAGTTCTTGAAGATTTAATATCCCTAGGTCATCAGCCTTCTAACGTTATTTTTAGAGATCACAAAGGTAATAAGATCAGTTCTTATGCTCTTAATATGGGTGATAGATACTTTCTAACCCTAAATCGAAATAAACTTATTGGGCTGCTTTATGAAAAATATAAAGAACTTGGCGGCGAAGTAATTTTTAACCGTAATGTTAAGGACTTTGAAAATGATTGCAATTTATCTAAAGGTAAATCAATCGAAGCTAATATGATTTTTGGTTGCGATGGCATTAATTCATCATTACGAGCAAAAAAATTTAATCCTAAATCTCCTTTATTTTCTGGATTTATTGCATGGCGAAGTATAAAGGAATTCTCAACTCCGTTTGAAGAAAATAATGGAGAAGATATTAATTTCTATTTAGGTCCAAATTCTCACATCGTTACATATCCAATTGGAGAAAAAATCTACAGTGCAACCTGTATCATTAAGTCTAGTGATTGGATAGATGAATCTTGGATATTAGAGGGATCAAAAGTTGAGTTTAAATATGACTTTAAAGATTGGAATAATGAATTAATAACCTATCTTGCAGATTCCAAGCTTTACAAATGGGGAATTTTTCAAAGGTCTCCGCTAGAAAGCTTTTCAACAAATAATATATTTCTTTTAGGGGACAGTGCTCATGCAATGGTTCCGTTTTTAGGTCAAGGTTCCTGTTTAGCGATTGAGGATAGTTATTGTCTTGCAGAAGTTTTAGATAAAAAAGAATCTAATGATGATGCAAAAAAAATATTTGATGATTTGAGGATATCGAGATGCAAAAATATCTACAGAAGATCTCTCATACAAGCCAAGCTCAATCATATTTCAAACCCAATATTAACTTTTTTAAGAAATAAACTTTTGAGTCATCTACCTATAGCTGATTTTATGGTGCGAGATATTCACAACTATGATCTTGATTCAGAGATAAAAAAAATTATCTAGTTACCTAGAACCTTGACCATCATCTATTTTGATACATGTGCCTGTTACACACTCTGATGATGGAGATACTAAAAAAAGAAGGGTCGAATCCATTTGCTCAGGAAGTCCAATCCTCTTCCGAGGAAAAGCCTGACTAATATCACCAACCCTTTCGATCATGCCATCCATCATTTCGGATGAAAAAGCTCCAGGTGCAATTGCATTGACATTAATACTTTTTGCAGACCATTCAACTGCCAAAGCTTCCGACATCCTAACAATAGCTCTTTTAGTTATGGAATATAAAGATGCTGCAGATTGGGGCGTCGTGTTGTAGGCAGCTATTGATGCAATATTCACCATCCTTCCAGGCATGTTTTTTTTAATTAATCTTTTTGCTACTTCTATAGAGAGCAGATAAGGCCCAGTTAAATTAGTGCCTATGACATTATCGATTAGTTCATCTGATTGTTTTATGGCCCATTGAGCATCAGGAATCCCAGCATTATTAATCAAGGTATCGATGGTTCCCAACTCAGATTCAACTGATTGAACTGCAGCTCTGATGCTTTCTCTATCAACCATATCAATGGGAACAACCGTACATTCTCCTCCATCGTTTTTTATTTCCTCAGCTAAAGCTTCCAACTTATCAACCCTTCTAGCAGAAATTGCTACTTTGGCTCCGCATTTTGCTAATACTTTTGCAAACCTATATCCCAAACCTGAGGAAGCTCCTGTCACGAGAGCTACTTGGCCTGTTAGATCAATTGAAAAATTTGGTATCGTATTCCCCATCATTTACTCCTTTTTTTTCTTTATACTATATTAAATTACAATCCATAAAGATGGGGGATCATTTATGCTTTGGTTGAAAACATTATTAGGAATCACCGTTCAAGCTTTTTTTCTTGGAATTTTTGTTTATTTGCCAGCTTGGACTTGGTACTGGGAAGATGCGATAACTTGGTTTAGCATTTTTTACTTCATGTCATTTTTTTCATGTATTTATTTGCTGATTTATAAGCCTGAAAGCTTAGAGGCAAGATTAAATGTGCAACCTAGCAGCCAACCAAGAGAAGATAAAATTGCGACTTCTTTAATGGTTTCTGCTATTGCAATAGGACTAATTTTTTCTCCTTTAGATTTGTTTCATTTTCAAGTTACACCATCCTTCGAAGGCATTTTAAAAATATCAGGTTTGGGAATTTATGTAATAGGTTATCTCTTCATATTAGCTTCGATGCTTGCTAATGAATTTGCAGAAATGACAGTAAATATCCAAGATGACAGAGGACAAAAAGTCATTGATACCGGAGTTTATGCTTATGTGCGACACCCAATGTATACAGGATTCATTTTTTTTATTCTAGGCACAAATCTTTGGTTAGGAACTTATCTTTCATTTGTAATCTCAGTGATAGCTCTGACTGTAGGTCTTCATTTTAGAATTCGCATAGAGGAAAAAACACTTATAAATGAGTTGGACGGTTATCAAGATTATTTAAAAAAGGTAAAATTTAAAGTAATTCCATACATCATATGATTTCAAAACTAGAACATCCTTTAGAAATGCTATCAACAGAGGAAATTTCTCTGGCATATGAAATATATAAAACATCAGAGGGTTATGATGAGGCAACTCATTTTAGTCAGATCTCTTTAGTGGAGCCTTCAAAAGAGCTTTTAAAAGATTTTAAGCAAGGTGATCCTTTTCAGAGGCAAGTCAGACTTGTTGGAAGAGATTCAGCTTTTGATGGAGGTTTTGTTGCAACGATTAACTTGTCAAATAAAACTCTCAACGTCGAGAGAGTTTCAAATTCAGCACAAGTTCAATATACCGTGCGGGATATTATTACAGCTATGGTTCTTCTAAAAGAACATCCAGATTATCAGGCAGCTATGAAAAAAAGAGGCATTACCGATATGGAAAAGGTGCAAATAGATCCTTGGCCAGCCGGTGGTATTGTTCACGAAAAAATCAAACAAGGGCATAGGGCTCTTAAAGGCATATCCTTTTTTAAAGAGGAAGCTGGAGATAATCCATATGCAAAACCCATTAATGGTGTAATCGGGCACGTTGATTTAACGCTTGGAGAAGTTGTCTGCATTGAAGATCATGGAGTAGATCCTATTCCAGAAGCTAAATCTAATTACGACGCTGAATCACAAGCAATCTTGCGAGATGAACCAAAAGAAATAAAAATCGTTCAACCCGATGGAGTGGGTTTCAGCGTTGATAGAAATAAAATATCTTGGGAAGGTTGGGAAGTGAGAGTTTCGTTAACACCTGATGAGGGAGTAGTCCTTCACGAGCTTTCTCTTAATAACAGGCCTATCTTATTCAGAGCTGCAATGTCAGATATGGTTGTACCCTATGGGTCGGCTGATCCCATGCACTCATGGAAAGCCGTTCATGACGGAACTGAATACGGTTTTGGTAGGCTTTCAAATTCTCTTACGTTAGGTTGTGATTGTCTTGGAGAGATTCATTACTTCAATGCTTGTGGTATTTCTTATGATGGCTCAGTCGAAGTCATAGAAAATGCAATTTGCTTGCATGAAGAGGATTACGGCATTCAATGGAAGCACAATGATGGAATGGGAGCGCCTAATGAGGTAAGAAGATCAAGAAGACTTGTAATCAGCTCGATTTCAACAGTAGGTAACTATGATTATGGTTTATTTTGGTATCTATATTTAGATGGCACAATTGAAGCCGAAGTTAAGCTAACCGGTATTGTTGGTATCAGCGCTTACAACGAAGAGAAACACAACCGTAATCAAGATTTAAGAATTTCAAAGGAGTTGGTTTCCCCAGTTCATCAACATCTTTTCTGTATGCGATTAGACTGGAATTTAGATGGAGGAAATAATCAATTATTTGAGAGCGAAATTGAGTTAATGCCTGATGATGATAACAATCCTCACGGAATGCAATTTCAATCCGTTTCTACTCACTTAAAAACTGAAAATGAAGCTAAAAGAGATATTTCTCCCGCAACAAGCAGAGTATGGAAAGTAGTTAATCCGCAGAAAAAAAACGGCATGGATCTGCCTGTTGCTTATAAATTATTGCCGGGGAATACACCTAAAATGCTTGCACGAGATGATTCTCCTCCGGCTAAAAGAGCCTCTTTTGGAAAACATAACCTTTGGGGAACGCCATTTAATGATTCCGAATACGCTGCTGGTGGAGCAAACTCAGTAATGCATACTGGAGAGGGCGGTTTGGATGATATCACTTCTGGAGACAGAGATATAAGTAACTGTGATCTAGTGACTTGGTATACATTTGGAGTAACGCATGTACCACGACCTGAGGATTGGCCTGTGATGCCTGTTGAATACTGCGGTTTTCATTTGATTCCAGTTGGTTTTTTTGATGAAAATCCAACTATCAATTTACCTCCAAAGTGCTCAAGTGATAAAACTAAATAAGATAATAAGACTTCATTTTCTGTTTTAATGTAAGTAGATAGAATTTAATACTCCATTGTATTGGCTCATCCACTACACAGCTAAACATGGATGAAATGGGAAGATTACAGTTAGAATATCTTATAGATATTTATTAGTTTTAGAAGGGAGGAATTTTGTTGGATTTAAACTTAGAAGGAAAAAGAGCTGTAGTGACAGGTGCTAGTTTAGGTATCGGAGAAGCAGTTGTAAAAATGCTCAGCGATCATGGCGCCTCGATTACATTTTGTGCTAGAAATAAAGATGCTATTGATTCTTTGTCAAAATACAAGTCTGAAAATTCAAGTTCCTTAATTAAAGGTCTTATAGCAGATATGTCAAATGGTGAATCTACCGAAAGGTTTATAAAGGAAACTCTAGAGGAAGGACCCATTGATATTCTTGTGAACAATGTAGGTGCCTCTCCGTCAAGAAATTTTTTATACATGTCGGATGAGGATTGGCAGGAATTACATGAACTTAACTTACTCTCCGCTGTGAGATGTACAAGATCATTTCTACCCCACATGAGAGAGCAGAAATGGGGAAGAGTGATTATGATATCTAGCTCGGCAGGAAAATATCCAAGCGCTGCATTAATTGATTATGGAGCTACTAAATCAGCGATGATTTCTATAAGTAAATCTTTAGCAAAAAAATACGGTAGAGACGGAGTTTTAGTGAATTCAGTTTTGCCGGGTCTTATTCATACAGCTATGTGGGAGAGAGCAGCAGGTGAGATAGCTGATGCTTCAGGAGGTAATGCTGAAGAAGTTATAAAGAAAAATGGTTTATCTGTTCCAATAGGTCGTTATGGCACTTCAGAGGAAGTCGCCTCTTTGGTTACTTTTCTTTGTTCAAATTCTGCATCCTATATAAACGGTGCGGCTATAGAAGTAGATGGTGGCCAAGCAGGACATATTTAATTTTATTTTCCCTCAAAAATTGGCTCCTTCTTTTCAACGAATGCTTTAACAGCATTTTTGTGATCATGAGTTTGGCCGCAATGAATATGATGAGTTGCCTCCAAATCTAGACAATCATCTACATCACCATGCATGGCCCTATTAAGATTTTCTTTCATGTATCTAAATGCTACAGCAGGACCAGACGCGAGTTTTTCTGCAATTTCTTTTGTTTTGACTTCAAGATTTTCTGGCTCGACTACCCAATTAGTTAGGCCTAGTTCAAGTGCTTGATCAGCGGAAACTCTATCTGATAAAAAATATAATTCCCTTGCTTTTGCAGATCCAATAAGTTGAGTCATGAAATAAGTTCCCCCATAATCACCTGAAAAACCAACTTTAGCGAAAGCAGTCGTCATAAAAGCTTCTGAGGACATTATTCTCAGGTCGCAAGACAAAGCATAGGATAGTCCCGCACCAGCCGCAGCTCCAGATAGTGAAGCAATAGTAGGTTTAGGCATTTTAAATAACTTCCCCGAAGTGCTTCTCTGGTGATCTCGTTGTTTATGGATTGCTGCATCTATGGTGTTATCACCTACAGTCCCATCGCCTCTAGAAGCCATACCTTTAACATCTCCGCCAGCACAAAACCCCTTGCCTGCTCCAGTCAAAACAATACATCTCACATCATTATCAAGTTCAAAAGAGGCAATAGTTTCTTGCATAGCTTTGTTCATTTCTTGAGACATAGCATTTCTAGCCTCTGGACGATTCATCACAAGATAACCAACCCCATTTTCTTTTCTTGCCAGTAAATATTGTGTTCCAGTATCAATTGTTGTCATTTATTCCTCACTTCATTTTTATTTGTTATTCTACAAATATTATGAGAATAAGACAGTTAGTTTTTGTTGCAAAGGAAAGAGATAAATTAGCGCAACAAATTTGCAATTTATTCGAATTGAAAGAAACGTTTAACGATCCTGGGATTATCCATTTTGGATTAGAAAATGTTCTAATTCCTCTAAATGACACTTTTATTGAAATCGTAACTCCTGTTCAAGAAAATACCACCGCAGAACGATTTCTTGATAAAAGAGGAGGAGATGGAGGCTATATGGTCATCTTGGATGTAGATGATTTTGAGGCTGAGAAGAAAAGAGTTGAGGATAAAGACATATCTATTGTGTGGAATGCAGATAGAAAAGAAGATGATATTCATGCTAGAGCAATTCATCTTCATCCCAAAGAGACTGGTGGCGCCATTTTATCCCTAGATAAGATGATTCCAGAAGACGCATGGTTATGGGCTGGAACAAATTGGAGGAAAGATATTAGTAAATCCTTAGTTGACTGCCTCACCGGCGTTATCCTTCAATCAGATGATCCTGATAATCTATGTTCTAAATGGGAAAAAGCACTAGGCAAAACAAAATCTTCGAATGAGGTAGCCATTGAACTTGATAGTTCTAAAATATCTTTTTTAAAAAGTACTGATGGTAGAGGCGAAGGAGTAAACGCTTTTGTTATCAAAACTTCTAATAAAGATGAAGTATTAAAGAGAGCCGACGAAATGAATCTTCTCACCAAAGATGAAATTATTTTGGGTGGAGTAAAAATGATTTTAGAAGATTGAGGAAAGATGGAGATAGATTACAGAGATCATTCATTGGTTGAACTTACAAAAAAAGTTAATTCAAGAGAATTGAGTGCAGAAGAGCTCATAAAAGCTTCCCTTAAAAATATTGAAGACGTAGATAAAAAGATTAATGCTTTTTGTTCCATAAATCCTGAACTATCCATTAAGGAAGCAAAAAAAGTTGATGAAAGGATTTCTAAAGGTGAGAACTTACCACTAGCAGGTTTAGCCTTGGGGGTAAAAGATTTGGAAGATGCAGAAGGTTACGTTACTACTTATGGTTCTGACTTCCATACAAATGATCAACCAGCTAAAACAGACTCAATCCTTGTTAAAAGGCTCCGTGCCGCTGGAGCAATTGTTGTAGGAAAAACTAATACTCCTGAATTCGGTTATAAAGGAGTTACCGATAATGTTCCCTTTGGAGCTTCAAAAAATCCTTGGAATAAAGAATATACCCCAGGAGGGTCTTCTGGTGGATCATCGGCTGCTTTAGCAGCAGGCATGGTGCCAATTACCACTGGATCAGACGGAGGGGGATCAATTAGAATTCCAGCATCGTTATGCGGGTTAAGCGCAATAAAAACTTCGCACGGTAGAGTTCCTAATGGTGGTCCAACACCTCCTGGTTCGGGTATTTTAACTGTTAAAGGTCCGATGACTAATAAAATAGATGAAGCAGCTTACTCATTGGATAACTGTATTGGTCCTGAGTCTTCTGATATTTTTTCATTACCTAAACCTAAAGAAAGTTGGTATGAAAATTTAAATGCCGATCTTCCAGAAAGAATTATTTGGACTTCTACTTTTGGTTTTGCTGATGTTGATAAAGAAATTAAAGAAAAATGTGAAGAAGCAATTTCCAAAATAGAATCTGCAGGATGTGAAGTCATTAGGGATGAAGAAATATGGAAAGAAGATCCTGTCAGCTCTTGGTTAGTATTCTGGACAGGTGCTAGAGGAAGGGCTCAAGGACATCTAAGGGGGACTTTAGACTGGGAGAGAATTGATGAAGATCTAAGGCCACAAATTGAATGGGGTATAGATAATTACAGTGCGGCAGATTACGCAGCTGCTTTTGATCAATGTCATTATCTGAGCCTTAAACTTGAGGAAAGATTTCAAAAAGCTACACTAATCCTATCACCAGCTACTTGCGGTTTAACACCAAAAATATACCAACAAGGGACTGTTAATGGGGAAGAAACGCCTGCCTGGGTTGCTTTTACTTACGGAATTAATATGACTAGAAATCCAGCTGGAACTTTTCCAATTGGTTTGAGTTCTGAAGGTTTACCTATCGGGATGCAAGTTATAGGTTCTCAGCAAAATGATCTGGGAGTTCTTCAAGGTATTAAGAATTTTGAAAATATAATGAACTTCAATATTAAGGCTTCATAAACAATGTCAAATCATTCTGCTTATAGAACATTTGTAGATAGGCTATCGAAGACTAAAGACTCTGTAAGAGAAAAATCTACAAAGAAGAGAAAAAATTTAGGCCTTCGAACTGCCAGAGAGAATCTTGATGATCTAGTAGATCCCGGGAGCTTTTTAGAATTTGGAGCTTTTGCGGTTGCTGCGCAAAGAAATAGAAGAGATTATGAAGAGTTACAACTTGAGACGTCTGCCGATGGCATACTGACAGGATTTTGTAATATCAATGAGGATGAGGTGGGAGAAGATAATTCTCATGCAGCAGCAATAATTTATGACTATTCTGTCTTGGCAGGCTCCCAAGGTTTTTTTCATCATCAAAAACTAGATAGGATTTGTGAAAAAGCTGAAGAATTCTCTTTACCTGTAGTAATTTTCACAGAAGGTGGAGGAGGAAGACCTGGAGATACAGATGTCACTACACAGATAGCTGGGCTTCATATTCCTTCATTTTCAACTTGGGCAAGACTCACTGGAAAGTGTTTAAAAATAGCAGTCAATAATGGGTATTGCTTTGCAGGAAATGCTGTTCTTTTTGGATGTTCAGATTTCATGATTGCAACTAAACAATCTTGGATTGGTATGGCTGGACCCGCTATGATTGAAGGAGGAGGTCTTGGAGTCTATGATCCTAAAGAAATAGGCCCTGCTGAAGAACAATATAAAAATGGAGTGCTTGATTATTTAGCTGAAGATGAAAAAGAAGCAACTTTTATCGCAAAAAAACTTCTTTCATATTTTCAAGGTAATTTATCTGATTGGTCTATTGATGACCAAACTAAACTAAGAGACATAATTCCTGAAGATAGACGGTGGGCATATCCTGTTAGAGATGTAATTGAAATTCTTTCGGATAGAGAATCTTTTTTGGAGCTTAGAAAAGTTTATGGAAGAAGTGTTATTACTGGGTTTATGAGAATTGAAGGCAAACCATTTGGCCTTGTAGCCAGCGATTGCCAGCAACTTGGAGGAGCAGTAGATTCCGAGGCAGCTGAAAAAGCAGCTGCATTCATTGAAATATGTAACGCACATAATTTACCAATTTTATCTTTGGTTGATACCCCAGGATTTATGGTAGGCCCTGATAGTGAGCTTGAAGGTTCTGTCAGGAGAATGGCAACGCTATTAGTATCCGGGGCAAAAGTAACTTCTCCACATATAGCAATTTTCTTAAGAAAAGGTTACGGGTTAGGAGCACAGGCAATGGTTGGGGGTAGTTTTCATGACCCCATTTACACTGCTTCTTGGCCTACAGGAGAATTCGGCGGAATGGGGCTAGAAGGAGCTGTAAAGCTAGGATTTAGGAAAGAACTCGAAGCAGAAACAGATCCAAAGAAAAAAGAAGATCTCTATAATAAATTAGTTGAGAGATCTTATGAGAAGGGTAAGGCTATAGAAGCTGCTGCACATTTAGAAATTGATGCTGTTATAGATCCTGCTGATACAAGGAAGGTGATATTGAAGGCCTTAAAGAATAAATTTACTTAACCTTATCTTCGGTGTGCCTTTCACCGTTGAACACAGCCGCAAATTCTAGAAGTTCATCCGATTCATTAAAAACTCTGTGGAATGCTCCATCCGGAACAGGAATTACATCCCCTTTGTTAACTTCAAATTTGTGGTCATTAATTTGCATGATTCCAGTACCAGAAGTGAAAACATATACTTCTTCTTGACCATCATGACTATGACCACTGGTGGCTTTATGCGGATTTAATTTAGTAATGCTTGGTACAAGTCTATTTAATTCCTTGTTATCCAAAACGACATATCTGTCATCTTCTTTTACTACATACCAATTACTTTTATCCATAAACTCATTATACTAAATTTATAGAATTAATCAGAAATCTTAAATTGAATGTCAGATAATTTGTTACTGAAAGGTTTAAAAGTTATAGATGCTGGAAGCTTCATTGCTGGGCCAGTTTCAACAACCATTCTTTCTGATTTTGGGGCTGAGGTAATTAAAATTGAGCCACCCAAAATAGGAGATAGCCTTAGGCACCTCATAGAGAGAACAAAAAGAGTAAATCCGAGTGCCGAAGAAGATTATTGTTGGCAACTCACTTCTAGAAATAAGAAAAGCTTAGCCTTAGATTTAGGCACAGAAAAGGGTCAAGAAATTCTTCACAAACTCATCAAAGAAGCAGATGTATTTGTGACTAATATGCCTCAAAGAATCAGAGAAAAATTAAAAATTAACTCCTCTGATTTGCTGCCATTAAACGAAAGATTAATATACGGATCTCTAACAGGTTACGGTGAAAAAGGCCCTGATTCACACAGGACTGCCTTTGACACAATGGCTTGGTGGGCAAGAAGCGGTCTGATGGATATAGTTAGACCTTCGGATAATTCTGCTCCTGCAAATCCTCCAATTGGAATGGGTGATCAACCTACTGGCGTAGCTCTATTTGCCAGCATAATGACTGCACTTTATCGAAGAGAAAAGACTGGGAAAGGAGGCGAAGTGCATACTTCTTTGATGGCAAATGGAGCATGGTCTAACGGATCATTTATCCAAGCTGGACTATTTGGAGCACAGTTTCCTGAGAGAAAAGAACCATCTCCACTTCATCCTTTTGGTGGCAGATACAAAACAAAAGATAATAGGTATTTGATTCTTGCTATTATCGATGCAAATAAAGAATGGCCGAAATTATTAAAATCTCTTGATATTGAATATTTAAACGAAGATCCTAGATTTTCATCCTTCAAAAAAATGAATGAAAACTTTACGATTTTATATGAGGAGCTCGAAAAAATATTTATACAATATTCATTAAAAGAAATTACTGAAAAATTAAGGTTCTCAGAAGTTACCTTTGGCATCCTAAGTCATTCAAATGACCACTCGAAAGATCAACAATTCATCGAAAGTGAAGTATTAGTAAAATTTGATGAAGGTAGTTTTGATGAGGATTTCTTGACAGTAAACAGTCCTATTTTTTTAGAAAATGAATCAAAAAAGATTCCCACGAAAGCTCCAAAGTTGGGAGAACACACGAAAGAAATACTTTCATCTTTGGGTCAAGATGAAGAAGAGATAGCTCAGCTTAAACAAGATGGTATCATTGATTTTTAAATCTTTGATTTTAAAAAAAAATGCGCTTTATTCTCTTTTTTCTGCCCTTAATTAGCATTTCCCTTTATTCCATGGATATTAAAATTTCAAAGAATATCTGGGAGTTCATTCCTGATGGTGTGATGGGAGGCAAATCCAAAGGCTCAATACAATTTCTAAATACAGAAGGTTTTGACTACATTTCTTTCAGAGGAAATGTTAATACAGATGGTGGTGGATTTCTTATGTTCAGATCTAAAATAGATAAAAAGGATTTAAAAGAATTTTCAAAGATAAGTTTTTTGGCTAGAGGAAATGATGAAAAATACTATTTTCACATAAAGTCGAGGGGGCAAGTTTTACCATGGGTCAGACATCTTAAAGAATTTAAAGTTGGAAAAGATTGGAAGGAATACGTTCTAAACATTGAAGACTTTGTTGGGTACAGTAATAGTAGGACTTTCAATAAATCCATAAATCCAAAAAAAATAAAACTTCTTGGGATTGAAGCTTATGGAAGAGATCATGAAGTAGAGCTAGATATAGCAAAAATAAAAATTTTCTAATTATGATTACTAAAGCCGACGATTTTCCAATCCATCAGATTTCAAAACCAATTGCTGAAACAGGAACCGAAAGGAATTTTTACGATAGATATTTTTTTAATGGATATTCAAAAGATGAAGACATCTACTTCGGTGCTGTTTTGTGTGTATATCCAAATCTCAATATTATGGATGGCTCATTTACACTTGCACATGAAGGTAAACAATATAATTCAAGGGTATCTAGGTATCTCAACTTAGAACGTCTAGATACTAAGGTAGGCCCTCTAAGCGTGGAGGTAATAGAGCCACTTAATAAACTCAAAGTCACACTCGCTGACGAAGAAAACGACCTAGACGTTTCCATAGAATTCACAAGTAGATTTGCTCCTATGAGAGAACCCCAAATGCAACTTTTCAATGGACCAAGAATGATTATGGATACATGCAGAATGACGCAGCAAGGATCATGGTCTGGAAAAATTGTACATAATAAAAAAGAGATTAGTCTTGATAATGATTCTTTTATAGGAACAAGGGATAGATCTTGGGGAGTTAGGCCCGTTGGAGCTTACGATAGTCAACCAATGGTTCCTTTTTCAATGCCACAGTTTTATTGGTTATGGGCTCCAATTCACTTTGATCATTCAGCAGCACATATTTATTTTGTCGAAGACGAGAAGGGTAATGCCAGCTCAACAATTGCTATTGCACAAGGTCCTGAGTACGAAGATGAATTCATAATTCAAGACATTAAAAAATCTGTTTCTTATCATCCTGGTACCAGAAGAGTAAAAAAAATGGAGATATCTGGAACAGATGATCAAGCTAAACCCATAACAATTTCAATTGATTGTGGTATGCAGGTTTTTATGTGTGGCTTAGGTTATATGCATCCTGAGTGGGGCCACGGACATGATAAAGGAGAATTAGCCTCTTATTTTGATGATTATGATTTAAATGATGACCCTGGAGATCCACCCTTTCTGCACGTGCAATCTGTTTCAAATGTGACGATGAAGATAGGAGATAAAAGTAAGACAGGTCGAGGTGTTCTAGAGCAACTCATATTGGGTCCCCACGAACCGAGTGGCTTTAAAGATCTCTTTGATAAACCCTAATGCCAGTCTCAACTGAGAAGGATTTTCAATCTAAGATTGAAAAACTCGAACATTGGCTTGCCTCTAAAGAAGGCCCTCTCAAATTAACTCCTCATGATTCCTCTATGGCTTCAGGTTTTTCCAATGAAACATTTATTTTTGATTTGGAGAAGGAGGATTCAAAGGAGACCCTGGTTTTAAGACTCGAACCAACGGAATATCAAGTTTTTCCAAATTACGATTTGCCCATGCAAGCATCAATAATGAAGGTTTTGAGAGGAAAGAATATGCTTACTCCTGAAGTTATTTACGAAAACTATGAAGATAATATCTTAGGTTCTGGTTTTTACATTATGAAAAGCATCAATGGCTCAGCTCCTTCTGATAATCCCCCGTATCATATGGATATAGAAGGAATGATGGGAAGGGCTACTCCAACTGAAAGGCATAAGGTGTGGGTGGAATGGCTTGATCACTTATCGCATTTCCATAATTTAGAATTTTCGAGTGATGAATTGAGGGATTGCAAAATTAACATAGATAAAGATCCTTTGGGAATACATTTAGATTATTATGAAAGTTTTTTGAACTGGGGCATGGAAGGCGAGCCTCATGAAATTTGTTCAAATGCTCTAGATTGGCTTGTTAAAAATAAGCCACCTCTTCAAAAACAAACGTTGTGTTGGGGTGATGCTAGGCCTGGAAATGTACTTTATGAAAATTTTTCAGCAAAAGCCTTGCTTGATTGGGAAATGGCTAATTTTGGTGATCCTTTAATGGATTTAGCATGGGGATTTGCAATAGATGATGCAAACAGTCTTGCATTGAATGTTCCAAAATTAGAAGGAACTATGGATGAAGAAGAGGGTAGGACAATTTGGGAAAATAATACCGGACTATCATCCGAATTTTTTGCGTACTATCGGATATTAGCTTTATTTAAGTTTTCAGTAATTATGGTAAGAGTTGCAAAACGACTAATATTTAATGAGATAATGCCATTAGATTCTGATTTTCATGTAAATAATCACGTTGTGGCTTTTTTAGATAAGGAATTAAATGAAAACAATTAAAGAAAAAGAGATTTTTCCAGTCAATGCACAAGCGATATGGGATATTATTTCTGATCCAACAAATTCCAGTTGGGTACCTACCGTTGAAGAGATTTCTTTAGACGGAGACGTGAGATCCTTCTCTATGGAGGGCATGGGAGAGCTAAAAGAAAAAATTTTAAAAATTGATCACGATAATAAAATTTTTCAGTACTCTGCTATTCAAACTCCTGCTCCAATCGAGCATCATTTAGCAACCATAAAGATATGTCCTTTGGATAATGATAATTGTGAACTCTCTTGGACAACAGAAATTGAACCTGAGATTTTCGCCGAAGGAATTCATCAAGGGATGCTTATTTCTCTCAAAGAGCTTAAAAAAATATTTCCTTGATGGTAGGCTTTTCGGATGCATTTTTTATGCAAAAAGCCCTTGAACAAGCTAATTTAGCTTATGAAAAAGATGAAGTGCCAGTTGGGGCTATATTAGTTAAGAATAATGAAGTTTTATCTGCAGCGCATAATTTATCAATCACAAAAAACGATCCATCTGCTCACGCAGAAATTTTATGTTTGAAAGAGGCAGGAAAGGTTCTTAATAATTACCGACTTATAGGAACAACATTGTATGTGACTCTAGAGCCTTGCATGATGTGTACCGGCGCAATTATCCATGCAAGAATTAGTAGGTTGGTCTACGCAACCTCAGATGAAAAAACAGGATTCATAAATTCAAGGAATAATTTAGATGAAATTGAATGGTTGAACCATAAGTTAGATATCAGTTCCGGGATACTTGATAGAGAGTGCTCAAAGCTAATTAAAAGCTTTTTTAAAGATAAAAGATCTAAATGTTAAACTTCGTCCAAACTGGAGCGTGATCGGAAGGTTTTTCCATCCCCCTAATCTCATAATCGATCTCAGAAGAACTAATTAATTCTCTTAAGCTTTTAGTTACCCATAAGTGATCAATTCTTAGCCCTCTTTTTGGATTGTCATCGAAACCCCTGCTCCTGTAATCAAACCAACTAAAAGTGTTATTTTCTTCAGGATATAGGCATCTGTAGGAGTCATATAAGCCAAAATCTTTCAAATCCTCTAGCCATTCTCTTTCTTCAGGAAGAAAACTGCACTTTCCAGTCTGCAGCCATCTTTTTCTATTATTTTCCCCAATTCCAATATCAATATCTTCAGGTGAAATATTAAGATCTCCCATTACAATTAAATGACTTTCAGGATCAAAATCTTTTTTAAGATAATTTATGAGATCTTTATAAAATTTTTCTTTGTAGGGGAATTTAATGGGATGATCACTGCTTTCTCCTTGGGGAAAATATCCATTAAATACAAACAGGGGGCCTTTTTTTGTCTTATATTCTAGCCAGACAAGTCTGCATTGAGCATCCTCAGGATCTGTTGGCATTCCAATGCCGTGATTTACAGGTTTATTTTTGGACATCAAGCAAACTCCGTAATGACCTTTTTGACCATTAATGATCACTTCATAGCCTAAATTTTCAATAGTCTCGAGAGGAAAATTATCATTATCAACTTTAGTTTCTTGGAGACCAATAATATCTGGTGAGTGCTTATCTATTAATTTTTCCAGTTGATGAATTCTGGCTCTAATTCCATTTACGTTAAAAGATACTATTTTCAATTTAGTTAGAATTTACTGTTAATAAGCTAGAGCTTTGATCAGCATTAAAATCTATTTGGTCTATTAAAATCTTTGCTGCTTCCTTAAGAACTAGATCATTAAACTTTTTATTTCTCTCTTCATCATCTGCATCTAGATATTCATCAAAATTTTTAAACGGTTTTAAGTCCAAATTTTTTCTTAAGTCATTTTCTAGAGATAGTAAATTACTTTCGTATTCATTTTGTTCATCAATTCTCTTAGCCAGATCAAGATCAATATATTCTCTTGAATCTCTATCCTCAGAAAGACCCTTTTTCTTATCAACATAAGAAGTCAAAAAATTAGAGTTGTTCCTATTTTTTGAGTTTATATCAGTTGTTTTAATATTTTTAACTAGCCTAAAGTCTGTCACCCTAATAGGTTTTATGAAATCTTCTTCAAGAGAATTATCATAAGAACTTTCCCCAACCTCTTGGCTATTAAAAACAAAAGGCAATTCAATATCTGGAATGACGCCTTTATTTTGAGTGCTTTCCCCAGTAACTCGATAGAACTTTTGCTCAGTATACTTAAGTTGTCCATAAGGTAGTTCTCTCAATCTTTGCACAGTCCCTTTGCCAAATGTCTGACTTCCAACAACCAAACCTCTTCCGTAATCTTGAATTGCACCTGCTAAGATCTCTGATGCCGAAGCAGACATTTTATCAACCAATATCAACACCGGCCCTGAATAGTTTTGAATACCAATAGAGTGGCCTAGAGGGTATATGGAGCCATTTGAAGTCATGACTTGAAGTACATTACCTCTTCCTAGAAATATTTTTGCGAGGCTATAGGCCTCATATAAAGATCCTCCTCCATTACCTCTTAGGTCTAGAATCACACCATCAGAATTCTCATTATCAATTTCTTTAATAAGTTTTTTAACATCTCTTGTTGCACTACGATAATTAAACCTATTCTTCTGATATCCCTCAAAGTCCATATAAAAAGCAGGCAAATCGATAACTCCAAACTTGTAAGATTTTTCAATGTTATTGACTTCGATAATTTGTTTTTTAGCGGCTTGATCTTCTAATTTCACAAGATCTCTTTTAATTTCAATAACTTTTCCATCCGCTTCAGCAGGAGAAGAGGAAGGAAGAATTTCTAATTTTACTATTGTTCCTTTAGGTCCTCTTATAAGTTTAACTACTTCATCCACTCTCCAATCTCTTACATCAACTATTTCACTTTCTTCTCTTGTTCCAACTCCCACTATTTGATCATTATTTTTAATTAATCCCGACTTGATTGCTGGACCTCCTTTAATAAGTTTTGTGATTTTAGTAATTCCGTCATCTGAGGTTAGCATGGCACCAATGCCTTCTAAAGATAAACTCATGTTGATCTCAAAATCTTCTGTCACTCTAGGAGACATATAACTTGAATGAGGATCATATAAGGAAGTTTTTGAATTCATTATCCAAGAAAATAAATCATCTTCAGTGAGCTGCTCTAGATTTTTTAATCTTCTATTTAATCTTTTTTTAAGTTTGTTGAGTGATTTTTCAAATTCTTCTTCCTTAATCATTACTGAGATTAATTCACTCTTAGCCAAAGATTCATAATAATTTTTTATCATCGATAAAGAATTAAATCTTTCTTGGTCTTCTCTATTTCTGAGAATCCTTTCCGAGCTGAATAAATCAATCTCACTGAGATCATTAATATGTTGACTTTGATGCACAAGAAGAGTTTTGTAGCGTTTTTTGTAATCATTTAGAATATCAAAACCAATCTCTAATAATTCTTCATCATCGAGATCAAAATTATTTTTAGACAAGGAAATATAGTTATCAACTTCCTCATTGGTAAAAATTAAATTTTGTTGATCTATATTTGAAATTAACTCCTCTATGACGTCAGAGTTTTTAAAAGCGGTATTTTTAAAAAAATGATGTTCGCCAAGGATCTTGTCAACTTCATTTAAAGTATCTATGTATAGAGAGGATTTTTCCTCTGCAGATACTGATAGTATCGAGGTGAGAAAAAAAGCTGTAAAAACTAATAAACGTTCAAGAACCATATTTAAAATTTCTTTTCATTTATAAGTTTATCTTTTTTATGCCATATTTCATCAAGCCAATCTTTAAATTCTTTTCTTAGTCCATCATTTTCATGAAGTTGATCATTTTTGAATTTATCAGGAATATCCAATGACTGCACAAATATACGAGCATTGTTCATATTTCCCCTTAAGAAATCCCAAAAGCTCCTCTTTTTTGATTCGTAAATAATTGTGAAGTCAATAATCTTATCGAGTCTTGGCATTGTTGATATTGCTGCTGCTAATCCTCCTTCTTTGGGTTTAAGCAAATTATTGAAAGGGC
>CABZJI010000004.1 GCA_902526045.1 uncultured SAR86 cluster bacterium | reverse complement strand
AATAGCTGAAATTCTTGAGCCTTTTGGTCTCGAATTGAAATATTCTTCCGATTCTAATCTGGAAGCTTCAATTATTGATCCATTAATCCTAATTTGAACTTGTAACTCTCTCCACCAAAAATTTATTGAAACATTTTTATTTTTTGAAATATCTTTTCCTTTGTTGCTTTCATAGTTGGTGTAAAAGAATAAACCATCATCAGTAAACTTTTTTAATAAAACGACTCTTGAAGAAGGCCTTTGGTTTTCATCAACAGTTGAGACAGTCATACCATTCCAATCTCTCAACTTTTGATCTCTGGCCTGTTCAAGGAAAAATTTGACCTCAAGGAGTGGTTCTTGAGAGATAGAATCAAAATTCATTTATTTTCTTTGAACCCAAAAATCTAGTGACAAATATTTACCTGGGCCAAATAATAAGATAATTGCTGTCATTAAGAGATAGGTTACTGACATCTCGTATCCTCCAGCATCTGAATTCCAGCCGTTTGGAGAATGATAATAAGTGGCAACAACCATGCAAACTAAAATGGGAATGGTTGCCCATCTCGAAAAAAGGCCTATTAATAAAAGTACCGCACCTGCTGCTTCGGCAATAACTGTCAACCAAGCAAATAGGTCAGGTAAAACTAAGTTGAGATTATCCTCCCCTCCAGGACCCAAAAACTCTGAAAACCTATCAACGTTAGGAATACCATCTTCCCACGCTATTTTTCTCACTCCAGCATTCCAAAATATAAAAAATAAGTAGGCTCTCAAAAAGAATAGCCCGATGAAATCAAAGGCTTTTAAGTTCCCTAAAAAGGTATCTATTTTTAAAATTGATTTGATCATTTTTTTTCCTTCTCTATTATCTCAAAAGCTGCTTGTATTTCTATAAATTTTTCTTTTGCTTTTTCGATTAATTCCTCTGGGAGACCTTTTGAAATTAAAGCATCTGGATGAAATTCTTTTCTTTTAATTCTATAAACTTTTTTTATTTCGCCCAGTGTCATGTCCTTACTGACTCCCAAAATTTCGTAAGCATCTGAAATTTTTCCAACGTATTTGTTGTATAAATCTTCATAAACGCTTTTATTTAACCTAAAGATGTTGGGAATTTTCTTTAGCAGCTTCTCCTCATTTTCATGCATTTCTCCATCAGCCATGGCTAATTCAAATAAAAGTTCATAAAAAACTAAAAGAGAATTCGGGCTAGAGCCTAAGAGCTGATAAAGTTGTTTGGCATATGCATCAAAAGAAATTCGATCTGATTTAGCTCTCTGAAAAATATTTATCGCAAAATTCCTTTCTTCTTCATTGAAATTAAATTTAGAAGAAATAAAACTCTCTATTTTGGAAACTTCTTCTTCGCTAACTCTTCCATCAGCTTTAGCAATTTTTGCTAAACATGCAAATAATGCCGTAAAAAAAGCTACTTGATGATCTAAATTGTTAGGATTTGTTCTTGATTTTGCTTGTCTTGTCATTCTTGATCCCATGACGCTACCGACAAGTGCTCCGATAGGTCCAAGCAAGGTGAATCCAATCATTCCGCCAACAATTCCTCCAATTAAACTCATTTTTTCTTAATATTTTTCCATTGGTATGGTTTAATATTTTACATGGATAAGTTTTATCGGGGGAAACATGTCTGAAACGAAACCTTTACCAGTTGTAGATTTCTTAAAAATTCCAGAGGATGGAAATCCCTATCTTGAAGGCTTTAGATGCAAAAAATGTGCATCCATTTACTTAGGCGAGAGAAATGTTTGCTCAAAATGTTTTGCTAGAGACGAAATGGAAGTTATCAAATTAACTGAGACCGGTACTTTGCATAGCTACGCAATCGTTTTTAGATCGTTTCCTGGGATCGATGTCCCTTATATTTCTGCGATAGTAGATCTTGATGGTGGAGGGACAATCAAGGGGAATTTGATTAATATTGATCCAGATCCTGATAAAATAGAATTTAATATGCCAGTGAAAATAACTTATGGCGATGCTTTAGGCAGAAAAGATACAGAGGGAAATTCTTATCTTAGTTATTTCTTTGAACCAGCTTAATAGGGGTAAAATTATGAGTGATGTTTATGTAATGGGTGTTGATATGATAAAGTTTGGAAGATTTCCTGACAGAAGTGTTCCTAACATAGGAGCGGAAGCAGCTTTAATGGCTCTAGATGATGCTGGTTTAGGTATACAAGATATGCAAGCGCTTTATTGTGGAAACTTAGGACAGGCCAATGCAATGGTTGGTCAGAGGATACTTCAAGAAATTGGTCAAACTGGAATGCCGGTTGTAAATGTTGCAAATGCCTGCGCTACAGGAGCAACTGCTTTTAGAGAAGCTTGGATGTCAATAAAAGCAGGTATGTATGACGTTGTTTTAGCTGTTGGTGTTGAACAAATGGGGAAAGGGCTTCTTGGTGGAGCCGGAGGTGGAGAAGGTATTCCCAAAGAAGGTCTGTTAGGCTCTGGAACCATGCCTTGTGTCTTTGCCGAGGCCGGAATGGAACATACCAAAGAATACGGAACCACATTTGAACAATTCGCCAAAATATCCGTTAAGAATCATCATCATTCAACAATGAATCCAAAAGCTATGTATCAAATTGAAACACCGTTAGATGAAGTAATGAACGCTGAAATGATTTCTTATCCAAATACTAAGTTAATGTGTTCAGTAAATGTTGATGGTTCTGCTGCTGCGGTTTTAGTTTCAGAAAAAAAAGCTAAGGAACTTGGGATGGCAAGAGCTGTGAAGGTCAGAGCATCAGCACTGGCAAGTGATCCTTATACTGACAGAGATCTGGTAATGCCTGATGTCAATGCCTGCACAAGGCTTGCAGCTAAAGATGCTTACGAACAAGCAGGAATTGGTCCAGAAGATGTTAACCTTGTTGAGCTTCATGATTGTTTCGCAACAGCTGAAATGCTTCACTATGAGAATCTTGGGCTATGCAAAGACGGAGAAGCAGGAAAAATGATTGATGAAGGTCATGTTGAGCTAGGAGGTAAGGTGCCGGTTAATGTTTCAGGAGGCCTATTATCAAAAGGCCATCCCTTGGGAGCGACTGGAATAGCAAATATTTATGAAGTATGCACTCATCTCAGAGGTGAGGCTGGTAATAGACAAGTAGAGGGAGCCAAAATTGGTATGACTCATGTAATTGGTCTTGGAACAGCATGCGGTATTCATATCTTAGAAAAAACAAACTAGTTTAAGCTTGAAGTTCGGCTTAACTGGAGATACGCATAATAATTTAAAGAACATAGCAGTTATTTGCGAGTTATTTAATAAATTTAAACTAGATTTTGTTATTCATACCGGTGATATAACTTTGCCTAAATCACTGATTTTATTTGAAAAATTGATGATGCCTTTAAATGTTGTCTTCGGTAACAATGATCAGGGAGATAAAGAGGAACTTATAAGGGTCTGCAAGCAAAAAAAATTTTCCTATCAAGATGAACTGCAAATTGATTTACAAAATGATAAAAAAATTATTGCATTACATGATCCTAAGGATATCAAGGAGGAATTCTACAAAGATGGAAATATAATAGTTCATGGTCATACTCATCGATTTAGAGATGAGAAAATAAATGGATCACATATATTTAATCCAGGAGAATGTGCAGGTTTTATAAAAGGGCAAAACAAAATTGGAATTATTGAAACTTTATCTCCCCAAATGAAAGTTATTAGTTTTTGATTTTATTCCTAAAAAGAATGACATCAAAAAGTAAAATAATTAAAAATAGCGAAACAAAAGGTCTTACTAACCTCATTTCAAAATAGAATCTACTCTCCAATATATCAATAAGATATATTGAAATGATTGGAGAGAGATCTTTACTTCCTGGTGCAGAAAACCAAATTGAAATCATCATACTTAACAGTAAAGAAAAAATTACTTTCTTAAAAAATTTAGTTCTAATCAATTTTCTTACACATAAAGATAAAATAATTGAAATAAAAAAATAAATGAACCAAAAAATTATTATCAAATAAATTTCTCCAAAAATTGCTTTCTAAGATTTTCATCTTTTATTATCCATAAGCTTTCTTTAACTTTATTTTCTGTAATTACAGTTTTTAGTCTTTTTAAATCTTTTTCTTTAAAAATTTTATTAGGAGGAATATCCAATTCTAAGGCTTTTTCCTCTCTCCATAAAAAAATCTGCTCTTCTAAAGGTGATATTTTTTTATTTTTTTTAAGCCTTTTGAGTCTTGAAATAGAAAAATTTGTTTCAGCTAAAACTTTCTCTGCTTCACAAGCCTGTTCAAATTTATCTTGTAGACATTTATTCCTTAATATTTTAGTTTGAATTTTAAAAATATCATTGAGATATCTCACATCTTCTGAAGCATAGAGAATTTGCTCTTTTGATAGGGGGCGTTTCTCCCAATCTGAATTAGTTTGTGATTTAGATAAATTTTTATAAAAGTATTTTGAAACAAGATCTTTATAGCTAATTTGCTGAGTATCATGATGAATAAGACTATAAGCTAACTGAGTATCGAATATATTATTAATTTTTATATTTAAACAATTAAATAAAACTGAAATATCGCCTCTTGAAGAGTGAAAAATTTTTGTAATCTCACTTGAATTTAGAATTTTTTTTAATATTGATAAATCTTCAATTTTTTGAGAGTCAATAACAATAATTCTATTTTTCGTTCCTATTTGAATTAGGTTTAGTCTTGGAAAATAAGTATCGCGCCAGGTAAATTCGGTATCTACTGCAATAATTTTTTCAGTTATTTTATCTGAGAATTCTTTTTGCAAAGAATATAAAGAATCTATATAAATTAATTTCTTTTTAATAAAAAAATCTTTTGCAGAATTTAAAAGTTTCAAAACTATAGATTTTTAATAACTTTTCTAGAATATTTCCCAAGATCTTTATGGTGAATTGCAGTCTTGAAAATTGCTTCCAGGTAACCTTCTTTTGTTCCGCAGTCAAAACATTCACCGTTCAGAAATGATGCTAAAACTCCATTACCTGATTTTATATAGTTTTTGATCGCATCAGAAAGTTCGATTTCTTTTGATATTTTATTGTCACGATCGATATAATCAAAGATGTCAGGTGTAAATATATATCTTCCGACGGCTGCAAAGTTTGAAGGTGCCTTTTTTTGGAGAGGTTTTTCTATAATGTCTTCAATTAATTTAAGATTTTTATCTTTTCTATACTCACCTAGTCTAACTATTCCATATTTACTTACATCCTTTCTGGCAACTTTCTCAAGAAGAATGATACTTTTTTTTTCTT
This sequence comes from uncultured SAR86 cluster bacterium, assembly GCA_902526045.1. Lineage (GTDB taxonomy): Bacteria > Pseudomonadota > Gammaproteobacteria > Magnimaribacterales > AG-339-G14 > CACNYO01. The sequence goes on along the minus strand of CABZJI010000004.1, from coordinate 132,621 downwards.
GATTAAAAATATTCATCATATTTGATAGATTTTCCTTTTTTAAGTCAGAACTATTTTGATTGATTACCCTATCAGGAAGAACAATAACAAATGGATTGTTACCTACAACTTCTCTTGATTGTAAAATTGCATGGCCAAGACCCTTTGCTTCGCTTTGCCTGACAGATGAGATATTAATCTTAAGATTAGCAATATTTTTTATTTCCTTTAATGAAGATCTTTTAAGTCTGTTTTCTAAAACAGCCTCTAATTCAAAACTTTTATCAAAGTGATTTTCAATTGAATTTTTTGAAGCATGAGTTACGAATACAATTTCTGATAAACCAGCTGAGATGACCTCTTCAACAATATACTGGATTATGGGTTTATCTATGATAGGTAGCATTTCCTTTGGAATAGCTTTCGTTGCTGGAAGCATCCTTGAGCCTAAACCGGCAACAGGAATAACTACTTTCATATCACTCCCTGCCATATTTATCTTCTTTCCTAACAATATCTTCTTCTAATAACTTTTCTCCAAGCTGTATTTCAATAAGAATGGCATCTTCGTTTTCTTCATTGCTAGCCCTGTGAAATTTTTGTGAAGGAATAAATGCTGTATCTCCAGAATTCAAAATAATTTCTTTATTATTTAACTCCAATCTTATTTTTCCTTTAACCAAGAGCCAATGTTCATCTCTGAAAGAATGCTTTTGAAGAGATATGCACTCTCCAGGTTTAATTAAGATTTCTTTGACTTTGTAACAATTGTCGACAGCTAACAGCTTAAAATTACCCCAAGGTTTATCAATCAAAGGATTAATCAAGTTTGAGCTTGATTGAACTTTACTTCCTCCAACTCCGAATACCATATTTATTCCGAGCTCATCACAAACATCAGCTTCTAAAATATCATTTTTATTAGTTCGATCGCCTCCGTTAGCAAAAATTGAAATACTTTGATTTTTATTTATTTTTTTTAAAGTTTCGCAAACAGATTGGTCCTTATCTATAGAGATAACAACCTCATTAATCATTACAAGATTTTCTAGAATTTCCTTTCTTTCATGTAATGGCATAAATTCATAACCTTTTTTCTTCTTTAAAAAAAGAGAATTATTTAATATAACGATTAATTTATCGCCAAGTTTTGAAGCTTCGTCAAACATTTGTAAATGTCCAACATGAACAGGATCAAATCCTCCAGAGACTACAACAACAGACATGGCTTCATTATTACAAATTTAGGATTCTCTTTAAACTTTCGTCAGGCGCAGGAAGATTTCTAAGAAAGAATTTATGAAAATTTTTATTAGGTAATAGTACCACTAACAAAGTCAATAAAATTAGATGGAAGTAAAAAAAGATATTAATCTTCTTGCAATACCAGATTTCTAGTTCGCCTTTATATGGAGCAATAACATCAAAGTAAAAGGAACTTGCATCCTTTGCATTGGTGACTATCTCCTCTTCATTCCTAAAAATTATTGATCCAACTCCGGATAATCCTGGCCTATGTTTAGAAATTGCACTCTTTACCTTGCATGAATATTTTTCAAATGTGTCGGGAGTAAGAGGTCTTGGTCCAATCAGACTCATATCACCTTTTAAAACATTTATAAGTTGAGGCAGTTCATTTATTTTTGTTTTTCTCAAAAAGGATCCTATGGGTAATATTCTTGGATCATTTTTAATTGTGAGAGTTTTTGTTCCAATTTTTTCACTATTTTTTAACATAGTTGCAAATTTAAATAATCCGAATATTTTTTTTTCAACACCTACCCTTTTTTGAAAATAAAATATTTCACCCTCTCCTGAAAATTTTAGTATGGGAATAATAATAACAAAAAGGGGAAACAGAAAAAAAAGCCCAAGCAATGAAAATAAAATATCAAAAAACCTTATCATCACATTTTTGAGTCTAGGCTTTTCCCTAAATCTTTATGATTAAATTCAGGCAAGAAATTTCTAAATAATTTAATTAAGTCATTTGTTTCTGCTGACTTATCAACTCGTATCAAATTAATTGCTTCCAAAAAATTTTCGAGTTCAAATTCCTTCTTATCGTCTAACTTAATAACTCCGACATTTTTATACTTATTAAAATCTGTATTTTCATTTTCTGAGTAAAACTCTTCAAATTCTTTTTCTCCAGTTGTATCGCTCTCAAAAAAATAGCATGGCCATTGCTTATCGCTGTTATCTGTCTTTAAGAATGATCTTGCCTCATCCTCTGATTTACATTCATAGGGAACCTTTCCAATCTCATGAAGATAGTTCATTGCGATTTCTGAAAATGAAGTAAGCTTTATTTCAGCATCATTATTAGGGAAAAAAACTTCTCCCTTTTCACCAAAAATAGCGGACAGTAAGCAAAGCTGACCAGCCTCCTTTGCTGTAATAAAGTACCTACTGATATCACAAGGTGCTGAAATTGGTTGTCTTTTATTAATTCTATTTATAAAGCCTGATAGAAGAGATCCGTCTGAAAAGGCAACATTAGCAAATCTTGCAGATGAAAAAATGAAATTATCGCTTTTAAGCAATATATTTTCCATTATAAGTTTGCTTGCTCCCATTAGATTTACAGGATTAGTAGCCTTATCAGTTGAAACTGAAAAATACTTTGAGTTTTTCTTTTCTAATAATGAAATAATTTTGGCTGTTGAAATGACATTAACATCAATCATTCTTAATAAAGTAAAAATATCTCTCTCGCTTCTTACATGCTTTAGGGCTGATAAATTTAAAATAAAATCATAAGAATTATTTTTTAGGAAGTTTTCAAATATATCTGAACAAATATCTATACAAAAAGTTGAAAATTCACCAGAAATATAGCCTTTACTGCTTCTTAACTCTCTCACTAATTCAACAAGATTATTTTCACTGATATCAATTGCATGTAATAGTTTAGGATCTCTAGAAAAAATCTCCTTCGTTACGGACATCCCAATTGAGCCTGCAGCACCTATAACTAGAAAACTTGACTTATTAATAACCTTTTTTAATTCTTCCTCTTTTAGATGAATATCTTCATCAAAAATTCCTCTTTTTCTATTTATAATTTTTAAAATATCCATACTACTTTTCTAAAAAATTAAAGACTTGAGTCTTGTCAAATGGTGGTTCCCAGCCTAATTTATTTTTTATCTCGTTATTATCTATCAAAAACTCATCACTTAATTTTTTAAAAACATTTCTTTGGAAAAAAAGCGTGCAAATAAAGCTCAAAAGAGGTTTAGGTAAATAAAAGTTCAAAAGTTTTGATCTGTTTTTCTTAATGAGGATCAAATCATATAAATCACTTGTACTTATATCAAAATCATCACACACATAATAGGAACCTTTAAGGGTTTTTGGAGAGTTGATAATCTCTTTGATGCAAGCAACTAAATTGCCTATAAAAACCATTTTTCTTACATTTTTTAACCCTCTGAGAGGAAGAGGAAACCTATATGAAGCAGCACGCATCAATAAATTAAAATTTGCTTTTACTCCTTCCCCATAAACCAATGGAGGCCTGAGACATATTATTTCCATATTATCATCAAGAATTGTGTTTAAAAGCTTTTCTGCATTAAATTTTGAAGTAGCGTAAAAGTCTTTCCCTTTATGAAGTTTAAATATTCTATTAAGTATATGTTCATTATCATTATTTAGTTCTTTAACCTTCGCTGAACTAATAAAAATGAATCTTTTAACTTTATTCTTTGATGATAACTTTGCTAATTTGTATGTAAGAACTTCATTTATGAGTTTATATTTTGAAGCATTTTTCTCTTTTTGATGTGCGATGCCTGCTAAATGCACCAGTACATCAACTCCTTTAAAAATGTGATTTAAACCTTCTTCCTCATATTCTTCATTGACTTTATGGAACGTAATGTTGTTTGAAGATTTTATATTGTTTCTTGAAATTACGTGAATGTCTAAATTTTCATGATTCAAAAGTTCTATAAGGTTGGATGCTATCCAACCAGAACCTCCAGTTATCAGGACCTTCGCTTTTTTATCTTTCATTCTCTGAGGCAGTCATGATGATATCTTCACTCAATTTGGAAGTTAAAAACTCTCTAGAAAACTTTTTCTTAAATTCAGATCTATTTGAATGAATAAGTTTAATCTTTTGAATTTGCTTTATAGCTGACTCTACTGAGCAGGGATCGAAAACATAGGAGTTCTCTACAAATTTCTTTAAAAAGATTTTGGATAGGCCTTTCAGGCCTGCAAGTATCGGTTTACCAGATGCGCCGTATTCAAAAATTTTAGAGGGTAACACTCTATCCAATGACTTAAGATCATTCAGATGAAGAAAAAGTATATCTGCTTTCTTATAATAATTAATCAATTCTTCTCTAGGAAGAGGTTCAATAAATTGTATTTCACCTTCACTATGCAATTTAGTTTCATTCTTGAGTTTTTTTAATCCTCCGCCATCTCCGATAATTGTAAATTTATATTTATTAGGAAGAGCTCTGACTAATGCAGGTATTATTTTTTCTAGGGCTTGTCCTTTTCCTATATTTCCAGCATACAAGATTTCTACAGTTGAATTTTCAAGATTTTTACTGAAATCTTTTTGTAAGAAAATATCGTCTATTCCATTAGGGATATAGGAATATTCTTTATTGGGATATTTCAAATCAAAGTAATCCTTAAATCCTTCTGAAACTAAATTTATTTTACTAGCCCGACTCATCGTATATTTTTCCAAGAAATTAAAAAAAGGAAAAAATAAATAAAAAATAAATCCTGGTATTAATTCTGAAAAAATATCTAAAAAAATATCTCTTATATCTAAGTAAAGAGGCGTTTTAATTTTTCTAGATATTAAGGAAGCTAAAAAGGCCGTCATTAATCTAGATGAGGTAGCAAAGACGAGATCGTATTCTTTATTTTTTGTTTTTTTGTAAACTCCAATAGCAAAATAAATAAAGGAAATAGATTGATCGAAAAAACCACTTTTATGAGATGGTACTTTTATTCTATTTATTTTTAGTTTTTTGTAAGTTTGGAAAGTCTTAGCGGTGACTTTAAAAGAATCATATCTATTTGGTTCTGTTGTAAGAATATCAATACTCGAATGTACATCTAATTTTTTGGATAATTCATTAGCTAATGTTGTTGCTCTAAAAGAACCAGCGCATAAATCCGGCTCAAAATAAAAGGAAATGAATAAAATCCTCATTTGTGGTTAGAAGCCCAAATACCTCTCGTATCAATTATGATTTTCCCTTCTTGTTTTTTCAAAGAATTTTTTCTGAACTCACTATGATCAACTAGCAGCAGAACTATATTTGATTTTGAAACTGCACTTTTAAAATTAACTAATTCAAATTTATTTTCATCAAGATAAGATGGCAATTTTTTTATATTTGGCTCAACTAAATACATCTTTTTGAAATTCAGACTTTTTAATTTATTCACGACTTTTACTGCAGGACTTTCTCTTAAGTCATCAATATTTGCCTTAAAGGAAAGCCCAAGACATGCAATTGTTGAATCCTCTGCAACTAAATTATTCACTTTTAGGCTCCTTTTAACTTTTGAAACAACTTTGAATGGCATTTGATCGTTAATTTCTCTTGATAACTTAATTAATCTAGCCTGCCTGGGTGCTGAATTAATAATAAACCAAGGATCGATAGCAATGCAGTGGCCGCCAACTCCAGGTCCAGGATTTAATATGTTTACTCTAGGATGATGATTAGCAAGTTTAATTAGGTTCCAAACATCAATATCAAGATTTTCACTAATCAGAGATAGTTCGTTTGCAAAGGCAATATTTGCATCTCTATAAGAATTCTCAACAAGTTTGCAAAGTTCAGCAGTTCTATTATCAGTCTCCAAACATTTACCTTTTACAAAAGACTTATAAAAAGCTAATGAAATTTTTGTAGATTTTTTATTTATACCTCCTATAACCCTATCATTCATTTCTAACTCTTTTAAAATATTTCCAGGTAAAACTCTTTCAGGACAATAAGAAATATTTATATCTCCTTTCTCGCCCACAGATGATGGAACTCTTAAGTCCTTTCTTTCTGAGCTGATGATTTTAGCTATTTCTTGAGTAGCTCCAACCGGAATTGTTGATTCAAGAATTACAGTATTATTTTTTTTAAGAACTTTACAAATATCTTTCACAGCAGACTTTACGAAAGATATATCGGGCTCTTTATTTCTTTTTATAGGAGTTGGAACAGCAATTAAGAAAATATCAGATTCATAAAGAACAGTATCTGCTTTCAGGTAACCTTTAGTTACTACCTTTTTTAATAGTATGTCTAGGTTTTTTTCTCTGATATGAGCCTTTCCCTTATTGATGCTACTAACGATCTCTTTATTTACGTCATATCCGCACACTTTGATATTTTTAGAAGCTATTAATGCGGCAGTAGGAAGGCCTATATATCCTAGACCTAATATTGTTATTTTCATGAAAAATATTTACTTATGCTATTGGATATTTTTTGACTTGCTTGACCGCTGCCATATGGATTTTTCGCTAGTGACATATTAATGTATTCATCTTGGTTATCAAGAAGTCTTCTCACCTCTGCTACAATTTTTTTTGATTTTGCGCCAACCAACTTTGCTGTTCCGGCTTCAATAGCCTCAGGTCTTTCTGTATTATCTCTCATAACTAAAACTGGCTTTCCTAGGCTGGGGGCTTCTTCTTGAATTCCACCACTATCAGTTAGAATAATTGTTGATAGCTTCATCAACTTCACAAAATAAATGTAACTAAGTGGTTCTATTAGATGGATGTTTTTTGAGGATTTTAAGTATTTATTGACTACAACTTTCACATTTGGATTCAAATGAACAGGATAAATGATATCTACGTCTTCTCTTTTGCTTATTTCTTTCAGCGCCAAACATATTTGCTTAAGCCCTTCGCCAAAGTTTTCTCTTCTGTGACCTGTGACTAAAATAATTTTTTTTTCCGGATTAGATAAAAATGGCAGGCTCTTGTTTATATCATCAGAAAAAATAATTTTTTCAGATTTTTTAGATATCTCTAGCAAGGCATCAATAACAGTATTACCAGTAACCACGATTTTTTTTAATGCTATTTTTTCTTTCAATAAGTTATTTTTTGCTTTTATGGTTGGTGCAAAGTTTAAAGAAGCTATTTTTGAAACTACTTGCCTGTTAAATTCTTCTGGGTAGGGAGAATGTATATTATAAGTTCTTAATCCAGCTTCAACATGTCCAATTGGTACTTTTTTATAATAGGCTGCCATAGCACTTGCTAAGGTAGTGGTTGTATCTCCATGAACTAATAGAAGGTCAGGATTTACTTCTTCAATTATATTTCCCAATCGCAGCAAGACCCTAGAAGTAATATCAAATAAATCTTGATCATTTTTCATCGAATCTAAATCAAAATCTGGTTTTACTTCAAAAATTTCTAAAACTTGATCAAGCATTTCTCTGTGTTGAGCTGTAACACAAACAGAAACGTCAAAATTTTGTTTTAAGTTGTTTACAAGGGGACACATCTTTATGGCCTCAGGACGTGTACCAAATACAACTAGTATTTTATTTACCATTTAAATATTGATTTTATTTCTGAGGTTGATTTAGATTCAGCTTCAAAAACAATTTTTTTCGTTTCTTCTTGAGAATCAAAAGAATAATTATAAATTGAATCTTCAATTTTTATTTTTTTATTATCCAATCCTGAATAAATAAATGAGATCACAATTTCCTTGTCTGCCAGTTGCAAGAATATATTATCCTCACTGACTTTATTTATTTTTACGTTAGGGTGCAAAGGAAAGCATAACTTCAAAATATTTCGCTTACCTGAAAGAACATTATCAATTATAGATATTTGTTTATTACATATAGACCACTTTCTTCTATGGACTGGGGATCCAGGTAAATTTGAATAACCATTGTGTGAAGCTGAAAACTCAATCTCTTGGTTTGAAAAATTATTTTCTCTAGTTAAAATTTTAGCTCGATTGCCAACTCGAAAACTATTCCATACTTGGCTTGAATTAAGGTCGTTAATAATTAAACAGGAATGATTTGTTGAGGATCGTTCTAAGATTCTCGTTTTGTTGGTTTCATAAGTTGATATTCCAAGATTTACAATAAATTTTTTTTTAAAAAGTGAAAGTTCGAAACTTAGTGTGTCTGCATGAGCATGACCTGGAAGTTCATTAGGACCAATATTTCCTCGATCAGAAATCAAATAAATATCTTTATTAGAATACACAGTGTATCCCGAATCATCGAAATCTAAGATTTGTTTATTATTTTCTGATGTTTTAACTCCCATCCTTTTTGCATAGTCTATTAGTTGATGAAAATTTAAACATTCATCATTTATGCTATCGTTAAAATGGGATAATGAACCATCCGGATGAGTCATTGCTTGTAACCAGAAAATCATTTTTTTTATAAGACCTTCATCAAAAATATCATCCTCTAAAGAAAAAGCTTGATGAATATTTTTTACATCTAACAAATCTTCTAATATTATGGAGTGGTACATCGGAGACAGTTCATAATGACTGCCGTCCTGTAATATTTGAATATCTAATTGAGATTTCAATAATTCAATTCCCTTTTCATACCAAATACGAGCTTTCTTCCCTGAAAATAAAATGCCTGAGAAAATTAATGCTTTAGCATTTGATATTAAATGATTACCACCTAAGTGATATTCTAAATTTTTGTATAGGTAATCTGCTTGAAGAACTAAGTTATTTTTTATTTTTTTTGGGGGATCGAGATCAAAATATACCAACCACTTGATCCAGTTTACTATCCTAAGGGAAGTTGGATATGGATCCCATGCTAATTTTAAGAAGTAAGTGTTTTTATCTATCCAACTATTAACTAATTTTTCAGGTAACCCATTTTGATTTAAAACCTGATTTGAAAGTAAAAAATCAAAATAATTTAAATTATAGTTCCATAATTTGGGGTGATTATTTTCATTCCATAAATCATTATTATTTAGATCGGACGAAATTTTCATAAAACTAAACGTTTGCTCATCATTTATTTTTGATGAATTTGGATTAATTAAAATGAAATTTTTTGATGCTTTATTTAAAAATAAATTATGTAACTTTGGAGATTTGAGCCTACTGAAAGATTTGAAAAATCTATAAAAAATTTGTTTTAAAGTGAGAAATTTAATGGTGTTAAAGTAAAGAAGAAAAGCAGGTATAAGACCTTTTATTTTTTTTTTCGTCACTTAAATGACTCTGATATTTCAATTGCAACTTCAGATACTTCAAAGATTTCCTCAAATGGTATTGGGCTGGGCTCTCCGTTAGTAATTGCTCTAAAAAAGCTTTCAACGCATTGATCATGTCCCTTATTCTGAAAAAGATTTCTAGCATATTTGAAGTTAGGCCAATTGTATCCTTTCAGATTCCTAAAATTATTTAATTGTAAACAAGATTGTGAGCTAAAAATTTCAATTCTTTCTTTAGGAAAAGATTTTCCTCCATTAGATAGATAGTTTATTGATCCCATAGATCCATCTTTGAAATTTATATTTATCAATACTTGATCCATTTGAGTGAACTTATCTGGCTTTGTTTGGCCAAAGTTCACACTATGGCTTTCAATTTCAGACCCTGCAAAAAACCTCATTAGATCTATAAAATGGCAAGCCTCCCCTATAATTCTCCCTCCGCCAACCTCAAGATCTTGCTGCCAATTTTCTTTTTCGATAAAGCCAGCATTTATTGTCATTATGAATGTTTTTGGATCTTTATTTTGTTCAAGGAGATTCTTAATTTTTTTTGATAGTGGAGCAAATCTCCTATTGAATCCAATCATTAAAATTTGACTCGACTTTCCTCTCTCGTCCATGCAAGTTTTTACTTCTTCTAGTTGCTTTAAGTTAATAGCTAGAGGTTTTTCAACAAAAATATTTTTATTATTCTTGATGCCTTCACAGACTTGATCTGAGTGATAATTATGGGGAGTAGTAATAAATACAGTATTTATATTTTTATTTTCCCAAAAAGACTTTTCGTCGGTTGTAATATCTTTAAATTTAAATTTTTTAGCTTGATTATGAGCATTAAGACCTTGAGACGATAGAATTGAAGCAAGAGAGTATTTATACTTTTGTTTTTTTATAGCTGGCAACAAAGTTCTCATAGAAAAATTGCCTGGCCCTACTAATCCAATTTCGATTTCTACTTCATCTTTCGTCTGAACATCCTCATAAATAAAATCTGTTTTTTGAGTATGAATTTCTTCATTTTTTGAATATTTAATTAGTGTTGCTAAGTTTTTTTTATCTTCAATTGTTTCGTATGCTTTAAGTGAATTATCAACATCAAAAATTTGAGAGATCAAAGGTTTCATATTTATCTTTTCTTCCGATAATAAGTTCAGAAAAGTCTCGAAATTTCTCTGTGCCGTCCATCTTACAAATCCTATTGGATAATCTACTCCTCCCTCTTCATAAACTTTATCGTATCTACCTGGTCCATAGGATGATGAAACTTGAAACGAAATTTCTTTTTTATAAAAGTCATCTCTTTTAAGATTAAGACCAACTTGACCTACTAAAATTATTCTTCCCCTTTGTCTGGTTGATTGAGCTGAATTATGGATAACAGAATTGCTTTTAGTATCAGCACATATAATTGTTCCATCTACTTCTTTTCCTTTGTTGAGAGATATAACACTCTGATAGAAGTCCTCATTATTCTTTAAGCAAATAATTTTAGCTCCAAAGCTCTTAGCTAGTTGGCACCTCTTTTCATCATGATCTACTCCGATAACATCACAACCATTTGCTATAAGTATCTGAGTTGTGATTAAACCCAATAGTCCAAGGCCAATAACAAGAAAAGTCTCCCCTATATTAGGTCTTGCTAGTCTAATTCCTTGAAGCGAAACTGATCCAATAACGGTAAAAGATGCTTCTTCAAAAGTTACTTTTTCTGGAATCAGTGCACATAGATTTGATGGGACTCTCAATATCTCTGCATGAGGTCCATTTGAAATAACTCTATCTCCCTCTTTAAACTTTTGGACTGAGCTTTCAAGAACGACTCCCGCATTTGAATAACCCAATGCTACAGGATCATTTAACTTTGATTTTACTGCCTCATAAGTTGGCAAGATTCCATCTGTTTTTACTTTGTCAAAAACTTGAAAAACCCTATCAGACTCACTGATAGCCTTTTGAAGCAGATTAGATCTACCAAAATTTATTAACATTCTCTCAGTCCCAGTTGAAACGAGAGAATATTTTGAAGAGACAATTAAATGATTTTTTATATTTTTCGGCGGAGGTATATCAACAATTGAAGTTTCTCCATTTGAAAGGTTTTGAACAATCTGTTTCATAAAAATTGTTTCAATTCTACATGACGATAAGCATACTTAAATAAGTCTTTTTTATCTTTTTGAAAAACAGTCTTAAAAACATCAAAAACATTATTTTCACTGATTTGTTCTAAATCTGAAAAATTTTTTTTCCCCTTTACGGTCTTTCTTGAATACCAAGGAGAATAATTTTTTGTAGTTACCGGGTAGAAATTTTCTATGAAAGGACCGGTTTTCTTATAATCTGTTGGCCCATATATCCCTATGACGCTACAGCCTAAAGCTCCTGCTAGGTGGGAAATTCCATTACAGTTGGTAATTGCTATACTGCATCGGGAGAGCAAATTTGCTGTCTCTTTAATTGATAAATTTCCACATAGGTTTACAACATTTACGTTATCTTTAACTAGTTCTTCACCGATAATATTTTCAAGTTCGTTCCCTAAGATAAATATTTTTACCTCTGGATATGAATTATTTATTTTTGATATAAGATTTTTAAATTTATGAAAAGGCCATCTCTTATATGACTCTATCTCACCAGAACCCGGAGCTATAGCAAGACAGTTCTCTTTTAAAGCATCTCCATAAGCTTCAAAAACACTGATAATTTCTTTTTTACTTAATAACTCATTGAAACGTGCTTCAAGATCAATATCATTTAAATCAAATTTATTTGATACTAATCTATAATTGCCAAGTACCTTGTGAGTATGAATATTATGATTTGCCTTAAGTAATTTGTAAAAAAGATTTTTTCTGCTAGGAATTGTTTGAAAAACGTTCAAGAAGATGCTCAAAAGTATTGATTTCTTGTATTCCATTCCATTTGCGAATATCAACTGATCTATTTTTTGTTTCCTCAGAGTTTTAAAGAGAGAAAACATTTTGAATGAAAATAATTTTGTGTTTTCAAAAAAGAAGTAATCAAAGTTTTCGTCTTTGATGAAAAGTTGGATTACACTTTTTTCAACCTGACTTTTAAGAGTGAAGGATATTTTTTTAGGTTTATCCCTTAATACTTTAATTATTAAAGGAATCATCATTACCACATCTCCTATTCCATGAGTATTAACAAAATGGACATGGCTTCCGTCAATAATTTTATCTTCATTAACCATTATGATTCTTTTCAGACTAGTATTAGGCGCGAATGATATCGAATTCTTCTTTGGGCCGCAATTTTAAAGAAATAATGTGGATGAAGTAAATAATTAAGAGAAAATCTAAACCAAAGTTCCCTCCAGGAGGATTAAAAAAGGATATAAAGACGTAAGATAAAATTAGTGGCCTAAAAATAATATTTGTGGATTTATATATTCTTAAAAAGAAATATGAAATTAGAAAAAATCCAATAAGTCCGAACTCCGCTATTATATAAATTGGCCCATTAAAAACATCCTGTAGATCATCAAGAAGAATTGTTTGACCTCCTGGCCCCATACCAAAGAGTAAAATTAAGGGGTTAAATTCCAAGAAGTAGAATTGTGTAAGAAATAAAATTACTCTTGATCCATTTGTATAATCAAAATTTTGCCAGTTTGAATTACTTATGAATTCATTTATCAAAAGAAGTTCTTGATAAACTCTCGTAACGTCTCTCATAAAATAATTTTCAGGAATTATAAAAAATAAAAGTATCGAAAAAGGAATTAAATAAAAGAAATATCTGAAATTTCTAAATAAAAAAATAAAAAAAATGTTAGTTAGTGCGAAAACAACTCCTGTGGCAGAAATAGATAAAGTAAAAGCAAGAAATGAAATTATTTTCATCAAATTACTTTTTGTATCAATTAAAAAGAAATACATAAAGGTTACCCAAGCAAATATTGAATAATGAGATGGCTCAGGAAAAAGACCTCTCATTCTTGGCCAATTATCTGCAGGATCATGGACTCCAAATGATAGAGGATTTAATCCCAGAAGATAAATCAGATATAGGAAAATTGAAAAAAATAGGTGAAATTTTAAAAGTTTTATTGAGATTTCAATGAAATCGACATTTTTTCTAAGTATTGAGAAAAAATAAATGATGACTAAGGAGTGCATCCAGATAAAAAAAGAAATAAATATAAAGGGTGTTTCGTTTATTGATACTCCAATATTAACCAGGATATTTCCAATAAAAACTAAAAATAACCATAGAAATAATATAAAAGTAGTTATCGGTATTAAATTTTTCCTTTTATAAATTAATGAAACAACATAAAAAAAAATTAAGGATAAAAAGATCAATATTTCAATGTATCTAAAAGGAATTGAAATCCTCGTGCTTATTCCAAAAGTTAATTGATTGAAGAAAACTGAGAAGATTGTGACTATAAATAATAAAGAACTTAAATTTTTTATATTAATTGTCACAATATCTCTCTTAAATTATTGTTTATCTTTTGAAAAAATTTCTCCATTGAATTTAGTTTCAAAAATTCATTATATTTATCAAAGTCAATATCTTCATTCATAAGTCTCTTAACTTTTTCAATAAAATTTTCTTTATCGTCTGTTAAATGTATGACCTCTGTTTTAATAGAGCTAGATGAAGATAACATAACAACATGCAATCCTGCAGACAAATAATCATATGTTTTTAATGGTATTTCCATATGTGTATTTTTCTGATCAATATCAAATGGTATCAAGCCAACTTTGAACAATGATAATTGCTTTTGTAAATCACTCTTGTTAACGAGTCCATGAAAAATTAGATTTTCATGGAAAAATGGAGGTTTTTCAGAAAATAAATTAATGACGATGCCTGAATCTAGAAGTTGTTTTAAGAAGGTATTGTCAAATTTATTTGATCCAGCATATACAGCCTCCTTAAGCTTTTCTTTTCTGGAATAAACTTCTGAAAAATAAGAAGGATTAGGTAAATAAATACTGTTTTTATATTTTCTTGAAGACGAGAGTAATACGCTCCAAACTTGGCTAGTTTTATCAATCATTTTTGTCAGTTGCTCTGACTCATCTGAAAAAAAATTCAGATAGCCTTCATCATCTGACATTCTATAAATAAGTTTTTTGAATTTAATCTTTTCAAAAAAGTAAGCAGACTGATAGCCCTCAGATATCATCAAATCAAAAGAGAGCCTTTTTGTAGAAAAAAAGTAAATTGGAATTGAAAAAATTTTTCGAAAAAAAATATTTCTAATAGCATATGGAGGGATTAGAGAGATTACATGTAATTGTCTAAAGAATCCTTTTATCAATGCTTTAAGTTTATATCTGTTATGTTTTCTAAAAATTGATATAGATAAAGGGTAAGTGATCCAACGAACAGAATGGCCATCATTTACTAGCCCCTCATAAATATAATGAATATTTACTTTTTTATCAGATTCTAAAAGATGACTAGTAAGAATAACAATTCTCATTTTAAAAATTTTTGTAAACTCTAATTGTATTTTTTTTCTTTAAACCGAACGATCCATAATAATAATCCTCAAAAGAAGATGAAAGTTTAAAATCATCTAAAAATGTATCTGGAATATTGCTTACTCCGGTATTTAAGCCAAGCTCAATTCCTTCATTTTTAAAAAGATGATAAAGTTCATTAGAAATAAAAATAATTTTTTTATCTCTTGAAATTTCTTTGAAGTTGACTCTAGCTTGATAGGAATAAAAATCATTTTCTTTAAAAATAAACCAAAAATTATCTGGTCCTACAATAGTGACATCTTGTGTGAGTTCAATTTCTTGACTTGCTTTGTCGTAAAATCCTCGAATATCTGAGGAGTAAAAATTCACTGCATTATAAAGTTGAAAAAATATTGAGTATGAAAAGAGGACGATCAATGACAGCTTCAATATGTTTTTTCTTTTTTTATAAGAAATACTTATTAAGAAAGCATATAAAAAAGGAAAAAAAATAATCAAATAATGATGATTCATTCTTCCCAATAAAATATATCCAGTTAATCCTCCTAAAAACATCCAAAATGAAGACCTAAATTTTGAATTTTCTAAATTTCTCTTTTCCAAGAAGTAATAGACTCCAATTAAAAGAAATATAGGAAAATGTAACCACCGATATAAGGTACTATCAAATCCAAAAAGAAATATCCAGGAAAACCTATCAATCAATGAAGTCGAAATGACTTCGTTAGCAAATTCAAGGGAATTTTTAATTTCTTGATAATGATTAATATTATTAAAGATAACAATTAATAATCCAAAAAAATAACCTATCAAAAAAAACATTAATTTATGAAAATTATTTTTTCTAAAGAACTTTTCTTCTTTAGACAGCTCATAAAATATCAAAATAAATATAAATATTTGACTACTCAAATGTATATCTATCGAGATTGAAATAAATAAACCAGATGTAATAATTTTTAGAATTGTTTGATTTTTAGATGTAAATAAATACAAAGACATGAATCCAGTTAACAAAACTAAGATTTCTGGTCTTGCTGAATGAGAACTAAGCAAAAAATGCTCTGAAACAGAAAGAAATAATACTGCTAGAAGACATATAGTTCTTTCAAAATTTATGTTTCTTAATATTAAATAAAATAGGATCAAAACTGGAAAAGAGATAATCCATGATAAAAACCTATGCGCATAAATGAGGTTCGTAAAATACAGCATGAAATTTCCATACAAAAGATCCATTATTCTTCCATGACCTATTGCCAGACCAGGCTCTCTGCTCAGAACATCCAGCAAGAAACCTTCTTTAGCAAAATTGTAAGCAAATGAGGCAATCCATAAACTATCTCGGTAATAAATCTTAAAAAAATAAAGAGAGAAGTAAGAATAAATTAAAGAGAAAAAAATAAAGATAATTAATAGCTTGTCAACCGAAGAAAATTTATCAAATTTCAAAGACTTCATTTTGAAGAATTTTTAAAAATTGATTCTTTCTTTTTCAATTACTAGAGGCTTTTTTCTAACTTGATTAAAAATTGCCAATATGTATTCTCCCAAAATTCCTATGAAAAATAGCTGTACTCCTCCAAAGAAGAAGAGAGCTACTATAATTGTTGGTATTCCTGCTTGTGAATCAACAAAACCAAAGAGCGTCATTATGAAAATTGATATAGAGTAAAGAATGCTGAGCGAAGAAATTAATAAACCAATAATTAATGACAACCTTAAAGGAAGTCCACTAAAACTTATTAATCCATTTAATCCTTGCTCAAACATTTTTAAAAGACCATTTTGTGATTTGCCGTACTCTCTTGCTCTCCAAGTATATTCAACCCCGGTAGATCTGAAACCAGCATCAAATGTCATTAACCTCATGAAAGGATTAGCATCTTCAGTTAATTTCATTGCCTCAATTACTTTTTTATCAACCAGTTGAAAATCTCCTACATTTTCTGGATAGTCGACATAAGTAACTTTCTTTAAAAGCTTATAATAGAGTCTTCGTGAAGTTCTTAAAAAAAATCCTTCTTCTCTTTTTGCTCTTACTCCATATACAATATCGTTACCCTTTTCCCAAAGTTCAATGAAGCTAGGAATTAATTCTGGTGGATCTTGCATATCAATTGGCATAAACAAAAGAGTTGCGTCTCCAGAGGAATTCATTACTCCGTTATAGGTGTTATTCAATAACCCAAAGTTTCTTGAATTAAGTATGATTTTTATATTCTTATCTTTTTCTGCAATTGATTTCAATATATCAACAGTTTGATCAGAAGAACAATTATCACAGAAAATATGCTCATATTCGTATTCTTCAAGTTTTAGAAAGATATCTTTAATTGTCTCGTAACATTTTTTAATACCTTTTTCTTCATTGAAGCAAGGAGATATTATTGAAATTAGTTTCTTTGGCATTTTATTCACTAATTCTTATAAACAATTTTTTTTAAAAGAATATAAGTTAATGGAACAACAAATATCATGCAGATTAGTTGGGATAAATATTTATTTAGGCTGTTAATAATTAAAAAATTCAAAATAGTGAGGTTTAAAAAGTAAATAAAGATATAGATTAATACAAATTTTAAGAAAGGAGAAAAACTTACCTTCTGAAATACAATTATACCAGTAGAGAAATAATTAAAGATTATTCCAAATAAGTAACTTAATGCCAGAGAAACCTCAATTTTAAAGTTTATAAATATGAAAAAAGAATAAAGTCCAAATCCAATCAAAGTGTTAAGGAAACCTACGGCAATAAACTTTATAAATCTTTTCAATATTACCTCATTCTGAAATTATTTTTGAATTCTGTTCAATTTCTCTCCATAAATTAATTACATCCTCATTGAGGGTGAAGAAGCTTTTAGATTGTCTTAAATTATTTAAAGAATCTGAGATAAATTTTACTCTTCTATCAGACTTAGAGTTTTCAATATTCTCAAACGGATCTTCCAGGTTACAAACAAGTTCATTTGACTTCTTAGATCTAAACCTGCTAATTGAGAATTCCTTTTTAGGTGAAAGAGAGTTCAATTCTAATGCAAAAGTTGATTTATTTTCGTTAGAAAATTTAGCTTCCCACCTGTATGAATTACTATCTTTATATGTGATCTTAGATTCTAATAAATTACTGAATTTAATCTGAGAAAGCAGTGCTATTAATTGGATACCATAAAATCTTATAATTCCTCCACCT
This sequence comes from uncultured SAR86 cluster bacterium, assembly GCA_902526045.1. Lineage (GTDB taxonomy): Bacteria > Pseudomonadota > Gammaproteobacteria > Magnimaribacterales > AG-339-G14 > CACNYO01. The sequence continues at coordinate 114,740 of CABZJI010000004.1, read as the reverse complement.
TGATCATCTTCTCTTTTCCATGATTCAACCTCATAGGTAAAGTGATGTGCATGGAATTTCCATTTTAAAAAATAGTCATCGATTGATTTCTTAGACAAGGTAATCAAATCTTTACCCCAAGAAGTATATTGAAATAAATACCCTATTGAAAAGTTTACTTTTTTTTCTTTCAATAAATTTAATAATTCAATTGATTGATGAGGATCAATTGATAAAGGTTTCTCAAGGAGATAGTTTTTGATATTGGATTTATCTAGTAAATATCTAATTTTAGAATCTTGATCTTTTGGTCTTAATGCCAATACGGCTGTATCAATCTTATTAACTGCATATATCTCGTCATCATACCAACAGATTTTATTAGCATATTCTTCAAGTTCCTTCCTAGTATTGAGTTTGTCTCTATATCTTGCATCCAAAAATATTTCAATATTATCTTTCTTTGCAATTGATGGTAGATAGCCATAAAGTCCAAATCCAGATCCGTAGATTATTACTTTATTCACAAAAATTATTTGAAATCTTTAAGTTCAAGGATATTAAAAATTTCTCCTTGATATTTTTCTTTAAGATAATTTTTAATTTCTTTCTTAATATGCCAAGCTAGATTTATTATTATTGGTGGTTGATTTTTTTTGCTAAATAAATCTTCATCAGACAAGATTGGGATTCTTGTGCCTGGGACGAAATGGCCTATTTTTAAAGAACCTGGTTTTTCATAAACACATGAAATTAAATTTTCGTTAAGTTCCAAAAGTTTAATTAGTATTGCTGCCCTGCCGGGGAAAGCCTTACATGAAAGAGAGCCATGTTTCTCGTAGAGATTTAAAATATGTTTTTTTGTTCTCAACTTCCAAGAATTGATTTGATCATTCATTGATACGATATCATCAAAAAAATTTTTTTCGCGGGTAAGAATATCGTTTATATCTGAATTATCTTTTGTTTTCTTTTTTGAAATAAATACTCTTATATTTCCGCCATATCTTGAGGGAAACTCAACTGATTGAACTTTTGCCTTCAAAGACTTTGCAATGTGAATAAAAGAATTGAAGCTATAAGTTCTTGGATGCTCATGATAAAAGGTATCAAATTGATACTTCTCTAAAACCGCACCCAGATAATGATTTTCAATCACAAGGACTGTATCTTTGTTAGATAAAATTTCTAAAGAATCTAAGACTTCAGGCAAATTTTCAATATGAGCAAAGACATTTGTAAAGGTAATTATATCTGGAACACCATTCTCTCTTAGCACTTTCTTTGCAGTAGCTGGTGATAAATAATTGCCATATGACTTATGTCCCTTATCCTGACATTCTTTGTATGCATCGGTTGGTTCAATGCCAATTGTCTTACAACCTTTCTGACTAAAAAAGTCCAAAAGACTGCCATCATTACACCCAATATCAAGAACAGTTTTATTTTTCAGCGTTCCACAAAATTCCTCACATGAATTTACTAAGTCACTCATACCTTTCAATACATCAGCTGTAAATCTTGATCTGTAGTGATAGTCAGAAGGAAATAATTTTTTCTTAGGAACTTGATAAATTTGATGGGCAGTAAAACAATTTTTACAATAGGCAATTTTTATTGGATATTCCTCACATATTGAATCTTCCGAAGTAGGAATTAAATCATCACACATTGGATGATTACCTAAATCAAGGACTTGAGATAATTTTTTTGATCCACAGACTTCACAAGCTTTGATTTGATGTAATTTTTTTGAATAAATTTGTGATTTTTTATTAATAAAATTATCAAAAGAATTATGAACATGATCAATCATTTCTTGTGTTAAACCATTGTGGCAAGCTATGAGAATGCCCCCCCTCATAACCTTATCTGCATTAATAAAATCATCCGCCTTTCCAATACAATTTATATTTTTAAAGCCAGGTTGTCTTAAAATATTTCCAGTGAATATAACGCGGGTTTGTATGTTCCTCTTTTCTAAATATATTTGTAATTCTGTTCTTGTGAAAGGGGAGGACTCTTTAACAATAAGCGGGTAAGCAAGCCATCCCGAATAAACGTCATCTTTTTCGTAAGGGAGATCTAAAAATTTTTCATACTTAGAAAAAAAATTTTGATGTTGATTGAATATTTCTCTTCTTTTTTTGATACCTTTTGAAAGACTTTGTAATTGAGTTAAAGCAAAAGCAGAGCTAATTTCTGATGGTTCTAATTGATATCCCATTTCTTCAAAAATAAACTTTGAATCATAAGTGATCCCATCTAATGAAACATTGAACCTATTTTCTATTGATTCGCTATTATCAAAAAGAGATGAAGATCTCCCCCAAGATCTTAGTAATTTTGCTTTCCTAAATAATTCTTCATCATTAAGACATAACATTCCACCATTTCCAGCTCCATTTATAATATGCGAACCATAGAAACTTGTTATAGAAAAATCTGAATATTTTCCTGTAGAAATTCCACTTATTTTTGCTCCTAAAGTATCTGCACTATCTTGCAGAACAAACAGATCATTTTTATCAGCTATTTCTCGAATTTTTGGCCAATTACATATATTTCCGAGCAAATCAGGCGCAAGAATAGCTTTTGTTTTCTCATTTATCTTTTCTTCAATTAGATTTTCATTGATACAGAATGTTTTTGAATCAACATCAACAAAGCTTGGGATTAATCCTGATTTAACTATTGGTGCGATAGTAGTTGAAAAAGTTAGAGCTGGAGTTATGATCTCGCTTCCTGGATCCAGATTTAATATATCCATCAAGATATAAAGTGCCGATGATCCTGAGTTAGTCATCAAACCAAAGTCTTTGTTAAAAAGTTTTGATATTTTCTTCTCTAGATTGACTGTGTTTCTTCCCATCTGAGTCGAGCTATTAAGGACTTTAAGAACAGCATCTATCTCTTTCTTTCCATGCACACTTTTTGCATATGCTACTCTAATATTCTTTTTCAAAACTCTCTCGCAAATGTAGGGGTTTGATACTACATGTTTTCATACAAAAAGAAACATTACGAATTTAAGAAATCAGCTATACCATCATTCAATGTATAGCTTGGAGACCAAGACCTTGGATTTGGTAAATTAATTTCCATTCTAGGTCTTTCATAAGAAGTTTTTTTTCCATAATGGATGAAATTTGAATAAGGAAAGTCATCTACTTTCTCAAAAATAGATACTAATTGTTTGAGAGTTACATAATTTTGTGGATTCAAAGAAAATTCATACAACTCACCGTTACTCTTCTTTTTTCTTACTTGATTCCTAGCTAAAAAAATTCCTTCAACTGCATCTTTTACCTGAAGGGGATTTATGAGTTGATCAGGGTGAGTCAGTTGAATGATTTTTTTTGTCTTTTTAATACTCTTAATCAAATTAAAAATTTTTCCTCTTCTATCTCCTTTCCCATAAATATCGTAGAGCCTAATCGTAGATATTTTTAAACCATCATTTGCAAAAACCTTCATAGTTTCTTCTGCTGCAGTTTTCGAAGCTGCATAAAAATTAGGGGGATTCAGGTTAAGTCCTTCATCAAATTGCCAATATGATCCGAAATGAAAAATTTCAGTTTCCGAGGAGTACTTTTTAACTGCCTTACAAACGTAATTTGGCAACAAAATATTAGAGGATACTATTTCATCGATAGTTTTATATGAATCTGAATAATCAATCTTTGAACCACAAATAAAAATGCTATCAATTTTATGATTTCGAATTAATCCCTCTAAATTATCTTGGAAGCTCTTCTTTTTATTTGGTCTGTAAGAAATGTCGAAAACTATTTCCTCTCTATGTCTTAGAAATAAATCAAGATTTTTGCCTAAAAAACTTCTCAAGCCTATGATTAAGTTGCTATCTTTTGATAAATTTTTTTTGCCCATTAAGTCCTAAACTAAGAGCATTGAGAATATTCATTTATTTGCCGAAGAGTGATAGTTTCCATATCTTCTCCATTTTTATGAGACAAATACCAGTCAATTAAATTATCAAGAGTTTCTTTAAGAGTTAATTTAGGTTCCCAAGAAAGTAAATCTTGAGCTTTATCACAATTTAATTCTAAGTATTTTGCTTCAGGCAGAGGTTCTTTTTCGGATTTGGTCCAGCCTACTTTTTCGGGCCAAGAACTATCTATGTACTCTACAATCCAGTCTACCGTTTTCAAATCATAATCTTTTGGACCAAAGTTCCAGCCTGAACAATAAATTGAATTTTTACTATCATAAATTTTTTCCGCAAGCATTAAATAGCCGCTTAAAGGTTCAAGGACAAATTGCCAAGGCCTTACTGAGTTTGGATTTCGAATAATGGGCTTTTTATTGTTGATGAAACTAGTTATTACGTCTGGAATTAATCTATCTCTTGCCCAATCTCCTCCTCCGATGACATTTCCAGCCCTAACACTAGCCATGAAAATATTTTGGTTGGAATTCTCTTTATTAAAATAAGACTTATTATAAGAGTTCGTAATGAGTTCTGCACATCCTTTGCTGCAACTATAAGGATCAGAGCCGCCGAGTCGATCGCTTTCCTTAAAGGACTTTTCCTCATTATCATTTTCATAACATTTATCACTGGTGACATTTATGGCAATTTTGTCTTCATCAATATGTCTTAATGCTTCAAAAAAATTTATAGTTCCAATAATGTTGGTTGAAAATGTATCATAAGGATTAGCATAGGATTCATTGACAAGGGGTTGTGCTGCCAAATGAAAAGCTATGTCAAAATTAGACTTTTTAACTATCTTTTTAAAAAAATCTCCATCACGTATGTCTCCAAAATGACAATCTGTATTATCTTTTAAGTTTAAAATCGAAAATAAGTTTTTATCTTCTTCAGGAGCTAAAGAGTAACCAGTTACTTCAGCCCCCATGTTAAGTAACCAATATGATAGCCAACTCCCTTTAAAACCAGTATTTCCTGAAATAAATACTTTTTTATTCTTCCAAAAGTCTTTATTTACTTTTCCCATAGTCTCCAAGGAGCGCTGTTGGTTCTCCATAGTTCCTCTAGATTATTTTTATCTCTTAAGGTGTCCATTGGCTGCCAGAAATTCTTGTGAAAAAACGCTCGCATCTGATTATTAGACGCAATTCTTTCCATGGGATCTCTCTCCCATATAGTTTGGTCATTATCAATGTAATCAATCACCTTTGGGGAAAGAACAAAAAAACCTCCATTTATCCATGAACCGTCTCCATCTGGCTTTTCCTTGAAACTTAAAATTTTGTCTTCTTCTAACTCAAGTGAGCCAAACCTTCCTGGAGGAAGTACAGCAGTAGTTGTTGCAAATTTTTTATGTGATTTGTGAAAATTAATTAAATCTCGAATATTTATATCTGACAGCCCGTCGCCATAAGTAAAACAAAAATCCTCTTTATCTAAATAATTTTTTACCCTCTTTAGTCTACCTCCGGTCATAGTATCATTTCCAGTATCTACTAAAGTTACTCTCCAAGGTTCTGAAGAATTTGAGTGGATGATTGTTTCATTCTCAACTAGATCTATTGTCATATCGGAGGAGTGAAGAAAATAGTTTGCAAAATATTCTTTAATTAAATAACCCTTGTACCCACAGCAAATGATAAATTCGTTTAGTCCATAATATGAATAGATTTTCATAATATGCCAAAGAATTGGTTTGCCTCCTATTTCAATCATTGGTTTTGGCTTCAAATTAGTTTCCTCGCTAATCCTAGTACCAAGACCTCCAGCCAGTATTACAACTTTCACAGATTTTCCTTGATATATTTAATTTGGCTCAAGTCAAAGTTACCATGAATAGGTAAACTAAAAAGGTCTCTATCCGATATCCAAGCAAAACCATCTTCATCACCTTGGTTTAGGTAATTGAATGCTCTCAATTTTGGCAAGGCAATTGGGTAATGAATGCCGGTCTCTATTCCAGCTTTCGATAGTTTTTCTCTAATGGCATCTCTCTTGTGAGATCTAACCACGAATAAATGGAATACGTGTCTGACATTTTCTTTGATATTAGGTAATTTTATTTCGTCAATATCACTTAATTGATTGATGTATTCCATAGCGGTTTGAATCCTTACTTTTGTCCACTCCTCTAGATGGTTGAGTTTGACACTTAAAATAGCTGCTTGAATTCCATCAAGTCTTGAATTCCTCCCCTCAAACTCATGATCATATTTAGCTATTCTTCCATGATTGGCAATTTTTTTACATTTTAAATAAAGCTTTTCATCATTTGTAATAATTGCTCCAGCATCACCAAATGCACCAAGATTTTTTCCTGGATAGAAGCTAAAACAACCTAAGTCCCCAAATGTTCCAACTTTTTTTCCTTCATACTCTGCTCCATGAGCTTGCGCACAATCTTCAACTACTTTTAGAGAATGATTATTTGCTATCTCTAAGATTTCTTTAATTTGGCAAGGTTGGCCATACAAATGAACTGCAATTATTGCAGAAGTATTTTTTGTAATTCTTTTCTTAAGATCATCTAAGTCAATATTATAATCAATTGGACTTACATCGCAGAAAACAACCTTAAAATTATTTCTTGATATTGCTTCAGCTGATGAAATAAAACTATTTGCTGGGACAATAATTTCACTACCAACAGGTAGATTTAATGCTTCAAGAGAAATTTCTAAAGCATCAGTTCCATTTCCAACGCCCAAACAATATTTAGACTCATGGTATGTTTTAAATTTTTCTTCAAATTCAATAATTGAATTTCCTCCAACAAAAGAAGACTTAGATATTGTTTCTGAGATAGCGGAATCAATCTCATCTTTGATTGACAAATACTGCTGATGTAAGTCCAAAAATTTTATCTTCATGCTTGTTCAACTTTCCCTATGATTTTTGCTGGATTTCCAGCAACTATACTAAAATCAGGAACATTTTTGGTTACTACTGAACCAGCACCAACTATAGAATGTTGACCAATAACTATCGAAGGTAATATCGTTGAGTTTGCTCCCAAAGCAGCAAATTTTCCAATTTTTGGGCCTATTAAATTTTTTTTTGAATTTGGTCGATTTGGGAACTTTGAATTGGTAAAGACGACATTTGGTCCTATCCAACTATTTTCTTCAAGAACGCTATATTCTGGGATAAAAACCTGAGAATGTATTCTAACGTTATCCCCAATTTTTACGTTGTGTTCTATTACAGAATGCGTTCCAATTGAGACATTATTTCCAATTTGGTTATTCTCTCTAATATTAGCTTTATTACCAGTAATAAAATTATTACCGATATCATTTCCCTGATAGATATATGTTCCAGATCGAATGTAAGAATTGTTACCAATTGAACACTCTCGATTTGCTTTTTTTATGGGAATGCCGACTATACAAAATTCCTCAATCAAAACATTTTCACCAAGTGAAACATCTGGATAAATTATGTAACTACCTTTCATCTTCTCTTAATTTTTTAATTTCCAAGCTTAGTTTCAGGAATTTCCGAAGACATATAGACTTCTTTTCCAGTCTCAATTGAGTGATAAATTGCGTTGATGAGTTGTAAACTTTTTCTACCCTCTTTTCCATCAACAATATCTTTTCCATCGTTGTTAATACAGTCAACAACACTATCATAATAAGACTTATGTCCAAATCCATATACATTAGGAGGATTTTCAGAAAATCTTTCTATTACTTCTTTATCATCGGCAGTAGGATCCTCGAAATTCCATGTATTCATTTTATTTACAGAGAACCCACCGATTACAACGCTTCCTTTTTCTCCCATTATCGAAAGTGAGCCTTCTAAATCTTTGGGTCTTGTAGCTGTAGTTGCTTCGATGATTCCTAAAGAGCCATTTTTAAAATTTAAAATTACTACAGCGGTGTCTTCAGTTTCAATCTTTGCAATGGCTTGAGTCGACCTAGCAAATACTGAATCTACTTCGCCAAGCATCCACTCTAGAAGATCAATATGATGACTCGCTTGATTAGTAAGAACCCCCCCATCATTCAACCAAGTACCTCTCCATTCATCTTGATCATAATATTCTTGATGTCTTGCCCATCTAACTCTCGTAGTTCCCATAAAAATTTTGCCAAATCTATTTTCTTCTATAGCTTGACGTAGTTTTTTGACTGGTACGTTAAACCTATTTTGCTTTACAACAAAAAGTAAACATTTATTTTTTCTACAGGCTTCAATCATTAAATCTGCGTCTTTCAATTTGAGCGCCATAGGTTTCTCGACAATGATATGTTTTCCATATTTAGAAAGTTCTATAACATTGCTAGCATGCATCCCGCTAGGTGTTAAAACTACTGCGACATCAATATCTTCTGAAAGCATCATTTTATGCATATCTTCGTAATGAGGAATATCGTATTTACTTGCAATATCAATACATTTTTCTAAATTTGGATCGCAAACAGCAACTAGTTTTGCACCTTTGATATTATTTTCGCCCAGTAGCTGAGAATGACGAACTGCTATCCTTCCACAACCTATTAAAGCAAATTTAAGCATTTTTCTAAGAGTTTATAATTGTTAAATACAGTTCTTTTTTGTCTTGAGTGTCTAAATTATTATTATGCCAAAGCAAAGAAAATTTTCCTCCAAATAATTTACATATCCTCTTAAGTTCAAGGCATTTTTTCAGAGTGTTTTTACGATCCAGGCCCATATATTTATTTGATATCAAAGAGACCTCCATTGCTATTAGAGGCTTAAATCTGATATCTAAGGGTCTATCATTCAAAATATCATATGCTGGATATTCAAAACAGGTTCCAGCTCTGAATCCTACTCTATCTGCATACCCCATAGAAGAATCTATTTTTACTCCAGCCTTTGATAACAAATATGGAGTTTTATATGAGTCCCATCTTAAAAAATGCATTCTAGATTCATAAGAAAACTTTATTCCTAGTTTGTTGCAAATTAAGATGATCTTTTGAAGTTCTTTTTTAATTAAATGAATATTATTGAAGGTTTTATAACTTGGATGAATGCCAATTTTATGACCTCTTTGATCTATACTCAAAAGTAATTTTTTTATTCGGAGATCATCAATTGAGTATTCAGGATCATGATCTAAATCTGTTTTGCCTGCTACGAAATTAAAGGTACTTTTTGTACCCAATCTTTCAGACTGGTCCATTATCCAATCAAAAGTGTTCACTGGATCAATTTTGCTAATAGACCTTCTTGAAAAAATAAATATAAGAGGACCCAATAGAAAATTCTTTATATTTCTTCTTTTAATTAAATCACCAACTATAGACTTAAAAAGATTAAATTTAGTTTTAAAGGCATAATTGCTTGGAAAATCAACATCATGTGAAAGATCAATTGAAAAACTATTATTTTTGATATTCAGCGATTTCCATGTCTTTTTTATCAATTGCTTCATAACATCAAGCCATTCGTCCACTATTGGTCGCTCAAGATAATTATGTTTGAATGCATGAGATGAAGAGGATGAAAATCTTTGATGAGAGTCAAGATTATTAGCGGTTCCCATCTCTTCATATCTGGAAAGCATCCACAAAATTAAGCCAAAGAGATCATAATAAAGATAATAATCTTCATCTTTCTTTTCAATTAGAACTTCTAAAGTTCTATTTAAACCTGGCGCAACGAGATCTTCATTTAGCTTTGTATTAAATTCTTCTTTGTTTAATTTTTGGTTGGAGAATTTGACTTCATCTTGATTAAAAAAAGAACCCTTATTTGACTTTACAAAAATTTTTCCAGAGTAATTTTGTAAAGAAATTGAAATATAATTTTCATTGTCATTTTGGATTTTAAATCTAGCGCCAAATCTTTCATAAAAAATTTTACTGAACCAAGAGATTTGTTGATCAGAGTACATCTAATAAAGGCTTTTGAGAGAATGAAAAAAGCTATAAAATTTGGATTGTTTTTCAACTTTATAAAACTCTATTTGCTTTGCACCAAATGCTCTAACAAATTTTTCAACAGGTTGAATCATAGACCCTTCGAAATCAAATTTTTTTGTTTTATCCTTAAAGAATTTTATTGCTTCCCAGAGACAAAAACTTGTAGCTCCACTATTTCTTAACTCAGGGTCACTTCCTCCTAGGAGATAATATGCAGATTCTTCATCCCAAATTATAAGTGCTCCAGCATGAATTCTTCCCTCGGAATCCTTTGCCATAAATAATTTTCCTGATTTATTTTTTAAGCAAGCAGAATATATATTTCTTATTAGTTCTTCTTTGTAAGGTAACTTTTTATCCTGCCTAAGAAAAACTAACTTATTCAACTCAATAAAATCAGAAATATTTGGTTCTTTTTGAATTGTTAGATTGAATCTATTTTTAGCTTTTTTTATATCGCTTTTAATATTTGACTTCAAATTATCCCAAATCTTTTCAATTGATTTTTCATAATTCAGGTAATAGGAATATTTTGTTGTTTGTTGATACCCTTGCCAATAAAACGGCAACCAATTTTTGGAAGAGTAATGCCAACATTGAGAGAACTTAGTTGATTTTGGAATTTTTCTTAAAATTTCTTCATATATTTTGATTTCAAAAGAATATTTTTCAGATTTTTTTACACCTTCAAAATTTAAATATGGTCCGTTGAATTGAGTAAGTGGGGGCATTTTAATAAATTTAAAACCAAATTTATTCTCTTTTAAATATGGCATCACTCCAAGAATGGATTTATTGTCTTTTATAACAATTACATCCCAATTATCCGGCCCTGCAGATGCATCCATCCACCAAGGTTTCAAAAAGATTGGAATTTTGTTTTCTAGACAAAATTGTTCATAAAGTTTTTTCATTCAATCTAAAATTAAGATGCTCATATACATCCTCAACATCTAAAGAATTCATACAATATTCATGAGGATAAATCTCTAAAAGTTGATCTTCCGTGCATGAAAATCCTTGCATAGATAGTAAAGAATTATTGCAAGAAAATAATATGGAAGAAGTTCTAGATAATGGTCTTGTTCGATGAAAGTCTGTTGGTCCATAAAGTGCAATAAGAGGTGTATTTAAAGAATCAGCAATGTGCATTATTCCGCTATCATTTGCGATAACAATTTTAGCATTTTGAACTATATTGCATAGCTGAGAGAAATTAGTTTTTCCTACAAAGGAAGTCACACAATCTAAATCTTCAAATTTGAATTTTTCTACAGTTTCTTGTTCTCCTTTGTCTCCCAGCAAAACTACTTGATAACCTTTAAGTTCATTGCATATTTTCTTTGAAATTTCATAAAAGCTTTTTATAGGCCAATTCTTTGGTGAAGGCATTCCATTTCTTGAAACAGGTTGAAGAACAATATATTCACCAGAGATGACTTTACTGTTGTCCTCCTCAAAAAAGATAACAGTTTTAGCATTGTAATCAATTTTTTCAGATACATAATTTTTTATCAGGTCCATATTTAGTTTTATTTCATGCCTGTTGGTTTTTACTTGGACCCAATTTATATTTTTTAAAAAAATCAGAAACAAAATGTTAATAAAATCTCTCTTTAAATTTTTTAAATGAAAATTAATATGAGCAGTTATGTAACTTTTTTTGGCTAAGAAATTAAAGAAAAAAATTATAAAATTTGGAGATGAATCAAAAGGGAATATTATTAAATCATATTCTTTTCTTGAAATTTTTTTCAAGCTGAAAAACCTCGAGATAAAACTTTTTCCTGGATCAACCCAGTGAATTTCATTGATAAAAGTAGAGTTTTTTAAAACATTCTCAGCCCCCCAAGGAAGGCCGCATAGAATATCAATTTCAGATGAAGGATACTTTTTTTTTAATTCTGATATCAAAGGTGTTTTTAAGATGAAATTACCTAAACCTGTATAAGCAGAAATTAAAATCTTCTTTTTCATAATTTTTTAAAAGATATGATCCTCAATTTCAATTAAAGGCTTATCAAAAAAAATTTTTTTATAATCTTCTAAAGTATGAAGAGGCTTTAAATATTCATTTAGAATATTTTTATTTTTAGAAATCTTTTCCAAAGTTACCAAGTCGATTTTATGGGCTAATTTTTTCTTAGCAAATAAATTTAAAAAATTAAAATCTGTTTCTAAGTACCATAAAGGAATATTCAGATACATTAGCTCAATGGCATAGACTGACTGAGTAAAAATAATAATATTAAATTTACTTAACTGTTCATTAGAAAGATCCATTACAAAATTAGCTTTTTTTTGAACTTCCAGAGAGAATGCTTCGTGATCTGAGTTTAAGTCTCCATTTGGTCTTAGCTTGATTGTAATATTCCAATTCATATTAATTAATTTCTCTAAATATTGAGAAACCTGAATATTATTAGCAAGAAATTCAAAAGGAACTAAAACATTTATTTCTTTTTTTGGTAATTGAAAGTTTAAGAAATTCTCATAATTAATAATCTTATTCAAGTGGGGACCTATAATAGTATTTTCATGATTATATTTATTTGATTTATTAATAATGAAGTCTCTCCAGAATGATCCCCATAGAATCAGCTGGTTAGGTACTAAATTACAAGATTCCTTAGGAATTCCAAAACCGATCCATCCCGAGTGGTAGTCAGTCAGAGGGCCATGCTGATAAGAAAGAGATTTCCTTTTTAAGCTCTTGAAAACAATCAATAAAGCTAGACACTCTTCTACTTGATCGTATGAAAGCAAATAATTTATTTTTTTATCTTTTAAAAATTTTTTTAAAACTTTCACTTCAGCTCTTAAATTCAAAAATCTTTTATTTATTTTATTAATGATAATTTTGATGTCATTCTCTGAAAAATAATCTCTTAATTTATTAGGTATTTTTTCTCTTAGAATTGGTTCTTTATTTTTTTCAAAAGTATAGTAACTTCCTTGGACAAATGTATTTCTATCAAAAAAAAGCCTCATGAATTGTCTAGGCTTCATTCTTTCAGTTCTATGAAACAAGATATTTTTTTTTAAAGTTTCTTTAATTTTTCTAAATCTGAATCCATCGTATCCATCGTCGTGTATAAGCAAAGATGCTTCATTTTTAAACCTACTTCTTAAAAGAGAGGCTAAAAAATTATATGAAAATCTCTTAAAGAAATTATGATTTTTTTTCTTAAATCTTGTCCATCTTTCTATCCTTCCTACAACCCAAAATTGAGATTTTAATATTTTATATTTTTTATTTTTTAAAAAATCCATAGTTTCTTTGTGAGAAACTTTTCCGACAAAAACTTCCCAAAACAACCATTCTTGTAATGCAGGTAAAATATAAAAATCATCTATGACCCAATACTCATATAGTTTTTTTCCTTCAATTGTTTCTAAATTATTGAATAATGATAAAAGTTCTTTAGACTTTTCTAAGTTGTTCTCTGGATAAAAGTTCGTAACATCATTTTCAGGTGAAGTAATTTCTACGGATTGATCTTTTTTCTCTTTAACTAAATAAGTCATATAAGGTTTAACTTTTTCAACAGAAAGTTTACTGATTTCTTTTGATAGTTGTTTCTTGCCCATTTGGCTGTATCTTTATTATCAAGCCATGTTAAATGCAATTTGTTTTCACAATTAGTTATCCAAATAGAATAAGTAGAAGGCCAGTTTATAGTTACGTCAGATATTTCTTGAGCAATAAAAATTGATTGAGACATGGTAAATCCCAGATCTTCAAAATTTCTTAAGTCTACGAAATCAGACTGGATAAATTTTTCCCAATCAACAGCCTTTTTACTTGCTAATACAAATCTAATTTTTCCTGTTTCAGTTGCGAAATTATCTAATTCTTTAATGTAACTTTTTAAGTTTTCGAATTCTTCATCATGATTTTTTTGATACTTCGGACCTCCTTTCAATCTATCCTCTTGATTTTCAAACCTCATATTTTCATCCCATAAAACTGAAATTAGAATATTTTTAACTTTTGGATCTTTATTCCTTTCAATAAATTCATCGACTTTTTTTGTGCTTAGATTATTAGATAAAACATATCTGAAGCCTTTTGATTTAAATTTAGGTTTGAAGTTTCTGAAAAAATTTATATATAAGAAAAAAAAGGCAAACCTAACGAAAGTAATAAGTTTAGGATTACTCAAGAATTTATGCATCTCGTCTTTTTTCAAATTTTTAATAGAGTTTTTATCTAAAAACTGGGAAACGAAGTCATAGTGAACAAATCTATATCTATTGAAAAAAGGAGGAATAAGAATTCTCAGTTTTTCTTTATAAGAGTTTTCTTTTTCAACAAATCTAATGTTATTGAATGTTGGCTTTATTAAATTTAGGATTATATCTTTTGGATGTAAATTCGGGTCCCATAAAAGAGGCTTATGAGATTTTGTTTTTAGTTCAAGAGACCAGTCTTTCAATATTAAATCGACTTTATATCCTCTATCTTGAATGTCTTTTAATGATTCAAATAATTTTGATGATGGGCCCAACAAAGTTGTAGTCCTTTGATCAAAAACTAATCTTTTCTTCATTTTAATTTAACTCTGAATCAGTCAATTTTCTAAATAAATCTGAATTTTTAATCAGATAGTCATAGTCTCCACTACATACAATTTTGCCCTCCTCCAAAACATGTATAACATCAAAATCTCTGATGCTATTCATTCTATGAGCAATTGAAATAATTGTTTTGTGTTTCGATAAGTCAGAAATAGTTGTTTTTATAATCTTTTCGCTAATGTTATCAAGTGAAGATGTTGCTTCATCAAAAATAATAAGGTCTGGATCATTATAGATCGCCCTTGCAATTGCAACTCTTTGGCGTTGCCCTCCGGATAAAGAAATTCCCCTTTCTCCAAGGATTGTATCTAAACCATTATCAAGATCATTTAGTACTTCATTTAGGTTAGATATCTTAATAGATCTCTTTAGCTTCTCTTCATCATAAGCTCTACCAAATACAATATTATTTTCTATTGTATCGTCAATAATATTTATAATTTGCGGTACTAAACCGACATTATTATTCAAAGTTTCAAAGCTATCTGATAGCTTATTGTCAAAAAAAATTTCTCCATGATTTGGCTTGAGAAGACCGAGCAATATATTCATTAGGGTTGTTTTCCCAGCTCCTGAAGGTCCAACAAAAGCAATAGAATTACCCCTAATGATGTTTATATCTAGCGACCTAAGTACCTTTTTTGAGTTGTAAGAAAAATCTAGATTTAAAATTTTAATTTCAGACCAATCTTTATATTTTTTATCTGATTTTGCTCTAGAGACATCCTCAAAGTCATCATATTCTTTTTTTGATAATTCCTCTTTGATAATATTTATGGATGGTTCTAATCCTTTTAAGGTAATGAAGTGTGAATTTATCTGGCTTACACTAGGTAGAAGTCTCCTTGCTACAGCAATAATGAATACAAATGAAGGAAATAAAGAAACAAAGTCGATACTAGAATTGAGAATGTATAAAAAGATAATCATTAAAATTGCTACAGCGATTATTTCAATAATTACATTTGGAACTGGAGGATAAAAAGTAGTAACTTTAAAAGCATTAGAGAGTTGGGACGCATCCTTTAAAAATTTTTTTCTAAAAAAAGATATTGAATTTAATATCCTTATCTCTTGCATTGAAAGCATTAATTCGGAAGCATGTATGAAAATATTTGATAAAGCATTTTCTCTGTCTTCTCCACCTTTTTGCTGGACTGGCCTGATGTATTTGACAATTATGAAAGATATTAGAACTAAGAAAATTGAAGCACTTAGAGTAAAAACTGGATTAAATATGAACAAGAGAGAGAATAAAAAAATTGCCACGACAACGCTTGTAAAAAACTGTAATAAAACTACATATGCGTATGCATTTAATTCGTTTGATTTTGTAATTGTTTTTATTAAATCATTTGAATTAAGTGTAATAAATTTTTGCCATGGCATCTTTGTATATATATCAATTAAAGAGAGAGATTTGTTGAAAAGAATTTTATATGGAATAAAGGCTGTCATTCTATAGACAAAAATTTGAGTTACGGCTTTTAAAAGCGAAATTACAAAAAATATTGTCAAAACATAATAAAGCATAGAAATGCCATAGGTTGGCAATCCAAAAAAATTAAAAATGTTTATTAGTGTTTCATTTTGAATTCCATCCTCAAAACTAATCATTAACTCCATTAAAGGAATTATTAAGGCTAGAGAGAAAGAATCAAACAGAGCAAAGAGAATTAAGACAGTAAAAAAGAAGTATAAATACAGCTTTTCTTTCTTGTCTACAATAATGAAAAGTTTTTTGAAAATCCCAATCATATATTTAGAAATATTGAAGTTTTTCGCTTAATTTAAATTCATCTAAATCTTCAGGCGTACCTAAACCATACATTCCATTATTGAGGGATCCTATATTGAAAATTCCTATCCTTTTTTTTAAACCTATCAACTCGTTATATACAGGCGCAACATAATATTCTCCATTTATCTTTTTTTCTAAATCGATCATTTGATTAGCTGCGGAACAAAAATCAGATCCATATTTAAAATTGTAAATACCTACAGTTGCTTCATTAGATATGACCTTTTTCTCTTCAACTTTTTCAACTAAATTGGTGATTGTATTTTCCTTGGCATAAGACCATTTAGAATCATTTGCATTCATAGTCATGATTAAACCATCTAAGTTATTTTTGCTCATGTGAGATATATATTTATCTATATCTGTATCAACCCACTGATCAGAATTAGCTATCATTAGTTCGCTATTATTATTGATATATTTTTCAGCTTTTAAAACTGTACAAGCAGCGCCTTCTGTAATTTCATCAATTGCTATTATTGTTAAGTTTTTTATCCTACTATTAAGTTTTTTTTCTAGGTCATATTCATTTAAATGATCTTGTTGACAGATAAAAATAAAATGAGCGTTAATATTTTTTGGAGTGAGGTTATCTACAACGCCCTCAATCATAAATTTACTATTAATTTTTAAAAGGGGTTTTGGATCTTTGTATCCTGCCTCTTTAAACCTACTTCCTCTACCAGCCATGGGAATAACTACGTTTATCATGATAGAACTAAGCCTTTATATGGACTTTAATTGATATGTTCATTCATCAACTTCAGAAAGGTACTTATCGTCATTTGCGCCAGGTATTTTAACAACCACAGTTGTCACATCTGTTAGTGCTTTAAAATCTGTACTTTGTCCTGGATTTATTTTAATGATATCGCCATGATCAAAACTTTTACCATTCATCTCGACCCGCCCATTTAAAATAAGAGTTATTTCTGTTGCAATTTTGTGAAAGTGTGATTTTTCATAATCTCCTGATTTATAGTTTTGAACCGCTACCTCAACATCATTTGTCTTAAATACTGATGGAGAGAAATTTCCTACAAACCAACCTCTAACCATTTTTTCTAATTTATCGACTTCGAACATAATTACTCCATAGAGTTTTTGTAATTTTCCAATAATTCGACACTCATGAGAGAGTGATAACTTTCTGAATTAATCTCATATGATGTAATTTCTTTTCCTGAGAGAATCATTTCGTTGAAAACTGGGCAAACATAGTAATTACCATTTACTTCAGATCCTTTCAAAATCATTTTCTTTGCATTTTCTACAAAATCCTCTCCATGACTATAAAAATAAAAACCAGCAGTAGCGTTGTTACTAATTGGAATTTTTTCTGAAGTTTCCAAGATTTTATTGTTATTGGATATTTTCACGTAAGAGAATCTTGGATGGATGGAATTAAACGTAATTGTCCCACCATCGCATTTTGAGTCTGAAAAATAATCAATAACTTTCTCGAGATCATGATCAATCAAATGATCTCCGCTAGTTATTAAAAGTTGTTCTTTGTTGGATATATCTTCAATAGCCAAAAGAGCAGTGCACGCTGCTCCTGAAGTTTCATTTTTAACTTTTATAACTTTCGCATCAGGCACAAGAAGCTTGATTATATTAGTGATATGAAATTTATTATCATCCTCTTCAAGAATCATAAAAATTATTTTATTTGCTCTAGAAAAAATTGGTTTTATGTTATTGATGACTTTGGAAATGATCATTTCACCATTTATCTCTATCATGGGTTTTGGATATTTATACCCTTCCTCATAAAAAGACTGACTGGATCCAGCCAATAAAAAAACTATATTCATGATTCTAATTTATTAATATGATTTTTAATGTTTTCGTAATTTACTTCTTCTATTTCTCTTATTTCCATTACATGGCTTTTTGAAGATTTTGCAGATTTAATACCATTTATATTATCTTCAACTACAAGACAGTTCTCAGGCTTTAAATTGAGTAGTTCAAATGATTTTATGTAAATCTCTGGATCTGGTTTAGGATTTTCTACATCATCTGTACTCAAAATGACATCCATAAAATCGAGGAGATTAGATTTTTTTAACATAATTTCTACAGACGTACCAATCGAATTCGATGCACATCCAAGCCTAAATCCATCCCTTTTTAAATTACTCAATGCATACTCATGATGAAAAACTGGTCTACACTTTGTATTGATTATTTCAAGAGTATATTTTTGTTTCAATTTGTTTATAAAAGAATGAAGTTCTTTTGGAAGGCCTTGGTCTCTCGAAAGCATTTGCAGTTTTTTAGTTGTAGGTAACCCATCGTATGTTACTAAATGATCGCTTCTCGATATTGTAAATCCAAATAAACCTAAAGCTTGATTCAAAGCTTGATAATGCCAATCTTTTGCCTCAACAAGAACGCCATCAAGATCAAAAATGATAGCCTTAATCTCATTCATCAAAATACTCTTTAAATTCTGATGGAAAGTCAGTACAAATCATAATATTTCTTTTTTCTGTATTTGATAGTTCCTTCAATGTCGAAGCGATTACTTCCCAACAATATTTATGATCTCTGGCATGTAATTCTGAAGAAACTATACACACTTTTTTCCCTGATTTAATCTTCTCAATCAGAATTTGTTTATCAAACCAAGTTTCTTTGAATTGATCTAACCATATCCCTTCAAAAGAACTTTGATCTATCAATATTTTTTCATATTCGCTCTCTCTTAAAAAAATATTAAGACCGTAGTTTATATAATTTAAGGAATCAGGGATTGACATGTCAAAAACAAAATAATTATTTATTTCATAATCTATTAACAATTTTTTTAATTCTTCATGAATTCCATCAGACTTTACGTTTAAAGCAATTGGATTAGCAAAACCTTTTTCTTTTTGAATAACTTTATATTCTTGAAATAGAACATTTAATGGCATCGAATCTTTATTTGGAACATCGTGAGAAATTACTAATTTTCCATCAAAATCTCTTATATCAGTCTCAATTCCAAAATTTAGATTCAGAGCGAGCAATAAAGATTCAAGAGAATTCTTATCTTCCTCCTTTTCCCATTTACCTCTATGAGCCAGAATATCCAATGATTATTTTTTTTTATCAACGATTTTATTTAAGGGTTCTTTGTTTTCTAAAATCCTTTTTGCATTTTCAGCTGATTTTTGTCTCATTTCAAAATAAGACTCCTTAGAATAATATGAAGTATGGGGATTAATGATCAATTTTCCTTTTATCCAATCTTCATTTTTCTTCCAAGCATTAATTAATTCACAGTTAGTTGGAGGTTCCTCGGGTAGAACATCAAGACTGACCCCGAGAAGAAGATTTTGCTTTAGAGGTTCAGTTAAAATATCTAAACTTTCTAAAATTTCACCCCTAGCAGCATTAATTAATACAGACCCAATTAACATTTGATCCAAAAAATTTTTATTAATCATTCCTTTAGTTTCAGGAGTTAGAGGAGTGTTTACTGAGATAATATTTGATGTCTTTAGGATTTCATCAAGTGATAAACTTCTATTAGTATCAAGCATTTTTTCATAACCTGGTTCTTTGTAAGGATCATAAAAACTTGTTTTAAATCCAATAGCTTTCGCTTTTCTAATAATACTCCCTCCAATTCTGCCTGCTCCAATTACTCCTAGAGATAAAGAAGAAGTTCTTTGAAGAGAGTTAATAGTATTTTCCTGCCATTTTTTATTCTTAAAATTTCTTGAGTGTTGATCATAGAAATGGATTCCTCTAGTCAACATCATTATCATTCCAATTACAGTATCGCTTACCTCATCAGTTCCATAGTCAGGCGTGTTACAAAAATAGATATTTCTCTCTCTTATTGCCGCAAGATCTATTGCATCATAACCAACTCCGTATCTAACAACCCCTTTAAGATTTGGGAATTTTGATAAATATTCTCTGGTGATCTCTTGATGCCAGACTAGAAGCACTTCAGCTTCTTTTTTTTCTTTTGTTAAACGTCCAGATAGGACTTTGGATTCTATATTAGGTTTTTCTACATAGTCAGTAATAAAAACGGGCATATGATCAACTTTTAATTATATTCTCGTAACCTGACCTCAGGACTTCACAATCAACTAAATATAAAATGTATTTGAGACCCATAGATTTAAAAAGCTCAATTTTTTCTTTTGATGTAGCGATTGTTCCAGGATATTTTCCTGCATCATTTATTTTTTTGGTAATCTCATCTAGATAATTTAATACTTTTGGATTATCGACTTCACCTGGGATACCTAGAGCCTTAGATAAATCAAATAATCCAATAAAAACTAAATCAAGATGTTCTATTTCCAAAATCTTATCTATATTTTTTATAGCTTCTATTCCTTCGATATTAACTCCTACTAGAGTATTTAAATTCGCCTTATCAGTTAATTTAGTTGCGTTTGATAATGAGTAATCTCCTGCTTTAGTAAACGGAGAAAAACCTCTATTACCAATTGGTGGATACTTTGAAAAATTAATTATATTGTTTATATCATCTGATGAATTAATATTTGGTATTTGTATGCCGTGCATGCCAATGTCTAAAGCTTTTAAGATTTCAGTTTCATTAACGCCGCCAACTCTCATTATCGGAGAAACCGACCTAGATTCGCAAACCATCGCCATTTGTTGAGCAGTTTCAAAGTTAATTGGTCCATGCTCTGAATCAATTATTATAAAATCTAAACCTGCAGAGCATAAAATATCAGTTACTACTGGAGAAGGGATAATTGACCAAGTCCCAATCGTTACTTTTCCTTCTGATAACTTAGTTTTCAAAAAGTTTTGGTTCAACATATTACCAAGGTATTTTTTCTTCAGTGTACCCGTGAGTTTTTAGCCAATATTCAATAACAACATACTGCCATTCTGTATCGATATCAAAACCAAAATCTGTTTCTATTGCTTTAGATTTTTTTCCTTGCCACTTAAAAGGCAATTGACCATTTTCCATATCCTTAAAGCAAATTGGTTTCATTACTTGAATAGATAAATCACAAAAAAAACACGCCCCTTGAGAGTCTCTTATAGATGATACATTCTCGAGATGATTTAAATCTACAAAAGGATTAATCTCACCGTTCTTTGAAACTTTTCTAGCTCTTGCGGGAGAAAACATGTCATATTTAGCAACAGAAAAACAAGAGTCAAATTCATTAGATGAATTTAAAAATTCAATCGCTTCATTTAATTTAATAACATCTATTGCCGGATTATTACAAAACAATAAAGATATAGTTTTTATATCTTCAACATCTATATTTTTTTTTATTTCTTCATATGCATGAAGCAAAGCATCCTCAGTGAGAGCATCAGGTGTAGCTAGATTGGCAGGTCTTCTTATGTGAATGGCATCATATTTATAGCCAATCTGAGCTATTTCGTCAGAGTCAGTTGAAACAAAAATCTTATCAATTTTTGAGCTTGATGCGCAGATGAATGCATATTCGGCTGCAGGTCTTCCAACAATATTTCTTAAATTTTTTCCAGGTACTCCTATGCTATTTTTCTTGCCAATTATTAGCGCTATATTCATTTTTTGATTATATACTCTACGAATATTTATAAATAGGATAACTAGAGTTGGTTCCATACCCCCAATTTGCAAAATAGCAATTTACTCTACTATCGCAGACGAAATCTAAATTATCAGTATGGTCGTCAATAAATATTGCTTTATTCATGCCATATTTATCTAAGATGCTGCTTATCAGGGTTCCTTTATTTCCATATTCGTCAATATCATCTTTAGCAAATATCTTGCTTACTTTGATCTTATAAAAATCAAGTATGATCTTAGATGCATCATAATTTTTGGCGGTTATAATAAAATGATTTTCGAGTTTTTTGTTCACTAAAGTCTTCCCAAAATCAGTTAACGGATTTAATTCCATCCATGCTTTGATATCATTTTTTTGATATTCTTTTCTCAAACTGAAAAATTTCTTTTCAAATTTTAATTTATCTCCCTTACTTATTTTATTATTTAAAAAATTAAATTCGTCTCGAAAACTTATTTTTTGATTAATTTTTTTTCTAAAGTTGTCTATTGATTGCATTAAAACAAGATATTCTTTTGCTGGGTTTACTAATCCTCTATATTCAAAAAATAAATTTTTGGTTTCTTCATATTTTTTGAAATTTTTTTCACCGTAAAATGCTTGAAGAGAAATTGAGAAACATTCATGTATGGAATCAATTATGACTCCATCAAGGTCTATAAACTTAATCATGATTTCTTGGTGATTTGTTCTGCTAAATCTAAAACTCTGTTGCTATATGCCCATTCATTGTCGTACCATAAAACAATTTTTACAGTGTTCTCTGAAACTTTCAGCCATTGAATATCAATATAGGCGCTTGAGCTTTTTTTTGCATAATCTAATGAAACTAAAGATTCATCATTTATTTGAACATATTTACTCAGTTCACATTTTTGAATTAAGAAATTTTTTAAATCTTCATATTTTACTGACTGATCTAAATTAAGTGTTAAATCTGACGAAGCAACAATGTCCGTTGGGACTCTGTAAGAAAAAGAAATAATTTTTCCCTTAAGTTTCGGTAGGACCTTTTCCACTGCTTTCATTGCGGTTGTATCTTTTGGAATTAGGTTTCTAATACTAGACCTTCCCAAAGAATAATCTTTCCAAATAACTCCTGGATTGGAGGCTGATATTGACGAGCCATCAACAAGATTTTGATATGAAAGCCACGGATGGAGAGTTGTCAGTGAACCATTATTTATTCCGTACTCTTCATCTATCCATTTCATTAAGTGAGCTATAGCATTTGCATCACAAATACTATTTGAGAAAATTTTATCTTCTGATTGTATTTCTTGCTCATTAACCCCCATTATGATTTCTCTATCAGTCGCTTCATTTGAGTGAGTTACAATCATCATTTTAATTTTATTCTCGGATATCAATCGCCTTCCATCTTCTATATTGGATTCAATACCAGAGGAATCTATCAAAATATCAATCTCATGATTTTCGAAAGGTATTTCTATTAGTTTTTTTGATGAATAGTAAAAAGCCTTATTATTATTTATATTAATTTCATTTCCACTAAATTTGACGATACCCTCAAAATTTCCATATGTTGAGTCATGTTCAAAGAGATAAACTAAATTATCAAGATGAGGATTTATGTCATTAATTAAGCAAAGATTAAAATTTTTATTAATATCATTAATTTTTGCTAGGCATCTTCCAATTCTGCCAAATCCATTAATTGCAATATTTTTTTTCATCTCTCATCAGGAATAAAACTTTTTTCAATTAATCCACAAATTATCTGACCCATAGTTATGTGCATTTCCTGAATTCTTGGAGTGTTTGTAGAAGGTACAGATAAATTCATATCCACATAATCATAATTATGATCTTTTTTTCCTGTAAACAATACAGTTATACATTTTTTATCTTTTGCTTGCTTCAAACCTTTTAAAATATTTTTACTAGTTCCGCTTGTGGAAATTCCTATAACAACATCTCCATCTCTAGCAAGCGCTTCAATCTGTCTGGAAAAAACGTTTTCGTAACCATAATCATTACTTATTGCTGTAAGGGAAGATGTATCAGTTGTTAGAGCAATAGCTGGAAGACCTTGCCTTTCCTCCTTATACCTTCCGACAAGTTCTGCTGCTAGGTGTTGAGAATCTGCTGCGCTACCCCCATTACCAAAAAAAATAATTTTCTTTTCATTTTTAATTGAATCAATACAAACTTTGGCTAGCATTTCAATTAAAGTGGAAAGTTTTGATGCTGTATTTTCTGCAACTTCTTTATGCTCTTCAAATTCTTGTAAAATTAAATTTTTCATATCTTCATTATTCTCTTAATTATTTTTGAGGAACTTTTATTTTTTATAAATGATAAGGTTCTTGTTTCTTTTGCAAAGCTCCTTCCAACAATACTTTTATTTTTGTAATCACCGCCTTTGACGAGAACGTCTGGTCTTATTAACTTAATTAATTTAAGTGGAGTTTTTTCGTTGAAAACCAATACAAAATCAACATATTTGATAGATGAAAGTACCTTTACTCTATCAGACTCATTTATTATGGGTCTATCTGGGCCTTTTAATTTCTTCACTGAGGAATCGCTATTAATTCCAACAACAAGAATATCACCACAATTTTTTGCTTCCTCGAGATATTTAATATGACCTGAATGAATGATATCGAAACAACCGTTTGTGAATACAATTTTTTTTCCATTATTCGAAGCATTTTTTATATTAGATATCTTTTCATTCTCGGAAAGGCTATCTTGATCAAGCATGAATTTGGAAATTTCTTGAATTGATACTTCTGCTGTCCCAATTTTTCCAACAGCTATTCCTGCAGCTATGTTAGAAAATTTAATTGCTTCTTCAAGTCTAGCCCCAGATGCAATAGCAAAGGATAATGCAGAAATCACAGTATCTCCTGCTCCCGTAACATCAAAAACCTCTTTTGATGCCGTTGGTAATATTCTTACCCCTCTATCGTAATAAGCTATTCCATCAGCACCCAAAGTAATGAGAGGCACATTTACTTTTAAATCATTTTTTAATTTTAAGAGAGCTGGTTTAATATTATTTTTAACCTCTAAATTAATTTTCAATGCTTCAGATGCTTCTTTCTTATTCGGAGTTAATAAATAACAATCTTTATATTTAATAAAATCAGTTCCTTTTGGATCTACTAAAACTTTTTTAGAAAGCGAATTAGAAATTTTAATAATACTTTTAGAGATATTTTTACTTATAACTCCTTTTCCATAGTCTGAAATGATCACGCAATCAAACTCTTTTATTTTGGACGAGATTTTGTTAATGATTTTAATTTCCATCGAACTTGAAAGGTCTAATTTATCTTCAGAATCAAATCTCAAAACCTGACTTTTTGATGAAAAGACTCTGGTTTTCTTTGAGGCAATATGATCTTTTTGTGTAAAAAGATGAGTTTTTATCTTCAGACCTTTCAGTAATCCTTTAAGTTTCTTTGAAGTTGAACACTCTGATAAAACACTTACTACCTCGACCTTAGCTCCAAGAGAATTTAAGTTTCTAATTACATTTCCAGCGCCGCCCAATGAAAAGTTTTTAGAGGTTATATCTATAACTGGGACTGGAGCTTCAGGAGATATTCTTGAAGAATGACCCCAAAGATACTGATCCAAAATTAGGTCGCCAATAACTAAAATTTTTGGCTTTTTTGAATATTCAAACATTATCCTTAATTAGATTCATAATTTTTTATTAAAAAGGGAAGGTAATCTCTGATTCCTTCTTCTAAAGTAAACTTTGGAGTAAATCCCAATTTTTCTTGAGTGAGTGATATATCTGCTTCAGTATGGGACTGGTAATCCTCATAAGGGTTTTTAAAGTATTCTATTTCAACATCAAGGTTAAGCTCTTTGATTAAAATATCAGCTATTTCTTTAAAACTTCTTGATTTGCCAGTTCCTACATTAAAGATACCAGAATTACCGTGAATGCATGCTAAAAGATTGGCTTCTATTACATCCTTTATATATATAAAGTCTCTATAAATCTTATCGGATCCAAAAAATAATTTTGGATTCCCTCCTTCCAAAAGTTGATTTGCCAATTGGAAAATCATTGAGGAAGTTCCTTTTTTAAAAGATTCACCTTGACCATAAACATTGAAATATCTCAATCCAACTATGTGGGCATCTTTGGAGCTTTTAATTGTAGATAATGAGATTTGATCCATTTTTAGCTTGCTTATTCCATAAGGATTATCCGGCCTTTCATACCCAACTTTTTGTGGCGGGGGTAAGGTTCCATAAGTTGCTCCCGAACTGGCATATATCAATTTAGTTCCGTCATTTTTTGCCTTATTTATAAAAAAGTTAAAGGAATTTAGATTAGTTTTAAAAACAAGTTCTTCATCATAAATTCTTGTATTTGATATTGCAGCATGATGAAAGATAACATCAAAATTCTTGTCTATTTTTTTTAGGTCTTCCTCAACTGCTATATCACCATGTATTTTTATTCCTTTAAAAAAATTAAGGTTTCTATAGCTTCCATAGGTTTCAAGATCATCATGTTCATCTGAAAATTTATCAAAAATGGTCACTTCAGATTCCGGAAATCTTTTCTCAATAAATTTTGCTAAATTACTGCCAATAAAACCTCCTCCTCCAGTTATAAGTATTTTTTTTCTATTGAGATCAAACATTGATCAATAAATAACTAGTTATTACGAATAATTAAATATCTTTTCAGGAGGATATAAACAACTCCAAACATAAAACCTAAGAGAGTTATGAAAATGCAAATAAGCGATCTCACAGGACCAGATTTTCTTTCAGGAACAAATGGTGGTTCTACAAATTTTACCAAGTAATCTTGTTTTACAGTTGCATACATTTTCTTTTTTAGCTGACTAGTAATCAAATTATTAATGGATTCTCTTATATCTAAAATCGAAGTATTAGAAAATTCTTGCTCCAAGTAGGTTATTAAGTTTTTTGTTTCTGAGATGTCCTTTTCTCTTGATAATAAATTTAGTTCAACAAAAGATAGATAAATGAGATTACTAGCAAATACAGGGGACTTGTGAATGACAAAGACCTTTATGAATCCTGTCACATCGTCTATTTCTACCTGAAAGATATCTTTAAATTCTTCATAACCCTCAAGATAAGTTGGCTTTCTAATTTTCCATTCGCCTTTATCATAAGAACTATTATCAAAAATAGATTTTTTTATGGTTCCATCGAAATAATTAAAGGCTAGGAGATTTGGTAAGATCTCATTATCTTTTTCAATTAATCTTTTGAAAAATGCTCTTGATAATAAAGTTTCTTTTACAAAAGATACTTTGCTGTCTTGCTGTCCAACAGAAATACCTGCAAGTGATGCAATGCTCGATATTCCAGAGGTAGCAGAGTTATTATTAGTTTCTATTGAAATTTGAAAAGTTGATGAAGACTCATAATAGTTATCTAAAGTTAAAGAATATATAACTGCAAGGATTGAAAAAGTTAAGGTTATGAAAATTAGTTGGAATCTTTTCCCTATTAAAATTTGAAATATTTCTGCAATATCGATGTTGAAATCTTGTCTGCTGTCTAAATTATCTTGCATGATATTTAATTGGTACCCGGGGCCGGACTTGAACCGGCACGAAGTTGCCTTCGAGGGATTTTAAGTCCCTTGTGTCTACCAATTCCACCACCCGGGCAATTATTTGTTCTCAAACTCATAATTTACATTCTGATCAATTTCTCTTTGATCTAAATTTTCATATTTATTTCTAATTGAATTATTAATTTGTATGACACTGTTGAGGAGAAGAAAATCAGCACCTAATGAGTTTGAATAATTTAACATAGCGGCAGTATCTTTTGTAAAACAAGCTCCCCCAAAACCTTTTTTACCATCATGACCTGGAACCATCATATGTGATGCTCCAATTCTTTCATCCATAGAAATATAACTAATAAAATTTTCCCATCTTTCAGTAGTTTTTGACTTCTCAAAGATTTCATTGATATGGTTAAAAAAGATTACCTTAGAAGCTAAGAAAGAATTGATAGTATATTTTATTAATGATGCGGATTCTATGTCAGTAAAAATATAATTATCAGTCTGACAATTAGAGTTTTTCTTATAAATTTTTTTTACTTTTTCGCATAGCAATTTCTCTCCACCAAGGATAACAAAAGGAGAGTTGATAAAATCTTCCTCAGCAAATTTTTCTCTCAAAAATTCCGGGTTATAGATTAAGTTATTGAAATCCTCTGCTATTTTTTTAAGTTTATCAGGAAGAATAGTGCTCTTTAAAACTAAAGGAATATCATTGAATTTATCTCCAAATTTTTTGAAAACATCCTCAACTATTGAGGAATCTTGACTTCCATCACTATTCATAGGAGTAGGAACACAAACAAAAATGATTTCTGGTTTAAATTTCACTAAATCATTGATGTTCGTACCATATATTGGATCCACAACTAATTTTTTTACTTCCTTGTCAAAACCTTTATCCATAGCTTTCCCGACAAAGCCATGTCCTACGATACCGAGCCTTAAGCTACTCATTAAAACTATAATAATTACAAAACCATTTTAAAAAAATTTCCATTCCATCCTCAAAAGAGACTTTTGGAGAAAACCCAAGAATTTTTTTTGATTTTGATATATCTGCAAAAGTATGCATCACCTCTTCTTGGGATTCCTCGAAATTTATAGTTGCTTTTTTATTGAA
The DNA here is from genome assembly GCA_902526045.1 of uncultured SAR86 cluster bacterium. Classification (GTDB taxonomy): domain Bacteria; phylum Pseudomonadota; class Gammaproteobacteria; order Magnimaribacterales; family AG-339-G14; genus CACNYO01. The sequence continues at coordinate 86,277 of CABZJI010000004.1, read as the reverse complement.
AAAATTTTCTAAAAAATTTATCAAGTAATTAAGCTTTATAGGATGACTATTTCCAAGGTTGAAGATTTCATGGGCATTTATATCTAATCCAATAGCATTAAGTATTCCATCGCAAATATCGTCTATAAAAGTCATATCTCTGCTCATAAGACCACGATTATATACTGTAATGGGATGTCCTCTCCTTATAGATTCACTAAATTTATAGTAAGCCATATCAGGTCTCCCAAAAGGGCCGTAAACGCTGAAAAACCTAAGGCCATAGCTTTTAAACTTAAATTCGCTGTGAAAAAAATCTGCTATGTCTTCATTTACTTTTTTAGTAATTCCGTAAAGTGAAAGAGGTGAGACTTTTTTTATTGATTCTCTGTAAGGAATATTTATTTCAGCTCCATAAACTGAACTACTAGAAGCATAAATAAATTTTGAGGAAAAATCTTTTGATAGTCCAATCACATTCAAAAATCCAACTATATTTGAATCATAATATGCAGATGGATTTTTAGCAGAATATCTTACACCAGCTTGTGCTGCCAGATTTAAGACAATGTCAAATTTATAAACTTGAAATATTTTTTTTAAACTATCTTTATCTTCAAGATTAATTTTATAAAACTTAAAATTTTCATTTTCTTTCAAACTTTTAAGTCTATTTTCTTTCAAGAGGATATCGTAGTAACTATTCATGTTATCAATACCAATAACTTGAAAATCTTCTCTCAAGAGCTTTTGAGTCATGTGAAATCCTATAAAACCACATGATCCTGTAACTAAGACTTTTTTAATAATGAATCACCATTTATGGATTATAAATTTGGAGGCTGAGGTCGGAATCGAACCGGCGTTCACGGATTTGCAGTCCGCTGCATAACCACTCTGCCACTCAGCCAATTAATTTGAAAATGATTGTATAGCATTAGCTATATATTCTGTATCCTTAATATTCAGATGAGGACCAATGGGTAGACTCAAGATCTCATTACATGCTATTTCAGAGTTTTTAGAATGAACTTTACTTATCGATTTGATATTACTGAATGCCTTCATTTTACTTAAAGGCTTAGGATAATAAATTCCACAATTAATGCCTTTCTTTTCTAAAAAAGTCATTAATGATTTCCTTTTTTTAGACAAAATTGGAAACTGATGAAATACAGAGAATTGATCTGGTGTTAATTTAAGTGTTTCAATATTTGATGATTGAATCGCTTTCACTAAAAGTGATGCTTGTTTAATTCTTAATTTGTTATGTTTTTCTAAATTTTGAATTTTAAAATTTAGCACCGAGGCTTGAATGGAATCCAGTCTAGAATTTCTTCCTGGAAGAAGGTGATCGTATGTTGCTACTCTTCCGTGATTAGCTATTTTTTGAGCTTTTTCATAAAGGGTTTTTTTATTTGTCACTATCGCCCCAGAATCTCCAAATGCTCCTAAATTTTTTGTAGGGTAAAAGCTAAATGTTCCAATATCTCCATAATTACCAACAATTTTTCCTTTAAATTTTGCACCATGAGCCTGTGAGCAGTCTTCAATTATTTTGATACCATACTTGTCAGTAATTTTTTTTATTTCAAGCATATCGCACGGGTTTCCAAATAAATGTACAACTATCAAAGCACTGGTCTTTTTATTTATTAGCTTTTGGAGAGACTCTATTGAAATTGTGAAATCATCAAGATTTATATCTGCCAGGACTAATTTATATCCTCCTCTTACTACAGCCTCCGCTGGAGATAAAAAAGTAAAATTTGGAACGATCACTTCAGAGTTTTTTGGAATATCTAAACTTTCTAAAGCAATCTCTAAAGCATCTGTTCCATTTGCTACCCCAAGACAATATTTACTTTCATTGAATTTTGAAAAGTTATTTTGGAACTTTTTAACTTCATCTCCACCAATAAAATTTTTATCCTTTATTAATCTGGAAATATTACTAATCGTTTTATCTAAGTCTATTTTCTTTAGACTTAGGTCTATGAAGGGAATATTTTTAACTTTTTTCATAAGAATAATTTAGGAGTGAAAGCCAAGACAAAGCAGCTGCAATTACAACTACAACCTCAACAATTGAGGAGAATTCAGTGTCCAGAAAAATCATGGCAACCCCAATAGAGAAAATTTGAAAAAAAGTTTTAAACTTTCCTAGAAAATTTACTTTAGCTTTATTTTCCTTATTTGTTTCCAATAAATATTGTCGGATAGTCCCTATGGAAATTTCTCTAGCAATAATTAATATTGTCATCAACAAATAAATAAGATTATCAAAATGAAAAGAGATGAAAATTAATAAACTACTAACAAAAATTTTATCTGCTAAAAGATCTAAATTTGCTCCCAGAACAGACTCTTGTCTTAAGTATCTAGCTATATATCCATCTAAGAAATCAGTAAAACCAGCTATCAAAAATAACAAAAAAGCTAAGTAAATATTGTTAATCATTATGCAAAAGATAATAGGGAAAATAAGAAATATCCTTGATAAAGATATTAAGTTTGAGATCATGAAAATTCTTTGAGAACTATGGAACAGATTTTATGACCAACAATGGTTTGTAATTCCTGAATTATTGCTTTCATGCTTGATATTGCTTTAAAAGCAAAAAAAGACTTTTCATATACTCTAGATTCTTTTTTTTCTGAAGATGGAAAGGGGTTTCTTTTATTCGATATTACTAGTGTTCCAAGGTAATCAGCTGACATATCTTCAACTTCAGCCGCGCTCCCACCAATGTCAGCAAAAATTAGTTTTCCTTCTTGATATATAGCCTTCATAGACAAGTGTGTTAAAGTTTGAACAGCTTCAGTTAAATAAACCTGATTTTTTTCAATTATTTTTGATCTCTTTAAAAAATTGTTTTCTTTCATTGTCCATTAAAATGATCGTAGATTAGTTTAGCTCTCATCGATCCAATACCTTGGATAGATTTTATCTGATCTATGCTTGCTTTCCTAAGGGATTCTATGCCGCCAAAATGTCTTAACAGAACTTTTTTATTTATACTTCCGATCCCTTTAATCTCATCGAGGGTTGAATGTGTAACATTTTTTCTCCTCTTTTTACTCCTGGATAAAGCAAATCTATGAGATTCATCTCTTACAAACTGAAGAAGACGTTTGCCTTCATGTTCAAGGTCCATCCTTAAAATTTTTCCTTCATGAAAATAAAGGACATCATCATATTTAGAATTTCTATCTGGACCTTTAACTAAAGAAAGTATTTTGGTACTACAATCTTCATACTTTTCAACTTCCTTAATTGCTGAAGAAAGTTGTCCCTTACCGCCATCAATCACAATCAGGTCAGGAAAGTTATTTCCATCTTTTTGTAGTCTTTTTAGTCTCCTTGATAAAACCTCTTTCATTGCTTGGTAATCATCATTTTTATTAATTTTTATATTAAAAGTTCGATATTGTTTTTTTTGTGGTCCTTCACTATCAAAAACTACGCATGAGGCAGTAACGTTATCACCAGATAAATGACTAACATCAAATCCTTCTATCCTATTTATTTTTGACCGAGTTTTATCTTCAATGAACGAAAGTCCTTCAGTTATCCATGGATAATTAAATTGGCGTTGAAGTCCATCATCAGATTGTAATGAAGCCAGCTCAAAAATTTTTTTATTTTTATGATTCTTTTTCTCTAAATTTATTTTTTTATCATTAAGCTGCGAACTTAAATTACTAAACTTAAAATCTGACAGCAATGTTAGATTTTCTAAGTTTTTTTCTATCAAAATCTTTGAAAGAAAGCTTTCCATAAGTTCTTCTTCTAAAACATACTTATCTTTTTTTGAAAAATAGTTCTCTGTGTTAATAAGCCAACCATCCTTTATTTCTAAAATAGAAATACAATTAACATATTCATTCGATTTCTTAGTTATCACAACTGCATTATCGTATATGGTAAAGACGGATTGATCTTTTTGGATATCCCTATAGGCTTTGATCTTATCTCTATAGAGGGCTGCTCGTTCAAACTCTTTTAGAGATGAGTATTCATCCATTTTTGAGTAGAGGATGTTTAGAAAGGATTTATCTTTTCCTTCAATAAATTTGATAGCTGCATCTACTTCTTCGAGATAGTTTTTTTGTGATATTTTTTCCACGCAAGGTGCTGAACATTTACCAATTTGATGCTGTATGCATGGTCTTGTGCGGTTTTGGAAAACCATATCCGAACAATTTCTCAAGCCAAATAATGTTCTCGTCAGATCAATTGATTGTCTTGCTGCAGTTACATTTGCATAGGGGCCAAGTTTTATACCTTTAAGTTTTTTATTTCTTGTTAAATAAATTCCCGGAAAATCATGGCCAGAAGAAAAATAAATAGCAGGAAACGATTTATCGTCTCTAAATTGAACGTTAAAAGGTGGCTTAAGTTTTCTAATTAAGTTTTGTTCTAAAAGCAATGCATCGCTTTCAGTTTCTGTAATGAATATTTCAAGAAATTTAATCTTGTCAATTAGTTCATTTTTTTTTCTATCTTTAGAAGAAGAAAGATATGACTTAAGCCTGTTTGATAGGCTTTTTGCTTTACCAATGTATAAGATGTTATTTTTTTCATCATAAAATTTATAGACTCCCGGTAGTTTTGGTAATTCTTTTTCTTTGGAGAAAACTTCTTTTGTCTTAGTGTACTGATATTGCTTTGCCATCTGGTCTTCTCAAGTCAGCAAAACCTTCGTATCTATCCTTATGAAAAAGTATAGAATGTGTTTCACCAATTCTTTCCCTATAAATAATATCAAATCCTAATTCATCAATACCTTCTAATTTTTTTTTATTCTCAATAAACAAAACGTCAGGCTTCCATTGATGGTGAATACGTTTAGCTATAGATGCCTCATCAACTTCCATGTCAAAAATTAAAACATTTAATAAAAGCTGAAGAACGGAAGAAATAATGGTAGATCCTCCTGGGGAGCCAGTAATTAAAAAGGGCTTTCCTCCTTGAAGAACGATTGTTGGTGTCATAGATGAAAGCGGCGCTTTTTTAGATTCAACCTTATTTGCTTCTGATCCTACTAGTCCAAAAAAATTAGGGAAGCCTGGTTTGATTGAAAAATCATCCATCTCATTATTCATTAGGATCCCAGTTCCTTTTGCAATAATTCCCGAACCATATGCTGTATTCAATGTATAAGTATTCGAAACAGCATTTCCATTTGAATCTATTATTGAAAAATGAGTTGTTTCTTCACTTTCAGTTAAATACTTTCCGGGAGAATCGATAGCAATTTTATTTTTAGATCCTTTAATTATAGTTGAGAGAGTCTTTGCATATTTTTTAGAAGTTATCTTACTTATATCAAAATTATTGAAATCTTCGTCTCCTAAAAATTCTGACCTATCTGCAAATGAAAACCTCATTGCTTCAGTTAAAAGTCTATTGTAATCAAGGGAGTTATGATCGTAAGAAGTTAAGTCAAAATTTTCTAGAATGTTTAGTGATTGTGATAGAACAATACCTCCTGAGCTTGGAAGAGCCATTGAACAAACATCATAGTCTATGAAAGTAGAGCAAAGAGGGGGCTTAAATGTTGACTGATAATTTAAGAAATCGTTTTTAGTAAAAATACCACCATTTCTTTTAAAATAATTAACAATTTTTTTTGCTGTCTCGCCAGAATAAAATTCATCTCTTCCAAATGCAGATATTCTTTTAAGAGTTTTTGCTAAATCCTTTTGCTTAAAAAGATCACCTCTTTTCCATAAATCTTTTTTTACAAAAATTTTTTTTGTTTCAGGATTTTTTGAGAATTTATCTCTATTTTTATTAAAGTAATTTGCTTGAAATTTTGATAATGTAAATCCTTTTTCAGCAAGCTCTATTGCGGGTAAGATTAATTTACTAATGGGAAGTGATCCATATTTTTTATGGATCTTATACATGCCATCTACTGTTCCAGGAATTCCAGAAGCCAGGAAAGATGATGTACTTAAATCTTTTATGACATTGCCATTTTTATCAAGAAACATGTCTTCTTTAGCTTTAATTGGAGCTCTTTCTCTATAGTCTATCGATTCAATAGTTTTCTTATTTGCGTCGTAAAGTAAGGCAAAACCTCCACCACCAATATTGCCTGCTGAAGGATTTACAACCGCTAAAGCAAAAGCTACAGATATAGCTGCATCAAAAGCATTGCCTCCATCTAGGAGAATCTTTATACCAACTTCAGTTGCTAAGTGATGTCTCGTGACAACAACCGCATTATGTTTTGAAGCAGATAAACTAGAAAAACTGATTAAAGAGATAAAAAGAAGAAAAATTAATAAATTTCTCTTAAATAAAGTAGGAATCAATTTCATTAATTACTTTAAGAGGATTTGAGGATGAAATTATTTCTCTCGCTACTACAAGGTAGTCTGCGCCCATATTAATTGCATCACTAATAGATGCCGTTCTTTTTTGACCTCCACTCTCTGCTCTAACCCTTATTCCTGGACAAACGGTTACAAGAGAATCCATTTCTTCCTTTCTGAGAAAAGCAAGATCATTAGGAGAGCAAACAATTCCATCTATACCTAGCTTTTTTCCTAAACTAAAAAGAGACATAATTTGATCTTTTAGATCCTTGCTTACTCCAACATCAAACAAGTCATTTTGATCAAGACTTGTAAGAACCGTAACTCCTACTAAAAGAATCTCAGGTGAAATAGAATTCTTTGCATTGACTGCAGACTCAATCATATTCTGCCCTCCAGAAAGATGAATATTCAACATCCATACATCCCTTTTGCAAGCTTCTATAACAGCTTTCTCAACTGTATTCGGTGTATCGTGGTATTTTAAATCTAAAAAAATATCAAAGCCTTGCGCTTTAAGATCTTCTAATACCCTCGGTCCACAAGCAGTAAAAAGTTGATTTCCAACCTTTAACTTATAATTTTCAGGATTAAGGAGCTTAGTTATTTCAAAGGCACTTTGCGAATTATCAAAATCTAATCCGACTATTATTTGTCCCTTTTTGATGAATTTTTCCATTAACGCACTATTTGGAAAATTATATCAACAATAAGGTTTATTTATTTATTCTATTTTTAAGCAGCTTTGAAGGTCTAAAGTAAAGTAAAGATCTTCTATCTAATTCAATTGCTTTTCCTGATTTAGGATTTCTTCCTCTGATTGGGTTTCTTTCTCTAACTGAAAATGCACCAAATCCTCTTACTTCAACTCTTTGTTTTTCTGAAAAAAGATTTGATAATTGATTGATCAGTTCATCTAAGGCAATTTTTGAATCCGAAATGGAGAAAGATGAATTTTGAGTAGTTAATTTATCAAGAAGATCAGTTTTTTGCATAAATCACTTATCTTCAAGCTCTTCTTTGATCAAGTCACCAATTGAAGATTTAGAGCTCTCTTCAATTTCTTTATTCCTTAGTAGATTTTCTTTCAAAATTTCTTTTTCCTTGCTTTTTTCAAGTGCTTTCATGGAACCCCAAATTTTTCTTTCCTTCCTATCAATGTTTGAAATTAAGAAGTTTATCTCATTTCCTTCTTCAATAGAGGAACTTTCATCTTCTATAAAGTCTCTCTTTCTCATCAAAACTAAAATATTCTTATTAACTGTTATGCTTAAAATATCTTCTTCAATATTTGAAATTTTTCCTGTAATTGAGGTTCCTTTTGGATGATCTTTCATAAAATTTTCAAGTGGATCCTCTGAAAGTTGTTTGATTCCAAGAGATATTCTCTCTTTTAATGGATCCATAGCTAAAATCAAAGCTTGGACGTCTTGACCTTTTTGAAAACTTTGAATTGCATTTTCTTCCGGATCTATCCAAGATAGGTCTGAAAGATGGACAAGTCCATCTATATCGCCATCGAGGCCGACAAACATTCCAAAATCGGTTATAGATTTAACAGCACCTTTAACTGTATCACCAACAGAATTATTTTCTGAAAAAATTAGCCAAGGATTCTCTTGACATTGCTTCATTCCTAATGAGATTCTTCTTTTTTCCAAATCAAGCTCTAAGACCATAACATCAATCTCATCTCCTGGAGATACTACTTTTGATGGATGTATATTTTTATTTGTCCAGTCAATTTCTGAAACATGAACCAAACCTTCAGTATCTTTATCAAGCTCAGCAAAAAAACCATAATCTGTCAGAGTTGATACTTTTGCTTTATGCACTGAATTAACAGGATAAAGTGTTTCAATGGTCTCCCATGGATCTGAATACATTTGTTTCAATCCTAAAGATATCCTTGATTTTTCCTTATCGAAATTAGTCACCTTTAGACTTAGCTGATCTCCAATATTGAGAGCTTCTGATGGGTGATTAATTCTTTTCCATGTAATGTCTGTTATGTGAAGCAATCCATCAATACCCCCGAGATCAATAAAGGCTCCATAATCAGTTAGATTTTTCACTGTACCTTCAATGGTTGAACCTTCTTCTATGGTCGCAAAAAGCTTCTCTCTTTCTTCCGAATTGATATCCTCCTGAACAGCTTTTCTAGATATGACAACATTAGACTTATCTTTGTCTAGTTTTATGACTTTAAAATCTTGAAAGGTTTTTTCCAAATGATCAAAGCTGTCAAGTTGTTTTGAATCCACAAGGGAACCTGGCAGAAAGGCTCTAACTCCTGCTACGTCAACTGTCATTCCACCTCTGACTTTACCTGTTATGTAACCTTTAACTATTGAACCTGTTTTAAGTGATTCTTCCAAGTTGAGCCAACTTTCATCATGCATTGCTCTTAATCTCGAAACCCTAGTCTCACCATAACCATCTTCAACGGCCTCAAGGGTAACCTTTACTTCATCGCCGATCTCTAGTTCTTTGTCAGATTCATCTGCTAAAAATTCGTTTCTGGCCAAAACAGGTTCTGATTTTAAGCCTACATGGACAGTAACCCAGTCTGGTTTTAAGTCAACTATCACTCCAGTAATAATCGTTCCTATTTGGAAATCTAATGTTGATAGACTTTCGTCTAGAAGTTTTGCGAAATTAGCTTGTTCCATAATTTAAGTTAAATCCATTACTATATTAACTACCTCTTCAGTTGAAAGATTTGTTGAGTCAATCACTTTTGCTCCTTCTGGAATCAAAAGAGGTGATACTTTTCTATTTTTATCTTTCAAATCTCTTTCTTCTAAGCTTGAGATAAGGTTGGGCATGTTAACCTTCAAACCCTTTTCTTTCAACTGAATTTGACGTCTTTTTGCTCTTTCTTCGATTGTTGCATCCAAGTAAATCTTTATCCCGGCAGTTGGAAAAACAACAGATCCCATATCTCTCCCGTCGGCTATTAGTCCTATATTTGGATCATAAAAGGATCTCTGAGTAGTTTTAATCAGGTTTCTAATTTGTTGATTATGAGCCAAGTCTGAGGCCTTTGTGCCAATTTCTTCACTTCTTATATGGTCAGATACATCTTTACCATTAAAAAAAAGGTGATATTGATCGTCTACAAGCTCAAAGATGATTTTCCTATCTTTGAGTTCTAATCCAATTTTATCTGGGTCAGTATTTTTGATATTTTCTGAAATGAGAGCTATTAATCTATACAAGGCTCCGCTATCTAAAATATTCCATCCTAATTTTGCAGCTAACAGTTTAGCTATAGTACCTTTGCCAGATCCGCCTGGCCCATCAATAGTTATTAATTTATCCATTATTTAAATTGAATCCCAATGTTTTTGCTTGATCAACAAATTCAGGAAAAGAAGTATTGATGCAATCTATATTGTTCACTATCACTCCTTTTGGAGACCTCAGGCCTGCAACTAACATTGTCATCGCGATTCTATGATCTCCATGCGAATCAAATACTCCATCAGAAAAAATTCTATCGTTTTTACCAACTATTTTTAGACTATCCTCATTGGAATGAACTTCAACATCTAGTTCTTGAAGGTTACTGATCATGATTGAAAGTCTGTCGCTCTCTTTATGCTTCAATTCTGACAAACCGACAAATTCTGACTCTCCTTCTATCAAGCTAGCAATCAAGAAAAATAATGGGAGCTCATCAATTAAATTAGGAACGATATCTTCCATTATTTTTGCAGGTAATAAGTCCGATGACTTTATAACTAAATCAGCTACTTCTTCGTTTCCTAATTGTCTGATATTTGTGAGATCAATGTTTGCTCTCATATCTAAAAGACAGTCAAGAAAAGCTTTTCTAGTCTCATTTATCCCAACATTTTTGATTTTTATTTCCGAATTCTCTGAAATAAGGCATGCACTAATAAAAAAGGCAGCCGATGAAAAATCTCCGGGAACTTCAATCTGCCCCGGAGTTTTTAAATCACTTTTTTCAATTTCAATTATCCCGTTAGAAGATGAAATATTAGCTTCAAAAGTTTTCATCATCCTTTCTGTATGATCTCTGGTTGCATATTTTTCTTGTACGAGAGTTTTACCCTCTGCATTTAATCCTGCCAATAAAATTGAGGATTTTACTTGTGCGCTAGCAATTGGCATTTTGTAAGTAATACCTTTTAAACCAGAAGAAGGACTAATCTTAAGAGGAGGATTTTCTTTGTAAGAGGCAGAAATTTTCGCACCCATTTTCTGTAAAGGATCAATGATTCTCATCATTGGCCGATTAGAAAGAGAGGCATCTCCGGTCAATGTGGATGAAAAGTTTAATGAGCTTAAAAAGCCTGCAAAAAGTCTCATACCTGTTCCGGAATTACCAAAATAAAGATCGGTTGTTGGAGCAGACAATCCTTCTACACCAGGGGAATCAAGAAAAATAGTAGAGCTCTTAACTTTGGTTTCAATTCCAAGCAATCTAGCAACGTTGAGCGAATTAAGAACATCTTCGCTATTTTGCGAGCCTTGAATTTGAGTTTTTCCTTTACTTAAAAGTCCAAATAAGATTGCTCTGTGTGAGATAGATTTATCTCCTGGAATAACAATCTCTCCTGAAAGATTATTTCGCTTCGATGACTTTAATGATGTGGTCATTCAGTCAATTATTTTTTTTCTTGCTTTATTGGATTCAGCAATTAAATTTTTAGTATCAGAACGACTTCTTAAGATATTTTTTTCCATTACTTCTAATTCTCTTTTAAAACCTTTTATTGAATATAAAATTTCCTTTTTATTAAGATCAAAAATATCACTCCACATTTCAGGATCACTTGAAGAAATTCTAGTGAAGTCTTTTAGTCCTCCTCCCATAAGGACTTTATTCTTTATGTTTGAGGATTTTTCGATATATCTCATTAAGCTAAAACTTATTACATGGGGTAAGTGACTTGTAGCTGCTAGTATTTTATCGTGAGAATTTAAATCCATTTTTATACAATTAGAACCCATAGATTCCCATAATTTTTGTGCTTTTGTAATTGAATTTCTTGATGTCATTTTCAACGGAGAAAGAATACAAATTTTATTTTTAAAAAGTATTTTGTCAGATGCATCTATCCCGCTTCCTTCGTTCCCTGCAATCGGATGGGAAAGAATAGCATTCTCAATTTTGTTGATAAAAGCATTCTTTTTTATCTTATTTTTTGAGCTGGATGTCTCAGTGAAAAGAACAGCATTTCTAATGAGATCTTTGTTTTCGTTAATTAATTCATTGGTAACAATTGGAGGAGTAGAGAAAATAATTGAATAAGGTTTTGAAAGATCTAAATCTGAGAATGTTCCTTTAATGATTTTATTTTTTATGGCATATCTGATTGTTTTTTTACTCAAATCCTCTGCATAGACTTTAATTCCCTGTTTGAAAAGAGATTTGGCTATGGATCCTCCGATATGACCTAGGCCAAATATTAGTATTTGTTCTTTCAATTGATTGAACCTTTAATCTTTTTTGCAGCCTCAATAAAAGCATCGTTTTCAAATTCCTGTCCAATGCTCACCCTTACAAATTTGTCCATATTGTAAGATTTGAGAGATCTCAATATGATTCCTTCATTTAAAAAAGCTTCAAAGGTTTGATCAGAATCTTTACCCAAACTAAAAGAAAAGAAATTACCCTGAGTAGGCAGATATTCAATATTTTCTTTATTAAAGAATTGCATTAATTTATTTTTTTCTTTTTGATTTAAATCAACAGATTTTCTTAAATGCTGCTTATCATTTAAAGATGCAATACCCGCCTCTAAAGCAAAAGAGCTCACATTGAATGGCTGCCTGACACGATTTAAATAATCTGCAATTTTTTGAGATGAGATACTGTAGCCAAGTCTATAAGCCGCAAGACCGTGTGCCTTTGAAAAACTTCTAGAAATTATCAAATTTTGATATTTATTGATCAGATCGAAAGGTAGTTTGTAATGTTCATCCTCAATATATTCAAAGTAAGCCTGATCAAGAAAAACAATTAAATCATTCGGTAAATCATTTAACATTGCTTCAATTTCAGATAATGTATTTGCTGATCCTGAAGGATTATTTGGCGATGCGATAAAAATTACTTTAGATTTTTCATCAATGAAATCAATGACTGAAGTTAAGTCTTGATGATAATTTTCAGTCACAGGCAATTCTCTTAAATCTGCTCCTGTTGCTAGGATGGCAAGGGGATATATTGCAAATCCATGTTTAAAATAAAGTGCATTATCTCCATTAGTTAAAAAAGCCCTGGCTGAAAACTCAATCAAATCATTGGATCCGTTTCCTAACGTAATGCAATCAAGTGGAACTTTTTCCAACTTTGAAATTTCTTGTTTTAGTTTTGTTCCATTTCCATCAGGATATCTATGCGCTTCTTCAACAATATGACTAATTGCTTTGGTAGCTAACTTACTAGGACCTATAGGATTCTCGTTGCTGGCAAGCTTTATCAGCTTTTCTTTGCTCATGTTAAGGCTATCGGATGATTTTCCAGGTTTATAAGGGGTTATCTTATTTACACCAAGATTTACTCTATCTTCTGGAAAAGTCTTTTTCATTAAATTCCTTTGGGATAGGATCCCAAAACTTTTAAATTTAGTGAAAGACGTGATATTTTTTTTAGCGCAATGTTCACATTTTTATCAGTCGTGTGGCCATCTAATTCTATAAAAAACATATATTCCCAGTTGTTCTTTTTAGTTGGCCTCGATTGAATGTTTGTAAGATTTATTTTTTGATCTTTGAACTTTTCTAAAATATCTGAAAGTGCCCCAGATTTATTTTTTGTTATTATGCTTATGCTGGTTTTATCCTCTTGGGAGGCAGAAACATCATGATTTCCCACAATGATAAATCTTGTTTTATTATTTTTGTAATCTTGAATATTTCGCTTCAAAACTTTCATGTCGTACTTTTTTGCAGCCTCGTTAGAAGCAATGGCAGCGGAATAATTTACTCTTTTTGACTGCAATACACCTTGAGAATTACTTGTTACATCTTTTTTTATTGCTTTAGGTAAGTTTTTACTCATCCAAGACTGGGACTGTGCAAAGGCCTGACTGTGCGCGAAGATAGTTTTAATGCTCGAAAGAGCAATGTTTTTCTTTGATATAAGGCTTAAATTAATTGGAATGCTTATCTCGCTACAAATCTTTAAATTACTTTCAATGATTTCATCTAAAGTAGAATTGACAAGGCCCTCAGTTGAATTTTCAATTGGCAAAACTCCGTAATATTCAGAATTTTCTTCAACTGAATCTATAATTTCTCTTATAGTTCCGCAGGGAACAAAATTTGTAGAGGACCCGAAATGTTTTTTTGCTGCTGTTTCTGAAAATGAACCTTCAGGCCCCAAATATGCGACCTTAATTTCAAATGCTGTTGAAAAACAAGCAGATATAATATCCTGAAAAATTGTTCGAATTTTATTATCCTCTAGCGGCGAGTTATTCAAAGATTGTAAACGCCTAATAATTTCTTTTTCTCTATCTGGACGATAAAAAGGGCCTTTCGATGTATTTTTTTTTAAATTCTCAGCATCAATGACCAAGGAGACCCTTTCTTCAAGCAGAGAGAGCATCTGGTCATCAATTAAATCAATTTTCTTACGAATTAAACCTAATGATTTTTCTAATTTTGAGTTAGCCATACTTACTTGCAAATACATCCATAAAAGAAACTAAAGCATCTATAGCTTCTTCTGGCACAGCATTGTATATGCTAGCTCTCATCCCTCCAACTGATCTATGACCAGCAAGATTCAGTAAACCTTCTTTTTCGCTTTCTTTAAGAAATGAATCATTTAGGGAATCATCGTTCAACAAGAATGGAACATTCATGATAGACCTACTCTCGATAGATACATCGTTGAAGTAAAAATCACTTTTGTCTATGTAATCGTATAGTTTTTTTGCTTTTCTGAGATTAATTTCTTCAATTGATTTAAGGCCACCGTTTCTTTTAAGCCAAGAAAAAACTTTACCTGAAAGATACCAAGCAAATGTAGGAGGCGTGTTGTACATTGATTCTGAATCTGCATATGTCTGATAACTCATTAAAGCAGGAAGATTATCTCTTTTTTGAATTAAGTCTTTTCGAATAATTACAATTGCTAGGCCAGCTGGACCAATATTTTTTTGAGCGCCTGCATAAATGAGTCCAAACTTTTTTATATCTAGAGGCTCGGAAAGTATATTGGAAGAACAGTCAGAAACTATTACTTTTTCTGGTAAATCATTTAATGACCTGCATGAAACTCCTTCAATTGTCTCATTCATCACCATATGTATGTATGAGGAATCTTCTGTAATATTCCAGTCATTTATTGAAGGATATTTTTTGAATGAAATATCTTTTGAAGATGCAGCTATGTTAACGTCATGAAATTTTTTAGCTTCAGCTATAGCTTTTTTAGACCACGATCCGACTTCTAAGTAATCTAGTTTTTGGTTCTTATTGCCGAGATTCATTGGAATCATTGAAAATTGTAGACTGGCGCCTCCTTGAATAAATAAAACATCGTACTCATCAGGTATAGATAATAAATCAATGAAGTCCTGTTTTGCTTGCTCCGCTATGGATACAAACTCTTTGCTTCTATGGCTCATTTCCATAACCGCTAAACCATGATTTTTATAATCTAAAGTTTCTTCTTGTAACTCCTTCAAGACTTCTTCAGGAAGAGCAGCTGGACCTGCACAAAAATTAAATGCCCTAGTCATCTGTATCTTCAATTATAGAAGCCAGCCCCACAAGCTTTTCTGAGTCTTTAAGTTTAATAACAGTTACTCCTTGAGTATTTCTTCCGATAACATTAATTTGATCAACTTTAGTTCTGACTAATGTACCTTTGTTACTTATCAACATTATTTCTTGGTCTTCAATAACCTGATTTGCTCCTATAAGTAATCCATTCCTATCGGAGGTTTGCATTGCGATAACACCTTTGGCTCCTCTCCTAGTTTTTCTGAAGTCATCGACATTTGTTCTTTTCCCATAACCATTTACAGAAACAGTGAAGATTGTATTTTCTTTCTCAGGAACAAGAAGAGATATGACCTGATCATCTTTTCCCAAATTAATTCCTTTCACTCCCCTAGCAGCCCTTCCCATTGATCTAGCTTCCTTTTCATCAAAAAAAACTGCTTTACCAGATTGAGAAACTAGCATGATGAATTTTTCTCCATCGGTTAACGTTGAGCCTACTAATTCATCATCAGGATCAAGTTTTATAGCTCTTTTTCCAACTTTCCATTGTCTTTTAAATTCATCTAATGAAGTTTTCTTTACCACGCCTTTTTTCGTTGCCATAAAAACAAATCCTGGCTCGTCAAACGATTCAACGTTCAATAAACTCGTTATTCTCTCTCCTTCATCTAAATTTATTAAGTTTACTAGCGGCCTACCTTTGGCAACTCTTGATGCTGCAGGGATTTGATAAACCTTAAGCCAATATACTTTGCCTAAATTAGAAAAACATAAAAGCGTTGAATGGGTATTAGCAACTATAAGCTGCTCTACAAAATCCTCATCTTTTACAGATGCAGCAGTTTTACCTACACCGCCTCTTCGTTGAGATCTGTAAACTTCAAGAGACTGAGTTTTTGCATAACCTAGGTGGGAGATAGTCACAACCATATCTTCCTGTTTGATTAAATCCTCATCAGTCAGATCCAGCTTATCCTCGATAGGAGTCTTTCTAGCATCTCCATACTCTTCTTTAATCTCATTTAGCTCATCTTTGATAACGCTTATGAGCTTATTTTTATCAGAAAGAATTTCTTGTAATTTTTTTATCTGATCTAATATTTCAGCATACTCCTCTTTTAATGATTCTTGCTCAAGTCCAGTAAGTCTTTGAAGTCTGAGATCTAATATTGCCTGTGCCTGGTGATCCGATAGTTGGTATTTATTTCCGGACAATCCAAAATCATTTTTTTTACTTCCGGATATATCGGCGCCAGATGCTTTGAGAAGCTTAACCACATTAGAGGCTTTCCATGATTTTGATAACAATTTTTTCTTGGCTTCTTGTCCATCCTTTGATTTTTTAATCAGATCTATAACAGGATCTATGTTTTCTAAAGCTACGGTAAGTCCCTCAAGAACATGAGATCTATTTTTTGCTTTTTCTAAATCAAATTTGGTTCTTCTAGTTACTACCTCTTTCCTATGATCAATGAATACTTCAAGAATTTGTTTTAAATTTAAAAGTTTTGGGACGTTGTTTATTAATGCTACGTTATTGATCCCGTAAACATTTTCCAAAGGAGTCAATGCATATAAGTTATTGAGGATAACTTCTGGAGATTGACCAGATCTAATTTCAATTACTATTCTGACGCCATCTTTATTAGACTCATCTCTTATTTCAGAAATTCCCTCAACTCTTTTTTCTTTAGAAAGTTCAGCAATTTTCTCTACCAATCTTGATTTATCTACTTGGTATGGAATTTCAGAAACTATGATTTTGCTACGGTCTTTTTTATCTGCTTCAATGTCGGCTTTTGCTCTGAGATAGACTCTGCCCTTTCCAGTTTTTGCTGCTTCTATAAGGCCAGCTCTTCCGTTAATGAACCCTCCGGTTGGAAAATCTGGACCAGGTATTATCTCTAAAAGAGAATCAATATCAGCATCCGGATTATCAATAAGCAACAAGCATGCTTCTATAGACTCAGTTAAATTATGAGGAAGCATGTTTGTAGCCATGCCTACTGCAATTCCAGAAGAGCCGTTAACAAGAAGATTTGGAATTTTTGTAGGAAGAACTTCGGGCATTAACTCAGTGCCGTCATAATTTTCCACAAAATTAACTGTATCTTTATTTAAATCTGCAAGTAGTTCATGAGCAATTTTTGAAAGCCTGACTTCGGTATATCTCATTGCTGCTGGCGGATCTCCATCCATAGATCCAAAGTTTCCTTGACCATCAACTAAGGTATAACGAAGAGCAAAGTCTTGAGCCATTCTGACAAGCGTGTGATAAACGGCAGCGTCTCCATGAGGATGATATTTACCTATGACGTTACCAACTATTCTTGCTGACTTTTTATAAGCCCTATTCCAATCATTGCCCTCTACATTCATGGCAAATAATGTTCTCCTGTGAACTGGCTTTAGCCCATCTCTAGCATCAGGTAATGCTCTTCCTACAATTACGCTCATTGCGTAATCCATATAGGAAGATTTAAGCTCTTCCTCAATACTTATAGTGGAATCTTTATCGTCAAAAATGTCTGTCATTTAATGAAATGATACTAAGAAAAATCAATAGAAAATAAGCTCTAAATACTAAACAAATTATAGCATTTCAAACGTATTCTTAGGGTTTTATTTTATGACTTAAACTCAGAAACTAAGCCACTTACAGACTCTTTTGCATCACCAAAAAGCATGCGAGTATTTTGTTTAAAAAATAAACTATTTTGTATTCCTGCGAAACCAGAAGCCATGGATCTTTTTAAGACAAAGACTGTTTTAGCTCTATCAACCTCTATGACAGGCATTCCATATATAGGGCTTGATTCGTCCTCTCTAGCGTCAGGATTCACAACATCATTAGCACCAATGACAATGCATAAATCTATAGTATCCATAATAGGATTTACATCTTGAGGCTCAACAAGGACATCGTATGAAACATTTGCTTCTGCTAACAATACATTCATATGTCCTGGCATCCTGCCAGCGACTGGATGTATTGCGTATTTAACTTCGCAACCATTATCTTGAAGCAATTCCCCTAACTCCCTCACAGAGTGTTGTGCTTGAGAAACAGCCATCCCATAACCTGGAACGATAAGAACTGATGAAGCAGCCTCTAATATGAGGTAAGAATCTGCAATGTTGATAGGTTTTACATCTCCCTGAACTTTTCCTTCACCTGATGGCGAGGAGGAGTCAGTAGCACCAAAACCTCCAAATAGAACGTTAAGCAATGATCTATTCATTGCTTTACACATTATATTAGTAAGGATCAATCCACTCGCCCCTACTAATGAACCAGCAACAATCAATACATTATTGCCAATTACAAAGCCTGCTGCACATGCTGCAAGACCAGAATAACTGTTTAGAAGAGCTATGATTACAGGCATATCAGCACCGCCGATAGGTATGGCTAATAAAATTCCTAGCAAAAGAGAAAGCGCTATTAGAAGAATCAAAGCATATTGCTCATTAATCCAATCAAAACCAAAAAGAATTTCAGCAAAGAAAATGCCCGAACAAAACTGAACAAGTAAAAGAAAAAGTAATAAAATTACAAATCCAGTGAGGATTTTTTGACCAATAAATAAATAAGGTTTACCGGGCATAATTTCTGAAAGTTTCCCAAATGCAATTAAGCTTCCTGAGAAAGTTACCCCTCCAATGATAGTTGCGATTCCTATCGCAATCATTGCCACTAAATTGGAAGTTGTTAAAGCAAATAGTTCTGCAGATGCGACCAGAAGACTTGATGCTCCACCAAAGCCATTCAATAAAGCAACTAATTCGGGCATTGATGTCATTTTTATTTTTAATGCGGCAATTGCTCCAACCGCTCCGCCACCAATAAGACCTATCAAGATAAATTGAAATGAAACTATTTCTTTACTTAATAAAGTTACAACCACAGCAAGAAGCATTCCTAAAGAAGATACGAAATTTCCTCTTTGAGCAGTATCGGGCGAGCTCAACATTTTCAAACCAAATATAAATAAGACCGAAGCTAAGATATAACTTAGGTTGATAAAAGTATTATTCTGTAAGACTTCTAAAATCATTTTTTCTTAAACATTCTTAGCATTCTATTTGTGACTAGATATCCGCCAACAACATTAAGACTTGCCAAGAAAACAGCTATTGTCCCTAAGACAATAGTAATACTTGAAGAGTCGCCCCCCGAAGATAGGATTGCACCAACAAGGGTTATTCCAGAAATCGCATTTGCACCTGACATTAAAGGAGTGTGAAGAGTAGATGGAACCTTATTAATAAGCTCAAAACCCAAAAAAATTGAAAGGACAAGGACAAATAGTAGCAACATCATTTCCATTAAATTAACTCCTCAGAATTTCTGATATGTAATTACCATCTTTTGTAACTATGCAGCTTTTTAAAATTTCATCTGATTCATTTAATTCTAGTTTTTTTGAATCTTTATCCCAAAACTCTTCAATTAAATTATAGATATTACTTGCATATACTTGAGTAGAATGTTCTGGGACATATCCAGGAAGATTTTCATGCCCTATGATTCTCACCCCATTTTTTTCCACAGTCTCACCTAAGACAGAACCTTCGACATTTCCACCTGAGGTGACAGCCATGTCAACAATGACACTTCCTGGTTGCATGCTGGAAATCATATCTTCAGATAAAATTCTAGGAGCGGGCTTACCAAAAACTTGTGCCGTAGTTATTACAATATCTGAGTAGCCACAAACTTTTTTCATTCCTTCTCTTTGCAGTTCTAATTGCTTCTCTGTTAATTCTTTTGCATAGCCTTGATCAGTTTCTTCAGTTTCACCGATATCTATTTTTATAAATCTTGCACCTAAAGACTTTACTTGTTCTTCGACTGCTGGCCTGGTATCAAATGCTTCAACACGAGCTCCAAGCCTTTTTGCGGTTGCCATAGCTTGAAGTCCAGCAACTCCGACACCAATTACAAAAACTCTTGCAGGAGAAATTGTTCCTGCAGCTGTCATCATCATTGGCATTGCTTTATTCATTTCAGATGAGGCCAACATTACTGCTGAATATCCAGCTAAATTAGCTTGAGATGATAGTGCATCCATTTTTTGAGCCCTTGTGATTCTTGGAATTAATTCCATACTGATAGAGGTAATATTTTTTTGCCTCAACTTCTCTAAAAATTCCTTTTCATTAAATACATCAAGAAAACTTATAGTTAAAGTGTTTTCAGAAACTGTATCCAAGTCGGATAATGGCAAATGATTTACTGAGGAAATAATATCTGAAGCAGATAAACCATCTGATCTAGATTTTTCTTTACATCCTATAGATTCTAGATCTTGATCTGCAATATCAATCTTTTGCGTAACTCCTGATTCAAACGAAACTTCTATTCCCAGATCAATCAACCTCTTAGCAGAAGCAAGATCTATACCAGATCTTGTTTCATTATCAGATTCTTTTGGAAAGAATATTTTCATTTCAATTTATCAACTAAATTATACGAAATTAAATTTACATTAAAGTATTAAGCTTAATATAAATGAAGCTTTAACTTTTTTTTAGAATGTAATTCAATATACTGATCTCAGATTGTCAGAAATATGAACATCGATCAAGCAGAAAAAGAAAAGTTTAATAAAATAGCAGAAGAATGGTGGAATCCTTCTGGAAAATTTGCGCCTCTACATAAGATTAATCCTCTACGCTCGAATTATATTAATGACAAAAAAAGCGTAGATAAATTAGAAGTACTAGACGTCGCTTGTGGTGGTGGATTATTAACAGAAGCTTTATATGATTTTGGAGCCCAAGTCACAGGAGTTGATATATCTGAAGTTGCCATAGAAACAGCAAGACTTCATGCCTCAAAAAATAGTAAAGACATAAATTATATTCTAGGAGAAGCTGAGAACTTACTAATTGAAAAGAAAACTTTTGATATTGTTTCCTGTCTTGAAGCCATAGAGCATGTTCCTGATCCCGAGTTACTCGTTAAGACCTGTTCAGATTTATGTAAGCCTGGTGGAGAAGTTTTTTTTTCGACAATCAATAGAAATCCAAAATCCTTTCTTTTTGCAATTATTGGAGCTGAATACATTCTTAACTTATTGCCCAAAGGCACCCATGATTTTAATAAGTTCATAAAACCATCAGAACTTCATGATTTTATGACAAATTCAGGCTTAGAAGTTAAAGAGATTATTGGAATGAGCTATAACCCACTTTCAGGTAACTATTGGTTTGGTGATGATGTTACAGTCAACTATTTAGTTCATGCTCATAAACCACAGTGATATAGACCTATACCTCTTTGATTTAGATGGCACCATTCTAGATACTGCTAAGGAATTTCATGTATCTCTTAATTTTTTGCTTCAGAAAAAGAAAATAGTTGAAAAAGAATATTCATCTGTAAGAAAAATTGTTTCAGAGGGTGCTGGAGCCTTAATTTCTCATGGGTTCTCTATTTCAGAAAATCACAGTAACTTTGAAAATCTGAGAAAAGAGCTCATTAAGGAGTACGAAAAAATATGTACTAACTCCATCACGTTTGAAGGATTTAATGAACTCATAAAATTTATCAATGATAATGATAAAAAGTGGGGAATAGTGACAAATAAGCCCAAATTTCTCACTGATAAAATCTCTAATTTTTATCAATGGAATCAAAACGCAGATATAGTTATTTCCCCAGAAGATGTTGGTGACAAACGAAAGCCTGATCCGAGTGGAATAAATTTAGCTTTAGATAGACTGAATTGTTCTCATGAAAAAACTCTTTTTTTCGGGGATCACCTTAAAGATTTCGAGGCCTCAAAACGAGCAAATACTTCATTTATCTTTGCAGAGTATGGATATCATAATAAATCCATTAAAGAAGGAGATTTAAAAAAAGTTGTCAAAATTAAATCTCTAAGAGAGATTCTTGATTAAGTTATCAATTTCATTTTGATTCAGTTCTTTATATGAGCCCTTCTTAAGAGTAGAAGATAAAAAAATATTTGCGAACCTTACTCTCTTTAGGCGACTAACTTCATAACCTAGTGTGCTCCATAGCTTTCTAATTTCTCTATTTTTTCCTTCTTGTATAACAATAGCAAACCAAGAGTGAGATTTAGTTACCCTACCTTGAACTAAATCATTAAATTTCATTTTGTATCCATCAATTCGTATACCTCTTTTGAGTTTATCCAAATCCACTGGATCAACTTTTCCTCTTATACGAACAATGTACTCTCTATCAAGCATTGATGAGGGATGCATTAATTTATTTGCAATTTGGCCATTATTTGTCAACAAAAGTAGTCCAGAAGTGTTTAGATCTAATCTACCAACTGATATCCATCTGAATTTTTTTTCAGGCGGCAATAAATCAAAAATTTTTTTCTTAGGGCTCTTCTCTGATCTTGTACATTCATACCCCTCAGGCTTATTCAAAGCTAGTATTCTTAACTTATTTTTAATACTAAGCTTAATTTTTTTTCCATCAAGAAAAATTCGATCGCCCCTAGATACTTTCTCTCCGATCTTAGCAAGTCTATCGTCAACATATATTCTCTTTTCTTGGATAAACTTTTCTATTTGCCGCCGAGATGCTAAACCTGAATCAGAAAGAACCTTTTGGATTCTTTCTTTCACTGAATTATCTCATTTCCCTCAATGGAATTTTGGTCTGGATCCTCTAAAGGTAATGGCAAAGTTGATTCCGTAGACATGTTTATTTCAGGCAAAGAAGGTAAATCTGATAGCTTCTTCAAACCTAAGTCATCAAGAAACTCCTTTGTAGTACCAAGCAAACTGGGTTTTCCTGGAACATCTCTAGTACCTATAACTTTAATCCATCCCTTTTCGAATAAATTCTTAATTAGATTACTACTCACCGAAACTCCTCTTACTTCTTCTATTTCGCTTCGTGTTATTGGCTGCTTATAGGCTATCAAAGTTATCGTTTCCATTAGCGCTCTGGAATATCTCTGATTCTTTTCTTGCCAAATTTTAGCAATGTAAGGGGCATAATCTTGATCAACTTGAAGCCTAAACCCGCTCGCAACTCTTGATAAGGTGAAAGAATTATTTTGAGAATTTTGCTCAATCAAATCCAAGGCATCTTTAAACTCTGAATTAGACGGTTTTTCTCCTTCGTCAAATAGGCTTATGATCTTTTTTTCACTCAGAGGCCTGCCAGATGACAGAAGTATCGCCTCTATTATTTTTGAAAGTGTAATCATATTCATTTAGTGGATACCAAAAGTTTTTTTAGAAAGATGAATTTTTCCGAAGGGTTCGTTTTGAATACTTTTTATAAGTGAATCTTTAAGTAACTCCGTTATTGCCAACAAGACCACTGCAACGCCCTTTTTTCCTTCAGACTTCTTTATCAAATCATTAAAAGCTATTAAGTCACTTTGTTGGAGCAATTCAAGAATTTGAGTCATCCTTTCTCTCGTGGAAAGTTCTTCAAAATCAATTACATGATTTTTATTTAGACTTATTCTTTCTTTTAATTCATCAAAAATAAGCACTAAGTCTTCACCAGTAATTTTTGGTTTTTCTTTTGACACTTCAAATTCAGGTTTTGCTGCACTTGCAAGATAAAAATCTCTATTTACCATTGGGATTTCATTTAAGCTTTCCGATGCTTTTTTATATCTCTCATACTCTTGAAGTCTTCTTATCAGTTCAGACCTTGGATCATCCTCTAACTCCTCATTTTCAGATAAAGAAGGTAGCAAAATCCTAGATTTTATCTCTGCAAGATAAGCAGACATAACGAGGTATTCTCCTGCTAAATCAAACTGAAGTTCTTCCATAAGGTTGATGTATGTAATGTACTGATCGGTTATGAGTGAAACATCTATGTTAGCAATATCAAGGTTTTGTTTTTGTATAAAATATAAAAGGAGGTCCAACGGACCCTGAAAAGAATCTAAAAATATTCTCAGAGAGTTGGGCGGGATATATAGATCTTCAGGAAGGTCAGATATGTTCTGACCTTGCAATTTTAGAGGCAATGCTTGTTGTTCAGCTTTATTGATGTCTTTTAATATATCCACAGCTGTTTTGGCGAATTATAGCTTATTTGCCCCCAAAAGCACAAAATGTAGTGATTTTTTTCTGATAACAACCCTACATATTGGGTTTCCATAAATTAGTAATAGGATATCTTCTACCCTTATCGAAATTTCTATCGGATATTTTTACTCCCAATGGCGCTTGTCTTCTTTTGTACTCATTGAAGTCAATTAGTCCAATTATTTTTTCTACAATTTTTTTATCAAAACCTTCTTCAATGATCTCTTTTACAGAAAAATCCTTTTCAACGTAGAGCTCTATAATCGGATCTAATATTTCATAATCTGGAAGAGAATCAGAATCTTTTTGATCAGGAGCTAATTCAGCACTTGGAGGTCTTATAATGATCCTTTCTGGTATTACTTCATTTAATTTATTTCTGTATTTTGATAGCTCGTAAACCAATGTCTTCGACACATCTTTCAAAACTGCAAATCCTCCAGCTGTATCCCCATATAATGTTGAATATCCAACTGCTGTTTCGCTTTTATTTCCTGTTGTAAGCACTAATAATCCATCTTTATTCGAAATTGCCATTAAGGTCACCCCTCTAATTCTTGATTGCAAATTCTCTTCAGTCTTATCAATTTTTTTATTGGCAAAAATATTTGAGAGCTTGCTCATATGAGCGTCATAAACTTTCTCAATTGGAATCTCTTGGTGATCAATTTTTAGATTCTTAGCCAATAGCGCAGCATCTTCGATACTTATGTCTGCAGTATATTTAAATGGCATCATGATCGTTCTTACTTTATCCGAACCCAGTGCATCTGCAGCAATCGTTGCTGTCAAAGCAGAGTCAATACCACCTGAGGAGCCAATTAGCACCCCCTTGAAGTTATTTTTTTGAACGTAATCTTTTGTAGCAAGAACTAAAGAGTCATATAGATCTTTCAATCTGTCTAATTTTTCTTCTTTATTTAAAGACTTATTTATTTCTTCATAACTAAATTGAAGCGAATCAGTTGCGAAGCTTTTAAGTTCAAAAGTAATTTTTCCTTTACTATTAATTACTGTGGAAGAGCCATCAAAAACCAATTCATCTTGTCCGCCTATTTGGTTTACATAAATTAATGGAATATTTAATTTTTCTGAGACCTTTGCAAAAACATGACCTCTATCTTTTTTCTTACTGATTGTAAATGGTGAAGCACTTAGATTAATAAGAAGATCTAAATTGTTCTCTTTTTGTAAATTTAAAAAACCTTCATCCCAGATATCTTCACAAATTGAAAGTCCGATTTTGATGTCATTTATTTGAAAGTAGTTTTTAGAATTTCCATGGGAGAAATATCTCTTCTCATCGAATTCAATATAGTTTGGAAGAACATGTTTATTGTAGATTTGAATAATTCCAGACCGGTCTATTAAAGCAGCTGAATTGTATCTTTTGCCTTCTTCTATTGTTGGAAGTCCAATTAAAACTTTCGATTTTTTTATAAAAGAAGATAAATTTTCAACGCTCTTTAGAGCAGAAATTAAGAAATCCTCTCTCAATAAGAGATCTTCAGGTGGGTAGCCTGTTATAAACAGTTCGCTGAATACAATAAGATCTGAACCGAAAGATTCATTTTCCAAAATATAATCTCTAGCCATAGAAGCATTACCGTCTATGTCTCCAACGACGGGATTTTCCTGTACTAGAGAAATTTTCACTGTATATTTAAATTAAAATCCTTTTAATTGAAGAGATTATATATAAAATGCTTCCACTTAATAAATTATGCAATATTTAACAGACAATACTAGGATTAAAGGGCTTTTGGAGGTAACACCTCCAATAAAGCTTATTGACAAGCTGCCTCTGTCTTCAAAAGCATCAAAGCTGGTATACGAATCAAGGAATGAGCTATCCTCAATCCTTAGACAAGAGGATGATCGTTTATTGGTTGTGGTAGGTCCTTGCTCCATTCATGATCCAAAGGCTGCTTTAAAATATGCAGAGAAATTAAAACCGCTTGCTGATGTTCTATCGAAAGAACTAAAAATAGTCATGAGAGTTTATTTCGAAAAACCAAGAACTACAATTGGATGGAAAGGTTTGATAAATGATCCAGATATTGATAACAGTTTTAATATCAACAAAGGACTGAAAACTGCAAGAAAGCTTTTATTAGAAATAAATGAAATAGGATTACCTGCTGGAACTGAATACCTCGATATCATTACCCCGCAATATATCTCTGACTTAATAACCTGGGGAGCTATAGGAGCTAGAACCACCGAAAGTCAAATTCATAGAGAATTAGCCTCTGGTTTGTCATGTCCTGTTGGATTCAAAAATAGTACCAATGGTTCAGTAAAAGTAGCCGTTGATGCCTTGAAAGCAGCAAGTCACTCACATATTTTCTTATCTATTACAAAAGAGGGTAAATCAGCTATCTTTAACTCAGCGGGAAATCAAGATTGTCATGTAATTCTTCGAGGAGGTAGTGAACCTAATTACAAAGATAAGGATATAAAAGAAACATCCAAGATCCTCGGAGAAAATGGATTAATAGATTCTGTAATGGTTGACATGAGTCATGGAAATAGCAGTAAGCAATTCAAAAAACAGTTATTAGTAAATCAAGATCTTTGTAATCAAATATCTTCTGGATCAAAAAATATCATTGGGGTCATGATTGAAAGCAATTTAATTGAGGGAAACCAAAGCTCTGATAAAAAGGATAAGCTCAAATACGGACAAAGTATTACAGATGCCTGCGTGGGTTGGGAAGATACAGAAATCATGCTGAACTTGCTTTCTAATGCTGTCAAGAACAGAAGACAGAATATGAAGGTTTCGGCATAAATGTCTGGAAAAAAATACTCGTTCTCAAAAGAAATTGCTGAATCTCTCGGAGTTACTGAAGCAATAGTTCTAGATTTCTTCCAAAATAATCAAGAAGACTTTTCCTTGGATAGTCTCAAGAATGAATTTAAATTCTTGGATGTTTCGCAAATAGAAAATTCTTTTAAAAAACTTAATAATTTGGGCCTTTTCAAAAAAAATATTCATGCAAAAGACAGTGCTTCAAACCTTAATGAGACAGATAATTTCTATCCAAGTGAAGACCTGATGAAGCAAGCAACTAATTTAGGAATTAAAAAAGATTTTTTAATAGACCAGTTAGGAAGCTTTAATTTGTTTTGGAAAGACAAAGATTTAAAACTACATTCCAAGGAGTCAAAGTTTCTTCAATATGTCTTAAAAAATTGGAGGGAGCAAGAAAAAAATGAATATCAAGAATCAAAAAAAGTTTTAATAGGTAATGATTGGAAGCCTTCTGAAGATGCGATGTCAATTTTAAGAAATCTTAATTTAAATGATTCTTTTATTGAAAGCTTATTGCCAGAATTTATTTTGTTTTGGAAAGAAAAACGAATTAAGTCAAATTCATGGAACTCTACTTTCTTAAGTCATGCAAAAAAACAATGGGCTAGAAAGAACTACAAGCTTGATAGCGAAAAAGAAAATCATCCAATGACAGATAATTGGACTCCTAGTGAGAATTGTTTGAAAGTTCTAGGGGTAGCAAATGTGCCAATGGATTTTACAGAATCAAAAATACCTGAATTTAGACTCTATTGGATTGATGCAGGTGAAATCTCTACAAATTGGAACAATAAGTTTATAAATTTTATAAAAAATTCTTGGGAAAAAGATTCAAAAAAAGGTTCAAATATATTGGAAAGGCTTGCTAACACAGAATGGGCGAAAAAATAAAAATTCCAAATAATCACATAGAGTTGGTAAATCTAATATTTGCTCAATTGGAAATTACTTACCATAATCAATTTCATAAAGCATTTAAAGATGAGATTAGTTTAAATTTGGCAAAACAATTATGGTTTAACAAACTAGAAATCTTCTCTTTAGATCTAATTTTTGAAGCGATAGATGAACTTACTTCAAAATCTAAATTTCTTCCTTCCTTAAGTCAGACTCTTGAAGAAGTAAAAAGTCATTTCTTAAAAAAAGAAGGAATTTCATCTGTTGATTCGGCTTTTGCAGAGGCATGTTTAGGATCCGATGATCCTGAAAACTTCAATTGGTCACACTCTTTAGTTTACGAGACAGCTAAAAACTTTGGTTGGTCTGATCTTAGACGTTCAGAGGAAAGAAGGGGTTTTGAAAAGTTTCAGTCTCTTATGTCTGATTCAATAAAAGATTATTTAAATGATTCCAGAAATTTTTATCTTCCAGTGTCAAATAGAATTGAAGAAAAAGAAACTGATTTATCTCAAGAAAAACAAATACATCTTCTTAAGAAGTTAAAGGAAAAGCATCTGATCTAATTATTAACAGAATATAAAAAAGCATATATAACTTAACTATGTTGATATAATCCGTTTCGACTCCATATTAAAAAAATGAAATTCTTGAGCTCAATCGTAAAATCTATCTTCACGATATCAAATATACAGTCTGCTGGTATTTTTTTGTTTTTCGCCTCAGTTTGGATGATTTCAGGATTCTTTGTAGAAAGTGAAATACCAACTAAGCAAGTTATTCTAGAAGAGACCACCGTCAGAGTGATGAAACAATCGGCTCGACCCTTTTCAAGAAATATAATTCTTAAAGGCTCAGCAGAAGCAGACAAAAATGTTCAGCTAAGAGCTGAGACCTCTGGTCAAGTAATAAGTCTTCCTGTTGCGCAGGGACAATTCGTTAAAAAAGGTAGCCCGATATGTCAAATTTTTATAGGTGACAAAGACGAAGTTGCAAAAGAAGCTTCGTTAAATTACGAAACAGCAAAAAAACTTTTTGATGAAGGGCTCTACTCAAATAGTCAACTTCAAGCAGCCAAAGGAAGATACGAGAGAGCTTTTCAGGATCTTGATTTTGCTTCTGTTAAAGCTCCTTTTGATGGAATAGTGGATAGAATTGATCTTGATGTAGGAGATTTTCTTCCTAGGCAAGGAATCTGTGCAACAGTTCTGGATTTAAATCCTATTCTTATTTCAGCAGAAGTGTCCGAGAACGATATGTCTGAGATTTCTCTGAATTCAATAGCAAAAGTAGAGTTAAATAATGAAAAAGTGTTTGAAGGGAAAGTTAATTTTATTTCTTCATCAGCTAATCCAATTACAAGAACATTCAGAGTTGAGATATCTGTTGCTAATCCAGATACAGAGATAAAGGACGGTATGACGGCTGAGGTTTCTCTAAAAGGCATAGAAAGAATTGCACATTTGGTCCCTGTGTCCATTCTTAGGCTTGATAACACAGGAAATTTAGGTATCAGGACAATCGATACCGATGGCCTCGTAGCTTTTAAAGAAGTTGATATCATTGAGGATACTGGTGAGGGAGCCTGGATTACTGGCTTAGAAACTATTTCAACCATTATCACAGTTGGTCAGGATTATGTTTCGCAAGGTGAAAAAGTTGGAATTGCCTTAGATAGTAGATTCAATAATTTGAATGAAAGGATTAATTGATTTTTTTGTAGATCGCTACAGAACTACTTTAACAATGATGTTCCTTGTTTTAACACTAGGAATGTATTCATACAGTCAAATCCCCAATGCTTCGGAACCTGATATAGATGTTCCTTTTGTAATTGTCTCCACTTTCTATGAGGGAGTCTCTTCCGAGGATGCTGAAAGGTTAATATCTAGACCTATTGAAAAAAGACTCTTAACTGTTGAGGATGTTCAAGGCGTTCAATCTTACAGTAGACTTGATTTTTCTACAGTTGTAGTTGAATTTCCAAATGATTTTGATCCTGATTTAGCTAAAACCAGTATAAGAGATGCGGTAGACGAAATTGCATTCAAGTTACCTTCAGAGGCTGAAGAACCTATGGTCAGTAACTTTAACTTTGCACTTGTGCCAATAATGAGAGTAAATCTTGTTTCTAATGAACTCTCTAAAAGAGAACTTAATTTTATCGCTAAAGATTTACAATCAGACATCGAAGCGATACCTCTGGTTTTGGAAGCAAATGTTGTTGGAGTTCCTGAAGATTTATTAGAAGTAGAAGTTGATAGAACCAGACTGGAAAGTTTTGGAATAACTGCTCAAGATTTTTACAACGCCATTTCACAAAATAATAGAGTCATTCCTGCTGGCATAATTAATACTGGCACCGGTTCATTTGCAGTAAAAGTTCCCTCTATTTTTGAGGAAGTCAACGATGTAAGAAAAATACCATTAATAAAGAGAGATAACGCTGTAATCAGAATTGAAGACGTTGCCTCCATTAGAAGGTCTTTTAAAGATCAACAAAGTTATGCAAAGGTTAATGGAAAAAATACGGTCTCAGTTGAAATTGTAAAAAAAACAGATGCTAATGAACTAGATGCTGTTAAATTAATAAATAGCCTTTTATCAGAAAAAGCTGAACGTTACCCCCCTTCTCTTGAAATAGTAGTAACTGAAGATAGAACTGCTTGGAATACAGTGATGTTGAAGGAGCTTATGGGAAATGTGATTACTGCTCTTGTTTTGGTGATGGCAGTTGCTCTGGCAACTATGGGTATACGATCTTCTTTGATGGTAGGAGCTGCAATACCGTTATGCTTTTTTTTCGGGATGATTATTTTGAATGCTTATGGTACCTCGTTTAATTTTTTAGTTTGTTTTGGTATTTTAATTTCTCTAGGCATGTTGATAGATGGAGCAGTAGTTGTAATCGAATTCGCAGACCGAAAAATGGCCGAAGGACTTGATAAAACCACTGCTTACAAACTGGCTGCTAGAAGAATGTTTTGGCCAGTAATAGCTTCTAATCTAACAACGCTTGCCGCCTTTTTCCCTTTATTATTTTGGGATTCTTTATCTGGCTCTTTTTTGAGAACTTTAATTGTGACAGTCTTCGCGGTTTTAGGAGGTTCTCTTCTATATGCACTCCTTTTTACACCAGCAGTAGGATCTTTATTTGGGAGCATTGGTAATCGAAGCCAACAATCTATTCAAAATACTTCAAAACTAGAAAATGGAGACCCGACAGAGCTTCCTGGAATTACAGGAACTTATGCGAGATCTCTCAGTTTTATTCTTGAAAGACCTCTTCAAGTTTTATTTTTTACTATACTTCTGGTTTACACAATTTTTTTACTTCAAGGACGTCATGGTGCTGGCTCTACTTTTTTCGTTGATGGAGAACCTACTTTTTTGAGCGTAAATATTGAAGCAAGAGGAAACTTGAATGCTTCTGAAAGATTGGACTTGATGGAAGAGGTTGAGGATAGGATGGTAAAAATACCTGAAATTCTTAGACTTTCAATGTATACCAAGGGAGAGTCAGTTGGAGATCCCCGAAGCAGAGGTTCTTCTGATGGTATCGGTGGCTTTTTGGTTGAATTGCCATTCTTGAAGGAGGATATCTTGCCAGACGGAAGAGATGGATATGAAGTCTTAGATAGTTTGAGAGATATGGAAAAAGACTTTCCAGGATTAAAATTCGTCATAAGAAGGGAGGAAGGTGGCCCACCAGTCAACTCTCCAATTGAAATTGATGTGTCTGGAAGAAATTCGCAAGTTGTTTACGAAGCTACTATTGCCTTAGAAGAATTCATGAAAAATTCTATTGAAGGCGTTGATAACGTTAAAACTACCATTCCAGTTAGAAAAATTGAATGGTCTATAGATATAGATAAGGAAAAGGCATCTTTATTTGGTGTTTCAACAACTGAGATAGGTGCAGCTGTTCAATTTCTTACAAACGGACTTAAGTTAGGCGAATATAGGCCTGAAGATGTTGATGATGAAGTAGAAATTAGAGTCAGATATCCAGAGTCCGAGAGACGAATAAATCAATTGGGTCAATTAAATATTCCAACAAGACAAGGATTAATGCCATTAAGTAGTTTTGTTGAGATAATTCCTCAATTTGATGTTCCATCTATAAGAAGAGTCGATGGGGAGAGAGCTTTTACTGTCACAGCAGATTATCTTGAAAACGCCGTGCCCTCTTTGGTAATCCAACAAATAAATGAATGGATTGATGAAAATGTTGAATTTCAAAATATTAATTTTATTTTTGGAGGAGAGCAAGAAGAAGTTGAAGATGCAGCATCTTTTTTTGCCTTGGCTGGGATAATCTCTATTTTCTTAATGGCTATGCTACTAGTTACTCAGCTTAATAGCTTTTATCAAGCATTCGTAATTGTTTTTGCAATTATATTATCAACTGCTGGCGTTCAACTTGGCCTATTCTTAACCCAATCAATCACCAGTGTTCTTTTCACAGGACTATCTGTTGTGGCTTTGGCAGGAATAGTTGTTAATAACAACATAGTTTTGGTTGATACTTACAATGTTCTAAAACGCAACTCAATTAATTTGAAAGAAAAAGATATTCTAATCAGAACTTGTGCTCAGAGGTTAAGGCCTGTGTTTCTTACTTCTTTTACCACGGTGGTAGGATTATTACCCCTTGCAAGCAGCATTGGTGTTGATTTTATTTCAAGAGAAATTGGATTGGGTGGAAGAGTGGCGGTTTATTGGCAACCTTTAGCATTTGGTCTGGTTTGGGGATTGTCCTTTGCAACAATACTTACCCTTTTTGTGACGCCAGCCTGGTTAATTCTACCTTCAAGATTGAAGGAAATTTTTTCAAAATTTGAAATAATTACTAATAAAACAAATGTCCAACAGCGATAAAAAAAAATCTCTCAATTTTGAATCAACTCTCAGCGAGATAGAAAAAATTATAGAGAGCTTAGAAGAAGGAAACTTATCCTTAGAAGATTCGATTAAAGCTTATGAGAAAGGCATATCTTTAACCAAGGCTTGTCAAAAGATGCTTTCAGATGCTGAGCTTAAAATTAAAAAATTATCCTCTAAAGAAGGAGAAGATGTTTCTTTTGAGGATATATCGAATGATTGATGATTTCTCTTTTCTGGAAAAAAATCAAAAAAGAATTGAGAAGGCTTTAAATAAAGCCTTACCCGCAAGAGATTTTTCAAATATTACAGAGGCTATACATTATTCTGTTCTGGATGGCGGAAAAAGGATCAGGCCGCAACTAATATATCTTGTTGCAGATTCCCTTAATTTAAATCTCAAAGATGAAAGCATTGATGCTATGGCAGCATCTGGAGAGCTAATTCATTCTTACTCTTTGATCCATGATGATCTGCCTGCCATGGACAATGATGATTTAAGAAGAGGTAAACCTTCTTGTCACATAAAATTTGGCGAGGCATCAGCTATTCTTGCTGGTGATGCTATCCAACCTTTGGCATTGGAAATAATTACTGACATTGATGATCCTAATTTATCTGCTGAAACCAAGATTAAAATTATCAGTATTTTTTCAAAAGCCTGCGGACCTTTTGGAATGGTAGAAGGACAAAATAGAGACATTAAATCAGAAAATATAGATATCTCTCTTGAAGAACTGGATATGATTCACGTCCTAAAGACAGGCAAATTAATTTCTGCCTGCGTTCATGCCACTTGTCTTTTGAAGGAAGATTTACCTGAAAATGATATGCAAGCATTCATTAGGTATGCAGAGTGTATTGGTCTAGCTTTTCAGATAAAAGATGATATTTTAGATTGCACCTCATCAACAGAAGTCCTTGGAAAACCAGTACATTCCGACGAAAGTTTAAAAAAAAATACTTACCCAAAATTAATTGGAATTGAAGAATCCCTTTCAAGAGCCGAATCCTTGTGCAATGAAGCTATTCAGTGTTTAAAATCTCTCCCTTACAATACTCAAAAGCTGATTAAATTATCAAAATTCATAGTTGAGAGAACAAATTAAAATAGAGTGAAAGTATTTGATTCCATTCCAGATAAATGTCCTGAAACACCTTTACTAGATAAAGTAAATTCACCTTCAGACTTAAAACAGCTAAAAGAAAGTCAATTAGGAGATTTCTGTGATCAACTTAGAGAATTTCTCTTATACTCGGTTGGACAGACGGGTGGACATTTCGGTGCTGGTTTAGGTGTTGTGGAGCTTACAGTTGCTCTTCATTATGTCTTCGATTCTCCTAAAGATAAGATAGTTTGGGATGTTGGTCATCAGACCTATCCTCATAAAATTATTACGGGGAGAAAAAGCTTGATGTCATCTATGCGACAAAAAGATGGTTTACATCCCTTCCCCTCAAGAGAGGAAAGCATCTTTGATACTTTCGGGGTAGGTCATTCAAGCACTTCTATCAGCGCAGCTTTAGGAATGACAGTAGGTTCAAATGAAAAAGCTATAGCAGTTATAGGCGACGGCGCATTAACTGCTGGTATGGCGTTTGAAGCCTTGAGTCATTCAGGCAATCTTAATAAAGATTTATTGGTTGTCCTAAATGATAACAATATGTCGATTTCGAAAAATATTGGTGGGCTATCTAATTACCTAGCAAGAATTTGGTCGAGTCGATGGTATACGCAGATAAGAGAGGGAGGAAAAATGGCGCTGAGATTGATCCCTTCTGCAAGAAAATTTGCTAGTAAAGCTGAAGAGCATATCAAAGGAATGGTTGCACCAGGAACTTTATTCGAAGAACTTGGCTTTAACTATGTTGGACCCATGGATGGGCATAACGTCAAAGAAATAATAAGAACTTTAAGAAACCTTAACGATACCTCAGGTCCTAAGCTTCTTCATTTAATTACTAAAAAAGGAAAAGGATTTAAATCCGCAGAGGACGATCCAATTGGATTCCATGCAATCACAAAAATGGAAAATCCAAATTCATCAAAGGAGAGAAATGTTGGCATGAAATATTCAGATGTTTTTGGTTCTTGGCTATCTTCAAAAGCAAATGTTGATTCTTCCCTTGTTGCAATTACTCCTGCTATGAAAGAGGGCTCAGGGATGGTTGAATTTGCGGATAAATTCCCATCGCGTTTCTATGATGTGGCTATCGCTGAACAACATGCTATGACTTTTGCTGCTGGACTTGCCTGCGAAGGGAAAAAACCTGTTCTGGCTATATACTCTACCTTTTTACAAAGGGCATATGATCAATTAATCCATGATGTAGCAATTCAAAAGCTTGATCTTTTAATTGCTATAGATAGAGCTGGATTAGTTGGTGAAGACGGAGCAACGCATTCTGGGATATTTGATTTATCCTTCATGAGGTGTATTCCTAACTTGATTATTATGACTCCCTCTTCTGAAGAAGAATGTTGGAGGCTGTTGGAAACTGGTTATAAGTTTAAAGGCCCGGCTGCAGTTAGATATCCCAAAGGCTTTGGATTAGGAACAGATCTTCCTAATGAATTTGAAGAAATTGAGATTGGAAAATCGAAAGAAATTAAATTTTCCGAGAAGAATAAAATTTCTATCTTTACTTTTGGTTCTATGCTGTCACTCTCAGATGAAATAAGTGAAGATTTAGATGCTAATTTGATTGATATGAGATTTGTTAAACCGTTAGACGCTGAATGCATTATAAAGTGCGCAAATCACTCTGATTTGCTTGTGACTCTTGAAGATAATGTAGTTGCTGGGGGTGCCGGTTCAGCGATAAATGAATTTATTACACAAGAAGATATTAAAGTTAAAATAATGAATTTTGGAATTTCTGATCATTTCCCATCGATCGGAAGCATATCTGAACAGAAAGAAGACTATCAATTAGATAGAGATAAAATAGTGAAGAAAATTAAAGAGAAATTAATTAAGTAAAAAATAAAAACAAAAAAACACAAGAAAACTCAATAATCCTGCAATCAAATCATCTAAGAAAACTCCAAATCCATTTTTTAAATTTTGATCTACGTAAGAAATAGGCCAGGGCTTGACTATGTCAAAAGCTCTAAAAAGTGCAAAACCTACAAAATAATCAAAGGTTTCGTCTGAAATTAAACTCACCATGAATAAGGTGAGCAGCATTCCGCCCATTTCATCGGAAACTATTCTTGAGTCATCCTTTATATCTGCATCTCTCGAGGCAAGTATGCATGAAATCAAAAATATTATTAATAAGGAAGTTGTCAAGATAAACAGATGTAATAGATCATCTATAAAAACTTCAGCAACAATAAATAAAATTAAGGCTACAGTGGATCCCCAAGTTCCTGGAGCAATTCTAATTAGTCCTGATCCAAAACCTATAGCAATAAAGTGGAAAATATTCTTTGTGTTAGGAAAATCATTTTTCTCCATGGTTCCAACCCTTCTTTCTTGGAAATTCTACTTCGTCATTATTAAGGATGTATTTAATTTCACTATTTTTTTTAGTTTGCCCAATCAAGTTAATATTAATTCCGACGTTATCGGAAAGTTTAATAATTTTTTTGTGATATTTTTTATCTGCTGTGAAAATCAATTCCAGGTCATCTCCAAATGTAAAATCTTCAAGAGATGACTTATCAACCCTAGGAATGTCATCTAGATAAATTGATGCTCCTTGATTGCTTGGAATAAGAATTTTCTCTAGATCTGCAATGAATCCATCTGAAACATCTATGCATGATGAAGCGAACTGTGAAATGTTATTGGAAATTTCTAATCTCAGCTGAGGAAAAATAAATCTTCTTACATTTTTGTTTCTGTAAATATTTTTATTAAAATTTTTTTTAATTTCTTCTAAACCTTTTTTGGCAAGACCCAATTCGCCAGTTAGATAAATGTTTTGATTATGTTTGGCACCAGATCTTGAAAGATGATTATTTTTTTTCGTTTCTCCAGATACCGAGACAGTCACTGACTTTTGATGTGTTTTTATTAAGTCGCCACCAATTAAAGGAACGCTTAATAAATTTGATACTTTATTTAAGCCTCTTGAGAAGTCCTTTATGAATTTTTCATCAAAATCACATGCAAGTGCAACGCTAAACCAAAGAGGTTTAGCTCCCATCGCCGATATGTCGCTAAAAGAACGAAGCACCGATCTTGTTGCTATGAATTCAGGAGGTAGGTATTTTGGAAAATGAATTTTTTCATAATTTTGATCAACCGAGTAACAAAGATTATTTGTGCTCTTGAAAATAGCTGAATCATCCCCGGAACCTAGAATAAAATTTTTTTTGGATAAAAATTTTGATCCAATATTTTTGAAATATTTTTCAATTAAAAAAAATTCATCTACCTGTGACATTTACAGATAGATGAATTTGATTATTTTATTAAGAATTGTAGGCTTCAAATAGACCAGTGGCACCCATTCCGCCACCAACACACATGGTAACAATACCGTATTTGCCGTCACGTCTGTTAAGTTCTCTGGCGACATGTCCTACTTGTCTAGAGCCAGTCATTCCAAAAGGATGGCCAATAGAAATGGAGCCGCCAT
This sequence comes from uncultured SAR86 cluster bacterium, assembly GCA_902526045.1. Lineage (GTDB taxonomy): Bacteria > Pseudomonadota > Gammaproteobacteria > Magnimaribacterales > AG-339-G14 > CACNYO01. The sequence goes on along the minus strand of CABZJI010000004.1, from coordinate 49,013 downwards.
TTACATTAAGCTTTTCAGTTGGTAATCCAAGAGTATCTCTTATATAAACTACTTGAGAAGCAAAAGCTTCATTGAGCTCCCATAAATCAATATCTTCAATAGATAGATTTGCTGATTTCAATAACTTGGGTATTGAATAAACTGGACCTATGCCCATTTCATCTGGCTGACAACCAACTACAGTAAATCCTCTAAAATATAGTTTAGGTTCCAAGCCAAGTTCCTTAGCTTTATCTTCACTCATAACTAAAGTTACAGAAGCACCGTCAGATAGCTGAGAGGAATTTCCAGCAGTTACAGAACCATTTTCAGGATCAAAAACAGGCTTTAAAGACGATAGACCTTCCATGGTAGTTTCCGGTCTATTACAATCATCTCTATCGACAGTAACTTCTACATCTTTCTCTTCCCCAGTATCTTTGTTGACAAGCTTCATAACTGTATCCATTGGAATGATCTCATCATCATAAAAACCTTCTTCTTGAGCTGCAGCAGTTCTTTGCTGACTAGATAAGGCATACTCATCTTGTGCTTCCCTAGTTACATTGTATCTTTTAGCGACACACTCAGCAGTTTGGCCCATTGCATGGTAGATACCTGGCACATCTTCAGCTAACTTCTCGTTTACATACATATGCATATTGGTTTGGCCCTGAGTTGTACTTATCGATTCTACTCCTCCTGCCAAGATGCAGTCAGAAAATCCACTAGCAACTTGGTTTGCAGCCATTGCGACAGTTTGTAAACCAGATGAACAGTATCTATTTACTGTTGTGCCACCAACCTCGATTGGAAGATTTGATAAAACAGCGGCATTTCTTGCTATGTTATGACCTTGGGCACCTTCAGGTGCTCCGCATCCTAAAATCATGTCCTCAACCATATCTGGCTTGAGTGATGGATTTCTTTCTAAGAGTGCATTCACTAAGTGAGCAGTCATGTTGTCTGCTCTTGTTTGATTGAATCCCCCTCTAAAGGACTTTGCTAGACCAGTCCTTACACTATCAACTATAACTACGTTTCTCATAAATTCTCCTTGTACTAAATGAACCGTAAAATAAAACAAATATGAAATTTAACTTATTTTTATTTGACGAAGACATATACTAATCTAGTTTTTGAGAAAGTATAAGTAATTCTTCCTGCTAATTTATGAATAGAAAGCAAAGAGCTGTTTTTATTGCAAATAGGTTGCAAGAAATGTACCCAAACCCTAAGGTACCTTTGAATCATAAAAATTCCTTTACCCTTCTTATTGCTGTCTTACTGAGCGCTCAATGTACTGATGAAAGAGTAAATATTGTAACTAAAGAACTTTTTAAAGTTGCTACTTCGCCAAAAGAAATGCTCTCTCTTGGTCATGATAAAATATTCGAGTACATAAAAAGTTGCGGTCTTGCACCTAAAAAGACTAAGGCGATAGTTGCAACATCAAAAATACTAGTAGATAAGCACAACTCCAAAATTCCAAAAGACATTCAAGCTTTAGAAGCTTTGCCTGGCGTAGGACATAAGACTGCATCAGTGGTTCTTAGTCAGGCTTTTGGAATAGAGACATTTCCAGTAGATACTCACATTCATAGATTGGCACAAAGGTGGGGACTAACAAATGGAAAATCTGTCGCGCAGACAGAAAATGATTTAAAAAATCTCTTTGATAAATCACTTTGGGGTAAATTGCACATTCAGATCATTTTATACGGAAGACAGTTTTGTACTGCTAGAGGATGTAATGGAACTATATGTCTTATGTGCACCGAATTGTTTCCTAAAAGAAAGAAAAAGGTTATAACCAATAAAGCTTAGAAAATTCGCTATAGAAGTTATAATTCTATTATGTATACAGAAAACTTATCTATTCAATCCTTTGATGAAGAGCTATGGAGTTCTTTAGAAAAAGAAAAAAGACGCCAAGAAGAGCATATAGAACTAATTGCTTCTGAAAATTATACTTCACCAAGAGTCTTAGAAGCGCAAGGATCTGTTTTAACTAATAAATACGCTGAGGGATATCCCGGAAAAAGATATTACGGAGGATGCGAATTTGTTGATCTTGCAGAACAGCTTGCCATTGATAGAGCAAAAGAATTATTCAGAGCTGATTATGCCAATGTCCAGCCGCATTCAGGGGCAAGTGCAAATGCGGCGGTGTTCTTAGCTTTGTGTGATGCTGGAGATAAAGTACTTGGAATGAGTCTAGATCAAGGAGGACATTTAACACATGGGGCTAAGGTAAATTTCTCAGGAAAAATTTATGAATCATTCAGTTATGGATTAGATGAAAGTGGAGATATTAATTATGATCAGGTACAAGCTTTAGCTGAGGAGCATAACCCCAAGGTTATTATATCTGGATTTAGTGCTTTTTCTGGAATTATTAAGTGGGAAAAATTTAGGGAGATAGCCGATTCAGTTGGGGCTTATTTGCTGGCAGATATGTCTCATGTTTCAGGATTAGTGGCTGCAGGAATTTATCCCTCGCCTGTTCCTCATGCAGATGTTGTAACAACTACAACCCATAAAACACTTGTGGGTCCAAGAGGCGGACTTATTCTTGCAAAAGAAAACGAAGAAATTCACAAAAAATTGAATTCAGCTCTTTTTCCTGGCTCCCAAGGTGGTCCCTTAATGCATGTGATCGCTGCAAAGGCTGTTTGTTTTAAGGAAGCTATGGAACCTGAATTCAAAGAGTATCAAAATCAGGTTCTTAAAAATGCTCAATTCTTAAGTAAAAAAATTATGGATAAAGGAATCGATATTGTCTCTAATGGAACAAATAATCATATGTTCCTAGTCGATCTTGTTAGTAAGGATCTAACGGGAAAGGAGGTTGACACAGCTTTGGGTAGAGCCAATATAACTGTGAATAAAAATGCGGTTCCAAATGATCCAAAATCTCCCTTTGTTACTTCTGGAATACGAATTGGAACTCCAGCTGTTACTAGAAGAGGATTTAAGGAAGATGAAATGGATATTCTTTCAGATTGGATTTCTAATATAATTTTAGATGTGAAAAACGATAAATTAATAGAAAGTACAAAATCAGAGGTAAAAGATCTCTGTTTGACCTTTCCCGTTTATGAATCATCTAAAATTAATCCATGAAGTGCCCTTTTTGCTCATACGAAGAAAGTAAAGTAATTGATTCAAGACTGGTTGCAGATAGCAGTCAAATCAGAAGAAGGAGGGAATGTAATAGGTGTAACGAAAGATGGACCACGTTTGAGCTCGCTGAACTTCTTATGCCTAAAATTGTCAAGCAAGACAAATCAAGAGTTCCTTTTGATGAAATAAAACTTAAAGAAGGTATTTCACGTTCTTTAGAGAAAAGGCCAGTAAGTCAAGAGGACTTCGAAACATTAATTGAACTGATTAAAAGAGACATAAGAGGTTTTGGTGAAAGAGAAGTCTCTTCTAGAGAAGTTGGTGAAACTGTTATGAAACATTTAAGAAAGATTGATGAAGTTGCTTTTGTAAGATTTGCCTCAGTATATAGAAGCTTCCAAGATCCTCTTGAGTTTAGTGAAGAAGTAAAAAAGCTTTCTAATGAGTAATGAATAAATCAGCTTTGATGGAAAGAGCTGTCCATTTAGCCTTAAGAGGGAGTTTTACAACAAAAGAGAATCCTAATGTTGGATGCCTTATTTACAAGAACGGTAAGATCCTTTCCGAAGGATGGCATGTTTCTCCAGGTTCAAATCATGCTGAAGTAAATGCGATTCTCAATGCTGAATCGAAGTTTAAAGAGTCTACGAAGGAAGTCCTTAAAGGGAGTTCTTTAATCGTAACTTTAGAGCCCTGCTCTACAGAGAGAACTACCCCACCTTGTACGGACATGATTCAAAAATATTCTTTTAAAGAGATTATCTTCTTGCAAAGCGATCCTTCTCAGGAAGGTTCAAACATTTTAAAGGAAAAAGGTTTTCTAGTTGAGAAATTAAATCTGAATCATTCAGTCCTTAATAACGGTTTTTTTAAACATTTAACCTTACGAAAACCATTTGTTAGAGCAAAGATTGCTTGCTCTATGGATGGGAAAATTGCTTTTAAAAAAAATAATGAAAAATGGATTACATCACAAACGTCAAGAAAAGATGGATATTTTTATAGAGCCATATCAGGAGCAATTATCACAGGATCAGGAACTTTAGATATTGATGACCCTCTTCTTAATGTGAGACTTGAAGAAGCATTAAACAACAAAGATTTTAAACAACCTATAAAAACTTTAATAACTTCAAAATCTCAATTAGATTTTGAAAAAAAGTTTTTTCAAGATAGTTCAAAAAAGATAATTTTTACTAACAATGACGATTTGGATATTCATATTGATAAGACTTTAAACACAGAAATAGTTAGGGTTGATTCTGATGTAAATAAAATATCTATCCCTTCGGTGCTCAGATACCTTGGCTCAATAAGTATTAAGGATGTCCTGCTAGAGGCGGGTCCTAAATTGATTACAAGTTTCATTGATTTAAACCTTATTGATGAATACATTTTTTACATTGCACCAAAAGTTTTAGGGAGTAAAGCAGATAGTTTTTATACAAATAAAAATTTTGAAAGTATATTAAAATCACCGGATTTAGAAATCATTGAAGAAAAATCCATTGGAAGGGATCTTAAATTGATACTTAGAAAGAAAAATGTCTCTTAATACTACAAATGAATTACTGTCTGATCTTAAAAAAGGAAAGATGGTTGTATTAATGGATGATGAAGATAGAGAAAATGAAGGAGACTTAATTTTACCTGCTGAAAACGTGTCTCCTGAAGCCATTAATTTTATGGCGATGCACGGTAGAGGTCTTATTTGTCTTGCATTAACGGAGGAACATTGCGACAAATTAAAACTAGACCAAATGGTTAAAACAAACAAAAGTAAACACGAAACTGCTTTCACGGTATCTATTGAAGCTGCAAGTGGAATCACCACAGGCATCTCTGCTAAAGATAGATCAAGAACAATAGAAGTTGCATCAAATCCTCAGGCACAAAGTTCAGATATAGTTCAGCCAGGACATATTTTTCCTCTTAAAGCAGAAGGAGGAGGAGTTTTAAATAGGTCTGGTCACACTGAGGCTAGCATTGACCTAGCAAGATTATCAGGTTTTCATCCTGCTGCAGTGATATGCGAAATAATGAATGAAGATGGCTCTATGTCTAGAAGACCTGATTTAGAGAGATTTTGTGAAAAACATAAACTTAAGATAGGAACAATTGCTGACTTAATCAATTACAGATTGACGAATGAAAAATCTATTGAATTGATTAGTGAATCATCTATAAAAAATAAATATGGAGAATTCAGTTTTTTTGTTTATAAAGACTCTCTTTTGAATGAGGTCCATTACGCTTTAAAAATGGGTGAAATAAAACCAGCCGAACCAACCATGGTAAGAGTACAACAAATAAGTATTAAACATGATATTTTTAAATCCAATGACTTTGGCGATAGATGGTCTCTTGAGGATGCGATGGAAAAAGTATCTGCTTCTGAAAATGGTTTAATTGTTCTTATTAGTTCAGATTTAACGCAACAGGATGATGATATTGAGGAAAACATTAATTCCTCGGATACAGATAAAAGAAGAATAGGTGTTGGTTCGCAAATACTGAAAGAATTTGGCGTTTCAAAAATTAAGCTTCTTGGAGCGGAAGCTAAATATCCTTCTTTGTCAGGATTTGACCTGGAAGTTGTTGAATTTATTTCAAACTAATTATGACTGACTTTATGGAAACAGAAATTAACATCGGTAAAAATGATTATTCTAATTACCGTATTCTATTAATTTCAACTTCTTGGAACCGAGAGATAATTAATATCATTAAGGAAGATGCTATATCTAATCTACAAAAATATAATGTGAATAAAATTGATAGCATTGAGGTACCAGGTGCATTTGAACTATCACAAGCAGCGGAAAAGTTTATTGAATCATATGATGCAGTTTTGGCTTTAGGCGCCATTATCAAAGGTGAAACATATCATTTTGAAGTCCTTGCTCATGAAACTGCTAGATCTTTATCGCAAGTTAGCATTTCAAACAAAAAACCAGTGATTTTTGGGGTATTAACAACCAACAGTGAATTGCAGGCAAAACAAAGAGCGCAGGTAAAAGGATCTGAGTACGCAAAAAGCCTTCTGAAAATGATTGACTTGTTTTCAAAAGATGCCATTAATTAAAAAAAAGCTCTCTCCTACAAAGATAAGAGAGATCCTTTTGCAAGCCCTTTATCAAAAAGAAATATCTGATATTTCTAATACTGATTTAATTACTCAATTTAGGAAGTCATACAGAGAATTTGATATTTCTAATGTTGCTGAAAAATTAAAAGGGATATATAAAAATAATGATACTTTAAATAAAAGTATTGCAGATAATTCAAGCAAAGAAATAAAGTCAATTGGTGAAATAGAAATTTCAATTCTAAGGCAATCTATCTTTGAAATAGAGAATACAGATATAGATTATCCAATAGTAATTAATGAGGCTGTAAAGTTAGCCAAGAAATTTGGCCAGGAGGACAGTTATAGATTCATAAATGGAGTATTAGACTCCTATATTGCTGCTAGATAATCTCGTTTTTAAATATAGTGCTTTCTCTTTCCGGCCCAGTAGAAATGATATCAACAGATATGCCACAAACCTCTTCTATTTTTGAAATGAATTCAATGGCTTCACTCGGAAAATCATCCAAATTTTTTAATCCATAAATCGGTTTTTTCCATCCTGATAACTGAGTGTATTTTGGCTTAACATGATCTAAATTGAGAGATTCCTCAAAAAATTCATCAGAATTATCATAACTGTCACAAATTTTGATGCTATCCATTCCATCAAAAACATCAAGCTTCGTAATGCACAGGCTTTTTACACTATTAGATTGTATAACCTTTCTCATAGCTACTGCATCAAACCATCCACATCTTCTTGGTCTTCCTGTAGTGGCTCCCACTTCTCCACCTTTCTTAGCAATATAATTGCCAATATCATCAGTCAATTCTGTAGGCATTGGTCCTTCCCCAACCCTAGTCGTATATGCTTTGGCAATACCAATGATATTGCCTACCGATAGTGGTCCTAAACCCGATCCAGATGCAATTCCAGCTGCAGATGAGTTACTGGAAGTAACATAAGGATAAGTACCATTATCTACATCTAATAACGCTCCTTGAGCTCCCTCAAAAAGAACTTTTTTTCCCTCATTGTTCATCTCCAAAATAAGTTTAGAAATATCTTTCGTCATAGGCTTTAATCTTTCTCCATAACTTAATGCCTTTTCAAAGGTTTGATCAAAACTAATCTCTTCAACTGAGAAGAGCTTTTTAAACATAAAATTATAAAAATCAAGATTTTCTCTTAATTTTTCTTCCAAAATCTTTTCATAAAAACAATCAATCAATCTAATTGCTCTCCTTCCTACTTTATCCTCATAAGCTGGACCTATACCTCTTCCGGTAGTTCCAATTGTTTTAAATGAATTAGATTTTTCTCTACATTGATCAAACTTTTTATGATGATCTAGGATAAGAACACAGGCAGAACTAATTTTTAACCTATCTTCTACTCCCTCGAGGAAAGAATTAGTATCAGATATTTCCTCAAATAAGTCATTTGGAGAAAGAACAACGCCTTTCCCGATTAATGAAAGAGCATTTTTTTCGCAAATAGAAGAAGGTAGCAGATGAAGGATTAGTTTCTTTCCATCGACTATAAGCGTGTGGCCAGCATTATGGCCACCTTGAAATCTGCAAGTTGCTTGAAAACTTGGGGACAAAAAATTTACTATCTTTCCCTTTCCTTCATCCCCCCATTGAAGACCAAGAACTGCAAAATTTTGGGTTTTTGTCATTTACCTTGTAATTTTAAAATAGAAATCAGATCTACATCAAAACCCATGCCTTTTCTTTCTTTATTGTTTGCTTTTGAAAAAGGAGTTTTATACTGGCCGCCATTTATCAGAGGAACTCCGGACTTTGGCTGAAAGATAGAAAAAACTATACCAGAGTGATATGAATAACCAGGAAAATCAACCATATCAATTAAAATATTCTTTATTTTGTTCTTTTTGAGAACGTCAAAAGATTGTTTTATGCTTCTTATTTTTCTAGCATCAATTTTTAGTTCCTCACAAATCAAATTAAGGTTCTTAAATTCATGATCATAATCACCAATAATATCAAGAAGGTTCGACAGAATTATTAAAGTTCTTTTTCCCTTGCCTTCTTGCTTCAGAAATTCAGATAAATCACTTTTTGATCTCGAAGATAAAATATTCTTAAGTTTATTTCTCTTGTCTAAAGGAAATCTTAATTTATCAAGTATCTCATCCAGAATAGAAATATCTCCAATCGTGAGAACGTAATCTTTGAGACCCAATTTTTTAAGAGTTCCAGATAAGGTATTAAAAATATCTTCTTTAACGCCTGTCTCACTATCATAAAAAATTTCTAGTCCAACTTTCATGGTGCTAATTGCTTTAGTAAAAGAGCCACGTGGTTTTTTAATAACTTCACCGTAATAACAGTATTTTTTATTTTTTTCAGTCAAAAACCTTCTATCTATTCTGGCTACCTGTTGCGAAATATCTGGTCTTAAAGCAAGAGATTTTTCCGAGTTTGTATCTGAAAACTGAAAACTAGACCTAGATAATTCTTGGTTGGCTAAACCTCCTATAGAATCAGAGTATTCAACAAGAGGCGTAAATATGAGATCAAATCCCTTATTTTGAAAATAATCAAGAAGATTAGTCTTTGTTTTTTCTAAGTTAGTAGAAAGAGGAGGAATAATTTCTTCGACTCCATCAGGGAGATTCCAGAAATCTGACATACCTGCTAATTACCTTTTGAGCTATCCAAGTATTTGAAAAAATCGCTATCGGGATCTATTAAAAGAACATCTGATTTATTTTTAAAAGCCATTTGATAAGCCTTCAAGCTTCTTGTGAATTCATAGAATTCTGGATCTTCATTAAATGCATCTGCATAAATATTAGCAGCGGTTGCGTCACCCTCACCTCTTAATTCTTCAGAAATTTTATAGGCGTTAGCTAAAATAATTGTTCTTTCTTTATCAGCTGTAGCTCTAAGTTCCTCAGCTATTTCATTTCCTTGAGCCCTAAGCTCTTGAGCTAACCTCTCCCGCTCAGTTCTCATTCTATTATAGACTGAATCGTTGACCTCATTAGGTAGTTCAATTTTTTTAATCCTCACATCTATTACTTCAATACCTAGTTCATCACCGACTGTTTGGTTAAGATTTGTAGTTAGATTGGCCATTAGCTCATCTCTTTCACCGGACACAACTTCTTGAACACTTCGTGTTCCAAATTGATTCCTAAGACCTTCATCAGCTCTTTGTGTCAAAAGAGCTCTAAGAGCTGAAAGCTGACCACCTGATGTTGTGATATAGAATTGTTCATCATCTGTGATTCTCCATTTAACAAAGTAATCAACGATCAACCTTTTCTTTTCCGCAGTGAAATATGGTTGAGGCAGATTATCTAGAGTTAACACTCTCTCATCGAATTTTCTAATGGTATGAAGAATTGGAACTTTGAAATGTAACCCTGGTTCGATTGAAGAATCAATTATTTCACCAAATCTTAATTTGATAGCAGTCTCTCTATCGGTAACTATATATAACGTATTCGCTAGAATCACTATTGTGATGACAACTGCTGATACGATAATTAAACCTAGCCTAGTCATTATCTTCTCTCCTGTCTTTTTCTTATTTCTTCTATCACCTGATCTGTAATATCACCAATAGAAATATCTTGGTCATTACTGGAGGAAGAACTAATTCTGTCTGTAGCGACTGCAGCAGATGCAATTTTATCTAAAGGCAAGTAAAGAATGTTATTACCTTCCTGAACATCGATCATAACCTTGGTACTGTTGTCCATTACAGACTGCACAGCGTCTAGATATAGTCTTTGTCTGGTAACTTCCGGAGCTTTGGTATATTCAACAAGCAATTGACTAAAACGAGAAGCATCACCCTCTGCCTCTGATATCACTTTGCTTTTATAACCTTCTGCATCCTGTATGGTTCTTTGTGCATCACCTCGAGCTACTGGAACTACCTCGTTTGCATAAGTTTCAGCTTGGTTTCGTAATCTAACCTCATCTTCTCGAGCCTTGACTACATCGTCAAAGGCCTCTCTTACTGCATCAGGCGGCTTAGACTCTTTGACGTTGACTGTTACTACTTCTATACCAGTTAGATAATCATCTAATCTTTGCTGTAATCTATCTTTGACATCGAATGCTATTTGTTCCCTTCCAGTAGTGAGTACATCATCCATAATATTACTGCCGACAACATGCCTTAAGGCTGCCTCAGATGCCTGCGCAAGACTATCGTCAGGTGTTGAAGCTTCTAATAGATAGTTAACGGGATTGGATTTCTTGTACTGAACTCCAATCTCAACGACGACGATGTTTTCATCCTTAGTCAACATCGAAGAAGTGGCCGTATGAGTGAACAATTTTTCAGTATTGACAATAGTTCTGGTGTCAAGAATCGGGGGATTCCAGTGTATTCCAGGTCCTTTGGTATTGATGTATTCTCCAAACCTAAGAACGACAGCTTGCTCCTGAGCATCTACAGTATAGATTCCTAAAGCTCCATATAAGATAGCTATGACTGCTAAGACAGGTGTAAGGAATTTTCTTGGTTTGAAATCACCACCACCAGAGCTAGATTTTCTTCCAAATAGAAAACTGAATTGATCTCTAAATTTTTTTAAAGCTTCATCGATATCAGGAGGACCATCTTTTCCTCCCCAAGGATCTCTTGATCCATTATTTCCGTTGTTATTCCAAGACATAAGTCACATTTTAAAGATAAGATTGATATAAAGATACTCAATAAGATAAATATTCCAATATTTCATTTTTTGCAGTATCCGCACTTTGAAAAGCTTTCAAGTTAGGGATTTTTTTTATCCAAGTTCTTTGATGCTTTGACAATTTCTTATGGGCAAAAAATATTTTTTCAATAAGGACATCCTTTTTAATTATTTTATCTATATGCATAGAAACTTCTTTGTATCCTGCAGAATTAAAAAGGGGTAATTTATTGGATTTGTAAATTTTTGCTATTTCATGGACTTCATCGATAAAGCCTTCTTTTAGCATCTTTTCAATTCTAACTTTAAGTTCATTATCAAAACTTAAACCTTTACCTTTATCAATAACGATTGGAAATACATTTGGGGTGAATCTTTTTTTTCTTTTGAAAAAAGAACTCATGGTTTTTTTAGAAATTTCCATGACTTCCAAAGCTCTAACTATTCTTTGAGTATCATTCGGATGAATATTTTTTGCAGCTTCAGGATCTTTTGCTTTAAGTTTTTTATAAGCATCTTCTTTTCCTCTTCTATCAATGGCTTCAAGAATTTTTGTCCTTGTATCTGGATCAGACTTAGGGAGATCATCAAATCCAACAAGATAAGAAAAAAAATACATCATCGAACCACCAACTAAGATCGGTATTTTATTTGACTGAGTCGATTTTTCTAAAGAGAGCCTCAAGTCTTTCAAAAATTCACCCACAGAATAGATTTCATTCGGCTCAATGATATCGATAAGTTCGTGAGGGTATTTTTTTTGTAGTTTCTTAGATATTTTATTGCTGCCAATGTCAGCGTATTTGTAGATTTGAACAGAATCAACACTTATCAACTTTGATGGTATTTCATCAAACAATTGGAGTGATAGGTCTGTTTTTCCAGAATTAGTAGGTCCTAGAATGCAAATAATTGGTGATAAGGTTTTCAAAATATTTTTAAACTATTGTATTTTGGTTAATTATTAACTAATTTAGCATTTGAAAACATAAGAAAAATTTTGGGGGAGATATGAACATGCACTTTGCATCAGTTTTTGAAAAAATTTCAAAAATTATTCCGGAAAAGCCAGCTCTAGTTTGCGAAGATAAAGTATTAAACTGGCAAGAGTTCGAAGATCAAGCTGCTAAGTTAGCAAATTACTTAGAGAACAAAGGCCTTTCTTTTGATTCGAAAGTTGGGCTATACCTTCATAATTCTAATGAATACCTCGTAGCTCAATTTGCAACTTTCAAAAATGAAAGTGTTCCGATCAATGTAAATTATCGCTATCAAGAAGATGAGCTAATTTATTTACTTGATAATTCAGATGCAGAAGCAATTTTTTATCAAGCTTGTTACGCCGAAAGGATTAAAGCAATAAAGGATAAACTCCCAAAAATTAAAGCTTTTATACAAGTCATGGACGGTAGTGAAGATCTTCTTGAGGGTTCAGATGAATATTCAAAAATTATTCAAAAAGAAAATAAGCAAGAAGAGAAAGAAAGATCTGAAGAAAATTTTTATATGCTCTACACCGGCGGAACTACTGGAATGCCCAAAGGAGTAATGTACAAGCAAGGATCATTTCTTAGCTCAATGATGAAAACAGCTTTTGCAATGGGTTTCCCTGTACCTGAGAACATAGAAGATATAGAAAAAATGATTAAAGATAAGGCGTCATCTAATGAATTGCCAGTGAGTCTAGTAGGATGCCCTTTGATGCATGGGACAGGAATGTGGTTAGGCGCTTTTTTGCCTCATTTATCTGGAGGAAGTGTGGTAACTATGCCTACTTTAGGATTTGATCCAGATCGTTTGTGGAGAGAGGTAGAATCTAAAAAAGCTTCAAGCGTTGTCATTGTTGGTGACGCATTTGCAAGACCAATGTTGGATTCACTTAACAAAGCCTCTGAAGATGGTAATTCATACTCAATAGATAGCCTACAAACAATAATTTCCAGTGGAGTTATGTGGAGTTCAGAAGTGAAAGATGGTCTTCTAGAACACAAAGATATGGTTTTGATAGATACCATGGGGTCTACGGAAGGTGGAATGGGCTCATCAATATCATCAAGAGATAATCCAGCGGAAACAGCTAAATTCAGTTTAAATCCTGGAGTGATTATAATTGATGATGAAGGAAAAGAAGTCACTCCAGGTTCTGGTATTAGAGGGAAAATCGGCACGAGTGGTTTGGTTCCAGAAGGATATTACAAAGATCCCGATAAATCTGCTGAGACCTTTAAAGAATTCAACGGAGTAAGGTATAGCTTTCCAGGAGATTATGCTCTTCTTGAAGAAGATGGATCTATTACTCTTTTGGGGAGAGGCAGTAATTGCATCAATACTGCTGGAGAAAAAGTTTATCCTGAGGAGATTGAAGAAGCATTGAAGTTAAATGAAAGTGTCTATGACTGTCTAGTCGTTGGCTTGACTGATGAAAAATTTGGTCAAAAAGTTGTCGCAGTTATATCTTCAAATGAGGGTAACATTCCTAGCGAAGAAGAACTTATTGCTTTTTTAAAAACTAATTTAGCCGGTTATAAAGTTCCAAAAAGTATCCTTATTACAAATGAGGTTAAAAGAGCTCCAAATGGAAAAGCTAATTACAAATGGGCAAGAGAATTTGCTGAAACCGCTTTGAGTTAACTAACGAATTTATAAAGCTTCCTCACCGGTCTCACCTGTCCTCATTCTAACTACTTTCTCTAGATCGAAAACAAATAACTTTCCATCCCCTATCTTGCCTGTATTTGCAACAGATAAGATAGCCTTGGTAACTTTTTCGACTTGATCATCTGGAACAGCCAGCTCGATTTTTGTCTTTGGGAGAAAATCAGCTTTATATTCGGTTCCACGATAGAGTTCAGTTTGACCTTTTTGGCGACCGAATCCTTTGACTTCTGAAACAGTCAGTCCTGCAACATCAACGTCAGATAAAGAAGACCTAATTTCCTCTAATTTAGCAGGCTTAATTATCGCCACAATGAATTTCATTATTTTTCCCCAAAAAATTGTTACAAATATTACTATAAAATTTTAAAAAATGTCTCTATGTTCAAAAAAATTATATTAAATTAAATTTTTCACATACTTCTTTGCTGATTAAATCAGAGGCGCCCCTGTTTTCTCTCAACCAAAAATTAATCTCTTGTTTCAAAGATTCGGATACGACATCAATATTTTCAAGTGCAGAGATAATTTCATCTTTATTAGAAACAAATCTTAATAAACCTAAATCTCTTAATTTTTTTGATATTTCCTCAAAATTGTATGTACTTTTTCCTGCAATAATAGGTTTATTAAAAACAGCTGGTTCAAGAAAGTTCTGCCCTCCATGATCAACTAAAGTTCCTCCAACGAAAACATAGTCTGCATACTCATAGAAATCTAACAACCGTCCCATCACATTAACTATAGTAACGTCACTCTTATCATAAGGATTTGATGAAATTTCGGTATACAAAGTACTGCTTAATTTTTTTGCATTTAGTATCTCCTTGATCTCGTTAAATCTATCTGGATGTCGAGGTGCTAAAACTAAATGCTTATTTTCTTTTTTTAAATCTATGAAACTGTTGATGAGGATTTCTTCCTCTCCTGGATGTGTGCTACCGCAAACAAATAGATATTTATCTTTGTAATAATTGACTTCGTTTTCGCTGAAATTATTCACAGGCCTTACATTTATGTCAAACTTAATTGAGCCGCTCACACTCATTGACTCCTCATAAATTCCAGCCTCAAGGAATCTTACAAAATCATTTTTTGATTGAACAAAAGCAAAACTAATTTTATTAAAACTCCTTTTGAAAAAGGCACTAAGAATTTGATATTTCTTTAAAGATTTATTAGATAACCTTCCATTTATTAGAACCACTGGTAATTTAAGTTCATTTGATACATTGATAAGATTTGGCCATATTTCAGTTTCTACTAAAAGAAGTATTGATGGATTATGAAAGGTGATGAATTTTTTGCAGATAAATTTTAAATCGAAAGGAAAATAAACATGTTTTGAATTTTTACTGAGACTTTCCTTGGCTTTTTTTGCTCCAGTCAAAGTAGTTGTAGATAAAATAAAGCTCGGGTTTTCTAAAATTTCTTCTAAGTCTTGAATTAACTTTAGAGCAATATTGACCTCACCTACAGATACAGCATGAATCCAGACTGATTTGTTTAAGTGTTTTTCTCCTTGAAATACTCCAATCTTTTCCAAAGCCTGGAGTTTTTTTTCTTCATAAGAACCTGCTTTAATTATGTGCCTCAATAAAGCAAAAGGAATTATAAGAAAAATTAAAAAATTGTAAAAAAAGAAAATAAAATGCTCCGAATCTTCAATTGATTCAAATGCTACTATAATGAGAAAAATTTTAAAATGTCTTTAATGCTACATTTATTGAACCTCTTAGAAATTCTTTTTACTAAATTAATAGCTTTTTTTTTTAAAAAGTTCGGAAAAATTAGACGAAAAATTGCACATAGAAATTTGGAAGTATGTTTTCCTGAGATGGAAGAGGTAGACAGATCAAAAATTCTCAATAAACATTTTTTTCGTCTTGGCGCATCTATTTTTTACGGTCTTAAAGCTTGGCTTCTCAATAAAAAAGATTTTGAAAAGCTCCTCATAAACCTAGATGAATTTGACTTTGATAAGCTAAATGAATCATCGCAAGGCAGTCTAATTTTAATTCCTCATACAACTGACTTAGAAATAACGGGACGAGTGGCAGCACTGATGTTTGATGTAAATGCAATGGCAAAAAAACAGAAAAATAAATTAGTGAATAATTTTATTTTTAGTTGGAGAGGTAAATATTTCAAAAAAATTCTATTCCCAAACGAAGTTTTAAAATCTATGAGACTTCTGCAAAAAGGCGAGAGTTTACTGTATTTGCCCGATCAGGATTATGGATACGATCACTCGATATTCGTGCCGTATTTCAATGTGCCTACATTAACCGTTAAATTCCCTTCAATCGCAAAAAAAAGGTCAGGATGCAAAGTTTATTATCTCTATTTAGAAAAAATAAAAAATAGATTCAAAATAATTTTGAAGGAACTCAATCTAAGTGGCGATAACCTTTATGAGGACTTAAGCTTACTTAATAAAAATATCGAATCATCCATTAAAGAGCAACCAGAGAGATACCTTTGGATTCATAGAAGGTTCAAACATCGACCTAAAAATTCTCAAGATATTTATGATGAAAGCCTTTTACGAAAAAGGCTATATTGAAAAAAAGTTTTACCTATTAGTCTTGTATTTCCAATTTTTGCAAAGATTGCCTAAACAAAGTTACCCTTAAGGTGAGGAATTTCATTTATTGATTTCAAAGACTCTGCATCAAAATCACAAGATAAAAGATACTATATCAGAACTGAGTTGATCACCCTTTTCCATTGGCAGGAAATGTGAAGCATCGTATGGTTTAAGCCTAAAATTATGGTTTTTTTGGAGACTTTTTCTTGCACCATTTCCCATGGTTGACGCAATTAATGCATAAGGTACAAATACATCACTCTTCACTTTTTTTAAGTACTTCCATGTATCTAGCGATGCTGTATTGAAGACCTGTGCTTCCCAATGAGGATGGCAGCTTAAATATGATTTATCCTCTTCGACTATCATTCCTCCATTTAAATAATCTTGCAAAATATCATCATTCCAAGATTTATAGGCACCTCTGCCCTTAAAATGGTTGAATGCTTCTTGCTTTGATGCAAATTCAAACCTTCTATTTTTAGCAGCCAAGACCATATGAGAAGTTTTATTCAATCTAAAAAATTTTTTTACTCTTCCGTAAGTAGAAAATTTGGGACCTGGTAAAACAGGATCTATTAAGAATAGTCTGGTAATTTCTGAAAATTCTATTGAAAGTTTTAACGCAATAATAGCTCCCATTGAATGACCAGAAAAATATAATTTATTTGAGGAAAATTTTTGAACGAAGTCTTTTGCGTCATCAACAAATGAATTCCATGTAGTTAGCTTAGCAGGATTTGCGTTTGCTAAAGATAATCCATGTCCTCTTTGATCTAAAGAAATTATTTTGTAATTGTTGCCCAATTTTTTTGATAGGTTGCTTAGAAAGTTATTGTAGGTCTCGGCATTGAAACCAGTAGCATGAAAGAAAAAGATTAAGTTTTCTGCTGCTTGGTTTCCATGGGTCAGATAAGAAAAATCTTCTCCTTTTGAATTCGTGTAGACTTCCCTAGTAAACATTTTTTAAAGTGAAATGGGTTAAAAATTTTAGTAATCATATAGGTTTCCTTGACTTTTCTGAAGCAGAAAGACTTTTTGAATTAGCTTCAGAAGCTTCAAAAAAAGGCCCTTGCCTTGAAATCGGAACATATTGTGGGAAATCGTCTTTGGTTATTGCTGAAGCCTGTGCAGCTAATGATACTTATTTAATAACAGTCGATCATCATATAGGCTCAGAAGAGCATCAGCCTGGGGAAGAATATTTCGACAAAAATTTTTATGATGAAAGAATTAATAAATTTAATACCTATCCTGTTTTTAGGTCTTATATTGAGAATTTTCCTTACAAAGAATCTATTTTGCCTGCAGTAGGTGACTCAAAAGAAGTAAGTTCACTCTGGCCAAAGAACTATGAGATCAGTCTCCTCTTCATTGATGGGAGTCATAGTAAAAAATCAGCGTTTGCAGATTTTAAAGCTTGGGCCGATTTCATTTGCAAAGATGGTTATTTGCTCATTCATGATGTTTTTCCTGATCCAAATGATGGAGGAAGGCCTCCCTATGAATTATTTGAATATGTAAAGGAAACAAAGAAATTCAAATTAATAGAACTATATAAAACTTTAGGAATATTAAAAAAAGTTTAGGCTACAACTTCTTAAAAAAGTCACCTGCCGACGTAAATCTATTTAATGCATTCGTAGCGAGAATATAAGCTGCTGCAGTCCAAGTAGGTTTTTCAATTGGCCAATATTTACCATCATCAAAAACATAACCCATCCAGAAAATGTTGTCCTTGGGATCTTTTAATTCGCTTACTTTTTCAAATAGATCTTCAGCTTTTTTGATTTCATCTATTTTATTTAAAGTTATTATTAGTTCAGATGTTTCGGCTACAGTGATCCAAGGTCTATCGCTAACGCATCTACAACCAAACTCTTCTTCGATAAAAATATCCCATTTGGAATTAATTTTTTTAATGGCCTCAGATTTATCATAAATTCCAGCCAAAATTGGATAATACCAATCCATACTGTATCTTTCTTTTGAATCCCAATTTCTATCAAATCTAGATAAGTTATTAAAAAAAACTTTTTTTAAGGCTATTAGTGAAGTTTCTATTTGATTTGAATTTTGACCTAACAATTCAAAAATTTTTTTATAAGCTTTCAAGCTCATATAAATAGATGAGTTACCAGTTTTTAAAGAATCATCTAACCATTTTCCATTTTCCATGGCCCAAGAGAATTCTCCACAATCAGTTTGCGCTGAAAGAGTAAACTCAAGAGACTTTTCGAGAGTTGGAAACAAGTTTTCTAAGAATTTCAAATCTCCATAGCTCTCGAAATTATGTAGTGCTCCAATTGCAATATACGAAGAGAAGTTTGATTCTTTTCTTGAAGAAATATTTTTGTTTGCTTGATAAGCTGAATACCATGATCCATCATCCTCTTGATGATCAATAAGCCATTGGAAACCAAGCGAAGATCTTTCTTTCTCTCCGAAAACATCCAAAGCCATGCAGCATTCAATATGATCCCAAGGATCAAGAATTTTCTCTTTCTCTGAAGGAATTCCTCCCCATTCATCTTGACTTTCGGCAATGTAATCCGAAAGATGATTTAACTCAGATAAAGATTTCAAAACTAGATTCTAATTTTTTTCAAAATAAATAACTGTGCTTTTACCAATCAGTGGTTGGAATATTTTTTCTAGAAGTTTTGTTATAAAAGGTTTTTTCATCATATCCCATACTAGAAAATCATGATATTTGTTGACTAAATATGAATTGTCTTGGTTCTCCCAAAATAAACATTTTAACCACCAATACGGACTATGAAGTGCATGCTCACGATGTTTCTCTATGAATTTACAATTCCTTTTTTCAATCATTTTTCTTAGTTGTTTGTATTTAAAAATCCTTACATGTCCACCTGGTGTTAATTGGTAATCACTGCTCAGAGACCAGCAAACCCATTCTGGAAAGAAAGAAGGAACACTAACGGCAATTTTACCTCCTCGCTTGGTAACTCTGATAATTTCATCAATTGCACAATCAACCTCTGGAATATGCTCCAGCACCTCTGAGCAAATCAAGTAATCAAAAGTCTCGTCGGCAAAAGGGAGTTTTGTGGCATCGGCACATCCGAAACTGCAACTTTTTGTATCAGATTTTTCATCAAATTGTGGAAAATTACTCATAGCTTTCTGAACATCCTTCGGATTTATGTCAAAACCATAAACGTCTAAGTTCGCAAGCATGTATGCACCAAAACAATGCCTACCTTCTCCACAACCTAGATCAAGAACTTTTGCATTATCCAAAAGATTAAGTTTTTGAATATTTATTGTTTGCATGATTCTCTATCATTTGTTGATAAATATTTTCTAGCTTTAAAGCAGCATTGTGCCATGTAAATTTATCTTTAACTCTAGAGATACCTTTGACTACAAAGTTTTTTCTTAAATCTTCTGAAGTAAATAATTCATTTACAGCATCAACAATAGCGTTTTCATTTCCAGGAATTATAACCTTTCCCGCCTCTCCAATGATTTCCTTTAAAGATCCACCATCGGATACCACCGCGGGAACTCCACAAGCCATTGCTTCTGCAGCAGCAAAACCAAAACCTTCATACAAGGATGGAATAACTACTACATGAGATGAGCAATATTGTTCTCTTAATTCTGAATGAGATAGACCTGATACAAAATTTATATCATCTTTGAGATCTAAACTACTTATCAGTCTCTCTGTATGTCCTTCCTCTCTTATTTTTCCTAAGACACTTAATTTAGCCTTGGGATAACTTTTTTTTATTTTTGGAAAAGCTTTGATCATGAAATCTAAACCTTTCATCGGTACGTCAGAGCTTGCTATGGATAATATTTTGTACTCCTCATAAGGCTTTTCGGAGGGATAGAAAAAACTCAAATCTATGCCGTTGTAAACAACTTCAATGCTTGCTTCATTCAATGAAAAATCCTTCACAACATCTTTTCCAGATGATTCAGACGGTACAACAATTTTTTTTAATTTTTTTGCAACCTTTATTTGAGTTGGAATAAATGAGTGCCATCTTTTTATGAGGAGTTTTAAGAAAAAATCATTCGTACTTTTTAGCTGAAATTCTAAATCTTTCGTAATTGGGTGATGGATGGTTGTTACTAAAGGAAGTTTTTGCTGAAGAGAAATGAGTTCTTTACATAAAGTTTGATTGTCATGAATTAAATCAAATTGATCTGCATTGTCTTCAATAAATTTCTTCAATCTTGGACCAAAAGTATGAGGTTCAGGAAAACCGCCAGTGTTTGCGCTTATCCATTCTTTCAAGTTATTAAAAGATAATAATTTTGAAAATTTAACGTCAAGAAATCTGTTTTTTTTTGAAAATAAGTCAAGGCTGGGTATTTTAACGAGTTTGATATCTTTTCTTATTTCCGGATAAGGAGGGCCAGAAATGACAGTAACCTCATGACCAAGATCTGATAGAGCTTTACTTAGATAGTTTATGTAAATACCTTGGCCTCCTGATGAAGGATTACCCCTATAAGTGATCAGACCTATTCTAAATTTATTATCAATCAAAATTTTCCTCTTTAAGAAGTGAAATTATTTCTTCTGGATCTATTTTATCCATTGATTTTTGTCTAATAACTTTTTGATGATTAAAGATAGGTCCGGCCTTCACTGGGTCTGTTTTGGCAAGAAGAAATATTCCCGACATACCAAAACTTGAGCAAATATGAGTAAAACCAGTATCGACACCTATAAAGAAAGAACATTTTGCTAATTCATTTTTTATTTTCTCTAGGTTTTCAGTTTCTAATTTATAAGCTTTATTATTTAATTCACTAATTTCATAAAAAAAAATTCTTTGTTCATTGTCATAAACTGGAATGCAGATATCAACCTTATAGTTTTGAAGGTAATCTGCAATTTTTTTCCAACTTTCAGTGGAATATTCTTTACTTTTTTTACTAGAACCATGGATGAAAACAACCTTATTTTCTCTTTTAAGATGGTTGATCTCATATCCAAAATTAATATCTTTCTCCGGAGGGAAATCTAAACAAGATGCAACTAAATTTTTCATGCGCGTCACTGCATGCAAATTTTTTGATACTCCTATTTTTCTATCGTATAAAAAAACAAACAATGCCTCTCTGGCTGACTTGAAGTCATATCCATTAAATTGTTTTGAGCCAGTGATTTTTTTTATTCTTGCACCGATTATTTGAGTTCTAATCAGCCCTTGTAAATCAATAATTTGATCATAGTATCTATTTTTAAAAATTGAATTAAGATCCTTTTCAAGATCTCTAATTTTCAAGAAAATTGACTTATTCATTTTCTCTCTGTGAGAAATAGTAAGAAAATTATCAATATTTTTATTAAGTCTCGCTGTTCTGAGAAATGCATTATCAACTAGATAATCAATTTTGCAGTTAGGAAATTTTTTTTTAATATCTACAATAGCGGGAAAAGAATGAATTATATCTCCCAGAGAAGAAGTTTTAATTATCAAGATTCTCAATTATCAGAAATATTAGTTAACCATTCTGGAAATAAAATATTTTCCCCTCTCACATGACTGGAGTATTTTGATTGAAGAATCTTGGTAATAGGTCCTCTTTGACCATTTGATATTTTATTTTTATCGATAAATGTAATTGGTAATACCTCTGCTGCAGTTCCTGTAAAAAAAAGTTCATCTGACTGAATAACCTCTTCCGGAGAGATTTTCTTTTCAATGACATCTATTTTTTCATTTTTAGCCAAATCAATGATGCTTTTTCTTGTAATACCATTAAGGGAGGCCTCAACATCAGGAGTGAATATTTTCCCATCTTTCACCATAAAAAAGTTTTCTCCAGAACCTTCAGCTACATTTCCTTCTGTATCTAACATTAATGCTTCATCAAAACCCGCTTCAAGAGCTTCATTAAGAGCAACAATTGAATTAACGTAGTTCCCGTTTACTTTTGATCTCGAAACTTTATTCCCTCTTTGTCTTTTATAGGAAGATAGTTTTACTTTGATTCCTTTCTCATAAAGATCTGGAGAAAGGTAACTTGGCCAGTACCAAGCAGCGACAATACAATGAACTTTGAGATTATCAGCCCTTAGTCCTAAGCCCTCAGAACCATAGAAACACATAGGCCTTATATAGGCTTCCTCTAGTTTATTTTTCTTTACAACTTCTATTTGAGCTTTATTTATTTCATCTTTTGAATAAGGAATTTTTAATTTTACTGTTTCTGCAGATTCAAAAAGACGATCTGTATGGTCCTTAAGACGGAAAATCGTTGGTCCTTGCGTGGTAGAATAAGCTCTAACACCTTCAAATACACCTAATCCGTAATGAAGAGTATGAGTTAAAACATGAACTTTGGCATCTTTCCAGTCAACATACTGGCCATCAAACCATACAACGCCATCTATATTTTCGAGGCCTTTTGAAGTATCCATATCTAAATTAGAACTAAATGCAAATTAATCAAAATATTTTTAGAGCATATGATATCAGAGGTATTGCATCTGAGGACCTGAGCGATGAATTTGTTACCGCATTGGGATCAGCTTTAAGTCATCAAATTAAAAAATTAGGTTTAAAACAAGTTGTCATAGCACGCGATGGAAGATTATCTGGTAAAAGAATTTGCTCAGCCTTGATTAACTCCTTCTTGGAAAATGGCTTAAATATCATAAATGTGGGAATGGTGCCCTCACCATTGCTTTATTTTGCAGTCGAGAAATTCAAAACTAAGAATGGAGTTATGATCACGGGCAGTCACAATCCCAAAGAATATAATGGTTTTAAAATAATTTTGGGAGGTAAAACTATCTTTGGCCAAGAAATTCAAGATATCAAAAATTACATACTCCAAGGCAAATACTCGAAAGATATCAAGAAAGGATATTTAGAGGAGAAAGATGTTTTGGATGATTATATTGATGAGCTTAGAAACAATATCTCATTAAAAAGACCCATGAAGATTTGTCTTGATTGTGGAAATGGTGTTGGAGGAGTGATCGCACCACAGGCATTTAAAGAGATTGGTTGTGAAGTCATAGAACTTTTCAGCGAAGTAGATGGAAACTTTCCAAATCATCATCCTGATCCTGGTAATCCGAAGAATCTTGAAAATTTACAAAACAAAGTAAAAGAATCAAATGCCGATATTGGTATAGCCTTGGATGGTGATGCAGATAGAGTTGGAATTGTTGATAACTCAGGGAAAATTATCTACCCGGATATTCAAATGATTCTGTATGCGGATCAAGTATTAAAGAAAAATAAGAATGCGACAATTATTTTTGATGTTAAATGTTCTAATCTTTTAAAAAATTTCATAGAGGAAAACTCTGGCATAGCTTATATGTCAAAAACCGGTCACTCGTTCATAAAGAAAAATCTTTTTGAAAAGAATGCGCTTTTAGCAGGAGAAATGAGTGGGCATATTTTCTTTAGAGACAGATGGTTCGGTTTCGATGATGCTATTTATGCTGGAAGTAGGATGTTGGAAATTTTGTCAGAAAAAGAAAAAAGTTCATCGGAGATTTTCTCAGAACTGCCTCAAAATTTATCAACTCCTGAGATAAATTTATCTGTCTCAGATGAAAATAAGTTCACAATAATAAGTAAACTAATAAATATACTTGGGGAGGAAAATGGAGAAATCAGCTCCTTAGATGGAATTAGAATAGATAAAGATTCTTGCTGGGGCCTTATTAGAGCGTCAAATACTTCGCCAAGCTTGGTTTTGAGATTTGAAGGAAATACACTTCAAGATTTAGATCAAATTAAAAATGTATTTAAAAAAGCTATTTCGAAAGTAGATAATACGATCAAAACAAATTTTTAATGATCAAAGATAGTAAATCAGCAGAATCACTTGCAAAGATCCTAAGTGAGGCACTACCTTACATACAAAAGTTTTCTGGAAAGATAGTGGTCATTAAGTATGGTGGGAGCGCCATGAAAGAAAATAAGTTAAGGCAAAATTTTGCAAGAGATATCGCTTTGATGAGGCAAATTGGAATATTTCCTGTTCTTGTTCATGGGGGCGGACCTCAAATTGAAAGAAATTTAGAGAAGAGCAATATAAAAAGTGTTTTTATTGATGGTCTTAGAAAAACAGACGAAAATTCAATAAAAATTATTATTAAAACTCTCAGAGAAGTAAACGGAGATATTGCTGAACTGATCAAAACTTGGGGAGCAAAGACAAAAACATTTAATGACGTTAGAGAGAGTATTCTTATCTGTAAAAAAATTAAAACAAAGGTGAATCTTGGTTTTGTAGGTGATATCACAAAAGTTGATGGAAATTTAATTAAGAAAAATATTTTTGATGGAAAAATTCCTATAATTGCTCCAATCGGTAGGGATAGATTTGGCATGCATTACAATATTAATGCTGATCATGTGGCTTGCAAGGTTGCTGAAAAATTAAAAGCTGAAAAGATAATTATGATGACGGAT
This sequence comes from uncultured SAR86 cluster bacterium, assembly GCA_902526045.1. GTDB lineage: Bacteria > Pseudomonadota > Gammaproteobacteria > Magnimaribacterales > AG-339-G14 > CACNYO01. Next base: position 24,473 of record CABZJI010000004.1, on the reverse strand, counting down.
GTAAATGGAGTGTTGACTAAATCAGGGAAAAAAATATCTGAAATGAATATTAAAAAAGCTAAAAAAATTGCAAAAAACATAAAAGGAGGAATGCTTCCGAAACTTTCATCAGTGATCAAAAGTCTAGAGAGCGGCGTGAAAAGTGCTCATATCGTCGATGGTAGAGTGCCACATGCAGTTTTAGTTGAGATACTTACTGACAAAGGTGTTGGAACTTGGATAACTAAATAAGATGACTGAAACTCTGACAAATAGACAAATTAATATTATGCAAACTTTAGTTTCCATGCTGGAAAGTAAAGAACCGATAAAAATTACTACTGCTGAATTAGCAAAGCGATGTGAGATAACTGAAGCTGCCATCTATAAACATTTTCCAAGCAAAAGAAAGATATTTGAAGGTTTGGTTGATTTTTGTGAGGAAAATATTTTTCCAAGAATATCATCCATTAAAAAAGAAGTTTCAAGTCCGGAGACTCCTCTTAACATTTGTACTCTAATATTAGCGTTTTGTGAGAAGAACAAAGGTATTTGTAAAATTTTGACTAGAGAAGCACTTAGTCCAGATGAAATAAAAATAGAAGAAAAAGTAAATCATTTATTTGAAAGATTTGAGCTTGAGATCAAACTTGCCTTCCAAAATTACGAACAATCGAGCAAGGCAAAATTTAACTTAACTCCAACTGATTCAGCTGGATTGATCATTTCCATTCTAGAGGGAAAGATTCAAAGCTTTGTAAGATCAAATTTTAAAAGAAAAGTATTGGAAGAATGGAATGAATATTCTTCAAAATTAGTGCTAACAATTTATAAGTAATTTAATTAATTTATCATAAAGTCAAAGAAAATGTTCTTTTCATCCGGCTTGGCAATTTCTCCTGTACTTTTATTCAATCTGGCTGCAGATAAATTCTTAGGTCTTGGTTGCGTTCCTATATCTATATAGTTCTCAACCTCGGAGACATAGTTCATCCAGATAGGTAAAGCAGTTGTACTTCCAAACTCTCTTTCTCCTAGTGGTTTAGGTTCATCATATCCAAACCAAACAGTTGCCAAGAAGCTATTATTAAAGCCTGTAAACCAAGTACTCTCTGCACCATTAGTCGTTCCAGTTTTTCCTGCAAAATCATCTCTGGATAATTTTTTTATATTGCTTGCTGTTCCTCTTTTTGCCGCTTCTATCAAAATGTCATTAATTACATATGTAATTCTAGGATCAATGATTCCTTCATCATCATTTTCTTCATTGTATCCATTCCATAATCTTGAGGTCCTAAAATCTAAAGTTTTAGTTTTTGAGAAATCTAATACTTCTGAATTAGGAAGAATGATTTTTTCAATATAAAAGGGCTCAATCGATCTTCCTCCATTAGCAATGATGGAGAAGGCTTTTGCATTTTGAAGAGGAGTTGAACTATAAGATCCTAGAGCCAGAGACAAATCATTCGGAATTTCATCTTCTTGGAATCCATATTTCTGAACATGATTTCTTACTTTATCTATACCTAATTCCTGAAGAAGTCTCACTGAAACTATATTTCTTGATTGAACTAGCGCCTCTCTTAATCTTGTTGGTCCATAGAATCTACCGGATGAATTCTTTGGGCGCCAGACATCTTCTAAATTCTCATCTTCAAAAACTATAGGTGCATCAAGGATTATTGAGGATGGGTTATAACCATTCTCAAAAGCAGCACTATATAAAAAAGGTTTAAAGTTTGAACCAAGTTGGGGTTTTGCTTGAAAAACTCGATTAAAGTTACTTGAATAAAAGTCATATCCTCCGACCAAGGCCAGGATTTTTCCATCCTTTGGATCAAGGCTTACGATGCACGATTGAATCTCTGGGTATTGAGAAAGTTCTACTTTTTCACCACTTTCATTCATCCAAACGAGATCTCCGGGAAAGAAGAAATCCGAGAATTCCTGCACCTCTCTATCTATTCTATTTTCATCAATTTTTGGTTTAATCTTCGTACTCAACTCCTCAATAAAAATTCTTACTAGCTCTAAATTAGAGTTGATAAGAAATACAACTTGATCTTCTACTGAAAGAAATATGGCAGGGACAAAATTTTTGTATTTTGGGAGTGACTCATAAAGAGCTTCAATCTCTTTGAAAGGATGCTCATCCGTTTTTTCTATTCCATACTCATCAGAAAAATCTATATCTTGATAAAAAAATTTATAGAACACTTCAGACTTGTTAAGAAATTTATTTGGGATCAAATTTTTATAATTCTTTGGCTTTCTAAATCCATGTCTATTCTCATAACTCTCGATACCTGTTTTAAGGGCCTTGTTAGCGGAAAGTTGATGTTCTGAATTTATTGTTGAATAAACTTCATAGCCACCTTTATATACTCCCTTTCCATAGTTACTAACCATGTATTTTCTAATTTCCTCTGCCAAATGACCGGCTTCCACCTCAGGTTTTATTCCAAAATTATCTGCTGTAAGAGGTTCAGATACATTTACTTCGTAATCATTTTCTGAGATATATCCGAGATCTTTCATTCGTGTAAGTATCCAATTTCTTCTATTCAATGCTCTTCTTTTATTTGCCAGTGGGTTCACCTCTGATGGCCTCTGTGTTGATGCAGCAATCATTGCGAATTGAGCTACAGATAAATCCTGAAGAGGTTTTCCATAATAAATCGAGGAGGCCGCGACAACGCCATAGGCTCTGTTTCCTAAAAAAACTTTATTTACATAAAGTTCAAATATTTCCTCTTTAGTTAAGAAAACTTCAAGCATAAAGGCCGTATAGATTTCTTTTAATTTTCTTTTGTAGGTTTTTTCTTGAGTAAGCAGATAATTTCTTGCAACTTGCATTGTCAAAGTTCCTCCTCCACTGCCTTTTTCTCCCGTAATTATTAACTCACTTATCGCTCTAGCAAGAGCTGTAAAATCTATACCCGTATGGGAGAAAAATTCATCGTCTTCTGCAGCTAGATAGGCATTAACAAGCCCTTTTGGTATGTCTTCAAAAGTAATTTTAGTTCTATGAATTTCCCCAAATTCAGAAATAAGCTTTCCATCGCTAGTATAAATTTTTAATGGGATTTGTAACTCTGCTTTATCAAGGTCACTAATTTTTGGTAATTCAGGATAAAGATATATATAAACGCCAAGCGCCATCTGAAATGGCAAAAGAATAGTAATTAGAGATATTAGAAATATCTTTGACCTGAATAATGAACTAAAAAATTTTTTCATTTTCTAAAAGATAATTCTAATAGATATAATGAGTAGATGAACATCTTTCTTGTTGGCCCAATGGGTTCTGGAAAATCAAGCTTGGGCAAGAAACTCGCCAAAAGTTTAGATAAAAAGTTCAAAGATACAGACAAAGAAATTGAAAAGAAGGAAAGTAAAACCATTAATGAGATTTTTGAAGATAGTGGAGAAAGCTATTTCAGAGAAAAAGAGAAAGAGATTTTGATTAATATTCCAAATAGCTTAAACATGGTTATTGCAACCGGCGGAGGTATTGTTATAGATAAAGAAAATCGTGAAAAATTAAAAGAAAATAAAGTTATTTTCTTGAATGCCTCAGTTGAAAGACAACGCAAAAGAACATCAAGATCGGACAAAAGACCTCTTTTAAAAAATGTAGATAGGTTGAAAAAACTTAAGGAACTTTACGATCAAAGGTTACAGTTATACAAAGAAGTTTCAAATTTTGAAATTAACGTTGATAAATATAAAAGCAAAGATATTCTTTTAAAAATTATTGAAGAACTAAATGAAAACAATTAAACAATTAAAAGTAAGTTCTCCTAGTTCAAATTACTCCATTTATTTTGGTGATAATTTTGTTAATAGCTTTTCCCTAAAAAAGATATCCAATTCAAAAGAAATTTTTCTTATTTTTGACTCAAAGCTGCCTGATTCATCAATCAGAAAAATAAAGAGCTTCATACGGAAATCAAAACCGAGTAAATTTGAATCATTAAAATTTACTGCAAATGAAAAAAATAAATCTATTGAGACCTCTCAAAAAATTATAGAAAAATTAATAGATTTGAAATTTTCTAGAAATTCGTTGATTGTTTCTTTTGGCGGCGGTATCACAACGGATCTCTCGGGCTTTGTAGCCTCGATATATCTTCGTGGAGTAGAGGTAATGCACATTCCTACCACTCTTCTGGCTCAGGTGGATGCTTCTATAGGAGGCAAGACAGGGGTTAACAGTAAAAATTTTAAAAATATGATTGGTGCATTTAAGCAGCCTAAAGCTGTGTTGATTGATACATATTTTCTAAAATCACTCAGTAAAAGGCACATGGCTGCTGGATATTCAGAAATAATTAAGCATGCACTTATTGACGATATGAGACTTTTATCAAAATTAGAGAGATTTGGACGAAAGTTAGGAAAAAGAACAGACTATATTGATTTGGCAGACCTCATCAAGATATCTTCAAAAATAAAAGCAAAAATTGTGGAGCAAGATGAAGAAGAGAAATCGATTAGAGCGCACCTAAACTTTGGACATACTTATGCTCATGCAATTGAGAGCGTCCAATCTTTTAAAGGATTAAATCATGGAGAGGCTGTAGGGGTTGGTATGCTATGTGCAGCAAAATTATCTTTTTTACTTAAAAAATTGACAGTTAAGGAATTTAATAGAGTTAAATGTGTCATAAAAAAATATAAACTCCCAACAAAATTACCTTCTAATTGTGAACCTCAAAAAATTTTAAAAGCAATGGAGATGGATAAAAAGAACAAAAATAACAACTTAAGGTTCATCATATTAAATGGTCTAGGAAAAGTTGAAATTGTTGAAAATGTTCCTGATGATAAAATTCTAAATAGCATAAAAATATAAAAAATATAATTTTTATATTACAGAATAAAAATTGGTCTTTTTTATGATATTTTGGTATAAATAAACTTATAAGAAATCATTATTCTTCCTTGCGATCTTGGGCTTAAGATCAATCGTTCATCCTTATTTAAAGGACGGAAGTAGGTAAAAAATAAAACCGAAGGAACGCATCTTTCTAATAGGAAGGATGGAATATTATCGATGGTAGAAGATAAAGAAAATAAATTACTAGAACGTCCTAAAAAAATTGGACTTTACGATCCAAACAGTGAGAAAGACTCTTGTGGAGTTGGCTTAGTTGCCAATATTAAAGGCATCCCCTCTAGAGAGATCATGGATGATGCCTATTTAATTAACTCTAGAATGGACCATAGAGGCGGATGTGGGTTTGAGGAAAACACTGGTGATGGAGCTGGGATTCTTATGGCTCTACCAGATTCTTTTTTCCAGGAACAAGCAAAAATAATCAAAATAAATCTTCCTGCTTTTGGGAGCTACGCTACTGGGAATATTTTCCTTCCTCAAGACAGTAAGGAAAGATCATATTGTAAAAAAGTAGTCGAAGAAACAATAAAATCAGAGGGTCAAAAATTTTTAGGATGGAGAAAAGTACCTGTTAATGCTAAAAAGGCAAACGTTGGTCCAGCTGCTTTAGACTGCCAACCTGAAATTCAACAAATTTTTATCCAAAGAGCATCGAAGCTTGATCAGGATGCGTTTGAGAGAAAACTTTACTTGATCAGAAAAATTTTTACTAAGCGTTTGAGATATGAGGAAAATTTAAAACAATCATTTATGTTTTATGCATGTACTTTGTCTTCAAGACTAATTGCCTACAAAGGTATGTTGACTCCTGCACAACTTTTCCCTTTTTATCCAGATTTAGAACATAAAAAGTTTGAAACTCACCTTGCAATGGTTCATTCAAGATTCAGTACCAATACATTTCCTTCTTGGGATAGAGCTCAGCCAAATAGGTATATGTGCCATAACGGTGAAATTAATACACTTAAGGGAAATATGAATCAAATGTATTCAAGGCAAGGTCTTGCAAGAAGTGAATACTTTGGTTCAAAAATATCCAAATTATTTCCTATAGCAGAACCAGACTGTTCAGATTCTGGATCTTTTGACAATGTTCTGGAGCTTTTAATTATGTCCGGAAGAGAACTTTCAGAAGCAGTAATGATGATGATTCCTGAAGCGTGGCAGAACGATAATGAAATGAGCTCAGCAAAAAAGGCCTTTTATGAATACTCATCATCATTCATGGAGCCATGGGATGGACCTGCTTCAATTGTGTTTACTGATGGTAATTACGTTGGAGCAGTCTTAGATAGAAATGGACTCAGGCCAAGCAGATTTTATGTCACGGATGATGACAAAGTCATAATGGCATCAGAGGTAGGAGTCCTTCCAGTTGATCAATCAAAGGTTCTTTCAAAAGGTAGGCTGCAACCAGGAAAAATGTTTCTAATTGACTTTGAGGAGGGAAGAATGATTCCCGATGATGAAATCAAAAAAAACATTTCAAGAAAGCATCCTTATCGCGATTGGATCAAAAATCAAATCATAGACTTGCAAGATCTTAAAAAATATAAAGTCAAATCTTCTAAGGATGACCTGATCTCTCGAATGCAGTCCTTTGGTTACACAACAGAAACATTAGAATTCATGCTCCTTCCGATTGTAACTGAGCTAAGAGATCCTCTTGGCTCAATGGGAAATGATGCTGCCTTAGCCTGTTTATCTGACAAGCCTAGAATGATTTACGACTACTTCAAACAACTCTTTGCTCAAATTACTAATCCTCCCATTGATTCAATTAGGGAAGAAGTGATTATGTCGCTTGAATGCTTGATTGGACCTGAAAGTAATTTACTAGATTCCCATGAAAAGAATGCTCATCGATTAAGATTAAAACATCCAATTCTTTCGAATCAAGAGCTCGAAAGTATAAAAAATTTAAGGAATTTTGGATGGAAAACTAAAACTATCGATATCACTTACGAGAGAGGGAGCGAATCAAAAGGCTTAAAGAAAGCTCTGAAGAGAATTTGTACAGATTCAGAAGAAGCAATAAAGCAAGGCTATTCATTTGTGCTCTTATCCGATCGTGAATTATCAAAAGATAGGATTGCTATTAGTTCATTACTTGCTTGCTCATCTATTCATCATCATTTAGTCAAGAAAGAGAAGAGAACTCAACTGGGATTAGTAGTTGAATCAGGAGAAGCACGAGAAGTTCATCACCACTGCCTTCTTATAGGTTATGGTGCAGATGCCATTAATCCTTACTTGGCATTTGATGTATTAGAGAAATCTCTAGATGATGGGATCCTGCAAGATGAAAATCTGAAAAGTTCCTCCGATCTTGTTAATGCATACAAAAAGGGTGTTGCAAAAGGCATACTAAAAGTTATGGCTAAGATGGGAATATCTACTCTTCAATCTTATAAAGGTGCTCAAATATTTGAAGCTGTTGGATTGGCAGAAGAAATAATAAAACTTTGTTTCCCTGGAACTACCAGCAGGGTACAAGGAGTTAATTTTGATGTACTGGCAGAGGAAGTAGAAAGAAGACACTCAATAGGTTTCCCAGAATACGATCAAAATAAAGTTTCAGTTCTTCCAAATCCTGGAGATTTTCATTGGCGTAACGGAGGAGATTCTCACATGTGGGATCCTAAATCCATTTCTTCTTTGCAATTGGCTTCTCAGACTAACGATGAAGGTAAATATTGGGAATTTTCTAACCATGCCAATGAACAAACTACAAAAAATAGTACTCTCAGAGGTTTGATGAGGTTCAAATATCCAAAAAAAGGTATACCTCTCGATCATGTTGAATCGGAAAAAGAAATAGTAAAAAGATTCGCTACAGGAGCCATGTCTTTGGGATCAATTTCAACTGAAGCTCATGAGTCGCTTGCTTTGGCTATGAATAAGCTTGGAGGTAAATCTAATACTGGTGAGGGAGGTGAGGATCCAATAAGGTTTAAACCCTTAAAAGATGGAGGATCCAAAAGATCTGCAATAAAGCAAGTTGCTTCAGGAAGATTTGGGGTAACGATGTGGTATTTGACTAATTCTGACGAGCTACAAATAAAAATTGCTCAAGGGGCAAAACCTGGAGAAGGCGGTGAGTTACCTGGCAAGAAAGTTGATCAATATATTGCAAGAATAAGGCATTCTACCCCTGGTGTAGGCTTAATAAGTCCTCCTCCACATCATGATATTTATTCCATTGAAGACATAGCTCAACTTATCCATGATCTAAAGAATGCAAATAGGAGAGCTAGGATAAGCGTGAAATTGGTCTCTGAAATAGGAGTTGGCACAATTGCAGCTGGTGTCGTTAAAGCTAAAACTGATCATCTAGTTATAGCAGGTCACGATGGGGGAACAGGAGCATCTCCTTTAACTTCCATCAAACATGCAGGGCTTCCTTGGGAGCTTGGTATTGCCGAGACACATCAGACTCTAGTCATGAATAATCTTAGATCAAGAGTAGTTCTCCAAACAGATGGTCAATTAAAAACAGGAAGAGATGTTGCAATAGCTGCGATTCTTGGAGCTGAAGAGTTTGGCTTCTCAACAGCGCCTTTAGTTACTTTGGGTTGTATCATGATGAGAAAGTGTCACCTAAATACCTGTCCTGTTGGGATAGCTACACAAGATAAGGAGCTTAGAGAGAAGTTCAAAGGCAACCCTGAAAATGTCGTAAATTACCTATTTATGGTCGCAAAAGAATTAAGGATGATAATGGCTAAGTTAGGAATAAAGACTCTGAATGAAATGATTGGCAGAGTTGATTTGCTTGAGTTGGACTCTGCCATCAACCATTGGAAGAAAGATGGAATAGATTTATCAAATCTCTTAACTCCTGCTGAAAGAATTTTCAAAAATACTGATGTATATAAGACACAAGATCAAAATCATAATCTTGAAGAATCTTTAGATCTAAAACTGCTAAGAAAAATCAAACCAAACATAAGAAATAGAAAGAAGATAAAAATAGAACAAGAAATTGGAAATACGGATAGGGTTTTCGGAACGATTCTCTCTAACGAAATATCAAAAGTTTGGGAAAGTAATGGTTTACCTGAGGATTCTATTTATTTGAAATTAAAAGGGTCAGCTGGACAAAGTCTTGGAGCATGGAGTTGCAAAGGTATGACTTTAGAGCTGGAGGGAGATGCCAATGACTATGTTGGTAAAGGTCTCTCGGGTGGCAAAATCATAATCTATCCTGATAAAAAATCTAATTTTTTAGCTGAAGAAAATATTATTCTTGGAAATGTAGCCCTATACGGAGCCACTGGAGGTGAGGCATACTTTAGAGGAATTGCAGCAGAGAGATTTTGTGTAAGAAATAGTGGAGCAAAAGTGGTAGTTGAGGGCATCGGGGATCATGGCTGTGAATATATGACCGGAGGAATAGCTGTAATTCTTGGGGAAACTGGAAGAAATTTTGGCGCTGGCATGAGTGGAGGGGTTGCATATGTTTATGATCCAAAAAAACTATTCAAGAAAAAATGTAACACCAGCACATTTGAGCTTGAAAATTTAGAGAATAAAGAAGATTTAAAAGAGCTTAAGCAATTAATTAAAAATCATAAGAAATATACTGATTCATCAGTAGCTACTAAAATCCTCAATAATTGGAATAGTGCAGTAGATAGCTTTATCAAAGTAATGCCAACTGACTACAAAAGAGTTATGTTAGAAATGAAAGAAAAAAAATTAAAAGTGAGTTGAAATGGGAAAAGTAACTGGCTTTAAAGAATTTTCTAGAGAGGTTGAGCCATATAGGCCAGCGAAGTCTAGAGTTTTGGACTTTAAAGAAATATACACAGATCATGATGAAAAGCTTTTGAATACTCAAGCAGCTAGGTGTATGAATTGCGGAGTGCCTTTTTGTCAGTCCGGTGAAGGCTGCCCTGTTTATAATTTAATCCCTGAGTGGAACGATTTGGTTTACAACGAACAATGGGAGGATGCATTTGATAGACTTTTCAAAACAAATAATTTTCCAGAAGTTACTGGAAGAGTATGCCCAGCAGTCTGTGAAGGAGCTTGTGTTTTAGGTATAACCGAAACCCCTGTGGCAATTAAAAATCTAGAATTTGCTATCGCTGATAAAGGAATAAAATCTGGGTGGTTAAAACCCAGAGTTCCAGAGATCAGAACTAATAGAAAAATAGCCATAGTTGGATCAGGTCCTGCTGGCCTTTCAGCTGCTCAACAATTAAATAGCGTCGGTCACAATGTTGATGTTTATGAAAGATCCGATCGAATTGGCGGATTAATGATGTATGGAATTCCTAACATGAAACTTGATAAATCAATTTTGGATATGAGAATTGAAATTATGGAAAAAGAAGGAATAGTTTTCCATACAAATACTGATATTGGTGCACTAAATTCTCTATCACTTGAAGATCTTATCAATGATAATGATTCTGTCCTTCTAACTACTGGAGCAACAAAACCCAGAGATCTTTCCATCCCTGGAAGAGAAGGAGATGGTGTTCACTTCGCTATGGAATTTCTAGGTAAAAATACAAAGAGCCTTCTGGATAGCAAGCTCAAGAATAAAAGATTCATTTCTGCTAAAGATAAAAATGTTATCGTTATTGGTGGAGGAGATACTGGAAACGATTGTCTTGGTACCTCATTAAGGCATAAATGCAAAAGCCTTATTAATTTTGAAATAATGTCAGAGTTACCAAAGGATAGAGCAGATAACAATCCTTGGCCCCTTTTTCCTAGAATACATAAGGTTGATTATGGCCATGAAGAATCAATCGAGATATTAGGAAAAGATCCTAGAGAGTATTCAATCTCCGGAAAGGAATTTTTAAGAGATGAGTCTGGAAAACTTACAGGAATTAAAACAGTAATGGTTGATTCAGCTTTTAAAGAAATAAAAGGCACAGAAAAAACTTGGAAAGCAGACCTTATTCTTTTAGCTATGGGTTTTCTGGGACCAGAAAACTATATTAACCAGGAAGCAAATATTGATCTTGATGAAAGATCAAATTTTAAGGCAGTTCATAATATCCATAAAACCTCACATCCAAAAGTTTTTGCCGCTGGGGATTGCAGAAGAGGTCAATCACTTGTTGTTTGGGCTATAAATGAAGGAAGAGCCGCAGCGAGAGAAATAGATAAAGAATTAATGGGCTCTACTACTCTTATTTAGAGTAATCTGAATCTATCTTTCTCATCAATCCTTCTTGAATAGCTGAAGCTACCAATATTCCATCCTGTGTATAAACGCTTCCTCTGTTAAAACCTTTTGCATTGCTTGCACTAGGACTGTCTGTAACATATAACAACCATTCGTCTGCTCTAAAAGGTCTATGAAACCACATAGCATGATCGATACTCGCTGCCATTACTTTTCTGTTCATACCACCCCAACCAATACCATGCGGAAGTTGTGCTGTGCTAAGCAATCCAAAATCTGAGGCATATGCCAGTATGTTTTGATGAACAAGAATATCATCCGGTAAATTTCCATTTGCCTTCATCCAAGTATGTTTGTAAGGAGGTTTTTTTTCACTATTCAACGGATTGAATTGCTCAACTGTTCTTAATTCGATAGCTTTCTCTCTCAAAAATCCATCTCTGTACTGTTCAGGAATTTGATCCATCATAGACTCTCTTAATTCCCTTTCACTTTTTAATTCTTCAGGTCCTGGAACATCAGGCATGTCGAATTGATGTTCAAAGCCACCCTCGTCCTTTTGAAAAGATACAGACATATTAAAAATTGCCTCACCGTTTTGAATTGCATCGACTGTTCTCGTTGTAAAGCTCCCTCCATCCCTTATTCTTACAACTTGATAAACGATAGGAATATCTATTCTTCCTGGCCTTAAAAAATAAGCATGAAAGGAATGAGCATATCTTTCCTCTTCAATGGTGTTATAGGCTGCGCTCAAAGCTTGGCCTAAAACTTGGCCACCGAAGACTCTGCCCCATGCAGTTTTTTCACATTCACCTCGGTAAAGATTCTCTTCTAATTTTTCTAGATTAAGCGTCTGAACTAAATCATCTAAACTTTTTTGTGACGACATTAATTTTCCTCAATTGTATGATCAATTTCAGTCCCCGGAGTTTTTATCAGAGTCTTACCAACTACTTTTGCTGGAACACCAGCTACAGTCATGTGTTTAGGAACATCTTCTAGAACTACGCTTCCAGCGGCTATTTTTGCTCCTTCGCCTATTTCAACATTACCTAAGATTTTAGCACCTGAACTAATTAAGACTCCCCTCCTAACTTTAGGATGTCTATCCCCTATCTCTTTTCCTGTTCCACCAAGGGTAACCCCTTGGAATATAGACACATCATCCTCAATCACTGAAGTTTCTCCAATTACTATTCCAGTGGCATGATCAAGCATTATTCCTTCTCCAATAGTAGCTGCAGGATGAATATCTACGCCATAAACTTGCGAAGTTCTGCTTTGCAGAAAATAAGATAAAAGAGTTTCTTTTTTCCAATGATAGTTAGAAGCCCTGTATGCCTGCAAAGCTGAGAATCCTTTGGAAAATAAAAATGTTTCCAAAATGGTGTTTGTTGCAGGATCTCTGGAAATAACCGCATTTAGATCTTTTTCAATAGCTTTTGAAACATCTTTGGTATTTAGAGCCTGCAAAATACTTGGAAATAATTTTTTTTCAGAAAAAGACCATGCCTGAGATAAGTCTCTTGATAGTTTTAGGCTAATAGAAGAAATAAAATCATCATTAGATAAAACCAAAGACTCCAAAAAGTCTTTATAATCTTCATTGGAATTAATATAGTCCTCAGCCTCAGATCGAAGCTTTGTCCATGTATTTTTGTCTACGGCATTCATTAAAAAAAGGAAGTCTAGACGAAGTTAACAAAAAGTCATAGCTATATATTTGAAGTTTTAGGGTATAAAAGGATAATAATTTAAACAAGAAAAATATGACAATTTCAACTTCCCAAAATCTAAGCGCTACTCCAGATATCAAGGTTAGCGTTGGAAATACCTTTGGCTTTGACTCTAATTTAGAGGTTCCGGCTTTTTCTGAGCCAAGTGAATACGTTCCCGCTCTTGATCCCGACTATTGTTTTGACAAAGAGACAACTCTCTCAATTCTTGCAGGGTTTTCGCATAATCGTCGAGTAATGATTCAAGGTTTGCATGGTTCTGGTAAATCAACTCATATTGAACAAGTTGCGTCAAGATTAAATTGGCCTTGTGTCAGGATTAATTTAGATAGTCACATTAGTAGATTAGACTTGCTAGGCAAAGATGCAATTGTTATTGAAGATGGGAAGCAATTAACAAAGTTTGTGGAAGGAATACTTCCTTGGGCAATACAGAATTCGGTTGCTTTAGTTTTTGATGAGTATGATGCAGGGAGACCGGATGTAATGTTTGTCATTCAAAGAATACTTGAAGCTGAAGGAAAATTAACCTTATTAGATCAAAACAGGGTTTTGACGCCTAATCCCTATTTTAGATTATTTGCAACAGCAAACACTGTAGGTTTAGGAGATAGTACAGGCCTTTATCATGGGACACAGCAGATAAATCAAGGACAAATGGATAGGTGGCAAATTGTGACAGTTTTAAATTATTTAGATGAGGAGCTTGAGCAAAAGGTTATTCTTTCAAAGATAAAAGATTTAGATAACAAAGAAGGTAAAGAAACCGTTCTAAATATGATTAGATTGGCCAACTTAACAAGAAAAGGCTTTGAGAGTGGTGATATATCAACATTGATGTCTCCTAGAACAGTCATTAGTTGGGCAGAAAATTATTCTATTTTTGAGGATTTAGTTAAATCATTTGAGCTTAGTTTTCTTAATAAGTCAGATGAAACTGAAAGACCAATCATTTCAGAATATTTTCAGAGATGTTTTGGTTCTGAGACCAATAGTTCTATAAGCTCTGAATCAAATTAAATTTTGCAAGAGAAATCTGATAAACAAACCATTAAGGATGCTCTTGCAGCATCGGCTAAAGCTATTTCTGAAGATACAGAATTAAGTATCAATTTTGGAATAGAGAACCTTAGGCAAAGTTCTTTGCCAGAACCGCTTCAACCAGTTAAAAACTTCAATGATCTCAGAGCAAAGTCTGATCAGGTAGCACTTATAAATAAATATTCAAGTGATAATTTATTTAAACATAGAGATGCAAAGGTAAATCAAATCATCAGGGACTTAGACCTAACTAGAGTCGAACTGTTAGGCTCAAAAAAGTTTCTTGGCGTTTCAAAAAATTTAAAATTTCTTTTCAACAAAAATCTTAAATCTTTAGATCCGAATGAGGACTCATCTTCAATAGTCATTTCGCATTGGCTGAGATCACAGCTTCTCGGTCAAGATTTAGTGAACCCTGATTCAAATAAATTTGAAGAGCTCTATGGAAAATTGATTTCTTTTCAAGATAAATACTTAGAGCAACTAGAAGATTCTTTAGATAGTTCATTGGACTTTTCAAAAATTATCTTCTCTTTACTGAAAGACTTGGAAATTAGCGTTGATGAAGAAATACCTGAAGAAGAAAATGACGAAACAAATGATGAAGAAAATGAAGAAGAGTCAAACGAAGAAGAAAATCAGGAGGACGATGAAGAAACTGACTCTGAAGATGGGCAAAGTGACGAACAAGATACTTCAATTGATGATGAAGAAATGGATATTGAAGAAGGAGAAGTTGATGCAGATGAAGATTCTTGGATTGAAAATAGATCAAAATTAGAAGAGCTTCTCAAAAAGGTAGGGGAACAAGAATATAAAGTTTATACAAAAGATTTTGATGAGGAAGTAAAAGCAGAAGAATTATGTGATTCAGAAGAATTAGCTAGATTGAGAAGTAGATTGGATCAGCTGATGGAATCCAGTAAAAATGCTATTGCAAAATTAGCCAACAGACTGCAAAGACTTTTATTGGCTCAACAAAATAGATCTTGGGAATTTGATAAAGAGGAAGGCCAGCTCGATCCTAGCAAGCTTCACAAAATTATTGTTGATCCTCTTACTCCGCTGAGTTTTAAAATTGAAAAAGACTCAGAGTTTAAAGACACCCTAGTTTCTATTTTAGTAGATAGCTCTGGATCTATGAGAGGAAGATCAATGACCACTGCTGCTATATGTGCTGATATTATTGGGAGCACACTTGATAGATGTAATATAAAAACTGAAATTCTTGGATTTACAACAAAGCACTGGAAAGGAGGAGACTCTAGAAAATTGTGGTTAGAGCAAGGAAAAATGCCTAATCCAGGACGCTTAAATGATTTGAGACATATAATCTTCAAACCTGCTGATCAAGCATGGAGGAGAGGAAGAAAAAATTTAGGGCTAATGCTCAGAGAAGGACTTTTGAAGGAAAATGTTGATGGAGAGGCCTTGATGTGGGCTCAAAATAGACTTGGCAAAAGATCTGAGCAAAGAAAAATATTAATGGTTATTTCAGATGGAGCACCAGTTGATGATAGTACTCTATCTACTAATTCCACCAATTATCTTGACACTCACTTAAGAGATGTCATAAAAAAAGTTGAAAATTCATCTGAAACAGAAGTCATTGCTATTGGCATTGGTCATGATGTTACAAGATACTATAAAAAAGCCGTTACTATTCATAGAGCTGAGGAACTTGGAGGAGCTATGCTTGATCAATTGACCTCTCTTTTTGAAACTTGATTAATTGATACTATCAAGTCAAAATACTTAATAACTTTTAAATAGGTACCTATATGGAAATTGTTAAAAGAGATGGGCCTCCAGAAGATCTAATATATTTTGATGATGAGCTTCCACTGAAGGAAAAGCATGTCAAAGATGTTGTAGAAATATTTAATACACCTTTAACTGGAGCTTACAATTGGGACTATACTGTTGCAGATAATAGAATAAAAAGACTTTACGAATTAGGGAAAGAACTTAATTGGAATGGTTCCATAGATTTAGATTGGAGCTACAATCATCCAAAAGATAAACCATTAGTAGGCGGAGAGCTTTTCGAACCGCCTCATGAAAAATTAGATGCTTGGAAGAACCTTTCTCCAGAGGAAAAAATAGAGTTTGATAGGCATGAAACTGCTGAATTATTATGTCAATTCTTGCATGGAGAACAAGGTGCACTTTTAGTTGCCTCTCAAATTGCCAGTTGTGCTCCAACTTTTAACGCAAAACTTTATGCTGCTTCACAAACATTTGATGAAGCTAGACACGTTGAAGTTTTCAACCGATACCTCCAAGAAAAAATTGGTTTTCATTATCCAATAAACTCAAATTTAAAGGCCTTGCTTGATAAAATTTTGACTGATGAAAGATGGGACCTTAAGTTTATAGGCATGCAGGTAATTATAGAAGGTCTGGCTCTAGCTGCTTTCACTAATTTAAAACTTGATACAAATTGTGTTCTTTTGAAGCAATTGCTCCACTACGTCATTAGAGATGAAGCAAGGCATGTTACTTTTGGTATCAATTATCTAGAGGAGTATGTAAAAACTTTAAGCCCTGAGGAAGTTGAAGACAGAGCTCAATTTGCTTACGAAGCATGTGTTATTTCAAGAGATAGGATAATTAACACCACCGCAATGCAGAAATTTTTGAAAATGTCACCCGAAGAAGCTAGGCAATTCACGCTAGAGTCAGGAGCAATGGAAACTTTTAGAAATTTCCTTTTCTCAAGAGTCATGCCTAATCTATCTAAAATTGGACTTTTAACAGACTCTATAAGACCAAAATATGAAGAATTAGGTCTTCTTGAATATGAAAATGCACCTAGTGATTTTGAAATTGACTGGGCTGAGATAACAAAACCTCTAGAGACATCTGAACAGATAGTAAAGGAGTCAGATGAGCAAGCAAAAGCAGTTGCAGAAATGCTAAACCAAGCTTAAGTTTTATTTAATTTTTAATCTTAAATAGAAAGTCAGGTTAGCCTTATTTTTTGTTCCTATGTTATTAAGATTTTCAATAAGAAATAATTTAAGTCCAAATTCGGAAAAATCATTGATTGGCGATGAATAGTTTGCCGAAAAAACTCTTTCTCTGTGGGTGGGCGCCAGGTTGATTTTAACTGTATCCAATATGGCATTACCAAGATAGTCTCTTCCTGATATAAATTTAAGTTCAGCTTTACCTTTTTCTATAGATAAAGGAACTAAATAATCCAATCTAAAAAGATCCTTTTTATTGAAAATATCTTTACCAAGAATGCTTAAGTTTGTTGATGTAAGAAATGATGAATCCGATCTAATATTGATAAAAGAAAAATTTTCATAAGGTTCAGCCCTCATGCCTGTCAATGATATGAAAGCTGAAAACTTTTCATTGATAAAAAAATCTGAATCAACGGTTAATATCGAAGAATAGGAACTTTTTGAAGGACTTTGACCATTTAAAAACAACATTCCAAGATAAGAAGAATCTTCCTCAAGACGCCCCAACTTAATGGATGTTTTATTATTTTTTGAGAAGATATTTAATTGAGTTGAAAAATACTTAGAATAAGCCTTATCTTGATCAGTCCAAGGATTCCAATCCTGAAAACCTTTAGAAAAACTAAACCCATAACCAATTCTTTTGTCTTTGAATGAATATTTGATACTTGGCCCATTGGATACAAAGTTTTTGATTGGATCGTAAGAGGTACTTAGTGATGAATAATAATTCTTCTTATTTAAAGACAAATTAAATGAATTATTGGTATCTATAGAAAGAGCATATGAAAAACCGCTCTTCTGAGTAGTTTGATTAGATAAAAAATCGTAATTCTCTATTGAAGAAAATAACTGTAAATATTCATTTTCTAATATAGGTACTTGCGAGTTAGGGAATCTGGGTAAATAGCTATTTTCTGGATTATTATTTCTTACTAGTTGACTAGCCTTAATTGAAAAAGGGGCTCCAAGCTCATCAAAGTAAGTTAAGCGGAGTTTATCGTCTATGTTATTAAGATTTCCGAATAATGGTGAACTCAAAAAAATGTTGGCCTGAGAAAAAGGAGTTATTTGATTGGTTATGGGAGAAATGTAATATGTCTGTCCAATTGGTTCTATTGCCTTTTTGAGATCAAGAAGACCTTGTCCATAAATATCTGAGTTTGAGTAAACACCTTCTTTATTTGCGGTGATATAAATACGTTGAAGAATTTCTTGTCCTGTAAGCTGCCCTCTAAATTTTTCTGTCAACAATGCAATTGCGCCACTTACAAAAGGTGCTGCAAAAGATGTACCTGACCCGGTTCCATAATTATTATTTTCAGGATAATCAGTTGTTATATAAGCTCCTGTAATGTTCTCGCCTGGAGCAGCAATACAAAAATCTTTCGCTAAACCACAGCGATTGGAATGATCTGCAATAAGGCCTTCCTCGTTCACTGAGACAACAGCAACAGAAGTGTCTTGAAGCTCTTCTATAAAGTAAACCATGCCTGGGAATATTTCTGGGCTTGAGTTATCTGCATCCTGATCAGAGTATCCCCCAGCGTTACCTGCACTCCATACAAAGATGCTTTTATTAATTTTATTTTTCTGAGCAATAGTTTCAATCACAGTCGGGAAAGAAGCTCTAACTGCTGACTCTTCATAATCTGCAATGTTTCCTTGCATCCCATAACTATTATTTACTGCGGTAACATATCTGGATGTAAAGTCTCTATAAAAGGAAGCATATGCTTGATCAAGACCACTGTAATCCTCTGCATTCTCTTCAGTGACTTCCACAGGCTCATAATCATCATCTGGTTCTGCTAAAGGGATTGCAATGAAATGGATTTGGGCATTAAAAGCAACTCCCTGAATATCATTGGGATTATTGCTTTCATCTCTGTCACCTGCAGCAATTGATGCGACAAAGGTTCCATGAGTTTTATCATCTGCTGTGGGTGCCCTATACCCCGAAAAATTTGAATAATCTAAAACACTATCAGTTGTAATTTTGTTCTGTGAATCAAGCTCTACATGATTTGTTTCAATTCCACTATCCATTATTCCAATGGTTGTTCCAGCACCAGAAAGATTATTTGCATATGGCTCTGCAGCATTAATCATTGAAAGCCCATATTGATTAATATACTCAACTGAGCCTGTAAATTTTGTCATCAACTCAACGTAAGATGCAGTTGAGTCAGAACTACTAGAGTCTTGGGAAGACTGTGTTTGACTGGAATTTGATTGTGAGTTCTGAGGAGGAACGTCATTGTTTGGGGAAGAAGGCTGTGTTGAACTTCCCTTTCCCCCACCGCAATTAGCTGATACGAATACAAAAAAACAAATTGTAATAATTTGCTTAAAATTCTTCATGTATGATGTACACAAAAAAAGTTCAATGAAATTAGGTATTGATTTTGGCATAAGTTTCACAGATTTATCCATTCTAGATGAATCTAAGCCAAGATTTATATCTTTCGATTCTAAAAAGTTATCAGTTTCAAATATTTCTAAACAAATTCATAAACTTGTTAATTTTGATAATGTTGAGTACATAGGCGTTACTGGAGGAAAACACTATGATTTACCTTCTAAGATAAATGGAATTGAGTTATCGCATGCAAATGAAATAGATGCTATCAGTAAAGGAACAAATTATCTGGCAGAAAACGATAAAAAAAAGTTGATTATCAGTTCCGGATCCGGAACAGCGTTCGTATTAAGTGACGGAATCATCACCTCTCACGCTGGGGGAACAGGTGTTGGAGGAGGAACTATAGTTGGATTGTGTAATCTAATTAATGATGAAAATAATCCAGATACAATCAATAAACTTGCAAGTCGAGGTAAGGTAGAAAGGGTAGATTTATTGCTTAATGAAGTTGTATCTGGGCCAATAGGAAAATTACCCAAAGATGCAACTGCTGTAAATTTCGGAAAAGTTAGATATATAAATAAATCATCGAAAGCAGACAAGACAGCTGCAATAATCAATTTAGTCGGTCAAACTGTAGCCAGAATGGCTTCTGCAACAGCAGTAGCCTTCAACTGCGAGCATGTTTATATTGTTGGAAGAACGCCTCAGTATGATTTATATAAGAGTGTTCTAAAAAGATGGATTTCTTTTGCAGGATTATCGGCTAATTTTCCAAAGAATGGAGAGTTCGCAAGCTCTTTAGGGACTCTTATTGACTAAAGAACTATCTCTTATAGATCTAAATTCGTTGTTCT
The DNA here is from genome assembly GCA_902526045.1 of uncultured SAR86 cluster bacterium. Classification (GTDB taxonomy): domain Bacteria; phylum Pseudomonadota; class Gammaproteobacteria; order Magnimaribacterales; family AG-339-G14; genus CACNYO01. The sequence continues at coordinate 4,463 of CABZJI010000004.1, read as the reverse complement.
GATACCAATTAGGGAATTCTCTTGAATTTGCCAGATCTTTTGTCATGGAATAGAAGATATCTATATCCTCAGCTATTCCATCATAATTCCAATCTTCATATACTTCATCTGCTACTTGGTGATAGAGATTGCTTGTATATTCCGCTGCATACTTCATGCCTTTTTCTAAACCTCCATCAACAAGGTCGTATCCCGGATCTGCATACAAAACAGGAATTCCTTTTTTTGCAAAACTTATGTGATCTGATCGATAGAAAAATCCTTTTTCAGGGAATAAGTCAGGGGTGATGACTTTTGAATATTTTTTTAAATGTCTTTTGAGTACATCTTCTAATTCAGAGGCTCCGTATCCAATTACTAACATATCTTTCGTTTTACCAATTGCGGGTATTCCATCAAAATTCATTCCTGCAACGATTTGAGAAAAATCAAATGGGAAATTCTCAGCCAAATATGCTGACCCTAATAAACCTGATTCTTCAGCAGTTAAAGCAAGAAACATCACAGATCTTTCTGTATCTTCATTTTTTAATCTTTCAGCTACGCTCATAATCAAAGCAGTTCCGGTTGCGTTATCAACAGCTCCATTATAGATTTGATCTACATCTAAAGAGGAATCCTTACCAAGGTGATCCCAATGGGCCATCAACATTATGTATTCATCAGGATAAGTCTTACCTTTTTTTATGCCGACTACATTATGAGAACTTGCATATTTAATTTGATTATTAATTGCTGCACTTACTTGAAAGCCTTCCAGATCGATGGCCTGAAAGTCATTCTTCAAAGCCGCGTTTTTCATTTCTTCATAGGAAGATCCAATAAGAGTGAAAATTTTCTCTGAGGTTTCTTTGGTAATCCATCCTTCAATCTTTGCTCTATGGACGTTCTTTGATTCTGAATATAAATCCAACTGAGGTCCTGTGTTACTTGTCTCTACGACGTTCCATCCGTATGCAGCTGGAGCAGTTTCATGAATAATAAGCATTCCTGTGGCTCCTTTTTTTGCAACTTCTTCAAATTTATAAGTCCATCTGCCATAGTAAGTCATGGCTTTTCCTTTAAATAGATTTCCATTTTGAAGCTCAAAACCTGGATCATTTATTAAAGCTACAACTACTTTTCCCTCTAAATCGACTCCTTCGTAGTCATTCCAATCATATTCAGGAGCATCAACGCCATAGCCTATAAAAACCATTTTTTGATTTTTTAGTTCAACTTCATTCACCTGACGTTTGGTCCAAAAAACATAATCTTTTCCAAAATCTATATCTAGCTTCTTGCCATTATGAAAAATATCGAAAGTTGATGAATTCTCAAGAGTAATTTCAGTTAATTTGACATCATTAAGATAACTACCATTTAAACCTTCAAGACCAAATGCTGAAAATTTTTCCGATATAAAGTCCTTAGTCTTAATTCCTCCTGGTGTACCTGGAGCTCTGCCCTCAAAATCATCTGAAGATAATGTTTCTACATAATCTATAAAGTTATCCATGTATTCTTTAGAATCAGGCTGAACTTGAGAGCAAGAAAATAAGAAAAGGAATATAGATAATAAAAAAGTTCTCACAATTAAAATATAAACGAAAAGCTCGACGATGTCCTACTCTCACGTAACAAAAGCTACACTACCATCGGCGCTAAGTGGTTTCACTTCTGAGTTCGGAATGGATTCAGGTGGGACACACTTGCTATTGTCATCGAGCAAAATTCGTTTTTGTATTGAATTCCAAAAATTCTGACTTAGTTTAGAAAAATTCCTAAATAACTAAAAATATACGGTTAAGCCTCACGAGCAATTAGTACAAGTTAGCTCAATGCCTTACAGCACTTACACACCTTGCCTATCAACGTCCTAGTCTTGAACGGCTCTTTAGGAACCCGAAGGTTCAGGGAGATCTTATCTTGAGGGGGGCTTCCCACTTAGATGCTTTCAGCGGTTATCCTGTCCGAACATAGCTACCGGGCAATGCCACTGGCGTGACAACCCGAACACCAGAGGTTCGTTCACTCCGGTCCTCTCGTACTAGGAGCAACTCCTCTCAAATCTCCAACGCGCACGGCAGATAGGGACCGAACTGTCTCACGACGTTCTAAACCCAGCTCGCGTACCACTTTAAATGGCGAACAGCCATACCCTTGGGACCTGCTCCAGCCCCAGGATGTGATGAGCCGACATCGAGGTGCCAAACACCCCCGTCGATGTGAACTCTTGGGGGGTATAAGCCTGTTATCCCCGGCGTACCTTTTATCCGTTGAGCGACGGTCCTTCCATACAGAACCGCCGGATCACTATGACCTACTTTCGTATCTGCTCGACTTGTCAGTCTCGCAGTTAAGCATCCTTATGCCATTGCACTCATTGCATGATGTCTGACCATGCTGAGGATACCTTCGCACTCCTCCGTTACTCTTTAGGAGGAGACCGCCCCAGTCAAACTACCCACCACACACTGTCCTTGATCCGGATAACGGATCTAAGTTAGAACCTCAAATGTATAAGGGTGGTATTTCAAGGACGACTCCACCAAAGCTAGCGCTTCGGTTTCAAAGTCTCCCACCTATCCTACACATATAAATTCAAAGTCCAGTGTGAAGCTATAGTAAAGGTGCACGGGGTCTTTCCGTCTAGCCGCGCGTATACGGCATCTTCACCGCAAATTCAATTTCACTGAGTCCTGGGTCGAGACAGTGTGGCCATCGTTACGCCATTCGTGCAGGTCGGAACTTACCCGACAAGGAATTTCGCTACCTTAGGACCGTTATAGTTACGGCCGCCGTTCACCGGGGCTTCGATCACAAGCTTCGTCCGAGGACTAACCTGATCAATTAACCTTCCGGCACCGGGCAGGCGTCACACCCTATACTTCCACTTACGTGTTTGCAGAGTGCTATGTTTTTAGTAAACAGTCGCAGCCACCTGGTATCTTCGACCTCTTTCCGCTTAGAAAGCAAGTTTCATCACGTAATAGAGGCGTACCTTCTCCCGAAGTTACGGTACCATTTTGCCTAGTTCCTTAACCCAAGTTCTCTCAATCGCCTTAGTATTCTCTACCTGATCACCTGTGTCGGTTTAGAGTACGGTTCCTTGCAATTTAAGCTTAGAAGTTTTTCCTGGAAGTAAAGCATCAATCACTTCTTTTTCGTAAACGAAAAATCGTCATCAGTTCTCAGCATAAAGTATCTCGGATTTACCTAAGATACATGCCTAAGACCTTAAACAGGGACAACCATCGCCCTGCTGACCTAGCCTGCTCCGTCACTCCATCGCAATTACAAAAAGTACAGGAATATTAACCTGTTTCCCATCGACTACGGCTTTCGCCCTCGCCTTAGGGGCCGACTTACCCTGTCCCGATTAGCGTTGGACAGGAAACCTTGATCATTCGGCGGAGAGGTTTTTCACCTCTCTCTCGTTACTCATGTCAGCATTCTCACTTCTGATACCTCCAAAGAACCTCTCGGTCCTTCTTCATTGGCTTACAGAACGCTCCTCTACCATAGATGTAAACATCTATCCGCAGCTTCGGTTTATGGTTTAGCCCCGTTAAATCTTCCGCGCAGGCCGACTCGACTAGTGAGCTGTTACGCTATCTTTAAAGGATGGCTGCTTCTAAGCCAACCTCCTAGCTGTTTGTGCCTTCCCACATCGTTTCCCACTTAACCATAATTTGGGACCTTAGCTGGCGGTCTGGGTTGTTTCCCTTTCGACTACGGACGTTAGCACCCGCAGTCTGTCTCCCGTGCTCATACTTCTTGGTATTTGGAGTTTGCGTCGGTTTGGTAAGTCGGGATGACCCCCTAGCCGAGACAGTGCTCTACCCCCAAGAGTAATACACGAGGCGCTACCTAAATAGCTTTCGAGGAGAACCAGATATCTCCGAGCTTGATTAGCCTTTCACTCCGATCCACAGCTCATCCCCTCATTTTTCAACATAAGTGGGTTCGGGCCTCCAGTGAGTGTTACCTCACCTTCACCCTGGCCATGGATAGATCGCCCGGTTTCGGGTCTACTCCCTGCGACTCAACGCCCTATTAAGACTCGGTTTCCCTATGCCTACCTATTAAAGTTAAGCTTGCCACAGACAGTAACTCGCTGACCCATTATACAAAAGGTACGCCGTCACTCCGTGTATCCGAAGATACACTTAAAGCTCCGACAGCTTGTATGCATACGATTTCAGGTTCTATTTCACTCCCCTCTCCGGGGTTCTTTTCGCCTTTCCCTCACGGTACTGGTTCACTATCGGTCAGCTGAGAGTATTTAGCCTTGGAGGATGGTCCCCCCATGTTCAGTCAAGATTTCTCGTGTCCCGACCTACTCGATTTCACTTTGAAGAAGAATTCAAATACAGGACTATCACCTTCTGTGGTAGAGCTTTCCAACTCTTTCTTCTTTCTTCAACAAAGCTTAAGGGCTGTTCCGCTTTCGCTCGCCGCTACTAACAGAATCTCGGTTG
>CABZJI010000003.1 GCA_902526045.1 uncultured SAR86 cluster bacterium | reverse complement strand
TATTATTTCTCCGCTTTCTAAATCACATTTTACGATCTTATCAGCTGATCTGTGTCTGCCGATCATACCCGGTCTACCAGCTCTATTAATGAATCCAGTTACTCCTTCAGTAGCACCGTAGATTTCTCTGATTTCAGGGATCTGAAATCTTTCTTGGAATTTTTCCCAGATATCAGGTCTTAACCCATTTCCAGATATCCTTCTTATTTTATGGCCTTTTTCTTCTGGTACTTCTTTGGAGTTTAAAAGGTATCTACAAAGCTCACCCACATAAGGAAAAATTGTTGCTTCATATTTCTGGATATCCAACCAAAAATCTGAGGCAGAAAACTTTTCCTTGATGACAATAGCATTCCCGGCTCTTAATGAAGCTGCCCAACAATATAGAAGACCTGTAGCGTGATAGAGCGGCAAGGTATTATAGAGAATATCGCTTTGCTTGAAGTTAAAACCTAAAAATTGACCAAAATAAGTCATTCGAACAGCTCTTTCATTAGTTATCAGAGCAGCTTTGGGTAAGCCAGTTGTACCAGATGTATACATATACATGCATGCTTCTTTGAAAGAGGTAGTCACTTCATCACAAGGTATAGAATCTTTTTCTAAGTTAGTAAAATTTTGAATGTCAGACGGGACTTTCTCTTGATCATCTATACCAACGACAATTAAATTCTGCCTTTCTTCTTCGGTGAGTGAAGAATTAAATTTCTCTAGATGAGATGCACCTATGAATATAGCTTTTGCATTCGCAACATTCAAAACATGTTTTAAACCTTCACCCTTTACCGTGGTGTTGAGCAAAGCTGCAATTGTCCCTGATTTAACAGCAGCTAAGATTAATAAAAGATATTCAATTCGGTTATCCATCAAAAGAGCAAAAGAATCTCCTTTGACCAAGCCTAAAGACCTTATTACCCCAGAATAACAATCAATTTTGTCTGAAGCTTGTTTCCATGTGAGAACTTCATCTTTGAAAAGGAAAGCTTTCTCATTTGGATATTTCTTAATATTCCATTTAACAAATGTATAAAGATTGAGAGGAGATTTTTCACCCCAATAAAGAATGAAACGCGGTAGGGCAGTTACGTAGTAATAAATATCTTCAAATATTCCATGAAATTTCCAATATAAATTCTCCATTTTCTCCCCCTTAAATATTAATTCAACCCGCGTTTTCTAAGCAAGGAATTCACGTTTGGTTCCTCACCTCTGAATTTTTCATATTGATTCATTAAATCCATAGAGTTACCCGAACTATAAACAAAATCTTCCAGTTTTTCAGCATATTCCTTGTCATACAAACCCTCCTTATCAAAGATTTCAAAAGCATGTGAATCAAGAACCTCAGACCACATGTAACTGTAGTATCCCGCAGCATAACCTCCAGCAAAAATATGACCAAAATAAGTACTTCCGTATCTACTATCTATTTCAACTGGCTTGCCTATTTCTTTGAAAAGAGTTTGTTCAAATTTTTCTGTGTTCTCAACGGGTGATTCTATTGTATGCCACGCAAGATCCAGCATTGAAGCTATCATGTATTCAGTGGTAGCAAATCCTTGATTAAAAGTTCCAGCAGCTGACATTTTTTCTAATAATTTTTTTGGAATAGGTTTACCGGTTTCAAAATGTTTTGCAAACTCTGCTAAAAAATCAGAATGTCTTATCCAGTTTTCCATAAGTTGAGATGGAAACTCAACATAATCTCTAGTCACACTTGTTCCGGATAAGTAAGGGTAATCCACATCTGAAAGGAGACCATGCAAAGCATGACCAAATTCGTGAAAAAGAGTTTCAGCATGCTCAAATGTCAAAAAAGCTTTTTCACCATCATTTGGTTTCGCAAAATTACAGACATTCAATACTATAGGCCTTACTCTTCCATCGAAATTACTTTGATCCCTAAAAGTATTCATCCAAGCTCCGCCTTGCTTAGATGGTCTGGCAAAATAATCTGTTAGAAAAACCCCTAAATGTTTATCATTTTTATCAAGTACTTCAAAGGTATCAACATCTGGGTGATATTTAGGAATATCATTTTTCTGAACAAACTTTATACCAAAGAGCCTGTTAGCGAGCTCAAAGGCAGAATCTCTAATTGAATCCATCTCAAGATAAGGTTGAACTTCTGCTGAATCAAAGTCATATTTTCTTTTTCTAACTTTTTCAGAATAGTACATCCAATCCCATGCTCGTAGTGCAAAATTGTTACCTTCCTCTTGAATAAGTTCTTGCATATCATTGATCTCTTGTTGAGCCATCGCTTTGGCAGGCTCCCAAACTTGATTAAGAAGAGCATTTACTCCGTTTGAAGATTTTGCCATGGTTTTCTGCAACGAAAGTTCCGCGTGATTTGTAAAACCCATCAGTTTAGCTTTCTCTAACCTTAAATTAGCCATTCTTCGGACTATGTCCTCATTATTAAACTCATTAGGATTTTTTCCTCTGTTTATGTACATTTTATAAAGCTGCTCACGTAAATCTCTATTTGTAGAGCTTGTTAAGAAGGGATACATGCTAATTCTTGTTGGATTAAAAACCCACCCGGATGAATAACCTTTATTTTCAGCTAGACGTTTTGCTTGATCTTTGATTTCATCTGTTAAACCGCTAAGTTCCTTTTCATCGTTTACCAATAATTCAGAATTGTTGGTATCTTTTAAAACATTCTGATCAAACTTTATAGAGAGCTCAGTTAGTTTTTTATTTATTTCAATAAACCTTTCTTTACTTTCTTGGGATAGGTTTGCACCATTCATTTCAAAGCTTCTTATCATCTCATCAGTTAATCTTTGTTGCTCCGAGTTTAATGAAGAGTATTCATTTTCTCTGATAGATTTAAGTCTTTGAAATACTTCTTGATTAAGAAATAGAGAATCTCTGTGAGCAGAAAGTTTAGGGCCAATCTTTTCAGATAATTTATCTAAGTCATCGTTAGTATCGGTCGATAATAAATTATAAAAAACAATCGTTACTTTAGTTAACAACTTTCCTGATCTTTCAAGTTCAGCAATCGTATTTTCAAACGATGGCTTTTCATCGCTATTTGAAATTTTTTTTATTTCCTTATTATGAGCTTTAATACCTTCATCAAAAGCTGGCAAATAATGGTCTATTTTTATTGCTTTGAAATTAGGTACTTGGAACTCATTTTTATAATCTTCATAGAATGGATTCAACATCTCACTTTCCTCCGTACAACTTAAAATTAGAAATGAAATAAGAAATATGTAACTTATTTTAAACACAATATTTATTTTTTAAATATCGCTTTAACCTTATTGGATATAAACTTTTTTTCGTCTGAATTTTTTAAAGATGCTTTTGCATAGTAAGTCATATGATTATTTTCAGATGGAAAAGATGTATCCGAAAAATAAACTAAACATCCATCAGGATTTGGTGGGCAATCAAATGTTTTCCATTTTTCAGCTTCGCCTTGATCCCCTTTTGATCGATAAATATCAACAAAAATAGTTACATCTTCCGAAAGATTCACTTCTGAAGAATTACTCACGGATAGTTGCAGTCGAGGTGTTTTAGAAAGTGAATACTCATTTAGTTGCAGATAGGCATCATTTTCTGATTCATGAATCAATAAATTGAGGTCCAAATTATATTTTTCATCAAATATTCCAATCTGACTAAAGACTAATGTTATAACAACCAAAGCTAACGCTAAATAAGGAGCTTTTTTCTCAAAATTCATTTTTTCAATTTATCCCACACTGCAAATGGAGTATATATCAATGCAAAGATTAAAAATGCAAGAAGAATAAAAATTGGTATTTGAGCTGGTGGATCTGGAAGAAAATCAGCAATTGAAGCTGCATCAGGCCTTGCCATGAGGTACCAATAATTTGCAGGCTCACCCTCAGCTAAATAATTTATAAAACTATTTATAGAGTAAACAACTGGGGATAAGAAAACAGTAATGAAAAAGATTTTTATGAAGGTTTTAAAGTAAGGTCTCACCTTGTATACAATTAAAGAAAAGAATATTCCTAACCACATTAATCCGTGACCAAAGAAAAAAAGAATGAAATTTGGATCAGGAAAGGTAAATCTAATATCTGGTTGTGTATTGGCAATCAATCCGCCTGCGATGCCCCAAAAAAATGATATTTCAAAAAAAATCTTTTTTCTAGAAAGTAAAAAAATGGCAGCACAAATTGCTGATAAGTGACAAAAATGAAGAGGTAATATTTTTAGTATCGAGAAATAATCTGGATAAAGTGCGGGATAATATATTGGTTTAGAAAATTCATTTAGCAGAATCAATAATGCTAATGAGGTAGAAATTACATTTTGAGTTTTTTCTTTCAAGGTTAGAACAAAGTAGGGAATAATGATTATCGAAGTAAATATCAAACCCAGAGCTATCAAGTGATCAGATCCAAATATTATGAAAGGCTCATTTGTAAACATGTTTAAATCTTATTTCAAAGGCAGATATTTATTCTATATCTTTTTATCTTTTTTACTTATTTCTTGTTCTGAAAATAAGATTGAAAACAAAATAAGTTGGCAAGGCAATTCTTTTTATGTCAGTAGAGAAAACGATGAATATAAAATTGATTATTCTGTAACTACAAATAAAACTTCTGCAGAAATTGGCACAGAGTTAAATATCTTTTCCTTTCCTGAAGGAAAAATTATTGATAGTTTTTTTATTGAATTAATTGAAAAGGAAGTAAGAGTTGATGGAGTTGAGTTTTGTAGGATCTGGGGGAATTCAGAGAAAACTAAATCTATGAACTACATTGTCGTTAATGACTGTCTTTATTAGGATCCGCTGATTCCATAAAGTCAGCAAACTGCGTTTGCAATCTTTGCATACCGGAAATCCATCTATCTCGATCATTCCCTTTTCTAGCCACATACTCAAGAACCTCTTTATGTGGGGCTGCTAAAAATCTTTCATTAATTATCGCATCCAAAACTTCAGCAGCACATTCTTCAGGTTCAATCATCCCGTCAACTCCTGCAACACCAGGTCCATTAGCAGTCATAGCTGTTCTTACCGCTTGAGGACATAAACAGGTAACGCCAATTCCATTTGAACCGTATGTAATTTTGAGCCACTCAGCAAAAGAAACGGCAGCTGCTTTTGTAACGGAATAGGGTGCAGCCCCGATTTGAGTTAAAAGTCCTGCTGCAGATGCAGTATTCATGAAATAACCAGATTCCCGTTTAAGCATGTTTGGCAAACAATACTTGGCAGCATGAATATGTGACATAACATTTATGTCCCAGATAGTTTGCCAACCCTGAGAAGTGGTATCGAGGAGGCCAAACTCTCCTCCAATACCTGCATTTGAACAAAATATATCTATGTCATTCTCTTTATTAACTTTCTCAATGAGATCTTTTATTTCTGATTCATTTGATACGTCTGTTCTTATTGCAATACCTTCCATTAAATCAGCTGTTTCTGTTAGACCATCTTCATTCAGATCTGCAATATAGACTTTATCTGCTTTAGCGTTTCTAAAAGCTTGAGCGAGAGCTCTTCCTATTCCGCTGGCAGCTCCCGTGACAACAACAACTTTATTCATAATATCCATTTTATTTTCCTATGCTGTTTATTGCTTCTTCCCTAAGTTGTTTTTTTGCAATTTTTCCAGAGGCAATTCTTGGTAGTTTTTCCGTTTGAAATTGCATAAATTCTGGAATTTTAAACTTAGCTACTTTAGAAGCTAAAAAACCTGATAATTCAACCTCATCAATCATTTGATCTTCTCTGCACGATACAACAGTGGCGAGTTTTTCACCGAGTCTCGCATCCGGGATTCCAAATACAGATGCTTCGAGAACAGATGGATGTTCTGTTATGGCTGCTTCAACTTCAAGGCAGGCAATATTTTCTCCACCTCTGATAACAATGTCCTTCTTTCGATCTTTTATGTAGAGAAAACCATCGCTATCGAGAAGACCTAAATCTCCTGACTTAAACCAACCCTCATCATCTAAAACCTCATCCGTAGCATCCTGATTTTTCCAGTAACTCTTGAAGTTACATGCTCCTCTAATGCAAACTTCTCCAACTTCATCTGTTTTGAGATCATTTCCATCATCATCAATAATTTTCAGATCTATTAATTTTGGAATAGCAAAGCCTGTGCTCGAGGGTTTCTCAGAATATAAATCCCCAGCATTATTAGCTGCTAGAGCATTTGTCTCTGTTAGACCATAACCAATTCCTGGAGAAGTATCTTTAAAGTTTTCTCTCATTTCTTTCACTTGTTCTGGAGGTCGCGCAGCACCGCCACCGTTTAAACCTTTTAAAGACGATATGTCTCTTGGATTCTTTTTTTGAGCCTCGACTAGCTCATATGACATGGTTGGGACTCCAGTAAAATCTGAAATTTTTTCTCTTTCTATTAAATCTAGTGCTACTTCAGGGTCCCATTTATGCATTAGGACTGTCTTTCTACCAACAGGAATCGATAACAAAAATATTGCATGACAACCAGTTACATGGAACAACGGAACGCTAACAAGCACAGCAGTTTGATTTTGCTCATTCAAGATTTCAGGGTTTTCTTCATCTGTGGTTTCTTTTAATAAAGTTTGAAGGGCTATCCAATAAAATGGCGCAAACATCACACCTCTGTGAGAAGACACAACACCTTTTGGATGACCAGTACTACCAGAAGTGTACATAATTGATGCATCATCATCTGGATCTACATCAACTTGTTTATCAAGAGTGTTATTTTGATTTTCAATAACTTTATAAAAATCTATTTCAGAATGATCTGGATTTTCAGATCTTACTGCAATTCTTTTAATTTCAGGACATTTGTCTCCAAGTCTTTCTAAGCGTTCTTGATCAGCAATAAAGACCTTTGATTCACTATTATTTAATCCGTATTCAAGTTCATCGCCCTGCCACCATGAATTTAAGGGAACGGCAACAGCACCAATAGATGTTACTGCCATGTAAGTGAACATCCATTCCGGATAATTACGCATCGAAAAAGCAACCTTATCTCCTTTTTCAATACCGTAAATATTCTGAAGAGAGTTAGCTAGCTGATAACACCTTGAAAGAGTTTCACTGTAAGAAATTTGTTGATCTTCAAAAACTACATGAGTCCACTCGCCATGAATTAAACCAAGTTGATAATATCCAAGTAAATTTTCTGGAGATTCTGAAAAAACGTAATATTCATTCCCTCTTATTGCCTCTTTATGAACTGAGAGGAGCCCTTCAGAAGAAATCTTTTCAAACGTCTCTAATCTTTTTTGAGGATCAATTAGATCCAACTGGCCAGCCATGATTTATTTACCTGTGAAATTCGCTGGTCTTTTTTCTATGAAATGTTTAACTCCTTCTTTGAAATCATCAGACCCGAAGCTTTCAACCATCTTTTTAAATGCTTTTTGAATATGATCATCAAATGATTCTTCCAGAGACGCATACATTTGCTCTTTCATAATTTTCACAGATCTTGGAGAAACATTCTTTGCTAGATCTTCTGCGTATGCAATAACTTCATTCATAAATGAATCAGCTGGAATAGCTTTATTTACGAGTCCGATTCTTGCAGCTTCCTTTCCATCAAATTTTCTAGCAGAAAAAAGAAGATCATTCGCATGAGATAAACCAATTATCCTGCTCAACATCCAACCAACGCCCCATTCAGCAATCAAACCTCTTTTAGAGAAAGCTGTTGAAAATACTGCAGTCTCGGATGCAAATCTGATATCACAGTAAAGAGATAGGATAAAACCAACCCCTGCAGCAGGACCATTAATAGCTGCTATAACCGGTTTATCTAAATTACGCACATAACTGAATCCTTTCCAAGGCTCATCATCTTTAGATTGTTCAGAGGAATCTGATTTTCCTTCAGAGGTACTAGCAAGACCGTCCATGTCAGCACCTGCAGTAAATCCTCTCCCTTCCCCGGTAAGTACGATTACTTTAATGGAATCATCCGCACATGCTTGATCTAAGATTTCCTTGAGCCTTGCACTGAGAGCAGGGGTAATTGCATTTAATCTTTCCGGTCTATTTAATTTAACCAGTCCAACACCATTTTTTAAATCTTCATATAAAACTAAATCTTTATTACTCATAACTAAACTGTTGTGCCTCCATCGACGACAATTGTGTGACCATTTACATAACTACCTGCTGCAGATGCAAGAAATACAGCAGCTCCTCCAAGCTCATCAGGCTCACCAATTCTATTTTGTGGTGTGCCGGTTAAGGCTGATTTTAAAATTTCAGGATTTTCCCATAAAGCTTTTGCAAAATCAGTTCTAATTAAACCAGGAGCAATGCAATTTGTTCTGACATTGAATTTACCAAATTCAGATGCATAATTTTTAACAAGCATAATGTCTGCAGCTTTGGAGACATTATAAGCTCCTATCACCTGACTTGCTCTCATGCCTCCTATAGAAGAAACAATAATAATATTTCCATCTTCTCTTTCTACCATCTCAGGAATCACCATTTGACATAAATTATGATTACTTTTGATGTTGTTATTCATAATTTTTTCAAATGCTTCATCGGGGATATCTTTGATAGAGCCAAAAAAAGGATTGGTCGCAGCATTACAGACCAAAATATCAATCTGACCAAGTTGGATTCTTGTTTCTTCAACTAACATCTCCAAAGCAGCTTTATCAGAGATGTTGCACGGAATCACAATCGCCTTTCCAGGACCATCTTTGCAAGCTTCATTGATTTCATCAGCTGTTTCCTGGCATACATTAGCTTTCCTGCTGGATATAACTACTTCGGCACCATGAAGTGCCATGGATTTGGCAATAGATTTTCCAATTCCTTTGGAGGAGCCGGTAATAATGGCTTTTTTACCTGTTAAATCAAATAACTTACTCATTTACTTACCTTTCCAGTTAGGAAGTCTTTTTTCTGAAAATGCTACAGGACCTTCAATAAAATCTTCACTACCAAACAATTCTTTGACAGCAGAATAGTGGGTTTGCATGGATTTTTCTAGATCGGGTTCGTTGAAATTTTCATAAGCAACTTGTTTTGTCGCCCTAATTGACATTGGTGAACATTCTTCAATTTGTTTTGCCCAAGCTTTTGCTGCGCTTAATAAATTTTCTTGTTCCACAACTTCATTTACAAAGCCTAAGCTTTTGCCTTCTTCAGCAGATACGTGTCTACCAGTGAGCATCATGCCCAATGCATTTTTCATACCGATTTGTCTTGGAAGTCTTTGCATACCTCCAGCAAGTGCTGCCAAACCAACTTTAGGTTCCGGTAAAGCAAATTTTGCATTAGTAGATGCGACAATCAAATCGCAAGCTAATGCTATCTCAAATCCGCCACCCATCGATACCCCATTCACAGCAGCAATCAAAGGCTTAGTTAAATTGAATCTAGAAGTTAAACCAGCAAAACCTGAAGAAGCCATATTAATATCCATCTTGCCTCCAGCTTCAGCTTGAAACTTAAGATCGTTTCCTGCAGAAAAAGCACGATCACCTTCACCAGTTATAATACCTACCCAAAGATTCTCGTCTTTATCAAACTCATTCCAAACTTCATCAAATTCTGCATGAGCGGGGGGGTGCAAAGCATTCATCCTTTCAGGTCTATTTATCGTGACAGTCAAAATATGACCATCTATATCGGTTTTTAAAAATTCATAATCTGTTTTCATAAAATCTCCCTACTTTCAATCAATGAATTATATTAAGGAATAGTTTTAAATGAGTAAAGGTGTTCAAAAAAATTCTAAAAATAAATTGAGGTTAAATATTTGCATGTTAAATTTATGTTTCTAAAAAGGAAATATTATGGATATTAAAAATAAAGTAGCTCTCATCACGGGAGGGGCATCAGGCCTAGGATTTGCATCGGCTCAAAAGCTAATTGCTGCGGGTGCAAAAATAATGGTTATGGATCTTAACGAAGACAATGCAAAGAAGGCATGTTCAGAATTAGATGGTGAAACTGATTATGCTGTTGCTAATGTTGCTGAAGAAGCGAGCGTTCAAGAAGCTATCAACAAAACAATAGAGAAGTTTGGAAAAATAGATATTGTTTTGAATTGTGCAGGTATTGGAAGCGCTAGTAAAACAGTTGGAAAGGATGGAGCACATCCTTTGGATTATTTTAAGATAGTCTTGGATGTGAATCTTGTGGGTACTTTTAATGTATTGAGACTTGCTGCAGTTGAGATGGGCAAAAATGAACCAGAAAAAGATAATGAGTGTGGTGTAATAATTAATACTGCATCTGTTGCAGCTTACGATGGACAGATTGGACAAGCAGCATACAGTGCCAGTAAAGCTGGAGTGGTAGGGATGACTCTCCCCATTGCTCGTGATTTAGGAAGAATGGGTATAAGGATTAATACAATTGCGCCGGGTATTTTTGATACACCTATGATGGCGATGGCTTCCGATGAAGTGAGAAAACCTTTAATCGAAATGACTCAATTTCCGAAAAGATTAGGAAATCCTGAGGAGTATGCATTATTAGCCATGCAGATAATTGAAAATCCTTACCTTAACGGAGAAACAATCAGGCTTGATGGTGGCATAAGGATGCAACCAAAATAAGAAAAATTTTCGAAGGAGCAGAAAAATGAAGTTAGTAAATTTTTTATCCAAGGGTGAAAAAAATATAGGAGCATTGCTGGGCGATGGTGTTTGTTCATTCAAATCAATCTCAGATAAATACTCAATGCCCATGGTTGAGTTTATTCAGCAGATAGATGATCTTTCAACAGAAGTATCAGATTTTATTAATTCCAGTCCAGAAGTGATCCCTTTGTCTGAAATTGAGTTTCTTCCTGTAATAGATCGACCTGGAAAAGTCTTGGCAGTTGGGTTGAACTACAAAGATCACGCAAAGGAGACAGGCATGGATGTCCCCGAAGTTCCAATGATATTCACAAAGCAATCTACTTCTGTTCTGGGCCATTATGGTGAAATTCACAAACCAAAAGTTTCTGATGCGGTTGATTACGAGGGAGAAATGGCCTTCGTGATTGGTAAAAAATGTAGACACGTAAGTAAAGAAGATGCCCTTGATGTTATCGCTGGCGTAACGATTTGTAACGATGTAAGTGTCAGAGATTGGCAAATTGCATCACCAACTTTTACCATGGGTAAAAGTTTTGATACCCATTGTCCGATCGGACCTTACATTACAACTATGGATGAAATATCCGATATCCATAATTTGAAAATCAAAACATTCGTAAACGATGAACTAAGGCAAGATTCTTGTACCGATCAATTAATTTTTGACTGTTTTGATTTAATTGAGCACATCACAAAGGCTTTCACTTTAGAACCTGGAGACATAATTGCTACAGGAACTTCCAGTGGGGTCGGTGTAATTTTAGGAAAATATTTAGTTCCTGACGACATCGTGAGAATTGAACTCGAACAAGTAGGAACTCTTGAGAATAAAGTAATCCTCGAACCATAATTTGAAATTATATTTTTTGCGGCATGCCAAATCATCTTGGGATGATCTTCATGTTGATGACTTTAAAAGACCCTTATCTGAAAGAGGTTTGAAAAACTCTGAAATGCTGAATGCATTTTTAAAATCTAAAAAAGTTTCTTTTGACAAGGTTTATTCAAGTTCTTCTGTTAGGACTGAAATCACTTGTTCAGTGGTCTTAGAAGGCATTTTTGAATTCGACAAGATAAGTTTTCTGGACGATTTTTATCATGCATCAGCTGAATATCTACAAAATTTTCTTCAAGATAAAACACTTCAAGAATCAGTATTAATTGTTGGACATAATCCTGGGCTAAGCGATCTTGTGAGTTACCTTTCAAAAAGAGACATTTATTTGAAAACTTGTGATCTTGTCTGCCTTGAATCAAAACAAAGTGATTCAAAATTGGTATGCAATTTACATTGGTTTTGGAATCCAAAGAAAGGGTTTATTGAAAATTAAAATCTTTGTATTCTGCTGAAGCAATCTGCCTCGTGTTATCAGCATCTGTAATGACTCCCCAACCCCAAATTTTTTTTATATCAATGTTGAGATATTTTTTAAAATCTTCAATAAGATTAATTTTCTCTTCCTTCCAGGTATCGACTCCATCTTGGCTATCTCTAAGCGCTATGTTGATTTGTTTCGAGTTCCATGGATTTACCCACACCGTTCCTTTCTCAACTGAGTCTGTCCAAACATAATTAAGACATCTTTTCTGTGTAGGGAGTATTCCGTCTGATTTACAAAAAATGATTCTAGCTGCAAAGTCATGACTTCTTCTTAAGCGTTCATTGGCTTCGAGAGGAATTAGGATCTTCCAGCGCCATGAGGCCGTATTTTTTTTTATTACATTAAAGGTATCGGTTGTTACAAATACACTGTTACCAGAATTAGTATAACTCCGCACATGGTTGTCGCTGATTACTTCATATTCAGTAGTTCCTCCAATGATGCTTCTGGAATAAAAATCATTGAAATCAGGGTAGGTCAATGCAAACGGTGCAATCAGAAAAGAAAAAACCAAAAATAATTTACGCAGAAATGTGACCATGATGTGATAAATATATAGCTTTATTGTGATAATTGAATAATTCTATTGAATAAGAAAATTTTGGCTAGTATTCTACTGATCCATAACCAACATGGAACCAACTGTAAAACATTTCAAATCTATCTTTTTATCGGATATTCATCTAGGCACTAAAGGCTGCCAATCTAAAAGACTTTTAGACTTTCTCTATAAACACTCCTGCGACAAACTTTACCTTGTGGGTGACATCATTGATGGCTGGAAGTTAGAGCAAAGAATTTACTGGCCCCAAGAACACACCAATGTCATAAGAAAGTTTTTATCGTTTGCAAAAAACGGAGCAGAAGTCTTTTACGTCACTGGAAATCATGATGAATTTTTACGGTCTTTTAGTCCTTTGAATTTAGGCAACATAAAAATGGTCGATAAGGTAGAACACACCACAAGTAACGGAAGAAAAATTTTGGTTGTGCATGGAGATGAGTTTGATTTGGTGACAAGGCATAGTAAATGGGTATCTGTTTTTGGCAGTTGGGTTTATGAATTTTTAATATCTATGAATACCGTTATTAATTTTGTCAGACGGATTTTTGGTGTAAAAAATTATTGGTCTTTTTCAGCTTATATTAAGTACAAAGTTAAAAATGCAGTCAATTTCATCAGCAAATATGAGACGACGCTTGTCAACGTCTGTAAGAAAAAATCATATGATGGAGTCATTTGCGGCCACATTCATCATGCAGCAATAGAAGATTACGAGGGGATTACCTATCACAACTGTGGTGATTGGGTTGAATCGTGCACTGCATTAGTTGAAGACCATAACGGGAACATCTCACTAGTTGATTACTCCAAAGAAAATCTCACCATAAATTTAAAAAGAATACTAACTGCTGAAAAAGCAGCATGAAAATCCTCATAGCCACAGATGCTTGGACCCCCCAAGTTAACGGTGTCGTGACAACTCTTACTTCCTTGGTTGCTAATCTCTCGGAGGATCATGAAGTAAAAATAATTGAACCTAGTCAATTCAAGTCATTCCCTATTCCTGTTTACCCCGAGATAAGAGCATCCCTAGATGTTTTTAATGCCAAATCAATTTTGAAATCTTTTAAACCTGATGCAATTCATATATCCACAGAAGGACCCATCGGTATTTATTTAAGAAATTATTTAGTAAGAAAAAAAATACCTTTCACAACCGCAGTGCATACAAAATTTCCTGATTATTTGAAAGACTTAATGGGACTACCAACTTCCATTACCAATGAATTCCTTAAATGGTTTCACTCTGGAGCTCAAAAAACTCTCGTCAATACTCCATCTCATAAAAAAGAATTAGAGCAAATTGGACTTAAAAATTTGAAACTATGGAAAAGAGCGGTCGATCAAAATATATTTATGCCTTTGCTAGGGAGCAATAAAAAATCTTATTATTTATACGTGGGCAGAGTTTCGAAGGAGAAAAATTTAGAAGCTTTTTTTGACCTGGATCTTGAATTTCCTAAGTTTGTCGTAGGTGAGGGCCCCCAATTTAAAGAATATAAAAAGAAATATCCTTCGATCAATTTTTTGGGTTACAGATACGGAAAAGAGTTAGCCGAAATTTACAGCAAGGCGAGGGTGATGGTATTTCCATCATTAACTGACACTTTTGGATTAGTAATGTTAGAAGCCAATGCATGCGGAACACCGGTTGCGGGTTATCCTGTAACCGGCCCAATTGATGTTATCTCTCAAGGTAAAAATGGTTTTTACGCTGAGGATTTAAAAGCAGCAGTTGATAAAGCCGAAAAAATTAATCCTGAAGATTGTGTATGCTTTGCAAATCAATTTTCTTGGGAACAAGTTACAAAAGACTTTATAGACACTTTGATCAGAATATGAATTTTTTTTATTCAATAAACCTTTAAAAAATAGGATAATTCAATCATGATTAAATACGTCCTGCTCGTCGAAGACGAACCAGATTTAAATGAAACAATTTCATTTAATTTAAATTCGGAAGGTTATGAAGTCTCTTCTACCTTCAATGGTAAAGATGCCCTGAATGCCATAGAAAAGAAAAAACCTGATTTGATATTGCTTGATTTAATGTTGCCGGACATGTCAGGCCTAGAAATATGTAGGGAATTGAGGTCTTCCAAAAAAACAAAAAAAATACCTATCATGATGGTTACCGCCAAAGGAGAAGAAGTCGACCGTATAGTTGGCTTTGAGCTTGGGGCAGATGACTATATTGTTAAACCCTTCAGTATAAGAGAGTTCATGTTGAGAGTCTCAGCAATGCTTAAAAGAACAGATAATAAGTTAGATGCTGATGAAGATTTGATAACTTTTGATTCTCTGGAAATTGATCTCGCAGCCCACAGAGTCAAACTTGATGACAAAGAAATTTCATTAACAGCCAAGGAGTTTGCTTTACTTCAGTATTTAACCGAAAGGATGGGTAGAGTGCAGACTCGAGATGCACTTTTGGATGAAGTTTGGGGATATAACTCTGAAGTAACTACTAGAACTGTCGATACTCATGTGAAAAGACTTAGATCAAAATTAAAACATGTTGGCAGCAACATCGAGACTGTAAGGGGCGTTGGGTATCGCTTTAACTCTCCATCTTAATATGATTTTCCTTCATGTCCGTAAGAGCTAAAATTTTTCTCATTACTTTTAGTTTGCTGGCTTTAGCGACCGGCGGAGGAGGACTCTTTATTCAATATCAGTTAACCGGATATCTGAATGATGATGTCAATTCAAATCTTGAAAATCATGCAAAAATTGCCCAAAAACTCTTTATCGATGCCGGATTGAACGTTACTAACGCTGATATTTTAGCTGATGATTTGGGAGAGGCTTCTGGCCTCAGAGTTACCATTATTTCTGAGGATGGAACTGTATACGGCGACTCTGACGTTTTGAAACTAGATCTTGATGCTGTTGAAAATCATTTGAATAGACCTGAGATCATGTTGGCAAAGAATAATGAATCTGGACTATCGCAAAGATTTTCAAATACTCTGAATACCGATATGAGGTATTTAGCAGTAAGAATTCCATTCAATGGAGAAAACGGTTTTGTGAGGATTGCTTCTCCATTGTCAGAAATTAATAGGGCTCTAGCTCAAGTAAGGTACATAGTTTTACTGGCTGTTCTCGTTGGATTTATTTTTGCAATTTTTGTAAGTTACTTTTCCTCAAATATCATTCTTGGTTATTTGAAAGAATTTATTAGCGACGCTGAAGATTCAATTAACGATGACTCAGGAAATCTCCGTTCTATTGATGGGTATGTAAGTGAACCTTACACTGTTGAGTCTGCGCAACAGGACTTAAAAAAAGACCTTCAAATTCTCGCTAAACAACGAAAACAATTTAGTTCTGTGTTAGAAAAAATGGGGCAAGGAGTTTTACTTCTCAATAAATCCAATGAAGTATTGTTTTATAACAAAACTATAAAAGATGATTTCTGGCCTGAGCTAGAGGTCGGTACTAAATTTTTTAACAATATCAGTTATCCTGCGCTTAAAAAATTTCTAAAGAAAGCCTGGGAAAAAAATGAATTAGCAATAGAAATCAACGGTCCTAAATCAATCAACTCATCCTATCTAATATCTGCTAGAAGAGATAAGACTAAAGATGAAATGCTGGTCGTGTTTAATGATATTTCTAAGCTCCGACAACTAGAAAAAATGAAAGAAGACTTCATAGGAAATGTCTCCCATGAATTAAGGACTCCAATATCTGTGATAAGAGCAAATGCTGAAACTTTAATACACGGCAAATTTATTGATGATCCAAATGCAATTGGTTTTACTGAAGCAATTTTGACTCAATCGGAAAACATGACTGAAACCGTATCAGAACTTTTGAAACTCAGTTCGATTGAAGCAGGAGAATATGACTTGAATATGGAAAATCATAAATTAAGCAAATTGATTAACCAAACAGTTAAAGCTCATCAGGACCAAGCTAGATTGAGAAATATTTCATTAAACGTACAATTGGAAGAAGATATAGATATTGTTGTTGATGCGTCTGCATTTTCAATCATTCTAAGTAACTTCGTTACCAATGCTCTCAAACACTCTCCATCTAATTCTGAAATTCTTATAAAAAATGATCTAGAAGACGACTTTTTGACTACTTTAAGCGTGATAGATCATGGGAAAGGTATTCCAAAAAAATACAGAGACAGAGTATTTGAGAGATTTTTTAGGGTTGATAAGGGAAGGGCAAAGCATTCTGGAGGAACAGGACTTGGCTTAGCTATCTCAAAGCATTTAGCCAGATTAATGGGTTATGAAGTTGGCATGAAACCCAACAAGCCTAACGGAAGTAGATTTTGGATTTCCGTAAATTATGCTTCCTTAGAGGCAGAAAAATCGTTAACTCCAGAATTAGCGTAATTTTCATTGATATATCTCTGAATAAGAGCGTCACAGATGCTCCAGGGCGCAGCACTTAGGCTAGCCTTATCCAAAATATCCATGATCCTTAAAAAAATTTTTCCAGCTGATTCAATTATGTCTGCTCTATCCGATGAAAAATTATAGTTCTCAATCTTTTCTTTTTTGCTTAATTTAACCAATGAAAGCAAACATGCATTCAATGATTTCCTAGATACTGAATTATTTACATCGTTGTTAATAATGGAAATTAGGGATCTGACGTTACCCCCAACACCCACAATATTCTTGATGTGACCAAGTGAGGCTAAAAAAGCTTCTAGATCTTGCCACTCAGATAAATGATCTTTTTCTAAATAAATTCTGACAGCCCCTAAGTTCAGTGACTTGAACATAACTTTTGAAGAGTTTTTATAGAATAACTCCGTACTACCTCCTCCCACATCAACAAATAAATTACTACCATCTGCTGGGAATGAATTGGATAAATCGTTCAAAAGTTGAGCTTCTTGATCACCTGAGAGAAGATGAATGTTTAAATTTAGTTTAGCATTGAGGTGCTGACAAACTTCACTACCATTTGATGCTGATCGCATTGCAGAAGTAGCAAAACCTCCAATTAAGTTAATTTTCTTTGAATCCAAGTTAGAAACTAACTCATCCAAAGATTCAGTTAACTTATTAATTGTTTTTTTTCTGATCTTTCCCTTTCTAAAGGCATCGGTGCCTAATCTGATAGGAATTCGTTTGTAAGTCTCTAATTCTTTTGAATAATTTTGATTATCATCAGCAATAATTCTAAATTGTTTATATTTGATTGCATTTGAACCAATGTCTATGCATCCTATTTGATCTATTTTTTTAGGATTCATCAGCGAATGAATTCAAAACCTTAAATTGATCATAGGTTAAATTTTCAAAAAGCACACCGTTGATTTTAAGATTATAGATATTCATTCCCTCAGACCAGACCTTTGGTTTTGGTATATTTTTTTCGGGGTAATCAAACTTTTCCAGGATATATCTAAGAGAGTTTAGTGCTGCAACCATTTTCGTATTAGCGTTAATGATCACCCAAGGCGACTCTTCATGAGATGTGCTTGTAAACATTTGATCTTTGTAAAAAGTGAACGCATCCCATCTGTCAGCAACTTTCAGATCATTCTCACTGAATTTCCAAAAAATTAAAGGGCTATTTCTTCTCTTCTCAAACCTTTTCTTTTGTATATTTTTTTCAACCGAAAGATATATCTTCACAATTTCTGTTCCTTTGTCTAAAAGCCCCTTCTCCCATGGAATTACTTTTTTCATAAAATTCTTATACTGTCTTTGTGAACAATAATTCATGGTTATTTCTGTGAGAGCTCTTGTGTACCAGGATCTATCAAAGAAAACTATTTCACCGGTTTCGGGCATGTGTTTCTCATATCTCGGGAACCAATGAGTTGATTCCCATTTCGTTGGTATGCCTAGTTTTACTAGCTTTACGTGCTCTGGAATCAGATACTTACTTAATACAGAGATGCTTCCCGTTTTGCCCGCAGTGTCTCTTCCTTCGAAGACAATTGCTATTTTCTTTTTTTCTTCAATAATCCATTTTTGCAACTTAAGAAACTCAGCTTGTAATCTCCTCAATTCTCTTCGGTAAAGATCCGGATTGATCTGAGAATATTCTGCAATATCGTATTCAAACATTTTTTATTTTTGAACTATTTAAAGAAGATTATGTGAAATTTTATTAAATCATCTTAAAAAGTTTAACTAAAGTCTTTATTTCGTATATTGTGTTTGCTTAATTCATAAATTCAATGGCATTCGTTGGAATAGAAACAGAAATTATTATCTTGGCCTGTGTTTTTGGCTTTATCATGGCATGGGGAATTGGAGCGAATGACGTTGCAAATGCTTTTGGCACATCGGTTGGATCAGGAGCCATTTCTTTAAAAACCGCATTGTTGATTGCTTGTATTTTTGAATTTGCAGGCGCTTTTCTTGCTGGCGGAGAAGTCACCGATACCATAAGAAAAGGAATTATTGACTCGGATCAATTTACCGATGATTCTGATGTTTTAGTTTTTGGAATGATGTCTGCACTTTTATCGGCGGGAATTTGGTTATTCGTTGCATCGGCATTAGGTTGGCCGGTGTCAACTACTCACTCAATAATAGGAGCTATCATCGGATTCACCATAGTTGGCCTTTCATTTGATGCAGTTAACTGGCAAAGAGTTTCAGAAATTGGCACTACCTGGATTTTATCACCTGTTTTCTCATCCTTGGTTGCTTTTGTTTTATATAAAAGTATTAGGTTTCTTATTCTTGATAGCAGAGATCCCTTTTCGAATACCATGAAATTTAGTCCTATTTATCTATTTTTTATGGGCTTTGTAATTGCAATGCTCACATTCACAAAAGGACTAAAGCACGTCGGTTTAGATTTTAGTTTTTATGAAGCCATCATTTACTCAAGTTTAGTTGGGCTTGTAATTGTTTTTGCCGGTATTTTACTTCTAAGATCAAATAAGCCGGATAAAGATGAAAACATGAGCATCGAGTCTTTTTTTGGCATGTTGGTAATTTTTACTGCTTGTTCTATCGCATTTGCGCACGGTTCTAACGATGTTGCGAATGCCGTTGGCCCTTTGGCTGCTGTTATTAATACTGTTTCCTATAACAGCTCGCTTGATTCCCAAACAGCGGTCACTACAGGAGTATTATTACTGGGGTCTGTTGGGATAGTGATAGGCTTAGTTACTTTTGGTTATAGAGTTATTGGAACGGTAGGCAGAGGAATAACTAAAATTACACCCTCATCAGCTTTTGCTGCGAATTTAGCAACGGCTTTTGTAGTAATTTTAAGTTCAGGCTACGGTTTTCCTGTTTCGACAACACATACACTGATCGGGGCTGTCATAGGAGTGGGATTAGTCAATTCATCGAAAAGTTTATCTTGGGGAAAAGTTGGTCAAATTTTTTCAGGGTGGATCATTACTATACCCATTGGAGCAATTCTCTCCATACTCATTTTTTTAGTCTTTAAAGCTATTTATTCTTTTTAGCCCAAAGGACTTATTCCTAGAGCGCCAATTGCCATAATTGTGGCAAATGGTACTTTTTTTTCTTTATTCAGAAGAATAAATCTTAAACCAAATATCAAGAGGCCTAAGATGGAAGATAAGAAAAGAATTAAAGAAAATGAAAAAGGCTCAAAAAATAAACCTAAGCAAAATATTATCAATACATCGCCTAACCCAAATGTTTCCTCTTTTTTGATGTAATCTAAGATTAACTTCATACCGAAGATAATGCCTGTTATTACAGAAGCGAAAATGACATTGATAAGATATCCATGCATAACTACGAATGAACAACTAACAAACAGTAGAAATAATAAATAGATTTTTGGTACCAAAAAATATTCAAAATCATACAAAGCTATAGCAAAAATAAAAGAAAAGAAAAGAACATTAAAAGCTAAATCAAATGTATTAAAACTATTAAAGCTTAAAAAAAGAAACACAAACCCAAAAATGATTTCTGCAGTTAAGTTTTGCGCTTCGATCTTTTTATCACAGAATCTGCATCTGCCTTTTAAGTATAAAAAACTGAGAATAGGAATTAGATCAATGACGGAGAGTTGATGTCCGCACTTATCGCAATTTGATCTAGGAGACCGAACATTAAGCTGACTCTCAGTTAAAGAATCTTGACTAGCCATCCTAGAGTTTAAGGATTGAAAAAAACTCCCAAGAATAGAGCCGAAATAAAAAAATAGAATTAGATTCATAAAATGTATGAGTTTATTTTCATCTATTTAGCATTTAAAAAGTCAAAATTTCCATATTTGACACATTCTTGTAACCCTAAACATCATCTTTTATCTTTTTTGCCATATACATTTTTTATAATTTTTTATTTTTATTATGAATTTAAAAACACTTTCAAAAAACTTATTTAATTTATTAATTATCGGTCTAGTTTTAAGTTGCAGCAATGGAGATAATGATGAATCCCCAAATCCACTGACTGCTATCCAAAGCACATCTGATTCTAGTTCTTGTCCGAATATTTCTAATTCAGATGGGCAAATAGTTTTATCTGGAGAAGACAGTAACAATGAATTAACTTGTATCTATTCCGGTACTTATAACGATAGCTTCACTATGCAAAATAATGCTACTCATATTTTGAGCGGTCCCGTAAAAATTGGTGATGATACAACAACTCCTATTCTGACTATTCAAGAAGGTACCACTATAAGAGGAGAATCTGGAAAAGATTCTTTAAATATTCTTCGAGGCGCAAAAATTGTAGCAAGAGGTTCGAAGACTAAACCTATTATTATGACTTCTGCTTCAGATGATGGAACTTTAGCTGCTGATGCTCAGGCTCAATGGGGTGGTTTGCAGATAATGGGGAAAGCGACTCAAAACTGTACCGATGCAGAAAAAAATTCAGAAGGTATCTGTGAGAGGTCCGTAGAAGGATTTGATGCCGGAGATGTTAAGTACGGTGGTGACGATGATAATGATGACTCTGGAGTATTATCTTTCGTGGTAATTAAATATGCAGGATATGCATTCACATCTGAAAACGAACTAAATGGCTTGGCTCTGTATACGGTAGGAGATGGTACAGAAATAAATTATATCAGGGTCCACAACAGTAAAGACGATGGAATAGAAATTTTTGGTGGAACAGTTAATCTTAAATATATTTATTTAACAGGTGTTCAGGATGATTCTTTTGACTACACAAATGGATGGAGAGGAAAGGCACAGTGGATCATAATAGATCAAAATACCCCAGACCCTGTTACAGCATCAAACAATAGGCCTGATAATGCAATGGAATTTGATAACAACGGCAAGGCAAATGATGCTTCTCCTAGATCTAATCCAATAATTTCCAACTTTTTAATTATAGGGAATACCGAAAAACACGGAGAATTAATTCACTTAAGAGCTGGAACTCAAGCAACACTTTTAAACGGGATAATTATCGATGAATCTAATCAAGGTCCATGTATAGAAATTGATGATGCATCTACCTTTGCATCCGCTGGATCGATTAATTCGTCAACTCTCTCTGCGAAATCCATTCTTATGGATTGTGGAGATAAAAAATTTAGCGGTGAAGACGGATCAGACTTATTTAGCACAAGTGCTTGGGCTTCAGAACAAGGAGTAGTTGAAAGCAAAAATACCCTAAATGGTTATAAAAATGGAGCTAATGAAGCTTCGGTGGAAGTTAATACAAATCTTTTAGATTCTTTCTTTGGTGTTCCATCAGAAATTGGAGCAGTTCCAAGTGACGGAACTGATTGGACTGAGGGATGGTCAGATATTTAATTTAACTTTTATGAAAAAAGTATCAATAATATTTATTTCAGTTTTCATTTCATCTTTTATCTCTTCTCAGGGAAATAGTGATTTAGAGGAATTAGTAGTATCAGGAATCTTCATTCCAGATGAAAAAAGATCGACATCAGAAATTTCAAACCTAATAAGCTCCTCAGAAATGTCAGAAGCCGGAGATAGTAATATAGCGGATGCATTAAAGAGAGTTACTGGACTTAGTCTTGTTAAAGGAAAATATGTTTACGTGAGAGGATTAGGAGATAGATATTCATCTGCACTTTTAGACGGTTCATCGATCGCTTCTCCTGAACCTCTTAGTAGGGTAGTTCCTTTAGATCTTTTTCCAACAAACGTTCTAGAAAGTGTATTGGTACAAAAAACATATTCACCTGAGTTCCCTGGAAATTTTGGAGGAGGAATTGTAAATCTCAGAACCATTGCCGTACCAGAAGAGGAATTTTTAGATTTTTCCTTTTCCTTAGGTGGAGATAATCTAACCACCAGTAAAAGTTTTCTCTCCTCACCTAGTTATGATTCTGATGTCTATGGATTCGGTTCGACAGAGAGGGCATTACCAAAAGAATATCTTTCTGCAGTATCTGCTGGAAAAATTATTCGAAGAAACAATAGCTTTTTTTCCGGCGGATTAAATCCATCAGAACTCCAGATAATTGGTTCGGAATTGGCCTCTAATATGCCTAAAAAATTAAAATTATCCTCTTTGGATCCGAATATATCTTTATCGCTTTCTACTGGAAATTCTTTTGAGATAAATGATTCTGATATGGGTATTATTTTTGCATTGAACTATTCGAATGAATGGGATTCTCAAGAAAAGAAAAGAAATTCGAATTCTTGGCAACCAGAGGCTTCAAATCCTGATGACATTCTTGTAATTGTAGATAAAGAACAATTTACTAACTCTACCAATACAATAAATTTATCCTCTCTTTTAGGTCTGGGTTTTGAAATAAACGTTGATCATACAATTAAATTAACCAGTTTTTTAACTAGAAAATCCTCAGATACAGTCTCATTTATTTACAGCGATTTAGCGCTATCCAATTTCCCCATGGAAAGAACTTATGTTGAATGGGTTGAAAGACAAGTGTGGACAAATCAAGCTTCTGGAGAGCATTTTTGGGGAGATTTGCAATTGAATTGGAGAACATCATATGCTGAAAGTACCAGAGAATCTCCCAATAATTTAGATACTCAATACGAAGTGTATGAGGACGGTACGAGATACTTTGGAAATAGGAACGATAAATTCAGATTGAAATTTTTTGATTTACAGGATTCTGTAGTTGATCTAGGCGCAGATTTTAAATATTTCATTGTTGCTGGCGATGTTTCAATGGATTTCAAAATTGGTGCTTCATATTATTTTAAAGATAGAGATAATCAGATTTCAAATTTTGAATTTGATCCTTCTCCATCAGCAACGATTGATTTTAATGAATCTTTTTTAACTCTTCCCTTGAATCAATTATTTGCAGATGAATATATAAGCCCAGATGCTTGGGAGATAAACGAGATTGCTGGGGCTGCAGATTACTATGGAGCCGACTCTGAAATTTTTGCCTTTTATAGTGGCATTGACGGTCAATTTACAGATTCTCTTAGGATATCTTTTGGTTTTAGATACGAAGATTCAGACATCAACGTAAAAAACTTCAATAAATACTCAAAAATTCAAAATGATAGAAGCGACCTTACACTTCAAAAAGTTTTGCCATCTGTGACTCTTACTCAAACGCTAGATAACAATATGCAAATCCGTTTTGCTTTAAGTGAGACAGTTGTTAGGCCTAATTTTAGAGAATTAGCTCAGTCCGTTTTCTTCAATCCAGCTACTAATAGATCTTTCGTGGGAAACCCCGACTTAAAAATTACCGAAATTACCAATTTAGATTTTAGATACGAATGGTATTTCGGTAACGGCGGACAATATTTTTCTGCAGGATTATTTGCTAAGGATTTAAAAAATCCTATTGAACAGGGAATTCAACCGGGAACTTTCTACAGAGAGTTTCTTAATGTTGATGAAGGGCAAATGCTTGGAACGGAATTTGAAGTTTATTATGATTTTTTTCCATATTTTATTAGAAGTAATTTAACCTTCATGAATTCAGAGGTAGATACGACATCACAATTTGTTCAAGCAAAACGAGGCTTGCAAGGACAATCAGATTTTCTGGGTAATTTTACTTTTGGCTACGAAACGGGCGATCATAAAGTGGTACTTGCCTATAACTATACGGGAGAGAGAATTTCTGAATTAGCTCCGATCAAAGGTGCTCCGGCTTATTATGAACAGGGTGCCGGTATATTAGATCTCAATTACACAGCCTTTATTAGCTCTGGTGACAACGATTTAGAAATTGGCTTTAGTATAGGTAATCTGACTGGAGAGAATTATCAAGTGTATCAACTGGATGAATTGGTTGAAGTATATGATTATCCAATTACCTATTCTTTCTCAATAAAAACCGTTTTTTAAATATTTCTTAGTTTTGAGGTAAAGATATATAATCAAAATTATGATTTTTGGCATTAAGCTCGATTTTCAGAGTTATTTTGATAACGCAACGGAATTTGTTGTTAAATTTCGTCTAGTTTTTGCTTCTGTTTTTGCCATTTTTATTTCCGTTCAACTTTATTCTTCTGTAAACAGCATATTGTTTCCAGATATAGATTTTAAAGCTTCTACTGTAGTAAATACTTCTCAACAGTACGTTGCGCTGAATTCGGATCCTTTTTCTTCAGCTAAGGCCAGCGCTATAAATCAATCTATAGCTATTTCGTCTGAAACTAACAAAAAAGGTCCTGAAACTGATCTGAATATAAAATTGTATGGAATTGTAAAATCTAAAGAAGAAAATGTTGCCATTATTGGTCTTCCAAATGAAAAACAGAGAAGCTATAAAATTGGAGACAAAATTTCAGGCAATCTCGTTGTGGAGTCTATAGATGACACGTTTGTTAATCTGAGAAGGAACGGGAAACTTGAAAGCTTATCTTTTGCCGAAGTCATAAAAAATAAAGGTTTTAAACAATCCATAGATCCAACCAAAGTGGCATCAAAAGATTGGTTAGAAAATCTTGAGATCAAAGAGCTTATTTCATTCAATCCCGTCATTAGAGATGGGGAAGTTTTAGGAATAAGAGTTAATCCGGTGAAATCTTCACCATTTTTTCAAGATGATAATTTAGAACCCGGAGATATCCTTACATCCTTCAACGGTCAAAAGGTAACGACAGTTGATCTAGAACGTGAACTTAACCAAAAAGTTAGAAATATAGAGGTTGGTGTTATCAGAGACGGTAGCCCAATTACCCTTACAATTAACCTAAATTAAAATATGATTTTTACGAGAGGGATATTACTCCTTGCGCTCGCCTGTGTATCTTTGTCATTGGCATCTGCAAAAATAAATTTACGTGATGCCGATATCAAGGTTTTCATATCAGATATGGCCGGCGTGACCAATAAAACCTTTGTAGTCGATCCCAGGGTAAAAGGCTCGGTAACGGTCGCATCTGAGATTGATTTAAGCATTGATGAGGCTTACGAAGTATTTAAATCTGTCATGGCTGCCCATGCTTATTCTGTGGTTGATTATGGGAATCTTGCCAAGATAGTTCCTGAAGTCGTTGGCAGAACGGAATTTCAAGCCAACTACTCTGAAAATAGTTTATCCGATGAATTGGCCATCAATGTTTTTAGACCAAAAAATATTTCTGCAAAACCTTTAGTGGCTCTATTGAAACCCATTACCAACAGATCAGGTCACCTTGAAGCCTTTGTTGATGCAAATGCAGTTTTAATCGCAGACAAAGCATCGAACATTACAAAAATCATGAACATTGCAAACGAGCTAGATCGACTTGACCAAGATTTAGTTGAATTAATCTCTCTCAAAAATTCTTCTTCTAAGGAAATGGCTAAGATTCTGAACGATCTGCATTTGAAGAGTGCATCCAACCGAACAACTGCACAATTTAATGCTTTTGGAATTGATCGCATTAATGCCATCTTGTTGGTTGGAAATCAAGAAGTTACAGCAAAAATGAAATCCATAGCATTTGATTTAGATAACGAAGTCAGCGAGTCAAAAAGTTTAAAAGTCAGGTATTTAAAATATGCATCCGCAGAAGAGATAAAGGATATTTTGACCAATGTTGCAGAAAATATAGATAAGAGCCCTCAAGGGAGTTCTGGTGGGAAAATTAAGACATCTATATCAGCTCATAAAGAGACAAACTCTTTAATCATTAATGCTGATCCAGATATCCTTGGCCAATTAGAAGATGTTATAGACAAAATAGATATCAGAAGAGCTCAGGTCTTAGTCGAAGCAATTATCGTAGAAATCTCGGAACAACTTACAAAAGATCTTGGAGTACAGATTCTTTTTCAGGGCGATGGCGTGGAACAACCAGCATTCGGCACAAGGTTTGGAAGTCCGAATCCTGATTTAACCGCTTTTGCTGCTTCTAGCTCAAGTCTCTTGGCAGAAGAGGGCTTAGCAGGAACAGTTAAATCCGTTGCAGCATCCTCATTGCTGGGAATTGAGGGTATAGCGGTTGGGATTGGAAAAATTGTTGCTGGTCAAAGTAGCTTTGCATCTATTTTGAATGCTATTGCAAAAGACTCTGATTCCAACGTCCTATCTACACCTTCAATCTTAACCATGGATAATGAAACTTCTTCTATTTTAGTAGGACAAGAAATTCCTATCACCACCGGAGAATCTCTAGGAGCAAACAATGCCAATCCATTCAGAACTATTAATCGTCAAGAGATAGGAATTAAACTTTTGGTAACTCCGCAAATCAATGACGGTGACTCAATTAGACTTGATATCGAACAAGAAGTTTCCAGTTTATTCGGACCGATAACAGAAAGTGCGTCGGAGATAATTACAAATAAAAGAGAGATTCAAACTAAAGTCATGGTTGAAGATAGACAAACCGTTGTACTTGGGGGTTTGATTGATGAAGATATTCAAGAGGTTGAAAGAAAGGTCCCTGGACTAGGAGACATCCCAGTATTTGGAAACCTTTTTAAATCAACATCAAAATCTAAAGTGAAAAGAAACCTTGTTGTGTTCCTTAAACCAACGATTATTAAAAATGCTGCTGATATGCAAACTATCAGTACTGAAAAGTACAACTTTTTGAAAGCAGAACAATTGCTATTAGAGAAAAGAGGTAAACCAGTGGTTGATCTGAGCCTCATCGAGACGTTTTTAGACGATCAGTAGATTATGGAGAATAAAAATATACAAGACTTCCAACTGAGCTATAAATTTGCTCGTGAAAATGGGATCTTTATTTCGGGTATAAATGAAAACAACTTGGAAGTGTTGACTTCCGATGACGTTAAATTAAATAAATTATCTCAATTAGAAGCTAAATTTAAGAAGCCACTGGTAATTAAATCAATATCCGGAGCAGATTTTTTCAAACACATTTCATCTTTTTATTCAGAAAATACCGATAAATCAGAAGATATTGTTGATGGTCTTGGAGATCAAATTAATTTGGAACAATTGGCCTCTGATTTACCAAAAACAGAAGATCTGCTAGATGACTCAACCGAAGCTCCCGTAATCAGACTAATTAATGCTGTTTTATCGGAAGCAATTAAATCGAATGCTTCTGATATACATATAGAGCCTTACGAAAAAAATCTTTCCATAAGGTTCAGAGTAGACGGTATATTGAAAGAAATACTTTCTCCTAGCAGCAGAATAGCCTCTCTTTTAAATGCCAGAATCAAAGTCATGGCTAATCTTGATATTGCAGAAAAACGAGTTCCTCAAGATGGCAGAATCTCATTAAAACTGGGGGAAAAATGGGTAGATTTAAGAGTATCGACTTTACCCTCTAATTACGGCGAGAGAATCGTTCTCAGACTTCTGGATAAATCTGAAGCAAAATTCAATTTAGATGATCTAGGTATGCCCTCTGGACAAAAAGAAGTATTCACCAAGTCCCTCGCTCAAAATAACGGAATCATATTAGTAACAGGGCCAACCGGTTCCGGTAAAACTACAACTTTGTATGCCGGTTTAAACCTATTGAATGATCAAAGTAGAAATATATTAACGGTTGAAGATCCGATTGAATATGCTGTAGACGGTATTGGACAAACACAAGTTAATAATAAAGTCGGAATGACTTTTGCTGCTGGACTGCGAGCAATTTTAAGACAGGACCCAGACGTGGTGATGGTAGGTGAAATAAGAGATAAAGAAACAGCAGAGATTGCAATTCAGGCATCTCTAACTGGCCACTTGGTTTTATCAACGATTCATACCAATGATACCTTGGGGGCTATTACTAGATTGATAGACATGGGCGTTGAACCTTATTTATTAGCTTCATCGTTAAGAACAATAATTTCACAACGATTGGTAAGAAAACTCTCATCAGACGGAGAAACTTTTTCAGGAAGACAAGGTATTTTTGAAATTTTAGATATCGATCAAAACATCAAAGAACTGATTAACGATGACTTTTCAGAAAAGAAAGTCAGGGATATTATCGATCCACAGCACGATTTTCTTGAAGAATCAGGTCAAAAACTTATTCAAAAAGGTGTCACAACCCTTGAAGAAGTTAGAAGAGTTCTTATGGAGGCCTGATGCCTGCGTTTAATTACGAAGCATTATCGTCAGATGGAAAAAAAATAAAAGGCAGCTTAATAGCTGATGATATTAATTTAGCGTCTCAAGAACTCAAAAACAGGAGTCTAATTCCTATAGACGTAAAAGAAAGAAAAGCTACAGCATCTTTTTTAAGTTTTTTATCACATAAGATTAAATCGAGCGATTTAGCATTAATTACCCGTCAAATGTCCACTCTTATAAACGCGGGTATACCTATAGATAGGTCATTAGATTCCGTTGCCGAACAGCTTTCGGATAAATCTAGTGCTAATAAACTTAAAGAAATATCCATGCGGGTAAAAGAGGGATTCAAGTTTTCTGAAGCATTGAAAGAGTTCCCCGAGTCTTTTGATAGTTTATATGTGTCACTGATTGAAGCAGGGGAATCTTCTGGGGAATTAGGAAACGTAATGGAAGAAACAGCTGACTACCTGGAAAAAAGAGCAACTCTTAATCAGGAAATTCTTGGAGCAACAATATATCCAATGGTTCTATTTGCAACCTCCTTAGTGATAATAAGTTTGTTGCTAATCTTTGTTGTCCCTAATGTTGTCTCTCAATTCGCTAACTCGAATCAGCAACTACCTTTTTTAACAATAGCGATGTTAGGAATTTCAAACTTTTTTACAAGCATCTGGTTTGGATTGCTTGTCATTTTTTTAACCTTAATAACTTTTACTGGAATCAGGTTTATTGGCATTAATAGATTTTTTCTTTTTGTTGATAAATTCTTATTAAAACTTCCGATAATTAATAAATTTATCATTGATTCAAACTTATCAAGATTCACTAATTCTCTATCGATTCTCAGATCTAGTAATGTCCCCATAATTAGATCATTGGATATTTCTGCTAATACTGTAAGTAATAGAATTTTAAGAAATGATATTAATTTTGCATCTGTGGAAGTCTCTGAAGGAAATTCTCTTGCAAGATCATTAAGTAAATCAAAATACATACCTTCATTAATTATTGAAATGATATCAAGCGGTGAAGCAAGTGGAGAGTTAGAAAATATGCTGATTAAGGTTTCAAAATATTTACAGGATAGATTTAATCATTCCACTAAGATAACTTTAAATCTTTTGGAACCGGCGGTAATTATTTTTATGGGTGGATTTGTATCTTTGATTGTTTTGGCAATTCTTTTACCGTTGATTCAGTTAAATACATTTAGCCTTTAACGAGGAGTAAAATATGATGATGGAAAAAATAAAATTAAAAGGCTTTACACTCATTGAAATCTTGGTTGTCTTGATGATTTTAGGTTTATTGACTGCTGTAATTGCTATCAATGTTTTACCGAGCCAAGAGAGGGCAAGAGAAGATAAAGCAAAAGCTGACATTAGACTTCTGGAACAAGCGCTTGAACTATATCGTCTTGATATGATTTCTTACCCAAATTCCAGAGAAGGTCTTCAAGCTCTTGTGACAGTGCCTGAAAATCATAGATTTAAAGAAAGATATAGGTCAGGAGGGTACGTAAGAAGACTTGAACAAGATCCCTGGGGAAACGATTATAAATATAGAAGACCCGGAAGATTTGGTACTTTTGATTTATATTCTCTGGGAGCGGACGGAGAAGAGGGTGGAGAAGGATCGGATAAAGATATTGGAAACTGGGAATAAAACATTATCTGGCTTCACAATAATAGAAATCTTAGTGGCTTTCTTTATTCTTGCTATTGCTGCGCTGGCTTTCTCTTCACTTATCACTGATTCTTCAAGATCCATTAGCTTAATCGAAGAAAGATTTTTAGCGAATAATATTGCTGAAAACTTAGCTCTAAAAAACTTAGTCAAGGATGATTATCTTACTTCTTCGCAATATGATGAAGGAGAAGAAACATTTTTAGGTATGCCGTTCATTTGGGAGAGGGAGTTAGCAACTTCAATTGAGAGAAATAGAATTGAAATTGAAATAAAAGTTTTTTCTGAAAATGGTGATTTATTAGGGAAATCAAAAGTTTTTAAAGAGGTTTTGGCCCAATGAAAGGCTTATCCTTAATCGAAATGCTCATTGCAATATCTTTATTCGCTCTCTTGGCATTATTAGGTTCATCGTTATTGAATACATCCGTTTCTTCTAATCTTTCCATTCAAGAAAAAAATGATAGGTTGGATAAATTAGTACTTTTAAATAAATATTTAAGACAAGATTTTACGCAATCCGTAAATACAATTCCAAGAGATCAAATGGGCGCTTATGAATTATCAACTATGGAGTTAAATTCGTCGGATTCTGACGAAATTTTACTAAGGTTAATAAAGCTTTCAGACACAGATGGACTCGAAGATACCGGCGCCCTTAGAAAAATAATTTATAAATTAGATAACGGTGAATTGATCAGAGAATCCTACAGGTACATAGATAACGAGGAACCTTTTCAAACTGAAACCCTGCTCAATGAAGTAGATTATGTGGATCTTGAAATATTTTTTGAAAATGTCTCCTATGAAGCATGGCCTGTATCGGAAGAAATATTTTTTGATAGAAGTCTTCCTGAAGCCGTTGAAGTAAAAATAGGATTTTATGACCTTTCAATATTCAATAAGATTTTATTGGTGAATTATGGATAAGAGAGAAAGTCTGCCTGGGATAGCACTCATTTTATCATTATTTATTATAACGATCGTCTCTTCGATCGGCGTAATGATGAGTAATGAGACTCAACAAAAAGTTAAATTTCATATTTACGAGAATTTTTTCTCTCAAGCTTATCTTGATTTATTAAGTCTTGAAGTGATTGGTAAAGAATATTTAAAACCTGAACAAAATAGACTTCAAATTGCCCTAGCCAGCGCCTCAGAATCAATTGAAAACTCATTAAGTTTTGAGACAGAAAATGGTCGAGTTTTTGGAAATTTTTACGATAAAAGTAATTGTTTCAACCTTAATTCGTTAGTTTCGAAAATAAATAATACTCAGGATAGAGTAAGTAGGATCAATTCACAGCTATTAAAAAATCTTGGAATAAGCCTAGAGATTCCTGAATACGACATGGATATTATTGTGTCTTCATTGATTGATTGGATTGACACTAATTCCACTCCGCAGGATACTCTTGGAGCTGAAGACGTTAATTACACTGCCAAAAAGAATCCGTACCTACCAACAAACCAATTGATTGTTGACCTGCCTGAAGTTAGAAACATTAATGGCATGAATGATGAGATATACAAACAACTGAAACCCTATCTATGTGTGCATCCTTCCAGAGAATTAAACATCAATGTAAATGCTTTGTCTCCAAAATATCCTCATCTAATAATTGCTATAACAGAAAATCAATTAGATTTTTATTCAGCTCAAAATGTGCTGTTATCAAAACCTTTTGGAGGCTTCAAATCAACTAAGGAATTCTTTGACATGCCTGAATTTGATGGGATGGCTTTATCAGGCTCCATTAGAGAATCGTTATCAATTCAAAGTAATTATTATGAGATAGACGTAGAAATTACTAATGGATCTAACACTTATGATTTGATTTCAAAAATTGAAATAACTTCGACAGGGCCAAAAGTTTACATGAGAAAGATAGGAAAATATCTGTGATGAAAAAGGTGATAGAGCTTATTGAGCAAAATAAAAGTTATTATTTTCTTCAAGATAATAATACTTTTGAATCGGTTAAGTTTAATTCCGAAAATCACAAAGTTTCAGGAAGAATATTACTGTCTAACGAGTTCCATAGCATTGATCTTAATCTTCCGGATTTATCTGATGCACAGCTAAAAAAGGCTATTCCCTTTATGATAAAAGATGAGCTTATTGAAGATGATTTTGAAGATGAGTGGATTCAATCAAAAGACACAAAAGAAATTCTTGCTGCATCAAGTGAATATCTCAATTCAGTCAGAGATTTAGCTTTTCAAGAAAATCTTGATTTTTTAACACCATTTCATGGTTTTGATTCTGAAGTAAATACTTTAATTTTCTTCGAAAACTTTGTTTACGTTCACTCTAAGAGAAACCAAATAAGATTGATGATGTCTTTGGCTACTTTCAATTTTAGTAAGGAAAGTATTTTTGCCCAATTAAAAGATGCTCCATTGGAAGTTTTTAGCGTTGAAGAGATATCCCTTGATATGGATTTAAAAATTCAAGCAAAAGTCTTTAGCTCATACGAAGATCTTATTATTTACTGCTTTAGATCAATAGACTTTTCATATTTTAATCTTTTGCAGGGAAAGTATGAAAAACGTTTAGATATAGCTAAGTTATTCAAGCAAAGTAGAAAACCTTTAATTGCTTTGGCTTCAATCTATATATTTTTTATTAGTTTGAGCTTTATTGAAATTATGTCCTATTCTTTTCAAATTGATAACTCGCAAAAAAAGTCGAAGCAAGTTTTCAACCAAAAATTTCCAAGTTTGAATTACGATACTGACTTTGAGGAAATTAAGTACCGATTGATGAGACAGAATAATGATCAAGACCAACTGAAATTAATCTCTACGGTCAGTAATGCTGTTACCTCACTGAATTCAACTAATTTAAATTCATTTGTGTTGTCTCAACAAAGAACCGCTTTCGAAGTTGAGGCAAATTCATTTGCCGATCTGGAAAGAATAATAGCTAAATTAGAAGGAGAGGGCATTTACGCTCAAATAGGCACATCTAATAGAAGTAATAATTTCATTATAGGAGAAATCATAATTGAAAGTTTTTAGCTATCTAAATTCCTTAACTCGACAACAACAAGTAATATTTATTTTGACGTCATCATTACTGATTCTGATTTTTCTTAGTTTCTTTTTGAATTTTATTCAAAAGACAGCAAATAATCTTGAAATTGAGAGAAATAAAACACTTACAGAAGAAAGATTGATTAACAAAATTAACTTTTTCCCAGGGTTTGTTAATCAAGATAATGTTTCTATATCCTCTTTGATAACCAATACTTCTGGTGATTTTAAAATTAACATCGATAGAACCCAGGTTATAGACGATCAGTCAATAATAGTTTGGATAAATGATGCTGATTTCATGAGACTTTATGACTGGCTTTTCTCTATCCAAGATCGGGTTTCCATGGATAAAACTAGCCTTACTAAATCTTCAGGCGGAAGGGTGTCTGCTCAATTAAATTTATCTAAAATCTAATGAGTCTTAGATATTTTTTTATCTCAGTAATTTTCCTTTTTTTTATACTTCTTTTTTTATTTTTTCCCTTAAGGGTTGCTTACTCCACGGTTGATGAGCTTTTTCCAGAAATCTCTTATAGAAATATCAATGGAACAATTTGGAGCGGTACATTTGAGGAAGTATTTTACGGCGATACTTTAATTGGGAACCTTAATACCTCTGTTGGTTTTAATAAACTCAATATAAAAATAGATCGAGGAAGGCTTGATTTAACAGGGGATATTTCAATAGCAGAGATAATTATGAATGAGGTGATTAGTCTCAATTCCATAAAATTTAGATTTGATAGTGATAAGTTTGGATCAAAATTACCTATGAAAATCCTTCTTTCTTCGGAAAATTTAAAGTTAGGATTTGATAAAAACAGATGTATTTCTTCCTCAGGAAAAATTAATGCGCAGGTCAATGACTTGGAATTGTTCGGTGAAGTTTATGAAACTTCTGTTGAAGCAAATATAAACTGTGAAAATAACAAATTAATTGCCAATTTTATAACTTTCCCAAATACCGATCTTCTATCAGGCGACATAGTTATAGACAATGAACTAAATTATGAAATATTCGGTTCCTCTAGAATGTTAGAAAAAGTATTGGAAGAATCTCTTACTGGCGGAGTGAATATCAATCCGTCAATAGAGTTTCAAGGTAATATTCATTCCTTACTTAGATAACCAATATTACGTATAATCGCGCCATGTTAATTGGAAAAAATCCTCTTGGCCAAGCGCCAGATTGGTTCATAAATAATATTGAATATCCTTCAGAACAATTATCAGTAGATTCTTCTGGAGTAAAAATAAATGTTAGGACTTGGGGTTCAAGTGATAAAAAGTGCCTTCTATTTTTACATGGCTTTAATGCTCATACGCACTGGTGGGATCATGTCATTCCAGAATTTGCTAATGATTATTTTGTTGTTGCCATGGATTTCAGTGGTATGGGAGATAGTGAACATAGGGAGGTTTACTCTCAAGATACATACGCTGATGAAGTAAAAGACATTATAGAAAATTTAAAATTAGATAAACCGATCATAGTGGCTCATAGTATGGGAGGTCATGTTTCCATGATCTTTGGTAACAAATACAAAGACCTTTGCGATGAAATTATCCTCGTTGATTCAACCATCGTTCTTCCTCCTGAAAAAGCTAAAGAAATGGCTTCTCGTCGACCAACTGTTAGATTGGGAGTTGCATCTCCCACTAAAGAAGATGCAATTGAAAGATTCAGGCTCATGCCTCCCCAACCTTGCGAACTGGATTTTGTCCTGAAATATGTTGCAGAGACTTCCTATAGAGAAACAAATGAAGGATGG
This sequence comes from uncultured SAR86 cluster bacterium, assembly GCA_902526045.1. Classification (GTDB taxonomy): domain Bacteria; phylum Pseudomonadota; class Gammaproteobacteria; order Magnimaribacterales; family AG-339-G14; genus CACNYO01. The sequence continues at coordinate 122,227 of CABZJI010000003.1, read as the reverse complement.
AAATTGAAATCGGATCCGACCATTATGAAAACTTATTCGTATACAGATCAACATGAGAATTTAACCAATCTAAAATGTAAACTTTCTCTTATCTATGGACAGCTGAGTCAACTTATGACTCAAGAAACATTAAATTATTTCATGTATGTGAGTGGTTTATCTGAGGATAGATTACACATGATACCTGGGGCAATGCACCATTTATTTTTAGATAAACCAAAGGAATTTGTTGATTCTTTAAAAAAAGTTCTGTCATCATGATCAATGGATACTGTCATCCAGATTTTAAAGAACTAGAGAATCATTTTCGTTCTTTATTCGTTTCAGGCTATGAAACTGGGGCATCATTTGCCGTTGAAAAAGACGGTGAAATGATAGTGGATTTATGGGGTGGATTTAAGGATAAAGAAAAAACTATACCTTGGGACAAAGATACCATTTGCAATGTCTTCTCTGTCACTAAAGGAATTATTGTTCCTTGCATGATGCACTTAGTTGAACAAGGAAAGATATCATTGGATGACAAGGTGAGTAAATATTGGCCTGAGTACGGAACCAACGGTAAAGAAAATACCTTAATCAAACATTTTTTAACACATAGAGCAGGAATGTTTGGTTTCAGGGAAAGACTAGAAAATCCACAATGGCAAGATTGGTCAGCCTTCATAAAGGCTCTTGAAAACCAGAAACCATTTCATGAACCTGGTGTTAGTCAGGGATACCATGCTTTGACTTACGGTTTTTTAAACGGCGAGCTTTTCAGAAGGGTTACAGGTCAAACCATAGGATCTTACTTTAAGGAAAATATTGCTGATCCACTAAATCTTAATTTCAAGATCGGTTTAGAGGATGAAGATTTACCAAATTGTGCCGATACAATTTCTATTTCTGATGCAATGGGACCTTCGAGAGGATTTCAGATTTTCATATCTTTGATCCCAGAGTTACTTCTTCCTCAACCGCTAAAAAATATAAAGAGGTGGTATAAAAAAGGGGACTTTATGATTGCTTTTGATAGCACTGCAGCAAACGAAGATCAGAATTACATGAATTCTACTGATTGGAGAAAAGCAGAAATTCCAGCTGGAAATGGTCACGGTAATTCAAATGCTTTAGCAAAGTTTTATGGCATCTTATCTAATGGAGGAACAAGAAATGGTAAGACAATAATGTCAAAAGAATCCATTCAGCAAACTTTAACTCCACATACTTTTGGACCGGACACAGTACTTTTTTTTGGAGATATAAAATTTGGACTGGGATATTTGCTTAATACTCCACTATCTCCAATAGGAAGATCTGAAACTGCTTTTGGACATGCAGGTATAGGCGGTGCTTGTGCTTATGGCGATACAGATAAAAAAATTGGTTTTTCTTATATTAATAACAAAATTCATAAGGGTTTGAAGCTTTACCAATCTTCTAACGAATTATCCGATATTCTCTATAAATTGATATAAAAGAAAATGATTCTGGATCCATTGTTTTATGTGGTAGCAATCATTTCTGTTTTCCTTCATGGAATGGGAAAAGGAGGATTCATCGGTGCAGGATCTTTTGGTTCTCTTTTAGCAATTCCCGTTATGTCCTTTTTTGTACCTCCTTTTCAGGCTGTAGCAATTCTACTGATACCTTTGATCTTTATGGATTGCGTCACTGTTTGGCGATATAGGTTCAAATGGAATTTTGAAATTATAAAATTTATTATCCCGCTTGCTTTTATCGGAGTATTAATAGGTACTTTGACATTTAGTTATCTAACCAATGATCACATAAGAATTATCATTGGTTTAATGGCTATCATTTTTTGTTTGGATTATTACTTACGCAAAGATTCAGATAAACCCAAGGAGCCATCTAAATTTTCTTCGTTTTTTTGGCCAAGCCTTTCAGGCTTTACTAGTTTTTCAATTCATGCCGGTGGGTTGCCATTGAGTTTTTATCTTCTTCCAATGAGGTTAGATCGAACTATGTACGTTGCAACGGCCGGTCTTTTTTATTTATTAATCAATATATTTAAAATCTTTCCGTATGCATATTTAGGCGAAATGAATTTTGAAAATATATATACTTCGCTGTTGTTACTGCCATTAGCTCCTCTTGGCGTTTATTTTGGAGCTTATCTTGTTGATAAAATTGGACAAGATTGGTTTTATAAAATCGGATATTTTTGTACTTTGCTCGCAGGCTGCAAACTATTTTATGATGGATCCTTAACACTTTTTTTATGACAAATTTAAGTATCAATGTAAACAAAATAGCCTGGCTAAGAAATGCCAGAGATGGAGATATTCCTAACTTGGTAGATATGACAAATAAAATCATAGATTCAGGTTGTCATGGAATAACAGTTCACCCCAGACCTGATCTTAGACATATAACACCAAACGACGTAGCTGAAATTAAGAAGATCATACCAAACAATATTGAATTTAATATTGAAGGAAATCCCTTTGAGCAGTCAAATGAAGATTATCCTGGTTATATGGAATTGATTAACTTCTATCAGCCAGATCAGGCAACTTTAGTTCCTGACGATACCATGCAAAAAACTTCGGATCATGGATTTAATTTAAGCAAACCAAATCCAGAATTAGAAAAAATTGTTAAGACATTAAAATCTCTTAATATTAGGTCGAGCATATTTATTGATCCAGATATTGAGCAGTTAAAACGTGCCAAAGATATTGGGGTGGATAGGGTTGAACTTTATACAGGACCATATGCAGCATTTTTTAACAGTCAATCAACAAAAGACACTTACAGGTCTGTTATAGAATTTGCAAATGAATTAAATTTGGATCTTAACGCCGGCCATGATTTGAACCTAGAGAATCTTCCTTATCTTCTAGATTGTGGAGAAATAAAAGAAGTTTCTATCGGACAGGCATATATATCTGATTGTTTGATCTATGGAATCAAAGAAACGACCCAGAGATATCTTGAAGTGTTAAAATAATCAATGTGAATACGATTGAAAAAATAAATAATCAGATTTCTGAAAATAAAATCTTGATATACATGAAAGGTTCTCCTGACAAACCGCAGTGTGGGTTCTCGCAGAGAGCAACCCAAATTCTTATGGCATGTGGGAAAGAATTCTCTTTTGTCGATATTTTAAACAATCCTGAGATAAGGCAAGAGCTTCCATCTGTATCTGAATGGCCAACTTTTCCTCAATTATTTGTAAATGGAGAATTAGTTGGCGGCAGTGATATCATGATGGAAATGTATCAAAGCGGTGAATTGAAAGAATTGATAGATTCTGTAGAGCTTTAAATAGGCAACAGCCAACTCAAATTAGCCAACAAAGTAATTAGTGTTAACACCACTGTAAGTGTATGAAGTCTTCTAAAGGTATTTGATCTTTTATCATCTCTAGCTTTATTTGTAGCAGGAACAACCAAATAGGATATGGACATCGATGTAATAGTTACAGATGAAACTACAATGCCCTGAGTATCTTTTAAGAACAGAGATATAGAAAGACATAGAACACCAAACAAAAGAATTATCAGAAAAAATCTTGGAAATATTTTTCTTAAGAATTTCGACGCACTTTCAGCATCCAAAATTGTAAAGACAATTGGAGCAACCACAGATGTTTGAAACAAAATCATGCCCGATATGATTCCAGATATAACACCAAGGGAAGACATGATTTAATTGATAGTTATTTCTGCTTCGTTTGCCATTCCAGAATGTATGTAACAAAAATAGTAAAGCTTCGCAGGGGCATTTTGTGGAACTGTGAATAGAATGGTTTTATTTGAAGTAGAAGATTGCACACCTTTTATAAACTCTGGTTTTGATGAATGAATACCATCTTGAGAAATAGATAATCTCATAGGATGGCTAGAATAAGCATCACCAAGGCTAAATGCATAAGTTTTGCCTTTTTCAAGAGTGATATTGTCTGCTTCAACTCCATCAATATAATATTTGTTTCCGCTTGCAGTACTCTGAACTGTAACGACAAAAGTCTGATCAACTTCAGGCAATGAATCAACATCTTTTAGGTCTACTTTTCCGTCGGATAAAAACAATCTCCAATTATCATCTGAACATCCAGCTTCTGAATCAGTCATATCCACCATGCATTGATAAGCTGGTCTGTAATTAATTCCAATTACATCAGTGCTTGTTATTCCATCTGAAGTCTTAGATGGAAGTTTAGAAACATTTGCAGTTACGGATGCGCTGGTTTGGATAAGAGATTCCGAAAATCTAACTCTTGGCCAAGACGTCCCTTCATATGTCGCGTAATCATCAAAATCTTCAGAGTATGCGTACACAGTTTTTTTACTTGAAGTTGCATTACCACCCATATTAAGTTCTTGATCTGCATTTTCAATCTGAATAACAGAGATCGAATCAGATGATGAACTGGAAGAACCGTAAGATCCACCGTAGTCACCCCCCGAATCTCCTCCTGTTGTAACACTCATAACGCTAACACTCAAAGCAGTCGAGGAAGTTTGGCTGGTTGAAGAGCTTGAACTTGAAGATGAACTTGAGTTTGAATTCGATGTTCCATAAGAGTTTGAGCCCATTGAAGAGCCACCGCCGCCACCGCAGGAATAAAGAATTAGAATTAAAATAGGAAATATAATTTTCATAACAACTCCTCTTTATTGATTCCTCAAAGCTAAAAGGCAAAGTAGGATCAATAAGAAAACTTATTATAGCTATTGATTATAAATACAATATGGTAATTAACACAAAAGCATAAGCAATTAACTAAAGTCCTTAAGCATTTTTCTAAGTTCTAACTGGTGTTGTTCTTCCTGACCAATCAGGTCTCTAGTATATTCTTCAAGGTATATTGATTCACCTTCGACTTTAGTCAATAACTTTTTATAAAGATTCAAGGCATGCATCTCATGCTCAAGACTCTCCTCTAAGATATCTTTTATTGAATGATTGTTAGTTTCAACTATATTGGCAATCTTTTGACTGGGATGTCCGTCTAAACCTGTAAGTAATTCTCCGGCTTGTTGAGCATGTTGCAGTGACTCACTTGCTTGTTCTTTTAAGAAATCAACTATGGGCAATCTATGTGGTCCAGTTACCATCAAAGATGAGTGCGTGTATCTCACTACTCCGGATAGTTCATACTCCATAATTTCATTCAATATTACGCATACCTCTTTGGTATTAAAATTTTTATTTTCCATTTTTATTACCTCTATTTTTTAAAACTATATCAATTAATTAAACTAAAACTCTTGATGAGAAATAGATGGGAATTGATAATCATTTTTATTAGAAACTTTTTGCTGGAAATACAAAGATCCTGAAAATGAAATGTTTTTCATAATGATTTACAAAGCCAATATGTTTAAAGATATAATCCACAGAAATTTTTTGTAAATGAATAAAATAATACTAGCTTACTCTGGCGGATTAGATACAACCGTTATCCTTAAATGGCTGCAAGAAAACTATGATGCCGAAGTTATTACTTATACCGCTGATCTGGGTCAAAACGACTTAAGAGATGACGTGAAAATAAGAGCATCACAGGCAGGTGCCTCACACTCAATAGTTGAGGATCTCAAAGATGATTTTGTAAAAAATTATGTTTTTCCGATGTTTAGAGGAAATGCTATCTACGAAGGAGAATATCTTTTAGGTACCTCAATTGCTAGACCCTTAATCGCTAAAAGACTAGTTGAGATTGCTAGAGAAGAGGGCGCTCAATTTATATCTCATGGGGCTACAGGTAAAGGAAATGATCAGATTAGATTTGAATTAGGTATTTACGGATTAGATCCCGAACTAAAAATCATAAGTCCTTGGCGTGAATGGAACCTAGTATCGAGGAAAGATTTAATTAAATACTGTAACGAAAATCAACTACCTGTTGAAGATGGTAGTAAAGATGAACCACCTTTTTCAACCGATGAAAATTTATTACATGTTTCCTATGAAGGGGGTGTTTTAGAAGATATAACAGCCGTACCGCCTGAAAGCATGTGGCGTAATACAAAGTCGCTTGATGAAGCACCTGATTCAGGGGAAGAATTTTCTTTAGAGTTTGAAAACGGAGACCCTATTGCCATAAATGATGAAAAGCTTACCCCAGCAGAACTATTAACAAAGTTAAATGATATTGGTTCAAGAAACGGGATTGGCAGACTAGATATTGTTGAATCAAGATCTACCGGAATGAAGTCAAGAGGTTGTTACGAGACACCGGGAGGCTCAATCTTACTTAAAGCAAGGAGAGCTATAGAATCAATATGCATGGATGGAGATTCAATAAAAACTAAAGACGAACTTATAAGTAAATATTCTAGTTTAATTTATGACGGTTTGTGGTGGGCCCCTGAAAGACATGCAATACAAAGTCTCATTGATAATCTTTCAGAAAATGTTCAGGGACAGATAAAGATTTTAGTTAAAAAGGGTAATGTGATTATTTTAAGCAGAAGAAGTGACAAATCTTTATACAAGTCAGATTTAGCTAGCTTTGATGAGAAAGGCGACTTTAATCAGAAAGATGCCGAAGGTTATATAAAGATTAAATCGTTGAGATTGAAAAACAGACATAATTAAGAATCAATTAAAGCTAATTTCTCCATTTCTTTAAATTTCCTAGCCATTCCAATTATTGTCTTTCCTGGACCTGAATCCGTAATACTTAAAACTTTACTTTCATTCAGAAAATTTAAAGTTTCTCTCCACCTTACAGTTTCACACAGTTGATTGATCAAATTATTTTTAATTTCATTTATATCGGAAGTTGGGAGCGCAGTAAAATTAGATATTATCGGAACTCTTGGTTCTCTGAATTCTATTTTTTCTAGTTCAGAAGCCAACTTTTCTTGTGCATCTTTTAATAAATAACAATGTGATGGAACTGACATGTTTACATATTGCGTTTTGACTCTTCTTATTTCTTTGCTTTCAAGCAAGGCTTTACACTTCTCTATATTTTCTGTTTCTCCAGCAAGAACACCCATTCCATCGGCAGTATCCGTTGACAAATTTACTCTGCATCCACCACGGGAAAGCTCTTTGATTAACAATTGAATATCATGATGATTCATCCCCATAATAACTAGCATTTTGGCCTCACCAGGCGCTACGGAATTTTGCATGAGTTTACCTCTGATGTGAACTAGCTTTATTGCATCTAAAAAATCTAAACACTCTGAATACACCAAGGCAGAATATTCACCAAGAGATAATCCTGCAGAGAAATTAAAATTATTTTTATCAGTAAAATGATTTGCAAGGGCAATGCTAGAAGCGAGAATAATTGGTTGAGAGTATTCAGTTAAATCTATTAAATTTTTAGAGTCATCTGTAACTAATTCAATGAGATCAATTTCAATAGCATCAGAAGCTTTGATGAATAAGTCTTTAGCTTCATTGCTTGAAGTGAATAAGCTGTCCATCATGCCCACAGCTTGAACTCCCTGACCAGGAAATAAAATTGCATTCATGATCCAGAAACTTTTAATTTTTCCTGTAAACCTTTATTTGAGGTTGTGTAACCAAAAGGAACTCTTTGACCAGGGTTTATTCTTTTGAAGGCTTCTTGAACAGCTAAAGTAGTTTCATGAAATCCACAAAGAATTAAGTCTAATTTCCCAGGATATGTATTGATATCACCAACGGCGAATATACCTCTTTGGTTGGTTTCAAATTTTTCAGTATCTACCTGAACTTTCCTCTCAATTAAGTCAATCTCCCAATCATTTATTGGTCCAAGTTGTTTACTCAAACCAAAGAAAAATAATGCTTCATCGCAATTGATAATTTCTGTCTCCTTAGTTTCAAAATTCATGATTTCTACTCCTTCGAAAGATTTATTTCCAACAATTGATTTTATGACGAAAGGTATTTTTAATTCTATTTCGCCACTTGAAACAAAATCCCGCATTTTATTTTCGGTATGTTCAGCACCTCTAAAATCATCTCTTCTGTGGACTAGTTTTATTGACTTTGCTTTATTTGCTAATTCAACTGACCAATCTAATGCACTATCTCCACCGCCAAAAATAACAATATCTTTATCTTTGTACTTATCAATGCTTCTGACTGCATAATCTATACCTTTGCCTAAAAATTTATCCGGAGATTCAACAGGTGGCTTTCTCGGTTCAAAAGAACCGGCGCCAGCTGCTATGAAAATATTTAATGTTTTAAAGGATATTCCATCAGTTGTTTCGGCAATCCAATAATCTCCTGACTGTTCGATTTTATCTACTCTTTGATTTAAATGCACTTTATAATCAAATGGTTCTATTTGTTTTAAAAGTGAATCTATATGTTCTTTGCCGGTTTGATTCGGCACCCCAGGAATGTCGTAAATAGGTTTTTCAGGATAAAGTTCAATGCATTGACCGCCTATCTTGTCTAGGTTATCTACAAGATGACAACTAAGACCCAATAATCCTGCCTCGAAAACAGTAAAGAGTCCTACTGGACCTGCTCCAATAATTAAAATATCCGTTTCAATACTCTTACTCATTAACTCACTCTCATGCCTGGTTTTGCTCCTTGATCAGGATGAAGTATAAATACACCTTCTTCATCACTACTTGCTGCAAGAATCATACCCTCAGATACTCCAAATCGCATCTTCCTAGGCTTTAAATTAGCTACACATATAATTTTTAGACCTATTAATTTTTCTGGATCATAGTATTTTTTAATTCCTGCAAATACTGTTCTTTCTCCTAAGTCTCCTAGGTCTAGAACTATTTTTAGAAGCTTGTCTGCATCTTCCACGTTTTCAGCGTTTTTGATCTCAGCAACCCTCAGATCTATTTTTATAAAATCTTCAATAGAAATTTCATCCATTTGAACCTCTTTGAATAAGTGCTTCTAATTTTTCATCATCTAATCTATGAAGGATAGGAGAAAATGAATTTAATTTGTGATCTGTTAACGGATCATCAATATCATCAATGGAGCTGATTATCTCATTAAGAAAGCTTTCTCCTTTAGAACAAGTATCTGGAATAACTATTTTGAGATAAGCGTTAATAACTCTAAATAAATTTACTGTTGTACTGGCAATTTTGATAACTTCTTCCTTATTTTTCTCATCCTTAGCTAAAATCCAAGGTTTTTTTTCATCCACATAGGTATTTGCAGAATCAGCTAACTTCATGATTTCCTTGATTGCTTTCGAGTACTCAAGATCTGCAAAAAGATTTGTGATTTCCTTTTTGGATGAAATAAATTTTTCGTAGAATACATTATCGATATTATTTCCTATCTGATTATCATTCTTTTTTAGAAATCCGGCTGATCTGCTAGCAATATTCACAAATTTTCCTACTAAATCAGAATTAACTTTCTTTTGAAAGTCATCATAATTCAGATCAATATCGTCAATTGAAGGAGATAACTTTGATGCTAAGTAATATCTTATGTAGTCAGCATCAAGTATTTCTATGAAATCTTTCATACTTAAGAAATTACCTCTTGATTTGGACATTTTTGCTCCGTTTAAACTTAGGAAACCATGAACAAAAACATTTGATGGCTTTTTAAAATTAGACGTTTCAAGTAATGCAGGCCAAAACAAGGCATGGAAATTCATTATATCCTTTCCAATAAAATGATAAATTTCTGTATTCACATTTTCTGACCAAATTTCTTCTGCAGATTCCTTATCATTTGATCTTAAATAATTTTCAAGGCTGGCTATGTATCCTATAGGAGCGTCTAGCCAGACATAAAAGTACTTATCAGGCATATCAGGGATTTCAAATCCAAAATATGGCGAATCTCTACTAATATCCCAATCTTTGAGGCCTTGCTGGAACCACTCCTCAAGTTTATTTTTAACTGCATCCTGAAGAGGCGTGGCTCTCATCCAATTTGCCACATTAGATTCTAATTTTGATAGTTTAAAAAAAACATGCTCACTAGTTTTTACTTTGGGTTTTTCACCGCTGATTGTCGATACTGGGTTGATCAGTTCCGCAGCTTCATATTTTGCACCACAGACTTCACAATTATCACCGTATTGGTTTTCAGCTGAGCATTTTGGGCAAGTACCTTTGACATACCTGTCTGAAAGAAATAATCCTGCTTTTTCGTCATATAATTGATCGATCTGTTTATTTTCGATAAATCCAGATTCTTTTGCTCTGATGTAAATTAATTCGCTGAAGTACTTATTTTCATCACTATGAGTCGTATAAAAATTGTCGTGAGAAATATTGAAAGATCGTAAGTCTCTGATATGCGAAGACCTAAATTCTTCAACCATTTTTTCAGGTTCTGTTTCTAGTTCCCTTGCCTTCAGCATGATGGGAGTGCCATGAGCATCGCTCGCACAAACATAATGACAAGTAATATTGTTTGCTCTAAGCAACCTCACCCATATGTCTGTTTGTAGATGCTCCAAAAGATGCCCAATGTGTAAGTCACCATTAGCATAGGGCAAAGCACTCGTAACAATTACGCGGTTGTTTTTTTCAGGCAGAGGCATATGCTTACGAAATGTTTAATCTGTATATCAAAAGGTTAAGTGCTATTTTAGCATTTTTCTTTGTTTTTATAGGATGCGCCGTCTCTCCTGAGTTGATCAATTCCATAGATCCTTATGAAGAACAAAATCGAAAAGTTCATGAATTCAACGAAAAGGTAATCGAAGACTTAATCGAGCCTGTCACTGGAGCATATGTTGAGGCAACTCCGCCTTTCGTGAGAGAGCGAGTAACAGACTTTTTTGAAAATATTAATGATGTTAAGTCAGGATTGAATAATGTTATGCAAGAAAATTTTTCAAAAGCTTTAAATGATTTTGGAAGATTTATTTTTAATTCAACTTTTGGAATCTTTGGCCTCTTTGATGTTGCTACTCCAATGGGGTTTAGTAAGAATAACGAAGATTTTGGACAAACACTTGGAAAATGGGGAGTTGAACCAGGTCCTTATATAGTTTTACCTTTTCTAGGTCCAACTACTGTTAGGGATGGTTTATCTAGAGGTTTAGATTCTGTTATATCACCTTTAGCTGTAGCTGATGATCATCCAACTGCATCAGGATTATTGACTGGATTGAATATCTTAAATGAAACAACTGTTTTACTTGAGCTAGATAATTTCGTTAGTGGAGATAAATATATATTCTTTAGAGATGCATATTTGCAACGCAGAAACTATGAAATCACTGACGGAGAAATTAATCCAGATGACTTCATTGATGAATTCGATGATTTTTAATCTTCAAAAGATCCATAGACCATAGCTTGCATTTGTCCTCTGAACGGGAAAGTTGTTGAAGGTCTTAACTGAGTCATAAAAATTCCTAATAAATCTTCCTTGGGATCTATCCAGAAGAAGGTGCTTGCCATACCACCCCAATTATACGAACCCGAAGTTCCTGAAATCTGTGTGGCGGCTTGGTCTACGGTAACAGCCATGCTCAAACCATAACCCATTCCCTGATAACGAACCTCAGAGAATCCCCCTCCAGCATTCATATCCAGCAAAGTTTTATTATCCGGTAAATGATTCATAGTCATTAACTCAACTGTTTTTCTAGAGAGTATTCGTTTGCCATTAAATTCACCGCCATTCAAAAGCATCTGACTAAACTTAAAATAATCTTCTATTGTGGATGCAAGACCGCTTCCGCCACCTTTATATTTTTTATCAATCAACATGTTGCTTTCATTTCCAGATGGATCTTCTAGGACCAATTTTTTCTCTGGCGTTCTCCAATATAATGCTGTCAATCTATCCGCATCTTTTTTTGGCACTATAAATCCTGTGTCTTTCATGCCCAAGGGATTAAATATGTGTTCTTCAAAGTAGTCATCTATTTTTTCTCCTGTGATGACCTCAATAATCCTAGCGCAAACATCTATCGAAACACTATATAGCCATCCTTCGCCAGGTGAAAATTGAAGGGGAAGGGTAGACAAAGTTTCGCATACATCTTTAAGATCGAGGGAGCGTCTCTCCCTATCAGGTAATAATTCGTCAAATACATGCCTATAGGCACTATCTAAGTGATTTTCAAAATTAATAGAATAGCTCAGACCAGAGGTATGAGTTAAGAGATCTCTAATAGTCATTTCTCTGCTGACAGGTTTAGTATCAAAAGCTGGATAAATCCCACTGATATAAACTGACTGATTTTTAAATTCAGGTAGAAATTTACTTACTGGATCTGCAAGATGAAAATAACCTTTTTCATATAACTGCATTAATGCTACCCCAGTTACTGGTTTAGTCATTGAGTAGATTCTAAAAATGGAGTTATCCTCCATCTCAAGATTCTGTTCAATATCTCTAAGGCCTTGGGAGTGACAATGAACAATTTCTCCATTTCTTGCTACTAAGGTCTGCGTTCCTGATATTTTTCCTGGTGATATATATCTATCCATGAAAAGTTCATCCATAAATTGGAGTTTTTCTTTCGATAAATTATGTTTGCTTGGATTAACTATTTTCATTAGTTTCTTTTTGATTTAATTTGGCATTTATAAAATCTTTATGATTCAGGTACAACAGATCAGCAATTCTTCTTATCAGATGTTCTTCATGTTTATCCATTTCACCATCAGCAAATGCAATTGACCAAGCAGAATTTAGAACTTCTTTTTTTTGATCGTAATCGAGTTGATCATTAAGTATTCTTGTATGCTCATAAAAAGAAATGGACTCTTTAGATTTTGCCAGAGTTGCATCAACGATTTCTTGTATTTCATCTTCTTGAATATCTAGTTTGCTGAGTGAATGAGCCATTGCTTTTAATTCAGACTCATCTAGTTGATCATCAGCATAAGCTACCTCAATCATAAGTGAGCAAATTGATTTTTGAATGCTGTGATCTTTACTTTCTGCTTCAACTTCTTTTGATTTAAATATATTTTTAAAAAATTTCATGCGACTAATAAATATTTTTTCTTCAATATCTTTATTATCTCATCTACGTCCAAGTTATCCGACATAATTATTTGTCTTATTTTTTTTGAGTAATTAAATCCTTTAAAAAAGTTCACCATATGCCTTTTGATTAAGTAACCTGATAACCCTAAATTTTGATTTTTTATCAGATATTTTTCCATCATCTTTATCAGAGATTCAATTTCCATTTCATCAGTTGAATGATAAAAAATTTTGTCTACTTTTGTTAACTCATATGGTTTTTCGCAGATAAACCTTCCATACATCAAACCATCAACCATTTTTAATTTATTTTTATCTTCAATAAAATTTGACAGACCTCCATTCAGTATTATTTCAATATCTGGAAAATCTTCCTTAAGTCGATAAACCCTTTCGTAATTAAGAGGAGGGATATTCCTATTTTCTTTTGGGTTTAATCCATTAAGCATTCCTTTTCTTGCATGCACATAAATTGTGTTTATTCCCGATTTCAAAATTATTTCAATGAATTTATCTAAAGTTTTTTCGATATCTTGATCATCTACCCCCAATCTAATTTTTGCAGTTATTGGTATATCAGAAGTTGCAGACATGAAAGATAGACAATCTTTTACTTTACTTGGTTCATACATGAGAAACGCTCCAAAACCTCCTGACTTGACTCTTGGGCTAGGGCAACCAACATTCAGATTAATTTCATTGTATTTACACTCGTTAATTATTTTAGTAGCTTCTGCAAGGTCGCTTGGTTCACAACCTCCAAGTTGGAAGACAACTGGATTCTCAATATCTGTTTTGTTGATATATTTATCTATTCGTTTATTTTTCAGCAGAGCGTTGGAATGCACCATTTCGGTGAATAAAACGGCATGCTTTGAAGCAAACCTACAAAGATTTCTAAAATGTGTATCTGTCCTTCCCATCATAGGGGCTATACAAAAAGTTCTATCCATTAAAAATAGTAAAAAATTGCAGTTAATCCAACAGAGCTCAATACAATTGTGTAGGGAAGAGCAAGTTTAACCATTCTTAGATAGGACAAACCAATCAATGGTGCAACTGATGATGTGAGCAGGAAGAGAAAAGCAGCCTGACCATTTGGAGTAGCAACACTAGGTAAGTTAGTACCGGTATTTATCGCTACAGCTAATGCATCAAATTGATCTCTGGTAATTTCTCCAGAATCTAATGCGGCCTTTATTTCATTTATATAAATGGTTGCGACAAACACGTTATCACTTATCATTGACAAAATTCCATTAGCTATAAAGAACAAAGGAGCTTGTAATTCTATAGCCTGAAGAAATACATAGTCGATAACAGGTTTGAATAAATATTGATCATGTATGACTGCTACCACAGCAAAAAAAACAACCAGCAGAGCTGTAAAAGGAAGAGCTTCTTCGAAGGCTTTTCCTAATTCTTTTTCTTCAATGATTCCCGTAAAAGAGGTCAAAAGTATAATTATCATTAAACCTATCAAGCCAACAGCTGCAATGCTAAATGCCAGTGAAAACATGAGGATTAATCCAACAATTAATTGAATAAAAAGTTTAGCTCTGACTTGATCAGTTAGATTGGCAGTTTGATTATCGTCAAATGCTTGAAGGATGTCTCTAACTCTCTCTGGAAGATGAGCTCCATATCCAAAAACCTTGAATCTTTCAAGAAACAATGTAGTGAATAAACCTGCGATTAAGACTGGTATTGAAATTGGAGCCATTCTTATAAAGAATTCTATAAAGTCCCATTCTGCTATGGATGCAATAAGAAGATTTTGTGGCTCTCCAACAATAGTGCAAACACCACCAAGAGCAGTACCAACAGCACCATGCATAAGAAGATTACAAAGAAAGAATTTAAATTTTTCTAAATTTACTGCTTCACTTTCATCCAAATCAGAATCATCATTTAAATAATGTTCATCTAAAAAGTCTTTTCCTGAGGCCGCTTGATGATAAACAGTATAAAAACCGACAGCGACTGATATCAAAACTGCTGTGACGGTAAGTGCATCTAGAAATGCTGATAAAAAAGCTGCAGAAAAAACAAAAAGTATGGACACAGTTGTCTTATTTTTAACTTTCAACAATAGTTTAGTAAAAATAAATAGAAGCAAGTCCTTCATAAAAAATATCCCTGCTACCATGAACATTAACAATAGAATCACTTTGAGATTCAAAGAAATTTCGTAATAAACTTGACCAGGAGTAGTGAGACCCAAGATTACTGCTTGAAGGGCTATTAATCCTCCAGGAGGAAGAGGGTGACATTTAAAAGTCATTGCAAGTGTAAAAATAAATTCAGCAAGAATAACCCAGCCTAGAATCGTCCCAGCAGGTAAAGAAGTTGCAACACAAATAAAGTAAAGAATTGGATTTAATACTAAAAAGGCTAGAATGGTCTGCTTATACCAATCAGGAGCGTGACCAAGAAAGTTCTTAAAAATTGCTGAGGACATAGTTTTTTATATGAATATTTTTACGCCGGCTAATTTTATAGATGAATCATCCAAAGAGTCAAAGTACATTCCTGTATATAATTCAAAGATATTGCATTTTTTAAAGGAATCTACAGTCCGCCCAGCATCTGAGGATGAAATGAAATGGTCAGGCTTAGAAGAAAAATCTAGACATTTTATTGGCTATTTAAATGATGTACCTCTTTACGCAGTCTCTGTTTCAAATGAACAAACAATGATTCCAGATACTACTTTTACGGATTTAAGAACATTATTTCCTGTGATGAATATGCAACTGTTTGAAGCTATCTCTAGAGCATTTCAAATAGTTAATTGGGCAGACTCAAATCAGTTCTGTGGTTTCTGTGGATCAGAATTAAAGCATGATGAAAAAGAACGAGCAATGAAGTGTCATAATTGCCATGCTCCGTTGGTTTACCCAAAAATTTCACCATGCATTATCACTTTGATTCACAAAGATAAAAGTATTTTGTTAGCTCACAATAAAAACTTTCCAGTGAATCTTTACAGCACAATAGCAGGTTTTGTTGAAGCTGGAGAGAGCGCCGAGGCTTGTCTAAAAAGAGAAGTCAAAGAGGAAGTTGGAATTGAGGTCAAAAATATTAAATATTTCCAAAGTCAGTCATGGCCCTTTCCGGGTCAATTAATGCTTGGATATTTTGCCGAATATGAATCCGGAGAAATAACTCCAGATAATGATGAAATAGATGATGCTCAATGGTTTGAAATTGATAATTTACCTAGGACTCCTCCACCAGGCATGTCAATATCTGGAGACTTAATTCAACACTTCCTTAATAACCTAAAATAAATTATTTATTTCTTGGATCGTTCGATGCTCTAACATCTCCGGCATGTTGGGTCTGTTTTATAACTGCTTCCTCCTTTTCAACCTTGACAGATTCAGTAGCTTTTTTAGGTCTAGACAATTTTACAGGTTTAACAGCTTTATTCCCAACTTGAGAATTAGTTTCCTTTTTAGTTTCTTTAAATTTATTAACCTGTTTTTCGGTTTGAAGTTTTCCTTCAGAGCCTTTTTTTGTGATAGTAGAGTTATCTCTTTTTGGTTTAGAGATTTTCTTCTTAGGTTTTTCATTCGGATTTTTTTTTGCAGTTGATGTCTTAGATCTATCCAGATCTTTTTTTTGGTTAGGCGATCTCTTCTTTTGATTAGAATTCCTTTTAGCATCATACTTTGGAGGTTGCTTTTTGTTTTGAGATTTTCTAGGATTTCTTTTTCTTATATTTTTTGGTTTTTTTGTTCCTTTCGATTTGTTGCTTTTAAAAAGGTTCATCAATTTAGATACTAGTCCGGTTTTAGGTCTGGATGATGGCATTAGACTTACTGCAGCTTTTTCTTCTTTTCTAGAAATGGTTGAGCTTTTTGAGTCTTTCTCCAATTTTTCTTGAAGGTGAGAACTTGTTTCCTCCTCAACTATTTCCCCATCTTTTAATCTCACAACTTCAAATCTAGTATCTGGACGAATAGGATCGGCAATCACAGTGACTTTTAAATTAGCTCTTGCTTCAATATCATTAAGCCTTATTCTTCTTTCGTTTAATAAAAGTGCAGACATTGATGGAGATACTATTGCTCTTACTTCACTTGTATTTTCTTTACTACTTTCTTCTTCGATAAGTCTTAACACGGCCGTAGAGAGAGTATTAATATCTTGAGTCCATCTTTCTTTTAATGAAGATCTAAGCCTTTGTCTAGAAAGTTCCAAAAGACCAAATCTTGAAATTCTGCCAATTTGTACTCGGGCTCGATCGGCTGAAAGAGAATTTCTCATTTCATCTTCGACTTTTCTTTTATTTTCTAAATTCATCATGTCAATGAAATCAATGACTACTAAGCCACCAATATCTCTAAGCCTCAATTGTCTTGATATTTCTTTTGCAGCCTCAAGATTAGTATGTGTTGCAGTTTCTTCAATATCTTTGCCAGAAGTAGCTTTCGATGAATTTATATCTATTGCTACTAAGGCCTCAGCATCATCAATTACTATGGATCCACCTGATTCAAGTTTCACTTCTCTTTGATAAGCAGTTTCAATTTGAGATTCAATTTGATATCTAGTAAAAAGTGGCAGGCTATTTTCATATCTTTTTATTATGTTTGATTGTTCAGGCATGACTCTTTCTACAAATTCTATTGCTTGGTCAAAAGCTTCCTGTGTATCTATCCAAACTTCATCAACGTCTTCTCTAACATAATCTCTTAAAGATCTAATGATGACATCACTTTCCTTGTAAATTAAAAATGGACCATTTTTTTGAAGGTTTGCTTCTAAAATTGCATCCCAGACTTTCAATAAATAATCTAAATCCCACTCTAGTTCAGTTAATTCTTTTCCTTCACCGGCAGTTCTTACAATTATTCCCATCTCTTCAGGTATATTTAGAGCGGAAACTTTCTGTTTCAGGGTATCTCTTTCTGATGGATTTAATCGTCTAGAGATACCTTGAGCTTTTGGATTATTGGGCATTAAAACTAAAAACCTTCCAGCTAAGCTCACAAAAGTGGTCAGCGCTGCACCTTTGTTGCCTCGTTCTTCTTTTTCAACCTGAACAATTATTTCTTGATTTTTTGAAAGACAATCTGTAATTGAAAGTCTTCCTTTTTTATTTTTTGGATAAAATTGTGGCGCAACTTCCTTGAAAGGCAGAAAGCCGTGTCTATCTGCACCATAATTTATGAATGCAGCTCCTAAGCTAGGTTCTACTCTTGTTACTATTCCTTTATAGATATTACCTTTTCTTCTAATTTCATTGATATTTTCAATATCCAGGTCATAAAGGGACTCACCTCTCGTCATTGCAACGCGGAGCTCTTCAGGTTGAGTAGCATTGATTAACATTCTTTTCATATTTACCTCGAAAAAAATGTTTTATAAGTAATTTAAAGTCAGTAATGACTTAGACATGTAATATCTTCAGGATTTACGCTTTTTAACCTGAAAATTTTATTGTTCTTATAAAACTCTATTATTTAGCAAGCATAAAATGTTCTTTATCTTTCTTAAATCATTAATTTAGGAGATTGTTAATCGATAAAGAATGAAATTGCTATGCTTTATCTCCTAAAAAAGAAGCTAAACTAACATATTAATAGTATATTTTAAAATAATTCCACTAAAGAAATTGACAGAAGGCAGTTATACAGGAGTTTCCATTGAAAAAATTGGAATTAATTCTTCCAAACAAAGGGTAGATAATTTCCTAATAGGAAAGTTTAAAAATTTACCAAAATCAAAGATTTATTCAATCATAAGAAAAGGAGAGGTAAGAATAAACGGTTCAAGGGTAAAGCCTCATTTTAAACTCTCAACAGGGGATAAAATCAGAATACCGCCTTTATTCTTTAATAAGGAGAAATCAAATCAAAATTCTCTAGAAAAAGGCCTTATAGAGGAAACTCAAGATCGGATCATTTATGAAGATGATGAAATATTAGCAATTGATAAAAAGCATAACTTGGCAGTTCATGGAGGCTCAAGAGTGAGCATTGGGTTAATAGAAATTGTTAGAAACTTTGGCAAAGATTATAGAGAAGCTCAATTGATTCATAGATTAGATAAAGCAACTTCAGGTTGCATAATACTTGCAAAAAATAAACAAAGCACTCGTTCGTATAACTCGTTTATAAGATCAAATCAAATAATCAAAAAATATCATTGCTTAGTGCATGGTTCTTGGTCCAAGGAACTAAATGATGTAAAACTTCCTCTGAAAATTGATAAGAGGCAGAATTTACAGAAGGTAACAGTTTCTGAAGATGGCAAATATTCTGAGACAAACTTCAGATTGATTAAATTTAATGATTACCATTCACTTTTAGAATGCAGGTTAGAGACAGGGAGAACTCATCAAATCAGAGTACATACCAGTGCTAGCGGCTTTCCAATAGTTGGAGATTTAAAGTACTCTTCAATAGCCTTGAATAAAGAAATGGAAAAAAGAATGTATTTGCACTGTTCTAGCTTAGAAATAATAAACAAGGATTTAAAAATAATTAGCAAAGTTCCTAATTCTTTTTTTGAAGCTTTTGAAGTTTGAAGGAATCCAAAATATCATCTAGAATCGCCTTTTAGTTTTATGGCAGTACAAAAAAGCAAAGTATCAAGAGCAAGAAGAGGCGCACGTAGGTCTCATAATGCTTTGAAAAATACAACCCTATCAACTGATCAGGTTTCTGGAGAACGTCATCAGCGCCATATCATGACTTCGGAAGGTTTTTATAAAGGTAAGAAAATTATGGAAGTAAAAATTAAAGAAGAATCTGAAGAACAAAACACTCCAGAATAATTAAGTTTTGAATTCCAAATATGTTTTTGTGTCTGGCGCCTCTAGAGGCATAGGACAGAGTATTCTTAAATTATTTTCTTCCAAGGGTTTTCCTGTCATCGGCACGGCAACTTCAAAGGATGGCGTAAACGTTATAAACGAAATCTTATCTGAATCTTCTGGAAGTGGATTTGGCATACAACTTGATCTTTCTGATAAAGAATCAATTGAAAATTTATTTGTTACCTTAAAGGAGAAAGAGATCAATCCAGAAATTGTCGTTAATAATGCCGGTGTGACAAGAGATAATATTTTTCTGAGAATGAAAAATGCAGAATGGGATGAGGTAATACAGGTTCACCTGAGCTCTGTTTTTTCTTTATTGAAGTTTTTTTCTAAAAAAATGGTTAAAAATAAATCTGGAAGAATCATTAATATTTCTTCTACCTCTGCTGCTATTGGAAACAAAGGACAGGCTAATTATGCGGCTGCTAAATCAGGTTTGGAGGCTTTTTCAAGATCGTTAGCTAGGGAACTAGCTCCACGAAATATAACAGTAAATTGTGTTGCGCCTGGATTCATCAAGACAGATATGATCAAAAGCATGGACGAAGATACTTTAAAATTTATGTCTGAACAAATACCTCTTGGCAGATTAGGCTTATCTGAAGAGGTTGCTGATTTAATTTATTTTTTATCTTCAGATGAGGCAAACTATATTACTGGCCAGACAATACATATTAATGGTGGACTTTATATGTAGGTTGTGCAAAAAAAAATTAAAAAACTTATCTTCTAGGTATATAATTCGAAATCTTTTCAACCTTAATGAGGTATTTATGAGCAGCACACAAGAAAGAGTTCAGAGAATTGTTTGTGAACAATTAGGCGTTAGCGAAGAGGAAGTGACTACTACAGCTTCGTTCATAGATGATTTGGGAGCGGACTCACTCGATACTGTTGAACTTGTAATGGCTTTTGAAGAGGAATTTGAAATTGAAATTCCTGATGAAGAAGCTGAAAAAATAGCAACTGTTCAAGATGCTATCAGTTACATAGAATCTGCATCTTAATTTCAATTTTATTCACTCATGACCACATCTCGTAGAGTTGTTGTTACAGGCATCGGTATCATTTCTCCATTAGGAAATGAATTAGAATCTTCTTGGCAAAATATTTTAGCTGGAAAGAGTGGGGCAAGAACTGTTACAAGATTTGATGTATCAGATTATCCTACAAAGTTTGCAGCGCCAGTTGAAAACTTTGATGAAATAAATCATCTTGATATAAAAACTAAGCGAAGAGTTGATGAGTTTGTTCAATATGGCCTGGTTGCTTCTAAGCATGCTATTGAAAATTCTGGTTTAGAACTAGATTCCCTTGATTCATCCAGAATTGGAGTTTCAATTGGTTCAGGTATTGGTGGTTTGGACACGATCGAAAAAAATGCTCTCACTCTTGATAAAAGAGGTCCCAGAAAAATTTCTCCATTTTTTGTTCCCGGAGCAATTGTGAATATGGTGTCAGGATTAGTTTCTATTGAGTATGGTTTACATGGCCCAAATTTATCTATTGTTACAGCTTGCTCTAGTGGAAATCATAGCATTGGTTTTTCAGCAAGATCCATTTCTCATGGCGATTGCGACATCATGATAACTGGTGGATCAGAGATGGCTATAACGCCTCTAGGTTTGGGAGGTTTTTCGGCAGTAACAGCCTTATCTACTAACAATGAAAATCCTGAAAGAGCCAGTAGACCATGGGATAAAGATAGGGACGGTTTTGTTTTAGGTGATGGAGCAGGGGTTCTAGTGCTTGAGGAATACGAGCATGCTAAAGCAAGATCAGCAAATATTTACGCAGAAGTATCTGGATTTGGAATGAGTTCTGATGCTTTTCATATGACTGCACCAGCTGAAGACGGAAAAGGAGCTAAACAGGCGATGATCTCCGCACTTAAGGATGCTCAATTAGATAGCTCAAAGGTTGACTATATTAATGCCCATGGAACTTCCACACCTTTAGGAGACATCATAGAAGCAAATGCGATAGCTGAAATTTTTTCCAGCTCTCTTGACCAGTTAGCTGTCTCATCTACAAAGTCAATGACGGGACATCTTTTGGGAGCAGCAGGGGCAATAGAATCTATTTTTTCAATTCTCTGCCTCAGAGATAATCGTTTACCGCCAACTATAAATCTTGATAATCTTGACGAGGAAGCACCTGAACTTAATTACGTTGCCAACGAATCTCAAGAAAAAGAAGTTAAATATGTTTTAAATAATTCATTTGGCTTTGGCGGAACTAATGCATCCTTGGTATTTTCAAAAATCTAGGTGAGAATACTTTTTCTTACAGTCTTTTTAGTTAATTTCCTATTTAGCGTTCTTTTATTTTTTAAACCTTCTGATATAAAAAAAGATTTCATATTTGAAGTTAAAAGAGGTGATTCTTATCTCAAGATCATAGAAAATTTAAAACATACAGATATAACTGTTCCTTCATTTGTAAATATAATCATTCGATACGCATCATTGGATAAAGAAATTACCTACGGTGACTATTTGATAAAAAGACATGAGAATTTATTCTCTGTTTTAAAAAAAATAATTTCATCAGAAACACATTATAGAAAGTATAGAATTCCCGAAGGTTCCACCATTAGCTCAATATTAGATAGATCAAATGTACCGGTATCTTTAAAGATTAATGGAATAAAATTTGATGAAACAAATATCCACGCTCTTGAAGGAAGGTTTCATCCCAACACTTATTTTTATTCAAGTATGGAAGATAGTGAGGATATCTTTTTAGAAGCGATCCTTACTCAAGATGGCTTATTAGAAAAGTATTGGAATTTAAGGACTCCTTATGTCTCTCTACAAGAACCTGAGGAACTTTTAATCCTTGCATCATTATTAGAAAAAGAAGCATGTCCAAACGAACATAAAAAAGTAGCAGGAGTTATCTATAATCGACTCAGATTGAACATGCCTCTTCAAATTGATTCCTCCGTAATTTATGGCATTGAGGATTTCAATGGAGATATAAAAAAAAATCACTTGAGAAAAGATACTCCATTTAATACCTATACAAATAAAGGACTGCCGCCAATGCCGATATCAAATCCATCCGAATCAGCAATTTATGCGGCTTCAAATCCAGATATACACAGTTTTCTTTATTTTGTTGCAAAAGATAAATGTTCTCATCAATTCTCTGAAACCTACGACGAGCACAAAGAAGCCATCAAAAAATATCAATAGAAAAATCTTTTAGTTTGATAAACTTCATCAAATGTTTATCAGCATAGAAGGTATAGAAGGATGTGGAAAATCAACTTTAGTAAGAGGTCTAAGCCAATACCTGCAAGATGAAAAAATTGAGTATGTAATCACTAAAGAGCCAGGAAGCACTTCTGTAGGAAAAATTCTTCGCCAGATCCTTTTAGATAAAAAGCAACAAATTAATCCATTTACAGAACTTTTATTAATGTTTTCTGATAGGTTGGATCATCTAGATAAAGTAATAAAGCCATCTTTAGAACAAGGAAAAATAGTAATTACAGACCGATATGTTGATTCTAGCTATGCCTATCAGGGCGCCGGTAGAGGCATATCCAAAGATGTTATTGATTATTTAGTCAACCAAACAGGAATATTATTACCTGATAAAACTATTCTATTAGACCTTGACCCAGAAATAGGCCTAAAAAGAGCTTCTTCACGAAATGAGCTAGATAGATTTGAACTCGAAAACTTAGATTTCCATAAAAGATTAAGGAAAAGTTTTTTAGATGCAGCTATAGCTTATCCTGAGAGGTTTCTTACCATAGATGCTGAAGAAAAGCCTAAAGAAATTCTTCAAATCGCTATTAGTAAACTCTTTTGATATGACTGAAGAGCTTAGGAAACTTATTAATTTGATTTTAGAGGGCAAGACTTCTTCAATGCTTTTGTCTGGTAAACCTTTTTCAAAGCCAGAAAAAATTGCTTTATATATTGCTCAAGCTTTTTTGTGCGATGAATTAAAAATAAATAATTCACTTTGCGATGAATGTCAGTCATGTAATTTACTTTCAGCTAATTCTCATCCTGATTTTAAAGTAATAGAACGATCGAAAGATAGAACCCAAATTCAAATTCAACAAATTAGAGACGCAACTAACTTTATTTACTCAACCCCCTTAATTTCAGGAACAAAAATTGTTTTAATTCTCAACGCAGATGAGCTGAATTTTTTTGCACAGGATACATTACTGAAGTCATTGGAGGAGCCTCCTAAAAACTTGAAGTTTATCCTTACTACGTCAAAACCTTATAAGCTAAAGCCAACAGTTTTAAGTAGATTAACTCATTACAAATTGAATCCAGATAAACATGTTTTAAGTTCTGATTTAAATAATGATGGATCTTTAGAAAATAATACAAATGATTTTCCAGAGGAGTGTTGGAATCAAGATGGAAAAATTATGAAAGTGTTTGAAGATTTAGCTTCTTTGAAAGGCATAGAGATAATTAATTTCTTGATCAAAGATAAAGATAAAGATACTTTATTGGTAAAGCTTAATTGGCTCTCAAAAATAATTGAAGAAAGTATTCTTATTCATTTCACTGAAACTTTGAGTGATACTCCATTTGCACAACTATCTAAAGAGATTAAAAATACCATAGATTTAAGCGCACTTATCAATCTTTACGACCAAATTTTACCTGTAATAAATTCCTTGCAGTTGAATGAAAATTTAAATTATGATTTTCAAACAAATGGGTTCAATTACTAATTTTTTTTAGAATTAGTTGATAAATTGAATACACTGGAAAAGCTACGATTATCATTTGTAAGTAACTCGTTATACAGTTAGCAAGAAAGCTAAAGGAAACCGACATTTCTTCTTGAGACGTTAATCCTAAAAAAGCGTAAACGATAAGAACAAAAGAAATTGTTAAAACAGTTAACAAAACTCCTGCATTAAATAAAGACCAATGCACTTCTTTAGATTCATTCCACAAACTATCTAAAGACCCAAAAATAGAATTTCCTTCTAAAACTAGGTAGTAAACTGAGTAAGTAAATCTGAATTGAATGTATAGCCCAGGAATTATAAATAAAATCAGACCTATGAGCGTCATAATTCCAATGATTACTTGAAGAATAAAAATTTTTAATGCTAACTGGGCTGCAACTATCACATAGCCGATTAACTTATTAAGTGATCCACTTCTTAAATCTCGTCCAATTAAGATAGCCATACCGGTGTATAAAGGAGTTAAGAAGACAACTTGAAATACTAAGATCATTCCAGCAATCACAAAATAATCCTCTCCCAGAGAAAATAAATAATTTGCAGTTGAAGAAACCAGACTTATGAACAGAATTGGAACAAAAAATATCTTAGTAAAAGTTAAAAAATTATTAAAATATAAAGTGAAGCCTGATGTGATAGCGTTTAAAATCATAGATACGAAAATGTAGGAGACATTATGATAGAAATTTGGTCAAAACCACAATGCCCTTTCTGCGATGCAGCTGTTCAAATATGTGAAACTAAGGAATTAGAATTTAAAAAATATATGCTTGATGTAGATTTTAATCGAGAAGAATTCACCGAAAAATTTCCTAATGCAAGAACTTTTCCTCAAATTTTGGTTGATGGAGAGTTAGTTGGCGGTTATCAAGAATTTAATCAATTCATCCAGTTAAAAGCTATTTAATTGTGGATTCGATAAATTCAGCAATTCTGCTGATTGATAGTTATTTTGGTAGCTCTCCTTGGTTTCCAGCTTTACTCTTAGGAACAGGTATTTTTTTCACTATCTATCTTAAATTTCCTCAAATTATTTTTTTTAGTAGAGCTTGGAAAATCCTTTTTTCAGGAAATAAATACAAAGATAACAGAGGAGAAACTACACCCTTTCAGGCATTAAGTACTGCCTTATCCGGGACTGTTGGAACTGGGAACATCGGAGGAGTGGCAATGGCAATCTTTATCGGAGGGCCTGCTGCGCTTTTCTGGATGTGGATTACCGCTTTCTTAGGAATGACAACCAAATATGTTGAAGTATCTTTGGCGCACAAATATAGAATTTCTTTAGAAGACGGATCTATCGCTGGGGGTCCAATGTACTACATGCAAAATGGCTTAAAGTCTAAATGGTTGGGTATTATTTTTGCTTTTTGTTTATTAGTAACCACATTTGGTTCAGGGATGATGCCTCAGATAGATAACATTAGCAGTACATTATTTGCCAGTTTTTCCATTCCTAATTTAACCACCTCTATTGTGATGACGATTTTGGTAGGACTGGTGATAATAGGCGGACTAAAGAGAATTGCCTCGGTCGCTGCTTCTATTGTTCCAACTATGGCAACAATCTATTTCATTGGTGCGCTGAGTGTGATTTTTTATAACTTAGAAAATATTCTCCCTACTTTTCAAATGATATTCAGCGATATTTTTACAGGAACTTCAGTGGTCGGTGGGTTTTTGGGCGCCAGTATAGCTACTGCTTTTAATTATGGAGTTGCAAGAGGACTTTATTCTAATGAGGCCGGTCAAGGTTCTGCGCCGATAGCTCATGCTACCTCAAAAACAAAACAATCAATCGAAGAAGGTTTTGTATCTATTCTCGAACCATTTATTGATACTATTGTAATTTGCACTCTAACCGGTCTAGTAATTCTTTCTTCGGGAGCTTGGATAGAAAAATATGAAAATAAGTTTGAAAGAACATCTTTCATAATTCTAGAAGGTAATCTTGATGCTAGTGACTCGGAAGATTTGGTAGATTTTTTTCAAGGTAACAATAATTCCATTAATCTTCATTCAGGTGAACTAAATATAATATCGGGAAGGATCGATGGCAATTTTACTTTTATAAATAATAGATCGTTCGCAGAGGATATTTTTGTTTATGAAAACGAAACCCTATTTAATGGAGCGATAATTGTAAAAGAGGGTTTAGTTTTATCTGATGTAGATATTATTGGAAAATCTTTGGTTAAATCTGCAGTACTGACAAGCAAAGCTTTTAATAAAGGTTTTTTTGGCAATTATGGAGAATACATTGTAACCTTAGGACTCTTGTTATTTGCATTCAGTACTGTAGTTTCTTGGTCTTACTACGGCGATCGATGCACAATTTATTTATTTGGCAAAAAGTATGTCTTTCTTTACCGGATCGTATACATGTCAGCTTTTTTTATTGTCGGTACTGGTTGGATTGATACGGAAATTATATGGAACTTTGCACTGATCACTGTTGCAGCTGCAGCACTACCAAATCTAATAGCTATTTTTCTTCTTTCAAGAGAAATGAGATCTCTTCAAGAAAATTACACTCAGGATACGGAGAATTGAGATAAAAATAGAAGCTGTTGTTATTGGTGCTGGGGTAGTAGGTCTAGCCATAGGAAAAACTTTAGCTGATAAAGGTATTGAAGTTGCTATTGTTGAGAAAGAAAATAGAATTGGGGAGGGTGCAAGCACAAGAAATTCCGGTGTGATTCATGCGGGTTTATATTATTCACCAAACTCGCTCAAAGCTAAGGTTTGCTGTGATGGCAGACAAAAAATTTATGAATACGTTACTGCAAAAAATATCCCTTTCAAGAAAACTGGGAAGATTATAGTAGCAACTGATGAAAGTCAGCTCGATCAGCTCCAATCTTTATACGATAGTGGAAGGTTGAATGAAGTGCCTTTGGAATTTCTTTCAAAAGAAAAGGTAAATTCTCTTGAAGAAGAAATCAAGTGTGAAACAGCAATTTTTTCCAGTGAGTCAGGGGTAATAAGCGTTCCAGAATATTTAGCTGCTCTAGAGGAAGATATCAAAAAAACTGGCTATGTAGTTTTGGCATCTGAATTTAAACAGGCCAAAAAAAGTAAAGGACAGTTTGAATTAACTCTAAATACAAGCGATAAAATTAATTGTACTTACTTGATCAACGCTTCCGGCCTTCATACTGAAGATGTCGCAAATAGAATCGAAGAAATTGACTTGCCTAAAATTAAAAAAGTCATGTATGCAAAGGGCCATTATTATCTTTACAAAAAGAAAAATCCTTTCAAACATTTAATTTATCCTCTTCCTAATTCAAATGGTCATGGTATTCATGCAGGAATGGATATTGATAATAATCTTCGATTTGGTCCAAATGCAAAATGGGTTGATTCTATAGACTATTCTTTTAACGAAAATACTCTTCAAGAGTTTTGTAACTCAATTAAATCTTATTGGATTAATTTTGATCCTTCCTGTTTGATCCCGGATTACACAGGAATCCGATCAAAGATTGTGGCAGAAGGTGAGGGTGGTCAAGATTTTGAAATACTTGGTTCAGGCGATCACGGCCTAGAAAATTTAATACACCTACAGGGTATCGATAGTCCTGGTTTGACCAGCTCTCTCTCCATCGCAGCAGAGGTAATTAAAAAGTTAGGAATTCACTAAACTAATAAAAAAGGTATAGTCTTCTGAAGTTTCTTTTAATACTGAGGTTTTTCCACTCAAGCCGCCATGACCACCAATTAAATTAATCCTAAATAGAATTTCATTATTTGACGTTGAAAGATCTCTTAACTTTGCAACATATTTTGCTGGCTCGAAGTATTGAACCTGAGAATCATATAATGAAGATGTCACCAGAATATTCGGATAAGGAAGATTCGATAGATTATCGTAAGGTGAATAACTCTTCATATAATTATAATCTTTTTTATTATTGGGATTTCCCCATTCATCGTATTCAAAGGTTGTTAAAGGAATAGATTCATCAAGCATAGTTGTAACCACATCCATGAAGGGAACAGCAGCAAGAATACCTTTGTATAATTCTGGGGCTTCGTTTGCAATAGCTCCCATTAATAAGCCTCCAGCGCTTCCCCCCATAGCAAATACATTATCTTTGTCTCCAAAACCTTTTTTTAAGCATCCTTGAGTAACATCTATAAAGTCATAGAAGCTATTTTTCTTTTTATGCATGCGTCCATCCTCATACCAATATTTACCCATTTCAGATCCACCACGAATATGTGCTAAAACAAATATAAAATTTTCTTCCAATAAAGGAATAATGCTGGAACGAAAATTTGCGTCAATGATATGGCCGTAAGATCCATATCCATAAAACAAGACAGGTTTTTTATCAAGGGGAGCGCCGTTATCTTTGTAAACAACTGATGCTGGAATTTTTGTATTATCTCTTGATTTAAGTATAAGTCTCTCAACTTTTAAGCCTTCAGTTTTACACTTAACTTTTGATTTCCATATGGTAGATCTTCTTTTGGAAACTAAAAATTCTTTGTAAACAGTTTCCACTTTATTAAGTGAAGAATAAGCAAAACAAAAATAGTCAGCTTTAGGATCATTATTGCCTGCTAGAGAGACGTCATAGCAGGATTCATCAAATTTAATGTATTCATGAGATCCACTTTTTGAATTTATTTTTAATATTTGAGGTAAGCCATTTTCTCTTACATCTAGAAGAATATGATTTTTGAATATTTCAAAGTCTAGCAAATACCTTTTTTTGTTTTCTTTAAGAATAGTTTTCCATTTTTTATGTTGATGACAAACGGATAGATCAGAATATTTGAGCGAAAAATTATCCTGACCATTCATATTTGTCATGACATAAAAAGTATTATGAAAAATATCAACAAAGTATTTATGTTTTTTCTTTCGCTTGAGAATTAATTTCAAACTAGAGGGATCATTCAATGGGAACAATCTAATTTCATTGGAATTAGTCTGACTGGAATAAATAAATCCATATTCTCTGTCTCTAGAAATTCCAAGACTACAATGAAACTGATAATCATTTTCCTCATAAAGAAGTATGTCTTTACTCTGGGAAGTGCCAATCTTATGCAGAAATACTTTATTACTCATTAACGTTATTTCATCTCTTTTGATGTAAATAATATTTTTTGAATCTTCAGACCATATAAATTGACCATCTGTTCCTGAAATTTTATCTTTAAGATTTTCTCCTGTCTTAATATCTTTAATCTTTATTGTGTATTCTCTTCTTCCATTTGTATCTTCTGCGAATGCTAATAAGTGATTATCTTTCGAAGGAGAGACGCTTGAAACTTGATAGAACTTTTTACTTTTTGCTAGCTGGTTGATATCTAAAATTAATTCTTTTTTTGAATTTTTGCCTTTAGATCGATAGAATTTTCTATACTCATTCTTCTTTAAAATTTCTGAAAAATAATAAAATCCATTTCTTTCTACCCTCAGGGATTCATCTTTTGCAGGAATATATCCATTAAGTTTTTTTAAGTATCTGTTGGAAATATTTGATTTTGTTTTGAGCCATTCATCGTGATACTTGCGCTCTGATTTTAAATAATTTAGTACCTCTTTATTTTTTCTTGAATCGTCTCTTAGCCAGAAATAATTATCTATTCTTTTATCATTATGTTTTTTTAAGACTTTCTTGACTTTTTTAGCTTTTGGTATCGTTTTCATATTAATTAATTGTCTTTTATTCTCTCACCTTTATAATCCGCAACCATTAAGAATGATTATTTTAAAACTTTCACTTTTCTAGGGGGATCTATATGAAATTTTTCCATCACCTCTTAATTTCGTTTCTCTTATTTTCCACAAACTTTTTTGCTCAGTCTGATAACGAAGATTACACTCTTGAGGAAATAATTGTAACTGCCCAAAAAACAGAAAAATCCTTGCAAGATGTTCCTATTGCTGTTTCGGCTTTATCTGCTGATGACCTCGCTTTAAGGCAAGCTGTTAGATTCACTGATTTACAGCTTAACGTTCCTAATCTAAGTTATTCAGAGACTAATTTTGGTGGTAGCTCAGTTTCCATCAGAGGTATAGGAAGACTTGCTACTGGTATTTCTTTTGACCAATCGGTCACAACACATATCAATGAATCTCCATGGGGAGAAAATACAAATGTTTCTACAATGTTTGATATGGATAGAGTTGAAGTCTTGAGAGGTCCTCAAGGTACTCTTTTCGGAAGAGGGACAACAGCTGGATTAGTTAATTTGGTTACCAAAAGGCCATCCGTTGATGCAGGTCTTGATGGCTATGCAGGTTTTACAATTGGTGAATACGATTTAAAAACATTTGAAGGCGCAATAAATATTCCTTTAGATGAAAATTTTGCTATAAGGGCCGCTTATACACAAACAGAAAGAGATGGATTTACTGAGAACCTCTATGAACCATTGGGTGGTACTTTTGATGGTCGAGACCATTATGTGGGAAGAATTTCTCTAAGATATGATTCTGGAAATACTGTAATTGATTACATGTACCAAGAGCACGAAGAAGAAAGCACCAGAACACTTCGAACAAATTATGTCTGTACTCCCGATACTAATATTGCAAGGGGTTGTGCTTTAGGCGGCGAAGGAATTGGAATAGCTAATCCAGCGGCGACCTATAATGGAATTCTTGGAGCAGTCTTTCTAGAATCAGGGCCCTTGGGTGCAAACACAGCAACTTACACAGCGTTTGGTCTTAATGATGTTCCGAGACCTGCAAACATGACTCTTAGGCAGACTCATAGTGATTTCGCTCCTATATATGATAGGCATTCTGGTACTCATCAGCTTAATATTTCTCACGATTTGGAGGATGGAATTGTGTCATTAAATGTTATGTCACGGGAATCATCATCATACACAAGAATGGATACAACTTTGGCAGTTGAGCCTTTGATTGGTGTAAAAGTTTCTGATGATCCTCTTACTTATCTTGGAGGCTTAGTTTCGGTTGATATGCTTGATCACTGCGTTGGAGATCAATGCGGAAAAAAAGGTCCCACGCAGGTAGAAAGACTGAGCGGTCAATCAGGCAAGTATGTTTTACAGACTACTAACAGAAACTCATTCATTGACGGATCTAGTAATGAACAAGCAACTGAATATCTCGAACTTAAATATAGTTCTGATCTAGATGGTATTTTTAATTTCATAGTCGGCGTAAATCATTATGGTCATTATGAAGATGATAGTTATCTAACAACTTCATCTCCTTTAACGCTTCTAGGAGATGCCCAATTTTTTGTTCCTACTACATTTGGTGATATTAATGAGTATGAATTAGAGGCCAGCGGTCTATTTGGAGAACTTTACTTTGATGTGAGAGATGATTTGAGAATTACTCTTGGTTTGCGATACGGAGAAGAGAAAAAAATTAACGATATCGTAACGACAAATTATGGACAAGCAAGAAATGTCGGCGCATTTGCTGGCGTGCCTTGGTTGTTGGTCGATGGAGATTTATATAACTGTTTTGAGGGTATTGCAGGAGCTTTTGGTCAAGCACCAGACCTTGGCGTTATCGGTCAGATTTTATCTGGTCAATCATCAAACGGTTGTGGAGCAGGTGAGCAAGAAACCATTGATCTTTATCAAGTTTCAGCTCAAGTTAATGCTGCATCTGCTGCTTTAGCAGGTGGTATTGCTGCAGCTGGCTTAATTACAGATCCTCAACAACAAGCTTTAGCAACTGGAACGGCTTATGCGACTTACTTTATGAGTGTTAAAGATTTGGTTCCTCCGCTCTATGATAGAAGCGAAAGTTATAATATTCCTGGCTGGGAGTCATATAAAAAGAATAAACTAGATTACACAACAACTGCTGGAAGATTAATCGTTGATTATACTTTCGGTGATGATTCTCTTTTGTATGCTTCTTATTCCAGAGGAACTAAACCTGCAGGCATTAATCCTCCAATTAACCCAAGAATTTATGAAAAGGGTTTAATTCCTGCAAACACAGTAGAGGAAAAAGTTGATGCATTTGAATTGGGAATCAAGTCAATTTTGCTCAATGGTCAAATGAGACTGAATACTTCGATTTTTTACAACAAGTATACCGATATGCAAATATCAAGGATTCTTGCTACTACAACTTTTAATTTCAATATTGACTCAGAAAATTTTGGGGCTGAAATAGAAATGGATTACGTTCCTGCTGCAATTCCAAATCTGAGGTTAGATTTTATGTTTGCCTACATAAACACAAAAATCCAAGATGACGAGCTTACAATTGATCCGTTCAACATTGCAGCTCAAGGTACGCCTTATTTTGATGCCAGCAATACTATTTACAAATGTATTGATCTTTTTTATGAAGGTGAGGGTTGTGTTGCAAACACCTTTATTGCTGATAAAGATCTTGTCAATTCAGTTCAAGCTGTCTTAGCAAGTTTGGATGCTTGGTTACCAGTTCCTGGAACAACTCAAGCAGACGGCCATCCAATTTATATGTCTAGGGTGGCATTATCAGCTCTTGGAATACCAACTTCTACAGGCGTGAAGCAAAGTATTGATGGCAATCGTCTTCCTAATACGCCAGAAATGACAACTTCATTAGGACTTTCTTACAATTTTGAAATTGGTAACGGCATCTCAATTGTTCCAAATATTTACTACTATTATCAAAGCGATATGTACGTAAATGAATTTAACAATGATTTATACGGTAAGGTTGATGCTTGGGATGAAATAAATATTGGTTTAACGGTAGGAGACGTTGAAAATCAATGGTATTTCAGATTTTTTTCAAGAAATGCTCTCAATGAGGATAATATAACTTGGAAATATAACTCAACTGACGTGACCGGTAATTTCCAAAGTTATTTCTTAAGAGATCCAAGGGTAACTGGAATAGAGTATAGATATAATTTTTAATCTTTAAATAAAAAAGCCTCCCTTATTATTGAAGGAGGCTTTTTTTATATCTAAATAATTGATCAAATATGTTACAAAAACGTTTAATTTTGTCTATTTTTACTATAAATTAACGATAATACGTTTAAGAAGGGAGTCTTAAATAGTATTAACACGGAAGTTATCAACTCAAAACACAAAGGGGAATGTTATGAGTATAAAAAAATTATTATCGCCATTATTGATATTGGCACTCATTTTCACTGGATATTCGATAGCGCAAGACAATGCTCTTGAAGAAGTAACCGTTACATCGCAAAGACAAGAACAAAGTCTTCAAGACGTTCCTTTGGCTGTGACAGCTTTTAATGCAGATGATTTGCTTGAACAGCAAATTGAGGAAGCTTCGGATCTTCAACTTGTGGTTCCTGGATTGACTTTTGCACCCACTGCTTTTTCTGGCGGTGGTGGATTTGATATTCGTGGAATTACTAATTTAGCCGTTGCAGCTTCTGCAGATGCTGGAGTTGCAATCCACATGAATGACTTAGCATTAGGTTCAACAACTTTGCAGGATGGAACATTCTTTGACATGCAGAGAATAGAGGTTATCAGAGGACCAGCAGGAACCTTATTTGGAAGAAATTCAGTTGGTGGCGCCATCAACATGATTACTGCAAAAGGGGACACGTCTGGTTATTACGGTAATGCAAGTATCGATATTGCTGACTATAACGGACTGAAAACAACCTCAACTTTTAATATTCCATTAGACGATAAAGTGGCTTTGAGACTTGCCACATCTACTCTTAAAAGAGACGGTTATATGGAAAACATTTACTCTGTTCAAAAAGATCAAGATGTTGATGGAAGAAATCAAGTAGCTTATCGAGCTACTTTAACTTTTGAGCCAACTGACAATACTACAATCCATATTATCCATAACGCAGAAATTGAAGATTCAACCAGAACATTAGGTGGTAACGTATACTGTAAAAGAGATACATCTTTTGTAACGGGTTGTACTCGTACTTCTGAGCGAGCATTTGAGTTAACCCACCCCATGGGAACTTACGTTGAAAACTTGATGGTTGCTATGGGAGTATTGGATTTTACTACAACAACTGATATGTCTGGTGCTCCTCAAGGATTCAGACAAGTAAATACTCGTGGTAATTCTCTCTATCAAGTTGATCAATACACTACGCAACTTCTCATAGAGCACAGCGTTGATGATATTGATATTTCAATAGGTGCTCACTCAAAAGATAGAACTTTCATGAGAATGTCTGCTTATTCCTCTCCTGAAATGCAAACTTTAAGATTTAAAAATACTGCTGCCACCCCTGGTGGTTTGATCAATATGTCAGGGTACGGTCCAGGATGTGATTTAGACGCAGGAACTCTTGGTGCTTACGGTGGTTGTGTCATGGATACAATAAATTATCCAACAGGCGGAGATAGACCAGAATCAGACGTTGATACAAAAGTACTTGAATTAAAAGTGAGTTCTTCATTCGATGGAAATGTAAACTTCCTAGCCGGTTACACTTACTATGATAATGCTTCCATTACCTTATATGATGTATATGCAAGTGGATTGGATGTCTTAGCTCAAGCACCGCCAGCATTATTGGCTGGTCCTGCTGCTGCTCTAGGCGCACAACTTTATCCAAGTTTATACAGAACAAATGATAAAGGGACTATTGAATCGCAAGCAGTTTTTGGAGAACTTTATTATGAGCCGAGAGAAGACTTAAAACTTACTTTTGGTCTTAGATATAATGAAGATGAAAAAACAAGCTTAAGTAGAATTGCATTTGTTAACGTTTTAGGTTTTTCTAAAGGTCGAGCTACTGACTTAGGAGTAAATCTTCTGACAGAAGGAGCCATACCAACTGCTGCTGCTTTCGAAGCTTTTGCTTGTGGAAACTTTGAGCAAGGATTTTGTCCCCTTTTAGGAAGTGTTCCTGATTATGGAGAAGCTTATATCGCAACTACAGGTCTGGATCCGTATATGGAATTTAGTGCCATGACCGGAAGATTTGTCGTTGATTATTTTGTCGATGAAAACTCGTTGATTTATGTAAATTTATCGAAAGGTTTTAAGGGTGGTGGTTTTAACCCTGCTCTTGATCCTGTAATTTTTCCTAACACACCGCAAATATTTCCAGCCTCAGATCTCATATCACTTGAATTTGGGTTTAAAACAGAATTTCCTGAACAGGGTGTTCGTTTAAACGGTGCCGTTTATGCATATGATGCAGAAAATTATCACATCACAAAAATTATGAACAAAACCTCAATTAATGAAGGTATTGATGTCGATATCATGGGACTCGAATTAGAGTTGTTGTACGCTCCTCCCTCAGTTCCAGGTCTTGCTTTGAATGCTTCTGTGGCAATGACTCAATCAACTATTGCTGATGGTGTTTCGGCGCTTGATCCAGTCCAGCCTGATGGAGCCTTTTCAGGGCATCCAGACAGTAAGAACTGGCACTTAATGAAAGACGAACTTTCTACTATGTACATTATGAGAAAAGATGCATTACAAGCCGTTTACGGTGCTTGGTTGCAAGAAACTGTTACGGGCGGAGCTGCTCAAACAGGATTGGATGCCATTGAAGTTCTAACTGCCGGGGCAACCACTACTGCTGATTTGATGGCAGCATTAATACCTGCAGAGTTTCACGGAGATAGAACTTACGGTCAACCAACGCCAGTTAGTTATTTGGTTCCCGCATTAGGTTTAGCTCCTGCTGAAGGACATTTACCTTCTCTAGGAGTTCAGGCTGGCATGAGAACAATGGCTCAATTAATGGGCTTTGATCCAGCTGCAGTAGTATCTGAAGGTCTAGAAACCGATATTTCTGGAAATTCATTAGTTCATCCTGATTCATCTGCTAATGTTGGTATTTCTTACACAGCACAAGCAGGCAGTGTCAACATAACCACTAGACTCGATGTTGCTTATCAAGGTGCAAGGTATGTACGTATATTTAATCTTCCTGAGGATCAGATTGATTCATGGTTAGAATCAAATTTACAGATTACCGTTACACCCGCTAACGACGATAGTTGGTATGTTCAATTCTACGGTCAAAACATTACTGATGAACTTAATGTTACCGGAATTGGTCTGGGTGATGCTTCAGTAGGACAAACTAGAGGTGTTACTGTTAGAGATCCGCAAGTCTTTGGTTTTAGGGTTGGTTACAATTTCTAAATTTTGTAAATACCTACAAAAAACCCTGATTTTTATCGGGGTTTTTTGTTTTTTCCTTTCTTGTTCCTATGATCAAGACTCATCAATCATTAGTATTCAGCAGGGCAAAATCAAAGGAATTGATCAGAATGATGGCACAATAAAATATTTTGGTATCCCTTACGCGAAAGCTCCCATTGGCAACCTTCGTTGGAAGGAACCTTTGCCTCATGATGGATGGGAGGGTACTTTTTTAGCAAGTTCACATGGTAAAGCTTGCATGCAACCACTTGAATTATTGACTCCTGATGGGAAACTGACC
The DNA here is from genome assembly GCA_902526045.1 of uncultured SAR86 cluster bacterium. Classification (GTDB taxonomy): domain Bacteria; phylum Pseudomonadota; class Gammaproteobacteria; order Magnimaribacterales; family AG-339-G14; genus CACNYO01. Next base: position 85,398 of record CABZJI010000003.1, on the reverse strand, counting down.
GGTAATAATGGCTTTTATGATCTTATTATAGAAAAATCAGGCTTAGATATTTCATCTGATGATTCTCAAAATAATGCAGGTTTTAATCGTTTTACTTATGACGATATGTCTGAAGATTGTTTATTTCTAAATATTGTTGTTCCTAAAGGAGGCTCAGCAAATAAACCAGTAATGTTTTGGATTCATGGAGGTGCTTCGCGATGGGGTTCTGGGCATGAAAGTAATTATACCAGTCAATATATTCCTAATGAGGGGGATGTCATTGTGGTGAGCATAAATTACCGACTAGGTGTTTTTGCTTGGTTAGCTCATCCAGAATTATCAAAAGAGTCAATAAACAATGTTTCTGGTAATTACGGAACTTTAGATCAAATAACTGCATTAAAGTGGGTGAAAGAGAACATTTCAAGTTTTAGGGGCGATCCAAATAACGTAACCATCTTTGGTGAATCAGCTGGAGGTCAAGCGGTTACCTCATTGATGATAAGTCCTCTTTCAAAAGGATTATTTCATAAAGCCATTGCTCAAAGCGGAACCGGGCTACCAAATGTTCTTACCGACATTAGAGAAGATAAGGGAATTATAGTCTCTGCTGAATCTAAAGGCATAAAGTTAGCTGAATATTTTTTAGGAGCAAATGCCAACATAAAAGATCTTAGAGAGTTACCTGCCCTTGATATTGTCTCAATTGATGATTTTCAACTCGATCAGGATTTAATTATGATGACAAATCAGATTGTAGATGGATATGTTTTTCCTGAATCTATAAAAGATGCCTTTATAAATCAAAATGTTCATGATTTACCCTTCATGGTGGGTTTCAACGGCGATGAGGGCACTAGTCTATTTCCATTAATTATTGATCAAAAGACATTCAATTTATTTGGTGAGTTTTGGCCAGAAAGTCTTTGGGCCTTTGTAAACCCCGATCCTTTATCATTTCAAGGACCCAGTGGAATGAAAGATTTTGCGTTAAGTTTGGATGAAAATTTCTATGATGCAGCTACTGATTTCTGGGGATTTTTATTTTTCGGTGCTCCTTCCTACTTTATAGCAAAGCAACACTCATTATCCGGTAATCCCACGTATCTTTATCAATTTGATAAAAAACCTAATATTCCTAATGATTATCTTGGTGCTACACATGCTCTCGAGCTTGGATATTTATTCAATAAAGGAGGATTATTTGGTATCGATGGTTCTTATGATGATTCTGATATTGATCTAGCTAAAAAAATGCGCGCAGATTGGATTAATTTTGCAAAAAATGGCTCACCAAATATTGCTGAGAGATTTGATTACGTCAGGTCGAATGCAAGGATTTACGATTCTTCAATTACGGATGACAAAATTGAACACTCTGATTTTTATAAGTCTTATTCAAACTTTTGGGAAAATCTTAATTAGTTTATTGACTTACTCTTTTAAATAATTTTATACAAATATAAATCTATTTAATTTTTCATCTAATTAGGATAGATTACGCTCTTAAATTAATGATTTATTCTAGACAAGGAGTGTTATGCATAAATTCTCAATCAATTTAATTTTATTCTTCTCATTTCTTACATCACCCCTCGTATTTGTTCAAGATTCTGATGGATTAGAAGAGATTATTGTTACTGCACAAAGACAAGAGCAAAGCCTACAAGATGTTCCTTTGTCAGTTTCGTCTTTTTCTGGAGATGATTTGTTAGAGCAGCAAATAGAAGGAATTAATGATATGCAATTGTTTGTTCCAGGCCTGAGGTTCGGTGGAAATATTGGTGAAGGCGGTGGAGATATTGAAATAAGAGGTATGGTTAATGGTGCGGTATCAGGTACTGCAGATTCAGCAGTTGGAGTTCACCTGAATGACTTGGCTGTTGGAGTAACACCTCTAGACACAGGTCAACTATTTGATATGGAAAGAGTTGAGTTAATCAGAGGACCTGCTGGGACTTTATACGGAAGAAATGCTATTGGTGGATCATTGAATATGATTACTGCAAAAGCAGATCCAACTTCTTTTTCAGGCAAAGTTAGTGTGGATCTTGGAGATTATGGAAGATTTGGTACGACTACAGTAATGAACATTCCATTGGATGATAGTACAGCTTTCAGATTTGCTTCAACAACTTTGAAGCAAGATGGTTTGGTAGATAACATTTATAGTGAAGGACTTGATTATAACCTGGATAACCGAAATCAAATGGGATATAGAGCAACTTTGAGCTTTGAACCTTCTGAAAAAACCACAATTCATATTATTCATCAAGCTCAGATTGAAGATTCTAAAAGAACCCTTACATCAGGAACTTGGTGTGATAGAGATCCTTCTGCAGTTTTTGGCTGCACAATGCAAGCGCCTGAAAATCAAAAGTTTGAAATTGCTCATCCTATGTCAACATTGGTTGAACAACTACTCATTGCACAAGGAGTTTTAAACTATACACCGGTAACTAGTTTAGCTGGAGCTCCTCAAGAATTATGGACGATGAATGTTAGAAACGAACCTTTGTATACTGTTGACGAGTATATTACTCAATTCATCGTAGATCATGAAATAAATGATGATCTATCTTTATCTGTTGCTGCGAGCAGAAAAGATAGAAAGTTTTATAGGTTGGAGGCATACGAATCTCCTGAGCTAGATACATTAAGATTTAACGATACTCCCGTAACTCCTGGTGGTATTGGAACTATGTCTGCAAGCATCGATTCAAATTGTTCAGTCGAAGGTTACACTGCTGGTTTCTATGGTGGATGCATTTTGGATACTTTGAATTATCCCACAGGAGCTTTTAACTATAGTGCTTTGGCTGACACAGACGCAGTTGAAATGAAACTATTTTCAAGTTTTGACGGACCTCATAACTTCCTATTCGGTATGAATTATTATAAAAATATTCAAGATGATGATACTGATGTCGTAGCATCGGGGTTGGATGCATTAACTGTTTCACCTCCAGCAGCAATGATAGGTACTCAAGCAGCTAGTCTTGGGGCGCAACTGTATGCTCCATTTTTTAGAACCTCAAATTTAAGCTTAATTGAATCAAGCGCAATTTTTGGTGAGTATTATTTTGAAGTTAGAGATGATCTAAAACTTACTTTTGGTATGAGATATACGGATGATTTTAAAGAGGCTGGTCCGAGTAATCCATCATTTAACATTTTAGGTTATGCAAAAGGAAATATTACTGATGCAGCTGCATCTGCTTGGACAGGTGGCTTGGTAACTTCAGCTGCAGTCTGGGAAGCATTATTTTGTCCTGAAGGTGCATCTTTTTGCCCCGTTCCGGAAAGCGCGATTCCTGGCAATAAAGTACCCGCGCCTGGGGAGGCTTATAGAAATGCTGGATTAGAAACAACCAGAGAGACTTCAGAATTTACAGGTAGATTTGTGGTAGATTATTTCATAAATGAAGATTCCATGATGTTTGTTTCCTTTTCCACTGGATTCAAAGGTGGTGGAATAAATCCTGGCTTTGACCCAATTAGTTTTGCTGGCGTACCTACTGGATTTCCTAACTCTGAGGTAAATAATCTTGAAATAGGTTTTAAAAATGAATTTCCAGACCAAGGTGTAAGATTCAATGTCTCTGCCTACTACAGTGACATTGAAAATTACCATATCACTCAAATTAAAAATAGAACCTCTGTGAACGAGGGAATTGACGTTGAAATCATGGGTGCAGAGGCTGATTTACTATACATGCCGCCCGAAGTTCCTGGTTTTACCCTCAATGCCTCTCTAAGTTACACATCTTCTGAGATAAAAGATGGAGAAGGCTCTATAGACATGGTGAATAGAGACTTGCAACTAACCGGAGGAGCCGGTTCTGCAGATTGGCACACTGTAAAAGATCAAGTTTCTGAGACTTTTATTGTTAAAAAAACTGCATTACAAGCTATGTGGAACACTTATTTGCAAGAGGTAGCTACTGCTGGCGCTGCAGTGACTCCTGCAGATGGCATATCTGCTTTAAATCCGACTCTTGACGGTTTAACCCTTGCTAGCTTGGTATTTTTTAATCCAGTTGAGCATCATGGTGACAGAACTTTCGGAGAACCTACACCAGTAAGCTATTGGAATCCATTTGCTGGTCAAAATCCTGCTGATGGTCATCTGCCTTCGGTATTAAATAGAGCTTCAGGTCTTCATCAAATTTTAGCTCAACTACATGGATTTGATCTAGTTCCTGGTTCTGATATAAGTGAAGGTTTAGTGAGTGATGTTTCAGGTAATTCTTTATTTCATCCTGAACTGCAAGCTAACCTTGGTATAGGTTATTTACAAGATATTGGGAATCTAAAAATTAATTATCGTTTGGATTACTCATATCAAGGAGAAAGATATTTAAGAGTATTTAATCTTCCAAGTGACGTGTTAGAAGCTTGGGATGAGTTAGGCGCTCAAATTACTTTGTCCAGCTCAGATGATTCTTGGTTTGTTCAATTTTATGGACAAAACATAACTGACAATAATAGCTATTATTATAGAGAGCTTCAAAGTACAGCTGTAGGAAACTATCAGAGGATAATGGCTAGAGAAAGGTCTAGATATGGAATAAGGATTGGTTATAACTTTTAAATGCAATTAATAAAAGACCCTGCTTCGGCAGGGTTTTTTTTAATTTGAGATAATAATTATTATAAAATGTATTTAAAGTCATCTTGAAATGATCAAATACATTAACAATATTGCTGGAATTTTAATCCTTCTAAATATCTTCGATCAGATTTTATCTTCTAGCGAATTTATTCCAGAGAATATTTATTTTGATATTTTTGTAATTTCCTCTTACATTTTCTTTGGAGCTGAGTTTATTTTGAGAATTTTCATTGAAAGAAGATTTTCATTTCTTATTCTTTTCGATTTTATAGTGCTTGCAAACTATATCTTTTTTGGATTTTACGATTTAAGAATTTTAAGAATCTTCAGAGCTTATTCAATTTACAGTAATCATAAAATGTTACTTCCTACCAACACATTATTGAGGACAGTTTACAATCAGCGACTAGCTTTACTGGGCTCTCAAATAATGGTTTTTTCTGTCTTATTGATTTTCTCGACCCTAATTCATTTTATTGAACGAGATATCAATCCAGAATATTTTGGCTCAATTGTCAGTTCAATGTGGTTTGGAATTGCAACATTGACTACTGTTGGTTACGGAGACGTAACCCCATCATCTCCTTTAGGGCAAGTTTTAACATCAATGACTATGTTCTTGGGCATTGGAATGTTTGCACTGCCAGCTGCCATTTTAGCTTCGGCTTATTACGAGGAAATACAAAAAAGAAACTTTCTTATAACTATGGAAACAATTTCAAGTATTCCGTTATTTTCAATGTTGCCAATAGGGGCGCTAAGTAAAATTAATGACAAGTTAGTTGCTGAAATTTATCCAGCAAAACGGAAAATTATTGAGAAAGGCGATGCTGCAGATTGTATGTATATTATTGAATTTGGATCAGTGCAGGTAGAGATAGAATCTCCTGTAACTTTAGGGCAGGGTGATTACTTTGGAGAAAAGGGAATACTTTCCAAAGAATTACGTAATGCCTCCATAAGTTCTTTGGAAGAAGTTAAATTGCTTTCTTTATCAAAAGAAGATCTAGAAGATTTGATGGAGGAGTATCCTAACCTTTTTGAAGAACTAGAAAAAATTAGTATTGATAGAACAGGTTAGTTAAACGAATAGGAAAATTTAGTACTTAATCCTTGATCGTCTTTCACAGCATTTTTTATTGGATCGGAATCATAAGCAATATCATATTGCAGGCTTATATTGAATTTTTCATTTACTTTGAAGCTAAATGCCATAAGAAAGCTTGCTTTGTAGTCACTAAAATCTGACACTCCAGGTTGATAGTAAATCGTGGTATTAAAATTTATATTTTCTGCAACTTCAAAGTTATCATGAAAATAGGCTGAAAATCTTGTTGTATCGGTTACTAAATTTTCAAGGTCAGTTTCCTCTTCATAAATGACACCTGCTCCAAATCTCATCTGATCGTCGATGATCATCCTAAGGCCTGTACCCAATAAGTTCCTTTCTCTAAATAACCTAAATGGATTTTTAGCTGATTGGATAAAAAACTCAGTATTGTATTGATTGTAAGTATCAAATACTGATCTGATATGAATCAGTTGAGAAATGTCCGTTACATTTTGATTTATTTTTCTCTCAGATTTTCTCAGTATCATGAAGTTTTCTAGATCATCTAAATTGTAGTCAAATCTCAAATCTAATGAATAGAAATCTCTATCTTTATTACCTCTTGAGGCATTAAGAGCAAAGCCTAACCCCGCAAAAAAACCTTCTTTACCTTCATTCCTTAGCTCTTCTATGTTCACAATAGTCTGTGATAAGGCAATCGAAGGTAGAAGCAAAAAAAGAAGAAATATTTTATTTTGTTGTTGCGACATATGCTCCATTCCAGTTTGGATCGACTAAATTGACTTCTAAATCTTTAATTCTGTCCTTAAAAATAGCGTAGTATAAATCAAACTCCTTTACTTTATCTTCCCATCTTTGCAAAAGATTTAACGCTTTTTCCCATTGTTGATTTCTGTAACTTTGAAGAAAATTTATGTGATCATTTTTAAATTCCATCAATGCATCATCAACTAGAGAAAAATTATCAAACGATGTATAAATTTTTACAGGTTCACTTTTTCCTTTAACTTGAATTAAATCGACTTCAAATAGATGAGCATCAGTTTTAAGATTATTTACAGTGTCCGCACCAAGAATCCTTTGAAATCCATAGTTACCAGATTGTCCTTCTAATCTTGAGGCAAGATTCACTGGATCTCCTAATACTGTGTAATCAAACCTTTTCTCGGAACCCATATTTCCAACTATGCATTCCCCAGTATTAATTCCTATTCCTATCTTCAGCTCCATTCCTTTATCCTCTTTGAAATTAATATTAAATTCATGAAGAGCTTTCTCCATATCAAATGAAGCTTTTAGAGCTAAGTCTGAGTGATCAATTTGATCTGTTGGTGCGTTCCAAAAAGCCATAATACAATCACCCATGTATTTATCAATTGTTCCATTATTTTTTAAGATTTCATTGGATAAAACAGTTAGTAAATTATTAATCAAATCCGTTAATTCTTCTGGATTAGATTTATAGCTTTCTGAAATAGCTGTAAAACCTCTGATATCTGAGAAAAGAAAGGTCATATTCTTCCTCTCGCCACCAAGTTTTAAAGATTCGCTCGATTCAGCAAGTCTTGAAACCATCTCTGGAGCTAAATATTGAGAAAAAGCTGTCCTAACTTTACTTCTTTCTAATTCAGTAAAAAGGAAATTAAAAAACGTTATTATCAGATAACTCATTAAACAAATAATCAACGGAGAAATTGGATCAATTAAAAGATTCAGATTATTAAATCCATAAAATGAGCCAAAAAGACTACTTAAATTTGCAATCGAGAAAGTGATTAAACCCCCGATTGGCCCAAAATATTGAATAATTAGGCAGATGAAAATAGAAAAAAATAATCCAAATAAGAATTCTGCTCCTTCCATCCAATCCGGTCTGACCAAAAAATCTCCATTTAGAATTTGTTGAATACCTTGAGCTATGACAGTCACTCCAGGAATATCCTTTTCTAGAGCTGTATTTCTGATATCAAGTAAGCCAGATGCACTAGTTCCAATTAATACAATTTTTCCAACGAAAAATTCTTTATCAAACTTATCTTCGATAACATCAAAAGCAGGGACAATATTTAAATTCTCCTTATAAGTTGAATGTAACCAAAGGTAGCCATTTGCATTGGTCGGAATTATGACATTCCCTAATTTAATATTATTAATCCCGGTATTTTCACCAAAAGCTAATTCTCCTGAAGCATTTGAAGACTTTATTTGATAGGTACTTGCTCCTATAGCAACTCTAAGTGTTTCAAGCATCAAAGAGGGCACTATTTGTCCATTGACAACTTCAAACGTGGGAAGGCTTCGTACAACACTAGATTCGCCTCCAATACTCATTGAACCGATACCTGCAGCAGAATCCATTAAAGAGGGTAAATTATTTTGTATTCCTGTGTAATTAGGAAGAAATTGTTTTGGAGAATCACCTTGTATGATTAGTCCAAATTTTGGTCCTATATACTCATTAACTAATTTGTTATTTGGAGCACTTCCAAGAACTACAGTTGTATGTGACTCCATTGATTCCGCAAAAACTTCGTCATTAGGCTTTATTTTTTTTAATTCTTTAACAAGATTTGAACTGGTGGAATATTGTTCAGTTAGCACATCACTTCCAGTCCTATCTCTTTCACCAAAAACAATGTCAAAGGAGGTTGTCAAAGCAAGCTCAGTATTTTCCACTAACTTAGATAGCAAATTCCTTGGCCAAGGCCACTGACCTAAGTTTGAAAGTGATTCATCATCGATATCAATTATAAGAATTGGATCATCCTCAATAGGTTCTCTTGGACTAATTTGCTGCAAGGTATCAAAAGCAAACAATCTTAAATCATCAAAGATATTTAATGGATTTGCAAGAGGAATCATCCCAATCAGAATTGCTAAAGGCAGAAGTAATTTTTTTTGAATGTTTTTCATTTCTTTTGGATAAAAGCTTTATAATTGACGCTTTGTCATGTCCAGTAGATATATTTTATTACTATTTATCTTTTGTTATAGCGTTTTTGCATTTACTCAGAACGTGCCCCCAACTATATCGGATCCTCAGCAATTAGAAACCATAAGAAAAGAAAGGCAAGCTATTTTTGATAAGTTAATTGAGAATCCAACAGATCAGGGTAATTTATTTAAATATGCAAATCTTTCAATCATTCTTGGAGATTTAGAGGCAGCAATTGGAGTATTCGAACAAATGTTGATTTATGATCCTACACTTGCAAGGATTAGGTTAGAGCTAGGCGTTTTGTACTTTAGATTAGAAGCCTATGCCCCAGCAAAGTTATATCTTGATAGCGTCAAAGATTATGATCCACCAGAAGAAGTAATTTCAAAAGTTGAATCTTTTTTAGCAGCTATTGAGGAACAAGAAAAGCTTCTTACAATAAATCAATTAATGACATTTGGATTTGCTAGCTCGAGCAACGCAAATGCAGGTATAGATGCAGACATTATTGAAATTGCTGGATTTCCCTTAGAAGTATCTCCTGATTCAAAACCAAAATCTGATTCAAAATTTTCTGTTAACTATAATTTGTCTTTAAATCAAAACTTAAATAATCCCAGGGGTGACAAAATAAATTATTTTCTTGCTGCGGCATCAACATATCAATCAAGGTTTACACAATTTGATCAAAGAAGTTTTGTTTTTGGATTAAATAGCCGATTAGATGTTGAAGAGGGTATATCAGGATCTTTAAAAAATCCGTCTGTTACACCGAGTTTTACAAGAATCCAAGTTTATTTGTCCGGTAAAGCTCTGCTTGAGTCTAATGCCTTCAGCGTAAATCACGCTGGATCTTTGACAAATGGCTCTGTTTTTGAGTACGGTTTTAATGTTGATAAAAGAAATTTTATTGGGTTAGATGCAAAGAGTGGTTACAGGTATGGAACTTTTGTAAATAATACTTTTAATCTTCCTAACAACAATTCTAGTTGGACCATGAATATTTTTTCCGATAAATATGAAGCAAATCAAAAATTTGAGTCTTTTCGACAATGGGGGTTTGGTTTCAGTTACAGAATGGCTTTGCCGGATTCATGGGTGATGGCCTCAAACTACGATTGGTCTTCTAAAAACTATCTTGCACCTAACGGACCTTTAGGTACAAGAAAAGACGTTAACGAATCTTCAGATCTAACTTTTTCTAGACTCTTCATAAATTGCTTATCCATGAATATTTTTCTAAAACCTTTTGATAATAGAAGCAGTATTGATATCTTTTCCAGAAGTAATACAGACGTTGGTATTAACCTTTCTTATCTTTGTTTAAATAATTAACTTTAAAATTTACTTGAGTATATAATCCGCAAATGAATCAGATAGTTCAATTTTTCTTAAAAATTAGAAACAGTCGTTTTTTTAATGGAATCGTAATTTTCGTAATAATTGGCTCAGCAATTTATGCTGGTGTTAGCTCTTATGATCTTTCAGAAGACTATGTCGAGTTACTGAATTTTTTAGATACAGCGATTACAATCTTTTTTCTAATTGAAATTATCATAAGAATAGTTGCTGAAAGATCCTTGTTTAAATTCTTCAAAGGCGGTTGGAATGTTTTTGATTTTATTATCGTGACGGTTAGCCTAATTCCTATCACTGGAGGAGAAACAGCTTTTGTTGCAAGATTGCTCAGAATCGTAAGGGTTCTAAGAATTATTACTGTTGTACCAGCATTGAAGAAAATTGTAGATGCTTTGTTTGAAACTCTTCCTAGAGTCGGTTTTGTGGCTCTTTTAATGTTCATTTTTATCTACATATGGGCAGCGATTGGAACTTTAGTTTTTGGAACAACTGATCCAGAGCATTGGGGTAACATTGGCCTGGCTATGCTTACACTTGCACAGGTTGCCACTTATGATGACTGGGCTGCTGTCATGAATGATATTATCGAAGTATTTCCTTGGGTATGGTTATACTTCATCAGCTTCATTCTTCTCAACGCAGTTATTATGTTGAATATGGTTATTGGTATTATTGTTGATGTAATGTCTCAAAAATCCAGCAGCGGTCAGTTGAATGCAGATGAGAATCAATAATTATCTGATCCTTTCTCTATCCATTTTTTTATTTTCATGCACCTTCGATAAGGTAGTAAAAAATTCTTTTTATGATCTAGATGAATTTGACGCATGCTATTTAGATCATAGATCCACTTTAGATACCGAAAAGCAAAAATATTTGGATATGTTGATAGAAATTAGGAACTATAACTGCTCACGCTATTACGAACTTTTTATTAGAGGTACAATTATCCAAGGAAATTAGAACCAAAAAATAAGAAGCAGTGGCGTAGAAATTGCAATGATGAGCAACTCTAAGGGCAACCCTAATTTCCAATAATCTCCAAATTTATAGTTTCCAGGGCCCATAACTAAAGTATTACATTGATGACCAATAGGAGATAAAAATGCACAACTTGCGCCTATGGCAACACACATCAAAAATGGCTCAGAAGGGTAGCCCAATTGATTTGCAATTGTGACCGATATTGGTCCCATGATCACTGCAGTTGCAGCATTATTAATAACATCAGATAAACACATAGTAGCAACCATTAAAATTACAAGGGTACCCACTAGTCCAAATTGTATAGATTGGGTAGCAATTACAGTTGCTAGAATATTTGTTAGCCCACTGTCATACAAAGCATCTCCAATAGGGATCATGGCTCCTAAAAGCACAATCACAGGCCATTCAATATGCCGATAAAGCATATTAGGTTTCAGAAGTTTTGTTGCAACAAATGCTAATACACAGAGCAAAAAAGCTATGACAACATTTAAAAAGTTTGCAATCACGAAAAGCAAACTAAGAGAAAATAATCCAAGAGAAACTAATACTTTTGAATCATCTTTAATGACATCGAGCTCTCTTTGCCATAGAGGCATCAAGCCCAGGTCTTGCATCTTTTCGCTTGTATCTTTCTGCTCTTCCCTTGAAGCAACTAACAAAACGTCTCCTGCTTTAAAATGTTCATTTGAAAGACTACCTTGAAAATTTGTGCCTTTTCTCCACAAACCAAGCACGGCCATTTGTCTACCAACCATATTTGAAAAATAACTTATTGTTCTCCCAATTAATCTGGATCCTGGAGAGATCATGGTCTCAATTTCACCAAAGCTGGTTGAATCAAGATCACTAATATCCGTTCTAAGAGATAAACCATATTCTTCCTGAAGACTTGATACTTCTTCTGGATTTATTTTTAAAAGTAATATTTGAGATTCTTTAAGTTCATCAAAGTTACTTAGAACTTCTCTAGCATCAGATAATTCATTTACAGAGCCAATGAGCACTATGTCTGCACCAAGCTCTTTTCTGAATTCTTGTGTCCTTTTACCTATAAGGTTACTATCTTTGTCAATTACTAACTCTACTAAGTATTCGTTGATATCAACTAACGAGGATGAATTATTCTCACCAGATCTATTTTTTACAAGAACAAATCCCAGCAAAGAAATAAAAATAACTCCTCCAATACTGACTGGTAATCCAGCGTATGCAAAATCAAAAAATTCAAATCCTTGATTTGAGTATTGATTCCTGAATTCAGAAATTATTATATTTGGTGGAGTTCCAATCTTTGTATTCATTCCACCTAGAATTGAGGCAAACGCTAAAGGCATAAGGAATTTAGAAGGGGACCAACTCATTTTTTGGCATATACCTAACGTAATTGGCAATAACATAGCCATGGCACCAATGTTGTTCATGAAAGAGGACAAAACAACTGCAATTCCCATCAATATAACTAAAAACTGGAATTCACTTTTGGCAACTTTCTGCAGAGTATTACCTATTTTTCCAATCAATCCAGAAGCTTCAAGACCCTTACTAATAAGCAAAACAAGAGCAACTGTGATTACTGCGGGATGACCAAAACCTATAAATGCCTCCTTTGCTGGAACAAATCCAAGTACAACAAGGATAGCAAGGCTTGTCAAAGCCACAGCATCGTAGCGGAATCTACCCCAAATAAACATACCAACCATAATTAAAAGTATGAATGAGAGTAAAATTTGATTGGCTTCCATAAAAGAGTATTTACTTTACATTATGTTCTTTGACTTGGCATAAAACATCATTTATTTTTAAAATCTATCAAACATTTATAAATAGAGGCTTTTTAAGTACAAATATAGTAAAATTTAACTTAGAAGTGAGTGTTTGTTGATTTGACTATCTGTCATTTTGACAATAAAATCTCGTTTTTCTTAATTAAGAGAAAAACGTAGGAAATAAACTTCATGGAGTGGCTTTATGAAGACTGTAAACATGAAAAATTTTATTAAAGTACTGATCCTTCCATTGATGCTGTTTGTTCTAGTTAATTGTGCTGGAACAAATATTACAACTTATTCATCTGCATCAATTATGCTAGACGATTTTATAGATCAAAATGGTGGTAAAGGTGCAATTAATGACGAAACATTGCACTATCCTTTAGACATTCAATCTTTATCTTGTTCTGAAATGCAGGCTAATAGGATTAGAATTTCTAACTTGATTAGTAATTTGTCAGAAAAAGTAGTTGAAAATGCAAATAGAAGTACTAGTTTTTCAACTTATGGTTTAACAAAGCACGATCCATTGATAGGTACAAGTTTTATAGGAATAAGCTCAGTAGGCTTAAGCCCTGAAGTTTCTGAATATAGAAAACTCAAATTGGTATTAGAAGAACTCAATACTACTTCCATCCTCAAGTGTACTCCACCTGAGGTAATGAGAACTCCGTAAACAAATTCTAATTTAAAAGACTTAATGGCTAAATAATTATATATGGCCTTACGTCTTGCTTACTTTTTTAGCTTTTTATTTCTTTTTTTATATGGTCTTTTTGCTTATTTAGGAATATCCATTTCCCTTGAGCCAGGTATGGTTATTGGCGAAGCATCTCGTTGGTGTGAAAAGGTAAGCGATAGTATCTTTAGAGAGCCTGTAAATACTCTGACTAATTTAGCTTTCATGGTGACTGGCTTGATGATGTTTCACATTCTGCATAAAGATAAGAATAATATAAATACTTTTCACACTTTTACTCCTATTGCCATCTTATATGCCTCTGCTGCAATTTTCTTGGGACCTGGGTCTTTTTTAATGCACGGTACACACACTGAATGGGGTGGTTGGGCAGATAACTTAAGTATGGTTATGTACATCGTTATTCCTTGGCTATACAACTTCAAGCTCATGGCTAAATGGAGTACGAGTACATTTTTTAAAACATATGCAGGAATTGTCTTCGCCTACGGTCTTGGTAGGTGGTTTCTTGGAGATGGAATGGGTATTGGATTCAGTGTTTATGGAGTTTCAATAGGAATTTGGATAGTTTCTGAATTTTTATTTAGATTCTGGAGTCAAAGAATGAGATTCTTTTCTGGTTTTGTTGGATTCTTAGTTGCAGCTATATTTGGAATTTTTCCTTTAGAGATAATCAATAATTTAGATCAATATTGGTGGATAGCATTTTTTTGGCTACCGGGATTATTATGTAAATCAAAACCAATATACGATAGAAAATATTCTTGGTTTTTTATCGGCATGTTTCTCTACATATCCGCCTTCATTATTTGGCTTCAAGGATACCCAGGCCAACCTTTATGTAATCCTGACTCGTATATACAAGCTCATGGAATTTGGCATATCCTTTGCTCATTAGCTACTTTAAGTTTTTTCATATTTCTAAGAACTGAAAAATTAAAAAAAAGAGAGGCTTAACCTCTCTTTTTTTTGAGAAATGTTTATCTTTTTAGCCAGGCTTTAATTGGCGAACCATAAGATATATTTACTACTTCTCTCATACCTTTAACTTTTTTTAAGAATTTAGCTTGTGCATCTGATTGAGACTGTGCCATTTGATTCTTAGTAAGAGATGCAAAATCACTTCCACCTATATAGATAAAATGAGTGAATTCTGTAGATCCATAAATAACAGCATTTAAACCGTATGAACTAGTAAGTTCATTCTCATTTGAGTTAGCTAATTCGATAAATTCTTCCAAATAATCTCCTGCTTTTCCAGATTCCACCTTGAGATCAAATCTCATAAAGGCCCTATCTTTTGTCCAATCTCCAACCTCTAAAGCCTGAAAAGTAACAAATTCTGAAACGGGAGTTGCTACAGGTAAAATCTTGTTAAAAAAAGCTGCTGCTGCAGGGCATGTAGCTACTAGAGCCTGACCCACTTCATAATCTTCCATACTTTCATATGAATTTATAAAAAAGTGTGTCGATGGACTGCTTCCATTAAATGCATCATCAAATAAGACAACATCAGCTGGATATTTTTTTCCACAATCTGATGCATAAAACTCATCCATTGCTTCAACTACTTGAGGCGGATTAGTTACGGCAAATTGATAAAATGCATGCATTTCATGCCTGCCAGTTCCATCATCTGATAATAAATTAATAGATGAGATAACCATTAAAATTAATAATATTTTTTTCATTCTTTTCTCCTAAAAACAATAGCTATAGTTCCTTGCATTTAACTACTGACTAGGTAACCAGTCTTTGACAACTGCACTCATGTTGATAGCTTTTAAAGTCCTTGCATCAGCAACCTTTGAAGCAAATTCCATATATGCATCAGTCGGGGTTGAATTCCCCATATAGGAATCTAAAAATGAATCCATATTCTTGAAGCCACAGTAAGCAAAGTGTGTGCCATATTCTTCAATATCTGCTCCAGGCCCCATTGCAACAAGTGAGTAGGAACTTGGACATTGTCCTGTTGCCATAAGTTTTGCATATTCGGATGCATACGTTGAAGGATCGCTAACATCCATCAAAAAGACTTGAAAGAATTGGTCTCCATTTGGATCTCCCTCTGTTAAGAGTGGCATTCCCATAAATTGAAATGTTTGCTCCGAAATCTCACTCATAGTTTGTAAGAATTTTCCAGCAGCTGGGCAAGATGTAAAATTATTAGCCCACATCATGTAAGACATCTTGTCTGGATATGTAATTATGATTGTGTGAGTTGTCTCTTCTCCACCGTTAAAAAGCTCATTCATAAGCCTTGCTGATGATGTACCAGGACAGTTCGCTGCAGCCAAATCATCCATAGCTGATACAACTGCTAAAGGATTGCTTGTTTTGATTCCAAAAAATGCTTGAAAAGGCCTCTCTTGTGCCATTAAAAAAGATGACCCTAAAAACACAAAAAGAAAAATTAATTTTTTCATAAAATCTCCTATTTATTAATTAAATATAATATATATCATGGATATAACAATAAAGTTAATTTTTTGAAAACCCATCACAACTCAGAAAAGATTAAAGGGAGACCAAGATATGCAAGAAGTATTAAAGATTAAAAATCTTGATAATGGAGTAAGGCTTTTAATTTTGAATCGACCTGAAGTTCTGAACAGTTTAAATAAAGATCTTGTTGATTCTCTTATCGATGCATTTGATGATATTTATCATGACAAATCTATTAGGTCAGTAATCCTTATCGGTGAAGGAAGGGGTTTTTGTAGCGGCGCTGATTTAGCAGCCGGCGGATGGCCGACTGATCCAAGTTGGTCACCCGGAGAAGCTACTGCTAATGCTATGGAGATTGGATTTAATCCTTTGGTTAGAAAAATTGTTAATTGTCCTAAGCCTGTAGTTAATGCATTAAATGGTATTTGTGCTGGTGGCGGAGTTGGTCTTGCTTTGTGTGGTGACTTAATTATCGCTTCTGAATCTGCAAAATTTAAATTAGTTTTTGGTCCTCAACTTGGAATCATCTCTGATGTAGGGGCTTCATGGCTAGTTCCTAATTTGATTGGACGAGCAAGAGCTAACGGTATGGCATTATTAGGAGAAGATATAAGTTCAAGCCAAGCATTAGATTGGGGACTTATTTGGTCTGTTTTTCCAGATGATGCTTTGATTCAAGAAGCAATCAGTTTAGCGTCTCAATTAGCTAATGGATCCATAACTGGGTTAAAAGCAATAGTGAAAGCTCATGATTCAGCTCTAAAAAATACTTTAGATGAGCAACTAGATTATGAAAGAGATACACAAAGAGTTCTATGCGATGGTGAAGTTTTTAAAGAAGGCGTTACAGCATTTATTGAAAAAAGAAAGCCAAATTTTAAGGATTTAGAATAATTCTTTTGTTACTCAATCAATTAATTTAGTTCATAATTAATTTTTTAATATAGGAGATATTAATTATGAAAAAACTACTAATTTTAGTTTCTTTAATCGTCTCTTCTTATTCTTTCGCTGCTCCTATTTGGGCAGAGTTTCAAATAAAAGTAGATGATCCAATTAAAGCTGCAAGTATTGCAGCTGCAACAGACAGGTACATGAAAAGTGATTTTGTAAAAAATAATTTTAATGGCTCTGTTCACTTAAATGTATATGTATCCAATGGAGAAAACCCTGCAACACATTCATTAGTGTGGTTGTTTCCAAGCATGACTGATGCATCTGTGTTTCAAACTAAATCACTAGATCCTACTAATAGAGCATCTCTGGAGTTTTTTGGAGCCCTATCGCAAAATTCTGAAGCTACATCAGATTTAATGCATACATTTGTCACCACGTGGGGAGACGTCTCTAATGATGATAGAGTTTGGGAGGTTCACAATTTTTATGCTACTGATGCAGGAAAAGTTGTAAACCTAACCAACAAAATGATGGCATCTATGGATGGTTTTCCTGGACAGCTAGGACTTTCACAAAATACTTATGGAAACGGTGATACTTCTCACGCATTTACAGTTGGATTTGAAACTGTTGAAGAAATGGAAGGTTGGCAAGATAAGTTAGCTACTGATCCTGTTTTTAATAAGTGGCTTGTTGATATGGGCGATGTAGTTGAATGGAAAGGTTCAGAACTCGTTGTGAATGCAGCTGTTTATGACTCTGCTTTGACTATGGAAGAGTTTGTTGAATAAGACCTTTGAATAAAACATTATTAAAATACCCGCTTTCGAGCGGGTATTTTTTTAATTATTTTTTTCCCAGTGGAACTTAGGCAACTTTCTCACACCTTTATCAATTTGTTCTGACCAGATATCAGATAATTCTTTAAAGAACGGTGAATCTAGCTTTAATTGTTCTTGGAAATCTAAATTAATTTCATCTTTTTTAAATACAACCAGATCAATCGGTGGTCCAACGGTTAGATCTGATCTCATGGTTGAATCTAGAGATAACAATGCTACCCGAGCAGCATCTCCAAGTGAAATATTTTGATAAATCATTCTATCTAAGATTGGTTTCCCATATTTTATTTCACCTATTTGCAAGTAGGGTTGGTCATCAGACATATAAATAAAATTTCCTTCCGGATAGACCAATAGTAAATTTGGATCTTGCCCTTTTATTTGACCGCCAACAATAAAAAAAGATCCAAGCATTGGGGAGCTTTGATTTGGGTTTTCACTAGCTTTAGATTGATACTCAATATTTAGCTCACCAATATAAGATGCAACCTCTTCAATATCTGAACAGGTATTCAGACTCTTTAAAGAATTTTCTGATGATAAATCTTTTTCGATTCGATGATAGACAGCTTGTGAGGTAGATAAGTTCCCTGAAGTAAGAATAACAAAAGCTCTGTCTCCGACGTTAAAAGTAAACATCTTTGAATAAGTGCTTATATTATCTAATCCTGCATTCGTTCTTGAATCTGAAGCAAAAACTAATCCTTCGTTAATTTTAATTGCTAAACAATAGGTCATAATTGAATACAAATGGATGATATTCTAATTATAGGAGAAGATTGTAAAAAAAAAGATGAAACTGACATGGTCTAAATACGAGCTATCTAAATCGTTTGACGAGTATATTACATCAAAGCGCACCGTTAGAGGTCATTTAAAAAAAATTGGTAACTACTTAGAATCTTTATCTGAAAATGATCTTCAAGAGTTAGATAGCGCAACCAAATCTGCAATAAAATCTTTAGGAATTAATTTTAGAGTTTATTCTGACGAAGGATCAGAAGAGCGAACTTGGCCATTAGATTTCATTCCAAGAATTATAAAAAAGAAAGAGTGGAATCTTGTTGAAAAAGGCTTAAAACAAAGAACTAAAGCTTTGAATCTTTTTATAGAGGACTGCTATAACGAAAAAAATTTTTTAAAAGAAGGTTTCATGGAAAGTTCCATGATATTGAAATCTAAGTACTTTTTAAATTTTTGTAAGGGATTGAAGCTTCCTAATAATTCATGGGCTCATATTTCAGGTAGCGACTTAATAAAAGACGAAAGAGGAGATTTCAATGTATTGGAAGATAATCTTAGAGTTCCCTCAGGAGTCTCATATATGCTGGAAAATAGATATGTAATGAAACGAGTATTCCCTGATCTATTTTCTCATTACGGAGTCTCAAAGATTGACGAATATCCTCTCAAACTATATGAAACGCTGGTTCAAGCTTCTTTTTCTAAATCAAAAAATCCAGAAATCGTTTTACTAACTCCTGGGATTTACAATTCAGCATATTATGAACATTCCTATCTTGCCCAGCAAATGGGAATTGACTTAGTAGAAGGCATTGACTTGATTGTTAAGAAAAATATTGTTTATAAAAAAACGATTGAAGGACTTCAAAAAGTAGATGTGATTTACAGAAGAGTAGATGATGATTACTTAGATCCTGAAGTTGGAAATCCTAAAAGCGTAATTGGTGTAAAGGGACTCATAAAAGCTTGGAAAAATAAAAATGTAGGCATTGTAAATGCACCCGGATGCGGAATTGCAGATGATAAAGCAGTATATTCTTACGTACCCGATATGATTAAGTATTATCTGAAAGAGGATCCAATACTTCCGAACATAAAGACTTTTATACTAAAAAATAAGGAAGACAGAAATTATGCTTTTGAAAATTTCTCGGATATGGTTTTTAAGCCAGTTGCAGAATCTGGAGGATATGGAATCGTCATAGGTAAAAATATTAAAAAAGATGAGCGTTCTATAATCAAAAAAAATATTTTGAAAGATCCAAAAAACTTTGTAGCTCAACCACTTATCTCTTTATCAACCACTCCAACATTCAGGAAGGATACTATTTTTCCGCGTCACTTAGATTTAAGACCATTCATACTTTCCGGAAAAGATACTTATGTAACAGTTGGAGGATTAACAAGAGTAGCCTTAAAGAGAGGATCAACAGTTGTTAATTCTTCTCAAGGCGGCGGCAGTAAAGATACTTGGGTCGTGGACGCATAATGCTAAGTAGAAGTGCTCAACATTTATATTGGCTTGCTAGATATATTGAACGTACTGAGAATATTGCAAGGATGATAGATGTTAACTTGGAACTAATTCTTGATTTTCCAGATGATCATTCGCTTAATTGGAAACCCTTAATTGATACTTTGGATATTAACGACATCTTTGAGAGTAAATACAAAAAATATAATGAAAGTAATGTTTTGAATTTTCTTTTTGAAGATTCAAGGAATTTAAGCTCGCTAAATAACTGCCTTCAAATGTCAAAATTTAATATAGAAACAATAAAAGATGATTTACCTAAACCAGCAAATATTCAACTTAATGAACTCTATGATCATGTAGTCAATAAAAAGATTTCAAAAATTCATAAAAGAAAAAAACTTATTCATTTAACTCAGATTGTTTCAATGACCCAAGGATTCTTTGGAGCAATAAATAATAATCTTTCTCGTGGTTATGAGTTCGAGTTCATCAGATTAGGAAGATTTATAGAACGTACCGATATGATTTCTAGAATTATTGATTGTCTGTGTGTTTCCAAAAGTGAAAAACAAACTCATGATTTCTCAACAATGGAATGGCTAAGTATGTTGACTACATTATCTGCTCAGGACGCTTTTAGAAAAGTTTCGAAAGGCGAGGCTGATAGAGAAGAAGTAATTTCCTTTTTGTTAAAGAATGATAGCTTTCCAAGGTCAGTCTACAGAGCATTATTGATCATAGAAGAATGCTTAAAGAATTTACCAAAAAGTAAAAAAATACTTTTAATGAATTCCAAAATTATAAAAAAATGTGAAAGATCACGGCTAGATAATTATGACGATACAAAGTTGCACTTATTTCTAGAAAACTTGGAAAAAGATTTATCAAAAGTTGATCAGAAAATCCAATCAATTTATTTTTAAAAATTATTAGTATTTGATCTTATTTCATTCATAATTAAAATAAAATTTATGGAGAAATTTATGAGAAAAATTTTATTTTCGTTTTTATTTATATTCTTTACTGCAAATCTATTATCTGATGATCATGGGATAAAGCCAGGAAGTCTGGTAGCAGAATTTCATTATTTTGATGTTACAGATCCTATTTCTTTTGTTGGAGCGGTTGATAAATTTGATGTTTCTTCATGTGCAGACAATTGGAGAGAACAATCTGGAGTAAATGTTGCGCTTTATGCAATTGGTGGCGGCTCTCATTCTCATTTAATCTTAGTTACATATGACGATTATGACAAAATGTTATTAGGAAGATCTATTTTTGGTAGTTGCGCTGATTCAGCTCAAATGATTGATTCTTTGGACGGGTTTTCAAACTCTCCAAAATATTATAATTACGTTTCAGAGTTAGTTCTAGAATCAGGTGACTGGACTACCGATACTGTATTTGCCAATGTAGATATTAAAGTTGAATCTGGTGAGGAAGCTGATTATTTAAATGCTTGGAAAACATTCATGGAATCACAAGAAAGTGTTGGTTCTTTTGGAATCAATAGAATCATGTTTGGCAATAAATATCAGACACATATGATATTTCTTGGATCTACTTCAATGACAGAACTTACTGATTCGATGAAGACTGCCTTTAGTTCAAGTGCTTATCAGACTTATCTCAACGAGGTAGAGGACATAAGAACAAATGTTCAAACAAGGATGGCCCAATTTGTAAAAGCTTATCCAAACGAAAGATAAGAGTAGATTTATTAAAAAATACCCGATTGATTCGGGTATTTTTTTTAATTAAAAACTCAGAAAAATTCTTTAAAAAGTGATTTAAGGTTTTGATCTTCTTTTATCTTTAATTTTAGAATTGTTTTACCTTTATCCAATATTTCATGGTCATAGTTGATGATTGAACTTATAAAACTTTTTTTATCTTTCACCTTTTTGTAATAATCTTCAAGAAAGGGCTTATCTCTGAATAATATTTCGTCCCAGCCGACTTCTTCAATTCTATGAAGAATAACTGCCCAACTGATGTCTGCTAGGGTAAACGCATTATTGATAATCCAATCTTCTTCTTTTGTCTTTAAATGATTATTTAGTTCATGGAGATGATTATTAATATTCTTTAATGATCTTTTGATTAACCTTCTTATAGGAGAACCACTCGAAAAAGCTTTATATCCAAATGTCTTTAGAATAATAAAAAGGAAAACCCTTATTTTTAAAGGATGATTTATCAAGCCAACAAGTATTTTATTGATATTTATATATTTAATCATTGAAGCAAAAAGTGGGAACGTCAATGCACCTATACAGTTTCCTGCATAAGTATCTTGATTTTCCATTGGATCTCCGACCATAGAAGACTTTTTAACCCAATAGTCCATTAAATCTTTATCTTTTTCGTTGGCAGGAATAATAAAACTTGAAGAAGACTCTTTAGTTAGATAGTAAATTTGTTCATGAGATTCATAGATTGGATAACCTTCATGAAGTAAGACTGGGACAGTCGCACCAGGATTGATTTTTAAAAAATTTTTAGAGGCAACTTCGTATTTACCAGTTTCTATTAAATCAATATGTTCCTGTTTATATTCTATTTCCAATTCTTCAAGGCACAATCGAACTTTACGAGAACAAAGCGAAAAACAATTATGATAAAGAATCCATTTTTCATCAGTATCAATAACTTTAAAACTTTGTTTTCCTGATTTATCCACGTTTTATTTTTTTCCTAATTAAATAGATTATGAGAATCGCCAAAGAGATGAATAAAATTGCATAGGTTTTATTTGCTAACAATAAAATCCATATGAATATAAGAGTTCCGGTAAAAGGAGAGGGCTTTTCTATTACTTCAAAATCGTAATTTAACCAAGGGGTTCCACTTTCTTCTGATAACATCCTATCCCCATGAAGATAAAGATAACTTGCATCAGGATATCCTTGTAGATTTCGTTTGGGAATTTTATTGAGAGTTTCCCTCATTCGATCAAAAATATCAGGATAATCTTTAGATAAATCATACTCTTCAAGTGGGTCCTCTATGATATTAAATAATTCATAATAATTT
Source organism: uncultured SAR86 cluster bacterium (assembly GCA_902526045.1). Classification (GTDB taxonomy): domain Bacteria; phylum Pseudomonadota; class Gammaproteobacteria; order Magnimaribacterales; family AG-339-G14; genus CACNYO01. Next base: position 62,526 of record CABZJI010000003.1, on the reverse strand, counting down.
ATTGAATTACTTCCAGCAGGACCTTTTTTAAAATAAAGCTTCCATTCTTCATTGAATAAGGCAATTTCCTCAAAAGCTACACTGGAAGCTAAAACTGAATTTTGTGGCTTATCAACTGTTCGTTGATGCAAAGAATCCCATCTACTGGTGCCTTCAAAAAGACTATTTTCATAATCAATTTCGGCAGCACTCAATAAAGTTGGCAAGACATCTTGGATGAAAAAAAACTGATCTGAAGATTCATTTTTAAATTTACCTTCCCACAACATAAATGCTGGAACCCTTATACCTCCCTCATATGCAGAACCTTTACTACCTTTTAATCCTCCACTACTTCCTTTAGCATTCAATAATTCTGGAACAACGACCGCTCCGATCGGATCAATGTCAAAGACAGGACCATTGTCACTGAAAAAAAGTACCAAGGTATTTGACGAAAGCTTTTCATCTTTTATGCTATCGATGATTCTCCCAATTTGTTTATCAAGAATACTTATATTTGCTGCATAAATTCTTTCTTTTGGATCATCAATATATTCAAAATTTTCTATATTCTCATAAGGAGCTTGAATAGGGGTGTGGGGAGCATTGAAAGCAACATATAAGAGTAAAGGTTTATTATTATGTTTATTTTGAATGACTTTTATTGCTTCGTTTGCAATTAGGTCTGTTGAATAACCTTCTTCTCTTAAAGGCACACCATTTTTATGCCAATCAAGTCTTCCTGACATCGTGTGGTTAAAGTAATCAATACCTCCATTCATAAAACCATAGGTTGTATCAAAACCTCTTTGACCTGGTAAATATTCTCTAGAGTTCATTCCTAAGTGCCATTTTCCAACTAAAGAAGTCTGGTATCCGGCATCTTTGAAATACTCAGGCAGTATTTTGTACTCAAGTGGCAGTCCCACAGGACTTGTGGAAGGATTACTAATTGGTCTTAGAATACCAACAGAATATGCTTCTAGCCCTGTCATTAAGGATGCTCTTGTAGGACTACATATTGGATTTGAATAGAATCTATTTAACTCCAAACCTTCTTTTACGAACCTATCTATGTTCGGAGTTGGAATAATGCTTTCATGGTATGAAACATCGCCCCAACCTAAATCATCAGAAACGATAATAACGATATTTGGTTTTTCATATGGAAAAATAAAATTAGAAAAAAAAAGGAAACAGAGAAGTGTAAACCTTAATCTTTTATCCAATTGATTCTAAAAAGTTAGCTAAATTCTTTCCTATTTGATCAGGAGAAGTTTCCTGAATAAAGTGATTTCCTTTTACTGTTACTTCTGTAAGATTTTTCCAGCTTCTGACAAATTCTCTCTGATCACCAATAAGGATTGATCCTGGATCAGCATTAATAAAAAGTTTAGGAGTATGAGAATCTTTGTGAAAATTTGCATTTTTTTGTACTTCATCAACAACTTCAGGAGGCTCTCCCTCTAGAGGAATTTGTCTTGGCCAAGTGAGAGTAGGGCGTCTATCCTCACCATTTTTAACAAAAGGTCTTCTATATTCATTTTTATCATCTTCAGAAAGATTTGGTGCATCTAAAAATAAAATCTTCTCTACGAAATAATTCTTCTCAAGAATTAGTTCTTCACCTGCTTCAGATCTATAAAGACCAAAGATCTTTCTTGCCATTTCGGGCCATTGATTCCAAACCATTGGCATTACAATTGCTTCCATAAAAGTTATGGATTTAATTCTCTCAGAATTTTCTCTCGCAAATTGAAAACCCATGGCAGATCCCCAATCATGGATAACTAAATGAATATTATTTCCAAGATCTATTTCTTCCAATAAAGAAGTCAAATAATCATACTGCCCATGATATTTGTAACCTGGATCATCTACATTATCCAGTTTCTCTGAGTCTCCCATACCAATAAGATCAGGAATTACTATTCGTCCTAATCCTTCCACATGAGGAGCAATATTTCTCCACAAATAAGAAGATGTTGGATTTCCATGTAAAAAAACTATGGGATCTCCTTGACCTTCGTCAACATAAGCCATTTCTTTCCCTTTAATTTTGATATATTTTTTCGGATACATTTTTTAAATTAATGCTAATGTCATCATAATAAGAATGATTATCGAAGGAAGCCAAACAAGAGTTCTTATGATACCTATACCAGCCATGTATAAAGCTCCATGAGCTATCCTTAATATTAACCACCACATTGCTAGACCGCTAATATCTTCTCCAGCAGCAATAGACCATACAGCTAAGATAAGAAAAATTGGAAGGGTTTCTTTTAAGTTATCTTTTGCCTTCGTAGCTCTAGAAAGCATTAAAGAGGGCGGATGTTCAGGTTCATTATCTCTATTAGAAAGTTGCCAATTTACGTTTTTCGAATTCAACATCATTGGTATAAGCCAAATTTGAAATAGGGCTAATAGCAAAGTAAATCCTATTATCATTTCCATAATTTTCTCCTTAGTAAGAATTAAGTATAAGTTATTTTTTTTAATAAATTAAAGCAGTTTTCAATTTACTATTTTCCCTTATCGTCTATGATCATTTAATGAAAATTATTCATTTTCTTTTTCTTTTTTTTATTTCAATCAATTTGTATTCAACTAAAGAGATACTTAGTTTAGGTTTTGGCTCTTGTCTTCATCAAGACAGAAGCATGGCTATTCTCAAGACCATAGAAATGAAAGAATTGGATTTATTTATGTTTATTGGAGATAACGTCTATGGAGATCAAGAAGATGGAGAATTAGATAAACTTATTAGAACTTATAAACAGCAATACAATAATTTAGAAGATTTTTTAAGTAAAGTAAGTGCAGAATTCATTTGGGATGATCATGATTTCGGATTAAATGATGGCGGTTCTGATTATCGTCACAAAGATAATGCAAAAGAACTTTTCTTAGAAACTTGGCGAATTCCTTCTAACGATCCACGCAGGCAAAGAGATGGTCTATATTTCGACAAAATAATCAAAAAAAATGGTCTTAAGGTTCATTTAATATTTTTAGATAATAGATCCTTTAAATCTGAATGGAAATTAACAGATGAATTTAATAAAGAAGGAAAAGAGAGATATATACAAGATTTCGATCCCAATAAGACATTATTAGGGAAAAAACAATGGCATTGGCTTAAGGGCAAGTTGAAAGAAGACAGCGATATAAAAATCATTTTATCTAGTTTGCAGATTTTAAGTTTAGGGCATGGATGGGAATCATGGGATAAATTTCCTTTAGAAAGAGAAAGACTCTTTAAACTCATAGACGAATCTAATGTATCTAATCTTTTAATACTTTCTGGAGATAGGCATAGAGGTGGTTTTTATCGATTTAAGACTGAAGATGATAATGATATTTACGAATTCACATCAAGTTCATTGAATCTGCCAATACCATTTAATACAGAAGAGAAAGGTCCACTCAGGATAGGTTCAACCTACAGAAAAGCCAATTTTGGTGTTATTCGTATATTTGAAAACGAAGTTATTATGGAACTTACCTCAAATAAGGGAAAAGTAGTTAATTCATTGAACGTAGCAATTAATTAGTCTTTCCATACAGGATTTTTATTAGATTAAACCTATAGTAAACATTCGTATAATATATATTATGTAAAGTAATAAAAATCATTCTATTTCCATATAAACAACCGAATACCCTTCTTTTATGGTGCTTTCAATGATTTTAGAAAAGCCATGTTTTTTATGAAAGTAAATTGATAGGTCATTTGGTGGATCAATATTTACCTCTGCACATATCGGGATATTAATATTTTCTTTAAATGATAATAATTTCTTATAGAGAATACTTCCGATACCTGAAGACTGAGATTTACTTTCTATTGCAATCCTATCAATATAAAAAAAACTTTTATGTCTCTTTTGAAAAAATTTATAATTTATAGATTGATATTTAGTGTTTTCTCTAAGACAGATAACAAAACCTAGGCATATACCCTTCTTTATAATTCCATAAGAAATATCTGATATTTTGATTAATTCTATAAATTCTTCTAAAGATACAGATCCAACTTTAGGAACTTGCTGTTGATTAATTTCGTAGAATGATGAGATGATTTCTATGTCTTGATCAATCTTTAAATCAATTAATTCCAAATTTAAGATCTTGGAAATAGATTAAGTAAAAATTCTGAAGTAGGATTTTTTAATATATCCTTTACCGTTTCTTCATACAATGCATGAGATAAAGGTAAGAGAGATTGCATTTCTGTTGCGCTATTAATTGTCCACTCAGGTGCAGAATTTGGAAGAAGATCTTTCTTGATATCCCATCCAGTAATAATCATCCAGTAAGCAAATTCCTGAACAATTATCCTTCCATAAATCTCGGAATCATTTTTAATGTCATCATATGATGAAACATCATAATAGCCTTTAGAAATAGCTTCTTGCATTGCTAAATAAACATCTGAACATGCATTTGTATAAGAATACTTTTCTGGAAATATATAATTAAATCCAAGGACAGTAATTGTATGAAGAATATGTTCTATGACTTCATTAACTTGGCCAGATTTATCAATAGGTTTACTCTCCCCTATTACGTCAACGTTCGGATTATTATCATGAGTATTATCAAATCCTGGATAATTTCTTTCATCAAATGCTCGATCTCCAGAATAGTCATCGTATTCGCCGTATATAATCCTCTGAAGAACACTCTTATCGTCCATCTTATTAATAAGATCTGCAGTCCAAGATGATTTCATACCGTTATCTCCACCCAGAAGCTCTCTGTATGTTTGAGTAACTTTGTACACAAAATCATTACTTACATCATCCATTCCTGCAAAAATTATTCCTTCGTAGTCAATAATTTTGTCATAAGGAGGGTATTGGTTACTTGATTGTGGTTGAGTTAAAGGATCAAGAGATCTTGAAAAGGAAATATTCGGAGTTGTTATGGTATTTGGAGTACAACTTGAAGAATTTGATGAGCCTGAATTACTTATAGGATTTCCTCCATCAGATGGTGGCTCAATACCTCCATCACCTCCACCCCCACAAGAGAATAGAATTATTACTACTAATGAGAATAGGGATGCTTTTTTGAGGTTAGTCAATTTCTGAAGGAATAACTGTTTCAATGTTTAGCTGTCCTTCTAATCCAGCAACTCTGTGTTGAGCGCTTTTTATATAATCTGGATCAGAAATCATATCTAACATTGCTTTTCTATTTGGATATTTAGCTATCGCAACAGAATCCCAAAGCTCTTCTACTTCACCGAGCATCAATCTCTTAACTTCAGCTCCAAAAATACCTTTAGCTCCTACTTTGGCTAGATGATGTTGTACCTCTTTTGAATATATTGCATAAGCTTCTTTGCCTGATAAGTCCGTCTCTCTCTTATCTGGATATTCTGCCTTATCCTTGAACTTGAGAAGATTAACCATATAAATTGGTTCATTATTTCCAGGCTCAAGAAATTCTGCCATCTGATCATCATTTGGCATTACTTTATTTTCAAACTTCATTAGACAGCTTGTTTGAGTTTGGATTGAATTATTTCTTCAGCTTCACTCATTATTCTATCTATGAGTTCTTTTACGCTAGGGATATCATAAACAAGGCCTGCAACCATACCACAAGACCAAGCTCCTGCATCCATATCACCATCCATCATGATTGTGGGATAAACTCCTGCAACTTCATCAACAATATCGGAGAAAGTTAACTTTTCTCCAAGTGCTTTTTCTTTTTCCATCAATCTATCAACTGCGGGATTTGTTAGCACCCTTTCGGTATTTGTAAGAGATCTCATAATCAATCTTGTATCTAACTCAGTTGCATTCACAATAGCTTTTTTAACGTTTTCATGAACAGGAGCATCTTCAGTTGCTATGAACCTTGTTCCCATATTCATGCCTTCTGCACCTAAGGCCATTGCCGCAACTAGGCTTCTGGCATCCGCCATTCCTCCAGATGCTACAAAAGGAATTTCTAACTCATCAGCAGCTCTTGGTAACAAAATAAAATTAGGAATATCATCCTCACCTGGATGTCCTCCACATTCAAATCCATCAACTGAAATGGCATCACATCCAACACTTTGTGCCTTTAAAGAATGTCTTACCGATGTGCACTTATGAATAACTTTAATTCCAGCATCTTTTAAGGCAGGCATATATTCAGCAGGACTCCTTCCAGCTGTTTCTACTATTTTAACTCCACCTTCAATAATAACTTTAATAAGGCCTGGGTAGTCTGGCGGTGTTAACGAAGGTAGAAAAGTTAAATTCACACCAAAAGGTTTATCGGTCATATCCTTACATTTAGCTATTTCATTTGCTAACTTTTCTGGAGTACCTTGGGTAAGTCCGGTAATTATTCCCAACCCCCCTGCATTCGAAACTGCTGCAGCTAACTCAGCAAAACCAACATAATGCATCCCACCTTGAATAATTGGGTGCTCAATATCAAATAGTTCAGTAATTTTAGTTTTCATAACTCTCCTAGTTAATTGACGTAATAATAATTTCTTTCGAATCTACAGGTAATATAACCATTGTTCCGTCGTCAGATAAAGTCCAATTTGTAAGAATATCATCTATTCCTCTCGTAAAAATATCTGCAACTAAATTAGTCCTTGGGGCAGGTATTAAATGGTAATAAACAAGATGGCCAACATTTGCTTCTTTCGCTAGATTCGCAACTTCAACAGTATTGGTATGGTAATTTTGTATATCTACAAGTCCAATCCTAGATGAGGAATTCTCAGGAAGAGCGTTATACATCATATCTAAAGTTTCTTTATGAAAAGCTTCATGAAATAAGACATCAATATTTCTAGAATTTTCTAAGACAGCCTCTGAATAAATAGTATCTCCACTTAAAACAATAGATCTTCCTTTATATTCAATCTTATAGGCTAAAGATGGATCAATTGGACTGTGATCAACTAGAAAAGCTGATATTGTTATACCGTTAGACTGATACACGGGAGTAGTAAAGTCAGTAATTTCAAATCCATCAAAACCAGCTGTTTCTAAAGGAGCAAATTTATCTCCATGATGATCATTTCGATACTTCCAATCTAGTGAAAAAGCTTCTGTAAAGCCTCTGAGTACCTGATTTACTCCTACAGGGCCGTATACTTTTAGTTTTGACTGCCTATCTGTACCTACCCAGCTCCACATATGTATTTCTGGAAGCTCAGCGATATGATCTGAATGAAGGTGAGAAATAAAAATAGCATTTAATTTATCTAAAGGAATCCTCCAGTTTCTTAAATTATCGATACTCCTATTTCCTACATCAAAGATAAAAGTTTCGTCTCCTGCTTTTATCATCACACATGTCTCAGCTCTGGTTGGATGAGGCAAAGGTGACTTTGAACCACATACTAAGGCAGACAACGAGTCTTCCTCTGGAAAGATATTCGGCGCTGTACTTATTAAAGTTTGAGCTAGTCTCTGAAATAAAGCATCTTGAACAGCTGGAACTCTACTTAAAAAAAACAACATTCCAGCAATTACAAAAACTAACAATATAAAATAAATAATAATTTTTTTCATATCAAGACTTCCTTTTTAATAAAGATGTTATAAATAAAATTATTAAAAAAACTGTAACTAGTGGGGCTAATTCAACCCCTGGTGTGGTACCGATTTTATATTCAGCCAGATTGAGTGGTGAATCAAAGGAATTTATCAACCTAAATGACCATTCAATTAAAAAAACCATAATCATTAAGGGCAAAAGAGATCTATATTTAAATAGAATCACCCAAGAAAAAAAACAAAATAATAATTGAAGTAGTCCCCACAATGAAAAAAATGTATAGATTATTGGCATGGGATCAGGACTACCCTCTATAACTTTTATGTTAGCAATACTGTGCAAGCCATATTCTGTATAAAATAGATGTATGACAGATCTCCAGGTCATTAATAATAAAAAAGGGATAAAAAAATAAATAACAAACCTAAAGCCAAGATAATTATTATCCGCAGCATTAGGAACTAACATAGAGAACATAAACAATTAATCTTTTATAAAATCTATAAGAATATTTGATAGTTTTTTTGCTCTTGTCCACTGAAAAAAATGCCCTCCTCCTATATTTGGCGAACTTTTTGCAGTGGGACACATTCTTAAGACATCTTTTTCTGCACCGTTAGTTACAGGATCGTCACCTGCAAAGACGCTTAAAAAAGGTTTATTCCAATTTTTATAAAACTCTCTTGCTTTCCTCTGAGCTTCCAATGATTGATCAGGAATCATAGGCACATGGCTAGGCATGGCTCTAGGCCCCATTTTATAAGAAGGATTTGGAAAAGGTGCTTCATATGCTATGTCTAAGTTTGTTTTTAAGGGAAAAAGTTTTCTTAAACCTAACCTTAGAAATATGAAATAAATGAAGAATTTAATACGTGAATTTTTTTCCATCATACTCGACATCATAAAACCAATTGGAAGATCTTCGGTATCCCAGCATAATTTTTGCCAGTACATAAAACTTAGAGCAGGATGAGAAGGAGAATCATCATCAGAAATATTTTTGCCATCCATTTTTCTTATTTCTTTTTGCATCGATATTGGATTTAGTTTTATGTCACTTTTTCTAAATGCCTTAATTTTATCTATAACTTCTTCAGAAACATTAGGGTTATAAGGCAAGCCTGTATTTCCCATTGCAACTTTAAGAAATCTATCTGACTGATCTGCAATGACTCTTAATCCTATAAGCCCTCCCCAATCCTGTCCAAAGAAAATAAGATTATTAAAATCATTGGTTTTTAACCAATCATTCATCCAATCCACTTGTCGTTGATATGAATAATCTTCTCTTGCTGCAGGTTTATCAGATTTGCCGTAACCTGGTAAATCAGGTGCGATCACTCTTATCCCGGCATCAGTCAGGTATGGAATCATTCTTGAATACAAGTAACTCCAGACGGGCTGACCATGCATAACCAGAAGAATAGGACCATCTTTTGGCCCTTCATCGATGTGGTGAATTCTCAGATCAGAGTCATCATGTGTTTTTATCACCGTATAATTAGGTGTATAAGGAAAATCTTTTATGTTGCTGAATCTGCTCTCCGGAGTTCTTAAAATTTTCATCTACTAAAACTTGATAGAACCCATAGAATTACAAATATCATTGAATTCAGAAATTGTTTCATGAATGATTGTTTCGACTGGTTTTATTTCGTCTATTAATCCTATTGATTGTCCTGCTAATGCAGGAGCGGCATTCATATCACCTCCAAAATAAAGATTTTTAATTCCTGACATGGCACTCATGTCCATTAAGCCTTCATCGTAAATTTTTTCTGTGAAGTCAGTTTTTAATGCTCTGATACAAGGCTTAGCTTTTTTATTGAGGATATATGTACCTTGTTCATTCCCACCAACAATGGCGTTTTTGTAATTTTCATGAACTGGACTTTCTAAAGATGATACAAATCTTGTTCCCATTTGAATTCCCTCAGCTCCTGCAGCAAAAGCAGCTGCCATACCTCTCCCATCAACAATTCCTCCAGCTGCTACAATTGGAAGATCTGTGTGTTTCTTGATAGATTGAATTAATACATGAAGACCAACCTCCTCTGGGTTTTTAAAACCTCCTCCTTCAGTGCCTTCTATAACCAAACCATCGACTCCTGCGTCTACTGCTTTTAAAGCACCAGCAAGACTAGGTACCGCATGAAATACTTTGATATCTGCTTCTTTTAATTTATGAATATATTTAGCTGGATCTCCTGCAGAAGTAGTAACAAATTTTACATTTTCACCTATCACAACATCCAGCATGCTTTCATCGGATAAAAATAAAATTGGTAAATTAACTCCAAAAGGACTATTTGTGAGTGTAGCCATTTTTTTTATTTCATCTTTACATTGATCTACTTCTCCAGAAGAAGTTTCTATAATGCCAAAAGCACCTGCATTAGAAACTGCTGATGCAAGCGTGCTTCTCGCTATCCATCCCATAGGAGCTTGTATTATTGGATATTTACATCCCAGCATTTCAGTAATTCTATTCATTTCAAACCACCAACGTTTCGCAATTATTTAATTTTAAAAAAGATAAAACTTCATCTTTTTCATTTATGTCTAGTTTCTCATATTCTTCTTTAATCCAAACCAAACATTTTGCTTGATACGGGAAAGATTTCTGTTTCCACTTTCCATTATCTAAATCTATTTCCCACTCATTCTTCCCTTGTTCAATAGCTTGTTTATTAGCAACCATTGTTGGTATGTAAGAAGAACTCATTTCTTGAAATAATTCATGAATAGTTTGTGGAAGATCTGACAGTTTAAGATTATTTTCCTTATCTTCATAACCACTTCCATCTTCAAGTGAATTCACCCATCCAATTACCCTTGGGGCAATTTCATGAGCAATTCTTCGTGGAGTTGGATCAAATCCTATTAACTGTGTAAGCTGACCATATACTGCAAAATCACAAGAAGAAGGTGTTGAACCCAATAAAAAAGGTTGAATTTTTAAATGATTTTCTAAAATTTTTAGTACCGATTTATAACTTTTATCAATAAAGGATGCTGTTTCGTCGTTGGATCCAACAACCCACAATCTTTCTACTTGTCTTTTTGTGAAGTGATCTTTAAAGAAAGCTAGCTCTTCATCAGAAATATTATTCATAATTCCGACAGGTAAAATTGTCCCGGCATTATCTGCGTCTTCACTGAAATACCATCGATAATGAAACATAAATTTTGTACACCACTCATCGCCAAAATCTTCAAGAATGTAATTAATGAATTTAAGAGGTGGATCATTTGGGTAAACAGACCTTTCCGGATAAGAATTTTCAAATTCTGCAATTAAAGGTGTTGAATCAGTAACAGATGTTATTTTTCCATCTCTGGGTAGGAGAAAAACCGGCAGTAAGATTGGTTTAGGTGGATCGATTTTCATTGATTTTAGAACATCCGACGCTTCTCCCCATATCACTTGATACGGAATCCTCTTGTATCTCAAATAGGCAATCATTTTTCTCGTGTATGGTGATGCAGGATTTCCAATTAATTTGATATTTGTATTAATCATTTGAAATAAAATTTTTAATTATCTTGGTTTTCCTTGGACTTTAGCCCTATGTCGTCCGACTGAAAAAGAACGTTTTAATAAATGCTTCGTATTTTTACCATTTACTCTTTTTCTCCACATTTTAAAACTGCTTGTTTTTAATTCTCGCCTCATGATCTCTATAACATCTTGCTCTTTCAGAGAAAACTGAGCTTCGATAGCATCAAATGGAGTTCTATCTTCCCAAGCCATTTCAATGACTCTTGAAATATCTGACTCGCTCAGGTTTTTCATTTCAGTAAATTAGATCAATAAAGTAACTAATTATTGCCAGTAGGATAATGATCACTCCCAGAAAGGATAGCAATGTCCAAAGATGAAACTTTTTATCTTCCTTTTTCATCTGGCATAATGTTCATATATATACATATTTTATGGCAAAAGAAGATTTAATAGAAATGGAAGGCGAAGTAATTGATACCATGCCCAACACAACTTTCAAAGTGAAGCTTGAAAATGATCATGTGATAACGGCTCACATTTCAGGAAAAATGAGAAAAAACTACATCAGGATCTTAACCGGAGATAAGGTTAAGGTTGAAATGACTCCTTATGATTTATCTAAAGGCAGGATAACTTACAGAGGAAAGTAACTAGACCTTTGCTTTCCTCTTCTCTTCTTTTTTTGGGCTGGGCTTAAGATCAATTTTTAATTCATCCTCTTCCACTGAAACAATAACGCTTCCGCCATTCTTGGAAAGTTCACCAAAAATTAATTCTTCTGCTAATGGTTTTTTGATTTTATCCTGAATAATTCTGTACATGGGCCTGGCACCCATCTTTTCATCATATCCCCTTCTAGAAAGCCATACTCTTGCATCATCATCGACCTCAAGAGTTACTTGTTTCTCATCAAGTTGAGCTTGAACTTCAGTTAAGAATTTATCAACTATGGTTAGGATTACTTCTTCAGGTAAAGAGTCAAACTGAACTATGGCATCTAATCTATTCCTAAATTCTGGAGAAAATGCTTTTTTAATCACTTCAACGCCATCTGATGAATTATCTTGTTTTTGGAATCCCATAGAGTTTCTGGCCATTTCTTGAGCCCCTGAGTTAGTTGTCATAATTAAGACAACATTTTTAAAGCTTGCCACTCTGCCATTATTATCAGTTAAGGTTCCGTGATCCATAACTTGTAATAAAACATTGAAAACCTCTGGATGAGCTTTTTCAATTTCATCTAATAGAATTACTGAATGTGGATTTTTTACTGCTGCTTCTGTTAATAAGCCACCTTGATCATATCCAACATATCCAGGAGGAGCTCCAATGAGTCTTGAAACTGTATGTCTCTCCATATATTCAGACATATCAAATCTAATTAGTTCTACTCCCATTGATAAAGATAACTGTCTTGATAATTCTGTTTTACCAACACCCGTTGGTCCTGCAAACAGAAAACTTCCAATTGGTTTCTCTTCGTTACCTAAACCAGCTCTTGACATAACTATGGAGCTAACTAATTTTTCTATAGCATCATCTTGACCAAAAATAACTCTTTTTAGATTTTCTTCGAGTTTTCCTAATGAAACCTTGTCATCCTTTGAGACACTTTTTTCTGGAATTCTAGCCATTAATGAAATAACTTTTTGGATATCTAATTCAGATACAGTTTTTCTTCTACTATTTTTTAAAAGTCTTAATCTTGCGCCTGCCTCATCAACCACATCAATAGCTTTATCTGGGAGGAATTTATCATTTATATGCTTTGAAGATAACTCAACTGCTGATTTTAAAGCTTCTTTTGAATATTTAAGCTGATGATGCTCTTCAAATTTCTGTTTCAAACCTTCTAAAATTTTTAAGGTTTCTTCTTGAGAAGGTTCTTCAATATCTACTTTCTGGAATCTTCTTGATAGAGCCCTATCCTTCTCAAAGATATTTCTATATTCGGTATAAGTCGTAGAACCCACTAAAGTGAAGTTACCTTTTCCAAGAGTTGGTTTTAAAAGATTTGAGGCATCCATTACACCTCCAGAAGTTGCGCCAGCACCAATCACTGTGTGTATTTCATCGATGAATAAAATAGAACCATCAATTTTCTTTAATTCTTTAAGTATAGACTTTAACCTTTTCTCAAAATCTCCTCTGTATTTTGTTCCAGCGAGAAGAGTCCCCATATCCAAAGAAAAAATTTGTCGGTTTTTCAATACATCTGGAACATTTCCTTCAACAATATTTTTTGCAAGACCCTCAACTACTGCCGTTTTTCCAACTCCAGATTCACCTACCAAAAGTGGATTATTTTTACTTCTTCTTGAAAGAATTTGAGTAATCCTTTCCAATTCATTAGATCTTCCAATTAAAGGATCTATATTTCCTTCTGATGCTTCTTGATTTAAATTTGTTGCATACTTGATTAATGCATTTTGTTCTGATTCTTCACCGTCTTCATTTTGGTAATCTATTTCTGAATCTTCGGTCTCTTCTTCTTCCCCATGGCTAAGATAAGAAACGGCATCCAGTCTTGTCATCCCTTGTTGTTTTAGCAAGTAAACGCTATAAGATTCCTTTTCGCTAAATAGAGCCACAATTATGTTAGCACCAGTAACCTCAGCACCTTTTGTGCTTTGTACGTGAAAAACAGCTCTTTGAATAACTCTTTGGAAACTTAGAGTAGCCTGGACGTCTTTCTTAGAGTCTGAATTTTCTGGAATAGAATCCTTTAAAAATTTATCCAAATCTAGTGTCAGTTTTTCGATATCAACATTACAAGCAGACAATAGCTTCAATGCCTCATTGTTATCTAAAAGACAAAACAACAGATGCTCCGTTGTAACAAATTCATGATTCGAGCTATGTGCTTTTTTGAAAGCGTTGTTAAGACAATTTTCTAGATTTTTTTCTAACATTAATCTTCTTCGTCAACTGGTTCAATTTCACTTATCAAAGGATGTTCATTTTGCTGAGCAAAATCATTAATTTGAGTTGATTTTGTCTCTGCTATTTCTTTAGTAAAGATACCACATACTCCTTTTCCATGGGTGTGCACGGCCAACATTATTTGCGTTGCTCTTTCTTGATCATAATTAAAAAACTTTTGTAGAACATATACTACAAATTCCATGGGGGTATAGTCATCATTCAACAAAAGAATTCTATATAAAGAAGGTTTTTTTATTATTGGCTCAGAAGGTCTTACGGCAACAGATAAATCGCCTTCATATTCTTCCTCTGGATTCTTGCTCTCTAATTTTAGGTCAAAAAACATTAAATTGATGCTATTTTAAATACCCCATCTTCATTCCTTTGCATACCTCGTCTGCAAATTCTGAGCATTTAAGTTTCGTTGCATTTTTCATTAATCTAGCTAAATCGTAAGTTACCAGTTTGTTTTTTATAGCCCAACTTATCCCTTTTATGACATTGTCAGAAGCGTCTTTCCAACCAATATGGTTTAGCATCATTCCTGCTGATAGTATTAATGAAGAAGGATTTACCTTGTCTTCTCCTGCATATTTAGGAGCAGTTCCGTGTGTTGCTTCAAATAAAGCAATGTGATCTCCTACATTAGCTCCAGGTGCTAAACCGAGTCCCCCCACTTTTGCTGCCAATGCATCGGAAATGTAATCTCCATTTAAATTCATTGTAGCAATAACATCGTAATCAGCAGGTCTTGTCAGAATTTGTTGCAAAAAAGAATCAGCAATAACGTCTTTGATAACGATAGTCCTGCCAGTTTTTGGATTTATAAAGCTCATCCATTCTCCACCATCTAAAGAAACAGCGCCGTATTCAGATTTAGCTACTCCGTAACCCCATTCTTTAAAAGCACCTTCAGTAAATTTCATGATGTTACCTTTATGAACCAAAGTGACTGAAGATCTATCGTTATCGACAGCATACTGAATTGCTTTTCGAACCAATCTTTCAGTTCCAGGCTTTGAAATAGGTTTTACTCCAATACCGCAGAATTCTTCAAATCTAATATTTCCAACTCCCATTTCCTCTCTAAAGAATTTTATGACTTTTTTAGCTTCATCAGAATCAGCTTTAAATTCGATGCCTGCATAAATATCTTCCGAATTTTCTCTAAATACCACCATATCGGTAGATTCAGGATAAATAACTGGACTAGGAACTCCTTCAAAATACGTAATAGGTCTTTCGCAGGAGTAAAGATCTAATTTTTGCCTAAGGGCGACATTTAATGATCTGATTCCGCCTCCAATAGGAGTAGTTAAAGGACCTTTTATTGCAACAATATATTCTTTGATTGCATCAATTGTTTCATCTGGAAGCCAGGTATCATTGCCATAAGTAACTACTGATTTTTCGCCGCAATAAATCTCCATCCAAGAAATCTTTTTTTCATTTCCATAGGCAGTTTCCACTGCATTATCGATAACTTTTATCATCGCTGGAGTAATATCAGTACCTATACCATCGCCTTCTATGAAGGGTATTATTGGATTGTCAGGAACATTTAACTTGCCTGTTTCACTTATGGTGATAGGTTCTCCTCCAGAAGGAATTACTATTTTTTCAAAACTCATAACTTTTTTTTATTGCTAGGGACAATTTAGGCAGTGATTGTATCATTAAAATAAAGGTTTAAGACTTTCGCATTTTTTTAATAAAATAAGCTTATGAAAGTACTTGTTGGTATGTCTGGAGGTGTAGATTCCTCAGTTTCTGCCGCACTTCTACTAAAAAAAGGATATGAGGTAGAGGGCGCATTCATGAAGAATTGGGAGGATGATGATGGAACTCCACTCTGTACTGCAAAAGAAGATTTTATGGATGCTGCAAAAGTTGCAGATCAATTAAATATAAAGTTACATCATTTAAATTTTTCAAATGAATATAAAAATAAGGTTTTTGAGAAATTCTTAACAGATTTAAAAAATGGAAAAACTCCCAATCCTGACGTTTTGTGTAATCAATATATAAAATTTAATGAATTCTATAATTATGCTGTGAGCAATAAATTTGATTATATTGCCACTGGTCATTATGCAGGAATAAAATCGATATCTGGAACAAATTATCTTGCAAAAGCGAAAGATCAAAATAAAGATCAAACATATTTTTTATGCAATATAAATAAGGAGGTTTTAGATAAAACTATATTTCCTCTCTCTGAGCTCACAAAAAAAGAAGTTAGAGAAATTGCAAAATCCATGAATTTATCAACTTTCAAAAAAAAGGATAGTACTGGAATTTGCTTTATTGGAGAAAGACCTTTCCCTAGTTTTCTAGAGAATTATATTAATGATAAGCCTGGAAAAATTTTCTGTGACAACGGTAAAGAGGTTGGTTCTCATAGAGGCCTTTCTTTTTATACTTTAGGTCAAAGGCAAGGATTAGGTATTGGTGGATTAAAAAATTACGACGAAAGACCGTGGTATGTTGTAGAAAAAAATCTTTTAGAAAATGTCCTTGTAGTGGCCCAAGGGAATGATAATAAAAATTTATTTGAAAAAGAATTATTCGTCGACTCTATCAATTGGATCTCTGAACCGGATCTTACAAAACCTATAAAATTAATGGCTAAAATTCGATATAGGCAGGATGATCAGAAATGTATCCTCACAAAAAAAGAACGTTTCTTTAGTGTAAAATTCGAAAAACCACAGAGAGCTATAACTCCGGGTCAATCTATTGTCTTCTATCAAAATGATATTTGTTTAGGCGGTGGAGAAATTTATAAATCATGACTAAAGAATCACTTTTATCTATATCCCCTATTGATGGAAGATATAAAAATAAAATAAAAGATCTTGAAAATTATTTTTCTGAATATGCTCTAATCAAAGCCAGAGTAGAAGTAGAGATTAATTGGTTATTGTTTTTACTAAACTTAAAAAGCATGAAATTTCTTCCTGTTATTAGTAAAAATCAACAGAAAAAAATTGAAAATATTTTTATTAATTTTGACTTGAATGAAGCATCAAAGATTAAATCTATAGAGAAGGTAACTAATCACGATGTAAAAGCTGTAGAAATTTATATTGTAAAACAGCTTGAATCATTAGGATTATCTAAATTAAGTGAATATGTTCATATTTGTTGTACTTCAGAAGATATCAATAATCTCTCCTATGCATTGATGATAGAAAGATATAGGACTGAGCATTTATTACCCAACTTAAAGTTTTTTAATAAGCAATTAAAAAGTTTAGCGGTTAAATGGGCTAATATTTCTATGCTTTCCTTTACTCATGGTCAAAAAGCTAGCCCAACTTCTTTAGGAAAAGAATTTAAAAATTTCTTCGTCAGAATAAACTTCCACCAAAAAAAAATAAAAGAATCAAAGCAAGCAGCAAAATTTAATGGAGCCGTAGGAAATTTTAATGCACACCATGCCTTAGATTCTTCTATCAATTGGCCAAAGATCACAAATAAGTTTATTTCTTCATTCAATCTTGAATATTCTCTTATTTCGTCTCAAATAGAATTTAAAGATAATCTAGTTTTTTTGTTATCTAATGTAGAAAATTTAAATAATGTATTACTAGATTTTTCAAAAGATATTTGGCTTTATATTTCTAAAGATTATCTTAAACAAAAAATTTCATCCGATGAGGTTGGTTCATCCACAATGCCTCACAAAGTCAATCCAATTGATTTCGAAAATGCTGAAGGAAATTTGACTTTATCAAATAGTCTCATTCCAGCCATTAAAAATAAGATGCAAATTTCTAGATTACAAAGAGACTTATCAGATTCAACAGTGAGTAGAAATATCGGGCTTTGTTTTGCTTATTTAGAAATTTCTCTTAATTCATTGAATAAAGGTTTGAATAAACTAGAACCAAATAAGTCAAAAATTAAAAAAGAATTAACAGAAAGTTGGGAAGTTTTAGCAGA
Organism: uncultured SAR86 cluster bacterium; assembly: GCA_902526045.1. Classification (GTDB taxonomy): domain Bacteria; phylum Pseudomonadota; class Gammaproteobacteria; order Magnimaribacterales; family AG-339-G14; genus CACNYO01. The sequence goes on along the minus strand of CABZJI010000003.1, from coordinate 44,636 downwards.
AGCAATACAAACAGTTATGAGAAAAAATAAAATTAAAAATAGTTATGAAATCATAAAAAAAGTAACAAGAGGAAACAAAATTACCGAAAAAAGTTATATTTCTTTGGTGGAAAATCTTGCTATTTCTAAGGAAGATAAAGCTAAACTTCTCAAGCTATCTCCTATACAATACACCGGCTTAGCTAGCTATCTAACAAAATTAAAATAAGTATTCATTTAAACGGGGAACGTAAATGCTTGATTATAAAAAGACTGTAAAACATTTTGAGCAATTAATAGCTAAAAGTGGAGATTTATACAAAAATATTTCTGCTGAAAATGCAGCAAGAATGGATTTACAAAATAGATTCAAAACAGGTTTGGATATAGCTAAATACACTGCTGACATAATGCATAAAGATATGTCTGAGTACGATGAAGATTCATCTATCTATACTCAATCTCTGGGTTGTTGGCATGGTTTTACTGCCCAACAGATGATGATGGAGATAAAAAAATCCAGAGAGACAACTAATAAAAGATATGTTTATTTGAGTGGATGGATGGTTGCTGCACTGCGATCAGATTTTGGTCCCCTGCCTGATCAAAGTATGCATGAAAAATTAGCTGTTCCAAACCTAATCAAAGAGATTTATACATTTTTAAAGCGAGCGGATGCAGTTGAATTACAACATTTGTTTAATGAATTAGATGAAGTTAGGGAAAATGGAGGCGATGAATCTAAAGTGATATCCAAAATTGATAATTTTGAAACTCACGTAGTACCTATAATTGCAGATATTGATGCTGGATTTGGTAATGAAGAAGCAACTTATTTGTTAGCAAAAAAAATGATTCAAGCTGGAGCATGCTGTATTCAAATTGAAAATCAAGTTTCTGATGAAAAACAATGCGGACACCAAGATGGAAAAGTAACTGTCCCTCACGAAGATTTTTTACATAAGATTAATGCAGTTAGGTATTCATTTTTAGAGCTTGGAGTTGAAAACGGTTTAATCGTAGCCAGAACTGATTCTTTAGGAGCGGGTTTAACACAAAAAGTTCCTGTCATGCATGAACAAGGCGACTTAGCAGATCGATACAATTCTTTCCTTGAAACAGAAGAAATAACTAATCTAGATGAATTGGATGAAAATGATATTACTATTCATCAAAACGGACTGTTAGTAAAACCTGTTCGTCTCCCCAATGGTTTATATAGATTTAAAGAAGACACTGGTTTTGATAGAGTCGTCCTAGATTGCATAACAAGCCTACAAAATGGAGCTGATCTACTCTGGATTGAAACAGAAAAACCAAATGTACAGCAAATTGCAGAAATGGTTAATGCTATAAGGTCAGTAGAACCCAAAGCAAAACTAGTCTACAACAATTCTCCATCTTTCAATTGGACATTATCCTTTAGAGAGCAAGTTTATAAAGAGTGGCTTGATTCAGGTAAGGATGTTTCAGCCTATCCTGATCCTGCATCAGATCCAAAAGGTTTAATGGATATTAAATTTGATGATTCTGATTTAGCTATTGAAGCAGATGAGCTTATTAAAACTTTCCAAAGAGACGCTTCAAGAGAAGCTGGTATCTTCCATCACTTAATTACTTTACCAACCTATCATGAGACTGCTTTAGGTACAGCTACTTTAACTGAAGGCTATTTTGGTGATGAAGGAATGTTAGCGTATGTTAAAGGTATACAGAGACAGGAAATAAGAAGAGATATGTCATCTGTCAAACATCAAGATCTCGCTGGGTCAACAATTGGAGATACTCACAAAGAGTATTTTTCAGGAGATAAAGCTCTGAAAGCAGGCGGAAAAGATAACACCATGAATCAGTTCTAGTTACTTAGGACACTTGTTGGAGTTGCCGCCACATATGCTGCATTCCAAATTGCCATCAAGATTGCTCATACCTCCACAAGATCCTTGTAAAGGCTTATTGTTAAGGATTAAGCCCAAACTTAATCCAAGAATGGAGAGTATAAAAACGATAGATGCAAACACAAAAGTAGCCATAATTAATGAATTATATCCTCAAAAGATGGAGTCATTCTAATAGAAAATTCATTTTCTAACTTAAAAACAAATAATGCAGCAATTGAATTATTTACCGCAAATTCAAAGCCTTTATTTAATCCCATAACATTTAAGGCAGTTGCCAAAGCATCTGCATCACCTGTATGTCTAAACTGTCCTGGTAAGGCTACTGAGACAGATGCTAAATTATTAGAGATAGGATAACCTGTCTTTGGATCAATAGTATGTGAGTAGCGCCTATTGTTTATAGTGAAAAAATTTCTGTAATCACCAGATGTTGCAATAGCCATATATTTCTCATTATCCTTTTTGGATAAACATTTAACGGGTTTACTGTTACTGATATCTGGGTTTTCTATACAAATAATCCAAGGAGATTTTTTCTTATTCCCTTTAATAAGTATTTCTCCACCTATATCTATAAAGTAGTTTTTTAAATTTTGATCATCTAAAAGTTTCGATATCTCATCAACTGCGTGACCTTTAGCAATTGCAGAAAAATCAATCTCTAAATGATCATTTGAAGTAGAGTTGCATCCATTGGGTATAACTTTATCTATAGCTTCATCTTTTGGTAAACCTGTTCTTTTTAGAGGTCCAAAACCCCAAAGATTCACTAAACTGCCCGAAAAAATATTGAAGTTTTGATTTACAAACTCACATATTTTAATCGAATGATTCAGTAAACTATTAAAATCATCACTAAATATCTGTTTTTCCTTTCTGTTGAATTTCATCAAGTAAGAATCATTTTTATAATTTGAAAACAACATATCTATCTCATGAAGTTTTGAATCAATGCTTGATTGAACAATGCTCAAGTTTTGTGGATTTGAAATTTTTATATTGTAGTAAGTCCCAAATATATAACCTTGAAATTGCTTTTCACTTGAAACACAACCTGTTAAAAGTAATAAAAATATAAAGAGGTATTTAACTGCCAAAGTCATCAAACATGATATTCTCTGGCTCTACCCCAAGGCTATCAAGCATCTTAAAACAAGCATCCATCATCGGAGGAGGACCGCACATATAATATTCACAATCTTCAGGAGCTGGATGATCTTTTAAATAGTTATCAAACAATACTTGGTGAATAAAACCATTCATGCCATTCCAATCATCTTCTGGTAAAGGATCGGATAAAGCAGCATGCCAGGTAAAGTTCTCGTATTTATCTTGTAAATCATTAAAATCATCGATGTAGAACATTTCTTTTAAACTACGAGCACCATACCAAAAAGTTATTTTTCTCGAAGAATCTAATCTTAGTAGTTGATCAAAAATATGTGATCTCATCGGCGCCATTCCTGCACCACCGCCGATAAATACCATTTCATTAGGAGTATCTTTGGCCATAAATTCTCCAAAAGGACCAAATATTGTTAAATTATCACCAGGCTTAAGATTAAATAAGTAAGATGAAGCTTCTCCAGGAGGAAAGCTTGTACCAGGAGGTGGGCTAGCAAGTCTGATATTGAATTTCATTATCCCTCTCTCTTCAGGATAATTTGCCATTGAATATGCTCTTATAACTGGAACTCCAACCGTAGCAACATTATCGAAAACTTTAAATTTTTCCCAATCTCCTCTATAAATATCCTTGACGTCAAAAGATTTATAATCTGCAGTATAGGGAGGGATTTCCATTTGTACATAACCACCTGCATCAAATCCTACATTTTCTCCATCAGGCAATTTCAGAACTAATTCTTTTATAAAAGTGGCAACATTATCGTTGGAAATAACAGTTGTTTCCCATTTTTTTACTCCAAAAACTTCATCGGGAACAGTAATTTTCATATCAGCCTTTACTGGGACTTGGCAAGATAATCTCCAACCTTCTCTTTTTTCTTTATTATTGAAATGAGCTTCTTCGGTCGAAAGTATCGATCCTCCACCTTCGAATACCTGACATCGACATTGAGAGCATGTTCCCCCTCCTCCGCATGCAGAAGAAAGAAATAAATTTTCTGATGCTAGGGTCTGTAATAACTTTCCACCAGCAGGAACTGTGATCACTTTGTCTTGGTCTCCATTAATTTGGATAGAAACGTCACCAGTAGAAACCAATCTAGATCTAGCAAAAAGGATAACAAAAATCATGAGATTTACTATTACCGTAAACGTCGCAATTCCAAATATAAGATCTAAGTTAATCATTTAGAGTATTATTCCCCCAAACGACATAAAACCAAAGGTCATCAAACCAACAGTTATAAAGGTAATACCTAATCCTTCAAGTCCATCTGGAATATCACTATATTTTAATTTTTCTCTAATTCCCGCCAATAAAACAATCGCTAAAGCCCAACCTACTCCTCCTCCAAGACCGTAAACAACACTTTCCCCAAAATCTAAGTTCTTTTCTACCATGAATAATGAAGCACCGAGAATTGCACAATTGACAGTTATAAGAGGAAGAAATATTCCTAAAGCTGTATAAAGTTTTGGGACATATTTATCTAAAAACATCTCAAGAATTTGAACACAAGCAGCTATTACTCCTATATAACTGATTAAACCAACAAACTCTAAAGAAACATCAGGATAACCAAGCCACGTTAAAGCTCCGTCTCTAAGTAAAAAATTATAAATGATATTATTTAAAGGAACCGTTATAGCTAATACAACGATTACTGCAATTCCAAGTCCAATGGCAGCCTCAATTTTTTTAGAAATAGCTAAAAAAGTACACATGCCAAGAAATACAGATAAGGCTAAGTTCTCTATGAAAATTGAGGAGATAAAAATAGAAAGATAATGCTCAAGCATGGTGAGTTTCTACCTCTTTAGGAGCATTTTTACTCATAAGAAATTCTTTCTCTTCAACTTGCTCAGTTTTCCACGATCTAAGAGCCCATATAAATAATCCTATTATCAAAAAAGAGCTCGGTGCTAATAAAAAGAAATTATTTCCTACATACCATCCCCCATTTTGAGTAGTAGTTAAAATATCAATTCCAAGTAATTGGCCGGAACCTAATAACTCTCTTATAGTTCCTACTACAATTAAGATTAGGCTATACCCCAATCCATTACCCAAACCATCTAAGAAACTAACTCCGGGAGAATTCTGCATGGCAAATGCTTCTGCTCTCCCCATAACAATACAATTAGTAATAATTAATCCAACAAAGACAGATAATGTTTTACTAGTTTCATAATCATAAGCTTTAAGAAATTGATCTACCAAAATAACTAGTGAAGAGATAATTGTCATTTGGACAATAATTCTTATGTTGGTGGGAATAATATTTCTTATAAGTGAAATAAAGAAATTTGATAGGCTGACAGTGATAGTTAAAGCAACACACATTATTAATGTTGGATAAAGTTTGCTGGTTACAGCTAAAGCGGAACAGATACCTAGTATTTGTAAAGCTATTGGATTATCTTTGAAAATAGGCGTCAATAAGATTTCTTTAAACTTAGACATCGCTTAGATTTATATCTTTATTTTTTAAATTATTGATGAAGGGACCAAACCCTTCGTTACCTAACCAAAAAGCAAGAAGATTTGAAACTCCCTTGCTGGTGATAGTTGCACCAGATAAACCATCAACTTCATAAGAATATTCGGTATTTTCTGGATTAGAAAATCCTTTGATGACTGAAATCTGCACTAAACCGCTTTCATCGTATACTCTTTTTCCATTCCATAATTTTTTCCAGTTGGGGTTGTCAACTTCTGCTCCCAATCCAGGTGTTTCCTTGTGTTTATAGAACTCTAAACCTACTATCGTATTTAAGTCTGAATCAAGAGCAAGGTAGCCATATAAAGTTCCCCACAAACCATAACCTCTTACAGGAAGTATTAAGGTTTTTAATTCGTTGTTTCTGTATTCAATGTAAACTTTTGAGAGATTTTCTCTAACACTTATCATTGCAATATCATCAGATCCATCAAGAACTCTGTGCTGAGATGAATCTCTTAATATGGTGTCTAAATCATATTGATCTGCAGGAAAGTCTGAAGGCTGACCTTCATCAAGATTAACAACCACTTCCTCTATCGAAGCTAATGCTTCTTGTGGTGAGGGATAAACTTCAAGTAATCTGGCAGCATCTATAATTTTACTTTGTTGATCAAATAATACGTTTTGCTCTTGCTGATCCTTGAGCGAGACAGCAACAGTAGATATGACAGCACCACAGATAACACATAAACCAATTCCAACAAGAATAATATTTATAATGCTATCTTTCTGCATAAATGACCTTATTTCTTCGTTTTATATTTTGCTTGACTACAAAATAATCAATTAGTGGTGAGGTTAAGTTTGCAAATAGAATTGCTAGCATCATTCCTTCAGGAAAAGCAGGATTTACAACTCGAATTAAAACAACCAAGATACCTATAATAAATCCGTATATCCATCGTCCGTTATTTGTATGTGAGCCTGAAACTGGCTCTGTTGCCATGAATACCATTCCAAAAGCGTATCCACCTACAACCATATGCCACCAAAATGGCATTGAAAACATAGGATTGGTATCACTTCCAACGATATTAAAAAGCATAGAGGTTAGTATTGTGCCTAATAAGACTCCCGAAACAACTCTCCATGATGCAACTCTTGTAAAAAGGAGTATTGCTAAACCAGCTAAAATTGCAAGCGTTGAAGTTTCTCCAATTGACCCTGGTATAAAACCTAAAAATGCATTTGACCAGCTATAAGATTCTGGAAGAAATTGATAACCAGACTCAGCTGAAAGACCTAAAATGGTGGCAGCAGAATAACCATCAACTGCAACCCAAGATAAGTCACCAGACCAAGATGCAGGGTATGCAAAGTATAAAAAAGCTCTTCCTGTTAAAGCGGGATTCAAAAAATTCTTACCTGTTCCACCAAAGATTTCTTTTCCTATTACAAGTCCAACAGTTATGCCCAAGGCAACCTGCCATAGAGGTGCATTTGGAGGACATGATAATGCAAATAAAACTGTTGTTACAAAGGCACCTTCGCTGATTTCATGACCTCTTACAACAGCAAAAATAGCTTCCCAAAAAATTCCTACAATAAAGGTTACTAGGTAAATTGGCATGAAGAAGACTGCACCGTAAGCGATACAGTCAAAAATATTATTTGGATTTAAACCAGAAACTAATTCAATAATTGGCCAATGCCAATCTTTTGCAAATTCTTGTCCCGCAGCATTTAAAGCATCTATGGCTATTAAAGATTGATAACCTAAGTTATACATTCCAAAAAACATTGTTGGGAAGGTTGCCATCCAAACAATAGCCATTACTCTTTGGATATCTGAACCATCTCTAACATGAGTAATTCCAGAGGTTTTTCTTGAAGATGAATAAAATAAATTTTCAAAAACATCAAATAATGGAAAATATTTTGACCACGCACCATCTTTTTGAAAATTTGGCTTAGTTTTATCTAGAAAATTTCTTAACGGATCAGACATTTTTTAACCTTCATCCTCTATAATTTTTAAATTTTCTCTCAAAATAGAACCAAAATCATATTTACTAGGACAGACGTATGTTGCAAGGCTTAAATCCTCCTCATCAAACTCCAGGATACCTAGATCTTGAGCTTCTTCTGTATCTCTTAGAACAATGCTTTTTAATAGTTGAGTTGCCATAATGTTGAAAGGCAAAACATCTTCGTAGACACCAATTGGAACAATTGCTCTATCAGCACCGTTCATTGACGTAGTAAATTTTAAAGGATTAATTTTTTCAAAAAATTTAGTGAAAAAAACTGGTAAAAAAGAATGTTTCTTCAAATCCGGTCTAAACCAGTTAAATAACTCTCTATCATCATCTTCAACTTCTCTTAGAACTGATATTTGATTATGAAAATGACCAATAAAAGACTCATTTTCTGTAGCATTTCGACCAGATAATATTGATCCAGAAACGATCCTATTGGGTCCTTGTAGAAGCTTGTCTCTCATAATTTCAGTTAAATCAGCTCCGCTTACAGTCTCCAGCAGAAAAGGAATCTTCACTTGTGGGCCCGCAATGCTTAAGAGCTTCTTAAATGATAACCTACCAAAATTAAACATATGTCCAATTTGACAAACATGTTGATAATTTATTGTCCAAACTGATTTATTTCTTCCTAATGGTGAAATGAAATGAATCTGTGTACCTACGTTTCCAGCGGGGTGCAAACTATTAAACTCATAAAGCTTCACTTTTTCGCTTTCAACAAACAAATTAGAACCTATTTTTGAAGAAATATGCACATACTTAGATGTTATTAAAGATAGAATTTCTAAGCCTTTATTAAAATCATCTAGATTTTGTTTAATAAATATTTCTGGATCAAAAGAAAGAGGATTTGTATCTAAACAAGATATGAATATATCATCTACATTTTCGTCAATATTAGGAACTTTTGAAAAGGGTCTTTTCTTTAAATTAGTCCATAATCCACTATCAATTAAAATATCCCTCACGTGTTCTTTCTTGAAATCAAAATTAGATGGATTTTCTATGAAGATTTTTTCTTCATTTTTGTTATTGCAATCAATTACTAAAGATTCAAAAGCTCTTCTCTCTCCTCTATTTATCTCTATAACTTCTCCTGAGGCAGGGGCAACTAGGAATAAACCTGGAATTTTCTTATCTTCTAGTAATTTTTGACCCTTTTTTACTTGATCACCAATTTTAACAAGCATTGTAGGTTTTAAGTCATGATAGTCTTTTCCTAAAACAGCAACTTTCTTAGTAATATAATTAGTAATTGCTAAATCGGTAATCTCACCGGAAATAGGAATATCTAAACCTTTCGATATATTGATACTTCTCATTATAAAAAGTACGGGAGTCGCTTATATTTAATTCCAGCTAGACTTTTGATAACTCTTAAAAGCTGAATACAGTAACCTAATTCATTGTCATACCAAGCGTAAATGACTATTTGTTTGTCATCGCAGATAGTTGCTTCAGAATCAATTACGCAAGCATACCTACTTCCTACTAAATCAGATGAAACAATCTCAGAAGAATTAGTAAAATCAATTTGATCTTTGTATATAGAATGGAAAGCTAATTGTCTGAAATATTCATTTGCTGTTCCTTTGTCATTTAAAGTTTTGTTTAAGGAAAGTTTAAGGATTGCCAATGATACATTGGGAGTGGGAACTCTAATCGCATTTGCTGTTAATTTTCCTTTTAAGTTCGGAAGTATCTGACTGACGGCAGAGGCTGCTCCGGTTTCCGTAATAACCATATTTAAAGCGGCACTGCGTCCTCTTCTAGACTTTAAATGATAATTATCTATTAAATTTTGATCGTTCGTGTAGGAGTGAATTGTTTCAACATGCCCATTAATTATTCCATAATCATCGTCTAGAGCTTTTAAAAGAGGAACAATTGCATTTGTTGTGCATGAGGCAGCGCCAACAATCTTATCCGTATTGTTTAAATCACTTTCATTAACTCCATAAACAATGTTTTTTAAAGGAGACTTAGTGGGTGCTGTTAACAGGACCTTACTTGCTCCTCTGGATTTTAGATGTTCTGATAAACCCTTCTCATCTCTCCAAGCACCCGAATTATCTATGATTAGAGCATTATCTATTCCGTATTTTTTATAGTCTATAGTCGATGGATCTCCATCTATAAACTTTATTAGATTTCCATTGATCACCAGTCCATATTCGTCCAAATCAACCCTTATAGTCCCTTTAAAATTTCCATGAACAGAATCTCTTCTCATTAATTCGGCTCTTTTGAACAAGTCATCATCACTTTTTTTCCTGACAACTATTGCTTTCAAGGATAAGGTTTCCCCTGAACCGGTATCTTCTAGTAGAAGTCTTGTAATTAATCTTCCAATCCTTCCGAACCCAAATAGAACTATGTCTTGTGGTTCTTGAAGAACTGGATTTTTATTACCAATGGCATCTGCAACTTGTTCTTTAATAAATTCCTCAAGGGATAAAGATTTAGAATCGAACATATATCCTGCAGCGATAATGCCAACATCTATTTCGCAAGGACCAAGGTCAAGATCATTAAGTATGTTTATTACTTCGAAGGATTCAAATTCACTGAGCTCATTTTTTTCAGTTTCTCTCACCAATCTATGCTCCTGCATAATTTGAGATACAGATAAAGTTATTAAAGGATTGCCGTACAGAAGTATTCTTACGTTTTGTTCTCTGTGAAGATTTCCAATCAAAGGAATCATCTTCTCCACTAAAGATTGTCTTTTAATCCAATCGGAAAGATAGTCTTTTGGTTTAGATCTATCTCTTTTATCTGGATTTTGATCAGATTTTGTAGAAACCATCTAAATTTGTTTTATAAAGATGCGTAGTTGCTCAAATGGTAATCAGAATTTCCGTATAAAGTTCTTATCGTAGTTAGTCTTTTAAAATAATGACCAATATGCATTTCATCCGTAACACCCATTCCGCCGTGAAGTTGAATTGACTCTTCTCCTATGTGTTTACCAGATAGTCCAATTTGATATTTTAAAGAAGCTAATGCTTTCTTTTTGTCCTCAGTATTATCGTTCATTTTTGCAGCGCACATTACTAACAAAGATTTAGATTGCTCATAATGCATAAAGTTATCAACCATTCGATGCTGAAGGGCTTGAAACTGACTTAATTTTTGTTCGAATTGCTCTCTAGTTTTAGTATATTCAAGAGTCATTTCGTTCATTTTGCCCATGATTCCAACTGCTTCTGCGCATATACCTAAAGTAGCAAGATCAATTGCATTTTCTATAGTAGAAAAACCTGCATCAATCTCGCCTAATAATGAATCTTTTGGTACTGATACATTTTCTAAAGTTAACTCAGATGCTTTACCACCATCAATAGTAGAATAATTTCTAAGAGAAACTCCTTTACTATTAACATCTAAAAGAAAAAGTGAAATACCTTTTTCATCGCATTGATTGCCTGATGTCCTTGCAGAAACGATTAATGTATCCGAAGCAGAAGCATTATGAACTAATGCCTTGTAACCATCTAAGACATATCCATCATCAGATACTGTTGCTTTAGTTAAACAGTCCGATAAATTGAATCTACTTTGAGGTTCTATATAAGCGAAAGTAGTTATTTTTTCTCCACTTATCATTGGATGTAAATAATTTAATTTTTGTTCATCAGAACCTAAATCAGCAAGGATTTTTCCAGACAAAAGAATTGATGGGACATAAGGTTCTACAATGAGAGCTTTACCCAAATTCTCCATAATGACCATAACATCAACAGGGCCTCCATTATATCCGCCATCATCTTCAGAAAATGGCATGCCTAACCAACCTAAACTCCCAAAGGTTTTCCAATTTTCTTCATTGAACCCCTTTTCTGAATCTAAGTATTTCTTTCTATCATCGAAAGTATATTCTCTTTCAATGAACTGATTAATACTATCTTGAAGAAGCTGTTGTTCTTCTGTAAGTGAAAAATCCATATCTCAACCTTGATTTGTTTATAAACCTAGAACTGCTTTTGAAATCACATTTCTCTGAATTTCGTTGCTTCCTCCGTAAATAGATACTTTTCTGTAATTAAGATAGTGAGGCATAACTGTTGCTGCGAAGTCAGGCCCAATTCTTGATTCGTTTGAAGCTAAATCTTCTTCGGTCATAAAAGGATGAGCATAATATCCTACCGCCTCAACAAATAAGTCAGATAATTCCTGTTGAAGATCAGTTCCAAGAATTTTTAAGATTGATGATTCAGGACCAGGATGACCTCCGGCAGACATAGCAGCCAGAGTCCTTAGTTCAGTGTATTCGGCTGCAGTAAGTTTAATTTCTAATCTATCAAGCTTTGACATGAACATTGCATCATCTCTTAAGGATCCCTCGCCTACTTGGATTTGAGTAGTGATATCTCTTAGCCTATCTAATTCTCTTTTTAGAGATGGAATCCCAGCGATACCAGTTCTTTCGTGAGCTAAAAGGAATTTGGCAATACTCCACCCAAAACCTTCTTCACCAACTAGATTAGTAACTGGAACTTCAACATTGTCAAAATAAACCATATTAACTTCATTAGTTCCATCGATCGTAATAATAGGCTTGACTTCTACTCCTGGAGTTTTCATATCGATTAACAAGAAACTTATACCTTCCTGTTTTTTTCCACTGCTATCAGTTCTCACCAAACAAAAGATCCAGTCAGCGTGCTGAGCTAATGTAGTCCAAGTTTTAGCCCCATTTACTAAATAAACGTCTCCTTTCCTTTCTGCTTTAGTTTTTAAAGAAGCTAAATCAGAACCAGAACCTGGCTCAGAATAACCCTGACACCACCAAATATCTCCATTAAGGATTTTTGGAAGATGAAACTCTTTCTGTTCGTCTGAACCAAAAGTGTAAATAACAGGCCCACACATATTCACGCCAAAAGGCATCAAAGTAGGAGTATTAGCTGCAGCTAATTCATTTTGAAATATATGTTTTTGTGTAACTGTCCAACCAGTTCCACCAAGTTCCTCCGGCCAATTTACAGCAAGCCAGCCCTTGTCGTTTAAGATTTTATGCCATTTGACAGTATCTTCTTTACTTAAAGGAATACCTTGATCTTGCTTCTCTTTTATTTCAGAAGGATAATTTTGATCAATAAAAGTTCTAACCTCTTGTTGAAATTCTTGATCTTCTTTAGAAAATGATAAATTCATTAAAACACCTTTATAGTTTAGGGCAAAATAGACGACGATATTATACACAATGTAGAGGGATCTTAATAAGCAGAAACTAATGAATTTAGATCAAAAAAATATAATAATTTTTGAAAATAAATACCAGTTGGATAGGTATAAGGCATCTAATCCGACTTTTTTTATAAATTTAGAAGTCTTAACAGATCTAGAAATCCTTCCGTATGATAATTTTTCTCCTGATCCTTCTCTTCTAGGAAGCCGCATAGAAACGCTTAGATTAATAATTGAAGAAGAAATTAGCTTTGCCTGCACTGCCTCATCAATCATCCAACCATTATTTGATAAAAAATATATCTTTGAAAAAACATTTCAAATATCAAAAGATCAACAAATTAATTTAAAAAGGCTGACTAAATTTTTAAGTAACTCTGGATACGAAAGGGAGGATTTAGTTGTAAAAAATGGACAATACGCAATAAGAGGATCTGTAATTGACATATTTCCTAGTAATTCAAAATTCCCTATTAGAATTGATCTTTTTGATGACGAAGTTATTTCTATAAAATATTTCAAAAATGAAGATCAAATTACATTCAAAGAAATTGATTCATATAAATGTATTGCTGCGAAGGGATATGAATTAACAGATAAATCGATTGATATCTTTAAAAAAAATTGGAGGAATACTTTTCAAACAGATGGATCAGTATTTGACAGTATATTGAAAGGTAAAAATTTAGAGGGGTTAGAACATTATTTACCTTTATTTTTTTATGAAAGAACTTTTTTTGGTGATTATTTTAAAAATTACAAAGTTATCTATGTTAATGAGGCAAAAAAATATCTCACAGACTATTGGGAATTGATTAATGAAAGATACGAAGACTTTAAATTAGACTTAGACAGACCTCCCCTCCCTCCTGAAATTCTATTTAATACCTTAGATGAAATTTCTTCACTAAATTCAAAAAATTTAAATTTGAACATTCAAAATAAAAAAGACGATTCCGTTTCTAAAGAAGCTTATACCTATCAAAGATTTTCAATAACCGAACATATCGCTTTTGAACTGGATTCAAAAGTAGTTCATTTAGATCATGGAATCGGAATCTATAAAGGACTAAGGAAATTAAACAACACAGAATGTTTAATTATTGAATACGATCAAGGAGATTTAATTTATTTGCCTGTTCACTCGATGAATCTTCTTTCAGCTTATGTAGGAATGGATGAAATAAAATTAGACTCAATAAGAAAGAGTAAATGGAATCAAAAAAAACAAAAGACATTTGAAAAAGCATACGATTTTGCTGCTGAATTAATAGAGTCAGAAGCAAAAAGATCAAACTATAAAAGATCACCTTTAGAAATAAATACAGAAGATTTTCAAAAATTTATTGGTAGTTTTCCTTATGAACTCACACCAGATCAGCATAAATGCTCTCACTCTTTGATGAACGACTTTAGTTCAAATAAAATGATGGATAGATTAATATGCGGAGAAGTTGGCTTCGGTAAAACCGAGTTGGCTTTGAGAGCATCATATATTTCTTATATCAATGGTTTTCAAGTTTGCATGATGGTTCCTACAACAATTCTTGCGGAACAACATTATGAAACTTTTAAAAAAAGATTTTTAGAATATGAGATAGATGTAGTTTTATTAACCAGAAATCTATCCGCTCAAGAAAAAAAAGAAGTTTACTCAAAGATCTTGAATCAGCCGAACCTAATTGTGATTGGCACTCATGCACTGATGAATAATAAATTAGATTTTAATAATTTAGGTCTATTGATAATTGATGAAGAACACAAATTCGGAGTTAAGCAAAAAGAAAAGATTAAATCTTTAAAAGCACAAATAGATGTAATGTATTTATCAGCAACACCAATTCCTCGAACATTAAATCTTGCATTAACTGACTTAAAAGATTTTTCAATCCTTGCATCACCTCCTCACGGAAGAAAACCTGTTGAAACAATTGTTACAAGAGAATCAAAGTCCTTTATCAAAGAAGCAATTCGTCGTGAGACATTAAGAGGCGGACAAACATTTTATGTGTGTAACAGAATCCATAAGTTAGAAGAGGAAAAATATAAATTGATCCAGATATTTCCTCACAAATATATCGATATCGTTCATGGTCAAATGGATCCACTGAAGATAAAGGAAATATTAGATAATTTTAAAGAAGGTAAAATTGATGTTCTTATCTGCACAACTATTATAGAAAGTGGTATTGATATTCCCAATGCCAATACACTCATAGTAAAAGATGCAGATAATTTTGGATTATCACAACTTCATCAATTGAGGGGGAGAGTCGGAAGATCTCCGACACAAGCGTATGCATATTTTTTTACGAGTGAATTTAAAGATATAAAAGGTAAGGCAAAGGAAAGAATTACGGCCTTACAATCAACAGATTCCTTTAATGCTGGACTTGCATTAGCAATGAGAGACCTTGAAATAAGAGGTGCAGGGGAAATCTTAGGAGAAAAGCAAAGTGGTTTAGTTAATGACGTTGGTTTAAACCTTTTCAGTGAAATGATAAAAAAGGCTAAACATCTACTGAAGGGAATGCCTGAGGATAAAATAATAGATACATCCATTAATTTGAACATTCCAGCATACATTGAAAACGATTATCTTCCGCAAGCGGAACTTAGACTTGAAATGTATAAAAGATTGGCAGAATGCAAGACACTAGACGAATTAACAGCTTTAAAAGATGAAATCATTGATAGATTTGGCCCTGTTTCAAAAACTTTTCAAAACCTTATAGAACTCACCAAACTAAAGATAATTGCTATGCCCCTCATGATTAAAAAAATAATAGGATCTAGCAAAAGAATTGAGTGCACGTTTGATTCTGACTCTCCTATTTTGACTGATGATAAGTCGAATAACTTATTAGTTTTCAATCCTCAAGAAGATAATTCAATTTTATTTTTGCAAGATACGTTTTCAACAATAATATCAAATCTGAAATTAGATGAAGCTGGTTAATTTTTTTCTTCTTTTGATCTCTTTTTACCTCTTTTCATTTGAAAAAGGACAATTAAATGTAGATTTTCTTAATGATGATGAGTACAGAATTGACATTATTTTTATTAAGTATTTGAAAGATGAGGACTTAAAGGAAAACTTTCAAAATCCATTGGTAAACTTTGATAGATTTTTTGTTGCTCTTGATGAGTTTCAGTATCCAAATTTAGATATTGTTCCTACAAATTTTGAAATTCCAAAAGAAAACCAATCTATTGATATTCCTTTCATTAAAAAAGAAATACAAAAAAAGACCGTAGAAAAAAATATCATTACTCGAAAAAGAGAGTTTCCTAGACAAATATTTCAGATAGATAAAAGAGACGATAATTTAATGAAAGAATTTAAAGATCTTATTAGAAGAAGCAGATACTTTAGATTCATTGGAGAGCAATCGTGGTATCAACCTATACCATCAAAAGATAATTCATTTGAAATCTTTATAGATTCAAATATCGAGAGAGGTTCAAGGATTTTTGGATTTTTAAGACCTTACAAAGGAAGATATTTGCATACTGATATCGATATTTTTTTAGCTGAACAGACTCAAGAAGATGAAATCTTAATTATTGAAGAATCAGATAATACTAATCTAAATATAGAAGGTTATTTATTTAATAATACAGGGCAAGAATTACTAAAAAAGAGTCTGCCAAATTTACAAGAAGAAGAGCTAATACCTATTTTCCAATTAAAAGAATCCAGAAGAATTAGATCAGGAGAAATTAATTATTTTGATCATCCAAAATTTGGAGTGCTTATCTTAATAACTAAGCCAGATTAGTTTTTTCTAAATTCAGAAGATGCTCTTTAAGTGCCCTTTTGATCTTCAAATGATCTGAGTCATCCGAATCGTATTTTTCTAATTTTTGTATAGCTTGACTTAAGTTTAGCCAGGGCCCTTTTGAGAATAATCGTTCGTTAATAAATTGAGAAAAATCTTCATTTTCATCGTCAGATAATAAATCGGGTTTCTCTAAAGCTATAATTCTAGATGCTAATTCTCTATATCTGCTATCTTCAAATCCTTCCTTTAATTTTGTTTTATCTTGCCAAGTTGATATATGAAATTTTTCCATCCAAAGTCTGTCTGAATTACTAGGGAATCTTTCATATATAGCTTGATCTACATATTTAGGAGACGGATAAATCTTTTGTTTTTTTATTAAAAGTTCAGAAAGTCTTTCTGAAAATTCAAAATTTTCTTTTAATAAATTTGCTCTTCTGGTTAATTCTTTGATTGATAAATCCAGATATTTGGAAGGTTTAGAGATACTACTTAACGAAGTAATTGGCATGCTTTTATTTATTGACACTAGCTTAAAAGCACCACCTTGAGTTCCTAATTGTTCTAAAAGTTCATGATCCTTGAGTTTAAATAATTCCTCTGGATTGAAATACAAATCACATACAATTATTTGATTTTGATTTGAACTATTTTGTCCACATGGGTAAATAGGATAAACATATTTATTTCTTCGAACCACCTCACCTAGTAAACAAAATTTCTCAGATCTTAATATGTCTAAGTTTCCTTTCTTGGATGAGCCTTGAATGAAAATTTTCCAAGCTTCGGGGGCTTTATCCTTAATAATTTTTCCAAGTTCAACCATCAAAATACAGTCCTCCAAGGCATCATGTGCTCCTTGAGCAGAAATACCGTTTGCTTCAGCTAGGTCGCTCAGTTTGAGGCTTAAATCTCCATTTTCATTTTTACCCGTTTTAATTTCATCTAAATAAAAGTTTGCTAATAATTGAAACAATACATACATATCTGCTCTACCATTATTATTTGTATTAGTTATATATGGATCTAACAAATACCAATAAAATTGTCGTCTGAGCAATTCCTCATCAAACTTATGACCGTTATAGGTTATGTGGACCAAGTTTGATGAATCAGCCCATTGCTGCCAAGTTGAGTGGATCTCTTTTATTAGATCATAATGAGTCTTGTTGCAATTAGAATTAAGGGTAGAAATCTTTTTATGAGTGAAATAGGCACCTGGATCTGGAACTATCCATGGCAAAATTTGACATTCATCATCAATAGAATCAATTTGATCAAAATTTTCAGACGTTAAAATTGACCCAATTTGAATAATTTGAGAGAAATTGATATTCAAACCTGTTGTCTCGGTGTCATTAAAAACATATGAGACATTCCTTTCAGGCATGATTATTTAAAATAAGCGTTTTCCGTAAGAGAATGATCGGTTGAATCAATAATTCCTGTAATTTCAGGAACATTTTCTATCAAAGTTTTTTCAACACCATCTTTTAGTGTAACGTCTATCATGCTACAACCTTGACAACCGCCACCGAATTGAAGCACCGCTTTATTGTCATCAAGGACTTCGACCAAACTAACCTCTCCGCCGTGTGATGCTAAAGAAGGGTTAATTTCACTGTGTAAATAAAAATTAATCTTATCTTCAATGGAACTTCCATCTGATAAATGAGGAGTTTTTGATTTTGGAGCTCTAATAGTGAGTTGACCTCCAAATTTATCTGGGTGGTAATCAACCTTTGCATCCTCTAAGTAAGGAAGACTTTTTTCGTCTAGAAAAACATTAAATGAATTATAGGTTTGAGAAAAATCAGTTGGATCTTGTTCACCTTGTTTGCAATAAACTATGCATGTTTCTGCCTTGTTAGAACCAGGATCAGAAACAAAGATTCTTATATTTGTGTCCTTTTCTTCAGAATCTTTTAAGAGATTA
The DNA here is from genome assembly GCA_902526045.1 of uncultured SAR86 cluster bacterium. Classification (GTDB taxonomy): domain Bacteria; phylum Pseudomonadota; class Gammaproteobacteria; order Magnimaribacterales; family AG-339-G14; genus CACNYO01. The sequence goes on along the minus strand of CABZJI010000003.1, from coordinate 26,228 downwards.
CCTAAATAATCTTCTGCGCCTTCTGTAATTTCAACAATATATGACATCAAAGCTTTGCATCAAGTTCAGGGACAGCGGTAAATAAATCAGCAACCAATCCGTAATCTGCAACCTGAAATATCGGTGCATCTTCATCTTTATTAATCGCTACTATAACTTTACTATCCTTCATTCCTGCTAGGTGTTGAATAGCTCCTGATATTCCAACGGCTATATATAAGTTTGGTGCAACAATTTTTCCTGTTTGTCCTACTTGGTAATCATTAGGAACGAAGCCAGAATCTACTGCCGCTCTTGAGGCACCTATTGCGGCTCCTAATTTATCAGCTACAGATTCCAGAATTTTAAAATTATCTCCATTTTGCATGCCTCTACCACCAGAAATGATTACATCAGCTGCAGTTAATTCAGGCCTATCTGACTCAGCAATTTCTTCTTTTATAAATTCTGATATACCAAGGTTATGACTTTCTTGAAGATCAACAACTTCAGCACTACCATCATTTTGGGCGGCATCAAAAGCAGTTGTTCTCACTGTGATAACTTTTTTTGAATCACTATTTTGAACAGTCGCTATACAGTTTCCAGCATAAATTGGTCTTTCGAAAGTATCACTAGACTCAATAGATGTGATATCAGATATTTGAGCAACATCCAGAAGAGCAGATACTCTTGGCATATAATTTTTGCCGTTAGTTGTTGCAGGAGAAAGGATGTGAGTATAGTTTGCAGAGATTGCAACAATTAAATCTGCAATATTTTCTGCAAGACAATGCTCATATTCTGGAGAATCTGCAACCAAGACCTTAGCTACACCGGCTATCTTTGTTGCTTGATCTTTTGCTCCAGAACAATTTGATCCAGCAACAAGAACGTGGATATCGCCCTCTAGGTTAGTGGCAGCAGTTACAACGTTATTAGTTGATGCTTTAATTTCTTCGTTATCGTGTTCAGCTATTACAAGTATGCTCATGTTATTACCTTTGCTTCATTTTTAAGTTTATCGACTAAATCCTCTACAGTTTCTACTATTATTCCAGCTTCTCTAACAGGAGGGGGAGAAACTTTTAAAGTCTTATTTCTTGGTTCAATATCTACGCCTAAGGTTCCTGCTTCTATTACGTCGAGAGGTTTTTGCTTTGCCTTCATAATATTCGGTAAAGAAGCATATCTTGGTTCATTAAGCCTTAAATCTGATGAAACAATACAAGGAAGATTCACAGATATTGTTTGCAACCCTCCATCAACCTCTCTAGTTACAACTGCTTTTTCACCTTCAATTTTTAACTCTGAGGCGAAAGTTGCTTGAGCATAGCCGCTTAGAGCAGCTAACATTTGTGATGTCTGATTATTGTCTCCATCAATTGCCTGTTTCCCAAGAAGAATTAGGTCCGGAGACTCTTTATCAATTATTCCTTTCAAAACCTTTGCAATTCCTAATGGTTCTACCTCAACATCGGTTTCTACAAGAATAGCTCTGTCTGCTCCTAAAGCTAATGCTGTCCTTAATTGCTCTTGCGAAGCTGAAGTACCAACTGTCACGGCAATTATTTCAGTGGCTGTACCAGCCTCTTTTAATCTCACAGCCTCTTCGACAGCTATCTCGCAGAAAGGATTTATGGCCATTTTTACATTATTCAAATCTACACCTGACTCATCAGCTTTTGGCCTTACTTTGACGTTGTAATCAACAACTCTTTTTATTGGAACTAAAATTTTCATACTTCTTATATAGTGTTAAGGCGGAATATTACAAGAACTTCATATTCTAAAGGATTTGCTAGTTTAAAGTAAGTCTTTAAAATACTCACTAAGCTCCCCATATAAGAGTAGGTATGGAAGAAATACAACAAGAAAGAGACGTCATGGAATATGACGTTGTTATTGTAGGTGGTGGTCCATCAGGGCTATCCACAGCAATAAGACTAAAACAACTAGCATCTGAGAGTAATACAGATCTAAGTGTCTGCCTTATCGAAAAAGGTTCAGAAATTGGGGCGCATATACTATCTGGAAATGTATTCGAGCCTACTGCGCTTAATGAACTTATTCCTGATTGGAAAGACAAAGAAGCACCTTTGAATTCTCCTGCAACAAAGGATATCGTTAAATTTGTTATTTCCGAGAATCTTTCTTTTAACATTCCTTTTCCAAGTTTTTTAATTCCAACCTTTAATAATCATGGAAATTATGTCATGAGTTTGGCTAATTTCTGCAGATGGCTTGCCTCTCAAGCTGAAAGTTTAGGAGTCGAAATCTTTCCAGGATTTACTGCCTCAGATGTCATATTTGAAGGGGACATTGTTAAAGGAATCCTAACCGGAGAAATGGGTGTTACTAAGGAAGGAGAAAAAAAACCGTCCTATCAACCATCAATGGAGTTAAGGGGTAAATACACTATTTTCGCTGAAGGCTGCCGTGGTCATTTAGGTAAACAACTTATTAATAAATTTAATCTCGATGATAATAAAGATCCTCAACATTATGGAATAGGTTTTAAAGAAATTTGGGATATTTCACCTGAAGATCATAAGGAAGGAACAGTTATGCATACAATGGGATGGCCAAGCAATGGAACCATATCTGGATCCTATTTTTATCATGGCGAAAATAATCAAATTTATTTAGGCTATGTTGTCCCACTGGATTATGAAAATCCTCACATAAGCCCTTTTGATGAATTTCAACAATGGAAACAGCAAAAAGATATTAAAAAGATTTTAGAGAAAGGTAAAAGGGTTGCCTATGGAGCAAGAGCTTTAATCAAAGGTGGTTACCAATCTAGACCAAAAATGTCATTTCCAGGAGGTCTGTTGGTTGGAGATAACGCTGGTACTTTAAACTTCCCTAAAATTAAAGGTACTCACACAGCAATGAAATCTGGAATGATAGGAGCAGAAGTAGTATTTGAAGCTATCAAGAATCAAGTAAATGATGCTGATTTAGTTAGTTATGAAAAAGAATTTGAAAAATCTTGGGCCAACAAGGAATTGCACAAAGCTAGAAACTGGGGTCCTTTTCTTCATAATGGTTTAAAGTGGGGCTTCAAAGGGCTAATTGGAGTAGCTTTAGCTGCTATAGACCAATTAATTTTTCGAGGTAAGCTTCCTTTTACACTTAATCACCCTACTCCAGACTATGCTTGTTTGAAAAAAGTTTCAGAAACTAAACCTATTGATTATCCTAAGCCAGATGGTGTTGTGAGCTTTGATAAATTATCTTCTGTATTTCTTTCTAATACCAATCACGAAGAGGATCAACCTTGCCATCTAACATTAAAAGATCCTGCTATACCTATATCTGTCAATCTCCCTGAATATGATGAACCTGCCCAACGATACTGTCCTGCTGGAGTATATGAAGTTGTGGAAAAAGACGGAGAAAAGAAGTTTCAAATTAATGCTCAAAATTGTGTTCATTGTAAAACTTGCGATATCAAAGATCCAAGTCAAAATATAGTTTGGGTTACCCCAGAAGGTATGGGCGGGCCAAACTATCCAAATATGTAATCAGTCCAATTTTCCGAGCGAAAATTCTTTGTTGTTACTTTTAATAAACAATTCCTTATCTCTCTCGTAGGATTCGTCTACTAATCGGTAAAAAACATTTCTACTGATCAGCCCTTCTAGGTTTTTTCTTACTTTTAAATATGGCGAAGGTTCTTGTGTATCTTTATCAATTTCAACTCTTAATTTATCTAGAGTATCTAAAAGTACAATATCACCAACATTGGTCTTGAATAAAAATACCTTTTTATTGTTTTTAATTTCTTTTTGGTAGGTAACGATAATAAAGGGCTTATCTTCAACTTCAATCTTGATTTTTTCTACAGGAGTAACAAGATAGTAATTTCCATCATCATCAAATCTTAGAACTGTGCTAAATAAATTAACCATTTTCTCGCGGCCTATAGGAGAATCCATAAAATACCATTTTCCATCTCTGGATATTTTCATCTGAACGTTTTCACATAAAGGAGGGTTCCAATCATCTACCGGAGGAAGTGAACCTTCATTTTGAAGTTTCAAAATATCACTAAATAATTGAGCAGATGTTTTTGGTCCAGATTTCATTACAAAGTTAATAAATAAAAAGAACTAATTATAAAAACGATTCCAGTAAATTTGTATATCCAGGGGGTGAAATTATTAAATTTATATAAAAATCCTTTACTTGTGAGCAATAAAGACAAAAACCCAAACCACATAAAAGTACTAATTGCTATAAATAGAGCATAAACAAACAGGATATTTAAAGGAGTATCAATGCTTACAATTGCAAAAAATAAGGTAAATGTAAATGTACTTGCCTGAAGATTAAGAAGATTTGTCGTAAATCCAAGGGTGAAATTTTTGGAACTTGAATGTGCTACTGTTTCTGATGGTCGATTAGTAAAAAAAGAAGAAATTCCCAAATACATTAAATATAAAATAGCTATAGGTTTAAGCACGAGAAATATATTTTCTTGATATCTCATAATTAATTCCATTCCAAAAATAGAATATAGACAATGAAAAAATTCACTGGTAGCAATACCAAAAGCGGTAAAAATTGACGCTCTCCTTGAAGATGATAGTGATTGTCTTAGTACAACAGCAAAATCAGGTCCAGGACTTATAACCGCTACAAGATGAATGGAAGCAATTAAAAGAAATTCAGTCAAAATATCTGAGGTTCTATTTCTAAATTAATGTTGTAATTATCAAAGACTGAGGACTGAATATGTGAGGCAAGATCAAGAATATCTTCAGATTTTTTAGACTTATTCTCTAGTACTAACGAGTGTTTTTCAGACACTCTTGCATTATTCAATACAAAACCTTTTAGGTTCAGTGATTCAATTAAAAAAGCTGCTGAGATTTTTACTTTATTATCTATGTATGAATAAAATTTAATGCTTGGTAGGGTTTGTTTTATTTTTGCCAATTCATCCAATGAAATAATAGGATTTTTAAAAAAGCTGCCAACATTTGGATGTTCATTTGGATCTGATATTTTAGCTCTTCTTATTTTTAGGATATGTTTTCTAATGATAAAAGGAGAAATCTCTTCTACTTTTAAAGAGTTTAGATCTTCATACTCTAAGTTTGGATGAAAGTCTTTGGTTAATTTGAATATAACTTTTACGACAATTAGGGAGTCATTATCTTGAAATATGCTTTGTCTATATGAAAAATTGCAATCTTCATTAGTAAAGCTAACAAGGTTATTTGATTCCATATCGAAACAAATGACTTCTTCAATAAAATCAGATACTTCGCTCCCATATGCTCCAATATTCTGAATAGGAGCAGCTCCTATGCTTCCAGGTATCCCTGATAAATTCTCTAATCCAGAATAACCGTTGTCTAAGGACCAAAGCACGAAATCATCCCAATTTTTACCTGCTCCAACTGTAATTAAATTATCCTCGATCGATATTTCATTAAATGAAATTTTTATCACAACCTTGTTAAGTAAATTAGGCAGGACAACGTTAGATCCTTCCCCAAGGGTACAAAAATTAATTTTTTTCGTTGAGGTAAAATTTTGAATATTTTTTAAGTCTTCAAGATCTTTGATTTCTATAAAAAACTTAGCAATAGAATCAATTTTTAAAAGATTATTGTCTTTTAAGCTAAAGGATTTTTTGATTTTATTTGATAATTTCATTAGCTCTAATCAAATCCTCTTCAGTATCTATTGCAAAGCTGCTCGTAGAAGATGATTTAAATGCTTTAATCTGATGTCCGTTATCTAGAGCTCTTAATTGTTCTAAACTTTCTCGAATTTCATTTTCAGATTGCTCATATTTAACAAATTTTTTTAAAAATTCACATCGATAAGCATATATTCCGAGATGATGATAAATAGAATTTGATGATTTGAAGTCTCTTGAAAATGAAGTTGCTACATTATCAGTCACATTAATTTTCACTACATTAGTATCATTTATATCTTCTTTTTTAAGTTCTTTGTATAAGGTTGCCATTTCGAAATTATCATTGTAATTGTGTATCAAAGTGTTGATATCATCATGAGATATGAATGGTTCATCTCCTTGAACGTTAATTATTAAATCTTCTTCATTACATTTTATTTTTGTTATTGCTTCATAGATTCTGTCTGTGCCTGTTTTATGATCTATTAAAGTCATAATCACTTTTCCTTTAAATTCAAGAACTTGATCTCTTATTTTCTCGGAATCTGTAGCAATAAATATAAAGTCAGCATCAGATTTCTTGCAAGATTCATACACCCATTGAATCATTGGCTTACTACCAATTTTCTTTAAAGGTTTACCGGGTAATCTAGATGAGGACCATCTAGCTGGGATCACTACATAATTCATTTTGATTTAATTTCGGCTAAGAAATCTTGTTCAAAGTTATCTGAAACTTCAGCTTCTATCTTTAAATACCAATAATTCGTATGGTCTAGAAATGAGCATTTTATTGCATCTTTTTCTGTCATAACAGTAGGCTGATTATCCATAATTTCAAAATCTACACTGTGAAAATCATGATGATCAGGGAAAGCGTATTCTGATATCTCAAATCCCAGTTGTTTTAATAAATTGAAAAAATTAGATGGATTTCCAATTCCTGCAACCGCATTTACTTCTTTTTTTAAGGGCCAGTCGAATATATCGTATTCCTTTTGGCTTTTCATATGAATCCACTTGAAAGGACGATATTTCATTTCATATTTTGCAACTGAAGGCCATTTTCTATTTGAGCTGATTGTAAAATCCACTGTTTTAATTCTAGATTTTGGCTCCCTAAGCGGTCCTGCTGGAAGCAGTAGCTCGTTTCCAAACTTTCTATTTCCATCAATCATAAGTATTTCTATATCTCTTCCAAGAGAAAAGTGCTGCAAACCATCATCGCTTAGAATGACGTTACTATCTGTATTTTCCATAAGATGTTTAGCTGCTTGTATCCTATTAGGGCCGATGACCACTGGACATTGAGAATTCTTAAACATAATAGCCGGTTCATCTCCAGATTCTTCAATTGGAGTCTCTGAATTAAGTAGCAATGGATAGGTCTTTGATTTACTTAGGTAACCTCTTGAAATTATTCCTGGTTTGAGACCTTCTTTTTTAAGTAATTTAGCAAGGTAAATAATAATTGGAGTTTTTCCTGTGCCACCAACTGTCAGGTTACCAACAACTATTGTAAGAAGATTAGGTTTCCATGAATTTGAAATTTGATGTCTTTTTTGTCTATTAAAAATAAATTGGTATATCCATGAAAATGGAATAAGAAGTCTAGGCCAGAGGCTATTTTCATACCAAGCTTTTTCTAAGTTTGAAACATAGGATTTTGATGCATCTATATTTACTAGAAGATTGGAATTTGGTTCAGTGTCAATTTTTAATGCACCATCATCAAAATCAAATTGATTTCTATAAAGTTGAAAATAAGGACCTTCAGATAATATTAATTGACTGTGCTTACCTCTTTCTACTATTTCTCCATTTTGGAGAACTAAAATTTCATCAGCTTGCTCTACTGTTGAAAGTCTGTGCGCAATAGTAATTGTAGTTTTACCTTCTTTTAAGTTAGCAATCGCATCTGTTATCAATCTTTCTGATTCAGAATCTAAAGCGGAAGTGGCTTCGTCTAATATTAAAAAAGGTGAATTTTTTAAAATGGCTCTTGCAATGGCAATTCTCTGTTTCTGTCCACCGGATAATAATGTTCCATTATCACCAATAACGGTTTTATACCCATCAGGAAAAGATTCTATGAATTCATGAGCATTCGCTTTCTTTGCTGCTTCATAGACATCTTCTTCACTGGTATCGATATCTCCATAAAAGATATTATTAAAAATTGTGTCATTGAATAAAGTTATCTCTTGTCCAACGTAGGAAATTTGATCCCTTAAAGATTCCAGAGAAAGCTGTTCAATCCTAGTTCCATCTATAGAAATACCTCCCTCTGAGGCATCGTAAAATCTAGGGATCAGATTAATTATGCTGCTTTTTCCTGCACCTGAGCTTCCAACAATAGCTAAATTAGAACCTTTTTCTAACTCAAAATTTATATTCTTGAGGGAATATTCATCTGAACTTGGATATTTAAGGGAGACATTATCAAATTTTATTTTCCCTTCAGAATTCTTTATTATTTTTAAGCCATCATCTTTTTCTGGAGTTTCATCAATTTGCTTAAAAATATCTTCTGCTGCTGCAATACCTTTCTGGAACATGACATTAGTAGAAGATAATTGTCTGATAGGTTTTGCTAGCATTCCAGCACTACCAAAAAAAGCTATAAATGTTCCTGATGACATTGATGTAATTACAGAAGGATCTAAGGCAAACCACGTGATTAAAGCTAAAGCCAGAGATATTATTAATTGAATAAGCGGAGAAGCAATTGAGTTTGTAGACTCTAATTTCAAATTTTGAATTCTATTTGCATCGCTTGCCTCATTGAATTTATCAATTTCAAGATTTTCATTGCCGAAAATCTTTAATTCTTTATGAGCATTTATAGATTCTGAACTAACATGAGTAACATCACCCATGGCTGATTGAATTTTTTTACTAAGACGTCTTAATCTTTTCCCAGCAATAGAAACAATGATGCCAATTAGGGGAGCTGCAATTATTAACACTAGGGTTAATTTCCAATTTAAGTAAATTAAGTAACCTAATAGTCCTATTACTATCAAGCCTTCTCTAATGATAATTTTGACTGCGTCGGTAACTGCACTACTAACCTGCATGACATTAAAAGTAATTCTAGATAATAAATGTCCACTGGAAGATTTATCATAAAAACTCACTGGCATTGAAATCAATGATTTGAATAAATCTACTCTTAAATTATGAATTAATTTATTCGAAATAAAGGCCATAAAAAAATTTGAAAGATAAAAACCAATTCCTCTTATTAGGGCTATGGCTATCAATGCAAGGGGTAAGATTGTTTGAACTGTTTGATTTGGATTTTCTATAAAGTCAACTATTCTTCTTAACCATTCCGCTGCTCCTACTTGAGCTGCTGCAAATAATACAAATCCAAAAAAACTGATCAAGAAATAAGGAATGCTTGAAGAAACATAGCCAAAAAGACGTGCAAGATATGAAGTGTTACTTTTCATTCCTAAAAAAGGGTTATTTTACCTTTTTAGAAGAATTTTATCTCTTAGCCCTGTATTAAATTGAGATTACCTTGCTCGAGTAAATATTTTGAATTTGGCTTAAATTTTAAATTTTCATCGTGAGTAGCAATAACCACAGAAATGTCAATTTCATTAAATACATTGTCTATCAATTCCATGACTTCATCAGAAGTATTTCTATCTAAATCTCCTGTTGGCTCATCCATGACTACTAATTTCGGTTTATTAATTAATGCTCGTGCAATTGCGCATCTCTGTCTTTCTCCACCAGAAAGTTGATCGGGTAAGTGATCTTTTCTATCGGAAATTTTTAATTTCTCTATAAGAAAATTTGCAAAATCTTTATCAAGATTATGAGTTATAGATCCTGGGAGAATGATGTTTTCATGAAGAGAAAATTCTTCTAAGAGATGATGAGATTGAAAAACTACACCGATATCATTTAGCCTTAAATTTGAGAGCTCTTTATCCGATAAAGATTCTATAAGTTTGTCACCAAAAATCATTGAACCATTAGAAGGAATCTCTAGAGTGCTTAAAATATTTAAGAGAGTAGTTTTTCCAGAACCTGACTTTCCATAGATAATTAATCTGTCGTTATCATTTATTTCAAGGTTAAGGTTAATAAGAGGAGAAATTATATTATCTCCAGATTGATAATCTTTTCCAATGTCTTGTAATGTAACTAAGCTCATTATCTAAGTATCTTAGCTGGGATAATTTTTGAAGCAGATCTTGCGGGATAGATGCTTGCAAATGATGTTATTAATAATGATCCTATTATAATTGAAATAATCCACTCAATTCTTATGTCTGTAGGAAGATAACTTATGAAGTACCACTGCAAATAACCAGAGATAATGACATCAAAATACGATGAAGCTATAAAAAATGACATAAACAAACCTAAAAGGGTTCCAATAGATATTCCCCAAAAAGAGATTATCAAACCAAGATATAAAAATATTTGAATAATTTTCATATCACTCATACCTACTGTTTTTAGGATTGCAATTTGTTCCTTTTTTTCATTAAGCATCATCATTAACATTGCAACTACATTAAAGGCTGCAATGACTATGATTAAACTAGTTAGCAAAAAAACTAGACTTCTTTCCATGCCTACAGCTCTCCAAAGAGTCCCAAACTGAGAGCTCCAGTCATTAGCTCTCAGAGGTTGTTCAGAATAATTCTGAGCTTTAATTAAAGCATCGTAAGTTAAATCTGGAGCGTCAAAAAGATCATCAAATTTTAGTCTTATGCCAGTTACATTTCCTGATAATGAAAGAAGTTTCGAGGCATCTTTAATGTTTATGAAAGCATAATTTGAATCTAGATCATTAGATCCCATGCTATAAATTCCAGAAATAGAAAAAACTTTCATTTTTGGATAAATTCCAGTTAAAGATACTTTGGGATTTGGTAATAGTAAAGTTACTTTATCTCCGACAGAAACAGATAGCTGTCTTGCTAATAAATCACCTAAGATTAAGTTAAAACTACCTTCGCTTAAATCATCAAATGATCCAACAAACATATTGTTTGGAACGTTAGAAACGTTTGATTCAATGGAAGGATCAACTCCATAGATAAGGGTCCCCTTTAATTTTGATTTAGAGCCAATAAGTGACTGGGTCTCTACATATGGTGCTGCTCCTTTCAATCTATCCATATCAGACAACGAATCAATGAGTTCGATTGGATTAGAAATTGATGAGTAACCGTAAATGTTTCCATGAGGAATTGAGTTTAATATTTTTTCCTTTAATTCTTTTTCAAATCCATTAAATACCGAGGAAACAATTATAAGAACTGCGACACCCAGAGATACTGATCCCAAGGATAATTTAGAAACAAAGGATAGAAATCCTTCCTTTTTAGAATTGAAATATCTTAAAGCAATAAAAAAAGGAAGGTTTTGTCTCAATAGATTTTATTTAAGAGCGTTCTTTTTTGTTGATTCAAACATTTTACCTTTGTAAGGAGGCATAATATTTTTTACTAAATCTGAGTTATATTGAGTGAGGATAGATTTTTGATGACTGAATCGTTTAAAACCTTCATGGCCATGATAAGAACCAGTTCCACTATCTCCTACTCCACCAAAAGGCATATCATCCTGACCGACATGCCAAACAACATCATTAATAGTTGCTCCACCTGATGTGGTTCTATTAAGAATTTTATTTTGCATATCTTTATTTTTCCCAAAATAATAGAGAGCTAAAGGTCTTGGCTTTGAATTGACATAGCTTATTGTTTCATCAATATCTTCATATTCTTTAATAGGCATGACAGGCCCAAAAATTTCCTCCTGCATGATTTTCATATCATCAGTAGGGTTCAATACGAAAGTTGGAGGAATTTTATGACCTTCTTGTTGTTCAAAGTCTTCATTTGCAGGATTAATTGTTTTTATTTCAGCACCCTTCTCTTTTGCATCTTCGATAAGGCTATTAATTCTCTCAAAATGCTTTTGATTAACAATTGATGTGTAATGTTCATTGTATTTAATATCTGGATACATTTCAGAAACCGCTTTAGTGCTTTCATCTATGAATTCATCAACTTTTCCCTTTGGCATCATCATATAATCTGGAGCTATACAGATCTGACCTGCATTCATTGTTTTTCCACGCATCAATCTTGTTGCAGATAATGGAACATCAGCAGTTTCATCCATGATTACCGGAGATTTACCTCCTAATTCTAAAGTGACTGGCACAAGGTTGCCTGCAGCAGACTGCATAACTTTTTTTCCATTGATAGTAGATCCAGTAAAAAGTAAATGATCAAAATCTAATTTACCAAAGGCTTCCGCAATATCAGGTCCGCCGAGAAAAACTTCCACTTCTGCCTTATCATAGAACTCGTTAAACATTTTTTTGATTAACTCTGATGTTTTGGGTGTTATTTCTGAGGGCTTAATCATTACTCTATTTCCTGCAGCTAAAGCTTGTGAAATAGGAGAAATAATCAGATTAACAGGAAAATTCCAAGGCTTTATCATTCCAATCGTACCTAGAGGTTGATATTGGATTTCAGTTTTTGCGCCGAGTAAGCGCATTATTAATCTTGTGGCAAATGGCTGACTTGAATTTGATTGACGTATTTCAGATTTCATCCACTTTTTTAGATTTTTGATTGAATAATTTACGCTACCTAAGCTAGTCATCACTTCCGTCAAAAAAGTGCCATTTTTATCTCTAGTTCCATAATCCTCACTTATAGTATCGACTATCTCATCTGAGTATTTTTTTAACATTTCAGATAGTCTGTTCAATCTATCTAAACGTATTTCATAGCTTGCTGGGCCGTCGTCTATATGAGCTTTTTTTTGTAAAGCTAAGACCTCTTTCATTTCATCAAAAACCGAGTCAATCATTATTCCTCCAGTAAAATATAATTCTAAACAGTTCTTTGTTTTTTGTCTTTCTCGTTAGAGCCTTTAATTGTATTCTTTATAGTTTCCCAATCTTCATCCTTAAAGGAACTCATCATAGAGAAAGTACCTCCTCCAGTGATATATTGTGCTCCGTCTATAGCAATAGTTTGACCTGTTAGATAATCACAGCCATCTGCCATTAAGAAAGTAGCTAAATTTCCAAGTTCATCCATTTTTCCTACTCTTCCTAATGGAACATTACTTCTTTCAGCATCCTCAGAAATATCAGATTTTTTGTCCCCCGTTTGAGGCATCAACCTTGCCCAAGCTCCTTCTGTTGGAAACGGACCTGGAGCGATAGAGTTTAATCTTATACCGTGTGGCCCCCACTCAACTGCTAATGACTTTGTCATGGCATTAATACCTGACTTTGACATTGCAGATGGAACAACAAATGGTGATCCGGTCCAGACCCATGTTGCTAGAATTGAGACAATACTTCCTTTATGACCTAGTTCTAACCATCTTTTTCCTACAGCATTAGTAATATAGAAAGTACCGTGAAAGACAATTGATGCAATTGCATTAAAACCATTTGGTGATAAATCTTTAGTTCTTGAAATAAAATTTCCGGCAGCGTTATTTACTAGCCCGTCTAATGGCCCTTCATTAAAAACATTTTCAATATTTTCTTCAATCGACATTGCGTCTCTGATATCAAGTGGAAAATAATTAACTTTTCCGCCATGCTCAGACATAATTTCATCGGCAGCATCCTTAAGAACGTTTTCCCTTCTGCCACAAATATAAACTTCTGCTCCGTGCTTGACGAAGTGCCTGGTCATTTCTTTACCTAGACCCGATCCACCGCCGGTTACTAATATTCTTTTTCCTTTTAATACATTTTTATCAAACATTAATTTCTCCCGTATGAAGCTTGTTAGTGAACTTTTTAGACAAGTTAATAAACATAATAATGAGTACAGCTAGAATGGCAATAAATATAAAAGGATAATTTGGCGCTATCATATACAAAGGCATGGTTATGATAGGTGTCAGAAGATGACCCAATGGCATTACACCTCCTAGCAACCCGTTTATTAAACCCTGTTCATTCGTATTCACCGATAAAGACAGTTGCGCTACATTTCCAGAACGAGTGAGAGCAGAGCCCACTCCATGTAAAGTCAGATACACAAACAAAACGTAAATACTCGGCGCAAACGCAATTCCTAAAAATGAAACTAACATTATCAAAGGTCCTACTCTTAATAATAAATAAGAAGAGAGTCTTAACCTATCAACCAAAAATAATTGAGTTAAAAGACCTGATATTGCTATCAACGAAAAACCAAATGCTACGTAAGGATAAATATTATCAATTTCAGGACTTAAATCTTGAAAATAAAGAGATGCTGTAAGCACCATGGTTGCATTCGACATACCCATAAAAGCGGCAACGAACATCGATGGCCAAATTCTTTCATCTAAATAATTTATTTTTTTTACGCTTTTATCGACTTCTGTATCAACATGTGAGTTCTTCATTAATCTAAAATTCATATATCCAGCAATCAAGCCAGCAAGACCAATGATTAAGAATGGAAGCGAGAAGTCTCCATCACTAAGCCACAACACTAATCCAACAAAAATTGGACCCACGATCACACCAAATTGCCAGCCTGCATCAAAACGGGCAAAGCCAGCTGTCCGTAATTCAGGTGTGGTAATGTCTGCAATCCTGCCCCCTGCTGCTGGTCGAACGGCGCTACCAAAGAGTCCATTTATTAATCTTGTTAAGATTAATAAGGGAAGCACAAGATATAGAGGGATTATTAATTGTCTCGCAGATTCAATTAATGTCGTTATCAAAATAAGGGAGATTGCGAATCCAATCATTCCTATTAAAAAAATCCAGTGTCTGCCAAATTTATCACTTAAATCACCCCAAAATGGACTGGAAATCATCCAGGCAACAGCAGAAATAGAGAAAATTAAACCTACTTGAAACTCATTAAAGCCTAAATTTCTGACTTCCGGAGGAATTAAAATAAACATCGTTGATTGCCCTGCACCAACAAACGCCAGAGCTATTGCTAAAAACCATATTGATCGAGGTGCGCTATTATTCGATTGCATAGGATTATTAATCTCTAGCTAGAGAAATAAGGAAAAAAGAATTTTTGCTGTGGGTAAAGCAAATAAATTCATCATAAGAAACTAGAGCATGAGACCACTCATGCTCATATTTACTTGGCTTGATTTTTTTAAAAGATTCAGAATATTCTAAAAATACATATTTATAACAATCTGAATAAATTTTATTTACTCTTTCGTTAAATTTTCCTATTGCCTCATGATTAATGACATTCATATATTTTGTTTTTGCATTAACAACTGAATCAAGCGATTTTAAGAAAGAATTATTGGGCGGTATTTCAAGATAATTTTCTACTTGAACATTTTTAGATAGAAAAGGCCCATGATATTTTGGGAGATAATTAAAAAAATTCCCAGTTAATTGGAAATTAAAAAAAGGACTAGACTTGTATATTTCTAATAATTTTTTTGATGAATAAGTTTTATTATTATTTATAGAGAAGAAAGAAATTAAACATTGGAAATTTGTACCCAATCTAAGATAGTCAGTACCATTTAAAAGCAAATCTTCACTTTTATGCGAAGCAGTTTTTTTACTTTTTTCAAATTCCAATTTTTTCCTTAATTTTCTCTAAATTTTTATTAGCCTCATCTCTAGCCTCAGTTTCTCCAGCCTCTAATGTATCTTCTATCAATTTAGGTTTATTTATTAATTCAAAATATTTATCTCTAAAAGGAGATATTTCTTGATTAATTTTTGTAAATAACTTTTTCTTGGCGTCTCCCCAACCAATTCCGTCATCAAACTCTTTGGTTATCTCAATTATTTCTTCTTCGTCAGAAAAGTGATTAAAGTACTGAAAAATAATTGAATCTTTTGTTTCTTTTTTTTCGCCCGGCTCTTTCGAATCGGTTCTAATTTTATTGATAGATTTTTGTAAAATTTTTTCAGATGAAAATAATTCAATTGAGTTATTGTAACTTTTACTCATCTTTCTTCCGTCTGTCCCAGTCAATAAATCAAGAGATTCATCAATAATGGGTTCGGGTAATTGAAAAAAATTTTTATAAGTTTTATTAAATTTATCTGCTATATCGCGAGTAATTTCTAAATGTTGTTTTTGGTCTTTTCCTACAGGAACATACTTAGGATTGAACATCAAAATATCTGCTGACATCAACACTGGATAACTAAATAAACCATGAGATATACCAAAATCATCGTCGTTTGTATTTTCTTTATTTAGATCAACCGCTGCTTTATAAGCATGTGCCCTATTAAGGAGTCCTTTCGGTGCCATGCATGACAGGATCCAATTTAATTCCAATATTTGTGGAATTTTAGATTGTCTGTAAAAAAGAGCGCTATTAGTATCAAGCCCACATGCCAACCAAGTTGCAGCTATTTTCAAAGATGATTCTTTTATGGCGTTTGCATCATTTACTTTTATTAAAGAATGATAATCAGCTAAGAAAAGATAGGATTTAAATTTTTTGCTTAATTGTATAGCGGGTTTAATAGCTCCAACATAATTACCCAAATGAGGCGTACCTGTAGTCGTTATGCCTGTGAGCGAAGAATTCATAGTGTAAGTATAAAAAAAAACACCACAAAAGTGGTGTTTTATCGAAGTTGAAGGGGTTCAGTGGGTTCTACTGATACAGGCGATTGACCCTTCTCCCTGTAAGTGGCTGAGTTTCCCCAGTTCTTCTCACCCTTCTTCTTCTCATCTTTTACTTCTGCTTGACCGTCTCGAGTTAGTTAAGTTTTGTTAAAAGACTGATATCTATACTACTGATTTTTTTAATTGATTCAAGACCCAAAATACACTTTTTAAGATTAATTAATTATTAAAAAAGTTTTTGATATTTATTTATAAAATAAGAACTCAAAAATGTTAATTTTCAATTAATTTTAGACAAAATGTCATCAATAGAATCATATAAATTAAACATTTCAAATGTTTTTCCACTGAAAAACCCTTCGTCCTTGGCGTGCTCAAGAAATAGCTTTAAAGAATTATAAAAACCATTCGTATTTAACACATAAAGGGGTTTATTTATTATTTTTAATTGATTCCATGCCATGATTTCAAATATTTCCTCATATGAACCAACTCCGCCAGGCAATAAAATGAAGCAATCAGCAGCCTCAGACATGAGTTTCTTTCTTTCATGCATTGTTTTTACAATTATTAATTCCTGGATTCCCTCATGACCAGCCTCCATATCAATTAATCTTTCAGTGATGACACCATAAACTTCGCCTCCTGCAGAAAGACAACCGTTTGCTAGTTCGTTCATTAAACCTATTCCTCCGCCACCATAAACAAGCTTATGATTTTTAATTGCAATTTGTTTGCCTAGTTCAAAGGCTATTTTGGCATAGATGGATTCTTTACCTAGTGATGATCCGAGAAAGACACATATATTCATTTTAAATATGGCGGAGGGGGTGGGATTCGAACCCACGAGGCCATTTCTGACCTGCTGGTTTTCAAGACCAGTGCATTCAACCAGACTCTGCCACCCCTCCTTTTTGGTTTGCCTATTCTATATGAGTTTCAGATCGATGAAAAAATTTACTAGGAGGAAAAAGATTTTTGTACCCTAATCTTTTGTTAGATGAAATGATCACTAAAAGATTATTTTTGATGTATTTATTTAAATATATATGATCAAGATGAAATAATTATTTTATATCTTCATCTGAAATACTTCTTGCTTCACTTATAATCAAAATGGGTATTCCATCTCGAATTGGATAAGCAAGTTTAGCTTCTTTGCTGATAAGCTCATCATTTCTTAAAATTAATTTACCCCTAGTAAGAGGACAAACTAATATCTCTAATAATTTCTCATTCATGAGCTTTTTAAATTAAGTTTACTCAAGGTCAATTGCATATTTTTTTAAAATCTCTATGTCAATTATTGAAATAGATTTTAGATGACTTTTTCTCAAATAGACCATAGGTGCTTTACCATTTTCGTAAGCTTCAAGCCATCTATTTGCACAAACACACCACTTATCGCCTTCTTTTAAACCTGGGAAATCAAATTCTGGCCTTGGAGTA
Organism: uncultured SAR86 cluster bacterium; assembly: GCA_902526045.1. Lineage (GTDB taxonomy): Bacteria > Pseudomonadota > Gammaproteobacteria > Magnimaribacterales > AG-339-G14 > CACNYO01. Next base: position 8,549 of record CABZJI010000003.1, on the reverse strand, counting down.
GATAAATCGTTTCCCATACTTTTTGAAAATTCTAAAAAATCATTTGTTATTAACGTACAAACAGTGTGCGTTCCAAAATCTAATTTATCTGTATTGCAAAATCCGTCTCTATAGAAACCCGTTATAGGATTTGTACAACATTCTTCAATATCTTCATTGAATATATTTTTTTGCATATTATCTCCAAGGTTGGAAATCTATAAAATCAAAGTAATTAGTTCCAGGTTCACTTTTCAAAGAATTATTTACCACATGCTTTGCAACAGCTTTAGCTGAGATGCTCCTAAATTTTGTAAGTGGTCCGAGTAAAAAAGGGTCACAAAATATTGAAGCCATATCGGCTAAAAGAATATCAAATCGATATTTATTCCCTCTCAAGTGTCCGGGCTGAAATATATTTGTACTATCAAATCCAATATTAATTAATTCTTTCTCAACCATTCCTTTAATTTTTAAATAATAATTCCACGAGTTAGGATTAGCGCCGACAGCTGAAATTATTGATATATTTTTAGCTCCGGTTTCTTTCGCCTTTTTTGCTATTTCAAGTTGATAACTTAAATCTACCAGAAATAAATCTTTCTTAAGGTTTTTATTCATGATCCCCATTACATTGTGAAAGAAAAGTGGAAATCCTATAGAAAGAAAGACATGATCTATTTGTGGAAGTTCTAATTCTGAAATTTTATTAAAATCAATAATCATTTGATCAGTGTTCATTGGTAAGGTATCTATCTTTCTTCGAGTTAAGACCAAGGTCTGATCCTGCAAAAGACCCAATTCATATAGAATTTCATTTCCTAAAAATCCTGTCGCTCCAGCTAATAAATTCATCTCTTTATATCCCTCTTAAAATTATCTGCTACCCAGCTTATGGACCAATTATGTCCCAATTTATTATTTTTATACTTTTCAGGAAGTCTTGTAACATAGCTTCCTTTAATCTCAACGTTTTGAGGATCATAATTTAGATCCTGAAAAGCACCATCCAATTTATGAATTGTTCTCCATTCAAAAAGAGAAGATTTTTTTGGTACTTGCTCAGGTGCTTTATAATTGCATACAACCGATAGACTTCCTAGACCCTTTAGTGGAGCTGCAATTGTATGGACTTCCAAAGGTAATTCACCTGTCCATTGACCCATAAAAGATGCAACCAGCAATCCACCATAACTATGGCCAAATAAAATTACTTTTTGGATATTCTTATGGATCCTCAATTTATCTTGTATCAGGTCATCGAGAAAATTAACAGAAGGATTAACACAAGCACTATCATCCCATCTAAAAAAAGTGATTAAATTTGTCTCGGTATTGATAACTTGGAGAGGATATATCCATTCATATCCCCTACTACTATTGCCATGGACCGAGATAAATAAAGTTTTCTGTTTATCATCCTTAACCTCCAAGTCGTGAAGACCATTAGGCATTGCCATCAATTTTAAGCCAGCTTCAAAAACATCATTAGCTAATTCTAGTTGTTCTAAATTTATTTCTTTGTCTTTGTTTACAGATCCTTTATCAGAGCAACTTACAAACAGGAAAAGTAAAACTAATTTAAATAAATTATTTTTCATAAAAACAGCATAGAAAAAAATTTTGATTGTTTAGTACAACTTTTATAGATCCAGAATTTATATAAACACACTCGGTATAAGTTTTTACAATTAAATTACTTATAGCCTTTTAATTGCACATAGTTTATTCCCTGAAGGATCCCTTAAATAAGCTAAATAAATTTTAATCTCATCGTATTGTCTTATTCCGGGAGGATCTTCAATTGATTCTCCTCCATACTCTACTCCAGCTTTATGCCATTCATCACCCGTGGCTTCATTTTTAATATTAAAACCAATAGTGGATCCATTTGCTGAAGTAGCTGGCTTATTATTTATAGGTTCAGTAATACAAAAGGTCATTCCTTCTAAGAAATAAAAATATCTTTTTTGACCAGTTAAGTTTGGAAAAAATGTTCCTTCATCGGCGCCTAAAACACCAAGAACTTTATCGTAAAACAACTTTGATTTCTCTATATCGTTTGCTCCTACCATGATATGACTAAACATATTTTTTTCCTCTCAATAATTTAAATCATGTATATCTTTTAAAAAAGGCATTGAGGCGGCAGCACCTTTTTTGGTTACTGAAACACTAGCAGCTTTATTTGCCAACTTACTAGCAGTCAATAAATCTTTACCATTTAAAATCCCATAGCCAAGTGCGCCCACAAAGCAGTCGCCTGCTCCGACAGTATCAATAGCATTAACCTTTTCTCCGGCTATAAAGGTTTTATTCCCATTAGAAAATATCAAGATACCCCTTTTTCCTAACGTAACAATTAAATCAATAGATTTTAATAATTTAAGAGAGTTGATAGGATCTATGTTTAAATCTTCATTAATCAAACTGAGCTCAATCCCAGACAGCTCTGAAAATTCTGTTTCATTAACTATTAAGATGTCTGTAAATGTAAGTATCTGCGTGCTGATTTTTTTATAAGGTGCAAGATTTAAAATAGTTGTGCAATTATTTTTTTTTGCCCTTTTAAATAAATTAAATGTTTCTTCCTCATTAACTTCCATTTGACTAATAATAATTTTGGCTTCAGATAAAAAACTTTCATTTATAAACGTATCTTTAGTAAATTTATTTGCTCCAGGATATGAAATTACTTCATTGTTAGAGTTTTCTAGTACGTTTATCAACGCAGTACCGGTTTGTCCTGCTTTAGAATTTATAAGAGAAGTATCGATACTTTCAGATGAAATCATTTTAATTAACTTCTCTCCAAATTCATCATTTCCGACAGTTCCAACAAAGGCTACTTCAGCTCCTAGCCTTGCTGCTGCGACTGCTTGATTAGCTCCCTTGCCTCCTAAGTAGAATTCAATGGATGATGCGGTGATAGTTTCTCCTTGGCGAGTAGATCTCGGAATGTAGGCAAATAAATCCATGTTTATACCGCCAAAAACAATCACTTTTGCCATATCTAATTATGGAACTTTTCTGTAACTCTTATAGTTCTTTGGACTAAATCTTCAAGTCTAAGCTCTCCTAAACCTGCAATGGCTGTATTAACTTTACCATTCCATGGTGAATGCCATTTTTCAGGAACATTACAATCAGCAAGACCAATCAAACCTCCTACAGTTGCACCATTACAATCTGTATCCCATCCTGCTGCTACAGCTTCTCCAACAGCTTGATCAAAAGATTCTGAAAAACTAAGAAATGCCCAAATAACGACGGCTAAATTATTTAAACTATGAACAGGTGACATGCTTTTATATTTTTTTAAAATATCATTAATTTCCTTATTAGTATTTTTTATACCAATCTGAACTGCATCAAATGCAGATGAGTTTTTATCAATAAGTTTTAGAGCTTCTGCCACAGCTTTTTTTCTTCCGTCAACGGAAGGAATAGTTGCTGCCAAAGCTGCAATAAATGCTGAGCATTCAACTGCACATCCTCTATGAGATAACTTTGCATCAGTTCTCGCAAGTTGAGCAGCTTCGTCAGGTTTCCCTGGAAGAGTCCACCCATACATATCTATTCTTATTTGAGCTCCGATCCAATCATTAAATTTATTATCGCTTGCTATATTGAGATCAAAATCTCTTTCACCTCCAAATTGATAGCTAAAATTCATATTTTCAAGAATTGTTATATACGCCTCTCTTTCAGCAGTAAAAGTGGCGCCAGCAGGAAGCATGTTTATCCATGATCGGGCTACATCATCTGTTGTTAAATCAAGTCCATATTCTTCAAGCATCATCAATGCTAGAACTGTGTAAGTAATATCATCATCAATTTCAGCTTTAGATATTCGGTTTTTACAACATTGGAGAGCAACGCCTCTAATGTTAGAGTTTTCGACATAGTTTACATAATCTCTTAAAGGTAAGGATTTTGCCTCTTTTAAATATTTTTGTAATGAATCAAACCCTTCTCTCATTGACAACATCTCCAACGGTTTGCCCAATAGACATCCTGAAATTCTTCCTTGCCAAGCTGCTCTAATTCTTTCTTCCATAAAAAACCTCAAAGATAAATTGACATAAAGAAAATGAATAATCAATATGATAAAAATTCATTTCAATGAATATTGGGAGATTCAATGATTTATAAAACTGTAACTGAATTAGTAAAGTTAATTCAAAAAAAAGAAATTTCTTCAGTAGAAATATTAGACAGCCTGCTAAAGAGAATCAACGATAAAAATCCACAAATTAATGCAGTAGTAGCACTCGATGCTGATAGAGCTATGGAAAAAGCTAAAAAAGCTGACGAACTTACCATGCAAGGAAAATCGTCTGGTCCTTTGCATGGAATACCAATGACCATAAAAGATGCTTATGAAGTCGAAGGTTTAGTTTCTACTGGAGGCGATCCAGATTGGAAAAATAATATTCCAAGCAAGAATGCAGAAGCGGTTCAACATTTAGTTAATGCTGGAGCTATCATTTTTGGAAAAACAAATGTTCCTTATCATTCCGCGGATATTCAAAGTTACAATGAAATTTATGGGACATCTAATAACCCATGGGATTTAGAAAGGACTCCTGGGGGTTCATCTGGGGGATCTGCTGCATCTCTTGCATCTGGAATGTCTCCTTTAGAGTTAGGGTCAGATATAGGTGGATCAATCAGAACTCCTGCTCATTTTTGTGGAGTTTATGGCCATAAACCTACTTATAATATCGTCTCAGAGGTAGGACATTTGCCTCCACCACCAGGATTTATTCTCACCGGAAATGGCTTGTCAGTTGCAGGGCCTCTAGCTAGGAGTCCAGAAGATCTTGAGGTTGCAATGAAGGTTTTAGCTGCCCCTCAAGCTCAAGATAGTATTGCATGGAGCATAAAGTTACCTGAACCTAAAATTAATGATGTCAAGAAATTGAAAGTCGCAGTTTGGCCTGAAGAGAAATCAGCAGAAATTGATGAACAAATAAGAAATCTCATAGACGAGACCGCTGAAGATTTGAGATCAGCTGGAGCGAAAGTTGAGATGGTCTCTCCCCCATTTACCTTTGATCAAGTTGATGATATCTACAGTAAGCTTGTCCATCCAGTTATGTCGGCGGGGGGTGATAAAGAGACTCTTGCATCTATAGACATGCTTGCCCTGGATCTAAAAGATGAAGATTTTTCTGAGCTAGCCAAAATAGCGAGAGGTACTTCATTGAGAGCTCGTGATTATGTTGTTAATAATGCTAGAAGACATTTCATTAAACAGAAATGGCAGAGGTTTTTTAATGAATACGATGTGATGCTGTCTCCTGTATGCGCAGTTCCAGCGATTAAACATAATCATGCTCCGTTAATTGACAGAACAATTACTGTAAACGGGAAAGAAAAACAATACTGGCATACTACTATATGGGCTGGCCCTGTTGTGATGGCAAACCTTCCAAGTACAAGTGTGCCGATTGGATTAACAAAAGAGGGTTTACCGGTTAATCTCCAAGTCATAGGTCCCCATCTTCATGATTTAACCTGTATCGAAGTATCAAAAATGATTAGAGATATTCGAGGAGGTTTTAGAATCCCGCCTGGATTTGAGTAACCTATTTTTTAAACCACTCTAAATAAGATCCCATAACAGATGAAAATTCATTTCTTTCTGATAGCTCTATCAAGTGATGAACAGTCTTGGGGTGTGAAATTTTTATATTTTTTGAGATTATTTTAAAACCCTGTTCAGCAAGTGACTCCACATAATGACCCTCTCGCAAGAATTGAGAAAAATCACAGACAAATGAAATATCTGCGAGGGATAGCTTGTCACCGGCAATATATTTATTATTAGATAAAGAAAGTTCTATTCCGTCTAAATAAAATTCGTATGCAGATTTCATTCTGTCATAAGTGTAAGAATTCAAATTTTCAATCGATAAAATATAAACTTGATGTTCTCTTGAAAAAACTAGATTGGCATCTAAAAAACTATCAATCCTGGAAGTTAATGAAGAATCATTGCCCCCGTATAATTCTGTTAAAGAGCTCATTCTAGATACTGCTCTCATAATACTGTTGGATTCAAAAACTCCTATTTTATTATCTCCAACAAAAGCAGCAGGTACAGTTCCGAAGGGATGTTGATTTAGAAATTCGGATGTTTTAAAGAGATTGCCGGTGAAGCCTCTTTTGCCTTCTAATTTATGAGGGCTATTTTGTTTTTCCTCTTCTTCTAAAATTCTTGCATCATAATCCCAAAGCCAGTTAGGAAGATTTCTGGGTTTATCGCCAATAACCTCGACTTCAACATTACATAATTTTCCAGTAATAACAGCCTTCCAGACTCTTGGATTTGGTAAATATGAGAATATTCTGATCTTTGACATAAATAATTTTATCTGAGCGATTTTGAAAAAAAGTGTTTCCTGCACAAGGAAATATAAGTTTCGTTCCCGCCAATTAGAATCTGATCACCTTTTTTAATGATTTTTCCATCCTCAGAAACTCTAACAATCATTGTAGCCTTTCTTCCACACCAGCAAATCGTCTTAATTTCTTTTATGTTATCTGCCCAAGCTAAAAGAAATTTACTTCCCTCAAATAATTTTCCCTGAAAATCCGTCCTTATACCAAACGTTAAAACAGGAATATCAAAATCATCTACGATTGAAGATATTTCTTTGATTTGCTTCTTTTTTAGAAATTGAGCTTCATCTATTAAGACACAGGCAATTTTTTTTACTTTTGATGCAGCCTTAAAAAGTTCAAATAAATTTGTATTTTCATCAAATACTTTAGCTTTCTTGGAAAGACCTATTCTTGAAGTGATGTTTCCTTTTCCGCCTCTATCATCTTTTTTAGAAGTAATTATCAATGTATTCATTCCTCTTTCTTGATAATTATGGCTTGCCTGAAGCAATGCTGTTGATTTACCAGCATTCATGGATGAATAATTAAAATATAATTTAGCCAACTCTAAAAAGATAAAAATACAATATAATTGAAATAATGAGTTTTTACGAAAAAAAAATACTACCTAAAGTGCTTGATTTGCTTTGTGGATCATCTCCAATTAACTACCAAAGAAGAAAAGTTGTCCCAAAAGTAAGTGGGAATGTTCTTGAAATAGGAATTGGTTCTGGTTTGAATCTTCCTCACTACAATGCATCAAATATAAGTAAAATAACTGCCTTAGACCCTGCTGAAGAATTAACAGATATTGCAAAAAGGAGAATCTATGAATTAGATCTTAATATCGATGTTATGAACTGCGGTGCTGAAGAGATTCCCCTAAAATCAAAATCTTTTGATTCAATATTAGTTACCTATACCTTATGTTCTATTTAAAATTTAGACGACTCTATGAAAGAAATAAGAAGGCTCATTAAGGATGATGGAACTCTATTCTTTTGTGAACATGGGATTGCTCCTGACCTCAAAACAAAGAAATGGCAAAATAGAATAAATCCTATTTGGAAAAAATTAATGGGAGGATGCAATATCAATAGAGATATTCCGGAAATTATTTCTAACTCTGAATTAGAAATAGTTGATTTAGAAACTATGTTCCTTCCGGGTACGCCTAGAATTGCTGGATTCAACTATTGGGGCACAGCTAGAACAAATTAGATTCAATAGGTCAGACATCTATATGTGATTTGACTTTTATTCTTACCTGAATCAAATATTTCCTTTAACTCACCTTTTTCAATATCTAGCATCAAATTCCAGTTACCATAAGAATTATTTAAATTAGCAATTTTTTTATTAGCTTTAATAAATTTTTTACTCTTTCCAGTAATTTTGTATTTCAAAGGTGTTAGCTTAAATTTTTGAGGATATTTCAAAATTTCATTTTTTTTAAAGTCTATTTCATAAATTAATATCATTCTGACTTGGTCAATTGTTTTTTTTCCTTTCTCATAATGGACACTTTGAACATTCTCACAATTTAATTTCATGTCCATTGAAAAAAGAAAAGGTGTGAATAAAAGAAAAACTAAATATTTCATTCTTAAGATCCAATTAGACTCCCTCAGAGTTACCAAATGTCTTAGTAATATCTGGTCCCCATTGCATTCCTGCAGCTTCTGAAATATCAATTACTCCAGGTTTTGCTTGGTTATCAAATAAATCTCCATCAGTTTGATGTTCATGAACGTGACCGTAGGGAGATCGCCAATAGTCAAAAATTTGACTACCTGCATAGTGTCTTCCTATACCCCATTCATGTTTGTAACTTTTATCTTTAAGAACTTCATGACCTGTAAAAATGTCATCAACTTCAACAACTTCATAAGCACAATGATTTAATCCACTTTTAAGGTCTGATGAAAGATTACTTTGTAAAAGAAATGAATGATGATCAGTTAATTTTTTACCAAGATCACATCTACAAAATAGAGCCACATAAATACCAGAGCCTTTACCTAGTTCCACCTTATCTGAAGGAATAAGACCTAAATGTTTGTTGTACCAATCAAAAGAAACGGATGGATCATTCACGTTGATTGCCAGATGCCCCAGTTTTTTTATCACTAAATAAATTTTCCAGGCTAAATTAAATGCGTCTCTTATACCTGTAC
>CABZJI010000002.1 GCA_902526045.1 uncultured SAR86 cluster bacterium | reverse complement strand
CTTCGATAGCTGAAAGTCTTAATGATTCTACTGCCATGCTCATTACATCAAAAAAGGATGATATGAAAGGTATCTCTATAAGAATAAAAGCCAAAGAAACTTGAATTAACAGAGCATAAATTATGAATTTAGCTTTTATTTTTTGTATGGATTCACTGAAAGGAATAGCAATCAAAATTAATCCAACGATTCCTATCAATGATTGAACAATCATAATTATTTTAATTTAATTTCTGCTAATCTTTGATTCAAGTAATCATCAGCTGTTATTGGATCAGGATAGTAATTATGATTACCTAATAATGATTCAAGAGGTTTTATAAGAAAATCAGATCTAGGATGAAGAAAGAATGGAATAGATATCCTTTGCGTGTTCATCTCTTTTCCATTTGATACTCTATGAGTCGCTGATACAAGATATTTATTTGTATATCTTTGCAACATATCGCCAACGTTGACTACAATTTCATCCCTAGAAAAATCTGCTTTAAGCCATTTATCTCCATTTAGAACTTCTAGTCCGGGTTGGTGTCCACCAATGAGAAGAGTAATAAAATTAATATCTTCATGAGGTGAGGCTCTCAATGAATCTGTATTGAAATTGTCAATTTTAGGGTAATTGATTATTCTCATAATGCTATTGCCTTTTTCAATGATTTCATTAAAAAAATTACTTTCTAAACCTAGCCCTATTCCAATGAGCTCCATAATATCTCTGCCCAAAAGATCAAACTGATGATATAAATCAATAGAAAGCTTTCGATGATTATGTAAATCATCAATCCATATATTTTTTGGATTACGTATATTTTCTCTGCCAACATGCCAAAACTCTTTTAAGTCAGGCTGCTGAAAATTTTTGGCAGTTTCAGTTTTGAATTTAGTAAACCCTCTAGCCCCACCAATGTTTGGGACTATAAATGATTCTTTAATATTGTCAGGATAATTAAAAAACTCCTGATACATCTGCAAGCAATTCGTGATCAAATCTTTATCGATAGTATGATTAAAGAACACACAAAAACCATAGTTATGAAAAGCATTTATGGTATCTTTTGCGAGAGATGTTTTATCCTTATCAAATAAGTCAAAATCAAGTCGTGGAATACTTTCTTTATGTGAAATCATAATGTCTAAAGATTATAGCAACAAAAATGTTTCAATCTTGAATGTAGGCAATGTTTTAGTAGATATTGAAATAACTATATCCGATGATGATTTATCTAATTTACCTATTAAAAAAGGTGGAGCAATTGAAATTAATATAATTCAGTTAGATAAATATTTAAATATATATCAAGATCAAATTACTAATAAATATCTTGGTGGATCGATATTTACAACCGCTGCAACATCCTCAGTATTTGAAATTGATAACTCTTTTCTGGGTTCTGTTGGTAAAGATAGTAATTCAAAATACTTAATTGATACTATGAATTCATATCCTATTAAAACTTATCTTAATGTTGATCTTCAGCAGACTGGATGTTGTTTGATTTTTTTAACTCCTGATAAGGAGAGAACTATGGCTGCCTGCCCTGGTGCAAGCAGTCAATTAACCTTAGCAAACTTTGAAAACTTAGAATCAATTGATTTTATTTTTACTGACTTATATTCGCTAAATTCGGATATAAATAAAGAAACAATCAGCTATTTATTATCTACAAATAAAAATTTAATTCTCAGTCTCTCTGATATTAGTGTGATGATAAAACATATAGATTTCATTAAAAAATATTCCGATCAAACCTCCATAATAGCTGGCAATGAGAGTGAAATGAAATTTCTTCAACAACACATGAGTTCATCATTTATAGACAGCTCTCTTGAAACCAATAAAGTTTATCTAACAACAATGGGAGCAAAAGGTTCCGAAGTAATTCATGATGGTAAGTTATATAAATCGCATTCTATTCAAACTGAAATAGCATCCTTAAACGGCGCTGGTGATACATTTCTTGGTGCTTTTATTGGAAACTATTTTCAAAGCAGAGATATCCAACAATCTGCAGACATAGCAAATTATTTTTCTCATTGTTCAATTCAAAGATATGAGGCGTGCTTAGATTTTACAAGCTTACTGGAAACGAAAAACGCCGCAAAAGCGGCGTTTTCGATTTAAATTCTTAGAATCTATAATAGAAACCAAATTTGACTTCATAAGTACTAGCATAAGGACTTATGCTAGAACCTCTTGGAGAATATAATCTGTCATAAACATATCTTCCATCATCATCTATTTCGCTCAATCTAGCTACTTTTTGCATGCTAGGGAAACCAGGCTCTCTGAAAATTCCATATTTAGAATTAATTAAATTTCCTAAGTTTTTAATTACCATGTAAATCTCTGCTTCATGGTCTGGAACAAATCCAGGAAATTCTTGAGCAAGTTTTAGGTTGATAGAAGTATTCCAAGCACCATCTATAGAGTTTCTAGGACAATATTGACCCCTAGGACATCCAGCTGCATCAGTTATAGCAAAGAATGCTGCAGGGCTGATACCATCAAATACTACATTAGGATCAGCTGCATTAGTTGGCACGTAAAGCAAGGACTGATCAGTGAAAGCTGGGGTTTGTCCGTGTTCTTCACCATCATAAGTATAGGAGTAAGACCTACTCTGAAATCTATTGATGAATAAAGAAGCTTTAAATCGATATCCACCTTCAATAGTAACAGGCTGATATCTTAAAGTTGCAGTAATTCTCTCAGGAATAACATGATTGGATTGAGCAACAGTAGGATTATTTCTATCTATAGTAGCTACTCCCGTAAAGTTAGAGTAAGCAACTGATGAAGTCATTGGTGTGACATCTTCAAGAGAAGTATTCGCATATCCAATTGAAAATCTTACGTCACTTTCTCGCCATAACTTACTTAATGACATTGAATAAGTTACACCTACTGGACTTTGATTTGAGTTAGTAAGTTGGAAATCAAATGGACCGAAACATGTGAAAGAATCTCTAGCGTTGCCTCCTGCACAGTTATAGTAAGGTCTTCCAGTGAAATCTGTTTCACCAGTTGGAGAGACATTAATATCATTAATTATTGCTGGATTCTCAACTTCAGTTGCGATTACATCCATATTAAATAAGAGATCCTCAACTCCAAAACTCGAATTTAGACCTAAAGCAAATTTATGAACTATTGGAACTTCAAAACTTGAACTTGTTGTATTGGTATCAGTATCGGCAGATCCGCTTTGTACTTTAGCCACTAGAGAACATGGGACAGCATAACCCGGCCCAGCATCAGATGGGGCACCAGTATCACTGTTACACATAGGCTCTGTGAAGATTTCCATATTTCTCTGGTTGACCTGAATAGCTGTTACTCCATCATTAGAAAACATATTTGAGTACCATACATTTGGATTTCCGCCGGAAAATCCTCCATATCCACCATATACATTTGTGAATTCAGTTACTTGTGTATTAAAACCAATTCGTAACATTAAAGAATTAGCGCCGTCATGAGTAATTGTATTTGAATAACCATATGCAGCTTTAAAAACAGCATTTTCGGCTGGTTTTCCATCAACCATATAAGTGTCGTATCTAAGTCCAATAATAAATTCAGTATTATCTAGTTGGATTTCATCTTGGAAGAATATAGTGGCTAGACCATAACCCCAATCAGCTGCGGCAGCATTTTCATTAAGCGACGGAGTGTTACCAAAGTAGACTCTAGCAAGACCAGCATCAAAATCATCAATGCCGCCATAGAAATCCCATTCACCATTCAATGAATGCTGCATGAATAAATTGAAAATATTTGTATCTTCAAATTCTATCCCATATGTTAATAGATGATTATCAACTAGATGATCAAGAGAGAATTGCAGGATGGTTGTAGAGTAGTCCATTTTATTAGCTTGTCGAGAATCATCTGTTCCCCCTAAATAGACTGTACCTTCAGAATTATTCGCTGGATTAACCACATCTATTTGAAAATCTCCAAAAGGACCACCGAGCCCAATTTGTCTATTATCGACGTCCCTATATCCGACTCTTAACTCGCTACTCAAACTGTTTGATATCTGAGAGTAAAGCTCTAAGTTAAGTGCAAGCATTTCATGACCTCGCTCATAAAAGTGCTTACTAAATTCAAACTCACTAGGTGACGAATCTGAAGCTTGGTTATTGAAACCATCATTGTAATTAAAAGTTATTGATAAAGAATTATTTTCATCAGCTTCAACATCAAACTTCGCTAAAAACTTATTATCGTAACTGTCTAAGGCTCCACCAATTGCTCCTGGATCAAAACCATATTTATTTTTGGCAATATCTACAATTCTTGAGAAATCTGCAGCACTTAAAAAGTCTAATTCCGAAGGAGCTCCAGATCCCTGAGGTCCAAAGGGATCAACGTCAACATCGTCATATCTTTCAACAGATATGAAGAAAAAAGCTTTATCTTGAACAATTGGACCGCCAAGGGTAAATCCATATTTATTTTCTTCAAAAGGCACCATGTTTCCTTTTTCGCCATCAATCTCAGTTCCAACTAAATCATCACCTGCGTATTCATAATATGCGCTTCCACTGATCTCATTGGTTCCAGATTTAGTTACCGCATTAATTACACAGGCAGAAAAGCCACCATATTTAACATCAAATGGAGCGAATTCAGCGGAAACCTGCTTTATTGAATCAAATGAAAAGGGTAATCGATTTGTAGGATAACCATTACTGTTCAATCCAAAACCATCATTCATCGGTATCCCATCAATTGAAAAAGTATTGTATCTTGGGTTTTGTCCATTACATTGCAACCCTCTGTATGCAGAAGAAGAAGTAATATCAACGTAGAGTCTAGGATCTTCTGCAAGAACTTCTTTGATATCTTTATCATAAGCTACAGCTGCATCTAGATCTTCAGCATTAAATACTTTATTTGGTCCTAAGGCTACCTGAGCCTGAGCTAACTGTTCTCCAGTTACTACAAGAGACTCAAAGTCAGAGAGAACAACATTTAAGGATAAAGTTTGGCCAAGATTTAAGAAAACATCTTGATAAATCTGTGAGCCTACACTTGAAGTTACAGTCACTGTGTAAGGACCTCCAACGGCAAGGTTTGTTAACACAAAAACACCAGCTTCATTGCTAGAAGTGCTGCTCGACTTATTTGTAGAATTATTTACGATTGTTATTTCAGCATCTTCTAAAGCATTGCCGGAAAGATCAGTTACAACTCCTTTAAAATTTGATGTTGTCTCTACTGCAAAAAGAAAACTGCTTATAAAAGCAATCAAAAATAGTTTAATTAAATTTTTGGGGATCATGTTTATTCGCTCCTTTAAATAATTATGAATTTTAATTAAAAATATACTGATCTATGTTACAACTAAGAAAATTTATTAGGTTAATTTTTTTATTATATTAAATATATTTTTTTAGAACTTCAGGATATATAAAATTTCCATCATCTGTTTGATAATTTTCAAGAATCGCAGCTAAAGTTCGTCCTATAGCGAGTCCAGATCCATTTAACGTATGACAAAACTCATTACCCTTGTCAGCTTTATACTTCAAATTAGCTCTTCTTGATTGAAAATCAGTAAAATTAGAACACGATGATATTTCTCTATAAGTATTTTGACTTGGAAACCAAACTTCCAGATCAACTGTCTTGGAAGCAGAAAATCCTGTATCTCCTGATGATAAGGTTACTTTTCTATAGGGTAATTCAAGTAATTCTAGAATTTTACTAGCATCAGCAATTAACTTAGTATGTTCATCCTCGGATTTTTCTGGTTTGCAAATTTTGACGAGCTCAACCTTATCAAATTGGTGTTGCCTTATTAAACCTTTCGTATCCTTTCCATAACTACCAGCTTCACTTCTGAAGCAAGGTGAATGACAAACATAGTTTATAGGTAATTGCTCCAAAGTAAGTTTTTCATCTCTATGAAGATTAGTAACAGGGACTTCCGCTGTTGGAGCTAAATAAAGATCAGGACTTTCAGTGAGTTTAAATAAATCTTCTTCAAATTTAGGAAGTTGCCCTGTTCCAACTAATGAAGCCTTATTTACTATGTAAGGAACATAGAGTTCCTCGTATCCATGCTCTTTTGTATGTGTATCAATCATAAACTGCCCAATCACTCTATGTAATTTTGCTATTTCTCCACTTAGCACTGTAAAGCGACTTTTTGCAATTTTAATTCCTCTACCCCTGTCAATCTTATCAATAAAGAAAGAATGGGGTTTAGGCTCAAAGGAAAAATTAGGAATCTCTCCTTTTTCATCAATAATTTCATTTGAAGCTTCATCTTCTCCAACTGGGACTGTCTCATCTAAAAGGTTTGGAATATCAAGAAGAAACTCATCGATACTTTTTTGAATAGATTGAAGAATCTCCTTGTCTTGTTTAACCAATGTCGATAATGACGAAGCCTGATCTTTTAGGCCTTCATCATCTTTTGACTTAGAAATTTCTTTAGATAACTTATTTAAATTTTCTTGATTAGATTCTAAATTAACTTGGGCTATTTTTCTTTCTGACTCAAGCTTCATCCATTGATCAACTTTAAGAATATAACCTCTCTTGGAAAGATTTTTTTTAACTAATTCTGGAGATTTAATTAAAAGTTTTTTATCTAACATGCTTAATTGAGAAATATTTTTTCTGTATTGTCTGAAAGTTCTGGTTCAAATGATACCTTTTTATCTAATTGTTCGTATTTTAATAAGTCAATGGTGGATATTCTCTCAAATAAATCTTCATAAACTACTTTTTTTATCTTTTGATTTACAAAATCTATTTTAATTTTTTTAATATAAAAATTATCTATTGGATCAGAATATTGGCATGATTCATTTGAGCAATTTGTTATTGAGAAAAAATCACAAATTAAGTTTGGTTTATTGAATAATAAAAAAGCAGGTGATTGATTAATTGATTCTTCTGATACATGAATAATTAATTGATCCATCTCAAGATCGTGTCTAAACATTTGTTTCTTATTGATTATTAGTTCTTCTTTAGGGGTTAAAGAAAATACCTTCAGATTGGAATGATCTCTGTAAATGCTCCCTGTTATTGAATCAGATGAATCATTAAAATTTTGCTTATAAGAGACCTGAAAACTAATATTTTTATCTAAAAATAATTCAATCTTTGATACATCACAGGATATCAAATAGAAAGAATTTAAAGTTAAAAATAAAAATATAAATGATTTAATCAAGTTCAACTTTTTGAGATAAGACTTCTCTGTTGCCGTTAGAGTTCATTTCACTGACAATTCCTGCGCTTTCCATCGTTTCTATAAGTCTTGCGGCCCTGTTGTAACCTATTCTAAATTTTCTTTGCACAGCTGATATAGATGCTCTCCTAGAATCTACAACAAAAGCAACTGCCTGATCATAAAATTCATCTTTTTCATCATCTGTCTCACCGTTAGGACCCTCTGAAGATTCTGGGGATTTCGTAACTTCTTCAAGATAGCTAACTGACTGTCTCTTTTTCCAATCCTCAACGACTCTAATAATTTCTTCCTCGCCTACATAAGCACCGTGAACTCTCAGAGGAATCGAGGTACCAGAACCTATATATAACATATCCCCTTTTCCAAGTAATTGCTCAGCACCTACCTGATCCAGAACTACCCTCGAATCCATTGAAGAAGCAACATTAAAAGCCATTCTTGCTGAAATATTTGCCTTTATTAAACCGGTAATGACATCAACTGAAGGTCTTTGTGTTGCTAGAAGCATATGAATACCTGCTGCTCTAGCTTTTTGCGCTAAGCGAGCAATGAGATGTTCCACTTTTTTTCCAACTACCATCATAAGATCAGCCAATTCATCAACTGCGATAACAATTAAGGGTAATTCTTCTAGTTCAGGAGGCTTATCGTCTTCTTTTTCTGGATTTCTTTTCCACAAAGGATCCGTTAAAGGTTCACCATCCTCTCTAGCTTTTTTTATTTTAGAATTTAAACCGTTAAGATTTCTCACAGATAGTGATGCCATTAGTCGGTATCTCTTTTCCATTTCATTTACGCACCATCTAAGGCCATTAGCTGCTTCAGTCATATCAGTTATCACTGGACAAAGTAAATGAGGTAAATCTTCGTAAACAGAAAGTTCTAACATCTTAGGATCAATGAGAACAAATTTAACTTGATTAGGTGTTGCTTTATAAAGAATGCTCATCAGCATTGAATTTAAAGCAACTGATTTACCCGAACCTGTTGTGCCCGCAACAAGCATATGGGGAAGTCCAGAAAGATCTTCAACTACTGGAACGCCTTCAATATTTTTGCCGAAAGCTAAAGATACTGAGCTTTTTGCATCTTCAAATAATTTAGATGCAATTATCTCGCTAAGTAAAACATTTTCTCTTACTGAATTGGGAACCTCAATTCCAATAGTCTCCCTGCCCTCTATGACTTCAACAATTCTTATGCTTCCAACTCCTAAAGATCTGGCTAAATCTTTATTCAAGTTTGAAACTTGAGAAACTTTGATGCCCTTTGGCAGTTCAACTTCAAACCTTGTCACAACCGGTCCGCGCATAGTCTCTTTGACAACTGCGTATTCACCTTCAGGCCCAGTGATTTTAAATTCAGCTAACTTAGTGATTAATGCTTCTTTTAAGATCTCAAGTTCATACTTCTCTTTTGATGATATTTCTTTTCCTAGTGTCTCTTTTTCGTCGAGTAATCCAATTTTAGGCATATCTCCCGGAGCTGGATCTTTAAATAATTCTTGCTGTTTTTCTTTGTGAACCTTATTACCCTCTTCAACATTTTTTTCTGCAGGAACAATTTTAGGTTCAGGCATTTCTTTTATCTTGGCTTTATGCTCATCAAGAAATTTTTGTCTGCTATTTTTTTCCTTTTTTTTATCTAAAAACATTTGAATGTTTTCTCTGAAAGATGATGAAGATTTTTTTATGTAAAATGAGGAATTGACTATTATGTCCAAAAAATTTGATACAAAGCTTTTCCAATTTATCTTGAAAAATGCTGTGATTCCTAAAAGAAATAGAAAGACTACAAAAATAGAAGCACCTACTTTATTTAAGTACAAAATTAATGGAGAAGAAATAATCTTTCCTAAGATTCCCTCAGAACCTTGAGGAAAATAATTTTCACCAAAGTCAAAATGAATTGCTACTAGTGCACTGGAAGAAACAGCAATAAGCACCAAACCAAATGGCATGGCAACAAAGAATCTTATCCAGGAGGATTGGGTAACCAATTCTTTAGTTTCTTTGCTGAATAAATAAGCAAAAGAGACTAAATAAAACAATGAGGGAACTATCCAAGCTACAATACCAAAAAAAGAGTAAAGAAGATCACTGATCCACGCTCCTATTAACCCAACTGCGTTTTGATAAGAAGTTTCGCCAACAATATTTTGAGTTGTCCAAGCTACGTCTTCTCGTGTAAAGGATGCCAAAGAGATTGTGCTTATAATAGCTATAAGAAGTAAAAAAAGTATAAGGGCATCAACTAAGTAAGTTTTTATTGATGGGCTTAAAGATATAGAATTAAATCCGTTAGAAGATCTTTTATTTGATTTGCGTTTATTCACTAGTTTTAAGATATTTTAACATTTTTAAAGATAGAAAATCATTATGGATAATATTGAGAAATTAATAATTTTAGGTTCTGGTCCGGCAGGTTACAGTGCGAGTATTTATGCAGCTCGTGCAGGACTGAATCCAACACTCATAACAGGATTTGAAGTTGGAGGACAACTCACTACAACAACCGATGTAGAAAATTGGCCAGGAGATCATGAAGATCTACAAGGTCCTGACCTGATGATTAGAATGCAGAACCATGCAGAAAAATATGGCGTTAAAATTATCAATGACCAGATAGAAAAAGTAGATTTGAGTGGCGAAATTAAAGTTCTCGAGGGAATAAATAAGTATTCATGTAAATCTTTGATCATAAGTACAGGAGCGTCAGCTAAATATCTTGGTCTTCCGTCTGAAGAGAAGTACTTAGGAAAAGGAGTCAGTGCATGCGCAACTTGTGATGGTTTTTTTTATAAAGATGAAGAAGTAGCTGTAGTTGGAGGTGGAAATACTGCTGCTGAAGAAGCATTGTACTTATCAAACTTATGCAAAAAGGTACACCTAATTCACAGGAGGGATTCCCTTAGAGCTGAAAAAATTCTTCAAGATAGAATCTTTGAAAAAGCTAATGAGGGTAAAATTAATTTAATTTGGAATAATGAACTCAAAGAAATAAAAGGGGATGACAACGTTGTGACTCATCTTAATCTTAGTAATTATGACGATATCTCAGTGAAAGGAGTTTTCATAGCTATAGGCCATAATCCGAATACAGAAATTTTTAAAGATCAAATAGACATGAATGAAGGTTACATTATTATCAATACTGGTCTAAGCGGAAATGTAACTGGAACTTCTGTGCCAGGTGTTTTTGCAGCTGGTGATGTTGCAGATTCGGTTTATAGGCAAGCTATAACATCAGCAGGTTTTGGATGCATGGCGGCCTTAGATGCTCAAAAATTTATAGAAGAAAATAATATTTGAATCTTCCTCAAAATCGTCTATGCATGGAAAAGTATAAATATTTAAAAACTGAACTTAAAAATGGTGTTTTCTTTATAGAGCTTAATCGAAAGAAGTCTATGAATGCTCTCAATACATCAACTCTTGATGAATTAAAGAGAGTTTTTATAGCAGCCTCTGAGAACAGTAAAATTAAGATTATCTTTCTTCATACCAACGATAATAATTTCTCAGCTGGAGCAGATATAAAAGAAAAGCAAAAGAAAAAAAATAATCTTGAAAGATGGCAAAAAAATTATGGTAAAGAATGTATTGAAGCCATTCTCACTACTCCTCAAATCACAGTTTGTATAACTAACGGATACACTTTAGGTGGAGCTGCAGTTATCGCGACTGCATGTGATTTTAGAATAGGAAATAAAAATACAATCATTGGCTATCCTGAAATAGCCTTAGGGATGAATCTAAATTGGCTTGGACTGCCATTACTTCAAAATCTAGTAGGATCAGCAAAAACAAAAGAAATGGTTATATCTGGGTCGAATTATTCCACGCAAGAATTAAATAGGTTTAATTTTTTTGATGACCTATTTGATGAAGATGAAAAATTTAAAACCATTAATAAATGGATTAAGAAATTTAAATCAAAATCTCCATTGGCCTCGCAAATGATAAAAAAAAGTATGAATGTTTTAGCCTTTCATAATGCCATAGGGATAATGCATATGGATTATGATCAATTTCTTTTGACTCAGAATTATTCAGACAGCTAATTTTATTTTCATAGATTGGTATTCTTCCACCATCTGATCAACTACTTCTTTTACCGGAGGTGCGTTTTTTATTGATCCAATACCTTGACCCGAACCCCATATATCTTTCCAGGCTTTAGAAGAGTTATCTTTCATGGCTGAACCGGAAGAACCAAAATTCATATCGTCTTTTCCAGATACTGGAAGGTTGTCAGGATCCAATCCTGCTTTCACTACACTAGGCTTTAGATAATTACCATGAACTCCTGTAAAAGTTGAGGAATACATAATATCTTCAGCAGCACTTTCAACAATCATTTGTTTGTATCCCTCAGAAGCATTTGCTTCCTGAGTTGCAATAAACCTTGTGCCAACGTATGCAAAATCAGCGCCCATAGCCTGAGCTGATAAAACTGATGAGCCTTGAGATATTGACCCTGATAAAGCAATTGGACCATCAAAAAATTCTCTCACTTCGCTTACTAAAGCAAATGGACTTAATGTACCCGCATGTCCCCCTGCTCCTGCACAAACTAATATTAAGCCATCAGCACCTTCATCAATTGCTTTTTTTGCATGTCTTATGTTTATAACATCATGCATGACAACTCCACCATAACTGTGAATGGCATCAACTACGAATTTGGGAGCTCTTAAGCTTGTTATAATCATGGGTACTTTATATTCAACACATACTTCAACATCATGCTCTAATCTATCATTAGATTTATGACAAATTTGATTAACTGCAAAAGGCGCTGCAGGAGAACCTGGGTTATCTTTGGTATGCTGTTCTAATTCTGCAGATATTCTTTGGAACCATTTTTCTAATTCTTCCGCAGGTCTAGCATTTAAAGCGGGAAAACTTCCAACAATACCTGCCTTACATTGAGCAATTACAAGTTCAGGATAAGAAACTGTAAACAATGGTGCCCCTATTACTGGGATTCTTAAGTCTTTAAGTAATTCTTTTACTTCCATTAATTTTCTCCTTTTGATTTACTGAGATGAAACATAAAGAACAATAGCTGCAGTCACAGACAAAATAACAACAACAGATACAACTGCATCAAATTTGCTATCTTGCTTATCGGTCTTCTTTTCGTAAAATTCGTCGTTCATAATTTATCCTAAATTCACTCTAATTCTGCCAACTTGATTTCCTCCTAGTATTTTTTCTACTTCTTCTGACAGAGATTCAAGATCAACTTCTTTTGTAATTTTTGCTAAGTCTAACTTCCAATCATTAGAAAAATTATTCCAAATTTCTTTTTTGACCTCCAACAAAGATTCAGCTGAATCAATGCCTATTAAACTTACACCTCTGAGAATAAAAGGGAAAACACTAGTTTGAAGTTTATCGCTGGCAACATTTCCACAGCAAGTTATCACTCCTCTTTGAGATGTTTGGCTTATGAAATTTGATAAAATGTTTCCTCCTACCGTATCGACCCCACCTTGATAAACACCCTTTTGAAGTGGTTTACCTTGATCTTCCATTTCACTTCGCATTAATACAGATGATGCGCCTAAAGATCTTAAATATTCAATTTGATTAGCCTTGCCAGTTAAGGCCGTTACTTTAAAACCCAATTTAGATAAAACCATAACAGCTACTGAGCCTACACCACCAGTTGCACCAGTAACTAGGATATCGCCAGAATCAGGAGTTAAATCATTCATAAGCAATTTTCTTACACATAAGCCAGCAGTTAATCCAGCAGTGCCAATAGACATTGCCTCTGCTTCGGATAAGTTCTTGGGAAGAGATACAGCCCAATTTGCTGGTATAGAAATATATTGGCCGAATCCGCCAGATGTATTCATTCCAAGGTCGTAACCAGTCACAACAATTTTTTCGCCAATTTTAAATTCTGAGGAATTACTTTCAACCACTTCACCAACGGCATCTATTCCGGGAGTATGAGGATACTCTCTAGTCACACCTTTATTGCCTGAAGCGGAAAGAGCATCTTTATAGTTCAAAGATGAATACGACACTTTTACAAGTAAATCATTTTCTTTTAGAAGGACTGTTGATAATTCTTCAACAGAATTAGTAAAACTGGAATCTAATTCTTTTGTGACAAAAGCTTTGTAGTTGATTTCTTTCATTTGATGAGTATTAAACATGAATGAAACCCTTTTTAAAAGGGCTCAAACTTTGAAATCTATCAATATTGATATTATTCAAAAAAGTGGATTTATTTTGTGCATTATTTATACAAATATGTTTCAAAAGTGTATGATTGCTTCCATAAATGCTTTCAAATAGTGCACTCAAGTGAATATTTATAGTGTTTAATGGTTTTTTCTCTTAAAGGAGCTTATATGAAAAATTTACAAACGTTTGTTATAGCCCTTCCTTTGCTAATAGTTTCATCTTTAGCGAGTGCTGTTTCCGTTTCAGGAAACATAGCACTTACTTCAGATTATATTTGGAGAGGGATGACTCAAAGCGCAGGCGGTCCTGCAGTTGCTGGTGGTTTTGATCTATCAACTGACAGTGGATTCTATATTGGTACATGGGGATCAAGTGTACAATTTTCTGATGGTACAGCTGTCGATACAACTGAACTAGAATTAGATGTTTACCTTGGTTACGGTGCTGATATCGCTGATAACGTATCAATTGATGTAGGTTATATTACTTACACCTACCCTGGTGCAACGGATGCTAACTTCGATGAAGCTTACATAGGTTTTGATATCTATGGCTTTGGAATTAGCTATGCCGCTGGAATCGACGGAGCTGCTGATTATGTATCAGTAGGTTACGGTATTGATGCTGGTCCAGGCAGTTTCTCAATTGCTTACGGTGATTACGAAGATACTAGTAATGACTTCCTAATTGGTTATGATTGGGGTGTGGGTGGAGATTTCGGTATCGGTGTCTACTATTATGATCTAGAAATGGATGATGGTACTGCTGATAGTGGTGTTACTCTTACTATTAGTTACGCGCCTTAATCAAATAAAACTCAAAAAAGCCCTCACATTAGAGGGCTTTTTTTATTCTTGAATAACAAATCCTATTTCCTCTTGAAGCTGCTCTAGATTAGTATCTTTCCTAGAACCTTTTTTAAGAAAAAAATCTTCAACAATGTTAGGAAAGAAAATATAACTTAAAACGTTTTCTAGTCTTTGAGAAAAATCTTTAATTTTATTTTCTTTACAAAATATTTTTAAATTAGATTTTGCTGAATCTAAATCTTCTTCAATTTCATCATCTTGTTTATGTTTTTTGGCAAGATCAATGAGAAAATCATTTATTTTTCCAGGAACTTTACCGTATTTTCCAAGTATTAAATTGACTGTCTCCAAGTTTAGATGTTTGTATCTCTCTTTATCTAGAACATTAAACAAAGCTTGAGCACCAACTATTTGAGAACTAGGAGTGACCAGAGGTACAAAGCCTAAGTCCTGTCTTACTCTTGGGATTTCATTTAGCACATCTTCAAACTTATCGTCAGCATCCATTTCTCTTAGTTGTGATTCTAAATTTGAAAGCATTCCTCCTGGCACCTGATTAATTAGCATGCTTGCGTCAACACCTTTAAGCGATCCTTCGTATAACTCATATTTCTTTCTGATTTTTTTAAAATGAGTAGATAGTATTGGAAATAAATTTTTATCAATATCGGAAAAAATATTTGTGTCATCAAACATGGATACTATGGTTTCTGTAGCTGTATGGCCATAGGTCATACTCATAGAGGAAATAGATGTATCAATATTATCAATACCGGCTTCTATAGCCTTCATGTTTGTTGCAGTTGAAAAACCTGTTGTTGCATGAGTTTGCATGTGGATAGGTATGGATATATTTTCTTTTAAATTAGAAACTAGCTCAAATGCAGCATTTGGTTTTAACAATCCTGCCATATCTTTTATCGCAACTGAATCAGCACCAGCGTCCTCAATTTGTTTTGCCAAATCTAACCAACTATTAACTGAATGAACGGGCGATACTGTATAAGCCATTGCACCCTGAGCGTGTTTGCCATTTTTTTTAACCTCTTTGATAGATAATTCAATATTAGAAAAATCGTTTAACGCATCAAAAGTTCTAAAAACATCTATACCGTTTGATGATGCTTTTTCAACAAATGCTTTAACTATTTCATCGGAGTATGGTTTGTAACCAACAAGATTTTTACCTCTTATCAGCATTTGGAGTTTGGTTTTTTTAAAGATTTTCTTAAGTTCCCTAAGTCTATGCCAAGGATCTTCATTCAAATATCTTAAACAAGAATCATAAGTCGCACCGCCCCACATTTCTACAGACCAATATCCAACTTGATCCATTTTATTTGCAACCTCGAGCATATCATCGAGTCTCATTCTTGTTGCAATCAACGACTGTTGGCCGTCTCTTAAAACTAGTTCTGTTATACCAACTTTTCTTTTGTTTTTATTCAAGGCAAAAAATGCTATTTTTTAAATTATATATAAAAATGCACCCTTTTTTTGATACATCTTTTCAGCCCTTTATTCATAGAGGAAATTGTATCAATTTCACTGAAAATACTTTGGAAGCTTTCCAAGATGCAGTCAGTTTAGGTTATAAGTACATCGAAACTGACTTGAGAATGACTAAAGACGGAGTCATTGTGACGTTTCATGATGAAAGCATTTATAGAGTCTCTAGAGAGAAAAAAAATATTAGCGACCTTACATATGAAGAATTAAAAAATATCCCTCTTATAAAGGGAGGATACATTCCTAAATTGACAGAAGTACTAGAGCATTTTCCTGATACTAGATTTAATGTAGATTTAAAAATAAAAGGCCTTGAAAGAGCAGTTGCTAATATTATTGATAGCCATGATGCCTATGAAAGAATATGCATAGCTTCATTTAATACCGGATCGTTAAGAACTTTTAAAAAAATTAGGGATCAAGCCTGTATTTCGATGGGCATAGTTGATGTAATGTTTTTTAAGTTATTTTATTTTTTAATTAGCAATGTTGATTGCATTCAAATACCTCTTAAATGGAATGGAATTAATGTTCTTGATTATAATTTGATCCAGAATGCACATGCCAAAAATCTTAAAGTACATGTTTGGACTATTAATTCTAAAGAGAAAATGGAAACTTTGATTGATATGAAAGTAGATGGGATTATGACTGATGAAGCAAATTTGCTTAAAAATATATGTAGCGAATCAAATTTATTTTGATTTTGGGACAAGCAATAAAACTATCAAACCAGGAATAAAGAGAAGCAAAAGACTGAATATTCCATTCTTAGGATCACCTGTTAAGTATGCAATCCACCCAACCAATGCGGGCCCAAAAACAACTGCACTTTTCCCAACGAAATTATAAAAACCGAAAAACTCTGCAACTTTTTCCGGAGGAACCATTTTGCTAAATATTGCTCTACTTACAGATTGAACTCCGCCCTGAACCAAACCAATTCCAACTGCTAAAGTATAAAAATCTTTTGATGTTTCCATGAAATAGGCATTAATAGTAATTAGTATGTATGCAACTATACCAATGAAAAGAAATAGAAATTGACCATAACGCTCTGCAAGATATCCATAGATTATTGCTGATGGAAAAGCGATAAATTGGACAACTATTAAAGCGGCAATCATTGAAGATGCCTCGAGTCCAATATCTGAACCATAGGCAACAGACATTCTCGTAATAGTGTCAACTCCATCGATATACAGCCAGTATGCTACAAGAAAAATTGTGATATTTTTATATTTAGAGATATTCGAAATTGTGTCGATGAGTTCTTTAAAAGAATTCCTTATTAAACGTTTTGTTTTTATAGGTGGCTTTTGTTCTTGGACGTTTAGAAAAAGTGGAACAGTAAAAACAAACCACCAAATTGATACTGTTAGAAAGCTAACTAATATAGCTTGAACTTCATCTTCAAATCCAAACCAGGCTGGGTACAAATAAAATAAAACATTGAATACAAAAAGTATTCCACCGCCCAAATATCCCAAACCGTAACCGAATCCAGAGACAATATTTCTTTTTTTCTCGTCGCAAACATCAACAATTAGAGAATCATAGAAAATATTCGATCCAGATCCCCCCAATAAAGAAATACCAAACAAAACTGAAGCAGTTATCCAAAAACCATTTGGGATGAAGAAAAATAAACCAGTGGCAATTATTCCCAATAATGCAAAAAAAACTAGGAAGTTTTTTTTAGCTCCAGCCTTGTCTGCAATTGTTCCTAAAATAGGAGCCATCAAAACAATACAAAATCCTGCAATTGAATTAGTAGTTCCCAGAACTGCTGAACTTGATGGGCCATCAAGATCTGAAGCCCAGTAGGATTTAAAAAAAATGGGAAAAAAACCTGCAACAACTGTTGTCCAGAAGGCTCCATTAGCCCAGTCATATAAAGCCCATGAAAATCTTTCTTTATTAAATAAGTATCTCAACATAAAATGTAGATTCAAAAAAATCTGTCGAGAATTAGTATGTCACAAAATATGAAAGACTCTGAAATAGTAAGAAATCTAGTTGTATTTTTTGGATTGATTGTTATCTTGGGAATACTTGCAGGGATACTTGGTCTTTATATTCAAAATTCTGAATTTAGGGAAAACTTAGAAGCTGAATACCGAGAGAATTTAGATAAAAAATAATTATTTATTAAAAACCAGCCTCTCACTTGATCTTCTTTCTGGGTGAAGCTTTCCTTCTTCAAGCAAAACGTTACCATTTACTATAGTTGAATTAACTCTTGAGCTTAATTCCCATCCTTCAAAAGGAGTCCATCCGCACTTAGATTTTTGCTCTTCATTTGTAACTATATGCTTTATTCCTGTCTCAAAAACTACTAAATCTGCAAAATATCCTTCTCGTACATAACCCCTATCAATTATTTTAAATCTATCTGCAGTATTATGAGATGCAAACTTAATTACTTCTTCAATCGTAAATATGCCCTTATTAGTTAGTTCCAGCATCAATTGAAAACTATGTTGAATTAAGGGTATTCCAGCAGGTGCTTCAGAATAAGGTAAAGATTTTTCATCTCTAGTATGTGGAGCATGATCTGTAGCAATAATATCAATTTGATTATTTTTTAATGCCTGTCTTAATGCTTCTCTGTTTTTGGGAGCTTTAATTGATGGATTGCATTTGATGAAATTTCCCCATTCCTCATAATCATCCGAAGTGAATATGAGATGGTGAATACAAGCTTCTGTTGTAATCTTTTTATCTTTGGTTGGCTTCGCTTCAAAAAGTTCAATTTCTCTTTCAGTCGTAAGATGAAGAACGTGTAGATCTGCGGAATATTTTTTTGCCAAGCTAGTTGCTTTCTCAGAGGAGATATAACAAGCCAATTCATCTCTGATAAGAGCATGATCAGGAGGAGAAAGCTTGCCATTACGCTGAGATGTTATTCTTTCTAAATTATTTTCTATCGTTTTATTGTCTTCACAATGAGTAACAATTAATATTGGCGATTCTTTGAAAATTAAGTCTAGAGCATCATTGTCATTAACTAATAAATCTCCAGTTGATGAACCCATAAAAATTTTCAGTCCGCAAATATCTTTTGGATTAGCCTTTTTAATTTCATCAATATTATCCGGAGTAGCTCCAAGGTAAAAAGAGAAATTAGTCCAACTTTTTTCTTGAGCTAATTGAAATCTTTCCTCTAATAAATCAAGAGTAGTGCTTGCTGGCGACACATTTGGCATATCCATCGTTGAAGTGATACCTCCGTAAAGTGCTGCTAATGATTCTGTTTTGATTTCGCCTTTCCTGGTTAATCCTGGCTCTCTGAAGTGGACTTGATCGTCTATTATTCCGGGGGCTACATTTTTTCCCTTAACATCAATTTCTTTATTGGCATTTTCAGAAATTGTAGTAGAGATTTTTTCTATTCTTTTATCTTTAATTGCAATATCAACTTGCGATATTGAATTTTCATTAATTAAATTGCAGTTTCTAAGAAGCAAGTCGAAGTTAGGCATGATTAAATTTTACGAACTATGATACAACCATAGTTTATCCCATAACCTATCTCAAAAATACAATCAATATTCTCAAGAACATCTTTCACTATATTTATCATTTTTTGACTGTTTCCACAGATAATCAGAATTGGCATATTTTCTTGGTTTAAGTATAAAAAATTTTCAACCTTTAATGGAACTTCATGATGTCGCAACCCATGCAAATCTAATTTTAGATCAGTCATTTTTGTTAAACATTGATATTTCAATTCCATCAGGCTGAGTCTTCGAATATTCCCTTTTTGTAGATATAAATCTACTCTCAAAATCTGATGAATTTCTAACGTAAGATAAATAATCTACCATGTTGAATAAAACAACATTATCAGCAAATATTACAGCCTTATCATTCAGTAATTCCAGAGATTTCATTGTTGTCAAATCGGATAAATATTCATCCTTCCAATGATCCAGAAAGACAAAATCGTATTTTTCTTTCAACGATGGAATGAGATTTTTTGCCTTACCTCTTAAAGGATTCCACTGATTATTAAGGCCAGAATGAGAAACAATTTCTTTGGATATTTCATAATATTTTTTACTTGCTTCTATCGAAGTTAGCATCGAGTTTTCTTGAAGGTTTCTTAAAATTCTGATTGATGAATATCCCAAATAGACTCCCAGCTCCAGACAATGCTTCGGTTTTTTTTCTATAATTGCTTTTTCGAGAAGCTGGCCTTTTTCATCACCAATATTCATTAAAAAAGCTTTGTTCCAACCAAAATAATCTATCGTATCTAGAATACCTTGTGGATTATTTTTATTGTTGTTTTTTAAGACAAGATCTTTAACGATATCAACTTTAAATTTTTTTGCTCCAAGATAAGAAGCAATGTAATCAACGATTTCATTAATTAAAATTTTAGTTAGATCTAATAATCGATAAAAATTTTTCATTGAATAAAGATACAATTAAAAATTATAGATACTGAGTCTATAATATCCAACCTGTTATTGTTTATGAAAAGTAATATTTTATTTGTATTTTTATCTTTCTTTCTAGCTTTTGGTTTAATTGCGGATGAATCTAACGATGATCCAAAAGAAGAGGAAACTAAAGAAGAGTCTAAAAAAGACGATCGAGAGCTAATTTCAGAATTCGTTGAAGAATTTATCGCCTATGAGGGCCTGTTAAAAAGCTATCAAGATCCAGAAAATGGGAATACTTACTTAGAATTAAGTGATGATGACATCTCAAAAGAATTTATTTATTTTGCTCATATCATTAATGGAACTGTGGAAGCAGGCCTTTTCAAAGGAAGCCATATAGACCAAGCGGTTGTTAAATTTGAAAAACAATTCAATAGCCTAAATCTCATTAGAGTGAACACTGGATTTTATTTTGATCCTAATTCAGAACTTAGCAGGCAATCTCAATCCAATATAAGCGATTCGGTCATTGAAAATTTTGAAATAACCCACAAAAATGATGATGAAAATAATTATCTCATTGATATCACTAAATTATTGAAAAGTGATAATTTAACCAAGTTAAAATCTGAACCTAGAGATTATGACTCCGATAGTTTCGGAGTTGGGTCTTTATCAAGATCTAAGACAGCTATATCCAAAGTTTACAACTATCCAAAAAATACCGATTTTGAAGTCGATTATGTTTTTTCCAATCCTGCAAGCTACGAATCATTAAGAAATACCTCAGTAAAATTAAGGTACACATTTCTTGAAATGCCTCAAGATAATGGATTTGAAATACGTTTCGAAGATCCCAGAATAGGTTATTTTACTGATAGGGTCACGGATTTAAGTTCAACAGAAATTACCCCATATAGAGACTTGGTTCAGAAATGGAATCTTCAAAAACAAAATCCTGATGCTGCAAAATCTAAACCAATTAAGCCTATTAAATTTTGGCTAGAAAATACTACTCCAAATGAATTAAGGCCTTTAATAATTAAAGCTGTGCTTGCATGGAATTTAGCTTTTGAAAAAGCTGGTTTTATTGATGCTATCGAAGTTGATGTTCAGCCAGATGATGCTGACTGGGATGCTGGAGATATTAGATATAACGTATTGAGATGGACTTCATCTCCAAATCCACCATTTGGAGGTTATGGTCCAAGTTTTTCTAACCCTCGAACTGGAGAAATTTTATCTGCAGATATTATGTTGGAATGGATTTTTCTAACTAACAGAATGAGGTACGAAGATATATTTCTATCATCTGAAGTTTCTTCTGAACGATGTAATTTCTCATCTATGAGAAATGAACAAAGAATTTTTGGTAATTTGGTTGCTAGTTCAATGGATTTCTCAATTGAGGATACTGATAAATTATTTGATGAAGAATTAACTATGTTAATACTTCATGAAGTTGGTCATACCCTTGGACTGAATCATAATATGGGAGCAACGACTCTTCATAATAATGATGACGTTCATAATGCAGAAATAACTTACAAAGAAGGACTATCTGCCTCAGTTATGGATTATCACGCGATCAACATAGCACCTCCTGGTGTGGAACAAGGACAGTTCTCTGATGTAAAGCCTGGCCTTTATGATCAATGGGCAATCGAATTTGCTTACACTCCAAATCTTTCTGATGAAGAAATTCAGAAAATTTTAAATCGGTCTCAAGAAAAAGGTCATTTTTTTGGTAATGACGCTGATGATATGAGATCACCTGGAAGAGGAATTGATCCTAGAGTGAATATTGGTGATATGAGTGATGATCCAGTTGAATATGCTATAGGTAGATACAAGCTTGTTCAGGAAATAATGCCAGGAATAGTCGAAAAAATTAAATCCAAGTCAGATTCTTGGGAATCTGTATATCAATCTTATTTTATTTTGATGAGACAAATTATGACCAGCATGGATGTCGTGTCACGGCAAATTGGAGGTGTATATGTCACCCGTCACCCTGCAAACACGAAATCAGATAAAAAACCTTATGAAGCTGTTCCTTATAAAGTTCAAAAGCAAGCAATGGAGACGTTAAATAATTATGCTTTTAGTAGTGAAGGACTAAAACCCTTAGAGTCAATCGCTGCTTACATGCAGCGAGAAAGAAGAGGATTTGATTTTTATGATGAAAATGAAGATCCTAAATTTCATGATTATATTCTTTCAGGGCACAAAAGAATTCTTAATCATCTGACAAATAAAGATGTGTTAAGAAGAATTACCGATTCTGCTTTTTATGGAAATGAATATAACGTTTCAGAAATGATGAGTGACTTAACAAAGGGAATTTTTCCAAAAGAAAAAATGAAAGAAATAGATACTATTACTCAGAATCTTCAGGCGACTTACCTAAGTAAATTAATAACCATCACTAATCTTAAAAAATACGATGAGGTTGCCCAATCTGCTGCATTTGGTGAACTATTGAAAATTCAAAAGCTGCTTAGACGACAATCGTCTAATGACGAAACTCGAAGTCACAAAAAAAGACTAAGTCTGCAAATAGATAAAAAACTATCAGCTTAAGCTTATAAACCCTTCAAAAATTTTTCGAAGTTTTCATTCACTGTTTCAGGTGCTTCTTGTTGAGTCCAATGACCCACACCATCGATGAATTTAACGATCCGAAGATCTTCATATAAGTCACTTCTCTTCTCAATCATTTCTTTAGCCATAGATTCGGCGGTTGGACCATGAAATGCTCCTTTCCCTGCTCCATCTTGAATTGAATTTTTTAAAAAAAATGCAACAGGGTCTAAAGTTCCAGAAATAAAACAAGAAGGTTGAGATATTTTTGCAGTTTCTAACTCAACTAATTCTTCAAAATCGATAGTTTGAGCGCGATATCTATTAAGAGGGCCTCTCATTCCAGAGTTTTCAAATTCTTTTACAAAGAACATTAATTCTTCCTTGTTGATCCACTCTGGGTAATCATTAAATATAGGAAGACAGTCCAAAAATTTTGAATTGACGTTTTTTTTGATATTTAGGATTATCAGCATTTTCAGCTAAAAAGGACATTCCTCTTCCGTCGCTGGAGAAATATGTAAGTTCTAAAGCATTTTTTAAATCCTTTTCAAATTCTTCTTCAGCAACGCCTTCTTCCTGAAAATATAGTTGATAGAAAAATTTTCCTTTATACAACATTTTCCATAAATCTATAGAGGACATTGGCCCTCTACCTGTATAAGGAACTGATAATGCACCGACAGCAGAAATTTTATCAGGGTAAAGAGCCGCGGTATTCCAGACTATGGGCGCTCCCCAGTCATGACCAAAGAGTATTGCATCAGAGTATCCAAGATCTTCTATTACTGAAATAACATCAGAAGTTAAATTTTTCATCGAATATTCAGCAATTTCATAAGGCTTATCAGATTGGCCATATCCTCTAACATCGATTGCGGCAACTTTATATCCCAGTGATGCTAGAAAAGGAATTTGATCTCTCCAGCTGTACCAACTTTCAGGCCATCCGTGAACTAAAACAATTAAAGGACCCTCACCTTCAATTGCTGCACCAATTTTTAATCCATTCCCATTAAGAAGTTCATATTCCATATGTATAATTAGATCATGGAAAACCTAAAAGTAGCAATTATCCCTGTCACTCCTCTGATGCAAAATAGTTGTGTTATTTGGAATGTAAATACTAAAAATGCAGCAGTCACAGATCCAGGTGGTGATTTGGATAAAATAAATGATTTTTTATCAAAAAATAAATTGAATTTAGTAAAAATCTTTCTTACTCATGGGCATTTAGACCATGCAGGCGGCGCTTTTAATTTATCTCAGGAACACGATGTAAAAATAGAAGGTCCTCATCCCGATGATGAATTTCTAATTATGGGTTTAGAAGATCAAGGCAAAATGTATGGTGTGCCTGGAACAAAAAATTTTCTGCCTGATAGGTGGTTAAAAGACGGGGACAAGATTGAATTAGATGGAATTTCTTTTGATGTATATCACTGCCCAGGTCACACTCCTGGCCACGTTGTATTTCATCAAGCTGATGCAAAAATTGCTATCGTCGGTGATGTATTGTTTCAAGGTTCTATCGGAAGAACCGATCTACCAAGAGGCAATACTAAGAGCTTAATAGACTCTATTAGAAATAAACTTTGGAAGTTAGATGACGATACTACTTTTGTTCCAGGGCATGGTCCTTTATCTACCTTTGGTCAAGAAAAAAAAACTAATCCATATGTTGCTGATCAGTTATTCAAAGAATAATCAAATCTCTTCATAAACAGCTTTTTCCATTACTTCTAGCAAACCTTTACATTTTTCGTCGTAATGCGGTGACAATTGCATCATTACGGTACCGGCAATTTTTGATTGTGGATCAATCCAAAAATAAGTATTGAAAATACCTGACCATGATAAAGATCCCTTTTTTCTTCTATTAGGTATGTCCTCTTCGTTAATCAAAAAGCCGTATCCCCATTTTTTCTTTATCTCCGGAAACCATTCGTTTCCATGAATCAAGACAGGATTAAACGTGGGTTGATAAGAATAATTTAAATCGCCGATTTGATTTGTGGTCATCAGAGAGATTAGTGAATCAGATAAAAGTGGATTTGTATCTGAAAGAAAAATTCTCATAAATTTACAATAATCAGATGGATTAGAAAGAATTCCACCGCCGCCACTAAAAAATGACTGAACAGAGTCATCAAAAAGTCCAGTTGAATGAATAAAGTTTCCATTATCCATAAGATGCATCTCTGCCAATCTGTCTTTCCCTAAAAAATCAGGATCGAAAGATGTATCGTTCATTCCAAGTGGATCAAAGATAAATTCTCTACAAATTTCTTCTAGGTTTTTATTCAATAATTTTTCTAAAATTACTCCAACCCAATCAAGACCAACGCCATATTCCCATCTAGTATCAGGTTGGTATGACAAAGGAACATTAATGAAGTTGCCTTCTTTATCTGTAAGAGGAGCAATCTTCTCCTCCAGAGCAAGATGCGCAAGCAAAGGATCGTGAAAATCATATGCAAATCCAGATGTATGAGCTAGCAAATGATGAAGAGTGATGTCCTTATTCGCTTTTTCATAGATTACTTTTCCATCTTGAAGCTTCCCAACATCGAGATCCTTTAGATCAGAATGAAAATTATGAACTGGTTTATCTAAGTCTATTAGCCCGAGTTCAACGCATTTAAGAGCTGCAAAAGTAACAATCGGTTTTGTCATTGAAGCCAGTCTGTAAATTGTGCTGTTAGAAGGTGGTTTATCTTCTCCTTCGAGTTGACTTCCGTAGTGCTCAAGTAGCACTGTTTCGTGTTCATTAGTAACCGCAAAGGAAGCAAAAGGTATTTTTTCTTGCTCTATTTTCTCTGTTATTTTATTTTGGATAGTCATATTATTTCGTGGAGCGGGCAGCGGGAATCGAACCCGCATCGTCAGCTTGGAAGGCTGAAGTAATAGCCATTATACCATGCCCGCAACTATTGATTTTTATATAGACTTTAAGCCAAATATAAATTTGACGCCATTAAAACATAATTATTCTATTCTGAATAACTAATGCTCACGACATTAGAACCTTTGCTGGTTCCGTATTCGTTAACAGCATAAACACGATACCAACGAGTGGTGCCAGACGGAATAGTATCAGTGTAGGAATTCGATGTAGCTGCTGCTAACTCAGTATACGTGCCAAGGGCTGCATCTTTAGACTGAATCTTATATGAACTAGCGGCACCTTCAGATTGTGATACAAAAGTTGTCCCATCAACAAGAACAGTCTCTTCAACGTCCACTGCATCCCACGAAAGCGATATGGTTCCTGAAGAATTTGTTACAGATAAGTTTGCAGGTGGCTCGGGTGGAAGATTTTTTTTATCTAGACGAATAATATTAAAAGATGCAGAACCATTAAAGTATTCTGAAATTAATATTCTACTGTTACTAATTTTTTTCATATTGTATGCAGCACTTAAATTTCCTTCTGAAGGAAAGATTATTCTTCCGTCGACAATTGCAAAGTTTTTGTTGCAAGGAGCATTTACATCCCCGCCTCTAGTTAAAGAACAATAGTTAGTTTGTTGGAAAGAATATGTTCCATCTCCATCATCAGTGAAATTTATCGTATCTAATCTTTGAGAATAAAGACCATCAATTGGGTCAAGTCTTCCTGTTAGTGTACTTCCCTGAGAACAATTTCCAGGAACGCCGCTGATACAAACAGTTTGAACCAAATCCCAAGTTCCCATCAAGTCTTTCTCAGTTATATTTTTTAAAGTTAATTCAATCCTATCCATCATGTCGTTAAAGACTTCAGCAGAAATAACATCACCTTCGTTTAAACGTTGTAACGATTTATAGTCCTTTGCCGTTAATCCAAAGGAAAAAAGTAAACAAAATATAGTTAGTAATCTCATAGTTATCTCCTATTCAAATTTAGCTTCACCGAATTTAACCTCACCAAAATTAGCTTTTATCACTTCTTCGGTTTCAGTTTCAGTTTCAGTTTGTGTATTAGTTTGAGTATTGGTCTGTGTATTGGTTTCTATGTTGTTTTGTTGGATAGGTTCAGATGAACTTGAGCTACCGCCGCATGAAACGAGAAAAGTAACAAAAGTGAATGAAATTATTTTTTTCATCAGATGATAATAATAAATCATCAATCATTTCTCAAATAGGTATTAATTAGACAGCAAGCAGACAGAAAAAGAATGCTTATTTATGAGGTTTCAGGGGATTGATTTAACTTTTAAGGCTGAATTAATAGTCATTATATGATGCCCGCTTTTTATGAAATTTGATTTTATACTTTCTGATAAAAACTATAATTCAACTTCTCAATACCGAAAAAAAAGGTTTAAATATAAATAAAAAGAAGGAAAATTATGAAATATATAGCTTTTGCGTTTTTTGTTTTTATGTTCTCTTGTTCAGAGTCTGTAAGTGATGAACCAAGCGCTCCCCACAATTCTGCAGAGTGGCAAGTATGGGCTTATTCGACTGCTGCTCCGAGTTATATTGGAGACTACGCAACTGTGATGGGTGGTGATGGCTCAGTTTTGAGAGAAGGTTCAAATGGTTGGACTTGTATGTCCGGTAACCCCAGACCTTTTCCTGCTAATGGATGGGATAATCCACATCAGGCAATGCCTACTTGTTCTGATACTGAGGCAATGAAATGGATGGCAGCCTTCATGAGTAATAGCGAACCTGATATGGATAGAGACGGTTATATGTGGATGCTTCACGGTGATGTTGGTGAAGATAACTTAGTTCCAGGAGTTCTTTCAAAAAATGATTCAACTCCAGGACAGTTTATTGAGTCTGGTCCTCACTTCATGGTTGTACCAAAGGATCCTGAAACTTTAAAGAACTTCACAGCTGATTTCACCAGAGGAGAACCCTATGTTATGTTTCCCGACTCAAAATGGGCACATTTAATGATTCCTGTTGGTGATTACTACAAATATCAGCCTGAATCCTCTCCTTCAAATTAAATAAAAGGAGTAATTATGAAATACTTGTTTAGCGTACTTTTTTTAATCCTAATTTCTTGTTCAACTTCTGATGAACCTAATGTAGCCCATGATTCTGAAGAGTGGCAAATTTGGGCTTACAGTAAAGCTGCGCCTGATTTTATCGGAGAATTTGCGACAGTTGTTGGAGGTGACGGTAAAGTGATAAGAGAAGGATCAAATGGATGGACCTGTACTGCCACATTAGAAATGCCAGAAGGAGGATTCGAAACACCTCAACATGGAAATACCCTTTGTGCCGATGAAGAAGGTTTTAAATGGGCTGAAGCTTACATGACTGGTGGCAAACCCAACATGGAAAGAGATGCCTATATTTGGATGCTAAATGGTGATATGGGTGAAGATAATATGAATTCAAGTTTCTATGGGGGCGATCACGATGAGGCTAAAATGATGGGTCACTTTATTGAGTCTGGCGCTCATCTTATGTTGATGCCGAAAGATACAAAAACCATTGAAAATTTCCCTACAGATTTTACAACTGGTGCGCCCTATCAAATGTTTAAAGGAACTCCTTATGCTCATCTCATGATCCCTGTAGATGGTTATTATGATTTTCAACCAGATTCCAGCCCTTTAAATTGAAAAGATAATTTTATTAGAAAAGGAGATTTTTGAATCTCCTTTTTTATGCGATAAATAAATTAAATGTTCTTTCAAAAAACCAAAAGGTACTTACACCGCCAATTAAAAATGCAGAAACTAATTTAAATTCATTTCTTAAGTTAATTTTTGTAAAAAGAAAAATTAATAGAAAAATTATCGGCAATAAACTTAGTTGAGCCAATTCAATACCAACATTAAACAGCAACAATGTATGGAAAAGATTTTGCCCTGAAAATCCAATTTCCATTAAAGCCCCAGCAAATCCAAATCCATGGATCAAACCAAATCCAAAAGGAATATGCCACGGAATTTTTCTTAAATCATTTTTAACTAAAATTTCATAGGCTAAATATATTATTGTTAATGCAATCACAGCTTCGGTTGCTGTTTGAGGAAGTCTTACAAAATCTAGTGATGACAAAGCCAAAGTAATACTATGTGCCACCGTAAATGATGTGATTGTCTTTATTAAGTTAAACCAACCACTGATAAGAAAAACTAAGCCAAATACAAATAATATATGATCATATCCTCCAAGAAGATGTTCAAATCCCATGAATAAATAAGAAAAATTAGAGTAAATAACTTCGTCAGGAATGAGTAAATCTGTATTTTCTGAAGTAATATAGTTTTGAAAGACTTCGTCATTAAAAAATCTAATAGTTACCATTACGTCAGTCATGAATGACATATTGGTGACATTTAAAATTGATCCTTTGAGCGATTTTGAGCAATTTAACTCAATTATTTCTAATAGATATTTACCGCTTCTCTTTGGAAATAAATCATCTTCTGATGAACAAAATTCAGGAAACTTAATCTCTGATTTAGAAGGTTGATTTAATGGAAATTTCCAGTTTACTAAATAGTCAGATTCAGATATCTGGGTAATTTCTAGTTGGGCGGGAGTGAATTCATGAGAGCTGGTCTCAAAGCTCACAACTGCAAATAAAAAATGGTAAAGAATAAATTTAATCAAAAGTATATTTTTTACTTAAAGACACATCGTAAGATTTTATTAATTCCTCTGTGTATTCCTTTAAAATTTCATCCTTTTTAATTAATAAATAGCTGTCTAAAAGCTTATCCTTTATTGAAATAAATTTTGGTAAGTAAGAATTTTCAATATTTGAAACATTCACTATGTGCCATCCATAGATAGATTCAATTATTAAATTGCTTTCAAGCATTAGTAAATTATCCAATACGGTAGCAAATTTTTCTCCGAAATCTCTCTGTATTTGTCTAATTGTTTTATCTGAAAAATTTCTACCCAAAAGAAAAGGATCGCCCTTTATGTTTTTATTTATCAGATATTGTTTTACTTCCTCAAACGACCGCGATTCCTTTGAAAAGAAGGTATGGTCAAAACTTAATCTTTTAGGAATTCTAAAATCATCTCTATTTTCATCAAAAAATATTTTCAACTCTCTATCGTTTGGAATTATCACTCCTTCTTCTTGTTTTAAAAAACCTAATTTTTGGACTAGTCTTCTTTTAACAATAATATCTCCTCTATCCAAATTAAGAGTCAAAGCTTCTCGGTATAAAACCTCGTTTTGTATGTAGTTATCAATAATGATTTTTAATTCCTCCTGATTCGGGGGTCTTTGCATTTGATCATTCCAAGTTGATATCAAAAAATCGATTTCGTTATCGCTGACGTTAATCATCCTTTCATCATTGTTTAAAAGCCAATCAACCAAATACAGAAAAAGAGCTATGGAAAGGAATACTAATATCTTTTTAGACATTTTATTTTGGAGCTAACTCTAAATCTGATCTGATATGTCTAGCGGCAATAAAGTAATGTGTGGCAGACCATATTGTTGAGATAGGTATAACAATAAGTAACGAATACCGGATTGACTCTATTCCATAAGTTGGATTGATCGTATCGCTAACAAAACCTATAACCATAGGGCCAAACCCTAATCCAATGAAATTCAGAATAAAAAATAGTATGGCTGAAGACATTGCTCTCATTCTTAAACCGACCAAGGAGTGAGTTATTGCTAAATTTGGTGCTAAATAAGCATTGAATAGCATGCCTGTTATAAACGTTGTCAATAAAGCAAGATAGGTTTGATCAGTTAAATATATAAATAAAGTAAAAGGTAGATAGATGAGAGTAGTTATTGCAGGCACCCATTGGTACCATCTGGGATCTTGCTTTCCTAATCGATCAGAAAGATACCCTCCCATAAAAGTTCCTATCCCACCAGCAACTGAGCTTAGTGCTAGCCAGGTTCCTAGCTCACCAGTTTCAATATCATGTAGTCGTAAAAATAATGAAGGTATAAAATTTCCAGCTCCGTAGGAGACAAAGGCGTGAATACCGCAGGCTATTGATAGGTGTCGGAATGATTTTCTAGACCACAAGATCTTCAGCGTTTCTTTAAGTTTTGGAGCACTACCTTCATCAACTTTTTCTTCTGCCATACCTCTTGTAGGTTCTGCTACAGCTAATTTTAAAAAAATAGCCAAAGCAATTCCAGGAAGTCCAACAACTAAGAATGCCGTCCGCCATCCATAGAATTCATTTATCCACCCACCCAGTAGAAAGCCAAATAGGATTCCAATATTTATTCCAGTTGAATATATTGCTAAAGCGGTTGCTCTTTGCTGTTGATTAAAAATATCAGAAACCATGGCATGCGCTGGAGGACTACCTCCTGCCTCTCCAATTGCAACACCAATTCTTGCCAATAATAAATGTATGAAATTTTGAGCGAACCCGCTGACAGCAGTCATTGAGCTCCAAATAGTTAATGAAATTACTATGACATCTCTCCTTATCCAACTATCGGCCAATTTTGCCAAAGGAATACCAAAGGAAACATAAAATATTGCAAAAGAAAAACCAGATAAAAGTCCAAGCTGAGTGTCGGATAAGCCCATTTCAGCTTTAATTGATTCTTGAAGAATAACTAGAAGTTGTCTATCTATGAAGTTAAAACTATATACTGTAGTTAAAACTCCTAAGACGAAGTAACCATATGATTTATTCTCATACAGTTTAGCTGATAGATATTTCATAAATTATTTTTGATAACTACTTTTCCAACTAACTTTCTTTTGGATAAATATTCCAAAGCTTCTTTTGCATCAGTAAGATTGAATTCTTTGCATATGTGTGGCATTAAGTTTCCAGTTTCTGCAAGCTCGTGGATAATT
This sequence comes from uncultured SAR86 cluster bacterium, assembly GCA_902526045.1. GTDB lineage: Bacteria > Pseudomonadota > Gammaproteobacteria > Magnimaribacterales > AG-339-G14 > CACNYO01. Next base: position 128,800 of record CABZJI010000002.1, on the reverse strand, counting down.
TTTCTTGTTTCTGCTCCCTTTTCTGGATCTCGAATACCGTATTCGCCAGCTCTAACACCTATTACTGAAAAACCTTTTATCAAAGCTATATTAACTGGGAGGCTAGGTAATCTTCCGCTGGTAAACCCAACAATTAGAAGTCTTCCATTCCAATTTATACAACGAATAGACTCATCAAAAACATCTCCTCCAACTGGATCATAAATTACATCCGCACCTTTACCATCAGTTAAATCTTTAACTTCCTCTCTGAAAGCAGTAACCCCATCCTTCAAGGTATTCAAAATAAAGTCTGCACCCCAAGATTTAACAATTTTTAGCTTTTCCTTAGAGGTTCCTGTTGCAATAACCGTGTTGCCAAACATTTTTGCAAGTTGAACAGCTGCCATGCCAACGCCACCTGAAGAACCATGGATAAGTACGACATCATCAGGTTTCATCTCCCCTCTCCTAATTAATGAAACGTATGCGGTAGTGTAAACAGTAGCAAATGCAGCTGCTTCCGCCATATTCAACGCATTAGGTTTCTTAGATATTTTGGATTCTGGTAAAACTATATAATTTGCTATTGCACCATGACCCCAACCTCCAAACATTACCTCATCATTAATTTTAAAATCTTTTACATTTGGACCAACAGATTCAATAGTTCCAGAACCTTCCATGCCTAAAAAAAAGGGTAGTTCTGGCTTTCTCTGATATTTACCTTGAGACATCAACCAATCTGGAAAATTTAATGAGGCATGCGATATTTTTATTTTTACTAAATCATTTTCAATTTTAGGTAATTCTAAAGATCCTAGATTAATCCCTGACATATCCTCAGATAAATATTGGCAAAGAAGTCCTTGAGCTTGAATAGACACTTCTAAAATCTACCTATTATTTGTCTACTTCGTTTTAAATCAGCCATTCTTAGATTAAAAGCTGTGCCAAGTGAAATTAGAAAACAAAAGATTTGTAGGATTGTGATACCCATTGAGAAAAAAGCTATAAATTGGGTAATTACAAATGAAGTTATTACTATGTAAATAGGCCACAAAGTTGTAGTTGGATTTCTACCTGCAAAAAATCTATAGATGAAATAGCATATTGTAAAATAAAGAGCAGGAATGATAGTTCTTAACCTCCATTCATACATCATCTCTTTCGTAAAGCCAACACCAGGAAACACACTAACTAAATTGGGGTTAAGGATAAAAATAAGAGAAAGTGTTGCAAAAAACATAAATAAGACAATCAAAATAACTTTTGTTGTTAAATCCATTTCTCCCTCCTAATGTTAAAATTATAGCAATTAACTAATAAATATTATGAATCCTTTTACTATTGCTAAAGATATAAAAAATATAGAAAAAATGCTAAAGCCTGCTTTGGAAAAGTATATTGAAGGAGCGGGTTTTGCCAAGAGTAAAGAAGTTGAAGAAATTTTCAGAAGAGTTGAAGAGCTTGAAAAGAGAATGAAAACTCTAGAAGAAAAACTATAATAGTTTAGGAAGAACAGCTTTTCTATCTTCCGGATAATCTTCGAAGTTTTCTTTATACCATTTGTGGTTAGCGACCGCTCTTGGCAATAAATTAGCTACAGTCCAAAAAAAGAATACTAAGCCTGCTGTACTAAAAGTCATTATTGCCCAGCCTAACCATTCTATGAATTCACCTAAATAATTCGGACAAGATACAAATTTATAAATGAATCCTTTTGGTACTTGATATCCCTCATCTTTCTTTCTCAAAGAAAATAGAATCTCATCTGATTTTATGTTTATGAACATACCAATAAAAAATAGACTAAGCCCCAAAAAAAACGGTAATGAGAAAAAATGGTCATCAGCATAATTTGAGATATAAAATAGCCAGGTTCCTTGAATATAAACATTTACAAAATTAAACAAGAAAGCAGATAAAGCTATAGTCACTGGCATGCTCTTATTTTTAATTCTTGCTCTTATAGGCCAAATGAAACTGCGATTAAAATAATGAATCATGAATAAGATGGATGCAAAAATAGAGAAATTTGAGCTGCTTGAAAAATTTAAAATCAAGAAAACAAGCATCAAATAAAAAGCTGGAGATTCCATCAGGATCCAACCCCATCGTGAATTTATTTCAAATCCCCAACCTTTTTCCTGATGTCTCCCATACGGAGCAGTTTGAAAAAATAAATAAATAAACACAGATAGACCTACTAAAGTCCAGATAAGCATAACTAATTGATGGATAGTCATTTCTTGCTTGGAAGGATCATCAAAGAGGACGTTTTTCTCATATAATCTTCATAATCAGTCCTGTTTTCAAGGCTTCTATTATCCATCATTGGTATAGATGCAAACATAAACATCAGTAGCATTGCTATGGGGCAAACCAAAAGAAAAATCGAGCCATTAGTTCCAATTATCCCAAATCCGCATAGTCCAAACCAGAATCCTACTTCGCCTAAATAGTTTGGATGACGAGAATATTGCCACAGACCTTGTTTCATAGTTTTCCCTTTATTTTCTGTGTTTCCTCTAAATGTATGCATTTGTTCATCAGAGATCTGTTCAAGTAAAACCATTGAAAAAGTAAACAAACATATTAAATAATCTAATATGCTTACATCCACAAAGTTTTCAATGAAATAGAAATACAAAGGAAACAGACATAAATTTACAATCAAAGTTGGAAAAAGATGAATGCCAAAGAGATTAATAAACCATTTTGAAGACCCAAAAGTTTCGTATAAATTAACGTATCTAAAATCCTCTTTTGATAGGCCCGGCCAGGATCGTAACCAATTATGAGTCAATCTTAAAGCCCAATAACAAACTGGAATACCTACAAGAAAAATACGCTCCATATTAATTTCATTTACATTAGATAAGGCGATGAAAAAATAAATAGGAACTGGTGCTAAGGACCAATAAGGATCATATAAACTGGAATTTGAATAGAAGGTACTAAAAAGATAGATTACTAAAGTGCTTATAACATGTGCAATTAGGACATCTATCCATAGATGAAATCCGAAAGAATCTGTTGCACTTAAACAAACTGCTGCTGCAGCAAGGCTCAATGAATAGCAAAATAAACACAAAATATGGTGAGCTTTCATAATCAAGAACTTTTATTTTGGATTAAATTTAACCGGCACGTCTTGAATGGCATTAACAAAGTTGTTTGGAGTTAAAATCATTTCTCCATCCTGCTTCATTTCAGGAAACCTTGAGAATATTTTTTCGTAGACGACTTCTAACTGCATGTTGGCTGTATGCTTTCCTAGACATAAATGACGTCCATAGCCAAAAGCAAGATGTTTTTTTGCATTTTCTCGAGTAACATCGTATGTATTAGGATCCGTAAAAATTTCAGGATCTCTATTTGCAGCACCATACCATAATGACACCTTTTCATTAGGTCCGATCTCTTGATCTCCTATTTGTGTATCACATTTAGAAGTTCTTCTCATGTATCTAACAGGAGAGACCATTCTGATAGATTCATGAACCATATTTGGTAATAGACTTTTATCATTCAACACCAAATTTTTTTGATCAGGATTTTCGGATAGCAAATTCATTGTTCCGCTTATAGAATTTCTTGTTGTGTCATTCCCGGCAAAGATAATTAATAGCCAAGAGCCATCTAAATACTCGTTGGGAAGTTTCTCTCCTTCAACCTCGATATTAGCTATAACGGATAAGAGGTCATCTTTAGGATCCTTTCTTCTAGATTCAAGAATGGTTCTTCCGTAATCAAACATCTCTGAAACCATGTTTGTAAACATTTCAACTAATGCTGGATCAGGAGCAGCTTGCGAGTGCTCTTCAGAAAATTCAACATTACTTTTTTCTGCAACTTGAGTTGCTGCAATCAATTGGGCCATTTCCAGAAATTTCATCCATTCAATAATTTTGGGTCTATCTTCTTCAGGCACACCTAACATTTCACATAGCGTAAACATGGGAACTTCTGCTGAGATCGCCTCAACGAGATTGCATCTCCCTAAGGGGGCAATTTTATCCAGCAGCTCATCAACTTTAAGTTCTACTTTCTTTCTTAAGTTTGATACGTACTTTGGGTTAAAAAAAGCCATATGAGGATTACGCATACTTAAATGCAACATACCATCGAGACTGAGCATGTGGTCCATAGTAGATCTATACAAAGGTAAATCATCTTGAGTTTCAAAGCCATGAGTAAGTTGAGTTCCACCTGCTAATTGAGAAGAAAAAATTTCCTGATTTTTTGAAACAAATTCAATATCTTTATACTTTGTTAGAACCCAAAATCCAGGTTCTGAATCTTCAGGACCAGTTTCATGGAAGTACACTGGTGCGTTATTTCTTAAGTTTGAAAAGTGTTGATAGGGTTCTTCACCTCTTGTGAAAAGCATGAGATCAGTAAGATCAAAATTTCTTTCAAATGGGAATTGAAGATTATATTTTGGGGAATTAATCTTTACAAAAGGTTGTTTGCTGCTGTTTAACTCTAAAGCCATAGCTTATTTTACTATAAAAAAATGGCACGCCCGGAAGGATTCGAACCTCCGACACCCAAGTTCGTAGCCTGGTGCTCTATCCAACTGAGCTACGGGCGCCCAGTAAACCTTAGTATAAAGTAGAAAAGGTTAAGTAGTCTTCTCTAAAGAGACTATCTCTTCTCTATGAACTGGAACTTGATTTGGTGCAGTAATTCCTAATCTGACTTGACTGCCCTTTATTTCAAGAACAGTAATAGTTACATTCTCACCGATCAGCAATTTTTGATCTTTTTTTCTGCTTAAAACTAACATCTCCCCCTAGAAATATTAATAATGCTAATTTATTAGGAAAACTAATATTTTTCAAGATATTTATAATTCTATTAATTAGAAATTTTTATAACTCCATTCCAATAGGAGGATCTGGTGGTAAATTAGGATCTAAAGAATAGGTTAAAGTTCTTAGACTTTTTATAAGGTCTTGATTGGATATATTTTCTTTGAAATCTCTCAAATTTAATGGATCACCAATTGTAACTGGTACATCCGTGCCCATTCTGCTTCTTACTTCTTTAAATAAAAGCGCAGATCTGAACAATAAACCAAAACGACTGGCTAGATGAAATAATTGAGAGTTTTGCCCTTGAAAATAAATTGGTACTATTGTTGCATCGCTTTGTTTGATAAGCCTTGAAGTAAAAACCTTCCATTCGCAATCAAAGGCAATTTTTTCTCTCATCTTCATCTTTGTTGACACACATCCACTAGGAAAAATAACCATTGATCCACCATCAGAAAGGAATTTCCTTGAGAGCTTCCTTGTCTCTATGTTTGTCACGACAGCCTGTTTAGTAAGTGCGAAATCTACAGGTAGAAGGTATCCTTTTGTCTCCGGTGCTCTCAGCAATAAAGAATGTGTCAGAACCTTAAAGTCATCTCTTACAAGACTCATCAGCCAACATATTACTAGTCCATCTAAAACTCCAAAAGGATGATTAGCAACCACTACTAATGGGCCTTCTTTTGGTATTTTCTTCAATGCTTCTTCAGAATAATTAACGTTAAGATTTAATTTCTTAATGCTTCCTTCCCAAAAATTCCTATATAGCTCTGGGGATCTTTGATATTCGTTATAAAGTTTATAAAGCTCAGGTTGACCTGAAATATATTCGATAGATCTTATAATTAATCTTTTAAGAAAGGGATCATCTGGATCAGCGTAACTAAAATATTTTGAATCTATATATTCCATCTTAATAATGGCGGAGAGAAAGGGATTCGAACCCTTGAAGGAGTTTCCCCCTTACCCGCTTTCCAAGCGAGCGCATTCGACCACTCTGCCATCTCTCCATTTATTTTAATTTGAAGCTGGCTATTCTATCTCCATGAAATGAACCTAGCCAAATCTTATTTTTATTTGGAAGTGCAACTGTGGCAGCTCCCATCTGTCCATTAGAGAAACTATAAGTGCCAAGCACATCTAAATCTTCTAAAGCTAGATGATAAATTGTGAACGGCAAAGGACATTGTATTATTGAATAATCACACTGTAAGCTTTCTAAACCAGAATAATCATGCGCAGCCACCCAAAGACCAGAATCTGTAACCAATAGGTTATCTTTACCTCCTCCTACATGTTCATATTCTGTAGATAAGCTTTTTAGGTTAAATTTTACTGTCTTACCTGAAAACCAATAATTTATGTATAAATTTTCTTCACTTTTATCTAAATCAATACCATTTGGAAACGATCCAGTTGTATTGGGTACTGCAGTAAAACCGTCATCTAAATTCCAAAAATAAATCTCCCCTGTAGGATTTTTAGTAATACTTGCGTAAGCAATTGACCATTGAGATGCATTGAAATCATACATGTGAGTAATATAAAAAGATCCATCAGTTTTTAATGCCACATCATTAAAATACTTATTTTTTGGCGCATCAATGCAGCCTCTCCATATCAATTCAATGGTATCGCTCTCAATTAATTCATAAAATTCGACAGATTCATTTGGTAAATGGTTTACGACAGCAAGCATGAATTTACCGTCATATCTTTGAATCAAATCCATCCCATGAGGAGATAATTTTTGGCTTTTCCTGTCACATTTTGGATCTCCCCATGTATTTTCTTCGTAAAGAAAATTTGGACTTTTTTTAGATTCAGAAACTAAGTCATAGAAAGATATTTCCCCATATTTAGTGATTGGAGCCAGAGAGCCAAATTCTGAAATAATTATTTTATTTTTCGAAGGAGATAAATACAAATCCTCTGGATTTTGAAATCCGCAAACGATTGAAAAAGAATCGTCGTCATCGCAATTCTCTATTTCTATGAACTCACTAAAGCTGAAAGATGAAAGGAAAAATAAAATTCCTATTAAAAAATCAAACATTTAAGTTCTAATCCCAATTCCTTTTTTTAGAAGAGTATAGACAAAAACTGAAAGTACTAAAATAAATAAACAGATCATTAAAATAGCGTAATCGACACTAATATCTGAAATACCTATCATTCCGTATCGAAAAGAATTAACCATGTACAAAATAGGATTAATTTTAGAAACTCCTTGCCAAAAATCTGAGAGAAGTTCAATGGAGTAAAAAACTCCACCCAAATAGATCAAGGGAGTTAATACAAAAGTTGGCACAATGCTAATGTCATCAAAACTATTTGCAAAGATTGCATTAATCATTCCAGCTAAAGAAAATAAAGTAGCGGTCAAAATTACAATTAAAAGAGTTAAAGGTATGTTCTGAACTTCCAATTTGGTAAAAAAAAGAGCAGTTATCATCACGAGAAATCCAACTATAATTCCTCTTGCCACTCCACCCACAACGAATCCTATCATTATCAAATATATCGGCATTGGAGATACTAAAAGCTCTTCGATGCTTTTTTGGAATTTAACTCCAAAAAAGGAAGCAACTACATTAGAGTAGGAATTAGTGATAACGGAAAGCATAACTAATCCAGGAGCCATGAATTGCATGTAATCTACTCCTCCCATGTCTCCAATTCTTTTTCCAATTAAAGAACCAAAAATTACGAAGTACAATACCGAGGTTGCAACTGGAGGAATCAAACTTTGAGTCCAAATTCTGAAAAACCTATTTAGTTCTTTTTTAATAAGACTTAAAAGAGCATTAATCTGTTCTGTGTAGTTCATTTTTCTGTTAAATCCAAAAATAATTCTTCCAACCTATTGGTTTCGTTTCTCATACTAAGAATGTTTAATTTATTTTCATTTAAGTAAGCAAAAATTTCATTCAAATTTTGAGATTTATTTATCTCAACGGAAATTTGAAATTTATCTAAAATTTTGATTGCAAAAGGACTGTTGGAGATTTTACTGGGTTCAATAGAGTCTTTTAAATCAAATATAAAAATTTCAGTATCTAGCTCCCTCAACAAAGATTGCATTGACGACGTCTTTACTATTTCTCCTTTATCAATAATCGAAATATTTTTACAAAGCTTTTCAGCTTCCTCTAAATAATGAGTAGTCAAGATAATGGTAGTTCCTTTATTATTTATTTCAATTAGAAAATCCCATAAAGATCTTCTGAGCTCAATATCAACTCCTGCAGTTGGTTCATCTAAAATCAAAAGATCTGGATTATTGATAAGAGCCTTTGCAACCATAAGCCTTCTTTTCATTCCACCCGAAAGGTTTCTGCCCTGTTCATTTTTCTTGTCCCAAAGGCCAAGATTTCTTAAATAGTACTCAGATCTTTCCTTTATAATTTTTCTCGGTAGTCCAAAGTATCCTGCCTGTTGTTCTAAAATTTGTAACACAGTTTCAAATTGATTGAAATTAACCTCTTGACCGACTACACCAAGATTTTTTTTTGCTTTACTGTGGTTTACATCAATATCTATGCCCATCAACTCTACTAATCCAGACGTTTTGGTTACTAATGAGCTAACGATTCCAATTGTGGTTGATTTTCCTGCTCCATTTGGACCAAGCAATGCATAAAAATCCCCTTTTTTAACTTCAAGAGAAATATTATTTAGTGCAACGACATCATCTCCATAGACCTTCGAGAGATTTTTAATTTTAAGAGCGTTCTCAGACAAATTTATTTTGATAAATAAGACATTCCATCTTCTAGACCTTTCAATGTGAGACCATACATTCGATCTTCAATTAAAGTTCTAGTTATGTCTATGGATGCAGAGTAATCCCAGTGTTCAGATGGAACAGGATTTAACCATGCGACCTTATCGTAAATAGTTGTAATTTTTTTCATCCACAATGAGCCAGCCTCTTCATTCCAGTGTTCAATACTTCCTCCTGGATTAGTTATCTCATATGGTGCCATTGTTGCATCGCCTACGAAGATAACTTTGTAATCTGATCCATATTTGTGAAGAATGTCATCCGTTTTAATTCTCTCATTTTGTCTACGCCTATTATCTTTCCAAACAGATTCATAAATGAAATTATGAAAGTAAAAATATTCAAGATGCTTAAATTCAGTTTTAACTGCTGAGAAAAGTTCTTCGCATACTTTAATATGAGGATCCATGGAACCGCCAACATCAAAAAAAACGAGAACTTTAACTGCATTCTGCTTTTCAGCTATCATTTTGATATCTAAGAGACCGGCATTTTTTGCAGTGTGTTTGATAGTGCCATCTAAATCAAATTCTTCCTCGAGACCTTGACGGGCAAATTTTCTCAATCTTCTTAGAGCCATTTTTATATTTCTTGTTCCAAGCTCTATAGAGTCATCTAAATTTTTATAATCTCTTTGTTGCCAAACCTTCACAGCTTTATTTTGTTTTCCTTCTCCATCAACTCTGATGCCTTCTGGATTAGAGCCTGCATTACCATAAGGAGATGTTCCTCCAGTTCCAACCCATTTGTCTCCCTTTTCATGTCTTCCCTTCTGTTCTTCTAATCTTTTCTTGAATTCTTCTAACAGCTTTTCTAGACCTCCAAGAGATTTAATTTTTTTTAGTTCATCCTCAGATAAGAATTTCTCAAACTCTTTACGTAACCAATCTTCTGGAACTAGAGCTTCAATAATATCGTCAAGTGTCTCAAGGCCTTTAAAATATATATCAAAAGCTCTATCAAACTTATCATAGTGTTTTTCATCTTTAACTAGCGTTGCCCTTGAAAGGTAATAAAAGTCTTCAGAATTAGCAAAAACTAATTGTTTTTCTAATCCTGCTAATAAATCCAAGAACTCCCTTAAGGTGCAAGGCACTCCGGTTTTTCTAAGTGTTCCAAATAAATTTAAAAGCATTATTGTTGATTTCCAGATTCTCTCCTTGCCATGAAAGCAAGTCTTTCAAGCAATTGGACATCTTGTTCATTTTTGATCAATGCACCGTATAGAGGTGGTATAGCCTTTGTAGCATCTCTATTCTTAAGTATTTCATCAGGGAGGTCGTCCGACATAAGCAATTTTAACCAGTCCACTAATTCAGACGTTGATGGTTTCTTTTTTAAACCAGGAACTTTTCTGACATCAAAGAAAATATCTAAGGCTTCTTTTACTAACTTTTGTTTTATCTTTGGATGATGAACTTTAACGATATCTTGCATAGTTTCTCTATCAGGGAATGAAATGTAATGAAAAAAACACCTTCTTAAAAATGCATCCGGTAATTCCTTTTCGTTGTTACTAGTAATAATTACAATTGGTCTATGAATAGCTTTAACAGTTTCTTTAGTTTCATAAACATAAAATTCCATGCGATCAATTTCTTGCAATAAGTCATTAGGAAATTCAATATCAGCTTTGTCTATTTCATCAATCAGCAATACTGCTCTTTCTCCTGAAACGAAAGCCTCCCACAGCTTCCCTTTTTCTATGTAATTTGAGATATCCTTAACCCTCTCATCTCCAAGTTGAGAATCTCTAAGTCTTGTAACAGCATCATATTCATACAGACCTTGTTGAGCTTTGGTCGTTGATTTTATATTCCACTCATACAAAGGTAATCCCAGTGATTCAGCAACTTCTAAGGCGAGCATTGTTTTACCCGTGCCAGGCTCTCCTTTGATAAGCAAAGGTCTTTCTAAGTTAATAGCAGCATTGACTGCCATACTAAGATCTTCAGTTGAGATATAAGATTTAGTTCCTTCAAATTTCATAATAAATTCCTTTTGTAGCCTATATTTTAAAAATTTTGAGGCTTATTTTTTAATTCTTAGTTTAGCCATTTGTTTAGACTGACCAACCAACTTACCTGAACTATCCCAGATTTCTCTATCTTCTTCCATAAAGCCACCCGTGACAAATTCCGTTTTGGCTATTACTTTAAGAGGACCTTCGGAAGGAAGACCTCTTACGTGAGAAGCCAAAGATATGGTTGGAACCCAACCAACAGTTCCTAGTTTATTATAAATTGGCGGAGTAGTCGCATCTAAGAACAGCACTAAATCAAATAAGTCAATATTGTCCTTTTCTGGCCAAGACATATAAAGATTCAACGTAGACGAAGAACTGTCTCTATCTTTTTTCCACCATAAGGAGTCCTGAGAATAAGCCTTTTCAATATTTTTATCTAATTTTGGATTAAAACCTTCTTTATACGGAATTACTTCGCATGAGTCATATTCCGGGAAACTAGGAACTTTCCTTTCATAAATATTCATATCATTTTTAAAAGAAAAATCTGTAAATGTTCCAATGAATATTATTTTTATTTTGTTGTTTTGCATCAATTCTACTCTAGCGGTAGATAAACTTCTGCTGCTACTTAAATAAGTTACATGAAGTTCTGTTGCTCCAAAATCAACCCTATCAAGATAGTGTGCAGATATACTCAGAGGATCTTTATGATCCAAAAATTCCGACATAGCCTTTGCTGCAAGAGTCATTGAATAACCCCCGTTTGCTGTGTTCCCTATACTCCAATTTTCAGAGACTTCTGTTATATATAAATTATCAGATTTTTTTATTACAGTTGTGTCTCTTGCAAATAATTCTTTAGAATTCATCTTTTTATATTAAAGGTATGAGCTAATTAATAAAGTTAAAATTAGTTATGTTTGATATTGGAGCAAATTTAACAAGCAGTCGTTTTTCAGATGACCTTGATGGGGTCCTCAGTGACTCTCTAGCGGCTGGTGTAGAAAAGATTTGTATCACTTCATCTAATCTAGAAGACGTTAAGAATGCAAAAAAAATTACTGAGAGATATGAAAATACTTACTATTCTGTAGGCTTTCATCCGCACAACGCTAAGGATTTTAAAGTTGAACATTTAAAAGACATAGCAGCTCATTTTAATGATCCCAAAGCAATATGTTTAGGTGAGATGGGTCTTGATTTTAATCGAAACTTTTCTTCCAAAGAGGAGCAAATTTTATGTTTTGAGTCTCAATTAGATTTAGCTGATTCAATAATTAAACCTTTATTCCTTCATCAAAGAGATGCCCATAGAGAATTCTTAGACATACTGGACAATTATAAATTTAATCAAAATCAAATTGTGCATTGCTTTACAGGTAACTTGTTTGAATTGGAAGATTATTTGAAAAGAGATTTTTATATTGGGATTACAGGTTGGGTTTGTGATCTCAAAAGAGGTAAAGAACTGAGAGAATGCATAAAACATATTCCTGAGGATAAGCTTCTCATTGAAACTGACTCTCCTTATTTAAGTCCAAGGAAAAAAATAAGGCGGAATGAACCAAAATTCTTAATTGATGTTGCAGCGGAAATAGCTCTATTAAGAAAAGAGACAAAAGAAAGTATCATGAATTCTTCTTTTGAAAACTCTTTAAATTTTTTTAATCTCCACCGATAACGTTTGATGATATGAGCTCATCTATTTGCTCAGTCCATCCAATTGAATCTAAAATTTCCTGCGTATCCTCTCCGATAGGATTATGCAGATGTTTGATTTTTGATGGCGTTTCTGAAAAAACTGGAGCTGGTGAGGGTTGAGTTACTTCATCAATAGTACTGAACGAATTTCTCTCCTTATTGTGGGGATGCTTTATAGCTTCCTCCATAGAGAGTACAGGTGCAAAACATATATCAGTCCCCTCCATGATCTCACACCATTCATCTCGAGTTTTAGAAAGAAAAACTTTTTTAAATTTAATTTTATATTCAATCCACTTTTCTTTATTCATTTGTTCTGAGAATTCGCTAATGTCTAATTCCATTTTATCCAAGAGGATTGAATAGAACTGAGGCTCTATAGATCCAAGAGAAATAAATTTACCGTCTTTACATTCATAGCTATCATAAAAATGTGTTGCTCCATCAAGTAAATTACTTTGTTGTTGATCAGTCCAGAATCCAGAAGCTTTCATACCATAAATCATAGACATCAACTGAGCAGTTCCTTCGGTCATAGCTGCATCTATGACCTGACCTTTTCCACCATTTTTTACATTTACTAATGCAGCACATATGCCCAAAGCTAACAACATTCCGCCGCCACCAAAGTCTCCAATTAGATTTAAAGGAGGAGCAGGAGGTTCACCATTTCTCCCTGTGGAGCCAAGAGCTCCTACAAGAGAAATGTAATTAATGTCGTGTCCAGCAGCATTTGCAAGAGGGCCGGTTTGTCCCCATCCAGTCATTCTTCCATATATTAAGTTTTCGTTTTTTCGTAGACAAAGGTCTGGGCCTAAACCTAATCTTTCCATTACTCCTGGTCTGAATCCCTCTATCAATGCATCGGCAGATTCCACTAGCTTTAGAACAAGTTCAATCCCCTTCTCAGACTTCAAATCAACGGCTATGGATTTTTTTCCTCGACCAGATACTTCAAATTTTGAACCTTTGCCATAATTTTGTTTCCGGTCAACTAAAATTACTTCAGCGCCCATATCTGCCAATAACATTCCTGCGAAGGGAGCTGGACCAATTCCAGCTATTTCAATTATTTTTGTTCCTTTTAGTGTGCTCATAATTATTTCAATGGTTTTAGATAATATAAAAGAGTTGGCAATAAAAGTAACGATCCTAAGATTGCCATGATCATAGCTAGTGAAGTGAAAATCCCAAAAAATACGGATGGATTAAAATTCGACGATAATAAAATTAAGAATCCAATTACTATGGTTGATGATGTATAAAACATTGCTCTCCCAATAGTTGTATGGCTATTCTTGAGACATTCTTCATAGTCTTTCGACAAATCAAATTCTCTTTTAAACCTGTGTAAATAATGAATCGTATTATCAACTCCAATTCCTATACTTATGGCAGCCACAGTAACAGTCATAATATCTAATGGAACACCAGAAAATCCTATCGAACCCATCACAAATCCAGCTGCAAGAAAATTAGGGATCATCCCGATCAAAGCTAAGCTGATAGACCTAAAAAGAAATAAGAACATTACGAAAATTGCTATAAAAACTATTCCTACGCTACCAATTAAAGAAGAGAAAAGACTTTGGAGTAGATTATTATAAATAACCGATATTCCTGTCAGCCTGAATTGTTCTTTATCAAGTCCGAACTTATTTTCAAGATCATAATTAATTTCGTCTATTAGGTTTTTTCTGTTCAGGCCGTCTAATGATTCTTTTACTCTGGCTTGAAGTCTTACTTGATTATCGTCATCAGAAATATAGGAATTAAGTAAACTTTCTTTAATATCTCCAGGTAGCAGTTCTCTCATAAATGCTAACTCAAGGTCATTAAGCTTTCTTCCATTGGCTATTTCAGCAAGTTTTATTCCACTTGATACAGACAAAACTTTTCCGATCTCTGTTCTGGATTCCAAGTAATCATGAATTTCTTCTAATTTTTCTAAATTTTGACTTGTAAACCAATATCCATTTGCTGAATCATCTGAACCGAAAGGATCGTCAAAATCTTCAAAATCATCCTCTATGAGTTCTGATTTAGGTGCATTTATTACTATATCAAGGGGGGCAGTACCACCTAATTTTTCATCAATTAAAGACAGTCCTTTATATATTTCTGTATCCGACTTGAAATAGTCTATGAATTTATTTTCAACAGACAACATAGATATTCCTAGGATAGATAGTCCTAAAATTATAAGAGAAAAAAAGATAATTTTAATTCTGGAATATTTAAAAATTTGGAATATAGATAAAGTTATCCCAGAAGACTGATCCTCTACATAGTCCTTCTTCTTTTTGGGCAATTTAGAAATAACTGCGGGGAAAAAAGAAAAAGTCACTAAAAAGGCTATAACGATACTTGTTGCCATCAACAAACCAAAATCAGTAATAGGTTTAATATCACTGATAATGAGAGAGAGAAATGCGACTATTGTTGTTAGGGCAGTATAAAGACATGGAATAAACATCTGTGTTGAAGCCATTAACACTATCTCTTTTTGACTTAACTCAGAGTTTTTAGATAAAAGTTCTTGGTATCTCACAACTAAATGCATTGTTAAAGATATTGCAATAATCATGAGAAGAGCAATGTAGTTTGCAGAAACTACTGTAACTTTTAATCCTGCAAAGCTTATTAAGCCAGTAACAACAATTGCAGAAATAAAGGCACTTATCAAAGGCAGTAGAATCCATCTGATTTGGCGAAAAATAAAGCCTAGTACAGAGATGAAAAGAAGACCAACGGCGAAACCAAAGAAAACTATATCGTTCAGAATAAATTGAATTGTGTCAGTTGATATCATCGGACCGCCACCAAGATATATTTCTGCATCGCCTTTGTACTTGGAGATAATTTCCCTTGTATCAGCAACTAACTTTTTTTGAGAGGCTACATTTTCTTTCTTTAAGACATCAATTTCTTGAGAAAGAGAGTCAAGTTTCAATTCTTTCTCAGCTTCACTAAGAGAAGAATTTTCCATAACTCGGTACCTTTCTTGGATCTTAGAATTATATTGAGTTGTTGGTTTTACTATTATCTGTAAAGCTACCGTGTCTAGCTGTTCACTAACAAGGAGGCCCCTGTAAACTGGATTACTTAAAAATTCTTTTTTTGCTAGAGATAAATCAACGTTTTTCTTTCTTAAGGATATAGGATTGCTTGCTATTTCAGAAAATGATTGCCTAGGGCTTTCTAACAAAGGAACATCAAGAAAGTTCAAAACAGAATCAATTTCTTCAAGACCTTCTAACTCATCTGATAATACCTCAATTTTTGTCAGTGTTTCTTGTAAGAATAAATCGTCGTTGGGAGAGTAGGTAACAATTAAAAAGTCACCTCCCCCTCCACCTCCAAAAGTTTTATTTGTATCTCTGTAAAACTTTAGATCATCATCATCTTCCAGCAACAAGGTATCCGAAGAAGCATCTAGCTGAAAAAATTGGACTCCAAATGCAAGGCTGAAAGTGATTAGTAAAACAATTGCTAACGTAGTTGAGGATTTGTAAACCACAAAATGTAAAATTTTTTGTACAAATGCCATTGTTTATTAATTGTTTTTTTTAATACTCTGCTTGTGTCGCTCGAGATATCTTAATCTGTCTTCTTCTGATTTTTCATCTATGCATTGATGACAAGAAACACCAGCAGAATAATGAGATGACTCTAAATCTTTCTCAGAAAGTGGTCTTCTGCATGCAAAACATTGCTGAAAAGAACCTTTGTTAAGATCTTTATCCACAGTTACTCTCTCATCAAAAACAAAACACTCGCCTTCCCAAAGGTTTTTTTCTTTACTGTTTTTTAAATAATTGAGAATTCCTCCTTTCAATTGATAAACGTAATTAATATCTTCTGATTTGAAAATAGAAGAAGCTTTTTCGCAACGAATTCCTCCAGTACAAAAAATACCAATTTTTCTTTCTTTAAAATTATTCTTATTTTTTTTTACAAAGTGTTTAAATTCTCTAAAGTTTCTAGTATCAGGATTTAGAGCTCCTTTAAAAGTTCCAACTGAATTTTCATAATTATTTCTTACATCAATTAAAATTGTATCTTCATTTTCTGAAAACTTATTCCAAAGTTCAGGGTCTATATGTGATTTAGAGTAATCTGTTAATTTCAGATTTGTTCCTGAGGGGACAAGTTCATGTCTCTCTTTAATCTTAAATTTCTTAAAGGGTTTGATTTCTGTACAAGAACGTCCAATATTAATTGAAGGATAGTACTTAGTTATGAAATTCTCAAATGAATGGAGGTATTTTAAATTCTCACAAGCAATAGTTGAATTAATTCCTTCAGGAGTCAAAATAATTGTTCCAACTATGGAGAATTCATCAGCTTTTTTCGATAAGATTTGGTTTAAAAAAGAATTATCTCTCTCATGACAATCGTAAAACGTTGAAATATGGAACATTGATGTATTTTAATTTTCCCCGCCTAAACAGTTAGGTGATTTTAAATCCTGACCAGTTTTTTCTTGCCATTCATCCTTTGTAAATGCATGGATAGCAATAGCATGAATTTTAGTCATCTCATCTTTTAATATTCTGTAAACCATTTGATGTCTTTGCACCAATCTTTTTTCGATAAATTCATCGGAAACCACCACAACCTTAAAATGAGATTCGCTTCCTGGCTCAACGTTATGATTTGGGCTTTCGTTTTCTACCTCTAGATGAAGTAAATCAATACCTTCAGTTAAATTCTTTTCAATTTCAGTTTTGATCATTTCAGTCTTCTATGTAATTTAATTCAGAAAGTTTTTCTTGATGACTTTCTTTGGTGGTTGTTACCAAGGAAATAGTAAACAGCGAAATAGACCAAAGAATTATTGAAGCAGTTATTGCCGTAAATCCAAAAGTGAACAAAACGGATTCATCCACTTGTCCGGGCACAGCATTCTTTGGCCATGATGCATAAGTCAAAATTAGACCAGCCGCAAAAGCTCCTGCACCGCTCATACATTTTGCTGCAAACGACCGTGCAGCTAGTAAAGTTCCTTCCATTCGTCTTCCAGTTTTTATTTCAACCTCTTCAACTGTGTCCCACACCATTGAATTTAATGTAGTGAAGGAGATAACTGATGTCGCAACACCAATGAAATGAAAAAGAAGAACAAAGCCTAGAACTATTGGAGAGCCATTATCTGGTATTAAACCTAATAATCTTAAAGCTATAACACCATTTTCGACCGTTAAAGAGGTTGCAAACAGAATTATTGCTCCGTTTCTTTTACCAAATTTATTTGCTAAAAGGGGCGATACAATAAGTCCCACCAAGGGTGCTAAAAATAAACTCAAACCAATTGTTAAGATATTTAATGGAGTAAATTCCCAAAAAAAACTATAAAAATATAGCGTTAAATTTGTACCTATTCCTCCAGCTACTCCCATCATAATCATGGCAATAAAAAGAATTATGTAGTTTTTACTTACTGTCATCGTCTCGTAAAGTTCAGAGAAAATAACTTTTAGTGTTTTTCTTTGTATTTCAGGAGAATGTAAATCTTTTATATGTCTGTGAGTACCCATTGCAGTTACAACAATTGCTAAAAACATAATGGGACTGCATACCAATCCATAGGTCATCCAAGTATCTGCAACAAATCTTGCATCTTGGGTTCCGGTTAAGGTGCTATAAACGACGAAAATCCATAAAGAGTTCCAAACAGCCAAGCCGCCCCACCAGCCAAACCAATATCGAAAAGAAAGTAATGAACTTCTTTCAACATAATCTTTTGAAAGTTCTGGCCCCAGAGCATTACTCGGTATCTCATAAATAGTAATCGCAGTTCTTATCACTGCCCCGATGATTAACAAAAACCAAAATAGTTGAGATTGAGTTAAGTTATCTGGAGGATCCCATATTAAAAAAAATGAAATAGCAACAGGAACTGCTGAGAAATACATAAAGGGATGTCTTCTGCCCCATTTAGATTTAAAATTATCTGAATAGTAGCCAATAAGAGGGTCGGAGATAGCATCAAAAACCAACATAAGAAGGATAGCCAATCCAGCTAAATCTGGTGATAATCCAAATACCTGAACGTAAACAAACAAAAGGAAATAATTAAAGGCATTGTCTTTAATTCCATAAGCCAAGGAACCAAACCCGTAATAGAATTTGGTCATAAAAGGCAACTTGTACGAATTATTATCTTTTTGTACTTCCATCTATCTCCTACTCCAGAAGTATCTCATAAAATAAGGATAATTGGAGTAAATGGTTAATCTAGTTTTGACGCTGCTAAATTAGGATTTATTGATGGACTCAAATAGATTGGTGATGACCAAGCCCTTTCTTCAGACATTGAAATACAATTATCATTAATATCTGTTTTATATCCGCCGTAACAAAAATTTGTTTGGATACAATTGCCTTCATCATCATAGGTGCATCTAAGATTTTTACCATTAATTCTTTCAGTAGGTTCTTGTATGGCACGCACATAAAAAGTTGCTTCTCTATTATCAGTGAGAAAATCTTCATCCTGGAATCTAATTCTGCAGACAGCTTTGTTTTCTTCGCATTCAAATATTTTCCAAGGATCTATAATTAAATCATTTGGATCTTCTGACTCATTGATTTCAGGCAAGACCTTTATGACCTCTATTCTTGTTACGGCATACCTTTCAGATCCAGGGTTGAAACATTCATTCATACATAATTTTTTTATGTCCTCTGCTGATCTTTTACCTAAACTATAATCAGGGCAACCAGGCTTTTGCTTAAAGGATCCGACAGCTTTGACTTGAAAAGTTGGATTATTATCAATGGTGAACTCAGAACCCATAGGTACTAATCCATTTTCAGTAATCAAATCAAACCAAAGCAATATTCTTGGTCCGCTTGTACCGTAAGTTTCCCTTCTTTTAAAAGCATCCCAAACACCTTCCCTGCTTCTTGAATCTACATGAACTGCTGCTAAACCGCCTGTTGTAAAGAATGATTCTTGTCTTTCTGATTCCCAGTATCCCAAGGGATTGGGTATGAACCTTTCTTCAATTTTAAATTTAACAGGTTTATCACTTATTTCATCTAAGGGATAAAAGAGCCTTTCAAAAGCTGGATCTTTGACTCCATTCGATTCCGTTGTCAGTAATCTATCAACAGCTTTGTATCCAGTACCAGGTCGGGCTCTGTGGTTATCGCTTGATGCAATAACACCAAAAATAAATTTTTCATTGTTAATGCCTCTTTTTGTTAAAGCATACTGAAAGGAGCCCTTAGGACGATAATTAAAACTCGGTATAAAGCAATCTTTGCATTGCCCAGAATCAAGCCACATCTCTGGTGTTGCACCCGGAACTACAAAATGTCCAGATTGTCCCGCTTCAAGATAGAAAATCTCAGCTTGGTTAGCATCCTCTCTGCATTGAATTTCGCTTTTTCCATTCTCAATACATCTTTCGAAGATAATATTCCCTGCTTGCTTGCATGAAGGGAGATAATTCTCTGACGTCTCTGGACAAAAAAAATCATCTCCTTCAAAAATAATCTCAGCCCAATTTCTATATTCCTCTGAATTGCCGTGACCGGACATAATTTCAAAAGAAATTTGTTTTTCCGGATCATGAACATCATCAAGCTGGTCATCCCAGGAGGAGCCTAAGGGAGTATAAAATCCCCATGTATTGCCATGAGGAATAACTATAGAGTCGGTTTCCAAATCATCTAATTTAGAGAAAAGCTCTTTGGGCGTATCAGCAGACATCAGACAATCATCTTCATCATTTGAATTGCCTGAACAAACGGCTGATTTGGAAATATCTGCATTGTAAGCGATAAAATCGTAATACCTTTGTCTGTTTCCAAGATCGTTAAACGCTTGAACCATCATATTTATTCTTGCTTCATTCACCCTGTTGGGATCTCTAAAATTATTAAGGCTGGCTCTGTCTGCAGCAATTGGAGACTTGGGTAGATATTCTGAATCAATTTCTTTAAGAATGACATTTTTGTGTCCGAAGTGTTCATTTTGGTTATCACTGATTTGGGTCCATTCAAATCCTAAAAAGGTAATCATGTCTGGGTTTTCTGGGTCAGTGCTTTTATTACAGCTTTGTACCTGCTCAATAGTATTGTTCCAACTATGAGGAGTACTTGCCTCAGCATGATCAGAGATTACCCAAAAGTCTAAAGCTGAACAAAATCTTGCGTAATCACAGGCATCTGAAACAGGATGGGGACCTCTTCCGTTATACATTGGCAGACTCCATAGAAATGCATCGGTGGAATATGTTGTATGCACATGTGTGTCACCAAAGAGGATTTGTTTTGATGAGTTGGAGTGCTTTAATTGACTTCTTATTTTTTGATTTAATATTCTTTTTGGCAACTCACTATTTATTGACTTTCCGCCAGGCTCTAATGTCCCAAAATACCCAAAAAAAGCAACCAAACTATAGATAAGAGCCGAGATAAGTATTACAAACAGGAAATAGAAAAATGACTTTAAGATAATTCGCATTAATCTATTTTCTGAACTTGTCCTCAGACTTCTTAATAAAATCATTGAGAAAGTTTCTTGAATTTTCTTTTTGAAAATTCATATTCGTATTTTGCCATGGCTTTGAATGAGGAATATCGAATAACTTAACATCTCTTTTTTTAAATAAAGGAACGAGTATCATCCCTGCGATAAATCCACCTATATGTGCCAGATAAGCTACTCCGCCCTCATCTTGCAGTGAACTTGGAAGATTAAAAAACTGTCCTAAAATCCAAAAACCCAATACAAGAAAAGCAGGAATTCTAATGACTTGAATAAAAATTATTAAGAATACAAAGCAGCTGACGTTTGCCCTTGGGTGCAACATCAAATAAGCGCCAAGAACTCCAGCTATTGCTCCACTAGCTCCTACCATCGGTATATTTGAATCAGGATTAACCAGAGCTTGAGATAAAGCAGCGATAAGACCACAAGTTATATAAAACAGTACGAACCTTATCCTTCCCATAGATTCTTCAACGTTATCACCAAAAATCCATAGATAAACCATATTACCCACGATATGTGCA
This sequence comes from uncultured SAR86 cluster bacterium, assembly GCA_902526045.1. GTDB lineage: Bacteria > Pseudomonadota > Gammaproteobacteria > Magnimaribacterales > AG-339-G14 > CACNYO01. The sequence continues at coordinate 107,511 of CABZJI010000002.1, read as the reverse complement.
ATACCGCCATGAAGAAACATAGAAGAAATAATTGTTAAATCAAAAAATGAATTAGAAAAAAATCTATCTGGTATAAAACCAAAATCTAAGAATATTTGCCCAGGCATTCCAGCAAGAAATTGAAAAACGAAAACAATCGTACAAACGACAACAATAAATTGCGTTACGTAAGGCCTTATGGTTGTCGGATTATCGTCGTATAAAGGAAAAAACATTTATGTCTTATAGCCTAACTCATCTACTGCGGAAGTATGTGAATCTCTTGTTATAGAATAAAAGTAAATGAATCCTAATCCAGCAAAATTTAGTATTGGCCCACTGATGCATACAAAAATAACTAAGTTGTTGATGGGTTCTTGCATCTGCTCAATATTAGATTGAGAGTTATCGAAACCTAGGAACTGCAATACAAAACCTATTATAAAAACACCAAGACCTGAAAATATTTTTTGGAATAAACCCGGACCAGACAAGAAGAGTCCTTCGTCTCTTCTCCCCGTTCGCATTTGACTATCCTCAACAACATCAAACATCATTGAAATCATAACTACCCAACCCATAACAGAGAAGATATCAGTTACACATAGATGCATTAACATCACCCACCAGAGAGCATCGGATCCGTTAACAGGAAAAGTTTGAACTTCAAAATAAGGATCGACTAATCTTAGAATGAATGGAATATATGAAATTGCAATTGTTCCAGTAAAAGCTAAAAGTGCAATAATTCTTTTTTCTCTTCCTTTAGAAATTGCAACTGCGATAACTGCTCCAATAATTGCAGAGATTCCCCCTGCTAAAGGAAAGACGGATATATCTGACGGAGTCCACTGCCAAAAATAAACACTGATGTAATTAGCAATACCATTATTTAATCCCAAAAAAAGAGCATACAGACACCCAGCTAGAAAAATCATCAACCATGATCTATTAGATAGTGCCTCTATGACTTCTGCTAAAACATTTTTTAATTTAATTGGTCCTGAGGGTTCGACTACATGAAGATCCTTAATATGTTTATGGGTGCTGGATGCAGCTGTTAATCCTAAAATTATCACAAGGATGGCAGCAAAATAAGCAAGCTTTTCGTATCCTTCTGGATTTAAGAAAGCTGTTGAGCCCTGAAATTGCTCTGTTTCAGGTAAAAAATATTCAAGCATCACGAACCCAATGATTATTGCTCCAACGTATCCAAAGAAAATACCCATTCCATTAAGTAAATTTCTTCTATCGTAATCTTTGGTTAATTCTGGGCCTAGAGCAGCCCTGGGTGTTTCGAAAAAAGTAATGGCTAACCTAATGAGTATCGTTAAAACGAGCAATTTAACAAACAAGTAACTCTGGTCGTAAGAATTAGGCGGTGTGAATAATAACCAAACGCATATCGCTAAGGGAATGATGCTGGCATAAATAAAGGGATGTCTCCTTCCTAGCCTAGATCTAATACGATCTGACCAAACTCCAACCAGAGGATCCGATACTGCATCGAAAAAAAGAGAAACACCAATGGCAATTGAAGCTAAATATGGCTGCAGACCTAGCACTTGGTTGTAATACAAAAGAACCCAAGCACCAAAAATAACATTTTTAATACCTACAACGCCTGATCCTGCTGAATGCAAGAAAAGCGTGAGGTTTGAAACTTTAAATTCTTTTGCTTCTGACATTTATTTGATTAAAAAAATAATATACTTTAGTGATAAAGATAATGCATTAAATTAATAGGGAGGAATCATGGGAAGATTAAATGGCAAAATTGCTGTTGTAACAGGAGCAGGCCGAGGTATCGGTAAAGAAACAGCCCTTTTTTTAGCAAAAGAAGGTGCAAAAGTCGTCGTTAATGATCTAGGGGGTAATACCGATGGTACAGGCGGAACTCAAATTGCGGATGAAGTAGTTGAAGAAATTAAAGCTGCAGGCGGAGAGGCAGTTGCAAATTATGACAGCGTCTCAGATTTTGCTGGTGGACAAAATATCTTCCAAACAGCTATAGATACTTTTGGTGGAATGGATATTCTCATCAATAACGCAGGGATCTTAAGAGACAAAACTCTTTTTAATATGGAAGAAAATGATTGGGATCAAGTTATAGCTGTCCATCTTAAAGGTCATTTTAATTGCACTAAACCATTTGTCTCTTACATAAGGGAAACTAATAGGATGGACTGCAGAATTATCAATATGTCATCGGTTTCTGGATTATATGGAAATTTTGGGCAAACTAATTATGGTGCTGCAAAGGCAGGCATTGCCGGTTTTACGAGAAGTCTCTCTTTTGAAATGGCTAAATATAAGTGCACTGTAAATACAATCTCTCCCGGAGCAGCTACCAGAATGACCATTGACTTAATTAAAGCCGCAGGCAGAGATGTAGATACAAACGATTGGAAACAAGGGCCGCAACAATTAGCTCCTGTAATCACCTGGCTATGTTGTGATGAGGCATCAGATGTTACAAATCAAATCATACATGTGCAAAACGGAACGGTAGGTATAATGCAGCAGCCTGCAGTAATTGAATCTTTTTTATCTGATGAATTATGGTCTCTTGATCAATTAGACAGAGTTATAGGTTCTCTAGTGGAGACCAAAAAGAATCATGATTCTGAGATTCAAAAGAAAGCAGAACCAAAAAAATCTTAACTAGCTTTGTAGATAGATTTTTTAGTTTGAGAAAGAACATTCCTTAGCATAGGAATAAAAGTCTCAATGGGTTCGGTATCGTATTCAGGGTCAAATGAATTCTGATCATATTTTGCACAGAACTCTGCACAATCTTTCCAATGAGGATTGTCTTTAAACTTATCTCTCATATTTTTGTCCAATCCTAGAAAGTCAAAAAAGTAGTAACCTTGAAAAATTCCGTGATGTTTGAGGATCCAATAATTTTTATCGGAAATAAATGGTTCAAGCATAGTAGCAGCAAAATCAGCATGGTTTGCTGGCGCTAAAGTATCTCCAATATCATGAAGAAGAGCACAAACAATGTATTCTTCATCTTTCCCATCCCGCAAAGCTCTTGTAGCGGTTTGCAAACAATGAGTATATCTATCAACTGCAAAACCTCCATGATCGCCCTTCAATAGGTTCAAGTGTTCGATCATCCTTTCAGGAAGATTGACACTATGTTGCATGCTGGCTTCTGCGATTATCTGATAATCCTCAGCGGTACCTTTAGTCATAGTTGTGAATTTTGCTAATTTTTCGGCCATATTTGCACCTCTAGATATTATTTTACTAATTTTTAGCGATTTTTCATATCCTCTAACGCATCTTTATCTTTTCTAATATGCAGGTAATAGATCTCCGGTAATCCAAAGAGATTAAACACCAACATAAAAACAAACCAATAACCTTCTTTTGCTTGGGCAGCTTTCCAGCATGCTTTTGCTGTCCAATATATCTCCCATATGGATAAAAGTATCACAGATGCAATAAACATAATCACTTCATTTTAATATATAAATAAACTGAATGTGATCAGGAAATCAAAATTCCTTATGGTTATTTATTTGTAGCTCGATTCTTTTTCTTAAGTAAATAATGGGATACGAACCAATCTGTACCATTATTAATTTTAAAAAATTCTTCACAAGTTAAGAAAAATATTCTCCATCTGTAAAACCATATATTTTCTTCATCATAATGTTCGTTTAAGATTTGTTTAACAATTCTAGAATTTTTATCCATATTTTTTAACCATGCTTTTGAGGTTTTAGAATAATGTTTGCCATTTATTTGCCATGACTTTGAAACAGTCAAATCTTCATTAAAAAATTCAAAAATATCTCTTGAGGGCATTATGCCGCCCGTAAAGAAGTACTTTGTCATCCAATCCCTATCATTTTTTATTTCGTAAAGATACGCAGATTGCCTATGACAAAATATGTGAACGAATAATTGACCATCTTCGACCATAAGGTCTGAAATTCGTTTTAATAAAATTTTATAATTTCTCATATGCTCAAACATCTCTATCGAAACAATACGATCAAAATTATTTCTTAAATTTAACTGATTCATATCTTGTTTTAAAGCGAGAAGATTTTTCATTCCTAATTCTTGAGCTTTAGATTTAATGAAATTAATTTGATCGTCAGAGTTACTGACTGCAGTAAAATTAGAGTCAGGAAATTTTTGTGCAGCGTAAAGAGAGAAACTACCCCATCCACATCCTAGATCTAAAATTTCTTGCTTTGGTCTAATGTCAGCTCTTTCAATATAAGAATTAAGCATCTCTGTTTCGGCATCATTTAAACTTTTCTGATTATCGTTAAACAGACTGCAAGAGTATTTGAGCTTACTTCCCAAGACCTTTTCAAAAAAAGCTGGAGGAACTTCATAATGTTGTTTGTTTGCTGATGGAGTTAATTCAGCTATTGGTCCATCTTTCAACGAATTTAATACAGCAAGTTTTTCAGAAAAACTGTTTGACCTTTTTAATCTTGCTTTGCTTATGAACTTTATTGCAATTCTTAACAAAAAATCTGGAATCCAGCCTCTCTCTGCAAGCCAAATTCCTAAAATCATTTAATAACTATTAGGTTTGCACCTTTAACTGTGCAATTGATTTTTGTTATTGGATATTTGGAACATCCAACAAAACTCAAAGCAAGAATGATAAGTAATTGTTTCACTATTATATTGTAAGACCATCAGAAACTATTTGTGAATTCTTAAGTTGTTTTTAAGATACTTCTTCGATAACTTCTCTCTAGTACTTTAATAAGTAATAATTTACCTATGACTATCAGAGAACTATTCAATGGTTTGATTGACATCGAAATTCTGACTTTAATTTATGTGGCGTGTGGTTTAATTTTTTATGGTATCTATTCCAGATTCATAATCGATTTCTTCACAGCAATATCTAAAGGTTTGGATGAATGGCTAAAGAAAAAACTACATGTGGATAATCCGTCTTTAGTAAGAACAACTCTGATATTCTTTCCCTATATATTTTTAATGTTCATACCTACTTTGTTAGGGTTTATAACTTGGATGGCACCAATTTTCTTCTTCGTTTGGTTATTAATAAAACCTTAATATTTTCTTTAAAAGTTAGGTAAAGGTAATATGGTGGAGCTACGCGGGATCGAACCGCGGACCTCTTGCATGCCATGCAAGCGCTCTCCCAGCTGAGCTATAGCCCCGTCTATAAAATTTTTAAGTTACTTTACTATTTTTGAATAGTTTTTGCTTGAGTCTGAATATGATAAATTAACAATGCGTGAGGGAATAAAAATGCAAAATCATACTTTTGATCCTGATTATCTTAGAGATAAATACAGACAGGAAAGAGATAAACGTCTTCGTGAAGACGGGAATGATCAATATCAAGAAGTAAGTGGTGATTTTTCTTATTTCGTTGATGATCCCTATATAAATCAAGAAATTGAAAGGCAGGCTTTAACTGATTCTTATGAAATCGTAATTATTGGTGGTGGTTTTGGTGGTGTTCTAGCTGCATCTAGACTTAAAGAAGCCGGGTTTTCTGATTTTAAAATCATTGAAAAAGGCGGTAGTTTTGGCGGTACTTGGTATTGGAATAGATATCCAGGAGCATCATGCGATATTGAATCCTATATCTATTTTCCCCTGCTTGAAGAAACTAACTTTATTCCTGGCAAAAAATACACTAACGCATCCGAAACTTTAGAATATTTTGATGTCATTTCAGAGAAATTTGAATTGAGCGAGCATGCTATTTTCCAAACTGAAGTGAACGACGTCAGATGGAAAGACGATGAAAGACTTTGGGAAATAAACACTAATAAAGCAGATAAGATTAAGTGTAACCATGTTGTTCATGCTAACGGCCCTCTTAATCGTCCTAAATTGCCTGCAATAAATGGCATCAATAATTACAAAGGTCATACTTTTCATACAAGCAGATGGGATTATGAGTATACCGGCGGTTCATCGAAGGGAAATTTATCAAATCTTATTGATAAAAGAGTTGCAGTCATTGGAACAGGTGCAACTGCTGTGCAATGTATTCCACATCTAGCAGAATCAGCAAAACAACTTTATGTTTTTCAAAGAACTCCTTCTTCGATTGATGAAAGAAATAACATCGATACCGATGAGAATTGGTTTCTCAATCAATCTCCAGGATGGCAATCAAAAAGAAGAGAGAACTTTGAAGGATTTTTAACAGGTAACGTAAATGGTAAAGACTTAGTGAATGATGGTTGGACTGAAGTTTTTCGAAGGATATTGGGAGCATTACTAAATAATGGTCCGTCAAAATTTAGAATCTTTCTCTGGACTCTTGGTTCTGTTTTTTCAAAAAAATTATATAAAGAAGGTTTAAAAGCATACTTGCAAGGGAAATTTATGAGCTACGTTGGTCTTAGCAATTTAGCAAAACAAGTCGAAATGGCTGATTTTGAAAAAATGGAACAGATAAGATCAAGAGCCGATAGTGTCGTTAATGATCCAAAAACAGCTGAATCCTTAAAGCCCTATTATCGTCAATTCTGTAAACGTCCATGTTTTCACGATGAATATTTATCTGCTTTCAATAATGAAAACGTTGAATTGGTTGATACTGACGGTCAGGGAATCGACACTATTTCTGAAAAAGGGATAATTTTTGGTAAAAAGGAATACGAAGTTGATTGCATCATTTTTGCCACTGGATTTGAGGTAGGAACCGAATACACCAGAAGATGTGGGTATGAAATTTATGGGAAAGAAGGAGTAAGTATTTCTGATAAATGGAAAGATGGACTTTCAACTTTCCATGGCATGCATACGAGAAGTTTTCCAAATTGTTTCTTTTTTGGCCCCCAACAAGGTGCTTTTACAGCTAACTATACTCACTCGCTAGATGAACAAAGCATTCATCTTTCTTACATACTCAAGAAGATGAAAGAGGATCAATTGACCTTCGTGGAAGCATCTGAAAATGCTGAAAAAGAATGGGTTGAAAAAATAATCCATAAATCGCGCGACATGAAAGAATTTAGGGAAAATTGTACACCGGGTTATTATAACAACGAAGGTAAGCCTGATCTTCAGCCCCAGAATAATCCTTATGGTGGTGGCCCGCTGGAGTTTTTCAGTATGATGCGTAAATGGCGAAAAGAGGGAAAATTAGAAGGCTTGGAAGTCTCTGGTAATTAACCGGCAATAGTTATTCTGTGTAAAAGTCTATCGTAACCATCGTAACCGCCCTCGGCCATATGCATTACGGATCTGTTATCCCACATTAGTAAAGTATCCTCATCCCATTTATGACGGTAGATAAACCTGTCTTGAAGGATGTGCTCATATAGTGAACTTAAAATAGTTCCAGCTTCTATATCATCCTTGTTATCTATGCCAACGGTATATACGGGATTTACAAACAAAGTTTCAAAGTTAGATTCATTATGTTTTTTTATGACGGGATGTCTTTGAGTTGCCCTAGCCTCCTTGCTGGTAACAATATCCATTGATCTTTCTTCAGATTCAGTGGCATAAAAACCATTATCAGCATACGGGAGCATGGCACTATGAATGCCAGATAAGTTCTTTACTTGCTCCCTTAAGGCTGAGCTTAGCTCAGTACAAGCATCTTTAGTTGATGCAAAGAGAGTATCGCCACCCACAGGGGGTATTATTTTTGAGTATAAGAGAGTCATTGCCGGTGGCTTATTCAAAAAGGACCAATCTGAATGCCAAGTACCGCCAAATGGAGACGTCTTTTCTTCTTTAGACCTTTTTACCTCAACAATATGATTATGTTCTGGCATTGCTCTTAAATAGGGATCTTCACCGTAGTCACCAAAGTATCTAGCGAACCTTGCAAATTGTTCATTTGTTAATTTTTGATTTGGAAAAAAAACAACTTGATTATCTATCCATACACTTCGAATCTGAGATATTTGGTCAGCAGTGAGATCTGCAGATAAATCGATATTCTCAATCATGGCACCGAAAGAATAAGGTTCAAATTTTTTAGTGACTTTCATTTGCCTAAATAGTAACTTTAATGGGCAAATATACAAAATTTTAATTACGGGGAATAAATGACAATTTCGAATGAAATAATCAACAAAAAATGGGTTCTAAAAGAAAGACCTGAAGGCATGGCGAAGAAAAGTGATTTTGATCTATTAGAAGAAGAGATAAGTGAGCTTTCAGAAAATGAAATCATGCTAAAAAATAAATATATTTCATTTGATCCAACACAAAGAGGTTGGCTGAATGACGCTCCCGGATACCTTCCGCCAGTTCAGATAGATGAAGTTGTAAGAGCCATGGGAGTAGGTGAAGTCATTGAATCTAAAAACGATAACTATCAAGTCGGTGATTTAGTTATTGGATTTGCTGGTTGGCAAACTTATTGTAAAACGACTCCTGATGAAGCTGGAAGATTTAGAAAACTTGATGATAAGTTTCCTATTCCTACTTCCCTTAACGTTTTAGGTGCAACAGGTATCACAGCCTATTATGGAATGGTTGAACTTGGGCAGGTGCAAGAAGGAATGAATGTACTTGTCTCAGGAGCTGCAGGCGCTACAGGTTCAGTTGCTGCTCAAATAGCTAAAATTAATGGCTGTCATGTTATTGGAATAGCTGGTGGAGAAACAAAGTGTAATTGGCTCAAGAATGATTGCGGTTTAGACGAAGTGATTGATTATAAAAATTCAAATGTAGCTGAAGAACTTAAAGCCAAAGCTAAAGATGGTATAGATTTATTTTTTGATAACGTTGGGGGGGAAGTTCTCGAATCTTCTCTTAATCATATCAATTTAAATGCAAAAATATTGTTGTGTGGTGGAATTTCTGGTTACAACTCGACCGAACCTCTTCCTGGCCCAAGAAATCTCATGAATCTAGTTATTAGAAGAGCAACTATGGAGGGTTTTTTGGTGATGGATTATTTATCTAAAGCCCAAAAAGCTCTGGAGCAATTAGAAGAATATTTAGAAAATGACAAAATTAAACATCAGGAAGATATTCTCGTTGGCATAGAGAATTGTCCGGATGCCTTGAATAGATTATTTACGGGTCAAAATATTGGTAAGCAACTGGTAGAGCTTTAATTAAGATTTTCTGCTAAAAATCTTTCTATCTCTTTGAACATAACAAATCTATTACCTTGTTCGTCAAAATAATGGGTAGCTTTAGGTAATTCAAAATATTCTACTGATTTATTACTGTTTTTAATTTTGTCATAGAACATAGCCGATTGATTATGAGGCACCTGAGTATCGTAAGTTCCATGAATTAATAAGATTGGTCGCTTTATATCATCTGTATGGTTAATTGCAGAAACAGAATCTAAGTAAGCTTTATCTTCAAATGGGTCTCCGTGCATAATTTTATTAATTTTGGCAGAACCTCTAAAGAATGTTTCAGACCTCATTAACTTTGTAAAATCTGAAATTCCAGCAACGCTCACAAAACATTTAAATCTATCTTGAGATTGAAAACTTCCAGTCAAAGCAGCGTACCCTCCGTAACTGGCGCCAACCATACAAGCTTTATTGCCATCAAGATCGTAATTTTTTACAACATAATCAAAGCCATCGATCATATCATTCTGCATCATTTTGCCTGATTCTCTATAGCCAGAAACCTGATAGTCTTTTCCCCAACCAGCTGAACCTCTGAACTGCGGTTGAAATACTGCATAGCCCTGACTGACCATGGCTTGGAGCCACGGATCGAAGAAGTCAACTCGATCTCTTGCTGTAGGCCCGCCATGAGGAAAAAGTATAATAGGCGGATTTTTTATAGCTTTTGGCATAGTCAAAAAACCATACAATCGATATCCATCGCGAGATTTATACTCAATAACTTCAGTAATAGAGTTAATTTTGTTTTCTAATTGTGGATACTGACTTGAAATAAAAAAGGATTTAACGGTCTTCTTATCAAATCCAAAATATTTTGCTGGTGAATTAGAATTCCGAATTGTTGCAATAAATCTAGAAAAGTCTTTGCTGTAAGAACTTATATTGATGTAATGATCTGGAAATGAATTTTTTAGAGCTTTTATGATGCCGTTTTCTTCGGGATCAAATAAATCGCATTCCCTAGTAAATTTTTCGTAACAGACCATCTTAATATCACCTTCTTCAACTTCTAGAACTACGATTTCATGATCTTTTTTTTGATAAATAGGATCACTTAATTTTCCTGTTTCAACATTGAATTTTGATATGTATGAGAAATTACTATCAAAATTAGAATATATGAATAAATTACCGTCTGTTTTATCCACACCTCCAACTGAAAAGCTATCTGTTGCAAGATCTTCTGTATTCGCTCTGTATATTTCAATCCAGCTATCTTCTTTTTTTGGTCGATAGAAAATTTTAGCTATGCCTGCATCGGAATCGTAGTAATCAGCAAATTGAATTTTTCCTTCAGAGACAATGAAGCTTGTAACTCTATCGCCATCCTGATCAATAAACGGTGACTCAATTTTTTTAAATCTATTATTCTTTAAATTAACTTCGAAAATAGCAGCTGCTCTTTCCCTAGGATCATAGCTAGATACTAATATTTTGCTTTCATCATCCTCTAGAATATCAACCAGAGAAATACTTTCGTATTTAGAAATATTTGAATTTTGCTTATCTTTGTAAATGGATTTATTTTCAATAACTTTAAAATTTGAGCCATCTGAATTTATAGTGTTTAAGTCGTATACCCTAAAAGTTCTTTCACGAACTTTTTCTGCCTTGCTTGTTTGAAAAATGATTTTTTCATTGTTGGCCCATTCAATCCATTCCAGACGATCGTATTCATTCTTTAGCGATGCGATGGGATTAAAATTAGTTGAACCGAATTCAGTGACTACAATATAAGGCTTTTCCTCAATGTTAGCTAGAGCTGCTATTTTCTCTCCATCAGGAGAAATGGTGACATTACTGAAAAAAGGTAATTTTCCAAAATCTTTGTAATCTAGAGAGAATGATGACAACGAAAGGACAATTGAAATAATTAGAATGGATTTTTTCATAGGGAAATCTTAACAAATAAATTTTTATGATGAAGCTCTAAGTTTGCCCAGTTCCTCTCTTGCAACTGTTCTTCTATGCACTTCATCTGGACCGTCTCCAATTCGAAGATATCTGGTAGATTGAAATAATCCAGCGAGAATAGTATCTTGCGAAACACCCTCTCCGCCGTGAATTTGAATGGCCGCATCTATGATCTTCACAGCCATTGAGGGAACAGATACTTTGATTTGAGCTATCTCACTTCTCGCTATCTTATTACCGACCTCATCCATCATGTAAGCTGCTCTTAAGGTAGATAGTCTTGCCATCTCTAAATCTATCCGACAATTTGCAATTACATCGTAGTTACCTCCAAGTTCTGCTAATTTCTTACCAAAAGCTTCTCTGTCGAGAGAGCGTTTACACAAGATTTCCAGGGCTCTCTCTGCAAGACCGATAATTCTCATACAATGATGAATTCTTCCTGGCCCAAGTCTTCCTTGAGCAATTTCAAATCCTCTGCCTTCACCCAAAATCATATTTTCTCTAGGGACTCTTACATCCTCAAATACAAGGTGACCGTGTCCATGGGGTGCATGATCTGCACCATAAACAGTCAGATACCTTTTGAGTTTTATCCCGGGCGAATCTAAAGGTACGATAATCTGTGATTGTCTTTGATATTTTGGGCTTTCAGGATTGCTCACTCCCATAAAAATTAAGAATTTACAATTTGGATGACCGACACCAGATGCCCACCATTTTTCTCCGTTGATAACATAATGATCTCCATCTAGCTCTATTGAAGAAGAAATGTTTGTAGCATCAGAGGAAGCAACTTTAGGTTCAGTCATTGCAAAACATGATCTTATTTCTCCTTCTAAAAGAGGTTTCAGCCATTTCTCTTTTTGCTCATCGCTACCAAACCTTTCTAAGACTTCCATATTTCCAGTATCTGGCGCAGAGCAATTAAAAACTTCAGATGACCAACCTACTCTTCCCATTATTTCTGCAAGAGGAGCATATTCAAGATTCGTTAATCCATAGCCATATTCACTAGTAGGTAGAAAGAAATTCCAAAGACCCTTTCCTTTAGCAATTTTTTTTAAGTCCTCTACTATCGGAACTGTTTGCCAAGGATTCCCGTCATTTCTAAAAATGGTCATTTGATCAGCATAAGTTTCCTCATTTGGATATATATATTCATCCATAAATCTGTCTAACTTAGAAATTAGTTGAAGTGTTTGTTCTGTGTGCTGAAAACGCATTCTATTAATTCAGTGCTATATTTAGATACCTGGGTTTTTAAAAATATTTTTATGGTTAGGTTATTATGGATTTAAAGGAATTAGCAAGTAAAGCGATCAATGATGAATTAGATCTTGAGTTTGAATATCATCCTGTACATGCATTTATTGATGGTTCAACTGAAATTAATGAAAATCTTTTAGCATTTAAGGGGATAGCCGGTTTTTATGTTCTGGATACTGGGAATGGACTGGTTTTACTCGATACGGGCAGCATCCTGGATGTCGATAGAGCGTTTGAGGATATTAGAAATTGGAGACCCGATGCACCTTTAAAAGCAGCTATCTATACCCATCATCATGTGGATCATGTATTTGCAGTTGAAAAATTTGATCGTGAGGCTGATTCATTAAACAGAGATAGACCGATTGTCTATGCTCATAAGTTACTACCTGATCACTTTGATAGGTACAAGAAAACTCTTGGATGGAATACAGCAATTAACAGAAGACAGTTTGCTATCAACGTTCCCCAGTTTAGCTGGCCTGATAGTTACAGATATCCCGATATCCTTGTTGATAAAAAGATGAGCTTTACAGTTGGAGAGACTGAATTTTTTTTAAATCCTGCTAGAGGGGAAACTGATGATCATATATGGGCTTACATTCCTCAAGAAAAAATCCTTCTTCCAGGTGATTTATTTATTTGGGCTGTACCAAATGGAGGAAATCCCCAAAAAGTTCAAAGATACATATCGGATTGGGCTACTGCATTGAGAGAGATGGCTGAACTTGATGTTGAAATTATGTTGCCTGGACACGGTTATCCTATGTTTGGTGCTGAAATTATAAAAAAAGCGCTAGAGACAACAGCGACCTTTCTCAATGACATTGAGGAGCAAGTGCTTTCATACATGAATAGAGGTAAAACTTTGGACTTCGTAATCCATAATGTGAAATTTAATAAAGTCGCTATGAAATTACCTTGGTTAAAACCGGTATACGATGATCCACAGTTTTTAATTAGAATGATATGGCGAAGGTATGGAGGCTGGTGGGATGGAGAATACGACAGATTATTTCCGACTCCAAGATCAGAGGAGGCAAAAAAGTGGCTAGAGCTGGTTGGTTCCTTAGATAAGATTATTGATCAAGCACTGTTTGAATCAGAGGCTGGAAATCACAACATTGCAGCGCATCTTATTGAAACAGCTCTTCATGCTGATCCTGATTCGGAAAAAATGCATAGTGCTCGCATAAAAATATTCTCTTCTTTCTCAAAGATTCAATCTTCTTCTATGGGAAGAAATATTTTAAATCATGCTTCACTAGCAAGCTCAGAGTTAAAAAGAGACTTAGCAGAAGATTAACATTTTTCAAAAAATTTAAGGTCGTTCATAAATATCATCAATAAATCTTTAACATTTTTTAACTTGATCAATTAGTATTAATTAATTGATTTATAAGTTAAATTAATGAAGAAAGATATTTTATAAGGAGAGTAAAAATGAAAAATCTTAAATATTTAATTTCTGTAGTTATCTTAGTGATATCGGGAATGTCTTTTTCACAAGATACCTCTGCTCCGGTTCCAGCTGAAATGTGGCTTTGTGAGTTAAACGAGGGCTTTACTCTTGCTGATGTGAGACAAGTTTCTAAAGACGTGGAGGCGTTTTCAGAAAAAAATGGAATGAAAGGTGGCCAATGGATCTTCACCACATTTATGGGCGATATGAATCCGAATGGGTTCGCCTTAATGACTGCCTGGCCTGACTTCACTGAGATGGGTGGTGGATTTCAAAATTTCTTTACCAATGGTGAAGGAGATAAAATTTTTTCAAGGTGGCTTAAGATTGCTAATTGTCCTACAAGATCATTAGTAATGATTGAAAATCCTTGGAGTAACATGGATTAATGAATTTTTAATAAGGAGATAAATATGAAAAAACTATTAATAATCGTTGCCCTTCTAAGTTCAGGGGCGATAATGGCACAGAGCATGCCTCCGACCTTCCCCGTTGAAATGTACTATGGGTGTTCCTATGAAAAAGGAAAAAACATTGAGGATATGATGGAAGTGGGTGCTGAGTGGAGAGAGTGGCAAGAAGAAAATGATCCAGTTGGTTTAGAAAACTATAATGCATATATTTTCACAGCCGATTTCGCTGGCGCTTCAATTCACGGTAAATCAATGTGGTTTGGTGTAGCAAACAGTTGGGAAAACTTTACAAAATCTCATTTCAACTGGGTTAGAAATGGATCTGGCGATATGTTGAAAAAGTTTGAAAGAGTTATGGGACCATCAGATTGCATGGGCCACTTAATGGGAGTTATGTTCCCAACAAAGCAGGCAGATGGATGGGTGCCTACTGACATCAGACCCGTGTTTACAGCGTTGTGTACCTCTAAAGAAAATGCTTCTATGATGGACTTTAATTCCGCATATTCAAAAATGAATGCATTTCTCGATGCTGGAGGAATGGCTAATAAAGTGGCCATGTTTAATATCTTCCCAGTTGCTGGTCAAACCACAGATTATGATTTTGCAACAATGATGGTGTTAGAAAGTGATGCTGCGTTAGCAGAACTAGCTGCATTGATGTCTACAGGTGGAGCTGCAATGCAAACTCAATTATTTGAGCCACTTCAAGACTGCACTCAAAATTCTTTGATGTTATCTTCTGCATTACCAGGTAATACAAATTGGAGTGAATAAACCTTTCTTATTATAAAAAAAGGAGCCTATAGGCTCCTTTTTTTATTTTGTAAAATTTTCTAATCTTACTAAAGAGTCTTCTTTACCGATTAGAAATAATAATTCACCTATACTTGGCGCATTAGACTTGCCGGTTAGAGCGTATCTCATCGGTTTACCTAGTTGGGGAAATTTAATTTCTTTTGCTTTTATATATGCCTTAATAAAGATATTTAAATCCTCAATATTGGAGTAATCTACTTCTCTAAATTGACTGATAAAGTCTAGAAGTAATTCTCTATTTTCTTGGTTTTTAAGTTCATGATCAGCATCTATGTTAGGTTTTTCTGTAAACATTAAAATTGATTGCTCTATTTCAACCAGAGTTTTAGCACCTTTTTTTAAGACCTCAATAATCTCTAATATTTTAGGCGTGGCTGGATCAATTTTTTGATTTCCTTCATTTATTTTCTCTAGAATGTATTTATTTGAAGAATTTTTTAAATATTCATTGTTATACCAATCTAACAGTTGTTGTGAAAATTTTGAGGCAGAAGAATTTATATCTGTTAGGTCAAAATATGATAATAATTCATCCATTGTGAATTTCTCAATCTCATCCTTGGACCAGCCTAATCTGACTATATAATTTAGTAGCGCCTCGCTTAAGTAGCCTTCAGATTTATAGTCCATAATATCCAGAGCACCATCTCTTTTTGATAACCTTTTTCCCGACTCTGATAAAACCATAGGTAGATGAGCATAACTAGGAATATTTCCATTGAGTGACTTAACTATATTGAGTTGCTTAATTGTATTAGTTAGGTGATCATCTCCTCGAATGACTGTTGAAATTTTCATATCTAGATCGTCTACCGCTGCGCAAAAATTATAAGTAGGAGTTCCATCTGCTCTCAAAATAATAAAATCATCTAATTCTTTATTATCTACGGTAATATCTCCCAAAATTAAATCTTTAAAAGAAGTTGAAACAGCAGGCATTTTATAGCGAAGAACATTTTTTCCTTCGTATTCTAAATTTTTATCTCTGCTACGCCCGTCATACATGGGCTTTTGTTTATTTTTTATCTGAACAGCACGAAGTTCTTCTAACTCCTCAATAGAACAATCACAGTAATAAGCTGCACCCTGCTCAAATAAAGATAAGGCTGTAGATTTATGTCTTTCTAAGTTTCTAGACTGATATATGGGTTCTTCATCTGGGACAAGATTAAGCCATTCCAAAGATTTTAAAATTGAGTATTTAAATTCATCTTTCGATCTTTCAACATCTGTATCTTCAAATCTGAGTAGAAATTTACCGCCTTTGGATCTTGCGAATAACCAAGAAAATAAGGCGGTCCTAGCACCGCCTATGTGCAAATGGCCGGTTGGACTTGGTGCAAATCTAGTTCTTTCTGTCATTCTCTAATAGATTTTAAGTAATTAAGATGTTGATTTGATTCTTCCTCAGAAACTCTGACTTTAAAAAAATTCTGTTCATTAGATTTTCTAATTGATTCGCCTGAATGGGACATTTCTTGACTAAAACCAATGCTTGTCTGACCTCCTGTCATTGACAAATAAACTTCAGCAAGGATTTTTGAATCTAACAATGCTCCGTGATAATTTCTATCGTATCCTTGAACTTGATATCTATCCACTAACGCGTCTAAGCTATTTCTTTGTCCTGGATGCATGGCTCTCGCCAATTGAAGGGTATCAATAACGTTCGATGAAACGGTTTCAATTGTAGGATAATCAGATTCTAAAATGGTTATTTCATTATTGAGAAAACCTAAATCAAATTCTGCATTATGCATAAGAATCTCAGCATCTTCTAAAAAAGTAAGAAGATCTTCTGCTATATCTGAAAAAAATGGCTTATCCGATAGAAATTCTTTAGAAAGACCATGAACTGCTTCAGCACCAGGATCAATATCTCTTTCCGGATTTAAATAAAAGTGTAGTTCTTCACCTGTAAATTTTCTATCAATGATTTCAGTACATCCTATTTCAATCACTCTGTGACCATTAGAAACATCAAGACCTGTTGTCTCAGTATCTAAAGTTATCTGCCTCATTTAAGTAAAATACCTTGATTTGCTAAAAAATCAGCTCTCTCATTTTGAGGATGCCCACTATGAGCTTTTACCCAGCTCCAAGTCACTTTGAGATTAACTGATAATTCATCTAGTCTTTTCCAAAGATCTGCATTCTTTACATCCTTTTTTGAAGAAGTTTTCCAATTATTTAATTTCCAATTATTTATCCAACTAGTTATACCTTGTTGAAGATACATTGAGTCAGTATAAATTGTCACTTCTGCTTTTCCTGTCATAGCTTCTAGGGCTTTTATAGCTGCGAGAAGTTCCATTCTATTATTGGTAGTATTTTCTTCATAGCCAAAAATCTCCTTTTCGTTTTCAGGATAAATAATTAAGGCTCCCCAACCGCCATCGCCTGGGTTACCTTTACAAGCGCCGTCTGTATAAATTTTAATGCTCAAATCAAATCTAGATAAAAAATTCTGATTACAAGTGGTAAAATTATTTTTTATGAACATTTTACCTCTACCAGCTTTCACAGATAATTATATATGGCTTATTGAAGAAAATGGTAAAGCTACTGCGATAGATCCAGGGGATGCAAGTGTAGTTAATAACTATTTGTTAGAAAAAAATTTGAGGCTAGAAAATATACTAATTACTCATCATCACTATGACCATACTGGTGGCGTGGAACAATTAAAAAAATCCTATGAATGTAATGTTTATGGTCCTTATGATTCGCCCTTTAATGGAGTGGAAATAAAATTAAAAGAAAATGATGAAATCTCAATTCATGGTTTTTCTTTTAAAATCATAGAAGTACCTGGCCATACTTTAGATCATATTGCTTACCATTCTGAGGAACAAAACGTTTTATTTTGTGGAGATACTTTATTTTCAGGCGGTTGCGGAAGAATCTTTGAGGGAACGCCAAATCAAATGTATGAGTCTTTATCTAAATTGTCTATTCTTGACAAATCCACGAAAATTTATTGTACCCATGAATATACACAAAGTAATTTAGATTTTGCAGTTAAGGTTGAGCCTGGCAATGATGATCTAGTCGAATATAAAAGCAAGATAGATAAAAAAAGAATGAATGATGAAATTTCCTTGCCTACTAATTTAGAATTAGAAAAGAATATAAATCCATTTCTAAGATCTCATGTTGCTGAAATCAAAAAAAATATAAAAGATTTTGCTAAATTAGATGATCCCTCTGAATTAGAAACTTTTACAGCTGTTAGATCTTTAAAAGATAGTAGTTAATACATGAAGAAATATATAACCTATATATTTTTATCCTTTTTTATTATTCCCATCTCGAGTCAAGAGGACTTATGGGATGTCATAAGGGAAAATTCAAATTTTCAATATTCTGCAGAGAGATTGGAAATCCAAAGAGCTCTAAAAATTTATCAAAATAATCAATATCTCGTTGATAGGTTATCAAAAAATGGTCAAAGGTATCTTTATCATATGGTTGATGAAACCTTGAAAAGAGATATGCCGGTTGAGCTTGCATTACTACCATTTGTGGAAAGTCAATTCGATCCCTATGCTCAATCCCCTGCGGGAGCTTCAGGAATTTGGCAATTTATTCTTAGTACAGCTAAAGAGC
This sequence comes from uncultured SAR86 cluster bacterium, assembly GCA_902526045.1. GTDB lineage: Bacteria > Pseudomonadota > Gammaproteobacteria > Magnimaribacterales > AG-339-G14 > CACNYO01. The sequence goes on along the minus strand of CABZJI010000002.1, from coordinate 88,951 downwards.
AAGGATTAAAAAGAAATTGGTGGTACGATGGCAGACGAGACATTATCGCTTCAACAAATTCAGCTCTTAATTATCTAGATTCGATGTATCAAAAAACCAACGATTGGTCGCTCGCCATCGCATCCTTTAATGTTGGCCCAGCAAGAATCCAAAGAGAAGTCAGAAAGAATAAAAATCAAGGAAAACAAACAGATTTTTGGTCATTAAAACTTCCTAAAGAAACTAGTAAATATCTTCCTAGATTACTTGCTTTGTTAGAAGTAATTAAAAATCCTGAAAACTATAATGTTAGTTTCCCTTTTCTGCCTAATAGGCCCTATTTTAGAGTAATAGATATTCCTTCACAGGTTGACTTGATGCAAGTAGCAAATATTTCAGGTCTCAGTATTGAGGCTGTATATGAGTTGAATCCTGGATTCAATCAATGGGCAACTGATCCTAATGGACCTTTCTATTTATTGTTACCTATCGGAATTGCAGATCGTTTTGAAATTAGACTGAATTCGATGAGTGAAGAAGAACTTGTAAAGTGGGATAAATATGTTGTAAGAAAGGGAGATACATTAATTTCAATTTCAAAAAAATATATGATTTCTCAAGCCCTCCTCAAGGAAATTAATAACCTAGATGATGACCTAATTTTTGAGAATGAGGAATTAACCGTACCGAGAGGACCTGAGTGGTTGAAAGATTATCTCAACAAACCAGATATCTATTTCGTTTCTAAAGGCGATACACTCTGGTCAATAGCAAAAAAATATGGCGTTCAAGTTTCTGATTTAATTGTTTGGAATGATTTATCTACGGAAAGATACCTTCAAATTAATCAACAAATAAATATTTATCCTAAGTATTTTGTTCCCAAAAAGATGAAAAAAGTTAATTTAAATGATCTTACTTATCCTGTTAAAAGAGGCGATACTATTTCTAAAATAGCAAAAAAATTTGGAGTTACAGGCGACTTGATAGTCCAATGGAATGAATTAAAAAATCCTGAGGTTATCTATCCAGGACAAGTTTTGGATATCAAATTCTCTGATTTAAAAGCTAACTAAGTTGTTGTGTTTTTCTAGGATCTAAATAATCTCGAAGGCCGTCTCCTAAAAAATTAAGCGCAAATAAAGTTAAAGAAAATACTATGGATGGGAATATTAAAAGCCACCAATATTCTTCCATAGTAATGGCACCTTCCCTGATCAATATTCCCCAAGAGCTTTCTGGAGGTTGAACCCCAAGGCCTAAAAAACTTAAAAAAGCCTCTAACAACATGAATTGAGGTATTAAGAGAGTTGAATATACAATGACTGAACTTAAGACGTTTGGAATGATATGTTTTAATAAAATCCTTAGATTGCTCGCCCCCATACTTTGCGCAGCTAATACATAATCCTGACGTCTAAGTCCTAGAACTTGTACTCTTACAATCCTAGCCATAGATAACCACCCAAATGCTCCAATTGCTAAAAATAATAAGGTCATACTTCTACCAATGATCACTAATATTAATATTAGAAAAATAACAAACGGTAAGCCATCAAGAATATCTACTATTCTCATCATAATAGAATCAACTTTCCCCCCCAAATATCCTGCTATCGATCCCCACAAGACTCCTATAGTAAGAGCAACTAGTGTTGCAAGAAAACCTACTAATAGTGAAACTCGACTTCCGTACAACATTCTTGTAAAAAGATCTCTTCCTAATACATCAGTGCCCAACATATATTCTGACGAAGGTGGTGCTGCACCTAAAAAGAGATTTTGTTCAGCATAACTGTAGGGAGTAATAAAAGGGGTAAAAATTGCAAGAAAAACTAATCCAAAAATAAAAACAGAACTAAAGAATGCTAACTTGTGGTTTTTATAAAAATTGGCCAAGAAAATCATGATCAGTTCATCGATCCTTTTTCTCTTAGCCTTGGATTAAGATAAGTAGCTAATATATCTGAAACCAATACAAATGTTAGAGTAAAAAAGGTTATCAAAATTGAGATGCCTAAAATTAAAGTATAATCTCTATTAAAAGCAGCCTGAACGTAATACCTGCCAATACCATTTATTTGAAAGATAGTTTCAACAACAAATGATCCTGCGAAAAGTCCTGCGATCGCTGGTCCAAGAAAACCAATTGTCGGCATTATCCCTCCTCTTAAGGCATGAAAAAAAACAACTCTTGTTTCGTTTAGTCCTTTTGCTCGCGCGGTTCTAATAAAATCCTGAGCAAGAATTTCCAGCATTCCACCTCTTGTAAGTCTGGCAAAGATTGCGGCATACGCTGACCCTAAAGTAATAGTAGGTAGAATTTTATCGCCAGAGAATTCACCCCATCCACTTACTGGGAGAAAATCAATCCAAATCCCAAAAATTAAAATCAAAATTGGGCCCAAGATAATTGATGGAACACAAATACCGATCATGGAAATACTCATAGGAAAGTAATCAAGAAATTTTCCTGGATTAAGAGACGCAATAATTCCAGAAAGTACTCCCAGTAACAAAGCAAAAAGAACTGCATAAAAGGCAAGTTCTACGGTTACAGGTAATCCAGATGCAATTAACTCCGAAACAGTTCTTCCGGGATACTTATAGGAAGGACCAAAATCACCCCGTACAGCATTAACTAGATAATTTCCAAGTTGAGTTACTAGTGGATCGTTGAGGTTATAGGTTTCGTTTAATTGTTTAAGAATCTCTGGAGATGCAACTCTATCATCATCAAATGGACCTCCAGGAGCAGCATGAACCATAAAGAAAGTTGCCGAGATGACAACTAACATTACTGGAATATAAGTAAAAATTCTTTTTAAAATAAAATAAGTCAATCTTCTAGAGAAATAAACTGGTAAGGATGAGTGTCTAGCATGTTTGGAAACCAACCTTTTACTTCTTCTTTTAACATATAAACTCTTGTGTACGTATAAATTGGAATAATTGGTAATTCATCCATTAATATCTTCTCAGCTTCTGTAAAATAGGTAATTCTATCTTTCTCAGATTCAGAAAAGGCTGCCTTCGTTAAATAATCATCGTATTGACTGTTTGACCAACCAGTCATGTTGTTTCCTCTATCTGTTACCATCATATCCAGAAATGAATTAGGATCCACATAATCACCGATCCAACCTGCTCTAGTAATTTCGAATTCACCCTGACTTTGTCTATCTAGATAAACTTTCCAGTCAACATTAGTCAAAGTTACTTTAATCCCCAACTCCTTTAACCAAAATTGTTGGATGGCCTGAGCGATTTTCTGATGCCCTTCATTGGTATTGTATAAGAGCTCAAACTCTGGAAATCCATTTCCGTCTGGAAAACCCGCTTCAGCTAATAATGTTCTTGCCAACGAAGGGTCATAAGGCAGATAAGTAGGTGGATCATAATAATTTTCGCTAGGTGGGGTAAAAGAATAAGCAGGTTTTTGGCCGCCTTTAGTAACACGATCAACAATAATTTGTCTATCAATGGCAAGTGATAATGCCTTTCTCACTTTTACATCATTCAATGGTTCAATATCTGTATTTAATCTGTAGTAATAAGTACCAAAATATTTCTCAAGCTTGAATTCTTCAGGATATTCATTTTTATATTTTGAAATTTTTTCCGTTTGTATTATGTTTAAATTGTGCGTTTTGCCAGATCTATAATATCTATCTGCTGTTGATTCATTATCAATCGGAAAAAAATGTATTCCATTGAGTTTTAAATTATCACTGTCCCAATATTTATCATTTTTATTTACTTTGATTACCTTGTTAATTGACCACTCAGATAAAATAAATGGTCCGTTTGAAATCATATTGTCAGGTCTAGTCCATTGACTGTCTCTATTTGAGATTCCTCCAAATTTCTCTATGGTATTTGGATGAACTGGATAAGTGGCATAGTGCGCGAGTTGCTTTAAAAAAAATGGAGTTTTTGTCCTGAGAGTAACTTTTAAAATTTTTTCATCAAGGGCCTCAACGCCTACTTGATCAAAGTTATTTAAAAGACCTTTATTATAATCCTCCGCATTCTTTACAGCATAAAGCATATCTGGATATTTTGAACCAAGAGCTGGTGTAAGGATTCTTTTCCATGAATAAACAAAATCATCTGCAGTTAATGGATCGCCATTTGACCAAACAGCGTCATCTCTTATTTTAAATAATAATTCTTTGCCATTACTTGATATTGTCCAGGATTCAGCTGCACCCGGGATAATCCCTTCTCCTTTGGGATTCTGCATAGTTAATCCTTCAAAAAGAGCGATTATAATCTTGTGCTCTGTGACCCCGGTTACGATATGGGGATCTAAGCCTTGAGGTTCAGTACCGTTATCAAGAAGAAGTATTCCTTGTTTGTTTGCAGATTCAACGTCTAAAGATTCTTGACTTGAGCAACCTAAGATGAGAAGAACTAACAATATGAGACTTATTTTTTTCATATATTTATTATAAAAAAAAGGAACCTAAAAGGTTCCTTTTTTTTTGTATAAGCTATTAAAATTTAGCTTCAATTCCTAATCTAATAGATCTTGGATACTGATAAGAAGTAGGCAATTGGTAATATTGATAAGGGTAAGAGGTTGGTCCACCACTTTCACCAAATTCATAAGTATCATCAACTCCATCTTGTCCAAGTATATTGAAGATATCTACTTTGAAGCTCGATTCCTTAATAATTCCAGTGCTTCCTAAATCAAATGCTAATGAAAAGTCTAATTGGAAAATAGTATCACTTTCATAAATAGATCCTCTAGGAGTCATCACTCCTCCACAGAACCATGAAGCATCACCATAAGCTTGTGCAAATACATCCGTTGGGTGAGTTCCTTGACAACCAAATTTTCTTGGAGCTGTTAAAGAAGTATTAAAACCTAGTACTAGATTATCAGTAGCTTGGTATCCTCCAAAGACGCTGATTCTATAATCTCTGTGGTTAGGCAATAAACCGTATGAACCATCAGTTAATCCAGGTTGGTCAAAATCCTGTGTAATACCGGCATCGTCTTGTCCATTATCAGACTTAACTGAACCTTCGTAGTTACCTTTAGTAGAACTAACAGTAACAACACCATCTATAAAGTACATGTCATCCCATTCTTTTGAAAAAGTAAAATCAAGTGCTTGATAAACTCTTTCTACTTCAGGATAGTTCAATTGTTCAGCTGTCAGCATAACCTTTTTGTACCCAGTTTCGCCAGGTAACTCATTTGTTTCATAAACTAAGTCTGTGCCAGGGTTTGTAAGAACATAGTGATGGAATCCTGACCAATTTTGAGCACAACCAGTTCCACTGTCATTTGTAGCAGCATATCCGTTTGCTTCACAATATTTAAGAATGGCTGCATCGATAGCAACATCCTCAATTGTTGAAGAAAGTTCTCTATAAGTTAAAGCTACACCCAGGTTCCAATCGTCTTGAATCCAATCATATGTTGCAATGAATTCTGTTGCGTACATAGGTTCAATGGTTTGATCCACTAATTCCTCACTATCAGGGACTGCACCTGTTGAATAGGTATCTTGATAGAACTTAGTAGACTCATCATATATTGGTCTAAACTCACCTTTAGAATCGTCTATCCCAGTGAGAATGTAATATTCTTGAATGTATGTTTCCGCTCCTGCCATTCTAATGTTTGTATTAGCAGCAAACGGTAGGTAATAAGTTCCAAGGAATAAACCTAGTTTTTCAGAACCATCGCCATTAACGTCAAAAGTAGCTCCAATTCTGTAAGCTATTTGGTTGTCAAGCGAAATGAAAGAAGAACCACCTGCATCACCGTTGTCAAAACTATCTGATCTGAGACCTGCGTTGAGTAACCATTTATCGCTCAGTTTAAAGCTTCCTTGTGCAAAAAGAGCACTGTTATCGATTTTGTATGTTCCACCGGAAATGTATGTTCTCTTTCTAACAATCTCTTCATCAGTGTATCCGGCTGCTGTATAACCTATACCACCGGTACCACCAGTAGTTCTGGGATGAGCCGCGATATAATCATTTTCAATAAGCAGGAAATAAACCCCACCTGAGTTTGTAGTTTCATCCACTGCAACAAGAGCTTCTTGTTCGTATCCAAATTTGATGACATGCTCATCGAAACTAACCTCAGCCGTTACTTTTCCAATTTCCCTTTCATCAGAACCTGATCCAATGTTCCAGTTTACCCAGCAACCTTTGGGTTGAAATGAACCACCAGTAATTGAAGTTCTTCTTTCGTAAACTGTAGGACATGTGTCAGCAGAACTTTGCGCAGTTCTATTAGCTATGTTTTTTCCATAAAGAACGGAAACAGTCCAGTTATCATCTATATTTGAAGTGTAATTAACAATTGTATTTTCACCACCAGTATAATTGTACCCAGTACCTATGTAGGTTCCCCGAGTAAAAGTAGTGTCATCATAATTGTAAGTATCTGTTTCAATTCTTGATGCATCTGAGAAATAAGTAATTTCTAAAATATTATTATCGTCAAAATAAGCATCAATTTTTGTTCCGTAGAAAGTATCATCATAAGAATCAACATACTGTTGATCTGCTAAGTAACCAGCATATATATTTGTTGCTTGTCTAGGTTGTGCTAAAACATAATAAAACAATCTATCAGGAACAATTGCACCGCTGAAAGAAACGTTGTATGTGAAGTCATCATATTGATCTTCTTTGTTAATTGCAGAAAAGGTATCTGGGCTATTCCATCTTAAGGCATCAGGAGAATAAAAAGCTTTTACTTTAAACTCGAAATCATTAGAACCCGATTTAGTAGTTGCATAAATTACACCACCAGTAGCTTTACCAAACTCAGCTTGATAACCACCGGTTTTTACATCAACAGAATCATAGAATTCAAACGGAACAGTTGAATATCCTAGAAAGTTTCTGAAATTAGTTATGTTTAATCCATTAACATAGTACTGATTTTCAGCGGAGGATGATCCATTTATCGAGGCTAAACCACCGAAAGCAGAATCACCTTCAGTAGTACCTGGGGCAAGAAGAACGATACTGTTTAAGCTATTAAATTGGGGTGTTTTTGAATATAGGTCTTCAACATCAACATTAATTCCAGTTTCAGTTACTTCAAATGCATAAGACTTAACAATTTGACCCCTTACAGTTAAATCCTCAGCACTAACTGATGTCATGGTAATGGAAATAGCATTTGCTCCAGCAAGCAGTGTAACTGTTGAAGAAACGGGATCGAGAGCGGGTGCTGAAGATGAGACAGAGTATTCCCCAGGAGGAAGGGCTGCAAATCTTACAGATCCGCCAGTTGAAACTGCTGATCTAGATAAACCAGTACCTACGTTTGTGACAGATACGGTGGCATTGTTAATGTCTGCACCAGAAGCCGTTTGCACGGAAGCCGTCAAATCAGCAGTGGTGTCTTGTGTAAACGCAATTGACGCAAAACTTATGGCCAATGCGATAAAAAGAAATTTCAAATATTTCACTATTGATACCCCAAATATATATAAAGAGGGAAATTCTACACTTAATTGTTGGATTATTGTGAACTTTTTAAGACCAAAAACAAAAAAAAGGCGATGTTAATCGCCTTTTTTTCTCTAGTATCCTTTTAAAAACTCATTGATAATCGTAAATACTTAAATTGACCTGACATATCATAATTTTCAAGCGATGTATTTCCATTAAAGGCTGAATCAACAAACGGTGGTTCTGTGCCTAAAATATTATTTATTCCAAGCGTTACGAGAAAATTGTTGCCAATGGAGAAGTTAAATTTTATGTCATGGTAGGTAATGCTATCTACATCCCAAAGAGTGCCGCCATAATTTTCTTCTTCAGCTTCACCGATATATCTCAAGTTATACTCGATTGATAAGAAATCTTTACTCCAAGTCATATAGCCGCTAGCTCTAATTTCAGGAATTAATCCAAACTTATCTTCAACTTGAGTTCCAGCGTATTCCGTTGCTGTTCCTAGAATTGTTTCTTCAAATTTATTGGTATAAGCAATTAGATAACCTAGTGAATAATTCCAACCATTAACTAAATCTGGGCTGTCATAATTCATGTAAAAATCTACTCCATTGTATGATTCTTCTCCTACATTGGTAAGCAAGTTCTTTATCTCAAGGACATGATATTTCAATGATGGAGGGGCTTCATATCTAGTTATAAGATCACAGAAAGTTGCAGAGCCTGTAGTAGCACATTGATCTAAAATCACTTGGGAGCCATAAGTTCCAATGGTCTCTTTTATTTCAACTTGATAAAAATCAAGAGTAATATCTAGACCGTCAACAGGGGTAAAAACAAACCCTAAAGTAGAAGATTCTGCTTTCTCAGGTTGAAGGTTTGGATTACCTCCAATCAAAGCATTTAGCTGATCTTGGTCGGTAACATAGCCATTACCAACAGTTGAACACCCTGGAAGAGTAGCCAATCTTGTGGCATATTCGGCTTTTGTTTCACCGTCTCCCTTTCCGAGTTGAGCACAAGGATCGGTAACTTCAGGGAAGGTAGTTGACTGGCCGCCATAAAGCCCAGGAGTTGTTGGCGCACGGAATGCTTCAGAATAAGAACCTCTCAAAGTAAAAGTATCTGTGGCAAAAATCTCAAAACCAAACTCAGAAGTTGTATTGGATCCAAAAGTAGAATATTCAGAAGTTCGAGTAGCAAATTGCAATTCAGCTGTGCTATAAATTGGCAAAATAATCTCAGCGTAATATTCTTCAAGAGAATATGAGCCAGAAGTATTTAAACCGCTCGGGTCAGTTAGAAGGCTTTGAAGAATTAAAGAATCATTAATTGTTTCTCCATATTCTGTTCTGGCTTCTGCACCCACAGCCATATAAACAGTCCCCCCTGCATATTCTGCTATAGGACCATTGAAGTTCAATGAAAAAACTTCTTGTTCGTTCAGACCGTTAACAAATGCATTGTAATTACCAGAACTATACTGAAGCATCTCAGGAGTTATTGAATTTACACCAAAAATATTTAGAGGCACACAAGATGAATCTATAGTCGTGCTTGAATCAGCCCCACATTTTAAAACTCCCGTATCATCCGTGTAAGTTGGACCGACTTGTTCGGCAACTTTCGCTAAGTTGAAATATCCTTTCAAAAGTTGTGCAGAATCGTTTTTACCAAATGAATATGTCATATCCCAAGACCAACCTGAATCTCCTAAATCTCCTTGTAGGCCCAGCAGTACTCTGTAGTTATGAACATCACGATCTTCAAAACGGCCTAAGGCTTCAACCACTCTTCTTCTCCAGTCTGTCAGAGTAACCGTCTCTCCATTTGGATCAAGAGCTCTTGAGATATCGTATGCACCGGTGCCGTCAGCATTTTCAACATAGGCACCATTTACAAGGTCATACCCACCATCTCCATCTGTATTTGATACATAAGATGTAGAAAATTTTGGACCGTATGTTTGGTTGTAATAATTATCTTTAGAGTAAGGCGCATCTTTTCCATAAAAAGCTAATGGAGCAAGAGGTTGTGGCGCTATTCGCATTTCACTCTTAATATTTGAGTACATAATTTCAGTAAAAAAAGTAGTATTTTTAAAGAAATCATTTCCGCCTAGATCATATTTTCCATGGATGGTCGCATTCCATCTCTTTTGGGGAGAAACAAGATAATTTAATGGATTATAGTTATACCAGTCATTATCAAAGGCTCTCCAATCGGATTGAGTTGGATAAACTGGATCAACTGATCCATCAACAAATCCTGCAGCAGGACCGACTGAATTCCCATCAATGTGATTCAACCAAAATTCTGGACCTAAAGTTGTATTTCCAAAACCTGGGACATTGAATCTTGTCCATGGCGGTGCTGAACTTCCTCCTTCTTCACAACCCAGAGGACATGAAGAACCTTCAATTCTTGCTGAAGGATCTACATATGGTGAATTTGCATAAATTTCAAAAAAAGAGAACCCTCTTGCACCCATCATTAGAGCATGTTGATTAGCCATTGATAGTGAAAGCACAACACTTCCTTTTTCACCCTGAATACCTCCAACAAAAGAAGCTTGATCTTGCCTTCCATCTCCTTTTGCGGATGCACCACCTTGGATGGAAAACTCTGCTCCATCAAAATCATCTCGAGTGATAATGTTTACAACTCCCGCTATAGCATCAGAACCATAAATGGCTGATGCTCCATCTTTCAAAACTTCAACTCTCTCAACCATGGCAGAAGGTATGGCAGATAGATCAGGAGAGGATGCGGCACCAATTCCCATGGGTTGAATTCTTCTTCCATTTAAAAGTATTAAAGTTCTTGCAGGACCAATACCTCTTAAGGAAAATTTTACTGTTCCATCTCCTCCGTTGCTAACATTACTGTTAGAAACTGATCCTTGAACTAAAGGAGTAGAACGTAATATGTCTCCTAGGTTTGATAAACCTGTTCTTTCAATATCTGCTCTATCCAAAACTGTTACAGGAACATTTGACGATATTTCTGGCCTAGATATCCTTGAACCGGTAACGGTCAGTTCTTCCTGATCTGCTTCTTCCTGTCCAAATGCAGACACTGCAAATGTAATGCTCATAAAAAGCAAGCAGGTTATTAATATGTATTTTAAAATTTTCATTCTCACCCCTTAATAATGTAATAATACTAGATAATATATTGCTTAAACAACTGTAATGCACCATTATTGAGCATGTCTATACTTAAAGGAAAAAAAATATTAATAGTAGGTGTTGCTAATAAACACTCAATCGCCAATGGTATTGCTACGTCTATGAATGATTTTGGTGCTGAGATTGCACTATCCTATCAATCTGAGAAATTAAAATCACGAGTAGAAGGATTGGCAGAAAACTTGAATTGTTCTCTATTGACTGAATGTGATGTGAGTGATGATGATGCTATTTCTGAAACTTTTGTGAATATCAAAAAAGAATGGGGTTATCTTGATGGCATAGTGCATTCTGTTGGTTTTGCACCAGGAATTGAGCTAGACGGTAATTTTGTAGATGCATCAACAAGAGAAGGTTTTTCAGTTGCGCACGATATAAGTGTATTTAGCTTTATCGCTTTGGCTAAGGCGGGAAGAGAATTAATGGCAGGAAGGCCTTCATCAATGCTTACTCTTTCTTATTTGGGAGCCAGAAGAACACTACCAAACTACAATGTCATGGGTTTAGCAAAAGCATCGCTTGAATCTTCTGTCAGATATCTGGCAAATAGCTTGGGAAAAGAGAACACGAGAGTGAATGCTATCTCAGCTGGTCCGGTAAAAACTTTAGCTGCATCAGGGGTTAAAAATTTCAGAAAAATGCTTTCTTACAATGCGGAAAGAACTCCTTTAAAAAGGAATATTACAGCCAGAGAAGTCGGCGATACAGCTTCGTTTTTGTGTTCTGACCTTGCAAGCGGAATTACTGGTGAAATTACTTATGTAGATGCTGGATTCAATATCACAGCTATGGGAGATTTAGAGGAGATTTCCTAGTTTTATTGAAGCATTAGATCTTAATTGCTCCATCAACAAGGAGTCCTCAATGTTTATCATAGCGCTTTTAGCAAATTCATTGCTTTGAAACAATTCTTCTGCGGAACTCTCCAATTCAATTTCATCAATTGAGTCAAGAGTGTAAACGTATGTATCTCCTTCTAAGGCATCGAATCTTCTAATTTGATTAACTTGATCCTTTCTAAGAGAAAAAATTTCTGAAACCATTGAGTTAGGCAGTAAACTTGTATCACGTTTTAAATCCTCATAACTAGTTAGGTCTGATGAGTTGGTTTTTGCAAAAAGGAGAATTGATTCATCTACTATATTGTTAAGATTATCTTGAGCTTTTTGAAGTCTTAAAATTTCTGATATTTCTATCTCAGATTCTTCAAGAGTTTTTTGTCTTTCAGGAGAGAATTCCTCTATTTCAAGAAAAACTAAGCGATCATTATCAATAGGTAACTCTATTATTTCTCCTACGGAAAGAGAGTTAAAAGAATTGAGAAAATTTTCGGCTGTCTTAAGAAATTCTGGAGACTCTGATAAAGAAGTATTTGAAAAAGTTCTCAAAGGAATACCAACTGATTGAGATATTTCATTTAGATTTTTACTTTGATCAATAAAACTTAAAATATCCTCCTCCAAAGAAATAAAAAGAGATTGTGTTTTCTGATCTATCAATGAATTTCTTGCTTCTTTCACAGTAAAAATCTCTTCATTGTTTTCGGTAAGTTTTATCAAGTGGAAAGAAGAATTCAATTCAACGACTGATGATATTTGATTAAGAGATAATTTTTTTATTTCTTCCTCAAATTCAAGCGGAAAAATGCTGCCATCGGTATAACCAAGGTCTCCATCTAAGTCCTTAGATCCTAGATCATCAGAAAAATTGGAAACAGCCTCCTCAAAGCTAATAATGCCAGAATTAATTTGATTTTTAATATCTTCAACTTTCTCAAGTGAAAGTATTTTACTCTCATTATCAAAGTCTATTTGAATATGACTAATTCTTTTTTGACCTAAATTTGAATTTTGCTTTTGCAAATTTAATAACTCTGCTGATACTTCAGAATCAGTGACTTGAATCTTTGATTCCAGATAATTTGTATTTAAATCCATTATGGAAAAAGAAGCTGTGGGAACAATAAAAAATTGGGATCCCTCAATAGTATAGAAATTCTGTATCTCCTCTTCAGTCACACTTTCATTATTAGCTTCCTCTTTTAGAGAAATTTTTTTAAAAGTAATATCTCTGTGATGATTAATCGAAGAAATGAATTTTTTAAGGTGATCTTCTGGAATGAAAGCTGAGGAATTTAGAGCTTCATTTAATTGCATGCTTTTGTATTGTGAACTGAGGATACTCTGAAATTCTTCAGCACCAAGACCAGATCTCAGCAAAAATCCTCTAAAAACATCTAAATTAAATGCACCATCACTAGCAAAAGTAGGGTCTGCCTGAATAGTTTCTCTGACGAAATCTTCCGTTACGTGAAAACCACTATCATCGGATTGTTGGGCTAAAAGGATTCTTTGGATTATAGAGTCTTGGGCAATTTGAGTGACTTGATCCTGTTCTAAAATAATTTCTTGATTAGAAAAAATAGAATTTAGTCTATTGGCTTCGAGAGAGAATTCCTGAATGGAAATACCTTGTCCGTTTATTTCTAAAACCTTTTGGTTGCTGAAGGCATTTTCAGTGCCTAAAAAATTTCCAAAAGTGGCCACTAACCCAACGATAATTATCCCAACTATTATGGTTGAGCTTGAGTTTGATAAGCCTTTTCTAATGTTTTCTAGGGCTGACATTCGTGGACTCTACCATAAAAAAAGCGCGCCTATAAGACGCGCTTTTTTTTGAATTTCTTACAGACTATCTTTTAATGCTTTTCCAGCTTTAAAACCTACACCTTTTGAGGCAGCAATTTGTATTGTTGCACCAGTGGCAGGGTTTCTTCCCATTCTTGCTGCTCTTTCTCTTACGTTAAAGGTTCCGAAACCAACTAAAGCAACAGAATCCCCTTGAGATAAAGAACCCGCTATACCGTTGAGGACTGCATCAAGCGCTCTTCCTGCTTCAGCTTTAGACATGTCAGTAGCGTCTGCTACAGAATCAATTAAATCAGCTTTATTCACTACACTCTCCTAAATAAATTAAAACTTGGATTCATTTATACCCTTAGAAAAGAATTAATACAACAACTATATCGGGCTGTAATACCTAATTTAGAGTGTTTTGAGAAGTTTTTTTTGATCTAGTTTTTTTTCTACTAGATTCTGACGACTTTGCGTTTCTCTCTGACCAAGGTTGAGGCTCTTCAGTAAAAACAATTTTGAAGACTTCATCCACCCATTTGACAGGTTTGATTGTTAATTTATCTGTTATTTTATCAGGGATTTCTTTAAGATCTCTGACGTTACCTTCAGGAATAATAACAGTTTTTATTCCTCCTCTTTTTGCGGCTAATAATTTTTCTTTCAGACCACCTATTTTTAGTACTTCACCTCGAAGAGTAATCTCTCCAGTCATAGCAACATCGGCTCTAACTGGAAGTTGAGCAAGAACTGAAGTTACTGCAGTGCACATTGCAATACCTGCGCTTGGACCATCTTTTGGAGTAGCTCCTTCAGGAACGTGGATGTGCATATCTTGATTTTCATAAAATTCTGGATCTATTCCTAAAGACTCGGATCTATTTCTGACAACTGATATTGCAGCTTGAATTGATTCCTGCATCACGTCACCTAATTGACCCGTTTTTATTATTTTGCCTTTGCCTTTGAAATTTGATGCTTCTATTGTTAAAAGTTCACCGCCAACTTGAGTCCAAGCTAATCCTGTTACCTGTCCAATTTTATCTTTCTCCTGTGCTGCACCATAATCAAATTTTCTTACCCCGCAGTAATCCTCTAAATTTGAGGGTGAAACAGAAATCTTTTTCGATTTTGTTGCTTCGCCTAATTTCTTGATAGCTTTTCTGCAAATTTTTGCTATTTCTCTTTCTAAAGATCTGACTCCTGCTTCTCTTGTAAAGTACCTGATTACATCAAGAATAGTTTTCTTGGAGACGGACAACTCGTCTTCCTTTAAACCGTTCATCTTTAACTGTTTTGGAAGCAAATATTTATCTGCAATGCTTGCCTTCTCGTCTTCTGTGTATCCTGGCAGTCTTATTATTTCCATCCTATCCAAAAGTGCAGGCGGAATATCCATCGAGTTAGCAGTGCAGACAAACATTACATCTGATAAATCATAATCAACTTCTAAATAATGATCATTGAAAGTATGGTTTTGCTCTGGATCAAGAACTTCAAGCAATGCTGCAGCTGGATCCCCTCTAAAATCCATTCCCATTTTGTCAATTTCATCTAAAAGGAATAAAGGATTTTTGACTCCTACTTTGGTCATTTTTTGAAGAATTTTTCCGGGCATAGAACCTATATAAGTTCTTCTATGGCCCCTTATCTCAGATTCGTCTCTGACTCCACCAAGAGACATTCTGACAAACTTTCTTCCTGTAGATTTTGCAATAGATTCTCCTAGAGATGTCTTTCCAACTCCTGGAGGACCAACCAAACATAAAACAGGCCCTTTAATTTTTGAAACTCTTTGCTGAACTGCCAAATATTCAAGTATCCTCTCTTTAACTTCTTCAAGACCGTAATGGTCGGAGTCCAAAACTTTAGATGCTTTGGTAATCTCTGTTTGTATTTTTGATTTCTTTTTCCAAGGAATACTTGTCATCCAATCTATATAGCCTCTCACAACAGATGCTTCAGCTGACATTGGTGGCATCATCTTGAATTTATTAAATTCACTATTAACTTTATCTTTTGCATCTTTGGGCATGCCAGATTTTTCTATGTTCTTAGTAATGGTTTCTATTTCATCTTGGTCTTCTTCTTCACCCATTTCTTTTTTGAGTGCCTTCATCTGCTCCGAGAGGTAGTAATCCTTTTGACTTTTTTCCATTTGTTTTTTGACCCTATCTCTAATTTTTTTCTCCATTTGAGTAAGATCTAGCTGATTTTCAAGAAAAGAAACTAAATATTTTGCCCTTTCTTCAAGATTAACTTCCTCTAATAATTTTTGCCTATCTGAAATTTGTAAAGATAAATATCCAACTAAGTTATCTATTAATTTTTCTAACCTTTCAATAGCTCTAATTTGGGTAATTACCTCAGGTCTTATTTTTGAGGATGTTTTAGAAAGTTCTTTGAATTGAGTTTGAAGGGTATTTAGATAACTACTTTTTAAATCATCATCAAGCTCATGATCCTCCATTACTTCAACCTCGGACTCTATAAATCCATTATTTTCTGCAACGGATAAAATTTTTGCTCTTTTAATACCTTCCACTAAAACTTTGTAAGTTCCATCAGGTAATTTGATCAACTGCAAAATAGTTGAGACAGAACCTACGTTATAAAGATCTTTTACTTTTGGATTCTCTTGTGAAGAATTTTTTTGAGCAACCAACATCACAGACTTATCAGATTCCATAGCTGTCTGGAGAGATTTGATCGATTTATCCCTTCCAACGAATAATGAAGTAACTACTCCAGGGAAAATAACGACGTCTCTTAATGGTACTAAAGGTAATTGCATTTTTGCCTCGGTTTATATTTATATGAGGAGTGATTTTTAAAAAACAATAGCTTTCTAGTTGGAGCTTTCTTTTGGTGCTTCTGATTGAGAATAAACTACTAAAGGTTCAGATTCTCCTCTGACAGATGATGAATCAAGAACAACCTTCTCAATATTTTGATCAGAGGGAATATCGTACATTAAATCTAACAAGATATTTTCCATAATGGATCTCAATCCACGGGCTCCAGACTTTCTTTCGATAGCTTTTTTCGCGATTTCCAACAAAGCATCATTTCTGATTTCAAGGTCAACCTTTTCCATAGAGAAAAGCTTTTTGAATTGTTTCATAAGAGAGTTTTTTGGTTCAGTAAGGATCATAATCAATGATTCTTCATCTAACTCTTCTAGGGTTGCTGTAACAGGAAGCCTGCCAACGAATTCAGGAATAAGACCATATTTAACCAAGTCTTCTGGTTGGACTTTTTTAACTAAATCAGCTGAAAAAGAAGCTTTTTGATTTTTTGAAATTGTGGCTTCAAAACCCATCCCTCTTTCTTCGCTTCTTGACCTAATAATCTCATCCAATCCTGAAAATGCTCCTCCACAAATAAAAAGGATATTTGAGGTATCCACTTGGACAAATTCTTGTTGAGGATGTTTTCTTCCTCCTTGTGGTGGAACAGAAGCAACTGTGCCTTCTATTAATTTTAAAAGTGCTTGTTGAACTCCTTCGCCAGATACGTCGCGAGTAATTGATGGGTTGTCTGATTTTCTTGAAATTTTATCTATTTCATCTATGTAGACGATACCTTTTTGGGCCCTTTCTACATCGTAATCACATTTTTGAAGAAGCTTTTGAATTATGTTTTCAACGTCTTCACCTACATATCCTGCTTCAGTTAAAGTAGTAGCATCAGCAATGGTGAAAGGTACATCTAGTAATCTAGCAAGAGTTTGAGCTAATAGAGTTTTACCACTTCCTGTAGGGCCCAATAGAAGTATATTACTTTTGCCGAGCTCAACTTCTGTATCAACATCCATGTTTTGTAATTTCTTGTAGTGATTGTATACCGCAACGGAAAGAGTCTTTTTAGCATCTTCTTGACCGATTACGTAATCGTTCAAAAAAGAATTAATTTCTTCGGGAATCGGAAGTTTTTTTGTTTCAGAGTTTTCAGCTTCTTTGCTTTCTAGATCCTCTTTTATAATGTCGTTACATAAAGAAACACATTCATCACAAATATAAACAGATGGACCAGCGATAAGTTTTTTTACTTCGTTTTGATTTTTTCCGCAAAAAGAGCAGAAAAGTAGCTTTTCATCAGTAGTTGAAATATCTGTCATTGTGCTTTTTCTCTTTCTGAAATTACTTTATCAATTAAACCATATTCTTTAGCTTCTTCGCCATTCATAAAATTATCTCTTTCAGTGTCTTTTTCTAATTGATCTACTTCATTACCAGTGTGAAAAGCTAGGATTTCATTCAACTTTTTCTTCATAGATAATATTTCTTTTGCATGAATTTCAAAATCTGAGGCTTGACCTTGGTAACCTCCCAAAGGCTGATGAATCATAATTCTCGAGTTAGGGAGGGCAAATCTTTTTCCACTGGTGCCTCCTGCAAGAAGTATTGCACCCATGCTGGCAGCTTGCCCAATGCACAGGGTACTTATATCAGGTTTTATATAAGTCATTGTGTCGTATATAGACATTCCAGAAGTTATGGAACCACCGGGAGAATTTATGTAAATATTGATGTCTTTGTCAGGATTCTCTGCTTCCAAAAATAGTAATTGAGCCACAATTAGATTGGCCATGTAATCTTCTATTGGTCCAGTGATAAAAATAACTCTTTCCTTGAGAAGCCTAGAGTAAATATCGAAGGCTCTTTCCCCTCTTGGAGTTTGTTCAACCACCATTGGAACCAATTGATTAAAAATTTTGTCGGTCATGAATTTATTCCTAAAACTTTATCAAATTCCATGTTTTCTTCAGTTGGCTTTCCTTCCTTTTCTAAAAGTTCAGTAACCTGTTCTTCTAAAGCTAATGATTCAATATTTTTCAATTGTTCCTCATTACTATAGTACCAATTTACAACTTTTTCGGGTTCTTTGTAGTTTTTAGATCTTTCTTCTATAAGCTTTTTAACTATTTCGCTATCTGCTTTTAGTTCACGCTCTTGGATAAGCTTGTTAAGTATGATGCCAAGCTTTACTCTTTTTTGGGCATTCACTCTAAAGTTCTCAACTGGAAACTCTTCATCTTTCAATTTTTCATACTCTTTGCCCGTTTGAGCAGCAGAACCTTTTCTTAGATTGATCATTTCATTCATGATCATAGACTCAGGAATTTCAAATTCGTTCATATCAGCAAGTGCATCAAATATTCTCTCTTTCTTCATTCCGGAAAGCGCTGACTCTAAATCGCCGGTTAATCTTTCTTTTAGGATTTTTTTAAATTCAACCTCATCTTTAGATGGTATCCCAGCCATGGTAAAAAAATCTTCGTTCATATCTGGCAACTTAGGCTTAAGAACATCCAAAATTTCTGTTTTAAAAACTGCGGGCTTTCCTTTTAGATGTTCTACATGATAATCATCAGGAAAAGAAACATTTAAGTCTTTTTTATCGCCTTTTGATAAATCTTTAAGGCCATCTTCAAAACCAGGAATCATTGTATTAGAACCTATTTCAATGGTGACCTCTTCTGCTTTGCCGCCTTCGAAAGGCTGATCTTCTATGAATCCCTCAAAATTAACTTTGACCACATCATTATCTCCAGACTTCCCTTCTTTAGCTTCCAATTGTGAAAATCTTTTACGGATGTTATCAATTGTTTTGTTGATGTTTTCTTCAGTAACTTCTGAAATAGGTTTTTTAAAGGTTAGTTGAGAAATATTTTTTATTTTAATCTCTGGATAAACTTCAAAAGTTGCTTCAAATTTCACATCCTTATCCAGTTCCATAGATTTTGGATCAAATTTAGGTTGTCCAACAACTTGAATACTATCTTCGCTTATTTTTTTGAAGAAGCTCTCTGACATTGCATCAAAAATGACGTTGGCCTTAATCTGACTTCCGTACATTTGCTCTATTATTTCTTTAGGTGCCTTACCTTTTCTATAGCCTTTGACAGTGGATGAAAATTGTTGGCTCGCAACCCTTTTATCGTATTCTTTTTGCAGTTCTTCTTTTGGAAGGTTGAATTTTAATTTTTTTTCTATTTCGTTTTTTTTACCTAACCCAAACATTATTTTTCCTTATTCTCAAAGAGCGCAGAACTTTATCATAAAACCTTAGTTTGCCTCTTACTAAATTAATGGGGTGGATGATGGGGCTCGAACCCACGACAACCGGTACCACAAACCAGCGCTCTACCAACTGAGCTACATCCACCACTCTGGCCTCCCGGGCAGGATTCGAACCTGCGACCCTCTGCTTAGAAGGCAGATGCTCTATCCAGCTGAGCTACCGGGAGATGGGGACTATTCTATCGAAAAGCAATTAATTAGTCTTCTTGCTTAGGTATCGCAAAATTCACAGCAGTATGCATCATAGATGAGACCAACTTATCTTCTTCATCAAAAATTCTGGCTTCCATGGTCGCTATTTGCCTTCCAATTTTTATGAATTTAACTGTGATTTTTGCATCGCCTAAAGGCAAAGATCTATGAAACAAGACGTGTAAGTCAGTCGTTAAGGGAGCAGCAGTACCATTATTGTCCCCGATAAAAGCCATGGATGAAGCTTGATCCAATGCAGCTGTTATCATTCCACCTTGCACAAAACCTCTTGGATTAATTGAGGATTCATCAAAGGTTACCGAAAAATAATGTTCTTCACCTTTTGAAGATAGATATTTTAAATTCAAAAATTTATTAATACCTGAGGGATTACCCAGCATTTTTTCTTCTAAGAATTTTTTCATAATTTTTTATGGTCGGGGTGGAGGGATTTGAACCCCCGACATCCTGCTCCCAAAGCAGGCGCGCTACCAGGCTGCGCTACACCCCGAAGGAGAGCATTATAATTAATAATACCTTTTTTGATACTCAAAAAACTAATATGAAATTTAAAATCTATATAATGTTTGAATGTCTCTAATACTAGATGGAAAAAAATTAGCTTTACTTTCAGAAGAAGAATTCAAAATAAGAGTCTCAGAACTCAAAGAAAAAACTGGCGCGACTCCCATTCTGGCAACCATCTTAGTAGGAAATGATCCAGCTTCTGCAACCTACGTGAAAATGAAAGGTAATGCTTGTAAAAGAATTGGAATGGATTCATTGAAGGTTGAAATGGATGAGTCAACAACTACATCAGAATTATTAAAAAAAATAGATGAATTAAATAGAAATGAGAATGTTCATGGAATACTCCTCCAACATCCTGTTCCATCTCAAATTGATGAAAGAATCTGCTTTGATTCGATTGCGGTAGAAAAAGATGTTGATGGTGTTACATCTGAAAGTTTTGGGTTGATGACCATGGGTTCTGATGCTTATGGCTCATGCACTCCCTACGGGATTATGAGAATCTTAGAGCATTACGGAATAGATTGCTCTGGTAAAAGTGCTTGTGTGATAGGCAGAAGTCCGATTTTAGGAAAACCCATGTCGATGATGTTATTAAACGAAAATGCAACCGTTTCAATTTGCCACTCAAAGACCATAAATCTTTCACATATTGTGAGTGATTCAGATATTGTCGTAGCAGCACTAGGTAAGAAAGAATTTGTAAAATCTTCTTGGTTAAAAAAGGGCTCTGTCTTAGTTGATGCAGGATTTCATCCTGGAGGTTTCGGTGATGTTGAACAAGAAGGTTTGGATTCCATCTGCTCAGCTTACACTCCTGTTCCTGGAGGGGTAGGTCCAATGACAATCAACACATTAATTATGCAAACTCTCGAGAGCTGTGAGGCTAAATTTAAATAGCCTTTTCTTTCCCCCAGTATTCATCTTTAAGAAGTCTTTTGTATAACTTTCCTGTTGGGTGTCGGGGTAACTCTTGACGAAAATCAATGCTTTTGGGACATTTCACATGCGATATGTTCTCTCGACAGTAAGCCATTAATTCTTGCTCAAGATCATCGCTGGCCAAACTCATATCTTTAGGTTGAACTACAGCTTTCACTTCTTCTCCCATTTCTTCATTCGGTACTCCAAATACGGCAACATCTGCAACTTTTGGATGCATAATCAAAGTATCTTCAGTTTCTTTAGGATATATATTTACTCCTCCTGAAATAATCATAAATGCTTTCCTGTCTGTTAGGTAAAGAAAGCCATCCTCATCAAGGTAGCCTACATCTCCAAGAGTTGTATATCCTTGCTTTGATGTAGCTCCCTTAGTTTTTTCCTCATCGTTGTGATAAGAAAAACCATTAGATGTTGGTCCTTCAAAATATATAGTTCCCTCTTCTCCAGTAGCTAATTCGTTTTGATCGTCATCGAGAATATGGACGGGACCTAATAATGATTGGCCAACAGTCCCTTTATGAGCAAGCCATTGCTCTGAATTACATGCAACAAAGCCGTTAAATTCAGTTCCAGCGTAATATTCGTGAATAATCGGCCCCCACCAATCAATCATTTTTTCTTTTACTTCGACTGGGCATGGAGCAGCCGCATGAATGGCAATTTTGTGTGAGGATAAATCATATTTATCCATGATTTCTGGGTCGCTCTTAAGAAATCTAATAAACATAGTTGGAACCCATTGACTGTGAGTGATTTTATATTTCTCAATAGCTTCCAGTGCAGCCTCGGGATCAAATTTTTCTAAAATGATGCTTGTTGCTCCCAAAGCTAAAAATCCGGTATTGAAGCCCATTGGAGCTGAATGATACAAAGGTGCTGGAGATAGATAAATTGATTCTTCATCAGCTGAATACAGACCTTGCACAACTCTGGTCAAACCAAGATCATCATCGGCAGAATCATAAGGTAAAGGACTTAAGTTTATTTCTCTACTAACGCCCTTTGGCTTTCCTGTAGTTCCAGAAGAATAAAGCATTGCTGCCCCCTGACATTCATCTTCTATTGGTTCAATGGGCATTGATTTAATCGCGTTTTCAAAAGATTTGAAATCACCTGATTCTCCATCAAGCATAAATTTGTGCACTCCATCAAGAGAGCTTGCAAGATCTTTAGCTGAGTCCTCTAAAAATTTTGATGTGATAAATACTTTTGCACCACAATCTTTGACAATGTATTCAACTTCATTTGCCTGAAGTCTCCAGCTGATGGCAGTATATTTCAGTCCACTTCTCCATGCTGCGAAAGCAATAGGGAAAAACAACTTATGGTTTTCCATCATGAAAGCCATACTATCTCCAGGTTTTAAGCCAAGAGATCTAAATAGTTGGGCGCCTTGATTGGATAATTCATTTAATTCTTGGTGCGTGATTACATCACCGCTCCCAGCCATGATAATTGCTGGTTTATCTTTTAGTTTTGGGCCATTTATACCTGGGTGCATAATCTTTTGTATTTTTAAAGTAAAATAACTCCTCCGGAATAAAAAATATCACATTATGAAGTCAATAAGAAGATTGCCAGTTATATGCGGATACGGAGGAATTAATTCTGCTGGCAGATCTGCATTCGATCTTGCATACAAGCGGTTGGTTTTTAATCTCCTTTCTGAAGAAGAAAAAAATGAGGTCATTCTTGATCTCAGCAATATGACTGATGGACATACTAACGAAGAAAATATGTTCGCCAACACTCTGGTGAGGAAGATTAATAAAAAAAAATATGATCCTGACGGTTTGATGACCGGAAAAATGAATGTAAATGCAGCTGGTCAATTTCCTGCTGGATTTGAATCGGGAAGCTTTTATAAGTCCAGGCAACATCCAATAGGATTAGAAACTACAATATTTGGTGTCTCTGATGCTCTTGGTTTGGCGGGCATCAGTTGGGATGAAGATATTAAACCAACAGTTGACCCTTCAAGAGTTGGAGTTTTCGCTGGACCCGCAATAGGTCAATTAGACTCTTTCGGATTGGGAGGTTTAATGCAAGCCAGGCTTAAGGGCAAGAGAGCGAGTTCTAAACATTTATCCATGTCCTTGCTTGAAATGTCAGCAGATTTTATTAATGCCTATATTTTAGGATCTGTGGGAGTTACAGGTGCAAATGCAGGTGCATGTGCTACTTTTTTGTATAACCTCGATTTACTTATAAATGGTATTAAAGAAGACCGTTTAGACATCGGTATTGCTGGATCAGCTGAGGCGCCAATAAATCCTGAAGTAACTGATGGTTTTGTTGCTACTACAGGAATTGCTGATGATAAAAAAATTCTAGCAATGCAACAGAGGAACGGAGATGATTCTGAGATTGACTACTCCAGAGCATGCAGACCATTTGGAGATAATGCAGGCTTAATCTTAGGCGAGGCTGCCCAATTCGTATTGGTAGCAAGCTTAGAAAAAGCGTTTGAACTTGGCTTAGAGATATATGCTTTAGCTCCAGGGATAAAAATTAATGCTGACGGAATTAAAAAATCGATTTCTTCGCCAGGCATTGGAAATTACATCACCATGGCCTCTGCAGTGAATGAAACTAAAAAATTTTCTAATGATCTCAATAGGAGCTTTGTTATCGCGCACGGAACAGGCACTTTTCAAAATAGAAGCACTGAGTCGCATGTACTCTCAACAGTTGCCGATGGAATGGGCCTGAGCGAATGGGAAATAACAGGCCTAAAGGGCTCTCTAGGTCATACAATGGGTCCTGCAGCTGGAGACGAACTTATGACTGCAATAGGCTTTTGGAAACACGGTTTCATACCAGGTATCAATACAACCAAAAAACTTGCCGAGGATGTATACAAAGATAATTTGAATTTTATATTGGAAGACACTAAAAAAGATAAAGAATCTATTGATACCATTTATCTTAATGCAAAAGGTTTTGGAGGCAATAATGCCTCAGCAGGAATAATATCTCCAAAGATTGCAGTTGATTTAGCTAAGCAAGAATTCTCTAAAGCTGAACACTTGAAATACGAGCAAAAAAAGGAAAGAGTTCTAGAATCATCGCTTAATTATCAAGAAAATTGCAAGAAAGGAGACTACGGGGTTATCTATAGATTTAATGAGGAAGTCCTTGAAGGATTAGAGGATATTGAAATTTCTGAAGAAGGCATCAGGCTTAAGGGCTTTAAAGCTCCTATAAAGTTTAACTAATCTTATCTTTAGGAAATAAATTTCTGATGAATGGAATAATAGGTAGAAGATATATATACCACTTTGGAAAAATTCTTTGAGCTAAATCATACATATGTGCATCTATACCGACTAATATCCTCTTATTTTTCTTTCGAATGTTTTTAAGAATTATTCTTGCGGCACTCTTTGAGCTTGTAGGTGCATTTTCTTTGAAAATTTTTCCCGCTTCTTGAGGAGTGTTTGCCTCACCAAATAGGGAAGTTCCGGGTTCAAAATTTTTGAATCTTGATGCAGAGAATATATTTGTACCTATGTGACCAGGATGAACAGAATAAACTTCCACAGACTCATTATTCAATTGCATCTCTAAAGCTAAACTTTCAGTAAAACCTCTAACACCAAATTTCCCAACGTGGTAAATAGATTGTGTGGGCACGCTCAAAAGTCCAAATATTGATGATGTATTAACGATTGCAGACTCAGGTCTTTCTTTTAAGTGAGGCAGAAAAGCTCTTGTTGAATTAATAACACCATGCAAAAGGATTCCCAATCCGAAGTCCCAATCTTCATCTGTGCTATCTTCAACTTTGGTAGCTACAGATAAACCTGCATTGTTGAAAACAATGTCCACTTGCCCATGATTTTCAATAACTTCATTTGGCAGGTTATCAACTGCTTCTTTATCACTGACATCAATTAAATGTGAAGAAACTCCAACATTATGTTTTTTAAGTAATTCCTTCGTTTCGTTCAAAAGGTCTTCTTTCCATTCAACTAAGGCTAAGTTGCAACCTTCAGCTGCCAGCTGCAAAGCAAGTTCTTGTCCCATTCCAGACCCAGCACCTGTAATTACAGCGACTTTATCCTTGAAATTCTTCATTATTTATAAACCATACCAAATTATCTAAAAAAATTCTTTATAGCTTCCAACGGTAATCCTTGAATAACAAAAGGATCGCCTTTAACAAATTCAAATAACTCTTTTCCATAAGATTCGTATCTATAAGAACCACTTGCCATTAGAGGCTTATCTTTTTCTACATATGCTTTTATCTCTTCTAAACTTAAATTCTTCATTTTAAGAATTGCTTTAAAATGGTCTTCCAAAATAACTTCTTGATTTTTTACAATTGCTAGACCATTTATTTGTGAGTGCTCTTTACCTGAAAGTTCTTTCAGATTTTCAATTGCCTTCTCTATTAGTAAAGGTTTACTAAAGATCTTATTTTTTTGTATGCAAATTTGGTCGCTACCTATTATGTGTTTGTTAGGGAAAAGTTTACTTACGCTAAGCGCCTTTTCTTTTGCCAGCAGAATGGATAGTTCAATTGGCGAAAGTGATTTATTTTTATCTTTAAGTGTAAATTCATCAATTTGGGGTTTGCAAGTTTCGAATTTGAAACCTGCCTCAGAGAGAATTTTTTTTCTTATCTCTGATTCTGAAGAAAGAACAAAATCAATTGTCAAAATTTATTGATTATTTCCTGAATGGATTAAGGACATAAACTCATTTCTAGTATTTGTATTTTTTTGAAAAACACCCGTCATTTTACTTGTGACAGTGCTAGTTTCTGATTTATGAATTCCTCTGGTAGTCATGCATTGATGAGCTGCGTCGACGACAACTGCGACTCCTTTTGGCTTCAGTACATTGCTTATTGCATCTGCAATCTGAGCGGTCATAGTTTCTTGCGTTTGAAGTCTTTTTCCAAAAACATCAACGATTCTTGCAAGCTTACTTATGCCAACGACTCGGTTATTAGGAATATATCCTATGTGTGCTATGCCTAAAATTGGCACCATGTGATGTTCGCAATGAGATTCCAATCTTATGTTTCTCACAATTACCATCTCATCGTAACCTTCAACTTCCTCAAAAGTTTTAGATAATATTTCTTCTGGATCCTCTTCATAACCAGCAAAAAATTCTTGGTAAGCTCTTGCTACCCTATCTGGTGTTTCGATCAATCCTTCTCTTTCTGGATCATCCCCGGCCCAAGCAATAAGAGTTCGAACAGCTTCCTTTGCTTCCTCCATTGATGGAGCAGAAGGCTTAAATTTTGCTACTTTTTTCATATTTTGTCTTAAAAGATGGTTACTCTAGATGTAATTTTACAATATAGCAAAGTTAATATGAGGAATAAGGTTATTTCTGGACGATTGATCCGCCCCCTTTTGCAAATTCTTCAGCTTTTTTCTTGTCTTTGAGAAGGTTCTCCACTTTAACAGGCACCTCAAGGCCTTTCAGCATACCAGGCTGCTCATAAATTCTGTCTATCCATAACTTCAGATCATCAAGACCGTCTGTTGATACTCCAGACCATCTATGAGTCCTCACCCAACACCAATTCGCAATATCAGCTATTGAAAATTCGTCCACGAGCCAGTCTTTGCCTTTCAAGCTAGTATTCAAAACTTCAAACAATCTTCTGCTTTCATTTTGGTAGCGGTCTATAGCAGGTTGAATTTTTTCTGGAAAATATCTGAAAAATACATTTGCCTGACCCATCATTGGTCCAATTCCGCCCATTTGAAACATCAACCATTGAATAACTTGCGATCTTTTAACTGTATCTTTAGGAAGAAGTTTCCCTGTCTTTTCAGCAAGGTAGATCATGATGGCTCCAGACTCGAAAATTGCTAAATCATCGTTTTTCCTATCGACAATTACTGGTATTCTTCCATTAGGATTCATGGCTAAGAAATCAGGTGTTTTTTGATCTCCTTTTTGCAAGTCAATGGCATGAGTTGTGTAATCAAGACCCATAGATTCCAAAGTGCATGAAACTTTATGGCCATTCGGTGTGGAGGTTGTATATAAGTCAATCATCTTTCTTGTTATCAATGCTATTAAATGGATAAGGTCTTTGTTCTGTCTCAAATGAAACAAAGTCTATGATTTGATTTATAAATTTCTGAAAAAGATTTGTCAGTTCGCCAAGATGCTTATTAGGATTTTTTGTAATCAACTTAAAGAAAAACTGTGCAATTGCGATAATCCATAAAAGAAAAATTGAATATGAAAAAATTATAAGATAAACAATTACCAATAAGGCATCTATCCATGTAGAGCTATCTTTAATATTGGACATAGCTTCATCAGAAATTACATTTGGTTCCTGTTGAGCTTCCTTGCCTTCTTTTGAACTATCTTTTTCTTCAGTCATTTATAAATCTCTTCCATCAGATTCCAGAATCATTTTATCAAAAGATTCTCTTACTGCAGACTTTTTAAAAACAATGTTGTGTAACTTTTCAACTATAGGCATTTCTAAATTCATTTCGTGGATCTTTTCATAAACAGTTTTAAGTGTTTTTTCTCCCTCTATTACTTGATTTATTGAGATTTTAGCTTCGAGCCTAGACTTTCCTCTTCCCAAAAGGTATCCGAAGGAATAGTTCCTACTTTTTTCTGAGCTTGATGTAGCAATCAAGTCTCCTACGCCAGCCAGTCCAATTAAAGTGAGTTTATTTAACTTCAGCCTTTGAAAAAGGTGCGACATTTCAACTAAGCTTCTCGTTAAGATCATTGCCTTGGTATTTTTTTTATTTCCTAGCCCATCGGATAACCCAGAAACTATGGCATATATATTTTTCAGAGCTCCAGCTAGCTCAATCCCTTTGACATCATTATTTAGAAAAACCTTAAAATTATCTTGATCTAGTATCGTCGCAAACTCTTTGGCTAGTTTTTTATTTTTTGAAGCTATCACGCATGCTGAAGTCATACCCTCAATGATTTCAGATGCAAGATTTGGTCCAGATAAAACCGAGATTTTAGCTTTTGGACTGATCTCCTCAAATAATATTTCGCTCAAAGATTTGAAGGTCTTTCTCTCTATACCTTTTGAAGCAATTAAAAAAGAAGTTGAATTATTTAAGTTGTGTTTATTTTTTTTGAAAAAACTCCTTACAGATGATGAGGGTATTGAAATAATAATATGTCCTAGTTTTAAAACATCTCTTTGATTAGAAGTAGCTTTTATTCTTTTACTAAGCTTTTTGGCTCCTGTATATTTTTTATTTGTGTGCTTATTGTTTATTTCGTAAACAGTTTTTTTATTTCTAGACCAAAGTAATATCTCATATCCATTTGAACTAGCGATTTCAGACAGAACGGTTCCCCAAGATCCACCTCCCAAAATACCTATTTTTTTGGATGCATTATTCATTTAAAAAATCTAAAGAATCGTTCATATACTTTGACCACCATTTTTGGCCCATTTCGCTCATTCGTTCTAGATTGTTCATTGATTTAATGTCTATTTTAGTAGCTGCATCATTTAAGTTGGAGTCCACTCTAAAATAGTTATCACCTATGATTTTTTCTGATAATTGGTGCTCTAAATTTGATTCAAGTAACATTGGAATTATTCCTCCCCTCAACCAAGAAAGAGAGCCCCAATTTTTTGCTCTCGATCCATCAATAAAGTTGTTATTGAATCCTGTCCCAACGCTAAAAACTTTAATTTCATCTTCTGGATAAAGTTTTTCTGCTTCAGTTAAAGCTATTAGGGCAGGATTATTTGTTGAAACAGCACCGTCCACATACCAATTATCTTCGATTTGAACTGCTGGGAAATAAGTAGGTGCTGCAGAAGTTGCAGCAGCTATATCTGCAACAGATACTTCAGGATGATCTCTATCAGAAAAAATTTCTGGAAAACGGGTATTTAGATTGTAAGTAACAATTGAGCACGGAGTATCTGAACTAGACATTTTTAGACTTCCAAAATAATCATACATAACCTCTAGTTTTTTATATCCATTATATTTGGTTCGAAAAAGACTTGAAAAAGATCGAGTAAAAATCTTTTTTAAATTTTTTTCAGAATAAATTTCTAATAATCTTGGTCCTTCAATTTCTAAAACTGAGATGACGAGGGCTATTATTCCTCCGGTTGATGTTCCCACAACAAGATCAAATTTTGAGGAAAGAGGTTTACCTATTTTTTTTTCTAATTCATAAAGAAAAACAGAAGTAGCAAGGCCCCTAACCCCGCCACCATCAAGAGATAAAACATATTTTGTCATGCAGATTGTTTAGCTCAGTTATAATTATTTTATGAATCTTGAAGAGCAATTTATTGAATCTATTCTACACTCAAATTATCCTGTTTTTTTTACGGGCGCGGGAATAAGCACAAACTCTGGAATACCTGACTTCAGAGGGCCAAAGGGGTTTTGGAAAACTAACAAGCCTATTATGTTTCAAGACTTTGTAAATCAAGAATCTCAAAGATTGAAGTACTGGACTCAAAGTGTTGAATTCAAATCTAACTTTCAAGAGAAAAAACCAAATGAAGGCCACATCATTATCACAGATATTATTAATGAAAAAGAATCTGGGCATTGCATAACTCAAAATGTTGATAATCTTCATCAAAGATCAGGTTTGAAAGAAGATCAAGTCACAGAACTTCATGGGAATGCAACTTATGCGGTTTGCTTGAACTGCCAAAAAAAGTTTGAACTCGTCAAAATCCATCAACAATTTCAAGAAGTAAGACAATCTCCATCGTGCGACGAATGTGATGGCTGGATAAAGACTGCAACAATATCTTTTGGGCAACCTATGCCAGAGGGTAAGATGATCATAGCTCAAGCAGAAACACTAAAAGCCGATGTCTTTATAGTCGCAGGCTCATCATTATCTGTATTTCCAGCAGCTAACTTTCCATTGATTGCCAAGGAAAATGGGGCAAAGCTTATTATTATTAACAACGAAGAAACTCAATTTGATCACTTTGCTGACATTTTAATTCATGACGATATCTCTAAAACCTTCTCAAATCTAAAAATTATTCACTAATAGTTTATGGATACAAAAAAAATAGGGTTTTGGTCAGGATTAATTCTTTTTTTTGTAATCTTGCTTTTTTTTAATCCAGATGATTTGTCGGATAGAGGACAAGTTACCGCTGCGATTTTTGTCTTGATGGGTATTTGGTGGGCAACCGAAGCTCTTCCACTTCCTGCAACAGCTTTGATTCCTTTAGTAGCTTTCCCTCTTTTGGGAGTCGAGCAAATAGGAGTTTTGTCAAAAGAATACATGAATAAAGTTCAATTTTTGTTTGCCGGTGGATTTATGATCGCGATAGCAATGCAGAAATGGAATTTACATAAACGAATTGCTCTTTTTGTTTTGACAGTTGCCGGTTTTAAAAGCGAAAGATTGATTGCAGGATTTATGCTGGCAAGCTTTATTTTAAGTATGTGGATAATGAATACTTCAACTACTATTATGCTTCTCCCAATTGGGATCTCAATAATTCAAGCTATTAACGATTCGATAAAAAATCTTACCGAAAACCAAAAATTAAACTTTCAGGTTTGTCTTTTACTAGGTATTGCCTACTCCTCCTCTTTGGGAGGCATATCAACTCCAATAGGAACAGCACCTAATGGAGTTCTGATTCAATATGCATTTGAAAACTATAATCTTGATATCGGCTTCATAGATTGGTTTATGGTAGCTGCCCCGTTTTCATTAATTTCTTTGCCAATAATATGGATTGTTTTGACTAAATTCTTATTTCCGATTAATTTTTCGGATACGGGAAGCGCTAAAAAGATTCTAACCGATATAGAGATTGAATTAGGATCCATGACTAAAGAGGAAAAGATTATATCCGGAGTATTTTTATTCACGGCCCTTGGGTGGGTTTTTAGAAAACTCATTGATGACTTACCTTATATGTTTCTATTAGAGGACGCAGTCATTTCAATGATTGGAGGCTTAAGTCTTTTTTTCTTAACCTCTAATAATAAAGCTTTGGTTGATTGGGATGATGTTCAATCAAAATTCCCCTGGGGATTAATTTTTCTTTTTGGTGGTGGGATGGCACTTGCATACGTAGTGAATGATTCTGGTCTCGCAATATGGTTAGCAAACTTAGTGCCCAATGAAGCTAATCTTATCTTGGTCTTATTCATCGTCATTGCCTTAGTAATCGCACTTACAGAATTAACAAGCAACCTAACTACGACAATTACTTTTATTCCAATAATTGCAGGAATAGGGATCAATATTGGAGTAAATCCGATGTTACTTATAGTGCCTCTCACTATTGCAGCTAGTTGTGCTTTCATGCTTCCAGTTGCGACTCCTCCTAATTCAATTGTTTACGCGTCTGGATATATTCCTATAAGTAGAATGGTCAGGGCTGGAGTATTTCTCAATGCTATTTGTGGATTAATCTTGTTATTAATGAATATCTTATTTCCAAATTCTTTTGAGTTATTTAGCTAGTTTTTTTATTGTTCTTCTTTACTCCAAGTATTAAGATATTTATAGGTGTCGCAGCTAGTGAAATAAATCAGGGATTCTCTAGAACTGTTTTCAACAAAATTACCCTGTACAGGAGGTGGTCCAAAATTAATATTAACGATTTAGCAGGAATATCAGGGGGTGCCTCTTGACAACGGGTTGACCCGTATTCCGGCTAGAGGCCGGTACGTCCCGCCTCTAGTAAGAGATTAGTTGAGATACTTTCTCTTGAAAAACCCCGCAAAGGCGGGGTTTTTTTCATTCAGATGTAAGGTCATGACCGGATGAAGCAGTCAATCCTCCATCACAAATAATAGTTTCACCAACAGTAAAGTTTCCTGCTCGCGAAGACAGGAAAATTGCAAGACCTCCCACATCTTCTGCGGTTCCAATTCTTTTCATAGGATTTCTTTCAGCCAAAGGATCATAATTATGTGCCACGGCAGACCCTAGCATATTGCTAGGAAAGGGACCTGGAGCAATTGCATTGACTAATATATTGTCTTGCACCAATCTTGAGGATAGATGTCTCGTCAAATGATGAACTGCCGCTTTTGACGCACTGTAAACATAGTTCTCAAAAGCCGGTGTATTAATACCATCAATCGAACCGATATTAATCACTCTGGCAGGATTTTCTTTAGTAGATTCTTTTTTTAATAAGGGTAAGAATTTTTGAGTAACAAAAAACATACTTTTGACATTTAAATCCATTACCTTATCCCAACCAAGTTCTGAAAATTCTTCAATTGGCTCTCCCCATGCAGCACCAGCATTATTTACCAAAATATCAATTTTGGGTTCTTTTTTAGAAATTTCTTTAAAGAGTTCTTCTATTCCGTCAAGCATTGAAGCATTATTGGGTATTGAAATGCACTCAGCATTATATTTCTCACTTAACTCATTAGCTTTATCATTACAGGCATCTGCTTTTCTAGCTGTTATATAAACTTTTGCACCATTTGCTAAATAAGCTGATGCAATCATCTCACCTACTCCTCTTGATCCACCTGTCACAAGAGCTACCTTACCTTCAACGGAAAAAATATCTTCAATTTTCATAATAAAATACCTCTTTA
Organism: uncultured SAR86 cluster bacterium; assembly: GCA_902526045.1. GTDB lineage: Bacteria > Pseudomonadota > Gammaproteobacteria > Magnimaribacterales > AG-339-G14 > CACNYO01. The sequence goes on along the minus strand of CABZJI010000002.1, from coordinate 56,399 downwards.
AATGGCGGACCGGACGGGACTCGAACCCGCGACCTCCGCCGTGACAGGGCGGCGTTCTAACCAGAACTGAACTACCGGTCCATTTGAGGTTGCAATTATACATACCTTGAGGAAAAAAAATCACATAAACTAATCAATACTTTTTTATGCTTTATTCAAAATAGGATATGAAAAAAATACTTATAAATTTTCTTATTTTAAGTCTTTACTCTTTAGCTGATGGTGAGGCAGGTTCTTTATCGCTAGATAAAGAGATTATTGAAGATAGGAAAATTTTGTTTCCTAATACAAAAGAATACTTTGTAATTATTTCTGATTTGCATACTCATTCAATCTTTTCTGATGGGCATGTTTGGCCAAACATAAGAGTTGAAGAAGCCCTAAGGGATGGCTTAGATGTTTTGGCAATTACTGAACATCTTGAATATCAGCCCCATATTGAATTTTTACCTAACAAAAATAGAAACGATGCTTATAAAGAGGCTCTGCAAGCTAATAAAAATAATGAGGATTTATTAGTAATTAATGGAGCCGAAATTACAAGAATACCGCCGGCAGGTCATATAAATGCAATTTTCATACAAGATGCAAATTTATTATTTAATGACGATGAATCTAATATTCCCTTAGCTCAAGAACTCTTGAGGCAATATCCTGAAGCAGCTTCATGGGAAGAAAATAAAACCATTAGAGACTATTATGCATTGACCTCAGTGTGGCCAGTTGAAAAAGCTGTAAATGCAGCTCAAGCTCAAGGCGCATTTATTTTTTGGAATCATTCATGGTGGACTCCACAGTCCCCTCAAGGTATTTCTGTGCTTACTGATTTTCATAAAAAACTAATACAAGAAAATAAATTACATGGAATAGAGATTGCAAACGGAATTAATTATTCAGATGAAGCTTTTCAAATTGCAATAGATAACGATTTAACAATCATTGGTACTTCAGATGTTCATAATTTAATTGACTGGGACTACTCTTTCTATAAAGGCAAACATCGTCCAGTCACTTTGATCCTTTCAAAAGGTAAAACAGAAAATTCAATTAAGGAAGCTCTTTTTGAAGGCAGAACGGTTGTTTGGTTTAAGAATAATTTAATTGGCTTAGAAAAAAATTTAGTACCTTTATTAAAAAATAGCTTATCTATGAAAAGCTTGGGATATCAGGTTGGAACATCCATTTTAGAAATTGAGATTGAGAACAAATCTGATGCAAATATGTTGATCAAAAATCTTTCTAAATTTACGTTGACTCAAAATACTAATTTTTTTGAAGTTGATCGCCACAGCAAAAGGATTATTGAATTAAAAACAATAGATCTATTAAAGGAACTTGAACTTTTATTTTCCATAGAAAATGCATTTATTGCGCCAAATGAAAACGCGCAGGTAAATTTCTTTATAAAAACTGAATAAAAAACTGGTGGGCGATACAGGACTTGAACCTGTAACTTCCACCTTGTAAGGGTGGCACTCTACCAATTGAGTTAATCGCCCGAAGGAGCAGAAATTATAATATTCAACTTTATTGAAGTCATCTCTTAGTTCTCGATATCAACAAAATAGACAATATAGAAATATTGAGGCATATTTTATTTTTAATTTCTTAAAAAAATCATGTTAGAAGCACAACCATTAAAAACTCGTTTAAACCTAAACGATGATGAATTTATTTCAAATAAAAAATCTATGCTCGGAAAGCTTGATGAGATCGATGAGCTTCTCGATGAAGCTGAAGCTGGTGGTGGTCCGAGGCATCATGAAAGACTTGCTGCTAGAGGAAAACTCCCTGTAAGAGAAAGAATTTTTAATTTTTTAGATCCTGATACTCCATTTTTAGAAATTAGCCCACTAGCTGGTTATAAGTCTGACTATCCAGTCGGAGGAGGTTGCGTAGCCGGTATAGGTGTTTCTGCCGGCGTTGAATGTATTATTTTTGCAAATGATCCAACGGTCTTGGCTGGGGCAATGCAAGCGTTCTCAGTAAAAAAATGGATGAGAGCAATGCAAATTGCCAGAGATTGCCGCATTCCTTTTGTGCAATTTGTTGAATCAGCCGGCGGAGATTTGAGACCCAGAGGGAACCGTTCTTCAGTCGCTTTAAATGTTGGTCATTTTGCTGAGTCAGGAAGACAGTTCTATGAAATTACCGAACTGTCAAAGCTCGGTATTCCGACTGTAACAATTACTTTTGGATCTTCCACTGCGGGAGGTGCTTATCAGCCAGGAATGTCAGATTACAATATTTTTGTTAAAGAGCAGTCTCAAGTATTTTTGGGTGGTCCGCCATTAGTCAAAATGGCAACAGGTGAAGAATCTGATGCCGAAAGTCTAGGTGGTGCAAAGATGCATGCTGAAAAATCTGGCTTAGCGGACTATTTTGCGGAAGATGAAATGGATGCAATAAGAATTGGAAGAGAAGTTATGTCTCATCTTGATTGGTCAAAAGAAGGTAATTCTCCTGATTCTATTTATGAAGAACCCATTAATGATCAAGAAGATTTATTAGGTATTGTGAATCCCAGCTTGAAAAGACCATTTGATGTTCGTGAAGTAATCTCAAGAATAGCAGATGGCTCAAGGTTTGAAGAATTCAAGCCCCTCTTTGGTCCCACAATTATATGTGGTTTCATGAAAATTCATGGTCACACAGTCGGAGTTTTAGGAAATAATGGCTCCTTGTTCCCAGATTCATCTCAAAAAGCAGCCCATTTCATTCAACTATGTAATCAGATAAGCATCCCTCTTGTTTTTTTACAAAATATTACAGGTTTTAATATTGGAAAAGAATTTGAGCAGAATGGATCGATTAAAAAAGGGGCCCAAATGCTAAATGCAGTTTCAAATTCTGAGGTACCTCATTTGACTGTTGTTCTTGGCAACTCCTACGGAGCCGGTACATATGCAATGTCTGGAAGAGAATTTGGTAATGCTTTTACCTTTTTATGGCCAACAGCAAAGATTGCCGTAATGGGAGGAGAGCAAATAGCTGGAGTAATGTCGATGGTAAGAAGAGCTAAAGCTATGCGTGACGGTCTCCCCTTTGATGAAAAAGAGGATGCCAAAATTGTAGAAGGTCAAAAAATTTCTCATGATAAAGGTTCAGAAGCCTTAATAGCTACAAGTGCAATTTCCGATGATGGGATTATTGATCCAAGAGATACCAGGACAGTTCTTGGTATTTGCCTTTCTGTTGTAAATAATAAAGAAGTTAAGGGATCAGATGGATTTGGGGTGTTCAGACTATGATCATTAAAAAATTACTAATTGCAAATAGAGGAGAAATTGCAAGCAGAGTAATCAGCAGTGCTCAAGATATGGGAATCTCTTGTGTTGCTATTTATACACAAGATGATGCTAATTCTCCTTATGTTAAGGAGGCTGATGAAGCTTATAAATTAGAAGGCAGTTATTTGGATGCAAAAGAAATAATTTCCATTGCAAAAAATTCAGGTTCTCATGCTATTCATCCTGGATATGGCTTTTTATCTGAAAATGCTGGGTTTGCAAATTCTGTCAAAAAAGCAGGGCTCATATGGATTGGACCAAGTGGGAATGTCATTAAAAAAATGGGAGATAAAATTACCTCTAAGAAACTTGCCGAAAAGGCTGGTGTTCCTACTCTTCCTATGACTTCTGATGCCAAAGATGCAAAAAAAATTGGATATCCAATTCTTGTTAAAGCTTCTGCTGGAGGAGGTGGAAAAGGGATGAGAATTGTAGAAGATCCCAAAAAGTTAAAAGAAAGCATATCAGCTGCAGAACGTGAAGCCGAAAGTGGTTTTGGTGATAAAAGAGTTTTTTTAGAAAGATATGTAGAAAAATCTCGCCACATAGAGATTCAAATTTTAGGTGATTCTTTTGGAAACGTAGTTCATTTAGGCGAAAGAGAGTGCTCAATTCAAAGAAGGCATCAAAAAATAGTTGAAGAATCTCCTTCTACAGTTATTGATAAAGAGCTTAGAGACAAAATTGGGTCTGCAGCCGTTCAACTTGCTTCCGTGCTTAAATATGAATCTGCAGGAACGGTTGAATTTTTATTTGATGATAAAACCAAAGAATTCTTTTTTTTAGAAGTAAACACGAGACTCCAAGTGGAACATCCTGTAACAGAAGAGGTAACTGGTCTAGATCTTGTTAAGGAACAAATAAAGATTGCTCAAGGCAATGAATTAGAGTTTGTTCAAGATGATGTTGAATTGATAGGTTCATCAATTGAAGTAAGGCTTTATGCTGAAGATCCTGCAAATGAATTTCTCCCAGTCACTGGAGACATAATTGCCTTCGAACCTTGCGATAACCCTTCTGTGCGCTGGGATGTCGGGATAGAAAAAGGAACTGTCGTATCCTCAAATTTTGATCCAATGCTCGGAAAAGTTATTTCCTATGCTGAAACAAGAGAGGAAGCTGCGCAAAAGCTAGCTTTAGCTCTTGAAAAAAGTCATTTTGGTGGCATGAGAACAAACCGTGATTATCTTATTTCAATCTTAAGATCTAAAGATTTTCTTAAAGGAAAGACAACAACTGACTTTGTTGAGAGAGTAGATCTGAATACAGAAATTGATCTGTCAGAAAATGAAATTTTTGATCATGCTGTTGCGGTAGCCATCTGGAATCAAGCTAAAAACAGAGAAAGTGCTGATGTTCTTTCTAACATACAATCTGGTTGGCATAACGCTAGGCTTCCATATCAAAAAGTTGATTTAATTTTTGGTGATGATGTTATTGAAGTCAAATATAAGTCAAAAAGAGGTGGAGGCTTTTACCTTTCAAATAATTCTTCAGTAATGATTTATGAATTTGATGATGAATCAATAGATATAGAAATTGATGGTAAAAGGATAATCTCAAAAATTACATATTATGAAGGAAAGTTCCTCATTCAAACGATTAAAGGAGACTTATTGTTTGAGATGAAGGAAAGGTTTGAGTCTAGCTCGATAAATGAAATTGCCGGTGGCTTAACTGCTCCTATGCCAGGAAAAGTGGTTGATGTGCCTGTCAAAAAAAATGAGTCTGTTAAGTCTGGTCAAACTTTAGTGATCCTAGAAGCTATGAAAATGGAACATAAGGTAACTGCCCCAAGTGATGGAAAAGTAAAAGAAGTGTTGATTGCCGTTGGAGATCAAGTTGAGAGCGGCTCAACTTTAGTGATTTTAGAAGATTAGTCCCACTTTGGTTCTCTTTTTTCTAAAAAAGCTGAAATGCCCTCTTGAGCATCTGGACCTGCAAAGGTTTCCGCACTTTTTTTACCTAAGTAAGGTAATGCTTCATCAAAATTCATTCCATCCTGATTTACATAAGCTTCCAATCCAAATTGCATGGTGCCTGGAGCAAGGTTAGCAAGGTCACTTGCAAGGTTATCTACCCTTTCATCTAACTGATCGTTAGGAACCGATTCATTTATTAAACCCCACTCCTCTGCTTTTTTTGCATCAATCGCATGCCCCCTCATACAGAAATCTAATCCAGCTCTTTTGGGCATTACTCTAAATAAACCTGCCATTACCATATGCGGCCAAACTCCTCTGAGTATTTCTGGTGCTGAAAATTTTGCATTTTCCACTGCAATAGCATGAGTACAATTTGTAACCATCAATAATGCACCAGCGTGGACAGATCCCTGAATTTTGCAAATTACGGGTTTATATAAATGCCTTATGGACATACTTATATCATCAGAACCTTCTATTCTCGGAACACTTGATTCTTCTTGTTTTCTGTTTAAATCTGCTCCAGCACAAAAAACGTCTCCTTCTGCAGCGATGATAACTACTCTGATACTTCTTTCTTGTTTGGCGTAAGCAAGAGCATAATTAATTTCATTCATCATCACGTTGTTTAAAGCGTTCTTTTTCTCTGGCCTATTCAGGGTAAGAGTTAAAACATTGTTGGCAATGTTTAACTTTGTTGCTTGAAAATTTAAGCCCTCTAAAGATAATTTATTAGTCATATTTTTTCCTATAAAAGTTGTTTGGGTGCTTGAATTAATTTTGCCCTTAAATATTCCCCGAGTGATTTAGCTTGAGGATCCATCCTAGTCGAAGAAGAAACTCCATCTTGAAGAATTCCACGGACATAAAAATTAAGTGAGAGAATGTTTGGTAATTCATACCTTTCGATTTCAAAGTTACCTAGATCAGGTAATAATTCCTTAAATTTGTCTACAGTTAAAAAATCATACAGGAAAGCATAACTGTCTTTATTTTTTGCCCAAACTCCAACATTTGCACACCCACCTTTGTCGCCTGAACGTGTACCATAAAGATTGCCAAATGGGACTTCTTCCAAAATGGTTTTATCAACTTCTGGATTAGAGTAAGGTTCCTTTTGATAGAGAATCTCTTCGTAATCAAGCTGGCTGGTTGGAACCACTTCTTTCGTCTCTCCTCGAAAATGAACTTGTTCTTTAATAAATTTACTATCGACTAAGGCTGGCCAGTATTCTATGAAAGGTCCGCTAGGTACTACCCCGCTTCTTCCTGTCCAACCAGGAAAATTAGCTAAAGCTAGCTCTACAATTTTTGCATTAAATAGTCTGCCAACTTTATCAGCATCCTTAGACATAACATCAATTCTCAAGAATGCTTGAGCCTCCTCATTACTGTTAGGGTTAATTTTATCGGTTCTGTGGAGTTGAACATCCACCTTATCATATTGTTCTCTTCCGCCTACGTTTTCAAAAATTGAATCAGTAATTAAATCTGCTTTATCTTTTATATCTAAACCTGTTAATAGAAGTTCTATTCCATTTCTGAAACCTCCGGCTAAATTAATGCAAACCTTATGTTTCTTTGGAGGGCTACTTCCTTTGCAACCACTTACGTAAACTCTATCGTTGGATTCTTGTTCGATTTTTAGAGTATCAAAATTAGCAATCACATCAGGATTAACATAAGCGGGACTGCTTATTTCATATAGCAGTTGGGCCGTAACAGTACCAACAGAAACCAATCCGCCGGTATTAGGATGTTTAGTAATTGTAAAATTTCCATCTTCTTCTATTTCTGCAATAGGATAACCAACGTTACTGAATGAAGGAACTTCTCTAAAGAATGAATAATTACCTCCAGTAACTTGAGCCCCACATTCAATAAGGTGGCCAGCTGCAAGAGCGCCAGCTAATTTATCGTAGTCATTTCTTTGCCAATTGAACTTCCATGCAGCAGGACCAATTACTACTGCAGCATCCGTGACTCTTGGACAAATAACTATATCTGCACCTGAGTCTAGCGCTTCTTTAATACCCCAGGCACCAAAGTAAGCATTTGCAGTTACAGCTTTTTTATCATAATCAAAAAGAGATACATTCGTATCAATATTTTTTATTTCCTCACCTGATTCATTTAACTTTGATAATTCAGGCATAAGGTCATCTCCATCGATATAAGCTACTTTTAACTTTAAGTTGAGTTCTGAAACGATGTCTTCAATCATTGAAGCCATGCCTTTTGGATTTAATCCCCCTGCATTGGTAACAATTTTAATTCCTTCTTGCTGACATTTTTCAGCAACATCCCTAAATTGTTTTAAAAAGGTTCCAACATAACCATGGTCTTCGCCCCTCTTGAGCTTTTGGTTATAAAGTATTGTCATAGTTAATTCAGCTAAGTAGTCCCCAGTCAGAACATCTATTGGACCTCCATCAACCATATCTTTGGCAGCAGAGAGTTTATCTCCATAGAAGCCGCTACAATTTGCAATTTTTATTACTTCATTTTTTGTCATTGTTATTCTTTCTCTCGTTTAATCCCGCAATATAAATTCCTATAATCAAAATAATACCACCTAAGATCTGTTGAAATAAGAGTAGTTCATTAAAGAGAAACAGACTCAATATTGCTGCCGTGAAAACCTGTAGAAGCAAAATAAGAGAGGTGAATTGCGCGCTTATCTGAGATAAGCCATAAATGACTAATCCTTGTCCAATGATTTGAACCAAAGTGGACTGTAATAAAAGATTCCCTGCCCCCTCAAGAGTGTTTGGGAACTTTAAACCGGTCTCAAAAAAGCCAAAAGCTAAAAGAGGAATGCATCCGAATAAAGCCGAGTAAAGCATGATTTGAAATGTATCTAAATTGCTAGATAGTCTCCTCACAGATACCAGATATCCTGCGTAAAAAATTGCTGCTAGCAAAGAAAGCAAATCACCTTTGAGATTCTCGCCTAAAAAAACATCAAAATTTTTAAGGTTGAGAATAATTAAGCCAACGCCTATAAATGAAAGAATTAAGGAGACAAGAAAAAGTTTGCTTATTTTTTCCTTAAATATTAAAAAGGAAATGATTCCCACATAGATTGGCGCAGTGTTAACTAACAAAGCTGCATTGGTTACAGGAGTGATCATGATTGCCGTATGCCACAGTGCAATGTCTGCTCCAAAAAATATTCCAGGCAATGTAAGAATAAGTAAATTTGTATTTACAAAAAATTTCTTCTCTTTAATAACTCCGTAAATCATTAAAATTAAGAAAGCAAAAAAGAAACGATAAAATCCTGTCATCGAGGGAGAAACTTCACTGTATCGCATGAGTATTGGTGCCAACCCAATTAATATCGCTCCGATTACAGTGAAAAGGTAAAAAGGATATTTATTGTGAGTACTCATCTTTAGGCATTTATTCAAGATTAGCTATACTGCACTAATGGACTGGAATGATCAAAAAGACAATAGATACGTCTTCACAGTTAGCGAATTAAATAATTCAGCAAAAAAATCCTTGGAGAGTTCATTTTCAGACATATGGATAAAAGGGGAGATTTCAAATTTTAAATCTTATCCATCAGGACATTGGTATTTCACTCTCAAAGATGAAGAATCTCAAATTCAATGTGTCATGTTTAAGTTCAAAAATTCTTTATTAAACTTTATTCCAAAGGAAGGAGAAGAATTCATTGCTCTAGGCAGTGCCTCAATGTATTTAGCAAGGGGAAACTATCAATTTCAAGTTGAATCATTGGAAAAAGATGGAATAGGAAAACTTTATGAAGAATATGAAAAACTAAAAACTAGACTCAGCAATGAAGGATTGTTTGATGAAAGCGTCAAATCTGAAATACCTCACTATCCACAAAAAATTGCATTGATTACCTCTGAAAAAGGAGCTGTTCTTCAAGATATTAAAAATGTCTTAAATAGAAGAGCTCCGAATATTGAAGTCAATTTATTCCCATCTTTTGTTCAAGGAAAAGAAGCTGAACAAAGTATTCTTAAAAATATAAAACTAATAAATCAAATACAATCAAAATATAAATATGATTTACTTATTCTTGCTAGGGGCGGAGGATCGATAGAAGACCTATGGGTTTTTAACTCAGAAAAAATTGCTTTAGCAATATCTAAACTAAATATTCCAACTATCAGCGCTATTGGACATGAAACAGATTTCACAATATGTGATTTTGTCTGTGACTTGAGAGCGCCCACCCCTTCAGGTGCCGCAGAGATTATTTCTTCTGAGATATTTCAAATTTCAAGCTCTTTAGAAAGTTTTGAAAAATTTCTAAGTAAGATTTTTTTAAATAATCTTAATCTTCTTAATCAGGAAATTAAAAACCTTAATCAAAGAATTACAAATCCAATGAATAGGATAAATGAAAATATTCTTAAACTAGATGAGAGCATCCTTAGATTACATAATTCATTTTTAAATGGTTTCAGTAAAATAAAAGAGATAATAAATTTCTCAAAGAGATCTATAGATTTATTGAATCCAAAATCAAAACTAGATCGATTTAGAGAGAATATAGAAGATAATCTCTCAACAATTGAGACTCTTTATTCAAAGAATCTTAGGGAGAAACAAAATCTCATCACATCTTATAGTTCTCAAATTGAGCAGCTCAGTCCTTTCAACGTTCTAGAAAGAGGCTATTCAATTGTCAGAAATAATAAAGGAGTTGTAGTGAAATCAAAAGATGATATCTCGTTGAAAGATAAGATATCTATCACATCTGCAAAAGTATCCTATGAAGCAGATATATCAAATATTAAAGATGATTAGAAAAATATTTCCAATAATATTTTTAATTATTATCTCCTGCACTAATAAAATAATAAGCCTAGAAAATGGCTGTGACTTTCCTGAATCTAATCTTGTACCAGGCGGGCATATAAAATTTATTTCAAATGATTATCAAGAAAGTTTTCAAGGTATTCAATGTTTAAACAAAGATAAAACCGTTACTTTGATTTACCCAATTCCATTGGAGCTCGAAGATCAAAGAATTTCTATTTCTGATGATGTTTTTATTATTCAAGAAAAAAAATTTAGAGAATCAAGAATCGTTATAGAAGATCAAAATTTTATAAAACTATCTCCTAAATCAAGGAATAGAATTAGAGAAGAACAAGTTAGATTAAATGCCCTATATGCTGTTGACTCTGATCAAATGAATTTAAATTGGCCTATGATACAGCCAGTTTCTGGATATATTACGAGTAGATTTGGATTACGCAGATTTATAAATGGTTCTCCTAGGAACCGCCATCTGGGACTTGATATTGCAAATAATGAAGGTACAAAAATAATCGCTCCTTTAAATGGGAGAGTCATCTTTAAAGGCAATCTTTTTTATAAAGGGAACAATATAATTCTTGATCATGGAAATGGTTTTCTTTCTTCATATTCTCACTTGAATGAAATATTTGTTGAGGAGAAAGAGTACCTCGAAAAAGGACAATTAATGGGAACTGTTGGCTCTTCAGGAAGGGTTACTGGTCCTCATTTACATTTTGAAATTTTCATTGGGGGAAAGAGAATTGATCCCGAGGGTTTAATTAACGAGCTCCAATCTTTGGATTATTGATTCTTTTGTTTGCGGACCTCTCATAACTTCTTTGACGTTTAAATCTCTATCAATGATTACGGTTACGGGAAGAGTTTCTGGAACATCAATTCCAAAAATTTTATAAGGGCTTGTTAACAAAGAAGGAATTTTTGCATTAAACCTTGCTAATTGTTCATCAAGTTCATCTCCGACAAGTTCATCGAAGTGAAATAAGTAAACGTTAAGTTCATCTTTATTTTCTTCATATAAAGAATTCAATTCGGGTATTTCTTTAATACATGGTGGACACCAATCAGCCCAAAAATTTATCACCGTGTTCCTTTCTTTTAAATCGTTCAGCATTAAACCATTTTGATTATGAATCATCAGATCTGACTCAGAACATGCAGTAAAGATGAATAAAAATAAGAATAAATTAAAAATTCTCACGACTCTAAGATTTCTTTAAGTAAAGGCACTGTGATATTTCTTTTTTTAGAAAGAGAGTATTCGTCAATTCTCTGAACTAAATTGATGATATTATCAAGTTTTCTAGAGCTTCTTTCTAATGCATACGATAATACAGAGTTATCAATAGATATTCCTCGCTTTCTAAAAATTGATTCCATCAATATTCTTTTCTCTTCATCGTTTAAATCTACAAAACTTATAGCAGAAATAGATGAAATTCTTGATTGAAGATCTTTCAAGTTAAAATCAATTGAGTTTAAAGATTTGTCTGATAAAAAAATAATTTGATTTTTACCCTCTTGGTTTAAATCGTTATAGAGGTTAAAAATTCCCATCTCCCAATGAGGGTTAGTTGGAGCAAGATCTAACCTATCAAGTACTATTAACTCAAAATAAGATATACCTTCTAAGATTTTTTCAGAAAAATGATCGTCTTCTAATGAGGCATAAAAAATCTTTTTATCAGGATGAAAGCAATTAATAAAAGAGTTCAAAATGTACTTCTTCCCAGACTTTTCATCTCCGTAAAGCAACATGAATTTATTTATTTCAGAAAAAAAATTCTCAAGTAACTTAAAATTTATCTTAAATGCTTCAATAGATTGAAGATTTTCTTCTGATAAATAAATTTCTGAATTGAATTTAAAAGTTTTTTGATCCATCACTTAATATTGCGAAGAATTTTTATACCCGGATTAATGAAATAGACAATTAAGCTTATGATATTCGTAAATATGAAAATGATTGATGTCCAATAAATGACTAGATCAGCAACTAAGAAACCTACAGCATCAATCAAAATAATACCAACCAACAAAAGTAAAATTGTTGTATTCAATTTTCCAAGATAATTTGGAGCAACTTGATAATCAGATATTAAGTAATTTGCCAACACTACTCCCACAATAATTAATAAGTCCCTTCCCAGAACCATAAACATAAACCAGTTTTCAATGAGATCTATTGAACCTAGAGAAATTATTGTTGCCACGACTAATGTTTTGTCTGCAACCGGATCAGCTATTTGTCCAAATCTTGACTGCCATGAAAATTTCCTAGCTAAAAAGCCATCTAAAAAATCTGATATTCCTGCTAAAAAAAATATCCCTAAAGCCAAAAAAAATTGCTCTTCTAATATGAAAATTACGAGTGGGTATACAGAAAAAAGTCTCAATACCGTGAGGATATTTGGAATGTTTGAAAACATTTAATCGATACTCTGAAAAATTATTTCATCTAATGATTTGCTTCTCAATGTTAATAAGTTGTCAGTTAGCATTACTTCAATGAGGTCATCGGTACCAGAATCAGTCATAACGATGAAACTAAACATTTTATCCTCTAGTCTATGAAGAAAAGAATTTTTAACCAAAAAGTTTTGGCCGAGTAGTTCCTTGAATATCTGTAAGGTCTCAAAAGATGTATTTCCCTCAACAGTAATGAGAATCTTTTTGTTTTTTGATCCAGATTTAACTCTATAGGGCTCTGAAATCTTATCTAAAAGACCTTGAATAGCATCAAAAGGAAGATAACTATTGTATGGATTTAAATTAGAAAAAATATTTTTTGGTTCTTGTGGCAGGTAACAAAGAAATTCCTCTCCTCTATTACAATACATCCAACCATCCGGAGAATATTTTTCATTATTAAAATAAATGTTTTTAAAGCTTTCGATATTTCTATCATCATTAAAAGTCATTTCTGTTGGGTCAAGAATTGGGAATATGACCCTCCCTCCCCTTTTTTTTGCTTCGGAGGAAATATTTTTTTTTAGTTTGTTACATTCATCTTGAGCAATCTGATAAGTTTTGGATTTTAATTCTTTTGATAGATTGCAATTTATCCAAACAATAGCTCTTAATTTTTTTTCTGTAAATAAAGGAAAATTTAACTCAAATAATTTTGATCTTAGCTCTACAGCATCAATTTTAATTTCAATAAAATTTCTATTTAGCTCTCGTAGAAACTTGTATTCTCTAACAAAAGAGTTCAAATCAAGATCTATAATTTTTTTTGAGTCTTTTATCTCTTTAAAACTTCCGGTTGCTCTAACTATTGCCTCTAAAACTGCCTGATCTAGATAAAAGGAGACATTATTTCCTGTATCTTCAATTTTTACTGTATAGACCTCAGGAAGATCTGATTGACTAGCTAAAAGAATAGCTTGGAAAAAAAGAAAAATTAAAAATACCTTCCTCATTGCTTAATCATTATAATGAATATTCCAAAAAAAAATTCACTGAAAAATTGAGCAAACAAAAGAAGGTAACTTATAAATCGTCTGGCGTAGACGTAAACTTAGGTTACAAGCTTGTCAATATAATCAAACCCTTTGCAAAAAAAACGCTCAGAAAAGAAATAGATTCTAATATTGGTTCGTTTGCTGCTCTCGCATCTATCCCAAAGAACTATAAAAACCCTAAACTTGTTGCTTGCACAGATGGTGTAGGAACAAAAATTTCAATAGCAGAAAAACTAAATGATCATAGCACTATTGGTGAAGACCTTGTTGCTATGTGTGTAAATGATCTTATAACTTTGGGTGCCGAGCCTCTTTTCTTTTTAGATTATCTGGTAACAGATAAAATTAACTTAAGAAAAAAGAAACAAATTTTTAAAGGAATATCAAATGGTTGTTTGGCAGCTGGATGTTCACTTATTGGCGGCGAAACTGCAGAACATCCAGATGATTTTCCAAAAGGAAAATATGATTTGGCAGGGTTCTCAGTGGGGGTAGCAGAGAAAAATAAAATACTAAAAATTGATAATGTAAAAAATAAAGATCTTATTTATGGGCTTTCATCGACTGGATTACATTCAAACGGATATTCATTGATAAGAAAGCTTATGAAATCTAAAAAGATCAATTTGAGAAGCAAAATAGGGAAAACAACTTTGGGAAAGGCGCTCCTTAAACCCACTAAAATTTATGTGAAAGTTGTTCAGGAGTTATTTAAATCCATTTCTCTTAAACAAATTTGTCATGTAACGGGAGGTGGCATTGTAGAAAATTTACCTAGAGTAATTCCAAATGGAAAATGTGCCAGTATAGATTTTTCCAATGGATATCCATTTCATGGAGATCTTTTCGATCTTATTTCATCAAAAGCTAATCTGACAATAAAGGAAATGACTGAAGTGTTTAATTGTGGAGTTGGGCTAATACTAATAATTCATCCTACTGATAAAGATATATTAGAATTAAAGCTAAAAAAAATTAGACAGCCTTTTGTTAGGTTGGGAAAAATTACAACCAAAAAATCAAAGAAATTAGAGATGAAATTTGAGTGATATTAATAAACTGGCTGTTTTAGTATCGGGAAACGGAAGTAATCTACAGTCCATTATTGATTCAATAAATCTTGGTGAGATTAGTGCAAAAATTTCTCTCGTAATATCAAACGTAGAAAGTGCATACGCTTTAACAAGAGCTAAAAAAGAAAATCTGAACCATGCTTTTTTGGACCATAAAAAATTTTTTTCAAGAGAGAGTTTTGATCACGAAATAGGTGAACTATTGATTAAGCATGAGGTGGACTTAATTGTTTTAGCAGGCTTCATGAGAATTTTATCTAAAAGTTTCATAAAAAAGTTTAATAAAAAAATTATCAACATCCATCCTTCACTTCTGCCTAAATATCCTGGCCTCAAGACGCATGAGAAGGTAATGAGGAATAAAGATAAGTATCATGGAGTTACAATTCATCTGGTAGATGAAGGTTTAGACAGCGGTCCAATAATTGCACAAGCTAAATTTAAAACATCTAAATATAAAGATATTGATAGTTTGATTATCAAAATTCACTCGGTAGAACACAAACTATATCCACTAATACTAAAAAAAATAGTCGACAGGGAAATTGATCTTCTTAAGCTTAACGGAAAAAATTTTAATTGTTATGAGGATGGATTTGATTTTTAGGATCTACATAACTTTCCTTTTTATAATGGCTAGCAACCTTTTTCCACTCAATGAAGAAAGCTATACATTTAAATATAGAGAGTCAGAGTTTAAAGTGAATCTTATAAATCTGAATAATGAGTGGAACATAAAATATGAAATAACTCATCCTTACTTTAAGTTAAGTCAAGCAACTAAATTCAGTTACACCAATTCTATTAGGCTGTCTGAAATTAAAAGAAAATTAATAGTCTTGGGTGGATTAAGAAAGATAGAAGAAAGTTATGAAATAGATCACGCAATAAAGGAAGTTAAATACAAGAAAGGACAATTTATCGAAACCCTTAAGTTTGATGATGTTATTTACGATGATTTAACTGCTCATCTTTACCTGAGACTATTAAACTCTCAAACCGACCAAGAAATTCTCCTGGAAGTATTGGAGAGAGGAAAAATAAGGCAAAAAAAATACCTCAAGATACCTTATGGTCCTGACACAATTAAAATTAAGGAAAATAAAGAAAAAGATAAATTCGAACTATTTTTTAAAGATAAGTCAAAAAAAATATTTAAAGTAATTCAAAATGTGAATGGAAGAGACTTTATTTGGGAAGATCTTTAAACTTTTGGAGGAGTGACACCCAATTGTCCCTGATATTTACCCTTTCGATCTGCATAACTTGTTTCACATAATTCATCTGATTCAAAAAATAACATTTGCGCTACTCCTTCGTTGGCATAGATCTTTGCCGGCAAGCTTGTTGTATTTGAAAATTCGAGCGTCACATGTCCTTCCCACTCTGGTTCCAGAGGAGTTACATTAACAATAATCCCGCACCTAGCATAAGTTGATTTTCCTAAGCAAATAGTTAGAACATTTCTTGGAATTTTGAAATATTCTACTGTTCTGGCTAAGGCAAACGAATTGGGAGGAATTACACATACTTCAGATTTAAGATCAATGAAGCTACCTTCATCAAAATTTTTTGGATCCACTATGGCAGAATTGATATTTGTAAAAATCTTAAATTCATCTGCACACCTAACATCGTAACCATAACTTGAAAGACCATAAGAAATAGTACTTCCTGCTTCTTCGGTATGTTTAACTTGTTTATCTATAAAAGGGTCTATAAGACGACTCTCTTGAGCCATTTTTTTTATCCATTTATCTGATTTTATAGTCATAGAAAATAAGCTGTTATTATATATTAATGATTTCTTTCAAAAGATATTTAAATCGAAACATATATTATCTATTTTTAATAATTTTCCTTGTTTCGCATCCTTTAAAATCAAATCAAAATTTTTATGAAATTTATAAATATCTACATCAGAACCCTGAGTTATCACTACAAGAATTTGAGACCACTAAATTCTTAGAAGAATTATTAACAGAGTATGGATACGAGATCGTCAGCAATATTGGGGGCAATGGTTTTGCAGCCATCCTAAAAAATGGAGGAAGTAAAACAGTCTTATTTCGAGCTGATATGGACGCTCTTCCAGTAAAAGAAGATACTGATATTACTTTTAAGAGTAAAAAAACAACTAAACAAAATGGAATTGATGTGCCGGTCATGCACGCTTGTGGTCACGATATTCATATGACATCCTTAATTGGAACGGCTGAGCACTTTTCAAAAAATAAAGATTCTTGGAAAGGAACTGTAGTATTTATTCTCCAGCCTGCTGAAGAAATTGGCTTTGGTGCTAGACAAATGATAAGTGCAGGATTGTTTGAAAAAATACCTTACCCAGATATAAATTTAGCTCTTCACGTTTCAGCTCAAACTCAATCAGGAACAGTTCATATTACTCCTGGTTTTGCGATGGCAAACGTTGATTCTGTGGATGTTACTTTTTATGGAGAAGGAGGTCATGGAGCTTATCCTCATCTAACTAAGGATCCTATCGTAATGAGCTCTCAGTTTATTACGACTGTTCAAACAATTATAAGTAGAAATTTAAGCCCAATAAATGCAGGAGTTGTAACTGTAGGTTCCATTCACGGAGGAACAAAACACAACATAATCCCAAATCACGTCGATCTTCAGATTACAGTTCGATCTTATAGTGATGAAGATAGAGAACTTATCATTTCAAGAATAAAAAAAATTGCAGAATCCATAGCGATTCAAAATGATTTACCAAAAAATCTTTATCCTGTTGTTGAACTGAGGGATGAATACACTCCTGCTGTCTTTAATAATCCAGATTTAGCAATTCGCGCTAAAGCAATTCTCTCAAAGGAGTTAGGTAATGATAAAGTTTTTGATGGGCCTCAGGTTATGGGTGGAGAAGACTTCGGCCAATTTGGAAGAGTTGAACCAAAAATACCTTCACTTCTGTTTTGGATTGGCGCTGTATCACAAAAGGACTACAAGGAATTTATAGATAATTCAAAGAAATTACCTTCTCTTCATTCTAGTAAGTTTTTACCTGACTATAAGAAAACAATTGATACTGGTATCTTAAGTTCAATTGCCTTGATTAAAGCTCATCTAAATTAGCTTTTGTCTGCTATCAAACGCGTGTCTTAAAGTATTCGAATCAACATAGTTCAGATCTCCTCCTAGAGGAACACCTTGAGCAAGTTTAGTAATATTCAAAGAATTTGATGAACATTTCTCAAGTATACATTGAGCAGTTGCCTCTCCTTCAAGAGAAGAATTAAAGGCCAAGATAAGTTCTTTTGTTTCCCCACTCAGTGCCTTTGAGTAGAGTTCTGATAAACCTATTTCATTTGGACCCCTGCCGTCAATTGGAGATAGATATCCGCCTAAAACAAAATATATTCCCTTAAATCCTCCTAGTTCCTCAATTTGTACAACTTGGGATGTATTTTCTACTACACAAACTTGTGTCCTATCTCTATTAGAATCTTTGCAAATGGAACAAATCTCATCCTCCGATAAAACCCTACAGTTATTGCATACACCAATTAAATCTATTGCTTTGGAAAGATTATTAGCAAGATTTTTGGCCTCAACATGATCACCAGCCAATAAACTCATTGCCATTCGTTTAGCAGTTTTTGGCCCAACTCCTGGGAGAACTTGCAAAGATTTAATTAAGTCAGAAAGTAATGGACTAAAATTCATCTAAATTTTTGAAACTTTTTTAATTTTGCCATCAAACTTTTCAAGCATTTCACTCAATGAAGAGTCTTCTTTAAGATCATCTTCTGCTTGCTTTGATTCCTGTTGTGACTTAATTCTTTCAAATTCAAATGGATTATCTGTTAAATCAGAGATTTTGAAAGTTACTTTCATTTTTCTTTTTAGCAAAGCAGATAAAGCTTCCTCGACTTCATTAGTCTGACTTTCTGTAATTACATTCAACCTTTCTTGATTGATGCCAAAGTGTATTTCTGAATCTTGAAGCTCAATCATTGATGCATGTGACAATAGTTGAGCAGTTAATTTTGTCAAATCAAGGTTTGAAAAATCTTCAGGCCAATTAAAATCAATCTTATTTTTGTTAGAATTTAAAGGTTTTTTTTTTGAACTTTCTGGAAGGAAAGCAATCATTTTCAGCATAGTCATCGTGAGTAAACTTTCTGGTTTAGGTGATAATTTAAAATATTCTAAATTTGAGATTCCTAGATCGTAAATCAGTTGCAGGTGTTGGGGTTGAATAAAAAAATCAGATTGATCGATTTTGTCGTTAAATTGAGATAAAGCAATTTCTTGCATAAGAGATAAAAGATCAATCAATATCTGTTCAGGATCATAAAAATTTGATTTTACCTCCTGAATATTTTGTACAAGCATATTTGAATCTCTTTCTATTACTGATTTTAGTAGAGATTGAATAAGCTCAGTTGAAGGAAGTCCCATTAATTCTTCAACTTTTTTTTCTGTAATTTTTCCCTCTGAAAATGAAATGACTTTCTCAGAAAGGGTTAAGGCATCTCTCATGCTGCCTCTAGCAAGATTAGAAAGTTTTGTAAGTGAACCTTCGTCATATTTTATTTTCTCATTATCAAATATTAATTTCAGTTGATCACTTATGATTTCTGCTTTCATGGCAGAAAGATTAAATTGAACGCATCTTGAAAGGACCGTGGGTGGAACTTTATCTATTTCTGTAGTAGCGAATAAAAAAATTACATGTTCTGGGGGCTCCTCCAATGTTTTTAAAAGTGAATTAAAGCTTTCTTTTGATAGCATATGTACTTCATCAAGCAAATAAATTTTATATTGAGAGGATGTTGGTAAATATGGAACAGAATCCAGCAGTTCCTTGGTTTCTTCTACCCCTCTTCGAGAAGCGGCATCAACCTCTTGAAAATCTATCGTACTACCATTTTTGATGGATAAACATGAATCACATTTTCCACAAGGTTCGGAATTCTTTTTTGAGCTGGTACAGTTTATAGCTTTAGCCAAAATTCTGGCAAGAGTTGTTTTACCAGTCCCTCTTGTCCCTGAAAATATAAAAGCATGAGGAAGTTTTTCTAAATCCAATGCTCCTTTCAAGGCCTTCACTACGTAATCTTGGCCTACTACTTCGTCAAAAGTATTTGGACGCCATTTCCTAGCAAGAACTTGATAGGTCATGAATAACTTTTCACTTGTTTATAACAAAGATCAAAATCATAGCCTCTTCTTTGTAAAAAATTTATAGCCTTTGCTTTTATTGTTTCCTCTTCAAAATTATATTTTGTTTTAGGAAATTTTCTTTGCAGCAATTCGTTTATTTCCTCTTCCCAGTTTATTTTTAACTCTGCAAATTTTTTTTCTAAAAAATTATTTGAAATTCCTTTCTGAGCAAGCTCCATTTTAATTTTAACGGGCCCATAACCCGCCTGTGTTTTACTTCTTATATATGCTTCTGAGAATCTTTCATCTGACTGAAGTCCTTCGTTAGCTAATTTATTAATTTCTTGATTTAGTAGTTCCAAATTATCAACTCTTTTAAAGAGCTTATTAAAAAGTTCTTTTTTTGAATGCTCTCTTCGAGACAAAAAATCCATTAATTTTTTTCTAATTAAGCTGTCTTCAATATTACTCAATTTCTAGAAGAGTATGTAAGTCTGTCAAGCTCTGCTCTTAGATCGACAGGATGTCCAAGAACTTGCGTCATGTGAACTAAAACTAGATCATCAACAGGGTCAGCCCAAAAAATTGTAGATGCAGCTCCTCCCCAAAATAAACTCCCCTCTGATTGATAATATTGACTAAACGCAGGATTAGTTATCTTTGCCATACAGATGGCTTGTCCGACTCCAAGACTAACAATACCTAACAAACCGAAATCTTCCATATAACTACCAGACAACATTGCGAAAGCATTTTCACTTAGAATGGTCTTTCCTTCATAAGTTCCCCTATCATTTAACATTTGACCAAATTTTAAATAATCTTCAGCAGTTGAAATCAGACCTGAGCCTCCATCTTCAACTTTATTCATTTTCAAATAAGGACTATCTTCGTAAGAATCCATGAGAATCAAGTCGTTAGGAAAAATTTCATCATTAAATTCTCTTTGAATATCACCAACGCTAGCTCCCTTGTGAGTGTACATACTAGTAAACCTATTTATTTCTGATTCAGGCACAGCAAAAGCAGTATCTTTCATATCTAAAGGCTCAAATATGTTCTCTTTCATAAAGTTTCCAAAGGTCATGCCCGATACTTTTTCTATAATGCACCCTAATAAATCCATACCAACACCATAGGTCCATTTTTCACCAGGTTGGTGGACTAATGGAGCAGAAGCTAGCTCTTGAGAAAATTCACAAATATTTGAAAATGGTTTTTCTGCAGGAATTGAAAAATCTGTTTGATCGGCAGTTACTTCGAGATCTAGATAATAATATGGATGCAAATTTTTTTCTTCATAAATATCATTAGCTATAGTTTCAGTAGGAAGCCATGCATAAATAAGCCCGGAGGTATGTGTTGCTGCATCTAAGACTGTGACTGATCTATCAAGATCAAAGAAATCGCCAGCCTCATTAACAACCTTTGTATTTTTGAATTCAGGAATGAACTTAGAAATAGGATCGCTTAATTCAATTAGGCCCCTATCGACGAGAATCATTAAAGCTACTCCTGTGATTGGCTTAGACATCGAATAAATTCTAAATAATGCATCCTCGGTCATAGGAATATTATTATCGATGTCTTTATATCCATTAACGACTTTTAAAATTGGTTTACCATCTTTGGTAATGATAGTCACAAAGCCTGGATATTGTTTATCCTCCACAAGATCATCCAACATGGTCGTAATCCTTTGTAATCTTTCATCGCTAAAACTAGAGGCAGATAAAAAATTAATAGATAGGAAGAGCAAAAGTAAAAAGTTTATGCGGTGAAATTTCATGTGGTTACCAATTATTAAAAAGATTAAATGTTTCATATGAATAGTATTCTTTAAAATTATCCAGTTCAAATAAATTACAGGTTGAATTTAGTTCAAATTTTGCATCGATGGATTCATAAGAATGACTATCTTTTAATTCTGTTTTAACCAAAAAGTCGTATTCTTCAGAGACAATTTTAGGTTTAAGTAAACTTATATCATTTCTAATTGAAGGTATTGTAGGATTTTTACAGAAAATAAAATATGTAAAGAAGGGATTATCTAGATTGATGAAATCCCTTTTTTTCTCAGAACCGTATTCAAGATAATCAAAACAATCGAAGGTGTTGGATCCTTCAAAAATAAAAAGGTCATGTAAATTGAAATCAATTTCAAGTATGTTGCTAACCTCAATAGTTGATTCAATTAAAAAATCGTAGCTTACGACATCAAATTCTGGCTTAAGATAATTTATGGTAATTTTTTGCTCATTTTTTCTTTGCTCGAAGATTAATTCAAAATCTTTTATAAATCTAAATAAATCCAAAGTATCCATTTCTTCATTTAAATTACACCATGAGTATTTGTAATGAGTGGCATCAATATCTGGATTACTTTTGTATGAACAGGAATGACCAAAAATAAAAAAGAAGATAATTACATACTTTCTCATAGGTATTTAAGCAGCAAAGAAAAGTCAATTGATTTGATATTTTTAGTAAGTTCTCCAAGAGAAATATAGTGAATGTTTAATTTAGAAACCTCTTTGAACTGTTGCATATTCAAAATACCTGATACCTCTATCTTTGATTTATTCCCAACTATATCTATACCCTTTTTTATGTCATCAATCGAAAAGTTATCAAACATAATAACATCTGGAGAATGATTTAAAGCAAGCTCGATCTTATTCAGAGAATCAACCTCGATTTCCAAAAATTTGCCTCTATCAATGTCATCCAATGCTAATTCATCCAGGCTATCAAACATGGAAATGTGATTTTCTTTGATCATTACTGCATCATATAAACCAAATCTGTGATTGCGAGCTCCTCCTATTTTTGTTGCATATTTTTGAGCATATCGAAGACCGGGTATTGTTTTTCTTGTATCCAATAATTCAATTTTTTTATTTTGTAAAAGACTAACTTTCTTTTGAGTGTTGGTAGAAATTCCAGATAAAAATTGAACAAAATTGATTGCAGTTCTTTCTGATTTAAGAATAGAATTTACATTACCTTTAATTTCAACAATTTCGTCTTCATTCTTAAAAAAATCACCATCTTTGAATTTCCAGTTAATTTCTATATTTTTATCTATTTGCTTGAAGGATTCTTCAAACCAGTCTTGGCCACAAAAAAGACCATCATCTTTTGCTTTCAAGAAAGCTGTCACTGTTTGATCTTTAATAATTCCATCAGAAAGATCCTTATCTCCTAAATCTTCTGAAAGAGCAAGTTGGACATCGCTTTGATAAATCTGTATGTGATCAAACAAAGTCAATCATCCTTTTAACTGATTTTTGAGCTTTATTTAAAATATTTTTCTCTACTGATATTTCGTTATTTTTATTAACCAAGACATCTTTTAACTTAAGCAAATCATTCATGCCCATCCAAGGACAATATGCACATGAAATACAAGTAGCTCCTTTCCCAGATGAAGGAGCTTGAAAAAATTCTTTGTTTGGATTTTGTAATGTTAATTGATGAAAAATCCCTGCATCAGTTGCAACAATAAATTTTCGGTTCTTTGAGTTTTTTGCATAATTTAAAATTCCTGAAGTAGATCCTACAAAATCTGAAATATTCAAAACTTTATCTGGACACTCAGGATGGGCCAGAATCAACGCATCAGAGTGTAAATACTTAAGGTTCATAATGCCCTCAAGTTTAAATTCCTCATGAACGACACATGAACCATCCCACATGATCATGTCTGCACCGGTTTCTTTTTGTATATAATTTCCTAAATGCTTATCCGGAGCCCATATAAATTTTTTACCCTCCGACATTAGCCTATCAACAACATCCAAAGCTATGCTTGAAGTAACAACCCAATCCGCTATAGATTTAACTTCCGCAGAAGTATTGGCATAAACAATTAATTCTCTATCCGGATGGTGGTGCTTAAGTAGTTGCAAATCCTCTGCTTTACAGCCTAGATCAAGTGAGCAAGTTGCTTTTAGAGTAGGCATTAGAACAGTTTTATTTGGCGATAAAATTTTCGCTGTCTCTCCCATAAATTTTACTCCACAAACTACTAATGTATTTGATTCTATTTTGGCACCAAACTTAGCCATATCTAAAGAATCGGCAACGCATCCATCGGTATCTAAAGCTAAATCTTGTATGGCTGGATCTGTGTAATAATGAGCTATTAATGAGGCATCATTCTTTTTTAAGAGATTTCTAATATCTGACTGCAACTCAAACTTTTCATCGTCTTCATATCTTAATCCAGATATTTTTTTGTGGTGCTCTTGCCTAAGAGACTTAGAAATAAAATTATAACTATCCATGTAATTAATTGTTTTTAACAATCCAGCCCCCATTATAAATAAATAATATAATTCTAAATAAATGACTGATTCTTTGAGAAATAAATTCCTTTATTATTCTCCCTCGGAATATGAAGAAAAAGACTATTTTGCCGATTCATTGATATATGTATGTGAAAATAATAAGGAAGGATCCATTGGTCTAATCGTTAATAGGTCAATAGATGTTCAAATGGTTGATAATTTTATTGACGTCAAAGAACAAAAACATCTTAATCAAAAAATAGCTTTAGGAGGACCAGTAGAGTCTACTTCTATTTTTGTTCTTCACACAATAGATAAAGTTAATGAACCTGATGTTTGGGTTACTAATGAGATAGGTTTTTCATCAAATAAACAGGTAATAGAAAATATCCTCAAAGGTAAGTCTCCAGATAAATTTATTTTCTCATTTGGATATACCGGATGGGGTCCTAATCAATTGGAAAATGAAATAGCACATAATTCATGGGAAATAACTAATGCAAATGATGAAATTCTTTTTGATACACCAAATAATTTAAAAATTAATAAATTATCTGAAGTTAGTGGTTTTGATCCTAGAATAATTAACCAAACTCAAGGTAGTTCGTGAAGTTTAAATTTTTCATTTTAATTTCTCTTTTTTTCAGTTTGCTTACTCAGGCAACAGTATCCATTAATGACAGTCACTCAAAACTAAACTTCTATCCTGAGAGTAATGAAATAAATGCTAATTCAGAAAACATATTAACTATAGAAGTTATCATGGATAAAGGTTGGCATACCTATTGGATCAATCCAGGAGACTCAGGCGATCCTGCTACGTTTGAGTGGGAACTTCCAGAAGGATTTCAAATAACGGGACCCATTTGGCCAAGTCCAGACAAAATTCCCTTCCCGCCATTAATGACTTATGGCTTTGATGATCGAGTGATATTACCTTTTATTCTTGAAGCTCCAAAAATCATTCCCAAAAAATTCGAGATAGGTTTAAAAGCAAATTGGCTAGTTTGCAAAGAGATATGCATACCACAATCTGGATCAGGGAAAATTAAGTTCCCTTATCAGAATGTAAGCTCTCTGAGCAACGATCAATTAAAAGAAATAAAAACACGTACCGTACAAAAGATAGATCTTAAAAACTTTAAAGTAATATCTAATAAAAACCTTCAGACATTCACTTTATCTTTTGATTTTCCAGCAAATGTCTATGAGTCTTATTTTTTTCCTTATGAGTATGGATTCATAAATTATGCTGAATTGCAAAATCTGTCAAAGATTAATGGTTCTTATAATTTAGAAATAACAAAACCTGCTGATGGTAATGATCTTAATTTGTTATCTGGCGTTTTAAGTATCAAGACTCAAGATGGTGCCTTTAGTTATGAAATAAAAAGTGATAGCAAAGCTCTTGTTCAAGAAAGTAATATTAATGAAATATCTTTTTTTACAGCTCTATTGTTTGCATTGATTGGAGGGCTTATTTTGAATTTGATGCCGTGTGTCTTCCCTGTTTTATCTTTAAAAATATTTAACTTTATTGAAAAATCTGATTCCCCGAAAGAAGTTAAGGCTCATGGATTAATCTTTGCTTCTGGAGCTATACTCACATTTTTATTAATCTGTAGCGTAATTCTTTTATTTAAATATTTTGGAATCCAAGTTGGTTGGGGATTTCAACTTCAATCTCCCATTTTTCTCTCCTTGTTGATTTTCTTATTTATTTTTTTATCTGGTTTTTTCATTTCGTCTTTGAATCTTAACGTTGCTTTTACTGGAAATGCTGTCTCAAGCTCTTCTGGATACTCAAGTAGTTTTTTTACAGGTTTCTTGGCAGTAATAGTGGCAACTCCTTGTACTGCTCCCTTTATGGGTTCGGCACTTGGTTTAGCTCTGCTTCAACCTAGTTATCAAACTTATCCAATTTTTTTATCATTAGCTCTGGGTTTTTGTTTTCCTTATCTAGTTCTGAGCTTCAATCCTAGATTAATTTCTTTTTTACCAAAGCCAGGTCCTTGGATGGAAAATCTGAAACAATTCATGGCTTTTCCAATGGGGTTGACGGCAATATGGTTGTTTTGGATCTTGTCAGCTCAGCTGAACAGGTTTGATCTATCTCTAGTTTTAGTAGGATCCTTAGTCACAATTTTCATAGTCTGGCTATCCAATTTAAAAAAATCAGAGCTTCGGGTTCTAAATAAAGTAAAAACTTTACTAGTTATTATATCGGTCATTTCATTAGCCTTTTTTGTTCCCTTAAGCACAAGTTCTGAAGAAAGCTCAAAAGTTGTAGTAATAAATGATACAAATGATTTTGAATTTCAGAACCCTACTTTTGTAAATTTCACAGCTGACTGGTGTATTACTTGTAAGGTGAATGAAGCCAGAGTGCTCAAATCTTCTAAGGTTTTAGAATACTTGGATTCAAATGAAATTGATTATATTATTTACGATTGGACAGAAAGAAATGAAAATATTTCGGCTGTTCTCGAAAGTTATGGTAGAAGTGGAGTTCCTTTATATTTATTATTTAAAGGTAACGGAACTGATGCCATAATTCTTCCAGAAATTCTTACTGAAACTATGGTTTTAAATGCTTTGAGGAACTTATGAAAAAACTACTAATTCTATGCTTGCTATTATCTTTTAATGCTACAGCTTTAAATATTAAGGATATAAAATTTATAAATTCAGAGGGAGAAAAGGTTGAACTTTCTCAAATAGAATCTGAAATAATTTTTGAATGGGCAAATCTAGAATGTCCATACGTCAAAAGACATTACGGTTCAAATAATATGCAAGCTACTCAAGAGTTTGCCAAAAGTAAAAATATTATGTGGATTACTGTGATTTCATCTGCTAATGGTAAACAAGGATATATCCCACCAAAGGAAGCTATGAATACTTTTGCTTCGTTTGGAAGTTTTCCTGATCATGTAATGATTGATGAGAATGGCGACTTAGGTAAACAATTCAATGCAAAAACTACACCGCATATTTTTATTGCTGATAAAAATAAAAATATTATCTATCAAGGCGCTATCGATGATGCTGGAGGTTCACAGTTCTGGACTACAGATTTAAAAGAATCTACTAATTTTGTAAAAACAGTTATAAGTGATATTAAGTCAAAAAAACCAGTATCTGTTTCTAAAACAAGGCCTTACGGTTGTTCAGTTAAATACGGATAATTTAGGCAACTATATACTCTCTCCACATATCGTCTTTATATTCGATTTGAGTGTTCTGGCCTTTTAACAAAGCTTTATAGCTTGGTTTTATCGCCACCGGTGAAGGATCTAAAGATTTATCAGCTTTAGCAATATTACATTCTTTGCATGATGTAACTACATTCTCCCATGTCGATCCTCCTCCTTTTGACTTTGGAATTATGTGATCTATGGTTAATTCCTTTCTTTGAAAAACTTCATTGCAATATTGGCATGTGAACATATCTCTAAGAAAGACGTTTGATCTTGAAAATTTTACGTGATTTGTATACTTGTAATATTTCCTTAACATAATAATGCTTGGAACTTTGAGTTTCATGCTGGGTGAGTGAACAAACCAGTCAGGATGCTCTTTAACGATGATCACATTTCTGGTAACCACTAATTTGATTGCAGTTTTCCAATCAACAACGGATAAAGGAAAGTAGCTTATAGGCTTTCCATTTCCATTGAGTAGCAAGCAATCCTGTGACATTGTTTTAATATCTCATAGTCAAAAAAATTTGCAATAGTCTCAACATGTAATATTCAAAGAATTTAAATTCTTTAAATGTTAGAATGCTTTATGGAGTTTCTTGGCAATCATATCCTCTCCATAGATCAGCTTGATAAAGACGATATAGTAAAAGTTTTTTCAATCGCTGAAAAAATGATTCCTTACGCAAACCGGGAGAAAAAGACCAGGGTCCTTCAAGGAGCTATTCTTAGCAATATGTTCTTTGAGGCCAGCACGAGAACAAGAATTAGTTTTGGAAGCGCATTTAATCTTTTAGGTGGAGAAGTTAGAGAAACTACTGGCATAGAAGCATCCTCTCTTGCAAAAGGTGAATCTTTATATGATACAGCCAGGGTTTTGAGCGGTTATAGCGATTTAATTGTCATGAGACATCCAGAAAAAAATTCTGTTCAAGAATTTTCCGAAGCCTCGAGAGTTCCTGTAATCAATGCAGGAGATGGGGAAAATGAACATCCTAGTCAAGCTCTATTAGACCTATTCACAATCAAGCTTGAGCTAGAATCTAAAGGTAAGTCCATAGATGGAAGCAATATTGCTCTTGTTGGAGATTTAAAATTTGGAAGAGCTGTTCATTCTCTCTGCAAGGCATTGAATTTATTTGAAAACATATCTTTCAATTTAATATCTCCTGAGCAATTAAAACTTCCTCCTGAAATTAGACAAGACCTTGTTTATAGGGGAATGAGGATAAATGAGTTCAACTCAATAGAGTCCGGTATTGGCGATGTGGATATTATTTATGTCACTAGATTGCAAGAAGAAAGATTTGACTCCCCTGCAGAAGCCAGTAAATACAAAGGCCTTCTTAAATTGAATCAAAATATCTATACTGAAAATTGTGAACCAAATACCGTTATCATGCACCCGCTTCCAAGAGACTCTCGTCCTGATGCTAATGAACTTGATATTGATATGAATGAAAATCCTAACTTAGCTATCTACCGGCAAACAGATAATGGTCTTCTTGTTCGTATGGCTTTAATCTCTCTTATACTCGGAGTTGATCAAACTCTATCCGATTATGACGAAGATATTTCATGGGTATCTAGCAAAAAATCTAACTGACTTTTGGTAGATCGTTCCAGGAAGTGGTATATCTGGGTGATTGAATCTCTCTCTTCATTGACCATTTTCTTTTAATCCCCTGAGCTAAAAAATAAACAGGCGGCAATCCCTTCTTATTTATTTTATCTATGGTGTTCATGAGTTTATCGCTATGCAAGATTCTTTCTTTGGGATAAAAAAAATCATACTGCTGAATTTGATCGTCGTAAAAATCTGAAAGTAATATTCCTGCCTTTATATAATTAAAACCCGATCTATATATCGCTCTGAGACTCTTTTTTGCATTTTGAATAATATCTCTAGTGTCGCTAGTTGGAGCAATCAACCTAGTTGTTCCTGAATTTCTATATTGCCTATCTTGCGTCCTGAAAGGATTCGTTCTGATAAAAACAGAAACATAGAGGCACCTTCTATTTTCCCTTCTAAGCTTAGCTGCTGCTCGTGCCGCATAGTCGCTTACTGCCTCCTCTAATGTACTCAAATCATCTACTTTTTTACTAAAGGTTCGACTAACTACAATTTGTTTTTTAGCAGATGGTTGGTCTTCCAGGCCAATGCAAGGTTCTCCTCTAAGCTCTCTGACCGTTTTTGCAAGAACTATGTTGAAGTTATTTCTTACGTATTTTGTATCTATCATTGCAAGATCTAGGGCAGTCCTGATGCCAATTTGGTTTAATCTTTTGTGAATCTTTCTGCCTACTCCCCATACTTCTTGAACAGGCACCAAATTTAATAGTTTTTTCTGTCTTTCTGGCTTAGATAAATCTACTACTTCCTGTGTAGCTGGATAATACTTAGCTCCATAACTCGCTATTTTGGATAAAGTTTTGGTTGGAGCGATACCTACTCTTACCGGCATTCCCGTCCATTGTTTAATTGTTTCTTTGCATTGCATTCCAAAATCCTGCAAATTTTGACAATTATTAACTCCGGTTAAGTCTAAAAAAGCTTCATCAATACTATAGATTTCTATATTAGGAGATAGTCGTTCCAGTGTTGTCATTATGCGTGCCGATATATCAGCATAAAGTTCATAATTAGAAGAAAAGGCATAACCTCCTTTTTTAGTATAAGAAGACTCAATTTGATACCAAGGATCACACATCTTAATACCAAGCTTTTTAGCCTCTTTTGAGAGAGCAACTACACAACCATCATTATTTGATAGAACAACTACTGGTTTATCTTTTAGATCTGGTCTAAAAACCCTCTCGCAAGAAGCATAAAAGCTGTTGCAATCTACTAAGGCAAACATCTCCTGATTAGAATTGATTAATGGCAGCTAACACAACGCCAATTATTTCAAAGCCTTCCTTTTTATCTATTTTAATGGGTGGATATTTAATGTTTTCTGCGATCAATCTAGGCTCAGGATACAGTTGTAATCGCTTACAAGTATAAGATCCGTCGACCGAAGCGATGACTATCTTGCCGTCAGTTGGCTCGATACTTCGGTCGACTATTAAGATTGCATCGTTATGTATACCCACATTAATCATAGAATCGCCAGCAGCTCTTAAAAAATAAGTTGCTGCTGAATTCTTTACCAAATGCTCATTTAAATCTATTGATCTTTCTACGTAGTCGTCTGCAGGACTAGGCCAGCCAACAGCAATTTTGTCGTTAAAAAGAGGCAGATTTACCCTACGCTTTTGATCTTCAGATATCATTCGCAAAAATAAAAAAATAAATTAAATACTGTATAAATATACAGTATATTACTTAATAGTAAAAGTGGGCTTATCTAGATTATTTTTGCTACTTTAACTGCCGATGAAGATCCCCACCCTACAATTTTCATCCAGAAATTTAGAAGGAACCCAGGAGTAGACTTTTTTTTAATTGCAGATTCATTTTTATGTTCAATCTCATCATCTTGGCAGGATTGAAGAAGATTTATAAGAGCTTGATCGGGATCATCCTGTGCCCTTAAGTATTTGAGTTGTTCTTCGTAATGATCTTCTACAAAAGACTCAACCGCTTCAATGGTTGCAAAAACTATTCTGGGTCCAAAGAAAGAAGGAAGAAAACCTAGGAGATAGCCAGCAATTTTCCAAATACCCACCAACTTGCTTCTTTTGCTTGGCGGGAGGATCTGCTCAATCTTTCGTAAGTGCTCTTTTTCTGTCTCTAGATGTCTATTTGAAAACTCAACCAAAGCTGGATCTTTGGCGACCGAAAGAATTCCTTTATAAATGTAAACAGCGCCCACTTCACCAGCATGATCAGAACGAAGAAAGGATTCGAGCAATTTATTCATACGAGAATAATATCTGTAATTTGTCTTATAAGATAATTCTAAAATGGTAGACACGCCCGGACTCGAACCGGGGACCCCTACCATGTCAAGGTAGTACTCTAACCAACTGAGCTACGTGTCTAAATATTTCTGGGAACGAATTCTAACACAGTTGCATTAATGCAATATCTAGGAAGTCCATTAGGCCCATCCTGAAAAACATGACCTAAATGAATTCCTGAGGACTTTGATTTTATCTCTACTCTAGTCATGCCGTAGCTGTAATCCATATGCTCAGTAACTGAATCTTCTAAAGCTCGAGTAAAAGAAAGCCAACCAGTTTTAGAGTTAAATCTATCTTTGGTGTCAAAAAGAGGTACGCCGCTTAATTTATCTACAAAAACACCTTCAGGGGTATTTTTGAATAACTGATATTCTTTACAAAAAACTGGGTCGGTTCCCTGATTAAAAGCTACTCTAAAAGCTTCCGTATCTCCAAGCTTAAAAACACCCAATGCTTTATAAAAATCCTTTTTTTGAACAAAGCCTTGTAATGAAAATTTTTCAACACCATCATCTAAGAAAAAAATTGTTGGCGTTGCCCATGTAGGTGAAACCAGGTCAAGATTATGAAGGTCAGAAGAATACCTAAAATGAAGAGGTATAGATCCATCATAATCATTAAGAACTTCTTCTTTAAGTTTCTGACAGTATGGACAGAATTCTGAGTCAAGCACTAGTATCTGTTTATCTACTAGAAGAGCACTATTATCTAGTTTAGACCTTTGATTACTTTCAAAAACTACTCCAGTAGAATGATCCGGACAATATCCATTAGGATTTTTTAAGAGGTAATCTTGATGGTATTCCTCAGCTGCGTAAAATTTTTCTAAAAATTTAATATCAGTAACAATATTTCCAAAACCTTCTTCGCTTAAAAGTACTTGAAAACGCCTCTTTATATTCTCAGCAATTTCTTTTTCTTCTTGGTTATTTACTAGTATGAGGGATCTATATTGGGTTCCTATATCATTTCCCTGTCTATTTAGTTGCGTTGGATCATGAAGTTCAAAAAAGAATCTAACAAGTTCAGAGTAACTGATAGAATTTTTATCAAAGGACACCTCCACAACTTCTGCGAAGTTATCAGGGTTAAATTTATTTTTAAATTTAGTTATCTCGGTATACTTGGGTTGAAGTCCTCTTCCGTCTGCATAACCCGCATCGACGTTAATAACGCCGGGTAATTCTTCAAATTTTTTTTCAATGCTCCAAAAACATCCGGCGCCAAAAACTATTTTATTTTCATGAAAAGTTACTCTCTCTGATGCTAAAGCATTGGTAAAAAGAATAAGTGCGGTAAAAGCTAAAAATATATTGTTGGTAAAGAATTTTTTAGACATGAGATTAATAATCTTGAGTAGTAGGATTCTTATTTTTCTTTAGACTCTTCCTTAATGATAGCTGTAGCGGGGAGATCATTCTCATCCATAATCCCATCAGAACCACCAGATTCAACATAAATTGATCTTGATGGAAAAGCAAATTCACTTCCGCTTGACCTGACTATATTCATTATCTCGTATACTAAATCCTCTTTGATGGTAGAAAATTCAGTAAAGTTACAAGGATTAGTAAAACATAGAATTTGAACATCTATAGAACTCGAATTGAAAGCAACTGTTTTTGCAAAAGATTCCTGTTTTTCATTAACAACTAAATCTTTGTAGTCACTCAAGAAAGTTTCAATCTTTGTGCAAATCTCTTTAAGTTGATCCAAAGTGGTAGAGTATACAAGGTTAATTTTCCAATCAATTCTACGATGATACATTTCTCCATGATTTATGACTTTTACATCTGATAAATCTTTGTTTGGAATAATCATTGGAGAAGTATTAAATAACCTGATAACAGTCGATCTGAAACCAATCTTATCTACCATCCCATGAAGATGTCCTTCTACTTCGATTCTATCCCCAGGCTGAAACCTATTCTCAGCAATTATCAAGATTCCAGAAATTAAATTTTTAAATAGGTCTTGTGCTCCGAGCGCAACAGCAACAGAAAATAATCCCAGGCCAGCGACTATTGGACCTATTTGTATACCAAATATGTCCAAGATAATCGCAAATCCTATAACCCAAACTAATACTCTGATTGCCCTTTCTAACCACATAGTCATTGCTGCAGTTAGGATGGTGCTTTTAGACAAAATTGAGAATAAAGGTGAAACTGCGTTTGAAAAAACACTAAAAATTGTAAAAGCTAATGAGGCTTTGACTAAATTTTCTATGAATGTTCCCAAAGATCCTGCCAAAGGCAGATAAATACTGACCAAATACAACGCTAGCGTGATAGGGATAAAGCCAACTGGCTTCCTCAATGACTCAAAAACTACATCGTCTACTTCGGTTTCTGTTTTATCGGCCAAGCTTTCAACCCATTGAAAAACTCTGCTGACTACAAAAGCTCTTAAAATAAAAGCTACAGCTACTATAGAAATAGAGATGAGTATTTCTGTTAAACCTATCCCTAGAAGGCCTTCTTCCCAAACTTCTGCTAGTAATTTAAAAAAGCCTTCCATTAGCTGCGCAGGAGAAGTGATCCATCATCAATACTCTTAAATCTTATATCAAAAACATCTTCAAAATATTTCTGATTGTTTCTCCATGGCGATTCTTCGCCTTGCTTTGGAAATAAATGCATTGATCTCATCAAATATCCTGAAGTAAATCCATTCACAAATGGATCCTCAGTTCTCAGATTTATGTCAGGATCAGGAATCGAATAAGAAATGTTTTTATCTTGCATATAATTAATTAATTTACACATAAATTCACAAGTTAGATCTGAACGTAAGGTCCAAGATGCATTGATATATCCAAAAGAGTTTATGAGATTGGGTATCCCTGAATACATCATTCCTTTATATGAGATTGTCTCAGATAGATCTATTTCTTTATCATCAACTTTTACTGAGGCGCCTCCAAGTAGTTGAAGTTTAAGACCGGTTGCTGTAATGACAATATCAGCTTCTATTTCCTCACCTGATTCCATTTTAATGCCCTTTTCTGAAAATGTATTTATATGACCTGTTACAACAGATACATTGCCTTCTTTTATGGCTTCGAAAAGATCTCCATTGGGAAGAGCACAAATTCTCTCGTCCCAAGGATTGTAAGTAGGAGTAAAGTGTTTTTTAACATATTCTTCAGGCAAATACTCTTTAACCACATTCAAAATGATTTCTTTTGTTCTTTCTGGATATTTGCGTGCTCTTTTGAATAAAGCTTGCTGAAACCAAACATTTCTTGTTCTAACAATGCTGTAAGCCCATGAGCTCGGGAGAATTTTTTTCAAGAAGGCACCAAAAGCATTAACCTCTGGAACAGGAAAATAGTAGGTTGGAGAACGTTGAATCATTGTCACATGATCAGCATCTTTTGCCATTGCCGGAACAACCGTTGCTGCAGTAGCCCCGCTTCCTATCACAGCTATTTTTTTTCCTGTGTAGTCTAAATTTTTTGGCCACTGTTGCGGATGAATTTTTGGCCCTTTGAAGTCCTCAAAATTTTTAAATTCTGGAAGGTAGCCTTGATCGTAATTGTAATAACCAGTACCCATAAAAATAAATTTAGCTTTTTGAGTTTTTATTTCTCCATTGTTTGATAATTCAAGAGACCAAAGTGCTTCGGTTGAATTCCAATGGATAGAAACAAGTTTCGTTTTAAATTCAATTTTCTCTCTTAAATTATATTCATCAACAGTTTCATTTAAATATCTCAAAATTGAGGAACCATCCGCTAGTGTTTTATCCTCCTTCCAAGGTTTGAATGAAAAACCCATGGTGTACATGTCAGAATCAGACCTAATGCCAGGATATTTAAAGAGATCCCAAGTGCCTCCGAGATTCTCTCTAGATTCAAAAATTTTAAAATTATGTTTTGGACATTTCATAGTGAGATAAGATCCAGCACCTATCCCAGAAATTCCTGCTCCTATTACTGCCACGTCTAAAATACTTTCATTCATCATTTTTCCAGATCAAAACCAGAATTTTGCCATTCTGTGATTCCTCCCTTTAAAGAGGCAACGTCATTATATCCTAACCTTTTTATGCTTTCGCAAGCTAATACGGATCTAAACCCTGACTGACAGTAAAGGACGATTTTTTTATTTCTATCAGGAACGGACACGTCTAGTACCTTTTCAATGAGTCCTTTGCTGATATGAGTTGCGTTTGGAATTCTGGATAGATTCCATTCTTCTGTTTCTCTGGTATCTATTAATAAAAAATCTTCATTATCATCAAAAGATTTTTTTAGCTGAAAGACATCTACTTCATCAACATTTTTTAAAGCTTCTTCAACAACCTCCAAAAAAGATTTACTCATTTAAACCAGCATATTTTTGCAGCTGGATCGTTTGACTCTAAAACGCATCCATCCTCGTGGGCATAAATTATCACACCAATTATTATGCCAATTGAAATAGATAGAGCAATTGCAATTGATCTTCCAAATTTTCTAGTTAAGTAAGTCACTAACATAGATGTAATCAAAATTATTCCTATTCCTAAAATTAATCTAATCATTCGTTAAAATATTTTCTTTTTAAGGATTCTTACTAAATAGTAAATAGG
Source organism: uncultured SAR86 cluster bacterium (assembly GCA_902526045.1). Lineage (GTDB taxonomy): Bacteria > Pseudomonadota > Gammaproteobacteria > Magnimaribacterales > AG-339-G14 > CACNYO01. The sequence continues at coordinate 20,726 of CABZJI010000002.1, read as the reverse complement.
CGACAAAATCAGAAAACAAATTATGAATTCTAGTGTGGTATTTAGATTCATCATTTCTCTAAAAAATTGAATAAAGAAAAGGCTTCCAAATCCCATAACTCCGTAAATGAAGAAAAGAAGATAATCAATTTTCTTTAAAATCCTAATTAAACTCGACATGTAAGTTATTTTACCTGTAAGTTATTATCAAAATAAAAAATAAAAAAATTATTATGAACTTAGATAAGCTTACAGATTTAGAGTTTGAACTCAAGAATCATACTGGTTATATCAAAATAAACAGACCACCCAATAACTTTTTTGATGCAGATTTAATAGGAGAAATTGCAGATGTCCTCGAAACAATGGACGAGACAGATCAATGCAGATCTTTGATTCTCTTTTCAGCGGGAAAACATTTTTGTGCAGGTGCAGATTTCACAAGATCATCCATGAAAGAAGAATCCGATCCCTATGAACAATTATATCAACAAGCTGTAAGACTTTATAGAACTAAGAAACCTATCATAGGTGTAATTCAAGGTGCAGCAATTGGAGGAGGCTTGGGTGTTTCTTTATCATGCGATTTTAGAATTGCTTGCCCAGAATCAAGATTCAGTGCAAATTTTGCGAGGCTAGCTTTTCATCAAGGTTTTGGAACAACCATAACCTTGCCAAGAGTCATTGGGCATCAAAAAGCTTCTTTAATGCTATTGACTGGCAGAAGAGTAACCGGTGAGGAAGCTTACGAATATGGATTAGCAGATTACTTGGTTGAAAAAGATAACCTCATGAGTGCTGCTGAAAAGCTTGCAGATGAAATAAACTCTGCTGGCCCCTTAGGAGTTCAGGCTATAAAAAAGACCATTAGAGAAGGATTGGCAGATGAAATAGAAAAAATTACCAAGTGGGAATTGTCGGAACAGAATAGATTAAGAGAGACAGAGGACTTTAAAGAAGGAATTAAAGCTTCTTTGGATAGAAGAGATCCAATTTTTCAATCAAAATAATTTATTTAATTTTTAGCTTTTTTTCAAAAGGATAATCGCCTGAAGATTGGTGCTCTTTCTGCATGCTCAGCATCGTCTCAAAAATTTCATTTGACATTTCAGAGGATTTTCTGATCGTCATGTCTATGTGAATTTCAACTGTTTCAACCAAGGCGGCAACTTCATCTGATTCTTTACAGATTGCACATACGTAGTGGTAAAGCTTCTTATTTACATTAAGCATTCTAAATCTTGGTGTAAGCTTTTCTCCCTTTAAACATTCCTTAAGATATCTAATATTCTGTTCTGCTGTAAAGGATGAATAACCCTTAGAGATGTAGTCCTCTCCAAAACCAAGACTGTTGTAGAAGTTACTATCATAATCCATTGGAATAGTCTGATAGTACCTCACATTCATATGGCCATTCATATCGCACATATCTTCGGATACGATTACGGACGCTCCTTCGGTAGGAAATATATCTTTCATAAAATTATTTGGTTAGTTAAAAATGAATCGTTAATATTTATTGGTGGAAAATAATCTATTAATTGTCCTAGGAAATCAATTATTTCCTTTAGAAGAATTAAAAAAGTATAACTTCAACCATATTTTAATGATTGAGGATTATGAACTTTGCACTTATGAAAAACATCATAAGTCTAAAATCCTTTTATTCCTGACATCTATGCGGGAATATCGAGATTCATTGTCTTCCTTAGAAGCAAAAATCCATTATTTTGAATTGTCAAAAAGAAATAAAGGTTTCTTCGAGAATTTATCAAGGATCATAGATGACAATAAAATTGATAATTTACTTTACTTTAATCCGGCAGATAAAGATTTTGGCGATAAACTTAAAAAATTTATAAATTCCTCTGGAAAGAATTCCATTCAATTAGAAAATCCTATGTTTTTGTTAAAAGAAGGAGAATTCAACGAACTTATGAAAGGCAAAAGACTGTTTATGGCTGACTTTTATAAAAAAATGAGACGTAGAATGAATATTTTGATGGATTTTGATAAACCTGAAGGAGGAAAGTGGTCTTATGATGATGAGAATAGAAAGAAATTACCGAAGGAAATTACCTTACCCACTATTCCAATTTTTAAAGAATCAAAGTACAGAAAAGAACTTGAGGATTTAGTTAATCATCTCTTTTCTAATCATCCTGGAAGCTTAAATGGTTTTTTACCGCCAACAAACAGAAAAGATTCATTGAAGTGGCTTGATGTTTTCTTAAAAGAAAGATTTAACTTATTTGGTGATTATGAAGATGCATTACATGATAAAGAAGTATTTTTATTTCACTCACTTTTGAGTCCACTTTTAAACATTGGGCTGTTAACTCCTGAAGAAGTCATCAATAAATCTATTAATTATGCAAAAAAAAATAATATCCCTATTAATTCACTCGAAGGTTTTATTAGACAAATAATAGGGTGGAGAGAATTTATTAAAGGTGTCTATGACTCAAAGGGTAGTGAGCAAATGTCTTCTAATTTTTTCAAAAATAAACGGAAACTTAAAGATTGCTGGTATGAAGGATCCACTGGAATTGAACCACTAGATAAAGCAATCAAAGAGTCTTGGGAGCACGGTTATACTCATCATATAAACAGATTGATGGTTATATCAAACATAATGAATTTAGTAGGTATTGCTCCTAAAGAAATTTATAGATGGTTCATGGAAATGTATATCGATTCTTCGGATTGGGTGATGATCCCAAATGTGTTTGGTATGAGTACTTATGCTGACGGAGGTTTGATGTCTACTAAACCATACATTTGTGGTTCTAATTATCTTCTAAAAATGAGTAATTTTAAGAGAGGAGATTGGTGCGAGATTGTTGATGGTCTTTACTGGAGTTTCATTTCAAAAAATAGTGATTTTTTCAAATCTAACCCTAGGCTATCTTTAATGACAAGATCCTTAGAGAGAATGGATCCATCAAAAAAAGAAAGAATTTTTAAATTAGCGGAAAATTTTATTAATAAAACATCTAGCACATGAGAAAACCCCTGCCAGAAAAAATTTGTAGAAAATGCAAAAGACCATTTTCATGGCGAAAAAAATGGGAAAGAGATTGGGATCAAGTAGTCTTCTGCAGCGAACGCTGCAGAAGATCTAAAAAAGATTAACTAGGCCTTCCAACGTAAACGTCTGGCGATCCATCTTTAGCTGCCTGAGCCTGATGTTTGCCAAGTTCTAATCTTGCGACAGTTCTTCTGTGAACTTCATCAGGACCATCAGCAAGTCTTAAGGTCCTCATGCTCGCATACATCCTAGCGAGAGGAGTATCCTGTGAAACTCCGGCTCCACCATGAATTTGGATTGCTTTGTCAATAACTCTCAAGGCCATATTCGGAACAGCTACTTTGATTTGAGCGATTTCACTTTTAGCAATTTTATTACCTACAGTATCCATCATATGAGCTGCATTAAGAGTAAGTAATCGGCAGCTGTCTATCTCAATACGACAATCTGCAATTACATCATAGTTTCCACCAAGCTCAGCAAGAGGTTTACCAAATGCTTCTCTACTTGTAGCTCTTTCACAAAGAATATCCAGAGCTCTTTCGGCAACACCAATTGTTCTCATACAGTGATGAATTCTTCCAGGACCAAGCCTTCCTTGAGCAATCTCAAAACCTCTGCCTTCACCGAGAAGTAAATTTTCTTTGGGGACTTTTACGTCTGTAAATCTTAAATGCCCATGGCCATGAGGGGCATCGTCTGAGCCGAAGACATTCATCATTCTTAAGATTTCGATCCCAGGAGTATCCATAGGAACAAGAATTTGTGATTGTCTCTGATGTTTCGGATTATCCGGATTAGTAACACCCATGAAGACAAGAATCTTACAACGAGGATCCCCTGCACCTGAAGTCCACCATTTTTCACCATTAATAACGTAATGATCCCCAGCATCAACAATTGAACTAGAAATATTCGTTGCATCTGAAGACGCAACATTTGGTTCAGTCATAGCAAAGGCTGATCTGATTTCACCGTTAAGCAAAGGCTCAAGCCACAATTTTTTGTGCTCTTCATTTCCATATCTTTCAATTACTTCCATGTTTCCTGTGTCAGGTGCTGAACAATTAAATACCTCCGAAGCAATACCGCTTCTTCCCATTAATTCAGCTAAAGGCGAATATTCAAGATTGGTTAAACCAAATCCGTAGGAACTTTCAGGTAAAAAGAAGTTCCAAAGACCCTCAGCTCGAGCTTTCTTTTTAAGCTCTTCAACTATTGGGACAACTTGCCAAGGATTTCCTTCGTCTCTGAAGGACTGCATTTGTTCTGCATATACTGCTTCTGCTGGATATATATTGTCATCCATAAATTTAGATACCCTAGCTAGTAAGTCTTTTACTTTGTCTGAATGTTCAAAGTTCATTTTTTTCTCCTCGTAAAAAATTTAATAGTGCTAGAGTATACGAAAATTGAAAATCTGACTACTGCTCATAATTAATGATTAAATCCATAGATCACATTTTAATATCCGTAAAAAGTATTGAAGAATCATGTGGTCATTATGAAAAAATTTTAGGGATCAAACCTACATGGCGAGGAAAACATCCAGACCTTGGAACAGAAAATGCCCTTTTTCCTTTAGACAATCTCTATCTGGAACTTATTGCAGGAACTTCAGAGGGATTCTTAGCAGATAAAGTTAATGATCACATCGAGCAAAATGGTGAATCTATCTTTGGTATCGCATTGGAAGTTGAAAAGATTGAGAAAGTTCTGGAATCTGATAATTTTACTAATTTTAAAGATATTAAGGTGATTGAAGGAGAAGGAATTAATATTAATACCGGCGCTAAGAGAAAATGGAAAAATATAATGCTGCCAGAAAAATCTACTAGGGGTGTCTTTACCCTCCTCATAGAGCATACCTCAGGAATTCTTCCTAAATATGAATCGTTTGGAAGCGATCAAATTGAACGTCTAGATCATATTGTTATTAACTCGAATGATCCAGATGGATTAATAGAGCTCTATAGGGATACTTACGGAATCAGACTTGCATTAGATCAATTTGTTGAAAAATGGGGAGGAAGAATGTTGTTTTTTAGAACGAATCAAACAACGATTGAGGCCATTGGAATCAAAAATGAAGATGATGAACCCATTGATAAAGCCTGGGGTCTAGCTTGGACAACCAAAGACATTAAAAAAACGCATGCTAGATTGTTATCGGAGGGAGTGGAAATTTCAGATGTAAAAAATGGCAGAAAGCCAAACACATTAGTTGCGACTATTAAATCTCATACTTGCAACATACCTACTCTTCTAATTGAGCATTTGAAGTAAATTAACCTTGGTGCGGATAGAGGGAGTCGAACCCCCACACCTTTCGGCACTAGAACCTAAATCTAGCGTGTCTACCAGTTCCACCATATCCGCGTAGCTGGATAATATAAATTATTTATCCTCTAAAGCAATCTCTAAACTGCTAAGGTCTGCTTGAATTCTAATAAGTGCTTCGCTTATCTGTTCTCTGAAAGCCATATTTGATTCATTGGCTTCTTCAATTTCTACTATTTTTGATTCGAGTTGATCGAAGGAATTATCAGATCCTGATATTCTTGCCACCAATTTCCTTGTTTTATCTAAAGATAATGCAAGCCTTTTCAAAGACTCTTCATTTAACTGTGACTTTTTAACTATGTCATCTGCTTGTTCTTGGAGTGTTTCTAAAGATTTCATAGTAGTTTCTATGTTTCTTCGGTTTCTTTTATTACTTAAATCCCAAAGTTTCCTAATTTCAAAATTTGCATCCTTTAAATTTTGCTCCAGAGATTCCAAAGTAATCTGAGAAGTTTCTCCGAGATCTGCCTGATTTTTCTCCATGGTTGAAAGCCTTAAATTAACGTCAGCTATTTCTTTCTGGAGTTTATTTTGATTCAAACTGATGAAAACTGTACTTAAAATTACTACAACGATAAGTATTAGAGGGACTAAAAGGCTTGATAAGCTTATCGAGGAGGAAGCAGAAATCTTCCTTGAAGACAGGTCTTTATAAGGTCTAATATTTTTAGAATTATTTTCCATATATTAAGTTATATGGGATTACATTCTAATGATAGATGGTTACAATGAAATGTTTTTTTTGAAAAATATGGAGGAGAAATGAATTTTGAATTTTCTGATGACCAATTGGTTATGAAAGAAGAAGTGAGAAAACTTTTTGAAAAAGAAGATACTGTAAAAAGGAATAGAAATATATTAGAAGGTGATGAAAATTTTGATAAAGATTTATGGAATAAAGTTGTCGAAATGGGTTTGACAGCAGTAACGATTCCCGAAGAGCACGGTGGGATCGGCTTGGGTTTTCTCGAGCTATGTGTAGTTGCTGAAGAAATGGGAAGAGCTATAGCTCCAATTCCATATTCTTCCAGCGTTTATTTAGCCACCACTGCTATCATAAATTCGTCTAACGAAGATGTTAAAAAAGAATATCTACCTAAACTTGCTGCTGGAGAAATGATAGGAACATTTGCCCACTCTGAAGAATTAGGAACTCCAACATCTGATAATGCTAAAACAACGTTTCAAGCTGGAAAATTGAGTGGTGAAAAGATTGCGGTCCCAGATGGAGATATCGCAAATATATTTATTGTTTCAGCTAAGTGTGGAGATAACGTAGGTCTTTTTTTAGTTGATACTGATAGTGAAGGTGTAGAAGTTTCAAAAGCCGAGTGTTTTGATGGTTCACGATCTTATGCGAATGTAAGTTTTAAAGATGTAGATGCAAAAGTTATAGAAGATTCTTCTTCTGAAGCAATAGAAAAGCTTTTAAATCAAGCAGCTGTCCTATTTTCATTTGAACAGGTTGGAGGAGCCGAAGCTTCAATGAATATGGCAAAAGAATATGCTATGGGAAGATACGCCTTTGGTAGGCAGATAGGTTCTTTCCAAGCAATCAAACACAAACTAGCTGATATGTATATCTCTCTTACATTAGCTAGATCGAACTGTTACTTTGGGGCTTGGGCTTTGGGTAACGATGCACCAGAACTTCCAGTTGCTGCTGCCACTGCAAGAGTAAGTGCTACAAAAGCTTTTTATGAATGTTCCAAAGAAAACATCCAGACTCATGGTGGTATGGGTGCTACTTGGGAATTTGATTGTCACCTCTTTTATAGAAGAGCAAGGTTGTTATCTGCTAATATAGGCGGACAAAGTCTATGGAAAGATAAACTTGTTTCATCAATTGAAAGAAGTAATTTACCTCAATAATTTAGGAGTACTAAATGGATTTTAATGATACCGCTGAAGAAGCAAAATTTAGAAAAGAAGCCTCAGATTGGCTTAGTGCAAATGCTGAAAAGAAAGAGCATTCCCGTGATGTCTACCGTCCCGCTGAACTGACTGGGGAAGGTGGAGAGTCTAGCGCCCTTCAAGATGCTAAAGATTGGATGACAAAAAAATATGAAGCTGGCTGGGCTTGTCTACATTGGCCTAAAGAATACGGTGGTAGAGATGCTACTGCAATCGAAAGGGTAATTTGGGCTCAAGAAGAGAGTAAGTACAAAGTCCCTGGAGGCTTTCATGAAATTGGCCAAGGGATGGCTGGTCCAACTATGATGCTCTACGCAACTGAGGAGCAAAAAAAAGAATACCTACCGCCGATGGCAAAAGGTCAAGAAATATGGTGTCAACTTTTCAGTGAGCCAGGCGCAGGCTCTGACCTTGCTGGAATAAAGACAAAAGCTGAATTGGATGGCGATACTTGGACTATAAATGGTCAAAAAGTATGGACATCGGGTGCGCATTACAGCGATTATGCAATTCTTGTTACTAGAAGTGACTTCAATGCTCCAAAACATAAAGGATTGACTTACTTTTTCTTAGATATGAAATCCCCTGGAATAGAAGTAAGACCAATTAGACAAATTACCGGTGGAGCGAATTTTAATGAAGTTTATTTCACTGACGTTAAAATTCCTGATTCACAAAGATTGGGAGAAGTTGGAGATGGATGGAAAGTTGCTCTTACTACTCTTATGAACGAAAGATTAGCTGTGGGTGATGCCTCAGGTGTTGATTTTCAGGAGATTTTTGAATTAACAAAAGAAAGTGACTTCAACGGTGAGAATGCCATTAGCAATGGTGGAGTTCGAGAAAGACTAGCAGATTGGTACTGTGAGTATGCTGGATTGAAATACACTAAAATGAGAAATATTTCTGCCCTATCAAGAGGTGATACTCCCGGTCCAGATGCTTCTATAACTAAAATTGTAAGCGCGAATAAACTTCAAGATATAGCTAATTTTGGAATGGATCTCATGGATAATGCTTCTATCATCAAATCAGATGATAAAGATGATATAAGAGCTTTATTTCAAGGTAGTCTCCTTGGAGCCCCGCTTATAAGAATCGCAGGTGGTACCGATGAAATTCTGAGAAATATTATAGCTGAGCAAGTTTTAGGTATGCCTCAGGATGTTAGAGTCGATAAGACTGTACCATTCAACGAAATCCCATCTGGTTCAAAAAACTAGATAATATTCGAAGTATTCAGCTCTTAGGATAAGAGCTGAATATTCTTTGTACAGCTTCATCAATCAAAATCTGATCAGATGAATAAGATTTTGGTAATCTTGTAGAGCCGTACCAAACTACTTCCTGAGAGATAGATTCCTTTACATAGATGGCAAGCCTAAATTCTTTAGTTGGAACAATATTATAGAAAGTATCACTGTAAAAAGGATGTCTTCTGTACTGAAAACCGAAAGATGTAGGTCGATATCTGTAATCATCCTTTGAACCATAGGCGAAAGAAATTTCAAGATCAGGATTTGCTTGATCTTGATCTAAAGAAAGGTCTTCTAACGACCCAAGAATAGACCTAGATATTCTAGTAAGTATTACAGGATTCTCAGAAATGTCCGAGGTATCTGAAAAGGGTTCGGGCTTGATAAACTTAAAAGATCCATATGAGCTTGGATCAAAACTCTCAAATTGATCTGAATATACAGGAACAGTCATTGAGCAGCTAAGAGTCACAACAACAGTTACAAAAGTCAATAATACATTTTTAAAAATCATTTATGAATATTATCTTATTTCATGCTTTTTTAAATAAGTAATAAAAAGGATTTCTTAACTTATTCTTACAGCTCTTAAATTGAGATTTATATCTGTTAGCATTGTTTTGGACAGTTGTCGCAACATCAGTTAGCCAAGGTTTATTTCGATAGCTGCCCTTTTTATAACCCCCTTGTCCCTCATGATAAGCAAGATATAGAAGTCTTGCATTATCTCTTGGGATTCCAATTTTTTTGTGGCTTAAATTGTTGTACCAAGCTATGAAATCAATAGAATGATCAAAATTTCTTCTGTAAGCAAAAGTTCTTTTAGCTTCTTTTTTATATCTTTCCCAAGTTCCATCAAGAGCCTGAGCATATCCATAGGCAGAACTTTTTCTTTTCCAAGGAATGAAACCCAATAATTTTGTTCTTTCGGGTTTTGCTCCCTGAATGTATGAAGATTCTTGCAAAATAAAAGCCATATTAACTTCTAAAGGGATTTTCCATCTCTTTGAAGATTTAATTGCAGCTTTATACCAAGAGCGTTTTTCTAGGAATATTGAACATATATCGTTAGGTTTTTTTGGAGGAGATGCAGCACAAGAACTTAAAATAAGAATTATTATAAAACCAGACAATAAACTTGATCTTTTAAAAATCATCTTCGGTAAGAATATCTATTTTAAGTTTTTGAGCCTTTTCTAATTTGCTTCCAGGATCTTCTCCTAGGACCAAATAGTTTGTTTTAGATGAAATAGATCCCGATACCTTACCTCCCTTTGACTCTATAATGCCTTTTAATTCATTTCGAGAAAATTTAGAAAATTTGCCGGTAATTACAAAACTCATATCTTTAAATTCATTGGAGGATGAAATCTGCTCTTCATGAAAAATATTTACTCCCAAATCTTGCATAGTTTTAATTTTATTTATAACTTTTTTATCAGAGAAAAAAATGCTGATATTTTTTGCAACTACCTCTCCAATATCATTTATCTCAACGAGTCTCTCAGGAGATGGAAAAAAAAGATTCTCAATTGATTTATATTCTTTAGCTAAGTTTTTTGATGTCACCTCACCTACTTCTTTTATTCCAAGCGCATAAATGAATCTACTCAAAGAGATATTCATACTGCGTTTTATTGAAGAAATTAATTTATTAGCAGATTTTTCAGCAAAGCCCGGCAAGGGCTCTAAATTATTTGTTGTAAGCCTGAAGATGTCTTCATTTTCTTTTATAAGCCCTTTTTCAATGAACAACTCTATATTTTTTGTTCCAAGACCATCTACATTAAAGGCAGCCTTAGAAACAAAATGATCCATAGATTCTTGGAATTGATGTCTGGAAAAACAGTTTAAATCAATTGCATCATCCATACTGAAAATAATTTTTTCTTCGAAATAACTCACCTCTCGCTTGCAGCTAAGGCAAAATTCTGGTGCTGATACTTTTACTTTATTTGTTGATTTTTTTTCAATAACTTTTGTAATTTTAGGAATTACGTCTCCAGCCCTTTTTATACTGACTATATCCCCTTCCTGAACCCCTAATCTCTCAATCTCGTCAATATTATGCAAGGTGGCATTCGAAACTGTTACTCCTCCAACTTGAACTGGATCTAATTTAGCAACAGGAGTTAATTTTCCAGTCCTTCCCATGTTAAAAATTATTTTTTTGACCTTGGTAGTTACTTCTAAAGCTTTAAACTTTCTTGCTATTGCCCATTTTGGTGACCTTGCATTTTGGCCTACTTCTTCCTGAATTTTTAAGTCATCAATTTTGATGACCATGCCATCGATTTCATAATCCAAACTATCTCTTAGCAAGGAAATTTCATTGAAATATGATTCGCAATCATTCATTGCATAAAATTCTTTAACTAGATCATTAGTAGGCAAGCCCCATTTTTTAAACTGTTGAATCATAGATGAATGAGACTCAAAGTAAGATTCATCTGATACAAAACCAATGCCATGAGCAATCATTTTTAAAGGTCTTCTAGCAACGATTTTTGAATCTAATTGTCTTAAGCTCCCTGCTGCTGCGTTTCTAGGATTTGCGAATTTTTTTTCTGTCAGTTGTTTATTTAGCGCATTAAAAGACGAGAGTTCCATGTAGATTTCTCCTCTAACATCAAAGTCTTTTGGATCTTTAGTAGAAAAACTTTCAAGTTTCAGCGGAATTCCTTGGATAGTTTTTACGTTTTGAGTTACGTCTTCTCCAATGCTTCCGTCTCCTCTGGTCCCAGCTGAGTGAAAAAGGCCATCCTTATATCTTATTGAAATGGCAACGCCATCCATTTTTGGCTCACAAGAAAATTTAATGTAATTGAATTTTTCATTGGGATTTATTCTTTTATTGAAATCGGTAAGATCATTAATTGAAAAAGCATTATCCAAAGATAGCATTTTCTTTCTGTGAGAATATTTTTGGAATTCATCCAAAGGAGAAAAGCCAATTCTTTGGGTAGGTGAATTCTCCGTATTCAGAAAATCATTATTATTTTCAAAGTCTATTAATTCTTTAAATAAAGAATCGTATCTTTCATCGCTAACCTCCGAGACGTCATGTCGATGATATGATTCGTTAAGTTCAAATATCCGATTTTTTAAATCTGTATATTCTTTTTGAATTTCCTTTTTGGAAACCATCAGGATAGTTTAATTTTTTTTAAATCTGTTTCCTCGGCCTGTTGCATATAATGGTCATACATCTGCTTAGTAAGCTTATTTCTATCTGAATCAAGCACATTTGCAGAAAGGTAGGCTGCTAACTTGTAGGACATCTCGGCCATATTCTGAAAAGCCTCAACACAATTATTCTGTTCATCTGCAATAAGGATCATAGTAATAATCGACGTCGAATCTATTCCTTCCTCTAGAAGGAATTTTCCTGGTTTCAATCCATTAACCAATGAAAAATTATTTGAATTATCTAAATATATCTTAAGCCAGCCACCTTCATCTGCAAGATTGATATCGTTGCTATCAAAATAATTAAGAAGATCTTTATATTGAATAGAATTACTTTGATCGGATTCTATATGCAAATATATTAAGTCATCTGACGAGGGTTTAGGTTCAGGTGGAATGTCATCGTGTATGTAGTCTTCCTCTGAAAAGTTTTCGAGTTCAACTTTGACTTCATCATCATTAGAAATAGAACTCTGTTTTGACTTCCTGGTTGGATTTTTTCTGTAATTTATTATTTTTCTAAAAGTTAAGATTATTGTTACAGCAAGAAAAAAAGAAATTAGTAGGACTAATATTTCTCTTAAGTTCATTCGTTGACAGCTAGGCTTAAGGCTTCCTCTACATCTACAGAAACAAGTCTTGAGACCCCCGCTTCTTCCATGGTTATACCCATAAGGTGTTTGCTTTTCTCCATTGAGATCTTGTTATGGGTAATGTAGATAAATTGAATCTTTTTAGACATTTCTTCAACCATTGATATATAACGGAAAGTATTCAGGTCATCAAGTGGAGCATCAATTTCATCTAATATACAAAACGGTGAGGGATTGAGGGAGAAGAAAGAAAACACCATAGCAATTGCACTCATAGCTTTCTCTCCTCCAGAAAGCTGAGAAACCGATACATTTTTTTTACCGGGAGGCATTGCTTTCAAAACCACTCCTGACTCCAAGACATCTTCTCCTGTTAATTCCAGTTTTGCATGCCCTCCACCAAAGAGTTTAGGAAATAATTTAGCAATCTCTGAATTTATGCTGTCTAAAGTATCATGGAATTTTGTTCTAGACTCTTGATCAATTTTTTTGATGGCGCTTTGAAGAGTATCAATTGCTTTATTCAATTCATTTAGTTGGCTCTCTATTTCTTGATTACGTTCTTCTTCGATCTTAAATTCTTCCTTCGCAGCTAGATTTATTGGTCCAATTGATTCAATTTGCCTATTAAATTTTTCAATCTCATTTTCAATAAAAGCTATATCAAATTCAGGTTCTAGCTTATCGAGAACTGTTTGAAGTTCACCATATTCAGATTGGATCTGTTTTTGTAATATTTCTGCTTCTGTTATAAATTTTTGTTTTTCAACAACAGAAGAATTTGAAAGTGATTTTAGTTCTTCAATCTTAATTTCCTCTACATTTAGATTTTTTTCTAGAGATCTTATTTCTTCGTTTGTTCTTTCAAAGTTGTTTCTTAAGGCAGTTAATTCGTTTTGGTTTCCAGATCTTTTGTCTAAGAGAGGTTTAATTTCTTCTTTTATTTCATTTATAGGAATCATAAGTGACTCTCTAGATTGAGACAGTTCTTTGATCTTAATTTGGAATGTTTCTATCTCTTTTTGTTTAGATTGAATAGCTCCTTCTAATTTACTTATTTCTAGATTTTTATTAGAAACTTCTTGAATAGCTCTTGTATATTTCTCTCTCTTCTCATTTAATGCCCCTTTCTCAGCATCGCTAATATTTTTAAATTCAGCCTTGTATCTTGAAAGACCACTTTGAATATTTATTGAATCACTTAAGACCGCTCTGAGTTCGTTTTCAAAATTTATGCCCTCAGATGACAAATTTTTAATTTTTACAATCAGGCTTCCGATGTCGTTTAATAATTTATCCAAAAATTCTTCAGGTGAACTTGAAATTTGGAGTTTCTCAAAATCGTTTTTAGCCTTTTCCAGACTATTTGCTTCTTCTTCTAATGAGGTACTGATTTGATCAATTGCATTTTTTTCTAGATTAATATCAGAATTTAAAGCAATAATTTTTTTATCAATGGATTCTATTTCGTTATTGGTTAAAACAACTTTCTCTTCCAAAGAAATTAACTCTTGTTCAGATTTTGATATCTCAGCACCACTGCTGTAAAAAGATTCTTGCATTTTTTCTATTTGTAGAAGCAGGTTAGATTGATTATTTCTAGTTTCTTCTATTTGAGTATTTATTTTTTCTTTTTCAGAGATCTTCTTTTGTATCTCAATTTCTTGTCTTTTCTGATTAAGTTCCATTTCTTTTACTTTTTCTGAGGAAGCAAGCCAATTTGATGCAAGTCTTAGAGATCTAAATTTTTTCAAATTTTGTTTGGCTAAATCATACTTTTCTGCTGATTTAATTTGTTGTTTAAGTTTTAAGAGATTTCTATCAATTTCTTTTTTTAAATCGTTGATACGATCTAAATTTTCTTTTGTTTTTTTAATTCTGCTTTCAGTTTCTTTTCTTCTTTCTTTATAGACTGATATCCCAGCAACTTCTTCAATGTGTGAGCGTAATTCTTCTGGCTTTGAGCTAATCAGTTTTGTTGCCATTTCTTGCTCAATAACCGCATAACTTCTGGGGCCAAGCCCAGTGCCTAAGAAAATATCGGTGATATCTTTTCTTCTGCAAGAAGAGCCATTTAAGTAATAAGAAGATAAACCATCATGATCTACCTGTCTTTTCACAGAAATTTCAGAATAGCTAGAATATTCTCCTCCAAGCCTTCCTGAAGAATTATCAAAGACTAATTCAACAGATGCTCTCGAGGATGCAGGCCTGGCAACGGACCCATTAAAAATAACATCTGACATGCTATCTCCTCTGAGATTTTTTGCAGAGCCTTCCCCTAGCACCCATCTAATCGCATCGATAATATTTGATTTACCGCACCCATTTGGACCAACAACTGCCGACATATCTGAAGGGAAAGGTATTCTCGTGGGATCCACGAAAGACTTGAAGCCTGAAAGGCTAATGTGTTTAAGCCTCATCTATTTAAAGAAAAGTTTCTATATTTTATCTAATTTATTGTCTGAATTGTATGTTTTATTTAGTCTTCAAGGGATTTCAATTGTTTTAAGGCTGAGCTCATTCCCGCCATAATTATTCTTTTTTGATCAGCATCGTCAGAGTACTCAAATGCGATAGACCAAGATTTAAGTGCATCCTCATAGTTTTCATCTAAGGTCTGTTTTAGGCCTCTTAGGATCAAAGCTCTTACATTTGCAGGATCTTTAAGTAGTGATTGTTCAATTAAACTCTCAATATCATCATTAAATATTTGGTCGTTGGATAAATATTTAGTTTCTGCTGCTAAAGCTATCACTTCAGCATCAATCTCATTAGGGAAATTAAGAATAAAATGTTCAAGAGTTCTGGAAGCTAAAGAATACTCAGATTTATCAAATAAAAAGTTTGCTAAGAAGTAAACTTGAGCGGGATTGCTGCTGGAGAGATTGATGATGCTATCAATTTTAGTTCTTTTCTCTTCATAAGAGGCATTTTCAATAAAATTTGATTGCAAATCTTTTTGGAAGTTTAATTTTTGAAAGTTTTCTGTGCCGAAAAGAAAGAAGTAAGTTACAGCAGATAATGCTAAGGATAATCCAAAAATCTTATATTTTTTGATCATTTTTTTTGAGAAAGATTCTTGCAGCAAATAAAATTAATAAAAAGAAAATAAATGGAAGAAGCCATAGAAAAATATTATTTTCAAAAGAAGGCTTATAGGTTACTTCTTCGCCAAATATATTTCTTAAGTTAGCTAAAATCTCCTCATCAGATTTTCCTAATAATATTTCCTCGTAAATTTTAATTTTGATGTCAAACGCTATAGGAGCATTTGATCCAGCAATACTCGATCCTTCACACAACGGACAACTCACTTCCTTTTGAAGGGAATAGAATCTTTTTTCGTCCAAATCATTTATGAATGAAAAGATTTTCAATTCATCTTGACCGTGTAGAAATGAGGAAAGGATCAGAATCATTAAAAATGACTTCATTTGTCAATCAAAGGGGCAAATTTATTATTCCAAACTTGTTCATCTAGAACTCCCATATGATGCATCACTATAGAGTCACCATTCTTTATTAAAAAAGTTTCTGGGGCGCCTGACACACCTAACAAAAATCCTATTTTTCCTTGTTCATCAAATATATTTTCACTGTAAGGATCTCCGAATTGATCAAGCCATTTAAAAGCTTTTTCCTTATCATCTTTATAATTGATTCCAATTATAGATATGCCTTTTTTTTCCAACTCCATTAAGTATGAGTGTTCTAATCTACATCCTACACACCAAGTTGCCCAAACATTTAGCAATGATAGAGAATTATTTTTAAGCTCTTCACTGGTAAAAGATTCTCCGTTAAGTAAATTTGATTCAAAAGGTGCTAACTTCTTTTGATTAAATTCTTCAATTCCAGAATTAAGAAATAATTGAGAAAATAAAAGCCCAAAAATTGATATTACTAATAAGAACGTTAAAAGAGGATAAATTTTCATTTGAATTTGATGTTAGTTCTTACGAATAACGCTAGAAACATTATTATCGCTCCAAGCCAGATAAAACGTACCAGCGGTTTAATTTGAACCTTGGCAGCCCAGGCATTTTCACCAATTTTCTGCCCCAAAGAAATATACACATCCTTATAAATAGAAGGATAGATTCCAGCTTCTGTAGTTTCCATTCTAGATGCCGGATAAAATCTTCTTTCCGGATAAAGTTTCAGAACTCTATCTTCCTCTTGAAAAGAGAATGTCACCCTATCACCATAATAATTATCCTCTTGAACTTTTTGGGTATTTTCCAATGTGATTGTTGTAGAACCTACTGAAACCGACTCATTTTTTTGTATAACAAATTCTTTTTCCACTGAATTCAAAGAAGAAATGGTAATGCCGAAAGTTAGAATTGCTAATCCAAGATGTCCTGCAATCATAGATAAATTAGTTTTACGCTTAGAGTGAAAGCTCTTGAAGATTAAAAGAGCCAACGATTGAACTAATATCAAGACGATTGCATTACCAACAAATTCATAAAAAGAAAATGAGAAGAATGTATTTGAGACTAAATAACTCAAGATAATACTTGATAGTATGATCATTCCAATTGAATTTAAATTATCTATTTTATTTCCTCCCCATTTGGTTAAAGGCCCAATTGCTTGAAAAAATAGTAATATCAGAGCAAATGGAATGGTAACCAGATTGAAATATGGGGCTCCAACAGTAATTTGGTCACCACCTGAAAAGATCTCGTAGATAATTGGATAAATGGTACCAAGGAGAACAATAACCGATAAAGTAACTAAAAAAGAATTATTAATAAAGAACATAAACTCTTTGGAATAAATTCCCATATCAGTTTTTAGACCTCTGCTATAGCTTTTCAAAAAAAATAAGGAAAATCCTAGAATAACTATCACAAAACAAATCAATAACAAAAAAATACCTCTATCGGGATCCAATGCAAATGAGTGAACAGAAGTTATAATCCCTGACCTAACAAGGAACATTCCCAAAAGACTGCCTGCTAGCGAGAGGATTGTGAGTGCAAGAGTCCAGTTTATAAAAATTTGTCTAGTGTTAGTTGCTATTGATGAATGAATTAAAGCAGTACATAACAACCAAGGAACTAGTGCTGAGTTTTCTACCGGATCCCAGAACCACCAGCCTCCCCATCCAAGTTCATAATAGGCCCACCAACTGCCTAAGGAAATTCCAAGCGTAAGGAAAGACCATGAAACAACAGACCAAGAACGTATTGGCTCTAGTTGTTTAACCTTTTCCTGATTTAAAAGAAAATTCATAGCTATGCCGAATGGAATAACTAATCCAGCGTACCCCATGTAGAGCATGGGAGGATGTATAGTAAATGCAAAATCTTGAAGTAATGGATTGAGATCCGAACCAGATATCGAAGAAATGGGCAGCAATCTTTCGAATGGATTGGAAAGAAAAACCGTAAAAGCAAGTAGAGAGAACAGAACAATATTCATAAAAGCTGATGAATATTTATGATCTCTGTGAAAAAAAACAAAGACTAGAATCCATCCAGCCAAAATAAGCAGAAATAATAATAATGATCCTTCATGCCCACCCCAAAGTGCAGCAAATTTGTAATAAATTGGCAAATTGGGATTCGAGTTAGTGGCTACATAAAGCACACTAAAATCATCGGTCAAGAAAGAGATTTCAAGAGCTATGAAACTCAAAAAGATAGCTAAAAAAGTAACCAAGCTTGCTGATAAAAAAAATCTTTTGTTTTTTGGAGGATAGATAAAGGCGATACTGATTAATAGAAGGCTATTAATCATAGAGAATATTAAAAGAAAATTTCCAAGCTCAGGAATCATTTACAAGCGCCTTTTTTACTTCTTTTGGAATGTAATTTTCATCATGTTTGGCCAATATTTCTTTGGCATAAAAGATTCCATTTGAATAATCATAGAAACCTCTAGCAATTACTCCAGAGTTTTCTTTGAATAAATTAGGAAGAATGCCCTCATAATAGACTTCTATAGAATTTTCTAAATCTGTCACAAGAAAATTCGTCTTTAGGCTATCTTTACTCATCTTAATTGAGTCCTCTTGGACAAGGCCTCCAATTCTTAGACTATCTTTATCAATAATTTTTGAGCTAGTTAAATCTGATGGAGTGTAATAGAAATCAATATTTTCATTCATTGCTAAAACTATAAATATAAAGGCTATAGACAAACTAGCAATCAAAGAGGATACGAAAATAACTCTATTCCTTCGTTTTGCTCTCATTTTTTTTCTTTAAATTTATTTAATCCAAACAATGCGATTGAGGAAGTAATTATAAAAATAATTAAACTTACAATCAGGACTATTTGAAGTTCTAAGATCATCTGCTTTCTTTAAAGATTTTTTTTACCCAACTATGTGAAATCTCTCTTTTTAGAATTTCAACTTGCATTCTGCGCATGCCAATTGCCGTAACGTACAAATAAAAACCAAGTATGGAAATCAACAATGGGATCAACATTTCATTATCAATGCTTGAGCCCGACAAAGTTATTGAGGCAGATTGATGGAGAGTATTCCACCATTCAACTGACAACTTAATAATTGGAAGATTAATTCCTCCAATCAAAACAACAATTGAGACTGCTTGATCAGTTGAAGATCTTCTATCAAAACTCGAAAAGAGACTAATTATTGCTAGGTATAAAATTAGTAAAATTAGGGTTGAGGTTAATCTTGCATCCCAAACCCACCAAGTTCCCCAAGTGGGCTGACCCCAAACTGATCCGGTAAATAGGGCTAAAAATGTGAATATAGCACCTAAAGGGGCCATAGAGATCATGAATACACTCGCCATCTTAATTCGCCATATAAGATATGTGATTGAGGCAATAACCATTGTGTAGTAAATTGACTGGGCTACTGAAGCTGCAGGAACATGAAGGTATATTATTCTGTAAACCTCGCCTTGGGTTGCATCCACTGGCGAAAAGAAAACTCCCCACAAGACTCCAAAAAGTATTACAAAAATAGATAAAAGAAATAGATAAGGAAAACTTATTTGAGCGAACTTAAAAAAATAAGGAAATGAAATTAATTGATTAAATAATTGTCTCATCTTACTCAAAGTGAAGTCTTATAGCTCCCAGGCATGAAGCGATGAGAATTGGAATGGAAAAAAATAAAAAAGCGGCAAGTAAGAAAATGTAAAAAAATACTTCTTCATTTTTATAGGATTGTATTGCAAGTATTCCTAGAATTAGTGCTGGCAAACACATCGGGATAACAATTGATGATCCCACAATATTTCCTCTTTCAAGAGTCAATGCTCCAGCTAACGCACCAAACATTGAAAGAATTGGGGTTCCTAAAAATAACGTTAAGGCTAAAATCAATGCAGCATCAAAAGGGAGATAAAGCATAAAAGAAGTTAGTAATGATAAAAAAATTAGAGGAAGCGATGAAAAGTACCAATTTACAAAAATTTTAATGCTGGCCCAGAGAAACAATGATTTTCCAGAAGCTAGAACTAAATCAAGCGATCCGTCTTTGTAGTCCTCGTTGAAAATAAATTGATGTGACAATAAATTTGCTAATAGTATTGATATCCAAATTATTCCTGCTGAGAGTTCTGCAAGCTTCTCTTCATCGGATCCAAAAGCTAAAGGATAAAGTGTGATAGTTATTAAAAAAAATACGATTGGTCCTAGAAAAGAAGACGATCTTGACAGATATACTTTTGAATCTCTTTGAAAGGTTTTGTAATAAAAACTCTTCACAGTACCAGCTCCCTGCTTGAAATATTATGATCCTCATGAGAAGTAAAAATGATAGATGCGCCCCTGTTTTGATGACTTCTAATTGTATTCTCAATTAATTCAATCCCCTTTTTATCTAAGTTTGCAAATGGTTCATCTAGAAGAAAAAGATCATATTTGGATAAGAATAACTGCACCAAGGAAACCTTTTTTCTTTGCCCTTGGGAAAGATTAAATAATTTAGTTTCTTTCATTGAATTCAATTCAAATAATTTAAAAGCTTCACTCAATGATTCAACTTCTGAATTAAAACGATAGTCTAGTAAAAGGTTATCTCTAACTGATAAAGAATCTTTTAAGCCCAAGTTATGCCCTAAAAAGAATACATTTTTAGCTGTGGAAAGGACTTTTCCTTGAAAGTTGTTTAATATTCCACTTAAAATTTTTAAAAGAGTTGATTTTCCTGATCCATTTTCACCTTTGAGATGAATGATTTCTGAGGTATTCACCTCGAAGTTAAGATTTTCGAGTAAAGGAAAATCATTGAAAGAATAAGATAAATTTTCAACTTTTATCAATTTTTTATAACCAAAATAGCTTAAATAGTTGATAATTATAACGATTTTGTAAATTTAGTTCATATGATGAAAAATAAATTTGGAAAGAGAATAAGTATAGAACAGGTAGAAGAAGGAAATTCTTTAATGCCTAAGTTTGATGAAAACGGTTTGA
>CABZJI010000001.1 GCA_902526045.1 uncultured SAR86 cluster bacterium | reverse complement strand
CCTTATAGAATCTATTCCCGTAAGTAACATTACCAATCTATCCAATCCTATGCCAACACCAGCACAAGGTGCAAGGCCGTATTCAAGAGCCTCGATATAGTCTAAATCCATTTCCATAGCTTCCTCATCGCCCTTTTCTTTATCTTCCATTTGCATTTTGAATCTTTCTAGCTGGTCTTCTGGATCATTTAACTCAGAAAAACCATTGGCGATCTCTTTACCATCTATGAAAAGTTCAAATCTATCTACATAACCCTCATCACCTTCTGATTTTCTTGATAAAGGAGAAATCTCCAGAGGATATTTATAGATAAAAGTAGGTTCAGAGAGCTTATCTTCAACTTCTGACTCAAAAATTTCAGCTTTTAATTTACCTTTAGATAAAGTTTTAGAATTTTCAATTTTTAGTGATTGTGCAAATTTTCTAAGGCTATCTATATCATCCAAATCTTTTTTATTAAGAGATGTATTTTGAGTAAGCGCATCATCAAAAGATGCTCTTTTAAATTTTTTAAAAGATCTTTTGCTTTGCTCCAAATTCGAAAGATGCATTATTAATGCTTCCACAAAATCCATCTGGAACTCGTAATCTTGATAAGCGGTATAAAATTCCAACATGGTAAATTCAGGATTGTGTTTAGTGGACAATCCTTCGTTTCTAAAATTTCTATTAATCTCATAAACCTTTTCAAAACCTCCAACAACAAGTCTCTTTAAGTAAAGTTCTGGGGCAATTCTTAAATACAAGTCCATTCCTAATGCATTGTGATGAGTTACAAAAGGTTTAGCAGCAGCTCCTCCAGGGATGGGATGCATCATTGGTGTCTCTACCTCTATAAACCCAATTGAATCAAAGTAGTTCCTAGTTTCAGAAATAATCTTACTTCTGGATAAGAAAACTTCTCTTGCTTCCTCATTAACAAGGAGATCTAAATATCTTTTACGATATCTCTGTTCAACGTCGACAAGTCCTTGATGTTTTTCTGGTAAGGGTTTTAGTGATTTAGTTAGTAAAATAGCTACAGTTACCTTAATTGATAGTTCTCCAGTGTTGGTTTTAAAAAGCTCTCCTTCTACACCAATGATGTCTCCAATATCCCAAGTTTTAAAATCATCATAATTACTTAATGTATCTTCTCTTAAATAAAGCTGAATTTGTGCGCTCATATCTTGGATCACAGTAAAACTGGCTTTTCCCATGAGCCTTCGAAGCATAATTCGACCGGCAACTTTAACGCTGATATTTTTACTCTCTAAATCATCTTTGCTTAAATCTGAATATTCTTTAATTAATTCCTTAGCTAATTCTTTTCTTCTGAATGAATTGGGATAGTCCTTTCCTTGCTCCCTAAGCTTCTTTAATTTTTCTTTTCGTACTTCAAATAAATTATTTTCGTCTTGCTCTTTCAATTAAATACCCTCTTTTAAACTAGCCTCTATAAATAAGTTGATATCACCATCCAGGACTGAATTACAGTTTGAAGTCTCCACTCCAGTTCTAAGATCTTTAATTCTAGATGAATCTAAAACATATGACCTTATTTGACTTCCCCAGCCAATATCAGATTTAGAATCTTCCAGACTCTGTAATTCCTCTTCTTTCTTATTTAGTTCCAACTCATAAAGCCTTGCTCTTAATTGTTTCATGGCTTCTTCTTTATTTCTATGTTGGGATCTTCCACTTTGACATTGGACTACGATACCAGTTGGTTCATGAGTTAATCTGACAGCAGAATCAGTCTTATTAACGTGTTGTCCTCCTGCTCCACTTGCACGATAAGTATCAACTCTTATATCTGCAGGATTTAAATCTACTTCAATATCGTCATCTATTTCTGGAGAAACGAAAATTGATGCAAAAGAGGTATGTCTTCTTTTTCCTGAATCAAAAGGAGATTTTCTTACAAGCCTGTGAACTCCAGTCTCTGTTCTAAGCCAACCGTATGCGTAATCACCTGAATATTTAATTGTAGCGCTTTTTATTCCGGCGACATCGCCTGGAGAAACCTCAATAACTTCTACTCCAAATTTTTTATCTTCGCCCCACCTCAGGTACATTCTCATCAGCATCTCTGCCCAATCTTGCGCCTCAGTCCCTCCTGATCCTGCCTGAATATCTAGAAAAGCATCATTAGGATCCATCTTGTTTGAGAACATTCTTTGAAATTCCAATTCTTTTAATTGTGATTCAAGATTAACTACTTCATCAGATAAAGCCTTGACTTCGTAATCACTCGAAATTGCTTCTAATTCAATTAAGTCATTAACATTGGAGGATAATTCTGAATACAGAGTTATTATTTTTTCTAAAAAAGATTTTTCTTTATTGAGGATTTTAGCTTTTTCTTGATTTTGCCAAACTTCTGGATTTTCTAGTTCTTGATTAATCTCTTTTAATTTTGACTCCTTATCCGTTAAGTCAAAGATACCCCCTTAACTCATCAAGAGAGTTTTTTGCAGCTATTAAACGATCTTTTAGTGAAATCTCTTGCATCTTTAAATCTTATTAAATATGAATTCTTTCAAATCTGAGAAATTGTAATTCATGATTTCATATTTTTCTTCTGAATCTAAGAACTTTTGTAGTCGCTTAGGAGTATCGGAAAAATCAGGTATGACCTTTTTTATAGTATCAATAAACTTTGAAGGGTGAGCTGTCGCAAAGCAAACATAATTTCCAGTGCTTCCTTCACGAATATTTTTAATCCCAATTGCGGTGTGTGGATCAAAAACATCACCTGTCATTTCATAAAGAAGTTCAATTTCCTCCAGAATTTCTTCATCAACAACCGAATGACTTTCAAAGACACTACAGAGATCTTTATAAAATTTATTGGTGATTGAAAAGCCATCTTTCTTGAATTGATTCATTAATGTTTGTGTCTTGGTTCCGTCTCCTCCCAACGAGTCAAACACTAATCTCTCAAAATTACTTGCGGACGAGATATCCATACTTGGAGCCAATGATTCCATTGTCTTGAGTTTTCTATAAATGTTATTTTTGAAAAAGATATCAAGAACATTATTTCTATTTGTAGCAATGTTTATCTTATTAAGATTAAGGCCCATCTTTTTTGCATACCAACCAGCGTAGGCATGGCCAAAATTTCCAGAAGGGATTGAGACATTAATTTCTTTTTTATCAATTCTTGAACTCAAATAAAAGAAATAAACTGTTTGAGCGAGAATTCTTGTCCAATTTATTGAGTTAATTGATGCAAAGAGAATTTCTTTATTTTCTAAAGTATCTGCAAACATGTTCTTTACAAAATCTTGGCAATCGTCGAAATTTCCAGTTACAGAAACCGCTTCGACATTATCTTTGTTCCAGGTTGTCATTTGCTTTCGTTGGACTTCTGATATTTTTCCATCAGGAAAAAATATGAAGGAATGTAAATTTTCAAAGTTTTGACATGCTGCAATGGCTGCAGATCCAGTATCGCCACTTGTTGCTCCTAAGATAACTATTTTTTTTCCTAACTTCTCTGAGGCTGCGTTTAGAAACCTGCCTAAAAGTTGCATGGCGACATCCTTGAATGCGAGTGTAGGGCCATGGAATAATTCTAAGACATGCCCAAATTCGTAATCTTTTATTTTGACAACATCATCGGTTTCAAAATTGTTGTATGAATCTGAAATTATCTTTTGTAATTCATCTTTTTTTAGAAAACCACCGATGAAGGGTCTGATAACAATCTCAGCTATTTCTGTGTAGGATAAATTTTTCATATCATTTATGACTGCCGTTTCAAGCATAGGAGTAACTGCTGGAACAAATAATCCTCCGTCAGAAGCTGTACCAGAAGCTAAAATATCTACAAAGGAAGCTTCTTTAGCTTCACCTCTTGTACTTACGTATTTCATTTGTTTGGATTAAAAATTCTAAGATGAATAATCTTTTTGAAAAGGTCATCCTCATTCGAGAAGCTATTTAAAAGGTCCTCTAATTCATTTTCTTTACATTCATTAAGGACGATTACTATAGGAATAAGACCATTTTGTGAAAAATCTTCCTTTTGAATCACGGACTCGATACTCAAGTTTTGCTTTGCAATAAAAGATGATATTTTGGCCATAACACCAGGGCTATCATTTACTTCCAATCTTAAATATCTTTGACAAGAGAAAGCATCATTGGAAACTTCCATTAATCCTTGACCGAATTTACTGTAACTAACCCTATTATCCTGAGCCATATCAAAGAGATCAGATAGTATAGAGGACGCGGTAGGTTTTGGTCCGGCTCCCGGACCGTAAAAAAGATTAGAGCCTGAATCTTTAGTATAGACCTCTATTGCATTCATTTCCTGATTTACTTTAGATAGTATTGAAGATTTTTTAATTAACGCAGGAAATGATTTCAAAATGAGTCTATCTTTTTCATAAGATCCTATTGATAAAGGTTTGATTGAATACCCAAGCTCTAAAGCAAACTTGAAGTCTATGCTCTCAACTATATCTATTCCCTCGATATCTTCTTCGATGGAGCTATCTAATTTTGAACCGAAAGCAAGGTAAGATAATACTTTTCCTTTCTGCGCTGCATCAGTCCCATTAAGATCTAATGTTGGATCTGCTTCAGCGAATCCAAGTTCTTGTGCTTGCTTTACACCTTCCTTCAACTCTATACCGTCTGATTCCATTTTGGATAGTATATAGTTACTTGTTCCATTCAGAATTCCTGCAAACCAAGAAATATTTTCAATCCTTGCTTTTGAAGAAAGCGACTTAATAATTGGAATTCCTCCAGCAACAGAAGCCTCAAAACCAATGAATAAATTATTTTTTTCAGCTAATTCAAATAGCTCGTCTCCATATAAAGACATCATTGCTTTGTTAGCAGTTATAAAGTCTTTTTTAGACTCAAGAGCTTGTTTTGCGACTTTATATGCATCGTTTATTCCGCCCATAACCTCAATAACCACATCAATAGAATCGTTTTTGTTAATAGATTCAAAATCGGTGTGAATATTTCCATTGAACTTTTCCTTGTATCCTCTTAATTTGCCGCTTTTTGTCACTACATCGGTTACCAAAAAGTCTGTATCAAACATTTTCTTATAGAAATCAGCATTTACCGTTAATAGTTCCAATAAGGCTCCTCCAACGTTTCCCGCGCCGCATAAAGCAATTTTTATTTCTTGCTGAGCCATTAGAATATTTTTTTGATACCTTTAACTGCTTGGTTTGTCCTTTGTCTGTTCTCGATTAAAGAAAATCTGACATAGCTATCTCCATACTGCCCAAAACCAATTCCTGGCGAAACTGCTACGTCACATTCATTGAGTAATAACTTAGAAAATTCAATAGATTTCATTTTAAATTTCTTTGGAATTTTAGCCCAAACAAACATAGTTGCTTTTGGTTTCTCAACCTCCCAGCCAATTTTATTTAATCCGTCACATAAGACATCCCTTCTTTCTTTGTACATTTCTCTAATTTTATTAACTTCTTCATCTCCTTCATTAAGGGCGACAATTGATGCAACTTGAATTGGGGTAAATAATCCATAGTCATAATATGATTTAACTCTAGATAGAGCGCCGATAAGATCTTTGTTTCCACAACAAAAACCAACTCTCCATCCTGGCATATTGTAACTTTTAGATAGTGTAAAAAACTCGACCCCAATATCTTTTGCTCCTTTTACTTCTAAAAAGGAAGGAGCTTTATAGTTATCAAAACATAAATCTGCATAAGCTAAATCATGAATAACCCAAATTTTATTTTTCTTGGCAATCTCAACAACCTGCTCAAAAAAACTTATATCAACACACTCAGTCGTTGGATTCGATGGAAAATTTAAAACAAGCATTCTTGGCTTAGGAAATGTACTAGCAATTGCTTCTTCAAGTTGGTTAAAAAAATCAATATCTGGACCAATGGGGACATGTCTTATATCTGCCCCTGCAATGATAAACCCGAAAGGATGAATAGGATAAGATGGATTCGGGACTAGAATGACATCTCCTTTATCCATAGTTGCGAGAGCCAAATGACCAAGTCCTTCTTTAGATCCCATTGTAACGATTGCCTCATTTTCTGGATCAATAGAGACATTATATTTCCTATCGTACCAATCTGAGATGGCCTTCCTTAACCTTGGAATTCCTTTTGATTGAGAATAGCGGTGAGTTTCTTTTTTATTGACTGTTTCAGTAAGTTTGTTAACTATGAAGTCAGGAGTAGGTTGATCAGGATTTCCCATGCCAAAATCAATAATATCTTTCCCGTTGTGACGAGCTTGAATTTTTAATTGATTTATCTCCTCAAAAACATATCGAGGTAGTCTTTCTATTCTAGAAAAATCTTTTTCCATTCTAATTCAGTAATTTTATGAGTCTGTCTGGTTCAATAAATCCTGGAATAATGGTTCCATCTTCTTTAAGAATTGCAGGAGTCCCTTGGACACCCATACTACGTCCTAAAATATAATGAGATTCCACCGGATTATTGAGACAATTAATCATTTCAATATCTTCACCTTGCTTTAATAAGGTCAAAGATTTATTTTTTTCGGCCGAACACCAAGCGGATATAATTTTTTGACCCGCCTCTGAAGCAAGCCCTTGTCTAGGAAAAGCTAGATAATTTACCTGAATTCCCAGTTCGTTGTATGCTTGAATTTGATTGTGAAATTTTCTGCAATACCCACAATCTACATCAGTAAATACATAAATTTGATGAAGAAGATTTTTTGCCTTAAAAGTAATCAAAGTGGTTCTATCAAGTTCTTGAATTTTATCTAACCTTGCCTTAGCTTTTGACTCATCGCTGAGGTTTAAAATGCCATCATCAGTGATTCTTAAAAGATCACCATAGAAAATACTTTTTCCATCTTTTGAGACATAGAGTAAAGAGCCATCACTTAATTTAACCTCATAAAAACCTTCTTGCGGGGAGACAGAAACCGATTCAATTTCAAAACTAGAAGGCAAAATGGAATTCAAAGATTCAAGAAATCTATTATCTTGAGAACTTAAAACAAGACTAAAAAAAATAACTGAAGTTATAATAAGATATCTCATTTAACCTCTTGGATGATGAGTTTTATGAATAGACTTAAGTCTTTCATTTGCCACTTCTGTATAGATTTGAGTTGTATTGAGACTTGCGTGTCCAAGTAAAAGTTGGACAACCCTCAAGTCAGCTCCATTATTTAATAAGTGAGTCGCAAAAGCATGTCGTAAAGTATGAGGTGATATTTTAGATGAATCAATGTCTGCCTTCATGCAATAATCCTTAATTCTCAACCAAAATCCTTGCCTGGTAATTCCTCCTCCACGAGAGTTTAAAAATAAATGATCCTCTGTAACATTTTTAAGTAACTCGGGTCTTATTAGCTCAATATAATTTTTTAATAGGCTGATAAGCTCCTCCCCTATTGGCACTATTCTTTCTTTAGAGCCCTTTCCAAGTATTCTAATTACTCCTTGATTAAAATTTATATCACTCAGTTTAAGATTAAGAAGTTCCGACACACGCATACCGCAAGAGTATAAAGCTTCAATCATTGTTTTATCTCTAAAACCTAAGTTTGTTTTTTCGTCAGGGGCATCAAGAAGATCATTAATTTGTACCTCAGTTAACGTATTAGGCAGTTTTCTGGGTAATTTTGGACTTTCTATATCTTTTGCAGGATTACTTTGAATTAAATTTCTTGATTCAAGATAATCAAAAAAAGCTTTTATAACAGACAAATTTCTTGATACGGTTTTAGCTGATAAGCCTTTTGAAAACCTAAAAGACATAAATTCCATTATTTCTGCTCTGGTAACATCGGTAAATTCAATTTTTGATTTATCTAAATATTTCAAAAAAAGATTCAGATCTCTTGAGTAGGAGTCCAATGAATTTTTAGATAGTCCTTTTTCGATCCATAGGGAATCTATAAAACTTTCTATGTGTAAACTATTTTCTCCCATGAGAACGAGAGATTAGATTTTTTCTTGAATTCTTGCTGACCTTCCAGATCTTTCTCTAAGATAGTAAAGTTTTGACTGTCTAACTTTACCCTTTCTTTTCAATTCAACGGACTTAATCAAAGGACTATGCATTTGAAAGGTTCTTTCAACACCAATACCACTTGAGATTTTCCTCACAGTAAATGATGAGTTTAAACCCCTATTTTTTCTACCGATCACTACCCCTTCAAAAGGTTGTGTTCTTTCCCTTGACCCTTCTTTAACAATAACCTGTACTAGAACGGTATCTCCCTGATTGAATCCAGGTAGGTTCTCTTTTAATTGAGCGTTTTCGACTATTTGTACTGACTTTTTAGTTTTCATTATTAAATATGCTTAAAAGCTCGGCAATTTTATCAGATTCATAGCCAAGGTCACTAAGAAATTCTTTTATTTGATCTATGTCTTCCTGGTTTAGATCATGTTGTCTAATAAGGTCTTGCCTTCTTATAAAAGTCTTTCCGAGTGAATGTTTTCTTTTCCATTTCTCAATTTGGTCATGATTTCCTGACAGTAGGGTTTCAGGAACTTCTCCAAGTTCGTTTTTTTCTGGCCTGGTGTATTGAGGATGCTCCAAAAGTGCGTTCTCAAAGGAATCATTTTTCACAGACTCTTCATCGCCAACCGCGCCATCAATAAATCTGATAATGGCCTCTAAGAGAACCATAGAAGGAATTTCACCTCCTGTTAATACATAATCTCCAATGCTAATCTCCTTATCAACTTCTGCATCTATGAGACGCTGATCCAGTCCCTCGTAACGCGATGATAAAAATATTAGTGAATCTTCTTTAGAAAGCTCTCTAGCTGTCTGAGCCGTAAAGGTTTCTCCAGATGCTGATAAATGGATCACTTTTGACGAGCCAGAAAAAGTATCTTTAGTATGATTAATGCATTTTTGTATCGGTTCTGATTTGAATACCATTCCTGGTCCTC
This sequence comes from uncultured SAR86 cluster bacterium, assembly GCA_902526045.1. Taxonomy (GTDB): domain Bacteria; phylum Pseudomonadota; class Gammaproteobacteria; order Magnimaribacterales; family AG-339-G14; genus CACNYO01. The sequence continues at coordinate 625,377 of CABZJI010000001.1, read as the reverse complement.
CCCCGTAAACCTTATCGTCTATTCTGTCTTTATTATTTAAAAAATCTCTTGGGTTAAAACTTTTGATTTGAATTAATCCTGAATCTGTAGCTTTTTTTACAATCCCAGACTGAGAAAATGGAACAAAAATTTCTGGGAAGACAGAAATAAAAGCATATTTCTTAGTCAATTTCCCAATCCACTATTATATGTTCACCAATTTCAATTACAAACTTGTCAATTATCAAAGGAATTAAAACTTCTTTGTCATTAATCTCACAAACAAGAACATCATTTGCTCCCGTAGGCATTATTTCTTTTACGTATCCTTCATAATTACTATCTAAACTAATCACTTTTTTTCCAATAAGATCTTTCCAATAAAATTTTCCATATGGAAGATCAGGTAGATTATCTTCATCAATAAAAAGATCGAGATTTTTAAGTTTTTCCGCTTCGGACATCGAGTTTATGGAATCAAACTTAATCAAGGTTTTTTTTCCAGATGCTGAAATTTTGTCTAGGATTAATTTTTTATTACCCTCATCATCTAAAAAGAACTCTCTGTAAATTGAAAGACCAGATGGACTATCAGAATGGGCTATTAGATTGAGATGACCTTTCAAACCTACCGGTTTTCCAAGCCTACCAATCAAGATGAGATTCACTTTATCAGCAAATCCCATTTCATTAATAAACTATAAATGCTATTTAACGTCTTCTTCGCCTGTAACAGCATCCTTAATGGATTCAACAACATTTGAAACTTCATCTACGGCAGCTTCAACTGTTTCGCTTACCGCTTCAACAGCTTCTTCAACAACTTCTCCAGCGCCTTCTACAACCTCTTTTGTAGTAAAAACAACTGCCTCAGCTGATTCATCCACTATTTCTGCAGCACTTTCAACTACTTCTGATGCATTATCTGTTAAAGCATCAACTGCGGCACCTGCAACCTCGGTAACACCCTCAGCGGCTTCCTTAGCGGCACCCTTCGCATCGCCGTCCATGACAGTATCTGCAACTTCGCTGGCTGCTTCAGAAACCTCGCTTGCAACTTCAGTTACTCCATCAACAGCGGCATCAATAGTATTACCAACTGCTTCGATAACTTCCTTAGCAGTATCGACAACCCCTTCAGCAGCAGCTCCAGCTGTTTCAACAACAGCTTCTACGCCTTCTCCAGCAACTTCAGCAGCTCCTTTGATGACTTCTTTAGCAATGTCGCCAACTCCTTCTATACCCTCTTCGATGATATTTTTACCGTCTTCCATATTTACAGCCTTTATATTTATTTTTTCTCCTTCCGTAACATCTACTTCTGAATTTTCATTACTTGATTGACCTGACGAGTTGTCAATTTTATTTTGTTCTGCTTTTTTTGCAATCTTCTTTTCTATTCTTGTGTCCTTTTTATCTTGAAGCTTGGAAAGTTCATCTGGAGTCATTTTTGATTCTTTAACAAGATTAGTTACTTTGTCCGATGTTTGTGCTCCTTTGCTGAGCCAATATTCAAGTCTCTCATGATCAATTTTGAGGCGTATTTCCTGACCAGATGCAAATGGATTAAAAAAACCTAACCTCTCAATATAACCGCTGTCTCTAGGCCTTCTAGAATCTGTTACAGTGAAATGATAGAAAGGCTTTTTCTTTGCCCCACTTCTGGATAATCTGATTGTTACCATTTGCTAAAAAATAAAAAAGCTATTCTAAGTTAAATATTTATCTATTCAAGGAAAACATTCTATAATTTAAGAATAATTAACCACATACATTAAATATTGAACGATCTCCCTATCTGGCTTCTCTTGGCTAGTATTTTTATCTTGCTTATATTATCTGCTTTTTTCTCTGGCTCAGAGACTAGCATGATGGCCATTAACAGGTACAGGTTGAAATATTTAGCAAGGGAAAAGAATAAATCCGCGATAAGAATAGAAAAACTATTAAGGAGGCCGGATAGACTATTAGGAATAATCTTGATAGGAAACAACTTTGTCAACATACTTGCATCTGCTTTAACCACAATATTATTCATAAAGTTATATGGTGATGTGGGTGTATTAATTGGATCAATTCTTCTTACAATCGTAATTTTAATTTTTTCAGAAGTTACTCCAAAAACTTTTGCGGCGATCAAACCAGAACCATTAGCTTTTTTCTCATCTCTTCCTCTGAAGATTTTACAGAAACTTCTTTTTCCTCTTGTTTCTGTTATCAATTATTTTTCAAATTTTCTATTAAAATTTCTAGGAATCAATAAAACTGAGAATGAGAGCGAAGATGTCTCTCCAGAGGAGCTTAAAGCTATTTTGGAGACATCAGGTGATTTAATCCCAGCAAGGTATCAAGATATGCTCTTAAGTATTTTAGAGCTCGATAAAATTTCTATAGAAGAAGTAATGACTCAAAGATCAGAGATCATTGGTATTGATTTGAGCGATGATTTTGATGAGATACTAGAGCAACTTCAAAAAAATCAGGTCGATTTTTTACCAATTTTTGATCAAAATTTGGACGAATTAAGGGGAATGATTGATCTTTATGGAATAACAAACTTTTTATCTCAGGAGGTTAAAGACCTAGACAACTTAGTTGAGGTATCAGATGATGCTTACTTCATCCCAGAAAATACTTCATTAAGTCAACAATTATTTAATTTTCAAAAAGAAAGAAAAAGGGTTGGAATTGTTATCGATGAATATGGCTCTGTTAAAGGATTGCTCTCGCTGGAGGACATTTTGGGAGAAATTGTTGGGGAACTTGCCAAGAATAATGATGATTCTAAATTTGAAATAATGGAGCAAAGAGATGGATCTTTTTTAATTGATGCAAGTATTCCAATCAGAGAAATTAACAGAAAACTAGAATGTGATTTACCTTTAAATGGTCCGAGAACTCTCAATGGTCTTATTTTAGAACAGATAGGAACAATCCCAGAAGCTAATGTCAGTATTAACATTCAAGATACAATTATTGAGACGGTATTAGTGAGAAATAACATGATAAAAATAGCTAGGCTGCTTAAAACTACTGAAGTAGAGAATTAAGTAAGTTAAATATAGAAAGCTAAGCCAGAGAAAACTACTGTTAGCAAAAGGCTTGAAGTAATAACGCTTCTTACCGAAGCTATAACTGGATACATCTTTCCATAAATTGCATTGAGTTCAATCAAGGCAATCACTAAGCAAATAATTAGAAAATCTAGACCTAAATATCCGGGATCTGTGCCAGTAGCAGGCGTTCCCATAAAATATGATTTTATTGGACTGTGAGCAGAAGAAATCATAAAGTACAACATCGGAAGGGAGAATAAAGTATTTGTTCTGGAAGCTAAGCCAGCTTTTGCCCCTGCAGCAACAGCATCGCCTTCTTTAAGACCTATAACAATTTTTTGATTTCTCCAAATGATACCCCAGACATTAAGCATCATTAAAGTTCCCATTATTGATCCAATAATGATCTCTGTAGTTGCTAAAACCTGTAAAAAGTAAAGAAGAATTAATCCTGTAAGAAAGGTAAAGAAAGCTGCCCATCGAAACCACCATAAAGCATTAGGTGCTAGTTTCTTCATTACATCGGATTTAGCATCTGGATCTGCAATCTTGACGTATTCTGTCTGGACGAAGTTGAAATAGTAGAGTAATCCTATCCAAACTATTCCAAAAAGAACGTGCCCCCATCTAATAAGAACATTGTAAATAAATAATTCTTCCATAATCTGTACCCAAAACAAATTATAGATTGAATATCAATAACTTTTAATTTAAAAAAATAAGAAACCAAAAAAGTTTTAATTTTGCAAATCTAAATAAGAATCTTCTCCGCCTTTCCAATTATTGATGATAAGGAATGATTGAAGTCGCAGGACGATGAATAGCATCTTGGATTTGCTCCCTCTACTCTTAATTCTTTTTCATTAATCCATTTAACTTTCTTAATAATCTTACCGTAGGGCTTAACATCTAAGATAACCAGGTCACCTTCATTTATATCAGTAGTTTTTAAGCAAGTAACTTTATCTCCATCCTTCAAGATTGGATTCATGCTATTTCCTGAGACGGAAAAAATATCAGACATTATCAAGATCTGGATATATCATATTTAATGAAGGAGGATATGGAGCCTTCACGCTTTTGGTTTTAATATCTTTAGTTGCCCAGAAAATTTCGCTGAATTCATTTACTAAATCCACCAAAATTTCTCCATTTTTTCTATCAATGCCTTGTTTGCACTTAGATCCTTGAAGCATAATCCGATGTACCAAGTCATGAATTTTAGGAAATGAATTAATCTGGGGTTCTTTAAAATAGTCTCCCCAGATGATTCTTACCTCATCTTTGACAATGCTAGCTTGTTTTTCTTTTTCAGCGGTTAGTCTTGAAATTTCGGAAATATTAGATTTTTCTTCTTCATGGGATGTCTCATTGATAATATCCAAAATTCTTACTACGCTCAAAGCTGCAACTTGAATAATAATTGGATCATAAATTTTGCAAGGGATGTCGCAATGTGCGAAAACTTCATCAAATTTCATTTAATCTTCCTCCAAAGTAATCGAATAAATATTAATGTCATAAATAAAATAAATAAACTTTCCATGTGAAAATGAAAAATATTACCAAATGAGTGTGCAATCAAAATATTTGGCAATAATAGAGTTAATAAGTAGATTTTCATATTTAAATTTTAATTCATTTAAAAAAAAATAGGGGCATTAAGCCCCTATTTTTATAACATTATTCAAACTTACATCATTCCATCCATTCCACCCATTCCTGGAGGCATGCCAGCTGGCATCGCTGGTGCTTCTTGAGGAATTTCTGAAATCATTGCTTCTGTAGTTATCATCAAACCTGCCACTGATCCTGCAGCTTGCAAAGCTGTCCTAGTAACTTTAGCAGGGTCTAAAATTCCCATAGAAATCATATCGCCAAAATCACCTGAAGCAGCATTAAATCCGTAATTTCCATCTTCTGCTTTTATTTTATCGACAACAACAGAAGATTCTTCACCAGCATTTGAAACTATCTGCCTTATAGGAGCTTCCATGGCTTTAAGTGCGATAGAAATTCCAATATTCTGATCTTCGTTGTCGCCTTTTAGCTCTGCGCATCCTTGAAGAGCTCTAATTAAGGCAACTCCACCGCCGGGAACGACTCCTTCTTCAACTGCAGCCCTAGTAGAATGGAGTGCATCCTCAACTCTAGCTTTTTTCTCTTTCATTTCCATTTCAGAACCAGCACCAACCTTTATTACAGCTACCCCACCAGCAAGTTTTGCAACTCTCTCTTGAAGTTTCTCTTTATCATAGTCAGAAGTTGTTTCCTCTATCTGAGCTCTAATTTGGTTTACCCTTCCGGAAATATTATCCTGAGAACCAGCTCCGTCGATTACTGTTGTATTTTCTTTTGATAAAACAATCTTTTTGGCTGTACCTAAAGATTCAAGAGTAGCATTTTCAAGCTCCAGACCAACTTCTTCAGAAATCACAGTTCCTCCAGTAAGGATAGCTATGTCTTCAAGCATAGCCTTTCTTCTATCACCAAAACCAGGTGCTTTACATGCGGCAACCTTTACTACACCTCTCATGTTATTAACAACAAGGGTAGCTAAAGCTTCTCCTTCGATGTCCTCTGCAATCACAAGAAGAGATCTTCCTGCTTTTGCTACACCTTCTAACAAGGGAAGTAAATCTCTTATATTAGAAATCTTTTTGTCATGCAAAAGAATTGCAGGATCTTCTAGTTCTGTGATCATTTTCTCTTGGTTATTGATGAAGTAAGGTGAGAGATATCCTCTATCAAATTGCATTCCTTCAACAACCTCCAGTTCATTTTCTATTCCGCTTGCTTCTTCAACAGTGATGACTCCTTCTTTTCCAACTTTTTCCATCGCTTCAGCAATAATATTTCCAACCTCTTCATCGCTGTTAGCTGAAATAGTTCCTACTTGAGCTATTGCATTACTTTCTTCGCATGGTTGAGACATCTTCTGAACGCTTTCAACTGCTTGAGCAACTGCTTTATCTATGCCTCTTTTTAAGTCCATAGGATTAAAACCGGCGGCAACAGACTTGAGTCCCTCATTTACTATAGATTGAGCTAAAACAGTTGCAGTAGTTGTCCCATCTCCCGCTGCATCTGAAGTTTGGCTTGCAACTTCTTTTACCATTTGAGCTCCCATGTTTTCGAATTTGTCTTCTAGTTCGACCTCTTTGGCAACTGAAACACCATCTTTAGTTACAGTGGGTGCGCCAAATGATTTGTCCAAAACTACATTCCTTCCCTTTGGTCCTAAAGTTACTTTTACAGCATTTGCTAAAATATTTACTCCTTCGAGCATTTTGCTTCTTGCTGAATCACTAAATTTTACATCTTTAGCCATTTTTACCTCTTTAAATTAATAATATTAAGAAATGGTGCCGAGAATATCGCTTTCACTTAAGATCAAAAGCTCTTCACCATCAACTTTGACAGTATTACTTCCGGCATATTGCCCAAAAACAATAATATCTCCCACTTTAACGCTAACTCCTTGAGTTTCACCTGAATCAAGAACTCTTCCAGGGCCAACTGCTAGAATTTCTCCCTGAGAAGGCTTTTCGGCAGCACTCCCAGGTAAAACGATCCCTCCGGCTGTAGTTTCTTCTTCATCACTACGCTTTACAAGGACTCTATCTCCTAAAGGATTAAATTTCATACTATTACTCCTTAATAAAATTCAATGTAATTGAGTGCGGCATTGTATGCGACACGTCATTCAATAACAATAGATATATATAGCCTCAAAGAGAATTTTCAATAAATTTGATAAAAAAAAAGTTAAAAAAAATGCCTAAATAGTCAAAAAATAGGTCAAAAAGTGAAGCATCTCTATACGGGAGAAAAAATTGGATTATTTCCGTCGTTGGAGCATAAAAACTTATTAACAATGAAGATATGAGAATATTTGATGCCTTTGTTAAAAAAAAAGATAAAAGAAAAAATGCAGAAAAATGAAGCAAGTTATCAGGAAAGGTTAAATTCGTTTCGCTGCTTGGTTCCGAAAACAAGCCGAAGGAAATAACTGCTAAGGTAAAACAAAATAATATCCACCAAAAGTTTAAAAACATTCTTCAATCTTTCAAAGATAATTTAAAAGAACTATTTACTAATAATGTTGTAAATATAATCGCCGGAATACCACAGAGTGCACATATAACAAAAAATTCTCCAAAACCGTATGAATCAACAATGAATCCAGATGAGCTTGAAATCAATCTTGATGGCAAAGTTCCTAACAAAAATAAGCCAGCATATTGAGTTGCTGTATATGTCTTAGACACTACACTGGAAAGGAGAGAAATTACCACTACTACGACAAACCCTTGAGTAAAGTTATCAGCAGTTATCGTTAAGACAAGAAAACTCAAATCTTTACCTACATTAAAAAGCAATAAAAAAAATAGGTTAGTTAAAGGAGCCAGAATAGAGCCTGCAACAAGCATGCTAGCAATTCCAAATCTATGTATTAATAAGCCGCCAAACAAACCTCCTACAATCGTCATGGAAAGGCCATAAAGATTTGTATAGGTAGCTACCTCAGACGCAGTAAACCCAAGATGTTGGTAGAAAGGCATTGCCATAGGACCAAGAAAGATATCACTTAGTCTATAGGTAAACATAACCAACAACAGAATAATTAGATGATTTTTGTACCTCAAGAATAAATCAAAATATGGATCTAGAAAGCTATCCTTTAGCCATTTACTAAAATTAGTGAATGGAGATAGCATGGGTTTAACTTGTCGCTCTGGCTCATGCAAAAAGTAGAAAGTTACAAAGGAGAAGCTGATAAAAAATACTCCTAGAAAAATATAAGTAATCTGAAATCCAAAAATTTCAGCAAGATACAGACCAATAACTTGAGAAATTAAGACCGCTCCAATACGATAACCTATCACATAAACTGATGATGCTTCTCCCAACTCCTTTTTTTGAACAAGTTCAATCCTTAATGCATCCACACAAATATCCTGAGTTGCAGAAAAGATACTTATGAAAACAGCTATATAAGCAAAGAATAAGATATTTGAATTAGGTTCAATTAACCCTAAGGAGATCACGAAGCAGCCTGTTACAATCTGAGAAAAAATAAGCCAGCTTCTTCTTTGCCCAAAGCCGTTGAGTATGGGTAAACTTAATCTATCAACTAGTGGTGCCCATACAGCTTTGATTGTGTATACGATAAGAATCAAACTAAAAAGACCTATGGTACTTTTTTCTATACCAGCCTCTGCAAGCCAATAATTTAAAGGATCTATCAATAGTCCTAAAGGTATACCAGATAAACAACCTAATAAAATGATTTGCAAATTTTTTTTCTGAAAATAAGCCAGAAAAGATTGACTAATAGAAGCCATTAATCTCTAAAATTTTTAAATTGCAAAGGCAACTCGATATCAAGCGATTTAATTTCAGCCATGATTGATTGCAAGTCATCCCGCTTCTTTCCAGAAATTCTAACCATATCTCCTTGTATAGAAGATTGGACTCTGATTTTAGAGGATTTAACAGCTTGGTTAATTATGCGACCAATATCTTGAGAGATGCCTTCATTAACAATAATTTCTTTAGAGGCTTGATTGTTGGATTCAATTGTTGACTCTTCAGATAAACATTTGATATCGATGCCTCTCTTGGAAAGAGACTCCTTAAGTATTGGAAGCATTTGGTCAATTTGAAAAGATTGTTGAGACTTCAAGGTAATTTTATTTTCTTTCTGAAGAATCTCTGAATTGGTACCTTTAAAGTCGAATCTGTTTCCAATGACTCTATTTGATTGATCAATTGCATTAGTCAGCTCATGCTGATCAACTTTGGATTCGATATCGAATGAAGGCATTATTATATAATTCTATCTTTAAATTTATCCCAATCGAACCCCTTTCCTGGATCTGTTTTTCTGCCAGGGGCTATATCACTATGTCCAACAATTCTATCGGTTGTAATTCTTGAAAACTCTGAAATCAATACATTCGTGAGAGACACCAGAGAATCGTATTGATTCTCCTCAAAAGAATCAGTATCAGTGCCTTCAAGTTCAATACCAATTGAAAAATCATTGCAATTTTCTCTTCCTCTAAAACTTGAAATACCTGCGTGCCATGCTCTATCTAGAATTGAAACAAATTGAGTGATACTTCCATCGCGCTTAATCAAAAAATGACTAGATACCTTTAAGTCTTTTATATCTTGAAAAAAGTGGTCCTTGGATTGATCAAGTTTATTTTGAAAAAAATCTTCTATAAAACTATTTCCATAAATTCCGGGCGGAAGACTTATAGAGTGAAGAACAATCAAATCAATCTCTTGATTGATCCTTTCGTCAAAATTGGGTGATGGACATTTATTTGCTTCCTCAAGCCAGCCTTGTTCAAGTTTCATTTAAAATTTTTCTAGCTAATATTTCCGCAGTTTCAGCACTAAGCGTCCATCCAAGATGACCATGCCCAGTATTATAAAAAATATCCCCAAGATTGCTCTCAAAAAGAAGTGGCATCATATCTGGAGTCATTGGTCTGAGACCTGCCCAAGGGGTATAGTTCTCGGTGCTCACGTCAGGAAAATATTTTTTTACCCAATTTAATAACGGTCTCACTCTGTCTTGTCTAATATCTTTGTTGTAGCCTGCCAATTCAGCTGTTCCTGCTACTCTGAGCCTATCACCCAATCTACTTGAGACTATCTTTACGGGATCATCAATCAAAGAAACCTTTGGAGCTGCTTGCTGAGAAACTTGGTCATTAAGATTTATTGTTACGCTATAACCTTTAACTGGGTAGACTTGCATTCTATCGCCAAGAACATTTGCAAACCTTTGCGTATCAACGCCAGCACATATAGCAACCTTATCAAACTCAATTCCTTCAGTAATATTTCCATCAGAAATTGACACAATTACGCAGTCTTTTTCCTTATAGATTGTTTCTACCTCAGAATTAAATTTAGAAACAACTCTGTATTTATCTTCAAGAACCTTGTGGAGATTGACACAAAATTTGTGAATATCGCCACTCGCATCTGATTTGGTGTAGATGCCGCCCACAATTTTTTTCCTGTTTTTATCTGTTCTAAATGCTGGCTCCAAGTCTTCAATATGATCTATATCCAAGTATTCCCACTCCATACCATCTTGTTCAATCCAACTCTTTTTTTCTCTAGCTAATTGTAGTTCCCTCTCACTATCGTAAATGTGAAGGAGTCCTTTTTTAAGTAAGTTGAATTGAATATTTTCATCGTCAGCAATTTTGAAATAGTTTTCTCTAGCCTTTTTTGCCATATCTATTGTTTTTAAGGTATTAGATTTATGCTTTCCAGAGAAGGTTGCGGCAAGGAAGCCAATCATCCATTTGTACTTACTTATATTTGGAGTTGGGTTAAAAAGAAGAGGAGCATCTTTTTGAAACATCCATTTTATTCCATTGAATAAATTTTTGGTTGTATTCCAAGTTTCTCCGTTACTTGCACTTAGTTGGCCGCCATTAGCGTAACTTGTAGCCATCGCAGGATATCTCCTAGCATCTATAAGAGTTACCTTATGACCTCTCTTTGCTAAAGAGTATGCCGTTGTAATTCCTGCTATTCCTGAACCAATAACTCCAATTCGGATCACGAAACTAATTCTTTTGGTAGTTTGAAATTCACTGATTCTTTGAGACCATCTAATTCTTCAGACATTTCAAAACCTAAATTTTGACATTTTTTTACTATGCTCTGAACTAGGTGCTCTGGAGCAGAAGCTCCAGCGGATATGCCCAATTTAAAGATTCCATCTAGTTGCTCAGGTGCTATATCAGTAGGATCATCTACCAAAATAGATCTTACCCCGCAGTTCTCTGATAATTCCTTTAGTCTGTTTGAATTTGAACTATTGTTTGAGCCAACAATTATTATGAGCTGAGTTTCAAGCGCGAGCTGTTTCACAGCATCTTGTCTATTTTGCGTTGCATAACAAATATCATCAGAAGAAGGGCTTATGAGTTTTGGAAAGCGTTTTTTTAAAATATTTATGATTGCTCTTGTATCATCGACTGACAGAGTGGTTTGAGTAACTAGAGCTAGATTAGTAGGTTGATTTATTTTTACATTTCTTGCATCAATTTCTGACTCGACTAAATAAATATTCCCTATAGAATCTTCAGGAAATCTTCCCAGAGTTCCTTCTACTTCAGGATGATTAACATGTCCAACCAAAATGATATCTAACCCCTGCCTTGCATATCTTATTACTTCCATATGTACTTTTGTGACCAAAGGACATGTGGCATCGAAAAAATTCAATTTTTTCATTTCAGCATCATTAACTACTTTTTTCGACACTCCATGTGCGGAGAATATTGTTATCGCCCCATCAGGGATTTCTTCAATCTCTTCGACAAAAATTGCTCCCTTTGATTTAAGATCTTCTACAACGTTGCGATTATGAACAACCTCATGTTTTACATATACAGGAGCTCCAAACTTAGCTAAAGCTTGGTTTACAATTTCGATAGCTCTATCAACTCCAGCACAAAAGCCTCTTGGATTTGCTAACTTTATTTCTCTTTTCAAGAGCTTTTCTCCTTAACAAAAAGGTAATTTATCAGATAAAGCATTATCCCGATTGTGATATAAATATCAGCAAAATTGAATACATAAGGATTAAATGTAATAGCAATAAAATCAACTACGTATCCCAGAAAAACTCTATCAAATAAGTTTCCTAACCCTCCGGCAAGAATAAGGCTCAAAGATATCAATTGTGTATTATTAGGCTTTTCTTGATTTACAAATATTAGCCAAACTAAATAAAGACATATAAAAAAAACAAGCAAACTGAAAATAAACCCCAAGTTTAAGCTTTCATTATTGAGAATATTGAATGCAACTCCATAATTAGGTACATATACAAAATCCAGCAAATAGAAAATACTTCTGGATTGAAATAGATCAAAAGTAAATCTGATCAAGTATTTTGAGTATTGATCTAATATAAAGAGTATCAAAACTAACATTCCCATATAAATCCTCATATCATCTGTCTTTCCTCTCCAGGGAAAGATAAATTTGTTACACACCTAGAACATATTTTATTGCCATCATAATCAGAAAGATCCTCAACATGATGCCAGCATCTCTCACATTTTTCATCCTTAGAAACTTTAATGGCAATTTGTAGCTCGTCTGCATCTGATACGGATAGACTTACATTGGATACTAATAAAAGAAACTTAAGTTCTTCTCCGAATCTTGAAAACTTGAGAAAATCATTCTCACTGCAGGTAATGTGAACTTCTGCATCGAGGGAAGAACCAATGATGCTCTTTTCTCTTGAGATTTCGATATTCTTATTTACTTCATCTTTTAGTTTTATTAAATCATTCCAAACTTCAAGATCTGGCTCAATTAGCTCTTCCAAGGAATACCATTCTTTCTCAAATATCGAACTTTCATCAATAGAAAATTCTTTCCATGCTTCTTCTGCTGTAAAGCTCATGATTGGACTAATCCACCGAATGAGCATTTGGAGTAAATGAAACATTGCAGTTTGAGAAGATTTTCTTGCAGGCCCGTCGTGGTGACACGTATAAGCTCTATCCTTAATTATATCTAAATAGAAGCTACCTAATTCATTAGTGCAAAAATTTAGAATTTTTTGAAATGCTAAATGAAAATCAAAATTTTCATAATCGGCTACTATATCCCTCTGGACATCCATTGCCTTAGCAACAATAAACTGATCTAACTCAACAAGTTCATTGATCTTTTGAAGTTGATTTCTTTCGTCAAAATCATACAAATTACTCAAAAGAAATCTAATTGTATTTCTTATTTTTCTATAAGAATCAGTGGTTCTATCCAAAATTTCATTTGAAAAATTCATCTCATTTCTAAACTCTGTCGAAGCAACCCATGCTCTTAAAATATCTGCTCCTTTTTGGTTCCAAATAGATTGAGGAGAAACGACATTTCCTAAAGATTTAGACATTTTCTTTCCTTCGCTATCAACAACAAATCCGTGCGTCACTACATTTCTAAACGGAGGTAGATTATTTATTGTCATCCCTGTAAGAAGAGATGACTGGAACCAACCTCTATGCTGATCAGATCCTTCTAAATATAGATCTGCAGGTTGAGACAGCCCCCTTTGTTCATTCAGAACACAGTAATGTGTGACGCCAGAATCGAACCATACATCTAAAATATCCATAACTGGCTCATACTCATTACCAACATTCACTGATTCTAATTTTTGTTCAAACCAAACGTCAGTTCCTGACTTTTCAATTTCATCTGCTACTTTTTGCATGATAGAAACGGTATCTGGATGAAGCTCTCCGGTTTTCTTATTTAAATACAAAGTTATAGGAACACCCCAGGTTCTTTGTCTAGATATACACCAATCTGGCCTCTCTCCCATCATGCTTGTAATCCTGGATTTACCCCAATCTGGCATCCAGTTAACAGAATCGATAGAATTCATAGAATTCTCCAATAAATTTTCTTCCGTCATAGATATAAACCATTGAGGAGTTGCTCTAAAAAAAAGCGGTGTTTTGTGTCTCCAACAGTGTGGAAAACTATGTTGATAAGAATCTTTAAAAAGAAGGTTTGATTTTTCTTCTAACATTTCGATGGATTTCTTATTGGCCTCCTCTAAATTCATTCCAGAAAAATCAATAGCTGTATCTAAAAATCTTCCATCCGAGCCAACATGATTTACTATCTGTAGTTTATATTTATTGCTTACATGAAAATCTTCCAAGCCATGAGCTGGGGCTGTATGAACAATTCCAGTACCCATTTCGGTAGTTACATGGTCTCCCAATATGACTTTAGACTTTCTTTCAAAATAAGGATGTTTAGCTTCTACAGATTCCAAAATAGATCCGGGTTTTGTCGATAAGATTGTGAAATTTGAAATGGAACATCTTTCAAGTACGCTCTCTATTAGGTCCTTGCAAATAATTAAGCATTGCATTGAGTTATCTTTGTTGACCTCTAAGAGAGAATAATCAAGATTTGGGTTGACTGATAAAGCTACATTTCCTGGGATAGTCCATGGAGTTGTTGTCCATGATAAAAAGGATGTTTTAATGTTTTCATTCACTGAAGTATTAAAAATTTCATTCACACTTGGTGTCTCCATCTCAAAAAGGAAATCTATTGAGCTAGAGATTTTATCTTTGTATTCCACTTCTGCCTCAGCAAGTGCAGAGTTGCAATCAGGACACCAATAAACAGGTTTATCCCCTTTGACTAGATGACCAGATTTGACTATCTCTGAAAGAGCTCTGATTATCCCTGCTTCGAAAGAGTAATCCATTGTTTTGTATGGATTATTCCAATCAGCCAAAACACCCAATCTTTTGAAGTCCTTTTTTTGGATTGCTATTTGTTGGTTAGCATAATCACGACATTTGGCCCTGAAGTCCTTTGCAGAAATATCTTTATCTGGCTTACCTGATTTTTGCTCTACGTTTAACTCGATAGGTAGCCCATGACAATCCCATCCAGGAACAAAAGAGACATTGTAACCAGATAATAATCTAGATTTACAGGCAATATCTTTTAAAGTTTTGTTGATGCTTGTACCCAAATGAATTGGGCCATTGGCATATGGAGGACCATCGTGGAAAGTAAATTTAGGTTTGTCCTTATTTTGTTCCTGAAGAGCGTCATACAAATTAATTTCCTCCCAGAATTTAAGAATCTCTGGCTCTTTTTGAGCCAGATTGGCTTTCATGGAAAATTTAGTCTTTGGAAGATTTAGGGTATCTTTCATAGATTCGAATCAAATGTATTCAACGTGTAGGAAATATCTTTTTTTATTTGTTCTTTTAGTTGGTCTAATCCTGAAAATTTCTTCTCATCCCTAACTTTAAAACAAAATTCTACTTGAATTCTTTTGCCATAGATATCTTCTGAAAAATTAAATATATGGACCTCTAAAACTGGCATTGTTCCCCCAATTGTTGGACGTAGCCCCATATTAGCTATACCTAGAAGTTTTCTATCTTCAAGTTGAATTTTTACTCCGTAAACCCCTTTAATAGGTAAATTTGTCTTAGGCAGCCATAAGTTAGCAGTAGGAACATCAATTGTTCTACCCAGTTGATTTCCATGGACTACTTTTCCAGAAAAAGTATAGGGTCTATCAAGAAGTATTTTAGCCTCCTCAAAATCATTATTTATAAGCGCTTCTCTAATTCGGGTACTGCTTACTCTTTTATCGTTAATTTTGAATGTTTCAGTTTTTAAGACCTCCACTCCCTTCTTCTTTCCCCAATTAACTAGAAAATTAAAATCGCCCTTCCTATCCTTTCCAAATTTAAAATCATCACCAATCATTAAAGACTTAATCTGAAGATTTCCGAGAATATCGTCTGCAAAAATTTCAGGAGTCATTCTCTTTAATTTGCTGTTGAACTTTAGAAAAAAAGCTACGTCCACTCCATTTCTTTTAAGACTTAAATATTTATCTCTCCAAGGTGAAATCCGTGGCGGCGCTTCAATAAATGAAATTTCTTCAGCAAAAAATTCTTTCGCATGGGGCTCGGTGAAAATAACTATTCTCTTTAGTTTTTTTCTTTTTGCGATTGAAAGCATGTTATTGAGAATCTCTTTATGACCTAAATGTAAGCCATCAAAATTTCCTATCGTTGCAATGAATGAATCTTTAAGATGCTTTTCTCTAAAAAGCTCTATGTTGGACTGACCTCTAATCAAATACATTATCTTCTAAAAAAAGTTGATCTAAATCCTAAAAAATACAAGATTGAAAAATAAAATAATATTAGAAATATTATCCCAAACAAAAGCACAAGGTTTGAAAGCCGTTGATCGTTAATAGCTGAAATATTGCTTGCAAAGAAATTTATAACAAAATAGAAAACTATATTTGCACTTAATATTTTTATTATTGAAATTGAACTTTCTTTCGTTAATTCAATAAATGAGTTTCTTGATAAAATTACATAGTAAATTACTACTGAAACTATGGCAGCAATAGAACTTCCTAAAGCAAGTCCAACATGGCCGTATCCAAGATAAAAAGCCAAAAAGTAATTCAGAAAAACATTCATCACAAAAGAAAGAATAGTAATAATCAAAGGGGTAAAAGTATCTTGTCTTGCAAAAAAACTAGCTGATAGGACTTTAATTAGCATAAAAGCAAATAGGCCAAGAGAAAAAGCTTGCAAGCTCATGGCAGTCATAATTGCATCACTTTCTTTAAAGTTTCCTCTTACAAAAAGTAATTCAATGATTGGTAATCCTAAAGAAAAAAGTGCTACAGAAGAAGGGATTGCAAAGATTAAAATGAGTTCTATTCCCCATTTTAAATTTTCTTTAAATTCATGATATTTTTCAGTGACATATTCGCTTGAAAGTTTAGGAAGAATCACAGTAGCGATAGCAATTCCAAAAATTCCAAGAGGAAGTTGTATCAACCTGTCAGAAAGGTAAAGCCAAGTTGGGCTCCCTGTTACAAGAAGAGAAGCGAAAATAGTATCAATTAAAATATTCAACTGAACGACTCCTCCGGCCAAAATACCGGGGATCATTAAATTAAATATTTTTTTAGTGCCTTCATTGAAAATTTTTAAATCAAGTCTTGGCAAAAGTTCTAAATCTAACAAAAATTTTATTTGAAAAGATAATTGAACTATCCCAGCAATTATCACACCATAAGCAAGAGCAAATACTGGACTCTCAAAATAGTCTCTAAGATAAATAGCGCAGAGAATGATACTTAAATTAAAAAAAATAGGAGTAGCTGCAGGTACGGAAAATTTACCAAATGTATTTAAAATACTGCCCGATAAGGCAACCAAAGAAATAAAAAATAAATAAGGGAAAGTTATCCTTAGAATATCTTGGGACAGTGCAAGCTTAGACTCATCATAAAAAAAACCAGGAGCAAAAATAAAAACGAATACAGGAGTAAAAATAAAAACCAATCCTACTAAAATCCCTGAAGTTAGAAATATAAAAGTAAACGATTTATTGATAACCTCTTGCGTCTCATCAAAACTATTTAAATTTTTATATTCTGTGAGTACGGGAACAAAAGCCTGATTGAAAGCCCCTTCTGCAACTAGTCTGCGAAAAACGTTTGGTATTTTTAACATGACTACAAAGACATCATGTGCAAGTGATGATCCTAAAAGGCTAGTTGTAACAACATCTCTAATGAGACCAAAAATTCTAGAAAGAAAAGTCCAAAATGAAACTAAGCCCGTCTTAAATAATAAGCCTTTTTCAGGACTCTCCAATTTAGAAGGCGTAGTCAAAATTATTCTTTTTCTTCAGGAGCAAAATCTAGAGCTACTGAATTTATGCAATACCTTAAACCTGTTGGTTGTGGTCCATCATCAAATACATGTCCCAAATGTGCAGAACACTTGGAACAGTGAACTTCTTTTCTTAAATAGCCAATTTCATAATCATCGTTATAGGCAACGGCCTCTTCCTCATTAGGCTCCCAGAAGCTTGGCCAACCAGAACCAGAGTCATACTTTGCATTGTGATCAAAAAGCTTAACTCCGCAACAGACACACAAATATTCTCCAGGCTCTTTATTATCATTTAAGTCACCAGAAAATGCTGGCTCGGTTCCATGCTGCTGGGTAACAAAATAAGCTTCTGCAGAAATCTTCTTATCCATATCTTTTTTTGTCATTAGTTTGCTGTTAATACTTTTTTAAAAACCTCTCCATAACCATTAGCAATTTCCATTTTAGATAGATGGCCTCTTGCTCTTAGCATTTTGTGGGCCATTGGTAAGTTATACCACGGACAAAATGTAAAAAGATGATGTTCTACATGATAATTTACATTTAGGGGAGCTAGAAAGTAGCTTAAATACCATGGTACTTTTGTCGTCCTAGTATTTTTGAAGTCATCTCCACCTTCCACTCCTGAGTGTTCAGTAATGCTTCTAATTCTATAAAAAAGACTGAATAGAGTAATCATCGGGACCCACCATAAAAAAAGGTAAAGCCAAGGATTGCCGCTTAAATAAAGAACAGTAAACAGAATAAAATTAGTTATGAGAAATCCGTGCATTTTGTTTAAAAATCTTGAAATATGAGCAGAGATACTCAAGTTTGAGCCCCAAGCAGACTTTAGAGCCCCAAAGTATCTTCGTAGTCCTGAAACTCCAGTAAGATCCCTAGTAAATTTTCTGATAAGACTTGCTCTGGATGTCGGAAAAGCTTTGGTTAAACCTATGTCAGGATCTTTATCTGTTTCGGTATGTTTATGATGCTGTGAATGTATTTTTCTATAAGGAAAAGTATCAGTCATTACTGGAAATGCACAAAACCACTGAGAGGCAAAATCATTTAATTTTCTATTTTTATACATCAAGCCATGAGCACCATCATGCATAAGAACTGTCATTTGGAATTGCTTAGCAGCTACGATTACTGAGGAAATGATAAAAGTTAGGACATTAGGCAGATAAATGAATAAAGAAAAAGCAAAAAGAACCTGGATCCACATTGAAATAATTGTCATAGTGGTTTTCCAATCTTTTTTTTCCCTTAAAATTGCAATTTCCTGATCGCTTAGAAGAGAATTGTAATTATTCATATATTAATTATAACTAAGTGAGTTTTTTAAGAAAATTTTTCTTTTTTTTGATTTTTAAAGCCTGAGAGCTCCATTCTTTGTAAGAGATCCTTATCCATATGTATATCTATTTTAATTTCATCAAAACCTTGTCTCATCTTTGATTTTCTTAGCATTTCAAATTCCTCTGACCTAAATGATTTTCCTTTATCATTATATTCACTCAAGAGAGCCTTAAATTCTGCAGCGATCTTTCTTGTTGATAAAACTTCTAAAACAATGGATTTAAGGTCTAAATTCTTTGAGTTAAATAATTTGTCAGAGAGAAGACTTGAAAGTTTTGTAAACTTTTTAATCACTTTTTGTTCAACAGATTTAGAAAAAAGATCATTAAACTTTTTCAAAATTAAATCAATCTGTCTTTCTTTAGATGAGAACGTGTATCCCGCTATATGAGGCGTACCAAAAGCATTTGGATGATTCATGAAAGAATAAATATCATTCGAGGAAATTTTTGGTTCATCTATCCAAACATCATTAAATATTTCTGATGATTTTGCTATTTCAGAATAATCAATTACCTCTCCTCTTGATGAATTGATTACTAATTTACTTTTCGGTCTCTGTTCTTTTGAGATTAAATTATGAGAAGGATATTTCCCTTCCCTTGAATAAGAGCAATTTATGCTCAATACCTCGCATGATAATACTTTATTTAAATCATCTGCTGAGTGATCATATAAATAAGGATCATATATCTCTACTTCAAAACCAAGATTACTTAAACAAGAGTCAACTTTTTTTCCAACGTTGCCGTGACCCACTATGCCAACCGAACATGCCTCAAAATCATTTTCTAATATACAACTGAGTACATATTCAAAAACAGCTTGAGAGTTTGAGCCTTTGGCGGTTTGTATTAAACATTCACTGTCATCTAATAAATCATTAGAAATATGATTTTCTCCAGATGCAAAAGATCCGATAAATGAAATGTTGGATTTTGAAATAAGCTCCTTGTTTACTTCAGTTGTAGTTCTAATAAAAAGAGCATCAGCATTTTTAATCGTTGAAGAATTTATTTTATCGAAAGGCAAAAAATCGAAATCAATATTCTGGCCCTCAAAAGATTCTTCTGAAATAGGGATGTTTTTATCTATTATAAGTTTTATCAATTTTTGCTAGTCGGCAAAATTTTGCTTTTAATCCATCCAAAAAAGGTATTGCCTTTGAGATTATATCTATCAAGAGCTAAATACAAATCATCCATTTCTTTAGGGTCAGAAAACATATCTTCTCTTGATTTCATCTTTGCTGTTTGATCTAACTCTTTTACAATTTTTGCAGGGTTCCCGGCTACAACAACGTTTGGTGGCACATCCTTGGTGACTATCGCTCCAGCACCCACAATACTATTCTTTCCTATTGTTACTCCCTTACAGATTACTGCTCTATCTCCAACCCAAACATTTTCTTCTAGTTTAATAGGTTCTGATTGTCCAACTGGTTGAGCTCTATCGTAAATGTCGTGCCAATCTGAATCTGATACGTATGCATTGTTAGCAAACATGCAGGAGTTACCTATCTCAATGTATGTTGCAGCAGAAATTCTGACTCCAGGACTAATTAAACAAAAATCTCCAAAAGTTATTTTTCCTTCATACCCACCGCTAATCCAAGTAGTAAGATGAATATGAGCATCTGGTGAGGTAATTAGAGTCGCAAAGTCACCCATTTTTATTCCTGTGCCAAAGATTTGAACATACTTAACACCCATGATCATAGGAGCCTTTCCAAGGTAGTCAAATTGTGGTCTGATAATTTTTTCAATATAAAGTTTATCCAAAAACCAATGAATTCTTTTTAACCAAAATGGTCGATTATCTTTTCTAATTTTATAACTCCTGCTTTGGTGCGAAGTGATATGATAGCGTCCTTTTATGTCAAATACTGCTAGATTAATTTACGAGGGACCAAACAAATTTCTACCTAAGGTTTCATTTGAGCTCTCAAAGTTCAGGCAATTAGCCATACCCATGTTTTTTTCTCAGCTTGCAGGACATGCAACAGGAATAATTGCAGCTTTGATGACAGGAAATTACAGCACTGTAGATCAAGCGGCCGTAGCTACTGGAAATATGTTTTTTTTCCCAATCTCCATGGGATTAATGGGAACCCTATTCATAGTAACTGCAATGGTAGCTCAAAATTTTGGAGCCAATACTTTAGATAATGTTGGAAAAATAATACGGCAGTCTTTCTGGGTAAGTATACCTCTCATTATTTTAGGAATCTGGGCAATGAGTCAATCTTCTTGGGCTTTCAACTTACTTGGTACTCCTGAAGAAGTTAGAGAAATAACCAGAAAATATATGTATGGATTAATGGTTGGGCTTCCTGCTTTATATTTTTTTCAACCTTTGAGGTCGATGAGCGAAGGTATAACAAAACCTTTGCCTATAACTTACATAAATCTTTTTATGGTAGCTGTGAATGCAGTACTTAATTACGGATTCATTTTTGGGAAATTTGGTTTACCAGAGTTAGGAGGTGCTGGTTGTGGAATTTCTTTCGCAGTATCAGCGTGGTTATCTCTTATAATTTTAGTAACCTATATTTTTATGAGCGATAACTACAAAGACTGCAGGCTTTTTGACCAGTTTGATTTACCTGATTTTAAAATCATTAAAGAGATAGTGGTTTTAGGGCTTCCTATTGGAGGAACCCTTTTTGTCGAAATAAGTATGTTTAGTGGTTCTGGACTAATTTTAGGTCAATTAGGGGCTGACGTAATAGCTAGTCATTCTATTGCCATGCATGTTTCTACCGTGACATTCATGATACCGCTAGCTATTGGCTTAGCAGCCTCTGTCAGAGTTGGAAATCTTGTAGGCGCAAATGCTTCTAAGGATTCTAGATTTGCAGCCTTCTGTGGAATAGGATTTTCAATATCTCTTGCCTTTATTAATGCTGCCGTTTTGATTCTATATGGTGAATACCTTGCAAGTTTTTTTAATCCTAACAGCCTGATTATTTCTTTAGCATCAACCCTATTAATTGTTGCTGCCATCTTTCAAATCACCGATGGTATTGCATTTAGCGGTATGGGAGCATTAAGAGGTTATAAAGACACAAGAGTCCCACTTTTAATAATGATATTAGCGTATTGGGTCGTAGGCATGCCTCTTGGTTACAACATATCCTTAACAGAAAACTTTATTGAGCCCATAGGGGCGCTTGGCATGTGGATTGGAATGGCAGTAGGGATGTTCATTTTATCTATTTTGGTCCTCTGGAGATTAAATTTAGTATCTAGGAATTCCACTCAGTTCCAGCAATCTTATGAAACTAATTGACGCAAAAGGTCTTAAATGTCCCGAGCCTCTTATGCTTTTACACAAGGCAATTTACGAAGCCGAAAGTGGTGAGGAAATTCACTTAATTTCTACCGATCCTATGAGTGTTTCTGATGTTAAGAAATTCTGTGAATATTTAGAACATAAATTGAAAGAAATAAAGGAATCAGATAATCTATTTGAATTCAAGGTTATAAAAAAATGAAAAAACTCATCTTAAGCTCGATGATCTACATGGCTTTGTCTGTAATGTTGATCTTGGCTGTAGTACAGCTTTTTTCTTAGATCGAGGGAGATAAAATAATGGGAGAAATATCAAAAGAAATTAGGTCAGAAATTAACTCTGATGGATTATTAACTTTATCCATTTCCTCTTCGGAGATTCCAAAGCCTAAAGATCATGAGGTTTTAATTAAGGTTGAAGCTTCTCCAATAAATCCCTCAGATCTTGGATTATTAATAAGTTTTGCAGCTGATGTCACATCCTTGAAAGTTGAAGGCGACGGAGATGACAAAAAAGCAACTATGAACGTTCATCCAAAACTACTAAGGACCATGCAGGCAAGATTAGATAAATCAATGCAAGTTGGGAATGAAGGCGCTGGAGTAGTCATTGATGCAGGTAAAGATGCAAAGGAAATGATTGGAAAAACCGTTGGTGTCGCTGGTGGAGCTATGTACTCACAATATAGATGTTTACCTGCGCAGAGTTGTCTTGTGATGCATGAAGGAACATCATCTAAGGATGCTGCTTCTTCATTTGTGAACCCTCTTACCGCTCTGGGATTTATTGAAACTATGAAAATGGAAAATCACTCTTCTCTTGTTCACACTGCTGCTGCTTCAAACTTAGGTCAAATGCTAATTAAAATTTGCTTGGCAGATAACATTCCTTTGGTGAACATAGTTAGAAAAGAAGAACATGAAACATTACTCAAAGGTCTGGGAGCTACTCATGTTTGTAACTTTACGAATGACAATTTCATGGAAAGTCTCATTGATGCAATAGCTGAAAATAGCGCCACCCTCGGGTTTGATGCGACAGGTGGAGGTAATGAAGGTAAATTGGCTGGTCAGATATTATCTGCCATGGAAACTGCTGCTAATAGGAATATGAAAGAATACAGCCGTTATGGTTCAGATACTTACAAACAAGTTTACATTTATGGTGGTTTAGACCCTACTCCAACTATTTTAAATAGATCTTATGGGCTTAATTGGGGTCTTGGCGGATGGCTTCTGACTCCTTTCATTGCAAAAGCAGGAAATGAAATTTTCCAAAAGATGAGGCAGAGAGTGGCTGATGAGATTACGACGACTTTTGCTAGTAACTACACTAAAGAGGTTTCTCTTTCTGAGATGTTGGATGCAGATTCAATTCTGACTTACGCAAAACAAGCTACTGGGGAAAAGTATTTAGTTTCACCTCATAAATAAGACTAAGTTCGAATCCGATCAATTACTAAGCCTAAAGTCAGTAATAGAAAAAAAAGGATCAGTCTTAAATCGTTTAAGAAAGGAGTCTCTACAGGTATAGCTATTGTTTTTTCTAAAGATTCTATTTTGTAAAGGTGCCATTCATCAAAAATTGGGTTGAGACCAATTTCTAGCATATCTTTTCTACTTCTATACCTTACGAAAGCAACGTTATCCCAATTTTCCATGCCTTCGGCAGACACAATATCCATAGCTGGAAAAAGAACATCAGAGAAAAAAACTGGATGAGATGCTCTTTTGAACTTTTCAGGATACATATATTCCATGTAGTAATTCATTAGATTTGAAGAAGATGCTCCTTTGCCAGTTGCTGGCATTGTTTTAGGAGACTCGTTGTAGTCTAAAAAGTTAACCATGAAGAAATCTTTCCCGTCGTCTTCTTCCATAAATTTTCTTAAACGTTGAACGCTTTGTTTGTCATTGCCGCTTCTTTCAGAAATGACTTCCATAAAGGAATCAATCTCTTGATTATTCAACGAACCTGAAAGATTTGAGTACCAGATAAAAAAATTGAATAAAAGAAAATGAAAAAATACCAATGGAAATTTTTCATACTAGTTTGCTTATTTCTTCTCCTATTTTGGCAGGGCTTCTAGTTGTATGAACTCCAGACTTTTCAAGGGCTAAGAATTTATCTTCTGCTGTTCCTTTTCCACCAGCAATTATTGCTCCAGCATGTCCCATTCTTTTTCCAGATGGAGCACTGACTCCTGCAATATATGCAACGACAGGTTTGGAAACATTTGATTGAATGAACTCAGCGGCCTCTTCTTCAGCAGTTCCTCCAATTTCACCTACCATCACGATTCCTTCTGTTTCAGAATCCTCTTCAAAAAGCTGTAAGATATCAATGAAACTTGATCCTGGAATGGGATCTCCACCAATTCCCACACAACTGCTTTGACCTAAATCAGCTTGGGTGGTCTGATCAACAGCTTCATAAGTTAAAGTTCCCGATCTTGACACAATTCCTATTTTTCCAGGCTTATGAATGTACCCGGGCATAATTCCAAGTTTGCATTGATCTGGGGTAATTACACCGGGGCAGTTAGGACCAATAATTCTACAACCTGCAGAGTCTGCGTTTTGTTTTAACTTCATCATATCCAGGGTAGGTATTCCTTCAGTAATACAAATGATCAATGGTATTTCTGCATCAATAGCCTCCTGAACAGAATCTTTACAAAACTTAGCAGGGACAAAAATGATTGTTGCATCTATTTCCAACTCTTGTTGAGCCTCTTTAGTGGAATTAAATACAGGAAGATCTAAATGACTTTCTCCACCTTTTCCTGGTGTTACCCCTCCGATGATGCTTGTCCCATAATCAATAGCTTGAGAACAATGCAGTGTGGCTTGAGAGCCGGTAAAGCCCTGACAAATTACTTTGGTATCTTTGTTGACGAGGATGCTCATTTAACTATTTCAGCAGCTTTTTCTGCTGCTTCAGATAATTCAGATGCAGCTATAATATTTAAGTTAGTTTTACCCAGCATTTCCTTTGCAATCTCAGAGTTATTCCCTTTAAGTCTGACAACTACCGGAACATCTACGCCCACTCCCTCTACAGCAGAAATTATTCCATCAGCCACAACATCGCACCTCACAATGCCGCCAAATATATTTACTAGTATTGCTTTTACGTTCTCATCTTCTAAGATGATTTTAAATGCCTCTGCAACTCTTTTCTCATCAACTGCACCGCCAACATCTAAAAAATTTGCTGGCTCTCCTCCAGCTAACTTTATAATGTCCATAGTTGCCATTGCGAGACCTGCTCCATTTACTAAACAACCAATGTTTCCTTCAAGAGATACATAGTTTAAATCCCATTCAGAAGCTCTTAACTCCTTTTCCTCCTCTTGAGAGATATCTCTTAATTCTAAAATTTCATCCTGTCTAAACAGAGCATTAGAATCTATATTAATTTTTCCATCTAAGCATACTAAGTTGTCTGACCCATTAAGGACTAGTGGGTTAATCTCCACCAAAGATAAGTCTTTTTCAAAAAAAAGTTTTACTAAGTTACTGAAAATTTCTTTGAATTCAATTGTTTGTTCTTCTGATAATTTGAGACCTTCCGCTAGAGGCAAATGATCTTCAGTTCCTACTGATGGAGATTTAAGAAAGACTTTAAATATTTTTTCGGGATGATCCTCTGCTACTTTCTCAATGTCCATGCCTCCCTCAGGGGAAGCCATAACTACAAGGGATTTTGATGATCTATCTATTACTGCCCCAAGATAAAACTCTTTTTTTATGTCAGTACACTCCTCTACTAAAATGCAAGATACTGGCTGACCCTGATCGTCTGTCTGGTAAGTTACTAACTTATTGTTTATCCATTTGTCGGCAAATTCTTCAACTTCTTTCAAGTTATCCGTTACTTTGACCCCGCCTGCTTTTCCTCTTCCTCCAGCATGAACTTGAGCTTTGACAACCCAATTTGTATCTGAGATTTCCTTTGCAGAGGCTATCAGTTCTTCGGTTGTATTTGCAGTTAAAAAATTTGGTACTGGAAGTCCGTACTCTTTGAAAATCTGTTTTGATTGATATTCGTGAATGTTCAAGCTTTTATTATAAAGCTCTTTTCACTAATTTTTTCTTTATTTCGTTGATTGCCTTTGTGGGGTTGAGGCCCTTTGGACATACGGAAACACAATTCATAATTCCGTGGCATTTAAATACGCTGAAAGCATCTTCGAGTTGATCAAGTCTTTCTTCAGTTGCAGTATCCCTGCTGTCACTGATAAATCTGTGAGCCTGAAGTAGAGCTGCAGGACCCAAAAACTTATCAGGATTCCACCAAAATGAAGGACATGCCGTTGAACAGCATCCACACATAATGCATTCATAAAGTCCGTCAAGTTTCTCTCTTTCTTCAACAGATTGCTTAATTTCTTTTTCTGGTTTCTCTTCATCGTTGATCAAATATGGTTTGATTTTTTTGTACTGGTCTACAAACTGCTTCATATCAACTATTAAATCTTTAATCACAGGTAGTCCAGGTAATGGTCTGAGGACAATTTTATTTCCTTTTAAAGCTTCTGATAGTGGTGTGATACAACCCAGCCCATTTTTTCCATTGATATTCATTCCATCTGAACCGCAAACTCCTTCGCCGCAAGATCTTCTGAAAGATATGCTTGGATCTTGTTCTTTTGCTATATTCAAAAGATCCAAAACCATGATGTCTTGACCTTCAGGAATATCGATTGATAAATCTTGCATGTAGGGCTTTTTGCCACTGTCAGGATCATACCTATAAATAGACAGATTTATTGAGGAAATAGATTTAGAGACGATTGCGTCCATCTTAATAACTTCTCACAATTGGTTGAAAAGCTTGAACAGTTTTAGGGCGAAAGTTAACATCTCTTTTTGTCACTTCCTTAGAGTCAGCAAAATAAATAGAATGTTTTAACCAGTTATCATCATCTCTTTCTTGGAAGTCATCCCTGGCGTGAGCGCCTCTACTTTCTTTTCTTTCATTAGCACACACAGCAGTAGCTTGAGCAACTTCTATTAAGTTTAGAAGCTCCAGTGCCTCAACTCTTGCTGTATTAAATCTAGACGATTTATCTGTTAGGTGAATGTTTTGTGTTTTCTCTCTAATGTTTTCTAACTCAACTAATCCCTTCTCCATTAAGTCGCCGGTTCTGAATACACCAAAATTTAATTGCATATTTTTTTGTAGTTCAGATTTTACGTTTGCAACATCCTCACCAGTTGAACTGATATTTACTCTATTAAGGTTGACTAAGGCTTGATCAATATCGTCATTTGAAGCTTTAGATAATGTTATTCCTTCTTTAAGTGCATTCTCGATATGAAGCCCAGCAGACCTTCCAAAGACAATTAGATCTAAGAGAGAGTTTCCACCTAATCTATTGCCACCGTGAACAGAAACGCAAGCTGCCTCTCCCGCTGCATAGAGGCCATGAACTACATTGTCAGTTCCGTCTGTTGCTTGAGTTAATACTTGACCATGAACATTGGTTGGTATGCCTCCCATTGCATAGTGGCAAGTTGGCACTACGGGAATAGGGTGTTCAACAGGATCAACGTGCGCAAATGTTTTAGAAAGCTCAGTTATACCCGGAAGTCTTTTATGAACTATCTCAGGCCCAAGATGATCTAATTTAAGATAAACGTGATCTGCATCAGGCCCACATCCTCTACCTTCTAGAATTTCTAACATCATTGATCTTGCAACTACATCTCTACTAGCAAGATCTTTGTAATTTGGTGCATATCTCTCCATGAATCGTTCACCATCTTTATTTACTAGGTAACCTCCCTCACCTCTGCATCCTTCAGTAACTAAGGTGCCGTGGCCATAAATACCAGTAGGATGAAATTGCCACATTTCCATATCTTGAACTGGGAAACCAGCTCTTAGAACCATTCCCGTGCCATCACCAGTATTGATCATAGCATTAGATGTTGTTTGATAAATTCTTCCTGCTCCGCCTGTTGCTAATACAGTGGCTTTAGATTTAAGAAAATAAGGCTCTCCC
Source organism: uncultured SAR86 cluster bacterium (assembly GCA_902526045.1). Taxonomy (GTDB): domain Bacteria; phylum Pseudomonadota; class Gammaproteobacteria; order Magnimaribacterales; family AG-339-G14; genus CACNYO01. Next base: position 597,426 of record CABZJI010000001.1, on the reverse strand, counting down.
GTTTCTATTTCAAAAGCTATTACCCCAACAACTTGATTATCTCCGTTTTTGACGAGATCCACTGCAAACCATTCACTTAAGAAGTTTGTTCCTGCCTTAAGATTTGCTTGATAAAGAGTATGCAGCAAAGCATGGCCAGTCCTGTCTGCAGCTGCACAAGTCCTCTCTGCTTGACCTCCTTTTCCATAATCTTTTGATTGGCCTCCGAAAGCTCTTTGATAAATTTTTCCTTCCTCTGTTCTAGAAAAAGGTAATCCCATATGCTCAAGTTCAAAGACTGCTTTGGGACCTTCTTGACACATGTACTCGATAGAATCTTGATCACCAATAAAGTCTGAACCCTTAACCGTGTCATACATATGCCATCTCCAGTCATCATCAGGATCAGCGCTTTGTATTGCGCAGGTTATACCTCCTTGTGCGGAAACAGTATGAGATCTCGTAGGGAAAACCTTTGAAACTACAGCAGTTTTGAAGCCAGATTGGGCTAACTGCAAGGAAGACATTAGACCAGATCCACCGCCTCCAACTACGATTCCATCGTACTCTAATACTTTAAGTTTGCTTGCGTCTAATTCCTCGCCTTTACCATTCATTGCCATAGAGTTAACTCACTATTAATAAAATTCCTACCGTAATTGAACCTAAAACTTGCATCCAACATAAAATTAGAAAGGAGTTCTTTAAAAATCCTGATACTTTTCCTAGAAGCCTAAAAGTTAAATAATCGTGTGCAATATTCAACATACCAGACATCGCGTGATAGGAAATTGATACAAGTACCAAAAAAGTCCAAATCCTAATTAGAATATTGTCAAATAATGCCGCTAAATTTAAAAAATTAACAGGTTCAACTTGAAACCAATAGAAGGATATAACCAAAAAATAGAGTGCCTGAAAAGCTGCCGTAAGCCTTATGACAAAAAACTCAAAAACGCCCGTTCTCTTAAATGATCTTAATTTGGTTACCATATTAAAAAGCTAAAAATTATTGTGACAGCCAAAAATAAGATATACACGCCCATAGCACTATATCTGGAGGCCTTCAGTGTCTCCCAATATCCAAAATCCATTGTCAAATGCCTTAACCCAGAGAAAAAGTGATAAACGATTGCAGCGACGTAAAAAGTCAATGCCGATTTCATAATAAAGTGAGACATCAGAAATGATGCGTAATCAAATCCTTCTTGAGATTGAATTGCAACTAATACCAACGAAATGAAAGGAAAAGTTAAAAAAAATAAAATTACTCCAGATATTCGATGCGATATAGAGGATAAGGCAGTGATTGGAAACTGAATGGTGAATAAATTTAAATTAACTGGCGGTTTTAACATATTATTTATTGGAGGGCAGGTGAATTATAATGCTTAAAATAAAACGTTCAACGCCTTCTTATTCTTGCCCTCTTTTTTAATTGTCTTTCTGTCAACTTGTTCTTTTTTTCCTTAAAAGGATTATCGTCAGTCTTATAAGAAATTTTGATTGGAACACCCTTTAAATCTAAAGCTTTTCTGAATTGTTTTTCAATATATTTCGTGTAGGAATTACTTATATCTTTGAGTTTATTCCCATGAATTGAAATGGTGAAGGGTCTATTAGATATCAATTGGACAAATTTGAGATTTGGTCTAAATCTACCTGAAATTGGCGGCGGATTTTTTTCTACAATTCTTTCTAGAATATTATTTAATTCTTTTTTTGATATTTTATTTCTGGAGTTTTTTATTATCTTGATTAAGCCTCTAACTAAAGCTTTTGTTCCTATATTTTTTTTTGCAGAAATAAATTTACTTTCTAAATGATTTGCAAAAGATAGTCTTCTGTTAATTTCTTTTTTAAGGATTAATTTATCTGTTTTATTTAGATTCTCACTTTTATTTAAGCCTATGACGATTGGCTTCCCTGAAGTTAGACACAGAGAGATAATTTGTAGATCTTGATCTGATATGGAATTGTGAACGTCTATAAGAAATACAACACCATCAACATTCTTCAAGGTATTTATTGATTCCCTTGTGATCAAATTATCTATTTGATCATTCAATTTACTTTTTCTTTTGATTCCCGCTGTATCAGTAAGGATAATTTCAGCCTTATTTATGTTTAACTTATGTGAGATTGAATCTCTTGTTGTGCCCGCGGATTTATCTACTAGAGATCTTTCTGCTCGAAGTAGTTCGTTAAAAAAAGTTGATTTTCCGGCATTTGGTTTCCCAATTATTCCGACTCTCAAATTAATTTGATTGGCTTCATCTACTTTCTCTTCAGAAGGAAAAATTTCCTCTATTTTTTTCTCAAGAGATCTTATTCCTTGTTTTTTTGTTACTGAGATTTCAATAATATTTTGAAATCCTTCCTTGTAATAAAGATCTTTATTGTTTTCACTTTCTTTTAAATCACATTTATTTAGAACTGGAATAAAGGGAACAGATGCTTTTCTTATATAATTTAGGATCTCTGCATCTATTTTTGACAAATTGGTAGATGAGTCAAATAAAGCAATAATTAAATCAGATTCTTCAAAAGAACTTAGCGATGACTTTGTTACAGCAAAATCAATCTCATTTTCAGTGAGGCCTATTCCTCCAGTATCGACGAGTACATAACTTCTATTATTTATAATTAGATTTGCGTATTGTTTGTCTCTTGTAAGACCTTCTATGTTGGCAACAAGAGATTCATTATTTCCTAATAAAGCATTAAAGAGGGAGGATTTTCCTACATTTGGTTTACCCAATATCGTAATAATTGGTTTCATGACTGCTTTTCAGTTTATTTTACAGAAAGTAAAAAGGAAGCGCCCTTGGAATCAACTCCAATTAAAAAGCTATCCTTAGAAAATATTGAGACTAATTTATTTTTAGTTGGTTGTGTTCTGCCAACCAAATTGCCAGTTTTTAGGTCAACAAAATGGATAAAACCTTCTAAATCCCCAACAACCAGATGCTCTTTGTATCTGATCGGTTTTGTTAATTCTCTATATTTTAGTTCAGAATTTTTCCATTCTAAATCACCATTCACAGTCCTGTGAGAAAAAATTTCATCAAACTCATCAACGAAGAAAATATCTCCTCTGTAAGAGATAAAATCTTGAAAGATCGATGAGTCTTGTCGCCAAACAGTTCTACTAGATTGAATTTCAATAGCAGAAATACTTCCTTGATAAGCAGCTCCTATTGCTAATCCTGAGGTTATTAGAGGTTTAGCATCTACATCAATAATTCTTTCAAATTCCGAACTTGCTTCGTTAAGAGTTATAGGAATTTCCCATCTTACTACTCCTGAGTCTGGATCAATCATAGCTAAGTTTCCGTTAGCAAAACCTATAAATAACATATTATTAGAGAAATGAGGTTCTGAAGTTCCTCGAAGAGTCAATTGAGGAATTACCGCTAAATACTCCCACTTATATTCGCCTGTTTTAAAATCTAATGCCGTTATTCTTCCATCTACTGATTGCACGGCTACAATCCTTCCATTTGCGACCGGCGGGGAAAGAACTTCTGTATTGACGCTGGCTTTCCATTTCAGTTCACCGTTTTCATCATCCAAAGCAAAAATATCTCCATCTGAAGATGCAGCGAATAATGTTTTGAAACTATGACCTAAACCTGAAGAAAAACTGTTGGAAATTTCTTTTTTCCAAATTTCTTGTCCGCTTATTATGTCACCTTTAATTAAAAAACCTTCGGATGTGATGTAATAGAAAAAATTATCGTCAAAGTGAATATCAAACCTTCCAAAAATAGGATTTTTCAGAATCTTCTTTTTCCAAAGAGTTTCACCATTTACTTCAGATTCTATTTCTTGCAAAGGAGTAGGAAGATTGATTTCCTCTCCGTCAGACTCACATCCAAGGAAAGCAAAAAAGGTAATCAATAAAACTATAAAATTTACTATTTTCATAAAGTTTAAGATGAGGGAAGAAGAGACAATTTTATATTCATCAATTCTATGAATCCTTTGTCGGCTGTTGCCTTTATAGCTTGCTCATAATATGTATTTGCTGCGTCGAATGATTTCTCAAAACTTTCTATATCTCCAAGCAATTCAAGTCTCTTCGGTTCATAAAAATCTAATTTTGAACCTAAATTTTCCCTGGCTTTCTCAAAATTCCTTTCCTGGATCAAAATATATCCTAATCTTATTACTGCAATATCATGGAGAGGATTATTGGAGTTATCCGCAGTGGTGACTATCTTAGTGAGTTTTCTTTTCGCTAAATCAAGATTGGCTTCCTCAAATGCTTTCTTGGCAATTAAAAGATCAGATGCCGTCTCGTAAACTGTTTTTTCAATACTGGGTTGTGCTGAATCCATTTGCCTCATAAAGTCTTCTAATGTTGATTCCGCATTATTAAAAGATTCAATGATACTTTGATAAGCTTCAAAAGCTTCAGATAATTTCTCTTCTTTTTTATTTTGAAAGTAAAGGTAGATAAAAAATGATCCTACTAACAGAGCTAAAACAAGAGATATTGATATTGCATTAGACCTAGTCCAGTCAAAAAAACCAGATAATCTCGACTCTGCAGATGAACTAAACGGATCCTCATTCATTTTTTATTTCTTTAACTAGTTGATCATATTTAAGGGTGAGTTGATCCTCATCCTCTTTTAATTTTTTTAAAGAATAGCTTTTAGACCTCACTTCTTCGGAGCCGATTATAACCGCAAAATCGATATTATTCTTATCAGCTTTTTTTAGTTGATTTTTGAGGGAAGATTGGTAGCCAGAAAATAAAACTCTTAAATCTTTGTTATCTTGCCTCAACTTTTGTGAAAGCTCTAGTCCATTTGAAACATAGCTTTCATCTGTAAGGATTATTTGAAGAGACGATGAAATATTTGATCCTTTAATTTTTGCAATCAGAGCAAGTCTGTCCAAACCGATTGAAAAACCAGTAGCTGGACAGTCTCTTCCACCAAGTTGTTGGGATAATCTGTCATACCTTCCGCCTCCGCAAAAGGTATTTTGACTTCCAAGATCCGAAGATGTCCATTCGAATACTAGATCGTTATAGTAATCAAGGCCTCTGACTAATCTCTCATCTTCTTTAAATGATATTCCTAAATCACTCAGACCTTCTTTGATCAGCTCATAATTAGCAGTTGATTTTTGACTAAAAAATGAAGATATTTTGGGTGCATTTTTAATCACCTTTTGAGTTTCTTCATTTTTAGAATCTAAGATCCTAAGAGGATTAGTATCAAGTCTTTTCAAGCTATCCTCATCTAAAATGCTAGAAAAATCACTTAAATACTCTTTTAGCTCTGAAGAATATTTTTTTTGAGATTCTTGATCACCAAGAGAGTTGATATTTAGTGAAACATTACCTAACCCAAAACTTTGAAAAATTTCATTTGTCATCATCAGCAGCTCAAGATCTGCCTCAAAACCTCTGACTCCGAATGTTTCTGCACTTACCTGAAAAAATTGCCTAGATCGCCCTTTTTGAGGTCGTTCATACCTAAACATAGGACCTGCGTATGAAAGTTTTGTTGGGCCTGAATCAACTAAGCCTGAATCGATCGCAAACCTTAGGCATCCTGCAGTGCCCTCTGGCCTAAGAACCAGATCATCTCCCTTCCTATCTTGAAAGGTGAACATTTCCTTATTTACAATGTCGGTTTCTTCTCCAACAGATCTGATAAAAAGCTCTTTCTTTTCCACTATGGGAGTTTCAATCTCTCTAAAAAAATAACTATTAAAAATGCTTTTTATTTCATCTAGTAGATTTGATTTATGCTCAAACTCACTAGGATCCAGATCATTGAATCCTCTAGGTTTTGTAACTTTCGACATAATCTAACCTTTAGCAATTATTTTTTTATTCTGCATCTCGATAGATTTTATTTTATCTCTAATTTGTTTTTCTAAATGCTCTACGAGGTTTTCATTCCCTATTTTATGATCAGGTTCTCCATCAATATAAATCAAATTATTTGGATCTGCCCCAGTTATGCCGACATGAGCAGCCTTTGATTCACCAGGCCCATTCACATAACAACCAATTACAGCAACATCAATGTTTTCTCGGATATCTTCAAGTCTTGCTTCTAATTGATTCATAGTTTCTATTACATTGAAATTTTGTCTTGAACAGCTTGGACAAGCTATAAAATTTATTCCCTTAGCTCTTAACTTCAAGCTTTTTAGTAAATCAAAACCAACTTTTATTTCGTCAACGGGATCGGATGCAAGCGACACCCTGATTGTGTCTCCTATTCCATCCATTAATAACGCGCCCATAGCGATAGATGATTTAACCGTACCAGATCTGAACCCACCTGCTTCAGTAAGGCCAAGATGTAAAGGTTGCTTTATCTTTTCAGCAATAATCCTATAGCTCTCTATCATCATGCCCACATCAGAAGCTTTAATGCTCAGCTTGAAATTCTGAAAGTTTAAAGATTCCAAAATATCAACATGGCCCATAGCTGATTCAACCAGAGCATCAGGTGTCGGCTCTCCATACTTCTTTTGAAGTTTCTTTTCTAAGGAGCCTGCATTAACACCAACTCGAATTGGGATATTTAAGTCTTCTGCACATCTAACAACTTCCTTTACTCTGTCAATATTTCCAATATTTCCAGGATTAATTCGTAAGCAATCGGCACCATTTTTAGCTGCCAGAATACCCATCTTATAATCAAAATGTATGTCTGCAATTAGAGGCACATTAGAATCTTTTTTTATCTTCTTAAATGCCTTTGCAGCTTCTTCGTTAGGTACGGAAATTCTTACTAGATCAGCTCCAGCATACTCGAGCTGTCTGACTTGACCTAAAGTTGCTTCGACATCTTCTGTTTTGGTGTTCGTCATGCTTTGAACACTTATAGGAGCATCGCCTCCAACTTCTACATCACCTACTTTGATTTTTAAAGAATCTCTTCTTTTAATCTTTAAAAAGTTCAACAACTACTCCATCCTTGTACAAAAAATGCGCAAAATCGGTATATTGACTCACAGTTTCTGAAAAATCTATATCATTCCCATTTAAGTATATCTTTACAGATGGAGAGTGTCCTATCTTAAACTTGAATGGTCCGTAACCAGTTACTTCATAAAGACCTGTTTGAAGAAGCTCGAAAAGCAAAATTTGCTCATTATCAATAATTTCAATCCAGCTTTCTCCTTGGACTATTATCTCAATTTCACTTGGATCTATTTCTATTGAAATAATTTCATTTTTCTCTTTAAAATTAATATCAATTATTGGAATTTCAAAATCTTTTTCTAAATCTTTTTGATCTTCAGTCATATTAATCTCAATATTTTCTTCTTTTACGGTGAAACTATCTGTAACCATCTCGTTATCAAAAATTTCTTGTTTTACTAAAGAGTTGCTTTCCGGTGAGTTAGAGATATTTTTTTGATCATCACCATTGAATGTTAAAAAGATCAGGGTTATCAAAGAAAAAATAATTAGAGAGAGAATAGTTAGTCTTCTTTCAGACAAGAAACGTATCAAATTTAAAAAAAAACTTTCTGATGGTTCAAATTTCTCATCATTGTTAGAGAAATTTTGTTCTTTCAAGAATTCGTTGTATTTATCAATAATTATCGACGAATCTAAATCCAAAAATGAGCAGTATTTATTAATCTGTGATTTTGCAAAAATTGGAGCTGGCAGTTGATCAAAGTCAAGTCCCTCAATAGCCAGAAGAAATTTTTTTGGAATATTTAACTTAGATGAAATCTCATTTAAAGAAATTTCTCTTTCTGATCTGATTTTTTTTATGTCAGGATCCAAGAGTCCTCTAGAAAAGATTATTCATAATAGCAATCTCTCTTTCAGCAGACTGCTTTGAATCAGAACCATGTACTGCATTTTCACCTAAAGATGAAGCAAATAATTGTCTCAGTGTTCCCTCAACTGCTTCAGCTGGGTTGGTTGCCCCCATTAATTCTCTATATCTTTTGACAACGTCATCTCCTTGTAAAATTTGAATAACGCAATCTCCAGATGTCATAAAATCAACAAGCTCAGGATAGAAAGGTCTCTCAGAGTGTTCAGCATAGAATTCTTCTGCAATATATTTTTTCAAGGTAAGACGTTTAGATTTAATAATTTCTATACCAGATTCTTCTATTTTTTTATTTATATCTTCAACATGACCATTTTTTACAGCATCAGGCTTAATTATGCATAAAGTACTTTCCACATTTCCTCCTTTTAAATTAGTCCTTTTCTTCAATCCAAGTTGACTGAATTGCTTCTAGTATCTTTTCATTTGATTTATTTGGATCATCAGAAAAACTTTCGAGGCTTAAAACCAAGTTCCTAAGGTCAACAAATAAAATTTTCTCTGGATCGATTTCTGAATGCTTTTCGATAAGCTCATCCACGATGTCATAAATATCTGTCCAAAGCATTTTAATATGGATAAAAAATCTATTTTAATTCAGCATATGGTTTATTAGAAAAAGTAAAACTTTCTCCGCAACCGCATTCATTTTCTACATTTGGATTTTTAAAAACTAGATTCTGGTTTAAGCCATCTTGAATAAAGTCTAATTCAGTTCCTCTCAAAAAGATTAGACTTGTATCTTTTATGTAAACATTTACACCTGAAAAATTTCCATGGTAATCGCTTGGATCTGAATCCGTAACATAGTTAAGATCGTATGCAAATCCAGAACATCCAGAATCTTTTAAAGAGATTCTGATTCCACAAGAGCCAGAATTAGATTCGATCATTTTAGAAAGGTGTTTTATAGCAGAGCCTGAAACAAAGAAATCATCCTGATGAAGGGATTTCGGTTCATTCACCGCAGAGCTTTCTTTTCTTGGATGTATCTCTGAAACCATATTGACAGTATAACGCGGAAATTCAATTGTTATATCGTTTGAAAGATTTCTTAGTTGACAACTTAATCTTGATCTCTGTTCTAGCCCCCAAGCTTTATCGAGCATATCTTCCTCGTCATCAGATGATGCTTCTAAAGTTTCAAATCCTTCGGTAACGACAACATGACATGTGGTACATGCACAAGACATCTCGCAGGCATGTTCAACGAATATATTATTATCTAATAAATTTTCACAGACTGACTTTGAGGGATCAGCTTCGACAACTGAACCTTCAGGGCATATCTCCGGGTGTGGCAATAAAGTAATCTTTGGCATTAGTCATTAGTTCTTAAGCTCTTGAAATCATCTATTGCTCTATGAATTGCTTCTTCCGCAAGAACGCTACAGTGTATTTTGATTGAGGGCAGTTCTAGAATATCAACAATTTCTTGATTAGAAATAGCCTGAGCTTCTTCCAAAGTTTTTCCCTTTAGCATATCAATTAATTGCCCACTAGAAGCAATAGCTGACCCGCATCCATAAGTCTTAAATCTTGCATCAACTATTCTGTTTACTCCATCAATATTCTTACATTTGATTTGAAGTTTCATCACATCTCCACAAGCTGGAGCTCCAACAATACCAGTTCCCACCCTATGAAAATCTTCATCGCCCGGCTTCCATCTGCCGACGCTAGCCTTTTCAGGATTATTTAAAGTTTCTTCAAATTTATCAACTACTTTTTGTGAATATGCCATCTAACTACCTCATTAATTCATCTAAGCCCATTCTATTTTATCTAAATCAATTCCATCTTGATACATTTCCCACAAAGGTGAAATTTCTCTTAACTTAGAAACGGAGTTCTTTACTAAATTAACTGTATTTTCAACTTCTTCTTTTCTTGTAAACCTTCCAAAGGAAAATCTAATTGAACTGTGCGCTAATTCATCGGGCCTTCCGAGGGCTCTTAGGACATAGGATGGTTCTAAACTTGCTGATGTACAAGCTGATCCAGAAGAAACTGCGATATTTTTTAATGCCATGATTAAAGATTCTCCTTCTACAAAATTAAAAGACAAATTAAATATTCCAGGGAAACTATTTTCGATTGCTCCATTAACATAAATTTCTTCCATATCCTTCAAACCATTCCAAAGAATAGATCTGAAATTAGTAAGTTTTTGATGATCCATCTCCATTTGTTCATTGGCAATTCTAAAGGCCTCTCCCATCCCAACAATTTGATGTGTTGGAAGTGTCCCTGCCCTGATACCTCTTTCTTGGCCGCCTCCATGAAAAAGAGGTTGCAGTCTAATTCTTGGTTTTCTGCTGATGTATAGAGCGCCTATTCCTTTTGGTCCATATATTTTATGAGCAGAAAAAGACATCAGATCAACATTCAATGAACTTAAATCCATTGGTACTTTTCCAGCACTCTGGGCTGCATCAACGTGAAATATTACGTTATTTGCTCGTGTAATATTTCCTATTTCTTCTATGTCATTTATTACACCAATCTCGTTATTTATGTGCATCAAAGAGACTAGAACGGTATCTTCCCTAATTGCTTTTTTGACTGCAGCAGGAGAAATAACACCTTTCTCATCAGGATCTAAGTAAGTAATCTCATAGTTATCTTTTTCCAGCTGCCTGCAAACATCCAAAACAGCTTTATGTTCTATTTTCGAAGTAATTACATGTTTTCCTTTAGACTTGTAAAAGTTAGCAGCTCCTTTAATAGCTAAATTATCGGATTCTGTTGCGCCAGAAGTCCATATAATTTCCCTAGGGTCACAATTTAAAAGCTTGGAAACGTTTACGCGTGCCTCCTCGACCAATTCTTCTGCTTTCCAGCCATAAACATGTGATCTTGATCCAGAATTGCCAAAAACTCCTTCAAATGACAAACAATCTTTCATTTTTTCAATTACTCTCTCATCAACAGGAGTTGTCGAGGCATAATCAAAATAAGTAGTCCTTTCTTCAAAAGAAGATTCAGCAAATTGATTCTTTTGTGGAACAGATACAAATTTAGATTTAAGCTCAGGCACAATTTTATCTCTCGCTAATAGGGCTTTATCAAGATCCTTTTCGCCTGTTGACTTCCTAAGATCAAAGCCCATATCATCTCGAAGGTACAAAGGTACAGGAACTTTTACCCACCATGTATTATTTCTTTTAAAAAGATATTTTTTATTCATTGGAGATTAACTGTACCACAATTCATAGCTTGAAAAAAGGTACATATAAAAAATTTCATTAAAGAATATGCTTATTATAATAAAAAGTTCTTAAAGATATCTTTGAAATTAATTACTTGTAAGCAAGCAAAAATTCAAAGTTTCATAATTACATTAAGCATACAATGATAAAGAGATGATAATGAATGTACCTTCATACAAAGCAATCTTAATGACGATTTATTAAGGTACTTTTCAGGTAGCTAGAGATCAAGTTCGATAAAGTTTTAAGCCCAGATTTCTTCATCTGTTGGAACTTTCTTGTCAGGAATTATTTTACCGATACGAGATACGTTCATAAGATGCTTATAATCAAGATTTTCTGATATTGAATTTCCTCCCCAGGAACCACAGCCAAGTGTAGTTGTTGGTGCAAAACCATTTGTTAAAGAACCGCCTGCGGTCGTGGAGCTTGGTTGGTTTACAACAAGACGGCTTATTGGTAGTTCCAACCCTGCCATCTGTATATTTTGATCATTATCAGAATGAAGTGCAGCAGAATGGCCTGCGCCTTCAACAAGAAGGTTTGATTTAGCCATATTAATGGCCTCTTCAAAAGTAGAATATGGAACGATAGCTATGACAGGACAAAGTTTTTCTTTTGCTAGAACATCTTCAGTTCCAGAACCGTCTGCTGGCAAAAGTATTAATCTTGATGAGTCAGGAATCTCAATGCCTGCAAGCTTGCCAACATCACTTGCTGACTTACCGACTACATCTTTGTTTAAATGTCCATCTTGAAAAACTACATTACGCAACTTTTGTATCTGACTTTGATCATCTGTGAACCATACTTTGCCGGTATTAGTAAATAAATCTATAGTCTCATCGAAATTTTCTTCAGGCGCAAAAACAAACTGTTCGTGTGAACAGATGATTCCATGATCAAATGATGCTCCATCGACTATTTTTTCTACAGCTTCCTGTAAATTTATGTTCCTATCTATTATTACTGGGACATTTCCCGCCCCAACCCCAAAGGAAGGTTTACCCGAGGAGTATGCAGATTTGACCATTGCTCCCCCTCCGGTTGCAACAACAACATCTGCGCATTTCATTAATTCTTGTGTTTTTTCTACGGATCCCTTTGTAACAACCTGAATAAGATTATCTGGACCATCATGAAACTTAACAATTTTCATAAATTCTTTGGTTAAATGTTCAGCGCAATTTTGAGCCTTCGGATGAGCCGCAAAAATTACAGAATTACCAGTTTTTAGAGCGAACATGCCGTTACACATAGGTGTGACTATAGGATTTGTCACAGGAGTTACAGCAGCAACAACACCCATAGGTTTCGCAACAAACACAAGGTTGCTATCCAAATCTTCATCAATGACTCCACGGGACTTTTTATCCTTTAAATTATTCCAAATAACACGAGCTTTACTTTTGTTTTTCAATATCTTATCTTCGTATGATCCCATTTCTGTTTCATCAACAGCCATTCTTGCTAGTGGTTCAGCATTGTCATAAACAAACTTACCAATATCACGAACAATGGCATCTACTTTTTCTTGTGTAAAAAGTTCGAAGTCTTTTTGTGCAACGCGCGCCTTATTAACGATATCTTGGATTGATAAATCCTCAAGTTGATCTGTCATAGCTTCAGTCATTTTACTACTCCTAATTATTTTTTAATTCTTAATTGCGATTATAACTTAGATAAAGCTTTCTATCTTTTTTAGGTTTTTTCCAAAGACCAATCTTAAAATAAGAACCACCATAGTTTGAAGTTTTATAGTGAAGAACTAATTCTTTTTAAATCTTTATTTAGGATTTTATCATTTTCACTATAGTCAACAGGACAATCAATTAGGTGCACTCCAGGAGTATTGAGGCAATATTCAATTGTTGATGAAAGTTCACTAGATTTATTTATTTGATGTCCTGTTGCGCCATAAGACTCAGCATATTTGACAAAATCTGGGTTTTCAAAGCTCAAGCCATAGTCAGTGAATTTCATATTTTCTTGCTTCCATTTAACCATTCCATAGGCTTTATCGTTCAAAATTATAACAGTCAAGTTTACTCCTAATCTGACAGCTGTTTCCATTTCTTGGCTATTCATCATAAATCCTCCATCGCCACAAACAGATAACACTTTTTTGTCAGGAAAAATCATTGCTGCTGTGATTGCTGATGGCAGACCTGCTCCCATGCTCGCAAGAGCATTATCTAAAATTACAGTATTTTGATGAAGAGCAGGATACCCTCTGGCAAACCAAAGCTTATAAACTCCATTATCGAGAGTAATTATTCCATCAGAGGGCATAAGATTTCTTATCTGTCTTACTAAATAGGGAGGAAAAATAGGAAATCTATCATCTTCCCTTATTTTTTTTGAATGTTCCAAATGTGCCACCCTTACTTTAAGCATTTTTGAAAAATCCCATTTAGGATTGTTTTTGATTCTTTCTTTAATTTGCCAAATTGTATTTGCTATATCTCCTACGACCATATACTGAGGAAAATATATGGCATCTATAATGGCAGAACTATGATTGATATGAATCACTTTCCTTCTATCAAATTCTTTCATAACAAATGGCGGTTTTTCTACTTCGTCATGACCAACTGTAATTATCAAATCAGACTCTTCAATGGCTTGATGAACGAAATCACCTGAAGATAAAGCAGCGCAGCCTAGAAAGTAATCATGCCTTTCATCAAGTACACCTTTGCCTAATTGAGTAGTAATGAATGGAATTTTAGTTTTTTCAACAAATTCTAAGAGCATTTTATTTGTTAAAGTTCTATTTGCGCCTCCTCCAAGAATCAATACTGGCTTTGAAGATTTTTCAATCATATCTGTAGCTTGAATGATAGCTTTTTCATCAGGAACTGGTCTTCTAGAAATACTTCTAGGAAGAGGAATCCTTCTTGATGTTTCTGATGCTATATCTTCAGGTAATTCTAAATGAACTGCCCCTGGTTTCTCCTCTTCAGCTATTCTAAATGCTTCTCTGACTCTGGATGGAATAAGGTTTGCGGATGTGATTTGGTTTGTATATTTGGTTATCGGTTGCATCAAATCGACAACATCTAAAATTTGAAATTTTCCTTGTTTAGAGCTTTTTATAGGTTTTTGGCCGGTGATCATTAACATCGGCACTCCACCAAGTTGAGCGTATGCAGCAGAAGTAATTAAATTTGTTGCACCGGGACCAAGAGTTGACAAACAGACTCCTGCTTTCCCAGTTAATCTTCCGTAAGTAGCTGCCATAAAACCAGCACCCTGCTCATGCCTTGTGAGTATTAATTTGATTTTATCCGACTTACTGAGATGCTCTAAAAAATCTAAATTTTCCTCGCCAGGAAGACCAAAAATATACTCTACTCCTTCTTGCTCTAGGCATTTTATGAATAGTTCTGCACCTGAAATTTTTTTTTGGTTTTTTAAGAAACTCATTTAAGACTAGTTAATATCTATACCAATTCTATGCGCTATTTCTTGATAAGATTCTACAACGTCGCCTAATCCCAATCTAAATCTGTCCTTATCAAGTTTTTGTCTTGTTTCTGCATCCCATACCCTGCATCCATCCGGAGTCATTTCATCGCCCAGATACATTTTTCCGTCTTGTCTTCCAAATTCAAGTTTGAAATCAACAAGAAGTAACCCGCCATCAGAAAACATTTTTTTTAAAATGTTATTGACCTTGAAAGTTAATTCTCGCATTTCTTCGATATCCTGTTCTGTTCCCCAATTGAATGAAATGATATGGAATTCATTAACCATAGGATCGCCAAGTTCGTCGTCTTTATAAAAAAATTCAAACGTTGGAGGATTCAGTTCCATTCCTTCCTTCAGCCCCAATCTTTTACATATACTCCCAGCTGTAATATTTCTAACAACGCATTCAATTGGGACCATGTCTAATTTTCTCACAAGGCTTTCATTATCCGAAACCTCTTCAATAAAATGAGTAGGTACCCCAGAATTTTCAATATAGTGCATTACATGTGCATTAAAGCGGTTATTTACTATTCCTTTGCCGGCAAGTTTTTCAATCTTTTTCCCGTCAAAAGCGGAGGTATCATCTCTGTACTCCATAATAAGCTGATCAGAATTATCTGTAGTGTATAAAGATTTTGCTTTGCCGCTAGATAAAAGTTCTATTTTTTTCATATCAATAATTATGATAGAGATTGATTAATTTCGGATAGAAGACTTTCAAGTTCATCATTCCATTTATCAGAATCGAGCATTATTTGAGTTGATTCCTCTGATGATGATCTTACAATAATTTTATACTCTTTAGGTTCACTTTTTCTTAGCCTTGTTAGAATACCTTCTTCTCCTGGTAAGCCATAATTAATCAAAACATACCCTTCTTCCCTATTTAGATCTTTAACTTTGATAGCAGCCTCTTTCAAAGCTCTGTTTAGAGCTGCCCAAGTTCGAGCAAAACCTATGCTTAGCTTTATGAATGATTTTCCATCATTTGCCTTTATTACCTCTGACTTTCTACCTTGATTTAAGTTTAAGGCAACCAAAGAAGTACCTTGAGAAACAGTAGCTGAAGAAAAATAATCTAATAAATTTCTCAAAAACTCATCTGCTCCTGAATTATCATTATCTAAAATAGCCCAACTATCATCTTCTTTAACAAGCTCAGAGAAAAATAACTCTGTACTAGCCTGTCTTATTCCATGCTCAACTTTAAATCGATACTTTACCTCTCTATTTTTTCTGTTGAAGATATCTGTTTCAATGATTCCCTCATCTGGATCAGAAATCCTGACAGTTAAATTGTCTTCATTTTCAATATATTGATTCAAAATGGGCCATACAGAGCTCGGTAAAGATTCTACATAAAGCCATCTAATTTGACCTAGTTTATGAAGTCTTATTTCATTATTACTTCCTGAGGAAAAATATTGGCTTGGTCTTTGTAAGTCATAGCTTAAATTGTTCTTATCGATTTCACCGCTTATTGGATACAAGTCTAAAAGAATTGAAATATCATCAATTACTTCAGATAAAGTACTGTCTTCCTCTTCCAATAAGTAAGCATTTCTAGTTTGTTTTGAAGGATCAGATACGCAACTGCTTAAAATTAAAAGTAATACAAAAAATCTCATATCAAATTAGCTTTAGTTTTATTAGTTCTTCTTCAAAAGTTTGATGATGCTTTTTAGATAGGTTTGTCAAAGGTAATCTTATTCCTATATCCATCAAGCCCATTCTATTTAATACCCATTTTACAGGTATTGGATTAGATTCTAAAAAAAGCATTGTGTTTAAATTTGAAATCTTTTTTTCTATAACTTTTGCTTCTGAAGATTTTTCAAGAGCTAAATCACATAATTTAGACATAATTTCAGGGACTACATTGGCAGTAACTGAAATATTTCCATGGCCTCCGTTTAAAATAAAGTCTGTTGCAGTCGCATCGTCACCAGAATAAAGAAAAAAAGTTTCGTCTTTTATTAGTTTTTTTAAATCCTCTAATCTTGATAAATCTCCTGTTGCTTCCTTAATACCTAAAATATTCTCATGGGGTGCCAACTTAGCAATTGTTTCAGGTAACAAATCACTACTCGTTCTACCAGGAACGTTATAAAGGACTTGAGGAAAATCAACTTGATCTGCGATTTGTGAATAGTGTTGGAATAAGCCTTCTTGTGTAGGCTTGTTGTAATAAGGTGTTACTGATAATGATGCATCAGCACCAGCACTTTTGGCTGATTTACTTAAATAAATTGCCTCCTTTGTACTATTTGCTCCTGTTCCAGCAAAAATAAAGATCTTATTATTTGCTCTCTTAACGATCCTTTCTATAACCGATATATGTTCGGAAACCTCCAAAGTAGCAGATTCACCTGTTGTGCCTACTGCAACAATTCCTTTTGTTCCTGATACGATATGAAAATCTACGAGTTTATCTAGGATATCAAGGTCAATATCTCCGTTTGCCTTCATAGGAGTTACGATAGCAACAATACTTCCCTTAACTAACATATTTCTTTTTATCAAATTGAATTGTATATTATTGCTTTAAATAAATTACTTTTTTTGAGAGGAAACATAGATGGGAAAAATAACAGATGGCAAAAAAATTCCTGATTTCAAAGCGGATGCTACTAATGACTCTACTTTTGATTCGAAGAGTAATAAGAAGAATTTAGTAATATATTTTTACCCAAAAGATAATACTCCAGGATGCACAACGGAAGGAGAAAATTTTAGAGATTTATATAAGAAGTTTGAAAATGCAAATGCTGAAATTTTTGGTGTTTCCAGAGAGAGTTTAAAATCTCATGAGAATTTCAAAGAAAAATTTAAATTTCCTTTTGAGCTTATTAGCGATCCTGATGAAAAACTTTGTAAACTGTTTGATGTAATTAAGGAAAAAAGTATGTATGGAAAAAAATACATGGGCATAGAAAGAAGTACTTTCCTCATCGACTCAAGCAACAAATTAATCAAGGAATGGAGAAACGTTAAAGTCCCTGGACATGCCCAAGAAGTTTTAGAAACTCTAGAAGAGCATTTAAAAAGCTAATTATTTACAACTGGCCAAGACTTTATAACTGCCCTTATAGCAGTAGCTAAAGGGACTGCTAATAAAACTCCCCAAAAACCCCATATACCCCCGAAAATAAGAATTGCTAAGACTATTAATACTGGATGGAGATTTACTTCTCTTCCAATCAGAAGCGGAAACAATACATTTCCATCAAGCCCTTGAATGATCAAATAAGTTGAAAGGAAAATTAAATAATTCATATCTAATCCCCATTGAAAATAACCAACAATTACGACGGGTATCGTTACGAAAATAGCTCCAAACAATGGAATTAATACTGATAACCCAACTAATATTCCAAGCAAAAGAGAATAATTGGCGCCTAGTAGAGAAAATGCCGTTGTAGTGACAATTCCTACTATAATTAATTCAAGAACTTTCCCACGAAGATATTTAAAAAGTTGAGAATCAAGTTCTATCCATATTTTTGATGCGGAGCTTTTATCACTGGGAAGAAAATAAGCTACGTACTCAAGCATTTGCTTCTTATCTTTCAAAAAGAAAAATACCAGAAAAGGTATTAGAACTAAATAAATAAGGGCACTCATTGCTGCTGAAAAGCCAGCATTAAGTTGTAATAAAGTTTGTTCAAGAATATTTGGCAGGCTTGAAGTTACTGTAACGCTTAAATTCTCAATTTGCTCTGAGGTAAAAAATTCTGGGTAATCATTAAAGAAATTCACAAGAATATCTTCTAAATTTTCTACGATTCTTGGTAATTCGTTTACTAGGCCGATTATTTGTCTTGATAATAAAGGAAAAATTAAAAATAATGAAAGGTAAAGAGCAAAAAACAGAGTTATCGAAATAGTAAGCCCTATTGGTCTTGAAAATCCCCTTCTATCTAATGCAGTGACAATGCTGTTCAATAAATAAGCAACTAGAGCGCTTATAAATAATGGCGTAAGTATTGAGCCAAAGAAAATTACGATAATTCCAATAAAAACTAATAAAATTGACAAAGAAATTTGATCTTCTGTATGAAAATATTTATCAATAAGATTCTTAAAATATGAAGCCATAAATTTTTGAACTATTTTGTTTTGTAGTAATCAAATTTAATTATACTGTTATTGTGAAGAGATTTTTTTTATTTTTAACCCTAGTAGCTCTTTCATTCTCTTATGCTCAAAACATTGAGGATGATTTACCAGTTTTAGGCGATAGATCATCAGCCTCTGTTTCGTTGTCAGGTGAATACGGAATGGGTAGATTGTGGCTATCTCTTTTTAGATCACAAGCAAAAGAACATTCCGATCCTCTTGTTAGGTCATATATAGAGGATTTGGTTTATAGGCTGGCAGAGAATTCACAAGTTAAGGACAGGAGATTTGAGTTTATTATCATCGACGATAAGTCGATAAATGCCTTTGCAGCTGCTGGTGGAATAATTGGGATAAATACAGGTTTATTTTTTTATACTAATGATGAGTCTGAATTTTCTTCAGTTATGACGCATGAATTAGCACATCTAAGTCAGAGACATTATGCGAGAAGTCAAAATAGAGGATCGCCTTTGGCAAATGCTTTGATGATTCTAGGAAGCATTGCTTTAGCGGCTGCATCCAATAATCCTCAGGCAATAATAACTGGACCTGCCTTAATGCAACAATTAAATACAAATTTCACTCGTTCAAATGAGCAAGAAGCAGATCGAATAGGATTCAATAATCTTGTTAAATCAGGTTTTGATCCCAAAGGACAAGGTAGGATGTTTAAAATACTTCAAGATCTTTCACGTAATAATTCAGAAGATCAATTTGGTTACCTAAGGACTCATCCATTTCCAAAGGATCGAATTACTGATGCAAGGATAAGGGAAACTGAATTTGAAGAAAAAAATTCATTTGTATCTTATAGAGACTCAGTAGACTTTCATCTAATTAAAAAAAGAATTGAGAGCGGAATAGAACAAAATCTTAGGGGTTTAATCAGAAAATATTCAAGTGAATTAAGGAAAGCAAAAACAAAAAAAGATGAGACTATTTCAAAGTATGCCCTTCATCTTGCGCATTTAAATAATAAAGATTATCCAAAAGCCTTTTCTCTAATAAGGGAATGCATAGAATTGGATCCTATCAATATCAATCTTCAAATATCCCTTATGGAAGCACATATGAAGGCGGGAAATATTCTTGAAAGTGTTTCTTTGGGAAAAAATCTTATTTCCTTGCACCCTAATAATTATTCAATCTCTCTGTTATTGTCTAAAGCTTTATTTAGAGATAAAAAATATGATGAAGCCGAGGAAATTTTAAACGACATTTCAAAAGAAAGACCTTCAGATCCTTTCGTTTGGTATGAGTTAGCAGAAGTGCAAGGCCTTTCAAATAATCTAATTGGATTGCACAGGTCAAGAGCAGAATACTTCTTTTTAACAGGACGATTTGAGGCAGCAATCATGCAGCTTAGAGAAGCATCAAAATTAGCTGTAAACTTCTTTGAGGTGAATGAAAGTATCAGAACTAGGATGGAAGAAATTTACCAGACGACTGAAGCCTTGAAGAGAATGGGTTAGTCAAGCAGGAAATAAATCAGAGAAATCTCTTCCAGCTAATAAATGTAAGTGAAGGTGAAAGACTGTCTGCCCTGCAGAAGCTCCATTATTTACCACAACATTAAATGAATCTTCCGTTTCAAATTTTCTGGACATCTCTCCTACAATGAACATCAAGTGTCCCAGAATTGATACATCTTCTTCAGAGGCATCGGATAATTTTGGAATTGGTTTTTTCGGAATAATAAGTAAATGTATTGGAGCTTTGGGATTTATATCCTCAATAACAATACATAATTCATCTTCATAGTGAGCAGTAGATGGTATTTCTTTGTCTATTATCTTTTGAAAGATGGTTTTTTCTTCTGACATTTACGAAATCTTATATCCCAAGTAGGTAGCACTCAAGCACAATAGTACGGTTAATAAAATGAACAAAAAAGAGTTTATGATGCCAAATGTTTGATAGAGCTCTAAAGACTCTTTAGTGAAAGCTGAAAATGTTGTAAATGATCCCAGAAATCCTATGATTAAGAAATTTTTTATATTTTCCGTAATTACTTCTGAAACTTCTGAAATATAAAAACCAATGAAAAAGCATCCAATGATGTTTACTACCAAAGTCCCAAGAGTAAAGCTAAGAATAGAATAGTTGTTAAAAAAGGAGGAAACCAAAAATCTTGATGAAGCGCCTAAAGCTCCACCAAGTGAAATCATTAAAATAGACATATTAAAAAGTGGTGGGTCGTATAGGATTCGAACCTATGACCAATTGATTAAAAGCCAACTGCTCTACCAACTGAGCTAACGACCCACGTATTATTGAAACTTCTTAAGCTCTTCGGCAGCGAGTATACCAGCTCCAGAGTCAGGATAATTGTTAATTAAGTAATTAAAATATTCTTTTGCCTTATTAAAATCTTCTGACCTTAAACTTATCATTCCTAATTTATAGTTTGCGTCTGGTATCCTGCTATGCTCTTCATAAGAAGAAATTAATTCGTTAAATGAATCAGATGAATCGATGTAATTTTCTTGAAGAAAATATATTTCTCCCAACCAAAATAAAGCATCTCCGATAAAATTTCCCTCAGGAAAAGAAAGAATCAAGTATCTTAATTTTTCTGATGCCTCCGCAAATCTTCCATCTTCAATGAGTTGAAGTGACTCTGACCAAAGGTCAAATTCATTACTAGCATCATCCTCTTCAATTATTCCTGCTAAAGGGTCTAATTCATCTATGTTTGTTCCTTCTATTTCTTCTTGAACCAACAAGATGCCTTCTAACTCGTGGATTCTTTTATCTAAATCTACGTATCGAAGCTGTTGTGTATCTTCAATTCTATTTAACTTATATTTAATTTCTTCAAGCTGACTTAAGAGTGTTTGGATTTCTTTTTCAAGGGAATTAATTTTATTTAATAATAGCCTTTCCGACTCAGAATCTTGTGCCCAAGTCGAAGAAGATATTAAAAAAAATAAAAGTACAAGAGATCTTTTAATCACTTAAGGCTAGTAAAGAGATATCTCAACTCTCCTGTTAGCTTTATATGCTGATTCCGAAGAGCCAAGTCTGTCTGGTCTTTCTTCTCCATAAGAAACAACATCGATCTTTGAGGATGAGATGCCGTTGACTATTAAGAATTCACTTACGGATTGAGCTCTTTTTTCACCCAACGCAAGGTTATATTCTCTTGTTCCTCTCTCATCGCAATGACCCTCTAGTCTAATTGCCTTTGCTCTTTTAGCAAAACGAATGTATTGCTCCAAAGTATCCATGGCATCATCGCCGAGGTCAAAGTTATCAAATTCAAAATAAACCTTATCCGGCAAATTTACGTCTATTTTTGGTCCCATCTGAGCTGATTGACCAGAAACAGAAGCATAGCTAGATGCAGATACATCGTCAGCAACATCATTAGCACAGCCACTTCCTAAACATGCCAATATTGATATTAGAAAAATACTTATTGGTTCCATTTTTATCCTCATCTAGTTAAACGTTCTATTATATTTGACCCAAAATTCTTCAATTAGTTCAAGAAAGGAGACCAAACAGGTTCCCGAATAGCGCCAATTTTACTAGGTATTTTAAACTTTGCCAGCCCATCTAGTGAAATTCCTGCTAAATAGCCCTTTTCGCTGTCTTTCGTGGCATAAATAATGAAGTTATTATTAGGAGAAACGCTCGGAGATTCATCTAAAGATGTCTCAGTAAGCATCTTTAAACCACTTTTTCCAAGACGTTTAATTGAAATATGAAACTTTTCTTCAGATCTATGAACAAAAACAATATTCTTCCCATCTGGGAAATATCTTCCTCTAGCATTGTAGTTACCGTCAAAAGTTATCCTTGAAATTTTTCTTGTAATTAGGCTAACTTCATATAACTGAGGTGTTCCTGACCTATTGGAAGTAAAGAGAAGTTTCCTCCCGTTTGCAGAGAAAGAAGGTTCTGTATCTATTCCGTAATGCGCAGTAATTCTGGAAATCTTTTCGGTCTTTAAATCATATAAATAAACATCTGGATTCCCGCTTCTTGATGAAACGAAAGCTAAATAATTTCCATTTGGAGACCAAACAGGAGCACTATTTATTCCAGGGTATCTTCTTAATGAATTTCTTTTCCCTGAGGAAATATCTTGAATAAAAATTTCGGAATTCCCGTTCTCAAAAGATACGTAGCTTATTTTTTTCCCATCGTGAGACCAATCTGGCGACATTATCGGTTCAGGTGAATCGAACAAAGTAATCTCATTATCACCGTTGATATCACAAATATTTAATTGATACTTATCCTTCCCAGGATTAAGAATATACATAAGTTTCGTTGTAAAAATTCCATCTACTCCAGTTATCTGCTTGTAAATTCTATTACTCATTTTATGAGATGAGAGCACAAGAGAATCTGCTGATGACCTTGCAGTCCCATTGAGAAGATTTCTTCCTTGCCTTATATCAAAGAGAAAGTAATTTACAATGAATTTTGATGAAACATCCTCAAGGCTTATGAATCCTGCTACAACGTAATCAATATCTAATATCTTCCAATCATTGTAAAAAAAATCTTCTGGAGATGATGGAAAGGCTATCAGATCGCTGTTGGCAATTATTTCAAACTCTCCAAACAAAGATAAATTTTCTGATATTTGATTAGTTAACAAATAAGATATTGATTGATCATCATAAAGAAAAGGAACAATGGCAATTCTTGGAGGCTCTTCTGTTCCCCTGCTGATTTCAATTGTTATATTTGAAAAAATAGATAACGAAAAGAGAAAGATAGAAATAAAAAATACTTTAAGACTCATATCAATTGGAAGAAAATTGTAAGTTAAATTGTCTAAAATTTTTCTCGAAATCATCTCTTGAAATGTTTTTTATGAAATCAAAAGAGCTTATCCTGTCAAGAGCTATTCTAATAGATCTATCGAAAACCTCATTGCTGCTTTTATTCAGAATTTCATAATTAACAACCTCACCAGAAGGAGCAATAGAGATAAGGGCTTTAACAAATAAATCTTCAGGTAGATTTTTAGGTTTTTGCCATAAAAACTCATATTCTGCTCTGATTTTAGCTGCTATTTTTAAGACTTCTGATTGAGTAGATATTTGTTCAACTCTATCTCTATCTTTTTCAAGATTAGAAAAAAAAGAATTCACATCAGACTCAAAATCATTTTTAGATTTGACATCTTCTGAAAAAGAGGACGAAGTGGTTTTGACATTTTTAGATGACGATTTTTTTGATTTAGTTTCTATTTTTTCTTCAAAGATTAGATTAACGGGCAGCTGAATCATCTTTTCTTCTGAATAATCATTAAAATCAATGTTGAAAAAGAAGCTGAACAAAAATGCATGTAAAAAGAAAGAGCAAAAAAACCCCGCTATTAAATTAATCATTGTTAATGGGATCGGAAATTAAGTTAATTGATATTGGATCAAGATTTTGAATAACGGCGAGAAGTTTTAAGACATTGTCATATTCAACATCTTTATCTCCCCTAATATAAATATTCAAATTGTCATTAATCTTGAATATGTTCTCCAAGATAGGTTTCAAAGTGTCAATGGAAAATGATTTATTTTTATAGGATTCAAATTCTATAAAAAACTGCCCTTTCTTATCGATTGTTATAGTAAGTTCCTCTAATTCACTCTCCTCTAGCACAGATGCAGTTGTTTCAGGCAAATCAATTTTTATTCCTTGGACTAACAAAGGCGCAGTTACCATAAAAACTACCAGCAAAACGAGCATCACATCAACATAAGGAACCACATTTATTTCGTTGATTTGACTTCTGTCTGATTTTCTCATTTACCTTGCCAAAAGATTTTGAAATTCTTCAATGAAACTCTCGTATCGATTCAAGATAGTATTGATTCTTTTCACAAAAAAGTTGTACGCGATTAAAGCTGGAATTGCAGCAAATAAACCCAGTGCTGTTGCAATTAAGGCTTCTGATATTCCTGGCGCAACAACGGAAAGAGTTGCCTGCGAAGTCTGAGCCAATCCTCTAAATGAATTCATTATTCCCCAGACAGTACCAAATAAGCCAATATAAGGACTTGCCGAAGCAACTGTTGATAGGAATGAAATTCTTGATTCTAAAAGATCCTCTTGTCGCATCAAAGAAACTTTTGACACACGTTTAAATCTGGCAGTTAAGTCATCCTTATGTAGCTCCTGACTATCTTGAGCTATTGAGTCTTCATAAATCTCATAAAAAATTGATTCTATTCCAACAAGATCTTTTTTTGCTTTTAGGTCATCATAAATATCTTTCAATGATTCGCCTGACCAAAAAAATTGTTCAAAAAGAAAAAATTCTTTTAAGGCATTGTTTGTGACTATCCATTTTTCTACTATTATCACCCAAGAGCCAATTGAGGCCAGCAGAAGAATTCCTATTACTAGTTGAACAACTATGCTTGCATTAATAATTAAGGAATAAATTGAAAAATAATCAGACATTGTTTTGCACTAAAGATTTCATTTTAACTCTTAATTCCTCTGGAATTTTAGCAGGAGCATTCCTTTTTAGAGAAATACAGCCACAGTAAACCTGTCCTTTACAAAGAACTTGATTCTCATCATTTTTAAGGATGGCCGATTGTATGAAAGTAAAAGACACATTTTTTGTAGAGGATAAAATCGTTTTTATTACAATCTCGTCATCAAGTTTTGCCGGAGAAAAATATTCAATTTCTTGTTTCTTTACGATAAACGCAATGTCTTCTTCTAATAATTCTTCTTGTCGATAGCCAATTTCTCTTAAACATTCAGCGCGCGCTCTTTCAAAAAAATTTAGATATTTTGAATGATAAACGATTCCTTGTGCATCTGTATCTTCATAATATATTCGAAGAGGTAACCTGTGCATTTGACTAATACTGAAAGTCTTTCAGTTTGTTGTTGTGATTTTCTAAATCTTCAGAAAATTCAGTTTTTATCAATGTAATAAAGTCCTCAAAAGATAGATCACAAGTGACATTTTCTTTGAAGCTAAAATTTTCATTTAAGATTGACAACGGTACTCTCACCTTTATTGGTCTTCTATCAAATTTATAGATTAGAGCAGGAATTTTATCCCTCCCTGATGCTAATACTACTTGTTCCCACCACGAATCCATTGGCTCATTGCCAGAACCATATCTTTTGCATTCCAGATACCATCTTCCAAGAATTAAATCTGGTAGATGTTTTTCCCTAGTTTGCTCAAGTATTCTCTTAAGTTGATGCTTTAGTTCAAGTCTTGTAGTTAATTCATTAGCAATTTCTCTTTCAAAAGAAGCTCCTTTGTTTCTCGAATTAGTCATCTATGTTACTGATGCCTCACTTAGTTCAGCATTTGTATAAACATTTTGAACATCATCTAAGTCTTCAAGAGTATCAATTAGCCTAATAACTTTTTCTGAATCTTCATCTCCTAACTCTACTGAATTTGATGGAAGCATAGTAATCTCTGCATTTTCAATCCCTGCATAGGACTGCTCCAAAATTTCTTTTATATTTAAAAAATTATCAGGTTTACAAATCACTGTAACAATCACGCCTTGCGATTCAATTTCCTCAATATCATAGTCAATGACGAGTTCGAGTGTCTCATCTTCTGATAAACCTGAAATGGAGATTATTCCCTTAGATTCAAATTGATAAGCAACCGAACCGTCTGTTCCAAGGCTTCCGCCAGCTTTAGTAAAAGCATGTCTAACCTCTGCAACGGTTCTATTCCTGTTATCTGTCATTGCATCGATTAATATCGCCACACCATTTGGACCATAGCCTTCATATTTTATTTCTTCCAGATTATCAGCTTCTGAATTTCCAGCCCCCCTTGCAATAGCTCTATCAATAGTATCTTTAGGCATGTTGGCGCCCAAAGCTTTATCTAAAGCTAACCGAAGTCTGGGATTATCTGCTGCAATTGGGCCTCCTAGTCTTGATGCGACTGTCAGTTCTCTAATAAACTTGGAAAAGATTTTTTGTTTTTTTTCATCTTGGCGACCTTTTCTATGCTTAATATTTGCCCACTTGGAATGACCTGCCATCTTAATCTCCGTCAGGATCGGTTAGTGAAATACCTAGCTCTTCAAGCTGTTCAGAATCTACCTTAGCAGGAGCATCCGTCAGTAAACATAAAGCTGACTGAGTTTTTGGAAAGGGAATCACAGATCTAATAGAGTCTGCTCCCATCATGAGCATAAGAAGGCGATCTAAACCAAAAGCTATACCGCCATGGGGAGGAAATCCATAATTCAAAGCATCAAGAAAAAAACCGAACTTATTTTGTGCCTCGTTTTCAGATATACCCAATACTTCCAGAACTTTTGCCTGCTCAGAAGATTTGTGAATTCTTATCGATCCACCTCCAACTTCAGTCCCATTTATAACAAGGTCGTATGCATTGGCTTCTACTGCTCTAGGATCGGCCTCAAGATCTTCTATTGAACCCTTGAAGCTGGTAAAGGGGTGATGAGCAGGAGAAAGATCTCCTCCAATAGATTCCTCAAATAGAGGCCAATTTGTTATCCAAACCGGTTTCCACGACTTTTGAATTAAATCAAAATCTTCAGCTATTTTATTTCTTAATGCTCCGATCGAATCAGAAACAATTTTTTTATGCCCAGCTCCAAAAAAAACGGTATCTCCCTCTTTTACGTCTAGTAATTTAAATAAAGAATCAATTTCTTTTTGAGATAAAAATTTTAAGATTGGCGACTGCAATCCATCGTTTCCTTTTGATAAATCATTTACCTTGATATAAGCCAAACCTTTTGCTCCAAACTTTCTAACAAATTCTGTATAAGAATCAATTTTACTTCTTGTAAGTTCTGAAGAAATTTTTAAAGCCACAACTCGACTATTAAAATCATTAGCAGGACCAGAAAAGACCTTGAAATCAGAATCTAGGAAGATTTCCTTTACTTCTTTAAGTTCAAGATTGATTCTTAGGTCAGGTTTATCGCTCCCAAACCTTTCTATTGCCTCTGAGTAAGTCATTTTTGTAAATTTAGGCAGCTTTATGTCGAGTAACTTCTTAAATACTAACTTAATCAATTTTTCGGATAGATTGATAATCTCATCTTCATCAGTAAATGCCTTTTCAATGTCGAGCTGAGTGAATTCAGGTTGCCTATCTGCCCGTGTATCTTCGTCTCTAAAGCATCGTACAATTTGATAATACTTCTCAAATCCAGATGCCATTAAAAGTTGCTTAAATAATTGAGGAGACTGTGGCAAAGCGTAAAAACTGCCGCGTGAAATTCTGCTTGGAACAAGAAAATCTCTAGCTCCTTCTGGAGTTGCTTTTGTCATCATTGGAGTTTCTATATCCAGAAATCCTTCTTTGTCCATGAACTCTCTTATCGAAGATGTAACTTTTGATCTTGCTCTAATATTATTTTGCATTTCAGATCGTCTAAGATCTAAAAATCTATATTTTAATCTTACCTCCTCTCCTGCTGATGAATGGTCATCAAGCTGAAATGGAAGAGGATCTGATTCTGATAAAATTTCAAATGAAGAGACTAATAACTCAACTTCTCCTGTAGGTATTTGTTTATTGATAGTCCCGTCAGGTCTTTTTCTAATTTTTCCATCCACAGATAGCACAAATTCTGACCTGCATCTTTCAGCCATTGAGAAAAATTTTTTATTTTCAGGCTCTACAACTACCTGAGTTATGCCTGTTTCATCTCTTAAATCTATAAAAATTACACCGCCATGATCTCTTAAGCTATCAATCCAACCCCTAAGTCTTGTTGGCTCTTCAATGTTGGCAATATTGACATGACCGCAGCTAGAATATTTCATGTACTAATCAACCTTTTTTGTTTTTTTTGTAGATTCTTTTTTTTCAGGTTTAGCCTTCTTTCCTTTAGGCTCAGATTGTACAAGGTTTTTCTTTGAACCTGTCTTAAAATCAGTTTCATACCAACCCTTACCACTTAATCTGAACGATGGTGCTGAAATTATTTTTTTTGCCTCTGAATCTTTTGAACAATCACAGTACACAGTTTCCTTGGAAGAAATAGGTAAAATCTTTTCAAATTTTTTGTTGCACTTTGTGCATTGAAACTCATAAATTGGCATTTTTTTTATATATTGAAGGTATAGTTATTATTTTAAATGAAAACTAGCTCTTATCACTATAAAACGTTAAAAGACTCACCTTCTGACGCTGAGTTAATGAGTCATAAACTCATGCTCAGATCCTCAATGATCAAACTAAACGCCTCAGGGATCTATACCTGGTTGCCCTTAGGATTAAGATCTCTCAAAAAGGTCGAGAACATTGTCAGAAAATGTATGGATCAGGCAGGAGCTCAAGAAATACTAATGCCTATGGTTCAACCCTCTGATTTATGGGAGGAATCCAAAAGATTGTCAGAGTATGGTCCAGAATTACTTAAATTTGAAGACAGAAATGATAGAAGTTTTGTATTGGGGCCAACACATGAAGAAATAATTACAGATATTGCAAGAAAAACTTTGAACAGTCCAAAAGATCTTCCTGCTAATTATTATCAAATTCAAACCAAGTTTAGAGATGAAATTAGACCAAGATTTGGAGTAATGCGTTCCCGTGAGTTTCTTATGAAGGATGCCTACTCATTTGATATTAATGAAAAAGGCATGAAAGAAAGTTACGACTTGATGAAAGATGCATATCAAAAAATATTTAATGAAATTGGATTTGATTACAGAATAGTTTTAGCTGATTCAGGAGCAATTGGTGGATCTAGATCAGAAGAATTTCACGTTTTAGCGGATTCAGGAGAGGATAAAATAATTTTTAGCGATGATGAATTATTTGCTAGTAATCTAGAGTTATTTGAAGAGAAATCTGATCAAGAAATAATTGATCATCTTCATGAGAAAGATGGAAAAAAATATTTAATTAAAAGAGGAATTGAAGTTGGTCATATATTTCAATTAGGTGATAAATATAGCAAGTCATTATCTCTCTCTATTCAAACTAAAGAGGGAAAAATAAATCCTCTGATGGGATGTTACGGAATAGGCATATCAAGAATTATTGCTGCTTCAATAGAACAAAATTATGATCAGGATGGAATTATCTTTCCAAGATCAATTGCGCCATTTGAAGCAATAATAATTATCATTGGTGATGATGAAAATCATCTTACTGAAGCTGAGTCTCTTCAAAACGACCTAACAAAAATTGGAGTAGATTCGATAATAGATGATAGAAATGAATCGCCAGGAAAGAAATTTAAGGATGCAGATCTTACCGGTATTCCATTTCAATTAATAATAAGTGAAAAAAACCAAAAGGAAAAACTTCTGGAACTAAAAGTTAGATCTGAGGGAACTTCACTCAAAGAAGATAAAAAAAATATTTTAACTAAGCTGAAGCCTTAATGGCATTGAATAGTTTTTTTTCTATTTCTTGAGATATCTTTTGATTGGCATCTAAAAATTCACAGGCGTTTGATTTACCTTGGCCAATTTTTTCTCCTTCGTAGGAATACCAAGCTCCAGCCTTTTCAATTATTTTCTTCTCAGCGGCCATATCGACAAGTTCGCCTGTTCTATTGATCCCTTTGTTATAAATAATTTGGAATTCAGCTTGCCTGAATGGAGGTGAAACTTTATTTTTTACTACTTTTACTCGTGTTTCATTTCCCGTTACTTCATCTCCATCCTTAACAGTTCCGATTCTTCTAATATCCAGTCTCACAGAAGAGTAAAACTTGAGTGCATTTCCTCCAGTTGTTGTTTCTGGATTGCCAAACATAACGCCGATTTTCATTCTGATTTGATTGATAAAAATAACTAATGTGTTTGATTTTTGTATGCTTCCAGTTATTTTTCTCAAAGCTTGAGACATTAATCTAGCTTGCAGACCAACATGATGATCACCCATATCACCTTCGATTTCAGCTCTTGGGACAAGGGCAGCAACAGAATCAATTACTAGCACATCAACACTTTCTGACTTAACCATAATATCTGCTACTTCAAGAGCTTGCTCTCCTGTATCAGGCTGAGATAAAAGTAAGTCATCAACATTTACACCAATTTTTTCGGCATAAGAAGGGTCCAGTGCATGTTCTGCATCAATGAATGCTGCGGTTCCACCTGCTTTTTGACACTCAGCGATAATTTGAAGAGTTAAAGTTGTTTTCCCTGAAGATTCAGGCCCAAAAATTTCAACCACTCTTCCTTTTGGCAGTCCACCTATTCCGAGAGCAACATCAAGACCTAATGAACCCGTTGAAATAGAAGGTATATTCTGAACCTCTCTATCTCCCATCCTCATTATTGTTCCAGGGCCAAATTGGGTCTCAATTTGACTAAGGGCGGACTGTAGAGATTTTACTCTATCTTTTGTTTGGGATTCCTTTGAAGATCTAGCCATAATTTAACCTGTATATTTATACAGTATTTAATAATACTTTAAAGAATTAATCAATATTTTTTATAAAATTAATTGCGTCTTTTATTGCTATTTCTGCAGACTGGGCTCTTACTTGATTTCTATCCCCCTCAAAGAAGTGTTGTTTAGATAAAATTTCCTCGTTATTCCCAATGCTGATACAAACGGTTCCCACAGGCTTAGACTTAGATCCACCTGTAGGGCCTGCAACTCCACTTATAGCAATTGCTATATCAGCAAGATCATATTTTAGGACACCCTTTACCATTTCATCTGTTACTTTAGTATCAACGGCTCCAAAATCCTTAAGTGTTTGTTTATTCACTCCAAGAAATTTTAATTTTGCGATATTTGAATAGGTGACAAATCCCTGGCTTACCCACTTAGAGCTTCCAGGAACTGATATCAAGCTTGAGCCCAAAAGGCCTCCTGTGCATGATTCTGCAAATGATATAAATAATTGATTCTTTAATAGAATTTTTCCAAGTTCAGTAGCATTTTTACCTAGGTTGTCATCCATGAAACAAATTATAATGATTTATGACTTTCGTTGTCGGGAAAGACTGCATAAATTGTAAGCATACTACTTGTGTGCAGGTTTGCCCTGTTGATTGTTTTTATGAAGGTAAAAATATTCTTGTTATAGATCCAGAGGAATGCATCGATTGTGGGTTATGTGAACCAGAATGTCCTGTTGATGCTATTTTTGCAGAAGACGAAGTCCCTGCAGATCAATTAGATTTCATTGAAATTAACGAAAAATATTCAAAAATCTGGCCTAATATCACCGAAGCTAAAGATCCTATGCCAGATTACAAAGAATGGGAAAAAAGAGAGGATAAGTTAAGTTATTTAGAATTAGATTAGTTATAGTAAAAAATTATTAAAAATATTTAAGTTTTTATAGTAAATGTCACGCAATTGCCATAATATGGTCACTAATAAGAAACATTATGGGAAAAACATTATTAGTATTGATGTTCGTTGCGGGGCTTGTATCCTCTAATGATCACCTTAATCTATTTGAAAATACTCAAAAATTATCAAATATTTCATCTGTTGATGCTCCTAAGGTACAAGAACTTGATCAAAGAAAACTACGAATCATGTGCGAAGGAAAAATGGCTGCATGTTTCAGGACAGATCAACCTAATACTGTTTTCATAGATAAAACACTTACAAAAGAAATTAAGTCATTGACCTTAGTGGGAATCTATGCGGATTATCTTCAGTTTATAAAATACAATTCTATCAAAAACCCTAGAAGTTGTGATATTCAAAAGGAATTTATTCAAGATTTAGATAATTTAAAACTAGCAGCTTTTTTTGAAAAAGGAAGTTGCTCAAAGTTTATTTAATAGATCTATAAGGGGATGAAGGGGTGGTTTTAGTCCACTCCTTCTAACATTGGAACAAACAAAACATTTTCAACTAATTCTTCTTCAAACCCCTCTATGGATATTCTTTTTACAGTCATTAATTTTTGATTTTCTTTATCTCCTACTGGGCATACTAGCTTTGCTCCTAAGTTAAGTTGTTGCTTTAATTTTTTTGGAACTAAAGGGGCAGCTGCAGCACAAAGAATTCCGTCAAATTTTTTTTCAATTTTCCACCCTTCATATCCATCGCCATGCTTTATTTCAAAGTTATTAATGTTAAGTTTTTTTAAATTCTTTTTTGCAACAGTGCATAACTGTTCTATCCTTTCTATAGCAAAAACTTTTCGACAAATTTTAGATAAGACGGCTGTTTGATAACCACAACCCGCACCTATTTCTAATACCTCTCCAAGCGGTCTATCTACAAAAGCACTGCCTGATATAAGTAATTCTGTCATTCTTGCAACAATGAAAGGTTGGGAGATAGTTTGCTTGTGTCCAATTGGCAGTGACATATCTTTATATGCTTGTGCATCAAAAACACCATCAAGAAACTCATGTCTTGGGATTTCCAGCATCGCTTGTAATACTCGCACATCAGAAATACCTTTCTCCGAAAGGACTTTGACTAATTTTTCTATTTTATTGGTTATCAATAGTTTAGTTTTTTTACCCAAGAGCTAGCAATATCATTATTATCTTGAGAGCAAAGAATTGGTGTTAGTGCTGAAATAGATATATTACCTTTCTCCAAACTTTTTCTATCTTCTGAAAAATTATTTTCACCTATTTCAAGAGATGGAACTGTAAAGTCTACTCTAGGATTGTTGTTATCTGAGTAATTTGGAATATTCACATTAAGAATGCATTGTGAATTAAATTCCAGCTGATCTAATTTTCCTATTATTTCTTCTGATATTTTTACTTGATGACTGTAGTCATTAAGTTCAAACGAATTAGCTGATAAAGCAATAGATGGATATTTTAAATTCCTACCTTCGAGGGCTGCTCCGATAGTCCCTGAAAAGAAGATATCCGTTCCTAGATTTGGACCTGGGTTTATACCTGAGACAACCAAATCAGGAGTAAATGGACAATAAAAATTTATAGCGTATTTCACGCAATCTACTGGAGTACCATTTAAACTATTAATTCCGTTCCCATGGTTTTGGAAAGAAGGCTGATCCCAAACTGTTATTGCCGATCCTTTTCCACTCATATTCTCTTTTGGTGCTAAAAAAAATACTTCGTATTTATCTTTTAAAGATTCATGTAACTGCAAGATTCCAGGTGCTTCAAAGCCATCATCATTTGTTAGGAGGATCTTCATTTTTTCTGAATTAATGCTGAACAATAACAGGCTATTCCCTCTCTGTTTCCAATTGCTCCTAATTTATCGGTAGTAGTTGATTTAACAGATAAAAGCTTTTCATTTAAATTCATAAGTTTCGATAAGTTAGATAAAATTTCTTCTCTATAATTGGAAATTCTTGGAACTTCGCCCACATAAGTAATATCTAAATTTACAATTTGATAAGATCCTTTGCTTAATAAATTTAAAACTTGATTTAGAAGAGCTGAGCTAGAAATATTCTCTGTTGAATCATCTTCTTTGAAAACCGTTCCCAAATCTCCCATGCTGGCAGCTCCTAGCAAAGCATCGCAGATTGAATGAAGAATAATATCGCCATCGGAGTGAGCTAATATTGAGTAACCACAATCAATTTTAATCCCTCCAAGGATCATATAATTGCCTTTTTGGATTTGATGATAGTCAACACCAAATCCAATCTTGAGATCAGATGTCATAGTCTACCGATTTCTTTTAGTATCTTTGTTGCAACTTCAAAATCTTCCTTCCTGGTTACTTTAAAATTTGATTTTGAAGAAGGAACAGCATGGATTTGACCTTTTAAATAATTACTGACTGATGAAACCTCATCAGAAAAAATCTTTTCTTCTCCTATTGCCGATTCAATAGAGTTATAGACATCAATCATTCTAAAAACCTGTGGAGTTGACGAAAGCCAAATTTTGCTTCTTTCTAACGATTCTTTAACAGTACCATTCGTAACTATATTTATGCTTTCTAGTGGCTGATAAGCTAAAAAAGCTCCATCCCCTTCATTTTTTATTTCTTCTTCTGCTTTAGAAAGTAAAAGATTTAGTTCTCCTTCAATTAAACAGGGTCTTGCAGCATCATGAATAGCAATAAGTTCATCTTTGTCTTCAGTTTCAAGCAAACATTTTAAGCCTAGATGAACAGACTCCATTCTTGATTTCCCTCCATCGCAGGTAATTATTTTTTCACTTTTAGAGATGGCAAGGCTGTCCCATATTTCGTCTTCCTCCTGAAGGACTACACAAATTTTTTGGCATTTCTCATCTCTAAGAAATGGCTCTATAGAATATTCAATTAAACATTTAGCTCCAATCTTTTGAAACTGCTTCGCCATATTTTGCTGAGCTCTGCTACCCATTCCTGCTGCAGGTATTAATGCTAAGTATTCTTCCATTATTATTTAAATTCTACTAATTGCTCCCCTTTTTTGATTAAACCCCTCTCAAATCTAGCTAAGCCAATTATTGCTTCATCTTCATCTGAAAAAGAAGCTATTTCAACCTCAAAAATTCTATTTTCTAATTCTAAAATCTCTATGGAACTGTTAAGAAGAAAAATTTCATTTTGTAGTTTTTCAATATTAGAAGAAGAATAACTTCCTAAGATTATTTTGTAAAAATTACTGAAAGTCAAAATCAAGAAAAAAACAAAAAAACCTAACAATGATAATTTTTTTGATGCATCAATCATTTTTTAATCTCATTTGTTCCTTCAAAGGAAAAATTATTATCACTATTAATCATTAAAAGTCTGTTGTATTTTGCTGTCCTATCAGATCTAGAAGGTGCCCCCGTTTTTATTTGTCCTGCCCCTATTCCAACTGCAAAATCTGAAATAAATGTATCTTCTGTTTCTCCAGACCTATGAGAAATGACAGTACTAATATTATTTTTATTTGCCAAACTTATTGTCTCTAAGGTTTCGCTTATTGTTCCAATCTGATTAACTTTAATTAGAATTGAATTAGCTGAGACATTCTTTATTCCTTTTTCTAATACTTTTTTATTTGTAACGAATAAGTCATCTCCCACAATAGATACTTTATCTCCAATTTGCTTGGTAATATCTTTCCATCCATCCCAATCATTTTCATCTAAAGGATCTTCAATTGATTTAATAGGATAACTTTTTATAAGTTCTTCATAAATTTGAATCAGACCTAAAGTATCAAGATTATTACCCTCGAAACTATATTTGCCATCAATAAATATTTCAGACGCAGCACAATCCATAGCAATAAAAATTTCATCTCCCATTTTATAGCCCGACTTTTCAACAGCGGAACAAATAAAATCTAAAGCTTTTTTAGTATCAGAGATTTCTGGAGCAAAGCCTCCTTCATCTCCAACCGAAGTTGAAAAATTATTATCCTGTAACTCATTTTTAAGATTATGAAATATTTCTATTCCTGATCTAAGGCTTTCATCAAAATCTTCAAATCCAGCAGGCTGAATCATAAACTCTTGAAACTCTAGAGGATTGTTTGCATGAGCGCCACCATTAAGAATATTCATCATTGGTAAAGGTAAGGAATAATCGCTGTCAATTTCAAATTGTTTAGCAATTTGATGCAAGTATTGATATAACTCCATGTTTTCTGATTGTGAAGCTACCTTAGAGACTGCCATAGATACAGCAAGAATCATATTTGCTCCAATATTTGATTTATTCTTACTTCCGTCGAGCTCAATGAGACTATTATCTATTTCTTTTTGATCCAATAAATTTTTTTGGCAAATTGCACCGAATATTTGATGTTCAGTTTTCTTGATTACTTCTTTTAGCCCTTTACCAAGAAATCTTTTTTTGTCATTATCCCTAATTTCTTGAGCTTCTTTTGAACCTGTCGAGGCGCCAGAAGGAACCATGCTTATTGATGAAAATTTGCCAGAAAATATCTTGCAAGCAATTGTAGGATTACCTCTCGAATCTATGACCTCATAAAACTTTAATTCATCAATTTTCATGAGGATTTTGATACTTCATCAAATTTTTTTAATTCTATTAGTAAACTTTCAAATTCAGATAACTTGGTGGCTGATGCTCCATCGCAAAGAGCATTTTCAGGACTTGGATGAACTTCAATAAAAAAACCTGCTAATCCTATAGCTGCAGCAGCAGTTCCCAAAACTTTTGCCTGAAAGGATCTCCCATCTGCGGATTTGCCTTTGCCTCCAGGAAGCTGTAATGAGTGAGTGATATCTAAAATGGTTGGGGCAATTTTTTTTATCTCGTCTATCCCTAAAAAATCTACAACTAAATTATCATAACCAAAAATACTCCCTCGCTCGCACAGCAAAATGTTTTCATTACCAAAATGATTACATTTTTCAATAATATTCATCATTTGCGGAGGTGATAAGAATTGAGCTTTTTTTATGTTTATCACTTTTTTTGTTTCGCAAGCAGCTTTAATTAAGTCAGTTTGTCTGGACAAAAAAGCAGGAATTTGAATAACATCAAGAACTTCTGCTGCTGTTTCTGCATGCGAGGGCTCATGAATGTCTGAAATAATAGGGACATTAAGTTCATCCTTAACTTTTTTTAAAATTTTTAGGCCTTGATCAACCCCTGGCCCTCTATAGGAATCTATTGAAGATCGGTTAGCTTTGTCAAAGGAAGCCTTGAATATAAATTCTACATCATTTTTTTTACAAATCTTTTTCAGCTCTCTTGCGACAGAGATACAGAGCTCCTCTGATTCAATTACGTTCATGCCAGCTATAAAAATGGCAGGATCACTATTAGATATTTTTCGGTTTTTTAATTGAACTTCAGTTATTTGAACCATTTTATTTTCTTGATGCAGCTTTTATAAAATCATTAAAAATAGGATGCCCTTCTTTAGGATTTGAAGTTAATTCTGGGTGAAATTGACAACCTAAAAACCATGGATGATCATCGAGTTCAATAGCTTCAACAAGCTTCTTATCTCTAGATCTCCCAACAATCTTCATTCCATTTTCAGTTATTGCATTTTCATAATTACCATTGAATTCAAATCTATGACGATGTCTTTCAAAAATTTCACTTTTTTTATACATTTTTCTTAACTTGCTATCATTACTCAGCAAACACTTTTGTGCGCCTAGTCGCATCGTTCCTCCCATATCAGAACTCGCGTTTCTCTTTTGAATTGATCCTTCAGGGTCTTTCCACTCATGCATAAGGGCAATAACAGGATGATTTGTTTTTTTATCAAATTCTGTACTATTAGCTTTAAGATTCAGCACATTTCTTGCAAACTCGATCACTGCAACTTGCATTCCAAGACAAATTCCAAAAAAAGGTATCTTTTTCTCTCTTGCATATTTCGTTGCCATTATCATGCCATTAATTCCTCTATGTCCGAATCCTCCCGGAATTAATATTGCATCTGAACCCTTTAATTGACTTATGGATTTTAAATTTTCTGAATCAATATAGTTGATCTTCACATCAACCCTATTCTGAAGTCCTCCATGTCTTAAAGCTTCATTTAAAGACATGTATGCATCTGCTAACTCAGTATATTTGCCTACCATTGAAACTGTAACTTTTTTGCTTGATGATTTTTCTAGTCTATTTACCTTCCTCCAATCGCTTAAGTCTGCTTTTTTAGATTTAATTCCCATTTTTCTCGTAACAACTTCATCAAGTTTTTCCTTCGATAAAAAGACTGGAATAGCATAAATTGAGGGGAGATCTGGTAGTGAGAAGACAGAATCTAAGCCGACATTAGTAAACAAGGCAATCTTTTTTTTATCAGAATTTAGAAGTTCTTTCTCTGATCTACAAATTAGAATATCAGGCTGAAGACCGTACGAAAGAAGATTTTTTACTGAGTGTTGAGTTGGTTTGGTCTTTGTCTCTCCTGATGTAGATAAAAATGGTACCAAAGTAAGGTGGAGAAAAAGAGTTCTCCGATCTTCTAGTTCAATTTTTAATTGTCTTATAGCTTCTAAGAAAGGTTGAGATTCTATGTCACCTACGGTACCGCCAATTTCTACAATTGCTAAGTCATATCCCTTTGCGCCTTTCACGATTCTTTTTTTTATTTCATCAGTTATGTGAGGAATAACTTGGACTGTTGCGCCAAGGAATTCTCCTTTTCTCTCTTTTTTTAAAACACTGTCATATACCTGACCAGCAGTAAAATTATTATTTTGAGACATTTTCTCATCTAAAAATCTTTCATAATGACCAAGATCAAGATCTGTTTCTGCGCCATCTTCTGTAACAAAAACTTCACCATGCTGAAAAGGACTCATTGTTCCTGGATCCAAATTTATATAAGGATCAAGCTTCATTATAGTTACTTTAATTTTCTTACTTTCGAGTAAAGAGCCAAGCGATGCAGATAGAATTCCTTTTCCTAATGAGGAAACAACACCGCCAGTGACAAAGAGAAATTTAGGTTTTGATGCCATCTTATTTGTTAACCAAGATGGTTTATAAGTTTATCAGAAATGGACAGATACTTCGAAAGTATCTGATTGTTCTGTAGAAAGTATTAAATAGCTATAATTTCAGGTTCTGAACTGTCTTCGTTAGCATCAAGTGGTCTTTCAAGAGAAACCCAATCGATTTCACCGTCGTTCGGCCAGCTTTCCAAATCTAAGACCCCTAATTCATCATAGAGTGGTCTAACCTTGTCTGTAATCAATCCGATCTTTGATAAGTTAGGCATGACTCGAGTAAATAATAGATGCTGGAAATTAGCATTGACATCTGCTTTACTTTGAAAAGCCATTGTCTCGTCGACATCCCATCCAAAATTTGAATATACATCAGCAGCCATCAATCTTGATCGCATGACAACAGATGCTTCGTACGCAAACATTGCACGGTCCTCTCTTTCTTCTTCTGATAAAGTTTGAATGAACTCTTCAAGGTAGTTGACGCCAAAAGTTACATGTCTAGCCTCATCTCTTATGATTAAGTAAAGCATATCTCTGAAAACAGGATCATTTGATCCTTGTCGAGCTACATTAAAAGCAGCCAGAGCAAGACCTTCAATAATTATCTGCATTCCGATAAATTTTAAGTCCCACCTATGATCAGACAGAATTTTATCTAATAAAGATTTGAGGCCATGGCCAATTGGATAGGAAAGACCAATTCTTTTTTGTATATACTTGTTAAATGCCTCGACGTGTCTCGCTTCATCAAAGGTTTGTGAAGCTGCATAAAGTTTTGCATTGAAAGTGGGAGCGCAAGAAACAAGCTGAGAAGCCACCAATAAAGCACCTTGTTCACCATGAAGGAATTGACTTATAGACCATGCCGCACGATGTTGGAGAAATTTAAATTTATCATCTTTAGATAAGTCTTGATAAGGCTTGTACTGATCCCAGAAAATTTCTGGAGGATTTTCTTCTCGCTCTGGTAGAGGTCTATCCCAATCAATATCCTTTTCAGCGTTCCAATTTAAATCTTTACCAAGTTCGTAAAGTCTTTTAATTCTATTATCTTGAACCGTGTAATCCCAGTTATAAGATCCTGTCAGAGGAGTATTAAAGATTTCCGCTACATCCTCAACATCTTCTTTACTAAGATCCATATCGTTATCAAGTGGAAATTCAATAACTTTTCTTGGCGTTTCTTCAACTACTTTTATCTTCATAATTATTTAATGTATTTTCTTTTAACTCTTTTAGAAAGTGATGTCATAAAAGAGTATGGGATATTATCTGTCAACAAAGCCAACTCGTCTACTTTAAGTTCTTTTCCCCATAAGATTATATCCTCGCCTACATTTATTTCATCATGAGGAAGCTCAATGGCCATTAAATCCATGGCTACCCTCCCTATCACTTTGGCTTTAGATTGTTTAACTAAAACATAACCTTTGTTACCGTAATTTAATGGGATTCCATCAGAATATCCTATTGGAACGATTCCTATTAGACTATTTTTTTTCGCTTGCCATAAACCATCATAACCAACTGTTTCTCCTTTCTTAATTTCTTTAATTGCAATAATTTTTGAAACTAGTGTAGTTACATTTTTTAATCTAAAAGTTTTAGATTCATGTCCATAATGACTTCCATACAAAGATAATCCTGGCCTTTCAATATCTGAAAATAAATCGTCAAAGTTAAGAATTCCCCCTGAGTTTGAAACGCTCGTAAAGAATTTATGCTTTTGTTTTCTCAGATTTAAGGATGTTTTTGTAAATAAATTATATTGTTCATTGGTAACCTTCTTGGACATTTTTTTTCCAGATGAAGATTTAAGGTGAGTCATTAGAACTATCTTTTTTGAAAATGGTTTTAGCCTATGCATCATGTTTTCAATGTCGTTATGCACAAAACCTAACCTATTCATACCCGTATCAAATTTAAGCCACAAAGAAGAAAAAGAAAGTTTTGACTTCTCCAAAAGCTCAATTTGTTCTTTATTATGGATAACTAATTCTAATTTATGGAAGTGAGCAAATTTTAAATCTTCCTTATCATAAAAACCTTGCAGACATAAAAGAGGTTTTTTTGAAAACTCTCTAAATTCCCCTGCTTCTTCAATTGTAGCTACACAAAATCCATCAGACCTTTTTAATGCATCGACGACTTTCCTCACACCATGTCCATAAGCGTTAGACTTAACTACAGAATATATTTTAGATTTAGGACAATGGTTTTTTATAACATTAAAGTTGTAAGCAATGGATGAAAGATCGATTATTGCAGTTGTTGGTCTTGGCAAATCTCAATCCTCATAATTCGTTGGCATTGACATTGCTGGATCATTATCAGCTAAGTTTTCAAACTTTATTATGTTAGATGCAAAATGAAGTTTTACTTTTCCAGTTTTCCCATTCCTATGCTTGGCGATATTAACTTCAGCTAAACCTTTATTCTCTGGTGTTTCATTATAGTATTCATCCCTGTACACAAAGACTACTAAATCAGCATCCTGCTCTAAAGCACCGGATTCTCTTAAATCTGACATTAGAGGTCTTTTGTTATTTCTATTCTCAACAGCACGGTTAAGTTGTGATAACGCAATTACATTGATATCTAAATCTCTAGCTAAGGATTTTACTGATCTGGATATCTCGCTCATTTCAGTAACTCTATTCTCAGAGTTCCTATCAGAATTCATAAGCTGAAGATAATCAATAATTATTAGGCCTAAATCAGGATTTTCTCTTTTAACTTTTCTTGCCCTTGAAATTAGCTCAGATGGAGTAAGGCCAGGCGTATCATCTATAAATAATTTTGACTTACTGAGTATAGTTGAAGCATCATCAATATCTCGAAAATCTTTCTCTGAGAGATTTTTAGCTTCTTGCAGTTTTTTAAAATCTACTCTGGAAAGTGAAGAGAAAAGTCTGTACATGATGGATCTTGATGACATCTCCATACTAAAAAGAAGAACAGGAACTTCATCAATTAATAAGTTACAAGCAATGCTCATCGCAAAAGCAGTCTTACCCATCCCTGGTCTTCCAGCAATAATAAACAAATCTCCCTTCTGAAGGCCCATTGTTAAGTTATCAATATATTTAAATCCAGTACTATATCCAACAAGAGGTCCCGATGACTTAATGTTTATATCAATATTTTCATAGACTGGACCCACAAGATCCCTAGCTATTTGTGGTCCGCTTTTTCTTTCAATTGAGTCTCTTAATTTCAGTATCTTATCTTCGGCTTTAGTTATTGCATCATCACTGCTAAAACTATCTGTAGAGAATGCGGTTGATGAAATTTCATCGGCAGTTTCTATAAGTTTCCTTAAGCTAGATGTTTGTTTAACGATGTCAACATAATTAGTGAAATTGGAGGTTCCTGGAGTTTCCTCAAATAAATCTTTTATGTAAGAAGAAAAGTTTAAATTAGGATTTTTCTTGATTTCTGCATCTGAAGACACAGCTTCTATTAAAGTGAGAGTATCTAATTGAGTGCCCTGATCTGAAAGCTTCTTTATAGCTCTATAAATTATTTTATTTTCTACTTTAATAAAATCTTTTTCCTCAACTTGAGTGGCAAGATCATCCCATAAATTAGGCTCTAAGAGAAGACAACCTAAAGCAGCTTTTTCTGCTTTTATAGATGAAGGTAATGAATTTTTATCGAAGCTCTTCACATTTTCTATTCTCCCATCCGAATAAATAGAAAACAACGAAAATTATTCTTCTGGTGAAACTTTTATATTTATTTTAGCAATAACTTCAGGATGCAATTCTATGTCTATCTCAAAATCACCAAGATCTTTAATTGGCCCTTCTGGAAGTCTAACAACTTGTTTATGTAGATCAAAACCAGCAGTTGTAACTTTCTCAATAATTTCGCTAGTCCCAACAGAACCATAAAGAGTATTTTCTTCAGTAACAGCAGATACAATTTCAAAGCTTTGTCCGTTAAGTTGATCATAAACGGTTTGCGCAGAAGCTTTCTTTGATTCTTCAGCAGCAAGGATTTGAGCTTTCTCTGCCTCATATTTGTCCATGTTTTCTTTATTTGCTGGAATAGCTTTTTTGCCAGGCAAAAGAAAATTTCTTCCGTATCCAGATTTAACTGTTACAAGATCGCCTGGCGCTCCTAAGCCAGTGATTCTCTCTAATAAAATAACTTTCATTTATTAAGAATAGTGACTGTCAGTGTATGGAAGAAGCGCGAGAAGCCTTGCTCTCTTAATGGCAGTTTCTAATTGCCTTTGATACTTTGCAGATGTTCCTGTTAATCTTGCTGGAAGTATTTTCCCATTTTCATTTATGAATTCTTTTAACAAGTTTACGTCTTTGTAATCAATCTGCTTGATGCCTTCAGCAGAGAATCTACATTTTCTAGCTTGCTTTACTAAAGGTTCTAGACCAGTATTTTTTTTTCTTATATCTTTCTTTCTTCTCATGTTGCACCTTTATCTTCTTTTGATTCACCTTCTGCTTCAACTACAGTTTCATCACCATCATTATTTTCATTAGCCATGTTTATTTCTTCTGAATCATTTTCTAATTGATCAGATTCTTCTTTCGCCTCAGTATCTTTATCTGAAGAAGATTTTTCTGAAGTCTTCGTAACCTCTTTGAGAGGATTATCATTTTTAATTGAAGCTTCGTATTCCTCAAGTTGAGTTTGACCGTCTTCTTGATTTTGTTTTAAAAGTGAAGACGGTTCTGTTTCAATGTCATCTTTTCTGACAATCAAGTGTCTAAGAATTGCATCGTTATATTTGAAAGATTCTTTGAGATCATCAATTTGATCGGTTTCACAGGTAACATTGATACAGCAGTAATTTGCTTTGTAACAATCTTGGATAGGATAAGCCAGCTTTCTAGAACCTATATTCTCAGATCTGTCGATAGTTCCATTAGAAGATTTTATTTGATCGCAATACTTGCTTAGTATTGCTTCAGAATCTGATTTTTGATCAGGATGGATTAAAAAAACAATTTCGTAGTGGTTCATATTTTTCTTATGGTTTGTAGCTAAAATACTTTTATCTCAGCAAGAAAAGGACCGATTCTAGAGAGATTATGCTTTTTTGGCAAGAGCATCATCAATAATACTCTCCAGTAATTCAAGATAGCTGAAACCGGAGAGATCAGATGATTTTGGTACTAAACTAGTCTCCGTCATTCCAGGAACTGAGTTAAGTTCTATAAAGAAATAATCTTCACCATCATCAATGATATCAATACGGCCCCAA
Source organism: uncultured SAR86 cluster bacterium (assembly GCA_902526045.1). GTDB lineage: Bacteria > Pseudomonadota > Gammaproteobacteria > Magnimaribacterales > AG-339-G14 > CACNYO01. The sequence goes on along the minus strand of CABZJI010000001.1, from coordinate 553,309 downwards.
TTTTCGGCATCAACAAGTTCATAAGCATTAATTACAAGATCATTTAAAGTATCCAACTTTTCTGAATCTGTCTTGTACTCTAAATATTTTGTATTTTTGGAAACATATTTGGCTTCAAAATCATAAAACTCGCCCTCTGGGATAATATGAATGGGCCTAAGGCATCTTTTGTTAATTATCGGTACAGTAATTTCTTTACCATCTATAAACCTTTCTATTAATACTGAATCATCATATTTTTGAGCTAGTTTAATTTTTTTTTGAAAATTCTCTTTCCCTTCAAAATTGCTGTAAAAAGAGATGCCGTTAGAAGATCCCTCTAAATTCGGCTTGATTACCCATTTATCGAATGAGGATAAATTATCTATGGAGAAGTTTTCCCCATAGATAAAATATTCTGGTGTTTTAATATTATTTTTTCTCCAAATTTCTTTGGTCTCTATTTTATTCATAGTGATTTTGGAAGAATGCGAATTTGATCCAGTGAATAAAATGTGATTCTCTTCAAAGAACTTTTGAATTTCTCCATCTTCTCCTCCTCTGCCATGAAGTAAAATGAAGACAAGATCGAATTCAGAATATAAATCCCTATTGAACGCCTCATTTGCGGTTTTGACATCAATTTTAGAAACTTCGTAACCATTTTCTTTCAGACATTGGTAAACAGAATCACCGCTCTTTAATGAAATGACTCTTTCCTCTGACCAACCGCCGCATAATACTGCAATTTTTTTATTTATCATTGATTAGATATCTTTCTTGCAAGCTCTGAAGTCGTTCCTGCCCCTTGAGTCATAATGACCTCACTTCCAGTAGTCATATTTTGAAGCTTTTGAATTACGTCGGTATGATTTTGACAAAATATTACGTTTGAGCCATTTTCTTTAAGGGTGTGAAATAGATCTTTACCTTCATAGCCTTTGATTTTCCTCTCGCTCGCGGGATAAATATCTAGCAATAGAAGGTTTTCTATATCTAAAAGTATTTCAATAAATTCATTAAAAAGATCTTTTGTTCTCGTATATCTATGCGGTTGAAAAACAACAATCTTCTTTTTGTTTTTCCATATTTCAGATGCTGTGTCATGAGAATATTTGATTTCTTTGGGATGATGTCCGTAATCATCAACTAGGGTAATCTTTTTTGAAAAGATATCATCAGAGATAATTTCAAAACGTCTCTCGATTGAAGAACAAGTTTTGAGAGATTTTTTTATCAAAGACATATCAATATTTTCTTGAATAGCCGCAATAATCGCAGATGTTGCATTCATAACATTATGTTCGCCATGCATTGACATGGAAAAGCTATAATCTTTTTTAATGAAATTATCTTTGAGCACAAAACTTGTCCCTCTAATGTTTTGTTTTATATCTTTGATTTGATAGTCATTACTTTTATCTTTTCCAAAAGAAAATGAATTCCTTGGTATGTTTTTAATAATACTTTTAATGGATTGATCATCGCCATTGGCAATTAAATAGCCTTGAAAAGGCAATGAGAGACAAAATTTTTTAAAAGACTTTTTTAAATTATTAAAGTCATTACCATAAGTACCTAAATGATCGTTATCTATATTTGTAACTAAAGCTTTCAGAGGCCTAAGATTTAAGAAAGATCCATCACTCTCGTCAGCTTCCGCAATGATATGTTCGCCAAGACCTAATTTGGCATTTGATTCAAAAGACTTTACTTTGCCTCCAATGATGTAAGTAGGGTCTAGACCTGCCTCTGTGAAAATATGAGCCATTATGCAAGTTACGGTAGTTTTTCCATGACTGCCTGCAACCGCAATGCTATTTTTAAGCATCATAAGATTAGCCAACATTTCAGCTCTAGGAATAACTGGTATGCCCATAGAAATTGCTTTTTTAAGCTCAACATTTTTTTTTGATATTGCCGATGAAATCACTACAAGATCTTTTTTTAGGACATTACTTTCTCTGTGGCCTTTGAAAATTTTTACCCCTAGATTTTTTAGTCTTTTTGTCACATCTGTATCCTCTAGATCACTTCCTGAAACAAAATAGTCTTGATTATGAAGAATCTCTGCAATTCCGCTCATACCTGCTCCACCGATTCCAACTAGATGAATATTTTTTATGCTGGACATTAGATATTTAAATTATCAATGATAATTTTCGAAGAGTTAGTAAATGAATTCTTATTAAGTTGCTCATAATAACTTTTTACAGAAGTATTATCTAAAATTGATTCTCTCAGGTTCGATATCAGATTATTAATATCGGAATCTTGTTCTAAAACCTTTCCAAATCCTCTTTCCTCAAAAAATTTTGCATTTAAAATTTGGTGATTATCAATTGAATTTGGAATAGGGATTATAAATGCTGATCTTCTAACCATGATTAATTCTGATACTGTCAGCGCGCCTCCCCTACAAATGACAACATCGCTCCATTCATATGCTTCTCTCATATCATCTATAAATTCGCTTACTGTGAATTGATTATTAACATTACTTTTCTTGTAAGCTTTTTGGGTTATTTCTCTATGTTTCAATCCACACTGATGACGGATTTTCAAACTATCTTTATCGATTCCTCCTAATACTTTTGGCACTAAATGATTTAAAAAATCTGAACCTTGGCTGCCTCCAATTATTAGAAGGTTGTTAAACTGATCAATGTTTTTTTGTTTTAAACCTAAAAGTTCATCTCGAATAGGATTGCCACTATCAATAAGAAAATTAATTTTAGTTTTTTTGAAATAATTAGATGCCTGACCGAAGCCCAAAAATACTTTATCAAGATATGCCAACTTAGAAAGAATCCTTATAGCAGATCCTGGGATTGAATTTTGCTCTTGTGCATAGATTGTTCTAAAAGGGAAAAATAAAGCGATCATTGACGTGTACCCTCCAAAAACAATCATTTGATCATTCTGACTGGAGAAAACTCGGTATTTGAAAAAAAATTTCAACCCAGAGTGAAGTAGTTTTAAAACTGAATAAAATTTATTAATCAAGCCCTTTCCTCTGAAACCTACTAAATCATATTCTATAAATTTGATGCCAAGCTTTTTACATATATTTTTCTCCGGTCCTCTGGCTGTACCAATCCAGATTATAGAGATATCTTTTTTTAATAAGTCTTTCGCAATTTGCTCGGCAGGAAATACATGACCTCCTGTTCCTCCAGCAACTATGAAGAATTTTTTAGAAATTTTTCCTCCTTGATGTCACTTTATGTCTATCTGATTCATTTAACTCAAAATATATTCTTTGAATCAGTGAAATCAAAATAAAGGTCAAAAATAAATTGGAACCACCGTAGCTCAAGAATGGCAACGTCAGCCCTTTTGTAGGAAGTAGTCCGATAGACACGCCGATATTGATAAAAACATGTAACCCAATCAAAGTACCAATGCCATATGCAATAAATGAATTAAACATTTGATTCATCTTTCTTGCTAAACGTCCAATCATGAAACATCTTATGACTAAAACTAGAAAAATAAAAATTAAGATTAATCCAAAAAAACTACCAAATTCCTCCAAAATAATTGAAAAAACAAAGTCAGTTTGAGCGTCTGGCAATAAATTTAATTTCAACCAACTTTCTCCATAGCCAGTGCCGAACCAGTCACCTCTACCAATAGCAGAAAAAGATCTTGTCAGTTGATATCCTCCTTCTTGAGCATTTTCCCATGGATTCATAAATGAAAGTATTCTTTGAAATCTCCAAGGAACCAAAAAAATCATCAAAATAAATGTAAAAAGACCTACCATAGAGATTGTAATAAAATGAACAATAGGCGCGCCAGCAATAAACATAATTGTGAGAGTTACCAAAAAGATAATTGCCGAAGATCCGAGATCTGGTTGCAATAAAATTAGAGAAATAAGTGAAACCATTATGAAAATTGGCTTCCAAAAACCTCTCCAATTTGATTTAAATTCTTCTTTCTTCCTGATACAAAAAGATGATACGTAAATCAATAATGATAACTTGGCTAATTCAGCAGGCTGAAAACTAAAACCAAGGAACTTTATCCACCTCTTTGCTCCGTTTATTTCTGGTGCAAGATGAGGTACTAAGAGCATCAACAAAAGAAAGAGTGATAAAAAAATAAGATATAAATCAATATTTCTCCATGTACTCATCTCAAACCTGAATATAAAGAAGAAAAGAACGAAACCCACCATCAAATTAAATATGTGCCTACTGGTTAACTCGTTAAATGAAATGCTTGAAACCATCAAAATTCCAAAGAAAGCTAAGAAAATAGATATTGTTATTGTTGTGAAGTCGAAATTATCAAAATTAATATTCCTATCGTGGCTACCAAATAAAATTCTATTTATAAAGTTTTGCTTTCTAGCCAACATATTTATTGATCAATTCTTTAAACTTAGATCCCCTTTCTTCATAATTTTGAAATTCATCAAAACTTGAACATCCGGGAGAAAATAAGACCAAATCATTTTTGGTAGAATAATTAATAGCCTCTTTTACGGCTTGAGCCATACTCTCAAGCACGATTGGATTTAACTCTTCTATTTCATTTGAAATCTTTTCTCTGTCTGCACCATAAACAAAAACTTTCTTAGTATTTTTCTTAAAAAGCTCCAATAGTGGTCTAAAACTTAGATCCTTTTTTAAACCTCCCATAATTAAAATAATTTTTTCATCTTTATACTTATTTATCGCAGCATTAAGTGAATGTGGATTGGAAGATTTTGAGTCATTTATTATGGTGAGATGTTTGTTTAAAGAAATATCTTCAAGGCGATGAGGAAGCGGGTTAAAAGAAAGTATTTTCTCTTCAATGGATCTTTTCTTGAGACCTAAGTGCAAAAGTATACTTTTTACAGCTTCTTGATTATAGATTTCATGATTTGTGATTTCAGGCATAGTGAAATCTAAATCTAATCCGGTACCTTCAGGTCCAATTTTGAAGTTTGAGTTTTCAAATATTCTTTTTTTTATTTCTATGTATTGTTCAAAAGAATCGTGAACATCTAAATGATCAGGAGATATATTCAATAATACAGAAATCAAACTAGATAAATATTTTGTCCTTTCTATTTGAAAAGAAGATACTTCAATTACAAAATAATCCAGTCGCTCTTCAATATGATCAAGTACAGGAAAACCATTATTTCCAATACTTTTTACTTTGAGTCCCAGGGATTTCATGACGTATTGAAGCAAAGATACTACAGATGTTTTCCCGTTTGTTCCTGTAACAAGAATTGATTTTTTAGCATGAACTTTCAGAAAGAGATCAAAATCTGAAAGGATTTTAATATTATTAGTATTTAATTTTTTTACGATTTCATGACCTAACTCAAATCCAGGACTTATATAACATGATTCAATCTCATCAAAAGCTATTTCCTTGTGATTAGAAATAATTAGAGGATTTTTACTTTTTTTAAGTAATTCTTTTTTGTATGGAGGATCATCTCTGGTATCAAAAATAAGTGGCTCTTGTTCAAATTTTCTTAGGTAATCAAAAAGAGATAAGCCTGTTTGACCAAGCCCTAATATAAGTGATCGAGTAGTTTTGTCTGACACTTGGCTACCTTAGTCTGAGGGTAGCAAATCCAATAAGAATTAGAATCAATGTAATTATCCAGAATCTCACAATAATCTTTGGTTCTGCCCATCCTGACAATTCAAAATGATGGTGCAAGGGAGCCATTTTGAATACCCTTTTACCAGTTAATTTATATGAAGTGACCTGGATCATGACAGATAAAGTCTCGGCAACAAAAACTCCTGCCATTATCGCAAATACTATTTCTTGCCTTATCATAACCGCAATTGCTCCAAGTGCTGCCCCTAACGAAAGAGAGCCAACATCTCCCATAAAGACTTGAGCAGGATAAGTGTTGAACCATAGAAATCCAATACCGGAGCCAACAATAGCTCCGCAAAATACAAGCATTTCACCTGATAGTGGTAAATACGGAATATTGAGATAATCTGAAATGATTATGTTCCCAGATGCATATCCAAGAATACCCAAAGCAGCTGCGATCATTACTGAAGGCATTATTGCAAGACCATCCAAGCCATCAGTAAGATTCACCGCGCTACTGGAGCCAACAATTACAAAATAAGAAAAGAAAATAAAAAATAAACCTAACGGCAAAGAAAAATCTTTGAAAAAAGGAATTATTAAGCTTGTCTCAAGAGGATTTGTAGAAAATGTATAAAAGGTTATTATGCCGATAAAAGCTGATATAGACTGCCAAAAGAACTTCTGCCTACTTGTAAGTCCGTTGCTTGACTGAGTTTTGAGTTTAGTTAAATCATCTATCCAGCCGATTACCCCAAAAGAAACTGTCATAAATAATACCAGCCAAAGGTATTTATTTGATAAGTCTCCCCAGCAGAAAACTGAGAATACTACAGCTGCTAAGATCAATAGCCCCCCCATTGTTGGAGTTCCTTCTTTAACCAAATGTCTTTCGGGTCCTTCTTTCCTAATATATTGATTAAACCTTTCCATTTTCAAAAAATTAATAAACCAATTTCCAAAGGATAGGCAAAAAATCAATGAAGTTAAAGTGGCTAAAATTGCTCTAAAAGTAAGATAATTGAAAATCCTTAAGGGACCATAGCTTTCAGCTAAAATTTCTAAAATAGGTAAAAACATTATTTAAAAATATTCATGCAATCTTCTATTTTAACTGATCTAGATGCCTTGAATAATATGGCAGTATTATTACCCAATAAAGATCCAATCTTTTCTTCTGCATTAGCAATATTTATTTTGACTACATTTTCCTTTGAGGGTTCAAATTTTGAGTTAAATAAAAAAACGTTATCAAATCTCTCACAGGCTTCATCGATTATTTTTTTCATTTCTTGCTGAAAGCTTTCACCTAACTCTTTCATATCACCAATGACACAAATTTTATTATCTTTATCACTAGATTCTAAGACTCTAAATGCCTCTATAAATGAATCAGGATTTGCATTGTAAGTATCATCAATTATCAAAACACCTTTAGAATTATAGCTTTGCTCTGTCCTAGATGGGACGACAACATCTTTTGATAAATTATATATTTGATCAAATGAGATATTTTCTATTCCAAGACTTACGAGAATAGCTTCTACACACTTACTATTTGATTTTTTTGCATCTAATCCATGGCAAGAAAACGATCTGATCTTTTTGTCATGAGACTTGGCATGAAACTCACTGATATGATCATCAATATCTGGAAAGATGCAAGTACCATGAGGTAAAACATTTTTAAAAATGTTTGATTTCTCTTGTGCAACCCCCTCAAGATTGATCAATTTTTCTAAATGGGCTTTTCCAATTGATGTAATCACTCCTACTTCGGGCTGCAATATTGACGATAATTCATTTATTTCACCAAAGTCATTCGTTCCTATCTCAAAAATTCCAATTTTGTGATGTTTTTTTAATTCTAAGAGGCTAAAGCATAATCCGTAAAAATTATTCCAGTTTCCTGGTGAAACATAAATTTGTGAAGGATCAAATTTGTCAGATAAAAGAGAGCTCAATAGTAATTTAGTCGAAGTTTTGCCATTACTTCCAGTTATACCTACCACTTTTCCTTCAAACTTGTTTCTTTGATATTTAGCTAAAAAAGATAAACATTCATGGGTTGAATAAACGCCTAAAATTCTTTTATCTTGAGGATGATTTTTTTCAGAAATAACAAAAGAAGCTCCCCTATCTAATGCTTCAACAATAAAATCATGACCATTGAAATTTGGTCCCTTTAAAGCAAGGAAACAATCGCCTTTAGAAATCTTTCTGGAGTCTGTAACTATTTTTGAGGATACAAATTCTTTCTTAGGTTTCTCAAGATTTAATTTAGCGGCTAATATTTGGTTTGAAAATTTAAATAGCATTCTTAAAACTCATGACTTCTTTAAAATCACTAAAATCTTTTCTTAATCCATTCTCAAATTCTTGATAACTTTCATTTCCTTTGCCTGCAATTAATAATGCAGAACCGGGTTTACTATCAAGGAGTAATTCAAGCGATTTAAAAATAGCTTCCTTTCTATCAAAAATTACATTTATGTTCTTTGATGAACAGTCTGATAATATGTCTTCAACAATCATTTCAGGTTTTTCACTCCTAGGATTGTCGTTGGTAACGAAAACCTGATCAGATAGATTTTCTGCTATTTTTCCCATCTTTGACCTTTTAGATCTATCTCTATCACCACCACATCCGAATAGACAAATTAAATTTCCTGGATGTGTATTTCTTAGTGATTTTAAACTTGCATTCAATGCATCAGGAGTATGAGCAAAATCAATAAACACATCTCTTCCATGAAAATCTATTTTTTGATTTCTTCCTTCAGGCAGACTAAGATCAAATATATCTATACTTGATAAATCAACGTCTTGGTTTGCAATCCAAAATAAAAGAAGAGCACAAATCAGATTCGAGAAATAATGATCTCCTTGGAAGTTAACATTAATTTTTTTCGGCAAAATATCCTCAGAATCCAATAAAAATTGATTTGATGAGCTTTTGTGTATGAATACATCAGCATTTTTGTTATGAAATGAATATGAATAACAATTTTTGAATTTCTGTTTAAGTTTTGCACCTAAATAATTATCTTCATTAAATACATATCCTCTTAACGATAAGTCATGAGAATCAAAAAAAGATTCTTTTACTTTTGAATATTTTTCCATATTGCCATGATAATCAAGATGGTCTTCAGAAAAACTTGTTAATCCTTTAAATTTGATTTCGATGTCTCCGATCCTTTTTTGATGCAAAGCATGAGATGAAACCTCTAGCAAAGAATTCTCAATATTGTTTTCATTTGATATTTCTAAAAACCTATAGAGTTTAAAGATATCTGGAGTTGTCATTTTTGAAGATTTTAACTCAAGACCTGAACCTCCATTTTCAATAGAATTAAAAAAAGATACCTTCATATTTAGCTGTTCATGTAATTGTTTTAGAAAATGAATTGTGCTGGTCTTGCCATTTGTTCCAGTTACGCCAAATATCTTTTTGACTTGATTAAACTTATAGGTCTTGTTTGCCAGGTCTACTAGTTTTTCTTCTAACCCAGATACATGAATTATGTTCCTTTTTTTGTAATTGGCATGATGTATGCCCGTAAGAACAGCTACTGCTCCTTTCTCAAAAGCATGGTCTATAAATATATTTCCATCTCTTTTTGGAGAATTTTTCAATGCAACAAAAACATCTCCTGGATCTATATCATTTGAATTGATGCATAATTTTTTAAATCTAATATCACTTTTTAATTCATTAGTATCTAATAAATCTTTGAGATTTTTCATGACGAAGCAAAAATTGATTTAAAAACATTAGAAAAAATTGGAGCTGCAACATCGGAGCCTCCTGAGACATCATTTTTTGGTTCTTGAACCATTATTGCTAGCAAGTATCTATAACTATTTTTTTCAATGAATCCCACAAATAAAGCATTTATAGAATCTTCATCATATCCTCGTTCTTCAGATATTAGACTTGTCCCTGTTTTTCCGCCAACAACTCCACCTTCTACTTTAGCTAGTTTTCCAGTCCCATTATTAACAGTTTGTATTAAAATGTTTTTTATCTTGTTAGAAGTTTCCTTTTTAAGAATTCTTCTGCTTGTTTCATTGCTATCTGATGAAATAATCTTAAGATTTGCTTCGAAACCATCATTTAAAATTCCGGTATAGGCTTTTGCAATGTGCAGCAGAGTTGTCTGGAGACCATACCCGTAACATAAACTAACCAAACCTCTTAGGGAAATGTTTTGTTCTCCCGGCAAAAATCCCTCTCTGTGATTCAAAAACATCTGACTAAAGTACTCTCCGATTCCAAAAGAACGCATTCCTGATATTACTCTTGATTTGTTCATTTGAGAGCATATTTTTACAGTACCTACATTGCTTGATTTAGCTATAACTTCGCTTACCGAAAGAACTCCATAATTTCTAAAGTCCTCTGTTCTATAATCCTCAAATTCAACCCATCCAGGATTAGTATCGATCAAGGTATCTTCATCAATTAATTCATCATCTAGAGCTAAAGCAATACTAAGCGGTTTTAAAACAGAACCAGGCTCCATAAGAGAAATCGATGCTTTGTTCGTCACTAGAGAAATATCTGATAAGGATTTTCTATCGTTGGGATCAAAACTAGGATAATTAGTGATTGCTAGAATCTCTTCAGAATCTAAATCAATCATTATTGCGGAAGCATTGCTTGCATTGTTTTCAACTACAGCTCTTTTCAATTCATCGAAAACAATGAATTGATAATCTGAATCAATAGATAACTTTATTAAGTTGCCATCCCTCTCTGGAGCAATCACTTCTTCAATAACTTTTCCGTTACCATCTCTTTTTAAGTCTATTCTTCCATTTGAGCTATCAAGGCTTTTCTGAAAACTTAGCTCTATACCTTGAAGACCATCATTATTTATATCAGTGATCCCAATTAGTTGAGAAAAGGCTTCTCCTTCGGGATAATTTCTGTAGTACCTTTCGTCGAAAACTAGTCCTTGAATTTTTTCTTTTTTAAGCTTTTCTGCTTTTTCCCTATTTACTTTTTTTGAAATTTGAATGAATTTAAGTCTCTGATTAGAGGATCTTTCTCTTAAATTTTGTTCCTCGATATCTAATAAATTAGAAATAAATTTTATCTCGTCTGGTTTGAACGAGAAGTAATTAAGGTCTATTCCAATATCATAAAAAATAATATCTTCAGCCAATACTCGATCGTTTCTATCGACTATTTTTCCTCGTGATGACTTTATGACTTGGCTTTGTGAAATTCGACTATCAATTTTATAAAATGAAAAGTCTGCCTCAGTCATTTGGAAATATATTAGTCTTACAAAGAGAAGTAAAAAAAGAATGGGAAGAAAAAACCAGAGAACAAGTTCTCTGGTTTTTTCCGTTTGATGGCTCAAAGAAATCTAATCTATTTGTTTTTTAACGAAAGATGGAATATCTAGATATTCTGAATCCATTAAATCACTAGACGAAACTTTTTTAACTTCCCTAGAAGAATGAGAAATATCTGGCTTCGGAAGGATGGGTTCAACCGATTCAAATTCAAAGCTATTTTTGGGCGTCTTTTTAGATGCCCTTCCACCAAGGCCAGTTGCAACAATCGTTACCTTTATATCCGCTCCCATAGAATCATCAAATGCCACACCATGTATGATTGTTGCATCTTGAGCAGCAAATTCTCTTACTAAGGCGAGAACTTCCTCAATTTCTCCCGTTTTCATATCTGGCCCTGCTGTGATATTGACAAGAACTCCTTTTGCGTTTTCTAGATTAATATCTTCTAACAATGGACTTCCAACAGCTGCAGAGGCTGCCTCTTTTGCCCTGCTTGGCCCATTTGCAATTCCAGTTCCCATCATAGCTGTTCCTTTTTCTGACATTACTGTTTTAACATCTTGAAAATCAACGTTTACGAGTCCGGTTTGTGTGATGATATCTGATATACCTCTAACAGCTCCTAATAGAACATCGTTTGCTTGCTTAAAGGCATCAAGAAGACTATGTTCTCTTCCGAGAACTTCCAATAATTTTTGGTTAGGGATTGCGATTAATGAATCAACTTCATCAGTAAGTTCTTTTAAGCCAACATCTGCAATTTGATCACGCATTTCAAGCTCTAATGGCTTAGTGACTACTGCAACTGTCAAAGCACCTATTTCTTTAGCGGCTCTAGCGACAATTGGGGCTGCACCAGTTCCAGTTCCACCCCCCATTCCTGCTGCAACAAAAACCATATCAGAACCCTCAAGCAAGGTTTTAATTCTTTCGAGATCATCAAGAGCTGCATCTCTTCCAACCTCAGGTTTTCCTCCTGCTCCAAGACCATTCGAAATTCCCGTTCCTAAAGTAATTTTTAATTCTGCTAGGTTGGTATCAAGCGCTTGCTCATCTGTATTAGCACAAATCATTTGCACGCCTTCGATTCCGCTTTCAACCATATGATTTACTGCGTTTCCTCCAGCTCCGCCTACTCCGACTACTCTTATAAGAGCAGATGATTTAGTTTCATTTTCTACAACGGTCCAGTTCATAGTCCCTCCTTATTTAAATTAGAAATTGTTTTGGATCCACCTAAAAGCCTTATTAAAAATATTCTTGTCTTTCATAAACAAATAATTCATATGATCTTCTTCTTGTGATTTCTGACTATATAAAACCAATCCAACAGCAGTGGCATATATTGGATTCCTTAAAATATCGGTCAATCCTATCAATCCTGATGGCGAACCAATGCGCACAGGAGAATTAAAAACTTCTTCTGCTAATTGAGCTACTCCTTCCATTCTGGATGTTCCCCCTGTGATTACAATTCCAGCGGGAATAATATTTTCTGAAGAAGATAAGTTAAGTTTTTGTTTTATTAAGCCAAAAATATCTAGATACCTCTGCTCTATTACACTGGCAAGGGCCATTCTTGAGAAAATTTTATTTTTTCTTCCTGCCATGCCCGGAACCTCAATTGTTTCATTTTCATGAATTATCGAACTTGAAGCACAGCCATACTTCTTCTTGAGTTCTTCTGCTTGCATGCTTGGAGTTTGTAGTGCTCTAGCAATGTCTTTAGTAATATGATCACCAGAAGTTGGAATATTAGCAGTATGGCTTATTGCTCCATTTTGAAAAACTGCAACGTCTGAAGTTCCGCCACCCATGTCAATTAAACACGTTCCCAACTCTTTTTCATCTTCTGACAGGACTGAGTAACTAGAAGCTAGTTGCTCTAAAACAAATCCTTCGACAGTAATGCCGCAAGCTTTCATACAGGAGGATATGTTTTGAGCAGAGTTCCTGTTACAGGTGACTAGATGAACTTTGGTTTCCAGTCTTACGCCGGCCATTCCAAGAGGTTCTTTGATGCCATTTTGTTGATCAATAATATAGTCTCTTGGCAGAACATGAAGCAATTGAGAGTCATCTGGAATAGCATATGCTTGTGCGGCAGTGATGACTTTATCAACATCACTAACTTTGACTTTTTTATCTTTTATTCCTACAACACCCTCAGAATTTAAACCATTGATATGACCTCCACTTATACCTACAAAAGCTGATGTAACTTGTTTGCCAGACATCAATTCTGCGTCATTAACCGCAGATTCTATTGCAGATACAGTTGATTCAATATCAACTATCACACCATTTTTTAAACCTTGAGACGTTTTACTTCCTAAACCAATAACTCGCAATTCGTGATCAACATATTCAGCTATTAAACACACGACTTTTGAGGTGCCTATGTCAATTCCTACTCTGATGTTATTTGATCCGTTGGTAGCCATATTAATCCCTAAAACCAATTGCTCCTTTGTTCTGATACCTGAGATCTAAATATGAAAAGGTATCTTTTATATTGTTAAAGTAATTGCTTTGAAGAAATGTTTTAAGGTTCTCTGATTGATTTTCTATTTTTGATTTATTCATATGAAACCTAATACCGGAATCATCTTCTATAGTCATTAAATCAAACTCTTCAATTAAAATTCTTTTAAGAACTAAGTCAGATCCTTTCAAAATTTTATAGAAATCAAAAAAATACCTTAAGACAAAATCAATATTATTTCTATTTGCCTCAATATTGACTAACTTCAAACCTTCTTTAGTTTCAAATTTGAGGAGGCGACCAGATTGGGTCAGTATCTGGTCTTTTCCCCAAAAAACTAAAGGTTGATATTCTTTCACGTGCAATTTTTTCGTTGGCCAAGAATTGACTGCTTTAGATGATTTAACAAAATTAGGATTATCTTTTGAAAATAAAGGTTTAGGATCTTTAAAAACTTCGGATAAAAGAAAAGTTGAAGAAAATATCATTAGAATGAAAGTTAAGAATTTCACTTTTCTTCTCCTTGAATTAAAACAACGGAATCAGGCAAAATCATTCCATATTCATCGACAGTTTTTTCTTTTACTGAATTGTGTGAAGTTAGATTTAATATCTTGTTCTTAAGGTAAACTGATTCTTCACCTAATTTTGACTTGTAGTCATTTAAAAGATACTTTTCTGAGACTAATTGCTTGAAGCTAGCATTCCTATTCAGAACTAATTGGGAACTTAGAAAGGCAGCTATCATAGATCCTAAAATAAATATCAACATCATTTGATTAAACATTTTTTATCGCAATTCTCATTATTGCGCTCCTCGATCTCGGATTAGACTTAATTTCGTTTATTGTTGGCTTTATGGGCTTTCCTTGCTTTTTTATATTAAGATTTTTTGCTTCTTCTGATCTAAGAAAGTTTTTAGCTATTCTGTCCTCTATTGAATGAAAGCTTATGATGATTAATTTTCCATTCTGCTTTAGCATGCAACCTGCTGATATAAATCCATTGATCATCTCTTCAATTTCATTGTTTATATGCATTCTTATTGCTCTAAATACATTAGTTGCTGGATGACGCTTTTGTGAGCTGCTATATTTCTCAATAAATAAAGAAAGCTGTGCTGTGCTTTTAAATTTATTTTTTTTTCTCGATTCAACAATTTTCCTGGCATAAAGCCTTGATTTTCGCTCTTCACCTAAATGAAATAAGACATCACTTATTTCTTTCTCTGTTGCAGTATTTATCCATTGTTCCGCTGTCATTTCCTCTTCTTTATTCATTCTCATATCAAGGGGGCCATCCTTTTGAAAGCTAAATCCTCTATCTGGATCATCAAGTTGCATAGAAGAGTTCCCTAGATCGAAAAAAATACCGTCTAGTCTTGTCTCTAAACTTTCAATTTCTGAAAAATTTAAGTTTTTGTAATGAAATCTTTTGTCTTTTATTTTTTGTGAATACGGTACAGTTTCTTTATCTCTATCTAATGCGATTAATAGGCCATCGTCGTTAAGGTTTTTTAAAATCTCTTTTGAATGTCCTCCTAAACCAAAAGTACAATCTAGATAAGTGCCGGCAGGATCATGAATTAAATTTTTAATAGTTTCGTTGATCATTACTGGCTGATGAGTGAACATGATGCTAAAAAGGGATTTCTTGGACGTTAGAAGGTAAGTCGATATCTAATTTTTCACCTTGAATTTGCTGGCCTTTTTCTTTTGCAAGCCAATTTTTTTCGTTCCATACTTCAAATTTCTGACCCATACCAATCAAAGATACTTTTTCTTTGACTTTTAATTGTGCGTATTCTCTTAAGCTTTGAGGAATAAGTATTTGCATGCGATCGTTGACTTCAAAATCAATTAAATTTGCATATCCAAGGAAGTTCCACTGAATAGATCTAATTTTTGAGTCTAGGCCTGATAGATTCTCAAAGGCTTTCGATATAGTTTTCCATAAGCTGCCTGGATAAATTCTTAAGGAAGGATATTGTGGGTCCCTTGTGATAACCAAAGAACCTTCTGAAACTTCTTTTAAAGCTTCTTTATACTTTGCTGGCATTGCAATTCGTCCTTTAGAATCCAATGCCAAACTACTGTATCCATAAAGTCCTATAGCCATCAAACAAGACCCCTTTTACACACATAGATACACAAATGTGCACTTC
Organism: uncultured SAR86 cluster bacterium; assembly: GCA_902526045.1. Classification (GTDB taxonomy): domain Bacteria; phylum Pseudomonadota; class Gammaproteobacteria; order Magnimaribacterales; family AG-339-G14; genus CACNYO01. The sequence goes on along the minus strand of CABZJI010000001.1, from coordinate 537,800 downwards.
AACACACTTTAGCTACTTGTATAATCACTGTCAAGGGGTTTAGTCCCAAAATACAAGGGTTTTAGGGATTTTATTATGTGAGCTGACCTATAAGCCGGGTTCTGTAATTGGTAATCATTCATCTGGGATTTATGTTGCCATAAACCTCTAGCAACCTACCCTGACCTAATGCGAGAAACATTAACAGGTCTCTATTTGGTCTTGCTCCTGATGGGGTTTGCCAACAACTTTTGTTACCAAAAGTCTGGTGCGCTCTTACCGCACCTTTTCACCCTTACCTTTTAACACAAGGCGGTTTATTTTCTGTTGCACTATCCGTTACTTAACAGCACCCAGACGTTATCTGGCATCATTCTCTGTGGAGCCCGGACTTTCCTCTATCAACTTGACAGCGATTACCCGGTCAGCTCGGTGATCATTATAAGTATTTGAACTTATTTGTCATTCTTTGATTCTGCAAAAATTGAGTAAATCTCTTTTGAAGTTTTTGAAGAAATCTTTGACACAATTTTGGATGCTGCCTTGGTTCCATTTAGTTTTTGAATCTCTTCAAACAGAACTTTCTGATGTTCGACTGAAAAATGTTGTTTCTCTTTAGAGCCTTCAATGACAATAACTATCTCGCCTTTTTTTAAGGTTTCATCTATTTTTATTAATTCATGAATTTCTTTAGCTTCATCTGTTATTACCCTCTCAAATTTCTTTGTGAGCTCTTTTGCTAAGGATACTTTCCTTTTAGGGCCTAAAATTTTTACGATCATTTGCAATAATCTTTCTATCCTTTTTGGAGATTCAAAAAGAACGATAGTTTTCATCTCATATTTTAGATTTTTTAAGAATTCTTCCAGCTGACCCATCTTTTTTGGAACATAGCCTTCAAATACAAAAGAGTTTGTTGATAGCCCTGACGATATTAAGCCGGAAATTACAGCAGAGGGGCCTGGTATAGAAGTAACTTTGATTTGTTCATCAATGGCTTTAGCAACTAATTCATATCCAGGATCAGATATTAAAGGTGTTCCTGCATCTGAGATTATGGCTAGAGAAGCACCTTCCTTTAGTAATTTAAGGAAGTGATTAACTTTCGAAACATTTGTATGGTCGTGATATGAAATTAATTTATTTTTTACGCCAATATCTTTTAACAAGATACCCGATTTCTTTGTATCCTCACATAGAATGAAATCAACTGAGGAAAGCACATTCTGTGCTCTTAAAGAAATATCTAATTTATTTCCTATAGGTGTACTGACTAAATATAATGTAGACAACTTATGAGAGCTTTTTTGATAATAGTTTATTTTTTAACTATCAGTTTATTCCTATTTCATTGTTCTATGAACATGGAAGATAAAGTTTTATTAGATAAAGAGCAAATCATTGATAGTAATTTTTCTCAGTCTTTCATTGAAAATTTTAATAAAAATAAAAACTTCTCTTCTTCATATAGTATTTTTTTTTCAGAAGAGGTAGATAAAAAAATTATTTCTTCTTTTATGAAAGGTATGGAATTTGGGTTTTTTTCTAATCAAGTATCTACTGAGTCAAAACTGTCATTCATTTCTTTTGATGAAAAAAGTGATTGCAGCACAGTTAAGGCAAAAGGGTTTAGTTTAATTCTAGTAAATGATCTTAATTCAAAATTCTATAAAAAATGTAAAAGAAGGTTATCAAGAAATTCTCTTTTTACATCGATAAATGTAGATAGTGAAATTGAATTTAGCCAGATCAATGAAAAATCTCTTCTAATTTCTGGAAAAAATCGTAATACAAAAAATAATAAAAGTATTTTGACTTTGAAAAATGATTCAGATTATGAAAATAAAATTGCTGATTACTTTGAAATCAACTTAAGTAGCGAAAGAGTAAGATCTTTGAGAAATGTCTTAAAAGAAAAAATAAGCTTCACCCCTCGTAAAAGAAAAGATATTGATAAAATATTTATTGATGCCTCACCGGATGAGACGAAAAGAATTATTCCAGCTATTCGCTACAATCTGATTTTTGATGCAGATATTTTAACTTATCCTAAATCAATAGATGTTTGGAACTCAGAATTGAGTCTTAGTGAGCTGAATAAAATTGAAGGATTTGAATATCCGATTTTATTGAACAGATTGAATATCTTTGAAAAAATTATTCTTGGTTTAGATCTGCAAGAAAAAATTGCTTTTTCTGCAGGTTTTGACATTTTCTTTTTTGGAACAAAAATTAGAAATAGATCTTCTAATTTTCCTGGATTACTTGGCAAGTATGAAATTAAAGAAAGTTTTATTTATTTTAAGCCTTTAAAATTTTCAATAGATTCTAATGGAGTAAAACAAGGTTAACTTAATCAGTAAAAAAAGATTCTTTTTCACGAAGCGTCAAACTTTCTTGCACAAGTTCACTTTCAATCATTCTTTCTATGTATTCATGCATTTTCTTAGTCGATTTATTATTAGGAATATCAACTCCTAGAAATTTCAATCTAATCAAAATAGGAATAATTGTTGCATCTAAGACAGAGAATTCATCGCTTCGAAAATATTCAGATCCATCAAAGAGCATCATCGAATTAGTAATATTCTTTTTGAGCTCCTTTCTTGAAGAATTCTTTTTTGCAGTTGTAGAGGATGTATGTTCCAGAATATCTAAATGGTGAGTCCATTCTTCCTCTATTCTATGAAGAATTAATCTTGTTTGAGCTCTTTCCACAGGATAAACAGGCAGCAAAGGAGGATGAGGAAATCTCTCATCCAGGTACTCGACGATTAATTGGGATTTATACAAAGCTAGCTCTCTGTCTATTAGTAAAGGCAGGAACCCTTTAGGATTAACTTCAAGAATTTCTTTTGGCAGGTTTTCAGGATCAAGTGCTTCAAGATCGGCGGTAATGCCCTTCTCTGATAATACTATCCTTACTTTGTGACTTTGATGTCCAATTTCATTATGAAATAAGACCATAGATGATCTTTTGCCTAATAAACTTGTCATTTAATTTATAAATCTATTTTAAGTCTTTTTTAAATTCTCTATAAACGAGATAAGCAAAAGCAGTAAAAATTAATAGGAAAAGAATAACATATATACCAAGTTGTTTTCTCGTTTCAGCTGATGGATCAGATACATAAGTGAGAAAGTTTGTTATGTCCGCAATATATCTATCATATTCCTCTTCTGTTAGTTCTGACTGAATATCTTCGAGTACATGAGGCATGGAAACATTAACGTAAACTTTATTATTGACTCCATATGGTCTAGAGGAATCTTCATAAAAAGTGTCAAGATAAGTATATATCCACTCTGGCGATCTTAATCTAGCTTCTAGGGTTAGATCAGGAGGCTTAGCACCAAGTAGTTCTATGGCTTTTGATTCCTTGAGACTTATATGCATCAGATCTCCTATCTTAGAATCGTCAAATATCAAGTTTTGCTCATAAATATCCAGAGGGATTGCAAGATCTTCAGCAACTCTTTTATAGCGTGAATACTTAAGAGAGTGACATCCATAACAATAGTTCATGTAAGCTGCTAGACCTCTTTGAAGAGACTCTTTATCTCTTATATCAGCTCTGAATTCATAGCACTCAATTGAGCCGCATTTATACTCACTAGCTGTAAAAGAAAGCCCCGAGAAAAATGAAATAGCTAGAAGCGCTAAAAGCCTCATACCTGGGCTACTCTCTCCGGAACCGGCTTACATTTCTCTATTCTTGTATAAATAGGCATAAGTAGAAAGTAAGAGAAATAACCTATGGTAAAAATTTTAGATAAAAGCGCTTTTGTTTCTGTTGGAGGAACCATGCCCAGATAGCAAAGAGCAAAAAAACTTACAACGAAAATTCCGAGGAAGGTCTTACTCAAAATTCCTTTATATTTGATTGATTTTACTGGACTTCTATCAAGCCAAGGAAGAACAGCAAAGATAGCGACTGCCGCCATCATAGTTGCAAATCCGAGAAATTTGGCAGTTAGTCCAAATAGAGGAAAATCTACAGCTCTCAACATGGCATAAAAAGGTGTGTAATACCAAGATGGAACAATGTGGGCAGGTGTAGACAAAGGATTCGCAGGCTCATAGTTTACATATTCAATAATGTATCCACCTCCTGTTGGAAAGAAGAAGACAACAGAACAGAAGATGATAAGAAATACTCCAAGCGCAAATATGTCGTGGCTGATATCGTAAGGAAAAAATGGTTTCGTATCTAAAGGAACACCATCTTCATCTAGGTGTTTTTTGACATCTATTCCATCAGGATTATTTGAACCAATCTCATGAAGAGCAAGAATATGAAAGAATACAATTGCGATGAGTAATATTGGAAGAAGTACAACGTGAAAAGCGAAAAGTCTTGAGAGAGTTATCCCAGAAACTAAGTAATCGCCTCTTATCCATGTGGCTAAATCTTCACCTACAACAGGAATTGAACTGAACAGAGAAATGATCACTTGGGCCGCCCAAAAAGACATTTGACCCCAAGGAAGAACATATCCTGTAAAGCCCTCTGCCATGAGAATAAGGTAAGTAAACCACCCCCCAAGCCATATTAGCTCTCTCGGTTTTTGATAAGAGCCATACATCATCCCTCTAAACATATGTAAATAAATCAGTGCAAAGAATGCTGAAGCACCTGCAGCATGCATGTATCGGATAAGCCAGCCATACTCCACATCTCTCATGATATATTCCACGGAAGAAAAAGCCTCTTCAGCTGAGTTTGTGTAATTCATCATAAGCCACAAACCCGTGACAATTTGCATTGCTAAAACAACAATAAGAAGAAATCCAAAGAGATACCAAATATTGAGGTTAGTGGGTGCAGGGTATTTAGATAAATGCCTTTCAAAAACTTCAGTCAAAGGGAATCTAAAATCTACCCAATTGAGAAGTCGTTTCGTTCTAGTATCAGTTGCCATTAACTCGCTCCATCAGATCCAATTACTAACATGGAATCGGATTCAAAATAATGAGGTGGGACTTCAAGATTGGTTGGGGCAGGAACATTGGCATAAACTCTTCCAGCGAGATCAAACTTTGATCCATGACATGGACAGAAAAAACCCCCCTGCCAATTAGGATCAAAATCCTGGGAAGTAGCTTCTGGATAAAACTTTGGAGCACAACCTAAATGGGTACAAACTCCTTTTAAGACAGCTATACCTTCTTTTCTAGATCTAGTATCGTTTTTCGCATATTGAGGTTGTTGCTCTTGTGCAGAATTTGGGTCAGCAAGCTTGGTTTTATCTAATGATAATACGTTTTGTGCTTCGTTTGAAACCTTGTAAACAAATACAGGCATTCCTCTCCATTCCACAGTCATCAATTCACCTTGAGATAGCTTGCCTATGTTAACTTTTATTGGTGCTCCTGCAGCCTCAGCTCGAGCGCTGGGCTTAAAAGCACTTAGAAAAGGGATAGCTGCAAAAATCACTCCAACAAATCCTAGCAAGGATGTGACTGATGTAAGTAATTGTCGCCTTATTGGGTTCGGAGGAGAATTCGGTTGCATAAAGTCTATCTTTTGCTGAACTGAGGTGCTTTTCGAGCTTTTCTTAAACCGACCTTTTTCCTCTCAACTTTCCTTGAGTCTCTAGTAAGAAAACCCGCTTCTTTGAGAATTGACTTTAAAGATTCATCATACCTTACAAGAGCCCTTGAAAGACCATGTCTAATTGCCCCTGCCTGACCAAAATATCCACCACCAGAAACGTAAATTTTTAAATCTAATTTTCCTTCCATATCAACAAGTTTTATTGGTTGTTTAACTAATATTCTAGCTACTTCTCGGCCAAAATATTCTTCTAATGGTATATCGTTAACTAATATGGAGCCTTCCCCCAAACTAAGATAAACCCTGGCTGTAGAGGTTTTCCTTCTACCGGTAGAGTAAAACATATTATCGCTCATTTTCTAAAATTCCTTTTTAACTGGATTTTGAGCACTGTGAGGATGAGTCTCGCCTTTGTAAACTTTTAGTTTCTTTATCACAGAGTTTGAGAGTTTATTTTTTGGCAACATACCTTTAACTGCAGAAGTAATTATTCTATCTGGATAAGTAGAAACTAAATCATTAAAGCTTTGGGACTTAATTCCACCAGGATAGCCTGTGTGTCTGTAATACATCTTTTGTTCGTTTTTATTACCTGTAATTTTTATTTTTTCAGCATTTATAACAACAACATAGTCACCGACATCATTATGGGGAGTATACTCAGGTTTATTTTTTCCCATTAAAATTTTAGCGATGTAAGTACTTAAACGGCCTAATGTTTTATCTGAAGCGTCTACCAACAACCAGCTTTTATCTAAGGGATCTAGTTTGTAAGATTTTGTATCCATAATTAACGCTCAAAGCGCGTGAATGATACATTAGAGAGGTTATAATTTACAACTCTGAATAATAAAAAATGCGTTCTTTTTATACTTTATCAGTATGGATATTATTAGGTACTTTAGCAGGGTATGGTTTTTTAACTTTCATAGGACTTAACGGCAAAAGTGATTATCCTTCAAGAATCCTTAACTTCGAGAAATCTGCATCATCTGTTGTAAATATTTGGAGCCTTCGTCGTTGGAGAGAGTGGCAAGAAAAAACTCCTTCATTGGGACTAAGAAGATGGAAACAAGTCATTAAAACAGGGTTTTTTCCAGATGGATCTGGGGTGATCTTTGATGAAGACGGTCATATTATAACTAATCTGCACGTTTTAAATAATTCGATTCAATTAAAACAAAAACTTCTTATTGAGCTCTTTAATGGTTCAAATCACGAAGTAGAGATTATAGGTATAGACAGAGACAATGATTTGGCAGTTCTAAAATTAGTTGAGAAAAATGTAGAGATCTTGCCTATACAAAGAAAAAGAAGAATAGAAGATATAAAAATTGGTGAAACCGTTTTTGCGATTGGTAATCCTCAAGGACTTGGTCAATCAGTTAGCATGGGAATAATTTCAGCAATTGGGAGGAAGTTCATAAATAAAGAAGGTTCTTTCATACAGACTGATGCCTCTATAAATCCTGGTAATTCAGGCGGTGCGCTAGTTGATTCCAAGGGAAATTTGTTAGGAATTATTAATTTTATAGAATCTACAACTGGTGGAAATCAAGGCTTGAATTTTGCAATTCCAATTGATGTTGTGTCAGAGAGTTATTCTGAAATCGTCAGAGATAGAAAAGATAACTAACTATCTCTCTCTTTTAAAGCATTTGCATGCTCCAATAAACCTTCACTCTCGGCAATGCTGATAGAATTATCAAGGAGTGCTTTGAATCCATTTTTCTTGTATGAGTTTTTAGTGGCAACCATGAAAGAAGTTTTTATGTAAAAGTCATTCAACGAAACTTGTGAACTAAATCGTCCTTGACCCCCAGTAGGAATAACATGTGATGGTCCTGCACAATAATCCCCCATTACAGCAGATGACTCAGTTCCAATAAAAACAGCACCTGCTCGAATTTCTGGCATCTTATCTAAATCAATATTATCAATGAGAATTTCTAAATGTTCGGGGATTATTAAATTTGATAGCGAAATAGCATGATTCAATGAATTAGCATCAATTGAGCAGCAATTTATTAAAGCATTTTCTATAATACTTTTTCTTTTTGATATAGATAAATTCTTTTCCAATGATTTTTTAAATTGGTTCAAATCAAATCCTGGCAAATGGATTAAAAAGCACCTTGAGTCCTCGCCATGTTCCGCTTGAGCTAAAAAATCCTTAACCGCATATTCAATTGATGAATTTTTGTCAACAATAATTGCAACTTCTGACGGTCCATTTAGAGAATCAATTCCTACCTCCCCATAAAGTTGTCTTTTTGCCTCAGAAACATAGCTATTTCCTGGCCCAAATATTTTATCAACACTTTCGATATTTTCAGTCCCAAATGCAATAGCCGCTAATGTATGTGCTCCTCCAGAATTTATGACTCTTTTTGCTCCAATTAAATGAGATGAAGCAAACATAAGATCTAAGTCATCTATCTTTCCTGGAAACATAACCGTTATATCTTTAACTTTTGCTAATTTAGCTAAGACCCCAGTCATAAGAACGGAAGATGGGTACTGCGCTTTTCCCCCTGGAGCATAGAGACCTACTTTCTCTATAGGCCTCTTAAAATAACCATATTTTTCTACCGAGTCATCTTCAAACTCTCTGAATAATTCAATGTCTTTTTTATGAAATTTCTCTATTCTGTTAGCCATATAAATTAACATTTCCTTGTTTTTCTTATTAAGAGAATTAAACTTATCCTCCAAGAAATTTTGATCAAATAAAATTTCATCTACAGATTTAAGGTCTTTTTTTTCATATCTATTTATGCATGAAAGTAATGAATGATCTCCAGATTCTTTAACTGCGGAAATTATTTCTCTCACAACATCTTCAATACCATTATCTTTATGATGATTTTTTTCATTTAACAAATAGTCTTTCAAAAAAGAATTTTCGACATTTTTAATCACTCTGAATCCTTTGTATAAATTTTTTAATCTCTTTATTTTTGGTTCTAAATTTTGATTTGTTCACAATCAGCCTGGTTGTAATCTCTTTAAGAACTTTAAGTTCTTTCAATCCATTTTCATTAAGAGTGCTCCCTGTATTTACAAGATCAACAATGTAATCAGATATTCCAAGGATTGGAGCTATTTCAATAGATCCCTTTAACTCAACTATTTCAGCATCTATGAAATTTTCTGATAAAAAATTATTTGTTTCTTTAGGAAATTTTGAAGCTATTGTGGAACCAGCCAGTTCGCTGACCTTTTTTTCCTTGGCAGCTAAAGATAATCTACATTTTCCAATATTTAGATCCAGAACTTCAAAAAAATTTTTTTCTTCTGTTTCAAGAAGGACATCTTTTCCGACGATACCAATGTCCACTGCACCATAGCTTACAAACTTTGGAATATCCCAGCCTCTAAGGATAGAAAATTGAATATTTTTTTCGTTGGAGCCAAAGATCAATTTTCTTTTATCTTCTTTTAAGACAATTCCTGAGTCCTTAAGCAATTGACTTATTTCTTTATAGATTCTTCCTTTAGGTAACCCAATTAGTATCATGCTGAAATCCTCTCTATCCTTGCTCCCAAAAGCTTAAGTTTTTCTTCAATCCTCTCGTAACCCCTGTCAATGTGGTAGATCCTATCAACCAAAGTTTCACCTGTAGCAACAAGACCTGCTAATACCAGACTTGCTGAAGCTCTTAAATCAGTTGCCATTACAGGGGCAGCTATTAATTTTCTTCCTTTGCCTTTTATGTAAGCTGTATTTCCTTTCAGCTCAATTTCTCCTCCCATTCTGATAAGTTCGTTTACGTGCATGAACCTATTTTCAAAAACAGTTTCAGTAACAGTAGCTGAGCCATTAGAAATTGCATTAAGAGCTATGAATTGTGCTTGCATATCTGTCGGAAATGATGGAAAAGGAGCTGTGCTTAAAGAAGTCGATTTTGGAATATCTTGTTTCATTTTTAAATTAATTTCATCTTCTTCACACACTATATTTGCGCCAGCTTCTTCAAGTTTCGATATGACTGCACCTAAAGAATTTGGTTGACATTTTTTTATTGTGATTTCTCCACCCGTCATTGTAGTAGCAACTAGATATGTAGCGGTCTCAATTCTATCTGGCATAATCGAAAAAGAAGTGCCGTTAAGATATTTCACTCCTTCAATAACTAATTCGTGAGAACCAATACCAGAAATTTTTGCACCGCAATCGTTTAAACAATTTGCCAAATCAGAAACCTCTGGCTCCCTTGCGCAATTTTTTAAAATTGTTTTGCCATCTGCCAAACATGCAGCCATGAGAGCATTTTCTGTAGCAGTAACACTGATGAGCTCAAAGTTAAATTCGCAACCCTTTAACCTGCCATTAGACTTTGCCTCTATGTATCCATCTTTTATAAAAATTTGTGCACCCATTTTTTTCATAATGTCGATATGAAGATTAACTGGTCGACTACCAATAGCGCATCCGCCTGGAAGAGCTACTTTAGCGTATCCAGTTCTTGCTAAAAGTGGCCCCAAAACAAGAACAGATGCTCTCATAGTTTTAACTAGTTCATATCTTGCGCCAACATCATTCAAACCAGATGGATCAAGTTCCACCTCCATATCCTCAGATAAGGTCATATCTACACCCATTGAACCCAGCAGTTCAAGCATGGTTGTGACATCATTAAGATGAGGTATATTTTTTATGATTATTGGGTCATCAAGGAGTATCGATGAAGCAAGAATGGGTAAGGCAGAATTTTTTGCTCCAGATGATTTGATGGAACCATTAAGCTTAAAACCGCCCTCTACTAGCAATTTATCCATTTATGAATTCTGTCTGATATCTGAAATTTCCCAACTATCTATTACTTTGTCTAAGTCCCGACCAAATGCTTCTCTAGCATTTTGTAAAAGTATTTCATTTTCTCCATCAAGAGCAGTAGAGAGAACAGAAGAAGAAACTTCAAGATTATTTTCTTTAGCTAGTGATGAAAATTGAGTTTTAAAAATTGAAACAATATTTACTCCGCTAAAAATAATATTGATGACACCCCACTTATCACTCTTTTTAATCATTTGATAAGTGAGTTCATAAGCGTCATCACTTGCCGTAATTCTCACTCTTACAATTGCTGCATTTGGCCTATCTTTTGGGTGAGCATGACCGATCACTTCAATCTTTTGATCCTCCAGATTGCTTAAAGCACTGGAATAAGTATTAAAGAAAGTTTCCTTGAATTTATCATTAAATCTTTTTCTTTGCTCCTGTGAGGCGATTGTGAAATACTTTTTACCCATAACCCGTTTTGATATTTCGCTGACAGAAATTAGCCCTGAAAATTCCTTTTCTATAAGATCAATTCGGTTATTTTTGCTTAACATCTCAGCGTTATCTTTTAAGAATTTGAATATTTTTTCGTGCTGACTGTTGACATAACCTTCTAACTCATCGTCAGCAATTGCAGGATGAATTAAAAAGATTAATGTAATTAATATAAAATTAATTTGTGAGCCAAGTTTCCTTATCATGGGATGTAAGTTTACTATATGTTCTTTACTGAAATTTAAAAATAATGACTGCAGATAACTTTTTCATTCATGCAAAAAAAACTTTTAAAGATGAGATCTCATCAATAAATCACTCTTTAGATAATCTATCTAAGAAGGATTTTAATTTGATTTGTAACCATATAATGAATCTCAGGGGTAAATTAGTTTTGATGGGTGTAGGAAAATCAGGTCATATTGCTGCAAAAATTTCATCAACTTTATCAAGCACTGGAACGCCCTCTTTTTTTATTAATCCTTCAGAAGCTAGTCATGGTGATCTTGGAGCCATTTCAAAGAGTGATGGAATTCTCATAATTTCAAATTCTGGGGAAACCGATGAAATTGTTCTGATACTTGGCGGTCTTATGAGGAAGACAAAAAATATTCTTTCGATTACAGGAAATAGAGAGTCTTCTATCGCCAAAAAATCTCTGTTCCATCTAGAAGCAAAAGTAGATAAAGAGGCTTGTCCAAATAATCTGGCACCAACAACAAGCACTTCATTTATGCTCATGTTGGGAGATGCTATATCAATTGCATTATTGAAAAATAATAGATTCAGTCCAAAAGAATTTGCGGAAAATCATCCAGGTGGAAAATTAGGCAAAAGATTTCTCCTCTGTGAAGACTTAATGATCGATATCAAAAAAATACCCATAGTAAAAGAAACTTCTACCATCTTAGATGCAATTAAAGTCATCACCCAATTCGGCTTAGGATTTTGTTTAGTAGAAAATTCGAAGAAAACGATAGATGCAATATTCACTGATGGTGATTTAAGAAGAACTCTAAATAAAAAAATAGACATCAGAAAATTATCAATATCCAAAGTAATGACAAAATCTTTTAAAAGTATTGAGCATGATAAAAATGCCTACTTAGCAAGAGAGATCATGTCCAAGAATAAAATTTATAGCCTAGTTGTAAAAAGCCATAAAAAAGTTATTGGTGTTATTAGAATGCATGAGCTTAACGAATCTAGAGTATTTTAATGGGATGGCGTTTAATTGTTTATTGCATCTTAGCTATTTCACTAACGGCTTCATTTCTTTTTATTACAGTTGAAAATGAATCTTTTTCCTCTAAAGAAAATAGTTCTTCAATATTTAATGCAAAAGAAATAGAAATAAGGTCTACTTCAAAGAATAAAGAAATTTTTTACTCTCTCAAGAGCGAGATGATCAATGCTCTCTCTAACTCCAATAACTTATCAATATTCAAGCCAAAAATTGAGATAAATAGTAATAATAGTTATCAAGTGAAGCTATCAGCAGATAAAGGTGATTTTTTCTTTGAAAGTAATCAATTTGATCTAAAGGAAAAAATAAATGTGAACATCATCAAAGATAAAGAGGTAATAGATCTTTTTGCAGAAGCTATTTTTATAGATATTGATAAAGAATATTTAAGTTCGAAAAACCTTAAATTGAATCATAATGAAATTACCTTTTTAGGAAGAGAAGTTTCGCTATCAAGTAATTTAATCTCTTTGTCTGGAACTCCGATAAGTTTTAAAAAAAAGGATTCATTCGAAGGTTATTCCAGAGAAATAAAAATAGATTTAAGTAAGAAGCTTTTATATCTTTCCGGAACATCAAACATTTTTATTGATGGCAAAAATATCTCCGGCGAAGATATTATCTTTGACTATAAAAATAACAGTATTTTAAATTCAGAAAATTTGAGGATCAAAAGTGGAAACTCTTGAACTCAAAGACATTAAGAAAAGCTTTAAGAAAAAAGAAATCTTGCATGGAATAGATCTTCAAATAAATAACTCAGAGGTCTTTGGTCTTCTTGGGCCTAATGGCGCAGGAAAAACATCTTTGTTTTCAATAATCTCAGGATTAGAGATGGCTACCTCGGGGAGAATTTTTCTGCATAAATACGATATCACTTTTAAGGATATTTCTTTCAGAGCTTCAAAAGGAATAATATATTTGCCTCAAGAATCATCTGTTTTTAGGAAGCTATCAGTTTCGGATAACATTAAAGCTGCCCTTCAAACTAAGTTCAAAAAAAATGAAATAGAAAATAAATATAACAATCTAATGAATGAATTTGATTTGTTAGATTTAGAGAATCAAATGTCTGAAAACCTGTCAGGTGGCCAAAGAAGAAAACTAGAAATAGCTAGAGCTTTTGCCCTTGAGCCTAAATTCATTTTATTAGATGAACCTTTTGCCGGGATAGATCCTTTAACGATAAATGAATTAAAAATTATTATTTCTAATCTACGCTCCAAAAATGTAGGAGTCGTTATAAGCGATCATAACGCACAAGCAACAATGGATATCTGCGATAATATTTCAGTAATAAATAATGGAAAAATAATTGCGTCGGGAAGTCCTAAGCACATAAAAGAAAATAATACCGTTCAGCAAATATATTTAGGAGAAAACTTAGCTTAAACTCTCTTTAGATGATCCAAGGAAATAATATTTCTCTCTCGGAAGAGATCCAAAAACAACTCACAAAAAAAAGATTTGAACTTATTAGAGGTATGTTTAATAGCATGTCACCTTTTGATATTGCATCTACTTTGGAGTCAAGCAGTCCTAACAATAGAAGAATTCTTTGGGAGCTTGTAGATTTGAACGTTGAAGGAGAAGTTTTAAATGAGCTATCTAAAGAGGTAAGAGAATTCTTCCTCTCTTCAATGGATGCAACTGAGGTTGCACAAGTTACTGAAAAGTTAGAAACAGATGAAATAGTCGAAATTATACAAGGACTTCCAGAAAAGGTAATTGGAGATGTTTTAAAAGCTATGTCAACTCAAAATAGAGAGCTTGTAAGTAAAGATCTCTCATTTGCGAAAGGTACCGCTGGAAGGATGATGAATCCTGATGTTGTGGTAGTAAGACCTTCTCATACTATTGAGGTTATAAGACGATACCTCAGGATTAGAGATGAACTTCCTCAGGATATGGATAAGGTTTTTGTTGTAAATAGAAATAATATTTTAAGGGGTAATTTGCCCCTTTCAAAAATTTTATCTTCTAAAAGCTCAGAGAAAGCTGAAGACCTCATGGTGAGAAAATTTGACTCTTTACTTGTTACGAGTTCTGAGAAAGAAGTTGATAGATTGTTTGAAAGTAATCATCTTATTTCTGCACCCGTGATCAATGATGATGGGGAACTTCTTGGACGAATTACAATTGATGATGTTATTGATTCAATTAAAGATGAGGTAGATACACCTTTCAGACAAATTTCAGGATTAAGCAGAGATACCTTCCAAGAGACTTTCTCAGCCCTTAGATCTAGAGGATTATGGCTTGGAGCAAACCTTATTACTGCTCTTTTAGCATCTTCAGTAATAAACCTTTTTCAAGAAACTATTGAAAAAGTTATATTTCTTGCAGTATTAATGCCAATAATTGCCAGCATGGGCGGTGTTGCTGCAACCCAAACTCTTGCTATTACAGTAAGAGGTTTAGCATTAGGCCAAATAGTCTCAGGAAATATTAGATGGATATTTTCAAGAGAATTGATCGTTTCTTTTTGGAATGGTCTTTTTTGGTCAATAATATTAGGTTTTATTTCTTCTTTCTGGTTTCAAGACTTCAATATTCTTTTGATTATAATTTTTTCAATGACAATTAATTTAATTGCTGCTGCAGTTTCGGGAATTTCTATCCCCCTCATTTTAAGAAGATTAAAATTTGATCCTGCAATTGGTGGTGGAGTGATAGTTACGACAGTAACGGATATTGTGGGCTTTTTTACTTTTCTGGGAATTGCTTCCTTTGTTTATGCATAAGTATATTTTCTTCTGATTAATCTCAATAAACCAAATAATATTGGCCATATTAAAGCCGAAATTAGGCTGTTAAATATAATCGCCATGAAACCAAAAAAGGTAAATTCTTGAAAAAATAGATAAAAAATTTGCAAATATAGGAAAACAATACTTGCTATTAAAATGGATTGTTGTACCTGGAACATAGCCCTTATTCTGTGAAAATATCTCTGAGTTAAGTAAGAAATTAATAAAAATAAAATCACATGAGTTCCAAGAAAGTATCCCAAGTTTAAATCCAGCAGGATTCCAGAAATAAAAGACCAAGCAAGACCAATGTTTTTTGGTAAGGCAATATTCCAATAAATTAGAACCAACAAAGTAACTGGAATGGAAGATCCATCAATTTCATAAGAAAAAAAATTAAAAAGAGATTGAAAAAAAACTCCTGAAATTAGAGAAATACCAATTACTAATTGAGTTGAAATAGTTTTGTTGGGATTTCTTGTAGAAAAATATGCCATCAGGGTAAGGTTAACAATATTTGGTCGCCAGAATTAAATTCTGCGGTCCCCAGGACTTCTATTTCCAGAAATTCATTATTTGATAATGCTGAGATTTTATTAACTGTTCCAACATTTATGCCTTTTGGATATTTTTTTCCAAGTCCAGATGTTACAAGCTTGTCACCAGGAACAATATCTTCATTTTTCTTTAATCCTTTTATTACAAAATTCTGCGGCATATCGGTACCAACCAAAATCATATTTGAATTTGTTCTTCTATTTCTTATGGGAATTTGAGAACCTTTAGCGAAGATTGGTTTAATTTCTACCTTTGATCCTGCTGATAGCTCGACCGATCCAATCAAGCCTGTCCAATTGAAGGCAATCATTTGATCAGGTTTTTTATTTCTACCAATGCCCACAGTCATTGAAGGTTTTGGAGCAAAATTAATTTCTTCTATTTCGCCATAGATATAATTTTTCTTGTTAGTTTGCTCTACATATCCAAGTAATTTTTTAAGTTCTTTATTTTCCTGAACAACTTTTTCATAATTTATAAGATTAAATCTTTGAGAATCAATATCTTCTTTCAAACGATCTATTTCATTCTGTAATGCTTCCCTATCTTCAAAATAATCAGAAAAAGAAATCCAACCTTCTTCAACAATTTGAGGTATGTAAATGATAGGTTCAGTGGCAAAACCTACATAAATTTTTATCCTTTCGCCTACGTTGAAGCTTACATCTGCTGCGAGAATAAGGATTGCAAAAAGAATAGAAGGAATTACTCTAGAGAGCCTCATAGAACCCGTTGTGAAAATAGCTTTTTGAGCAATTACAGCTTGTTTATGCTCCTTGGCCATATAGAACTATCTAATCAGTTGATAAGAGGTCAATATCATATTTATCCATAATTTCTAGGGCAACACCTCCTCCTCTTGCAACGCAAGTAAGAGGATCATCGGCTGGAATAACTGGAATACCGGTTTGCTCTGAAATCATTACATCTAAGTCTCTTAACAGCGCTCCTCCTCCAGTCAAAACAATTCCTCTTTCTGATATATCTGAACTCAGCTCAGGAGGGGATTGCTCAAGACCATTTTTAATTGCTTGTAGGATTGAAGATAATGGACCAGACATTGCTTCGTATACTTCTAAACTGGAGATAGATAAAGTATTAGGAACTCCTTCGGCTAGATTACGTCCCCTAATTTCCATCTCTTGTAGCTCACTTTCTGGGGTTGCACAACCGATAGTCTCTTTTATTCTTTCAGCGGTAGATTCACCGATAAGGATTCCATATTTTCTTCTGAGATATGAAATTATTGATTCGTTAAGCCTATCTCCACCAGTTTTCAACGAATTTGAATAGACAACTCCATTCAGAGCTAGAATTGCAACTTCAGTAGTACCGCCACCTATATCAACTACCATGGATCCAAAAGCTTCTTCTACAGGTAGTCCAGCCCCTATTGCTGCCGCCATCGGTTCTTCTATTAATCTTACTTCTCTTGCCCCAGCTCCGAGTACAGACTCTCTAATTGCTCTTCGCTCGACTTGTGTTGACTGACAAGGAACGCACACAAGAATTCTTGGACTAGGTCTCATAAAATTATCGCCATGAACTTGTTGAATAAAATGTTGGAGCATTTTCTCAGTGACCTGGAAGTCAGCTATTACTCCATCTTTTAAAGGCCTTATTGCTTCGATATTTCCTGGAACTCTTCCAAGCATCCTTTTTGCTTCAGTTCCAACAGCAACAACTGTTCGAGCCCCTTCTGTTTTTCTAATGGCAACAACGCTGGGCTCATTTAGTACTATCCCTTTGTCTCGAACGTAAACAAGAGTATTTGCTGTTCCTAGATCTATTGATAAGTCATTGGAGTATAATCCTCTAAAATATTTTAGTACCATTAGTTTCTCGCTTTATAATCAAATCGTATCAATGCTGTGTCGATGGGGCAAGAAATAGCAATAAAATAAAATTTTTAGGAAATGACAATAAACGATAAGACTTTAGAAAATCTTTCAAATCTATCTAAGATTAAAATCGATGACAAGCTCAGAGATAAACTGAAGGAAGATCTTAATTTGACGATGGATATGATTGATGAAATCAATAAAGTTGATTGTGATCAGATAGAAGAATTAAGTCATCCAATAAAAGATAATTTTAATTTAAGAGAGGATAAGGTATCTGAAGACATAAATAGAGAAAGTCTTCAAAAAACTTCCAACAAAACAGAAGATGGATTTTACCTTGTGCCAAAAGTTATTGAATAAATGGCTTTAGAAACTTTAACTCTTCAAGAGCAAATAGACGGCTTAAGAGAAAAGAAATTTTCTTCAGTAGAGCTTGTGGAAAATTATATTTCAGTCATAGAAAATAACAAAGACCTCAATGTTTTTATCTCTACTGATTTTGAAAAAGCGGTTGAGAAAGCAAAAAAATCAGACAAATCTAATAATAGTCAACGCAATATAGCCTTAGATGGAATACCTATGGTACACAAAGACATTTTTTGTACTCGGGGAATCAAAACTTCTTGCGGATCAAAAATGTTAGATAATTTTTATCCTCCTTACTCTGCTACGGTTGTAGAAAAGTTAGAACAAGCTGGATCAATTTGTTTAGGGAAGGCAAACATGGATGAATTCGCTATGGGATCATCTAATGAAACAAGCTTTTATGGCTCAGTAAAAAATCCCCTTAATTTAAAAAAAACTCCAGGGGGCTCATCTGGAGGATCTGCAGCAGCTGTTGCCGCAAACTTCAGTAGCTTTTCAACTGGAACAGACACGGGAGGATCTATAAGACAACCAGCGTCTTTTTGCGGTTTGGCAGGAATTAAGCCAACCTATGGAAGAGTATCTAGGTATGGGATGATTGCCTTTGCATCAAGTCTCGATCAGGGAGGAATACTAGCAAAAAATATAAAAGATACAGCGATTGCTCTTCAAATCATATCTGGATATGACCCTAAAGATGCTACTTCGATAAAAGCAAAAGTTCCTAATTTTTCTGTGGATTGCGAGTCAAATGAATTTGAGCATGTTGTAGGTTTGGTTACTAATTTAATTAATTCTTTAGGAGATGAAGATTTATCGGTTAACTATACTAAAGCTATCGAAAAGCTAGAAAAATTAAAAATTAAGACGAAAGAAATTGAGTTGCCAAATTTAGAATTATCTTTACCTGTATACTACGTAATAGCCCCTGCTGAATGTTCGGCTAATTTATCAAGATATGATGGGATAAGATTTGGATACAGGGCTGAAAATGTTGATAATCTTGAAGATCTTTATTTCAAATCTAGAGGAGAAGGTTTTGGAAACGAAACAAAAAAAAGGATTCTTATCGGAACTTATTGCCTATCCTCTGGATTTTATGATGCTTACTATAAAAAGGCACAAAAAATTAGAAACCTAATCTCAAGTGATTTTGTTAATGCATTCAAAGATGTTACTGCGATAATGTTGCCTACGACATCTGGAGAAGCTTTTGATTTAGGTTCAATAACTGATCCTGTAGAAATGTACAAACAAGATATATTTACCATACCTGCAAACCTTGGTGGGTTGCCTGCTACATCTGTTCCATTTGGTGAAAAAAATAAGATGCCTCTTGGAATACAATTCATAGGAAACATTTTAGAGGAATCCTCCCTTTTAAATATTTCTAATAAATTTCAGTCAGGTGAAAAGTGAAAGGTAACTGGGAAAGTGTAATTGGACTAGAAATTCATGTTCAGTTGAATTCAGAATCTAAAATATTTTCAAATGCTCCTACTAAATTTGGATCTGATCAGAATTTGCAAGCCTGCGAAGTTGACCTTGGCATGCCAGGCACTCTTCCAGTCTTAAATGAAAAAACCATTGAGAAGGCAATAAAGTTTGGAGTTGCTATCAATGCAGAAATTGCAGAAAAAGTTGGTTTTGCTAGAAAAAACTATTTTTATCCTGACCTACCAAAAGGTTATCAAATTAGTCAACTTGACGATCCAATAGTTGGCAAAGGATCGATAGAAATTCAATTAGGAGATCAAGAGGTTAAAACAATAGGTATCACTAGAGCTCACCTTGAAGAAGATGCAGGTAAGTCGGTACATGACCTATTTGAAAATGAAACAGCGATTGATCTTAATAGAGCAGGTACACCTTTATTGGAAATTGTCTCGGAGCCGGATATGTCTAATTCTGAAGAGGCTGTTGCTTACTTAAAAAAAATTCATTCTATAGTTTGTGCTTTGGAAATTTCTGATGGGAATATGTCTCAAGGCTCGATGAGATGTGACGCGAATGTTTCTATAAGAAAGAAAGGTGATAAAAAATTAGGAATAAGAACTGAACTTAAAAATATTAATTCTTTTAAATTTGTCGAAAAAGCAATTAATTTTGAAATAAAGCGCCAAATTTCTTGTTTGGAAAAAGGAGAAAAAATAGTTCAGGAAACTAGATTATATGATTCTACAAATGACACTACTAGATCAATGAGATCAAAAGAGGAAGCTAATGACTATAGATATTTTCCTGAACCAGACATAATCCCTATTCAGATAAAATCTGATCAAATCGCAAGGATCAAAAAGGAATTGCCAGAACTGCCTGATGAAAAAAAAGAGAGATATATAAACGAATTAGGTCTATCTGAGTATGATGCAAGGAATATTACTTATGATTTAGAACTTGCAAATTTCTTTGAGAAGACCTTGGTAAATATTGATGATCCCAAGCTTGTAGCGAATTGGGTACTAGGGGACTTTTCAGCCATATTAAATAAATTTGATTTAAATGCTAATAACTCAAAAGTGGATGCGGTCAAGTTCGCTGAACTACTGACTTATCTCAAAGAAGGAAAAATTTCAGGGCAAGCAGCGAAAAAGGTCTTGGAAAACATATGGGAAAATCGTGATATTTCAATTTCCGAAAGCATCCAAAACCTAAATTTAGAACAATTATCTGATGACAATGAGATTGAACAGATAATAGAAAAAGTTATCAACGATAATCCTGATCAAAAAAAGCAATTTCTTTCTGGAAAAGATCGTTTATTTGGATTTTTCGTGGGTCAGGTAATGAAGGAATCCAAAGGCAAGGCAAATCCTAAATTAGTAAATGAGATTCTAAAAAAGAAATTAGTCTAAGTGACATACATGGTTAGAGCCTCAGCTACATATGCTGGTTTTTCTTGTCCATCTATTTCCATTTTGATTTCATTCTTTACTAAATACCTTCCATCCCCTTTATCATCTACAGATAACAAAGTAGCTTTTGTTCGAACTTTCGAGCCAACATTAACTGGCGTAAGGAATCTAACCTTGTCTAAACCATAATTAAAAGCCATTTTCATATTCTCTGGGGCTACTTGAGGAGCAGGCATTCCAGCCATCAAAGACAATGAAAGAAAACCATGAGCAATGGTAGAACCAAATAATGGTGTTGCCTTTTCTACATCGACATGAATAAATTGATGATCTAACGTTACATCAGCAAATTGATTTATTCTATCTTGATCAATTTCTAACCAATCTGATGTACCCATATCTTCACCAATGTAATCTTTTAAAGTATCTGCTGGTACTAATCCTGCCATTTCAATCTCCTTTTTTAATTAAATGTTCTTTATAGTCTTCTCTTAAACCTGTTTTTAGTAGTTTGCCGGTTGCACCATGAGGCAACTCATCAATAAAAATTACATCGTCAGGCAACCACCACTTTGCAACTTTATCAGAAAGATACTCTAAAACAGATTCTTTTGTACATTCGTCAGAATTTTTAACGACAAAGAGTAGAGGCCTTTCATCCCATTTTTCATGGGCAACTCCAACGACACAAGCTTCCAAAACTCCGGAGCATCCAAGAGCAGCATTCTCTAGATCAATAGAACTTATCCACTCACCCCCAGACTTAATTACATCCTTGCTCCTATCTACTATCCTCATGTATCCATCTGGTGAAATAGTTGATACATCCCCTGTATCAAACCAACCATCTTCTAAAGCACTTTCCGATGACTTATAGTATCTTTCAATTATTGCTGGGCCTTTAACCATTAACCTGCCAAAAGTTTTCCCGTCATTAGACAAAGTATCTCCCTCATCATTAACAATTTTAATTTGGCACCCATATATTGCTCTTCCTTGACTGGTTTGTAGCTCATAACGATCGTCTAAATCCATAGAATCCATCTCTGCTGTATCTTGATTTAATGTCCCTAGAGGACTCATTTCAGTCATTCCCCATCCATGCAAAAGAAAAACGTTATGTTTTTCTTGGAAATTTTTTATCATAGATTTGGGAGCAGCAGATCCACCTACTAATACTGAATTAACATTTTTTAAAGTAATACCCTTTTCGTCTAAATAATTAAGCAACCCAAGCCATACTGTGGGAACACCAAGCAAATTGTTAACTCCTTCTTCGTTAATCAAGTTATAAATCGACTCTCCGTCAGTGAATGGGCCGGGAAACACTAATTTGCACCCAAGCATACTAGCTGCATAAGGAACTCCCCAAGCATTTACATGAAACATAGGAACCACAGGGAGAACAACGCTTTTTGAAGTTAAATTCATTGCATTTCCTGCGCTTGAATACCATGCATGGAGTATTGTGGATCTATGAGAATATAGGACTCCTTTGGGATTTCCTGTTGTACCAGACGTATAACATAAGGATGATGCAGTGTTTTCATCAAAAGTTGGCCAATCAAAATCTTCACTTTCTTCTTTGATTAACTCTTCGTAACACATTAAATTTTCTAACTTTGAATCTTTAGGAAGGTTTTCTCTATCGCATAAAACAATAAAACCTTTCACATTTGTCAAATTTTTAGAAACTGCCTCAATTATCGGTATAAAAGGTAGATCAATAAAAAGATACTTATCTTCAGCATGATTAACTATGAAATCTATCTGCTCCGGAAAAAGTCTAGGATTTAAAGTATGCAATACCGCTCCAATCCCAGAAATTCCAAAATAAAGTTCAAAATGTCGGTAGCCATTGACAGCCATTGTGCCGAGAACATCGCCTTCTTTAACTCCTAAGTTAACTAAAGCATTGGCAAGCTGCTTTGATCTTTTTGCAGCATCTAAAATAGAATATCTATGAATGTCTCCTTCAACTCTCTTGCTTACTATTTCAGTATTAGAATTATTTTGAATTGCATGTTCAAGAATTCCTGAGATGAGTAAAGGTTCAGTCATCATATTACCCAGCATAATTACCTCTTTTGATTAATACCTATTGAAAATCTGGCTTACTAATGGAGAATATCTTCGATGCAAGTAAGTTTCAATAGTCTGCTTAGATTTAAAATTTTTTATTAGGTCTATATCATTTAAGGCTTGCACTAAATAAGGTTTCCATTCCAAAAACAAATTATCATTTGTAGTCTCAAAAACTGCTTTTTTAATATCTTTTGAATTTCTAATCATTTTATTGATTTCAGATTTATTTGGATTTTTGAATGGACTATCAAACAAAGGCAGTAGTTCACTGGGTAAATTTATCTTTTCTTTCTTATCAAAAACTTTACTTATTAAAAATTCATCAGTGTTTATGAGGCCAGTGCCATTAATGGCGTGTCCATAAGGATTACCTCTAAAAAAATCCCTACCCGTAATGTTGCCCAAAAAGAGCCTTGTAGGACAATAATCGTTTGCATAAAAATTATCCCAAATAACCACAGGATTCTTTATTACTTGAGCTAACTCTTTGAGGTGATCTTGAGAAATAAAATCGCTAATTACTTTTGGACCCGTCCAAAGAAAAAATAAATCATTATTTATGGTTTCTGATACTCCTTCGAGATACTTATCATTTTGAATTCCTTTTTTAGAAAAGCTTTCGCAATAAATTGATGGACAAAACCATCCATTACTGCAACCTAACTTAGTAGTTACCTCTGAGATTAATTCGCCGTGAAATTTACCTAAATCCTTGTCATCAGATTCTATTCCAATATTGTTTATATCAATATCATCAAACAATAAGCCTACCTCGGAAAATCCTTTATCAATGGCAAAGTTAAACTTTGACAGCAGAAGGTTAAAATCCTTCTTAGATTTTCTATTAAAGTCTGCACCTGGAGATAATGTATAAACTTGAGCTATATTTTTGGGAATGCTTCGTGCTTCAAGAGATTTATCTTCAATTCGCCATTTTTGCCTGATGTAAGAGTCTTCTTTTGGCGCATAAATGTAATGGGTAATATTATTACCCTTAAAACCATAATCGTTTTTTTTTGGCTTTCTGTTATAAAAACCTTCTATAAATCCTCTGATTTTCATCATTAACACTCACCACAAATTTTACATAAGTTATTTTTCTTGAAAGATATTTCCCTACTTAAATTATCTTTAAAATCATAATCTTGGAAAATTTGGCAGTTCTTGGAAATCTTAGTAATAGTTTTTATTGATTCTGAAGCTAGCATTGACCCAATTATTCCTACTATTGGAGAAAATATTGCTGATTCTGTGCAGCTTAAGTCTTCAGAAGATGTATCTTCAAATAAGCATTCATAACATGCGCTATCATTTTGAAAATCAAATTTCATAAGTTGCCCTTTCCACTGTATGCATGAACCAGAAATTAAGGGTATTTTATTTTTACAACAATAGGCATTTGTATACCTTCTAGTTTCAAAATTATCAGAGCAATCTATAATAATCTTGCTTTTTGTTATTTCGTCAGGAACTTTGTTTTTTCCAAAACTTTGTCTGAATTTTTTTATATTCACATCAGGATTAAGTCTCAGTAAAGATGTAACTGCAGCATCTACTTTGAAAGCATTCAAGTCCTCTTCGCGGAATAAAATTTGTCTTTGTAAGTTACTTAGATCAACTTGGTCAGAATCAAAGAGGTTTAAGTTACCAATTCCACTTGCAACCAAATACTGCGAGCAGGCGCATCCCAAACCACCAACTCCAATAATCGTGACAGTAGAATTTTTTAGTAGTCTTTGTCCCTCTACCCCAATATCTGCAAGCATGATGTTTCTGCTGTATTTCATCATCTCTTTTTCACTAAAGTTCACTTGGTTAGACATGCTACTCTCCATTTTCCATTCAAATCTTTTAAAAAAGAAACATCGCTATAGTCATTTTGATTTGCCATTTCGTTAATAGGATCCTTCTGATCAAATCCATGCTCTAAAAGCAACTTCCCATTTTTTTTTAAGAAAGTAACACTTTTTTTTATGATTGTACTAATGTCAGCCAATCCCTTTTTACCAGAAAAAAGTGCAGATGGTGGCTCAAACCAAATTCCATCCTCATTTCCTTTTAAATCATTTCGATAAATATATGGTGGGTTAGAAATTATCAAATCCATTGGCTCAAAAAGCCATCTTTTATACCAGTCATGCTGAATTAGAACAGAGTTTTTTAGATTTAGAGCTTTCATGTTTTCTCTCGCAACAGATAAAGCTTCAAAACTTTTATCTGTTAAGGTGCAATTCCAAAATGGCTTTGCTTTGGCTATAGACATACCTATAGCTCCTGATCCCGTTCCAAACTCAAGAAGTGAACAATTCTCTAGATCAATAGAGATGGCTGTTTCCACTAATAATTCTGACTCTGGTCTGGGGATTAAGGTATATTCATTAACCTGAAATTCATCATCCCAAAAAGGTTTTATTCCTGTTATGTATGCCAAAGGGAACCCATCTTCTCTCCTCTTTACAAGATCGGTAAAGGCTTTTTTTGTTGTATCTTGAATTTCAATATCTGACTCTTTATAAAGATCAACTCTTTCAATTTTGAGAATGTGACATAAGATTAGTTCCTTATCTATTGTTGGAAGGTTTGAAATTGAAAATAACTTTCGGAGATTTGTCACGAGAATGTTTTTTCAAGGTTTGATAATAATCTAGCCTGATTTTCTTCTAATAACGTTGAAATCATGATTTCCATTTCACCATCCAAGAAACCGTCCAAATTATGAACCGAAAATTCAATTCTATGGTCAGTGATTCTACTTTGGGGAAAATTGTAAGTTCTAATTTTCTCAGATCTATCTCCTGATCCAACCATATTTTTTCTTTTTTCAGCTTGCTCTTTAGATAGTTCTTCTTCTGCAATTGCTTTGAGCTTCGCGCCGAGCAATGTAAGTGCTTTTGCTTTATTCTTATGTTGAGACCTATCATCCTGACACTCAACGACTATTCCGGTCGGAATGTGAGTTAACCTCACGGCTGAATCTGTCTTATTAACATGCTGTCCTCCTGCACCAGAGGCACGAAAAGTGTCTGTTCTGATTTCAGATTTATCTATCTCAACTTCTTCAACATCTTCTATTTCTGCAAGAACAGCTACCGAGCATGCCGAGGTATGAATTCTTCCTTGAGATTCAGTTGAAGGAACTCTTTGAACACGATGTATCCCAGACTCAAACTTTAATTTTTTATAAACATTCTCTCCAGAAATTTTAATTACTACTTCTTTAAATCCACCTTGCTCGCTTTCTCTTGACGAAATAAGTTCACTTTTCCATCTATTTCTTTCTGCTAGCCTTAGATACATTCTATAAAGATCTCCAACAAAAAGTGCCGCCTCATCTCCACCGGTTCCGGCTCTAACTTCAACAAAAACATTCTTATCATCATTCTCATCAACAGGTATAAGAAGATTCTTCAGCTCTATTTCAATCTCAGATATTCTTTCGTTATTTTCTTTAATTTCCTCTTTTGCTAACTCTGCCAAATCTATATCAGATTCATTAAGGACTTCTTCAGCACTTGAAATATTAATTTCACACTGAATGTACTCTTCGAATTTTTCTACAATAGGTTTTAAATTAGAATATTCTTTTGATAAAAATGCATACTGCTTTTGATCGTTGATTACATCTGGCATGCTCAATTTGGTCTGAATATCAGAGAAATTATCCTTAATCTCAGTTAATCTTGTTTTTATTGAATCTAACATTTATAAAATTTTTAAAAGATGAATAAAAATTCAATCCCGAGGTCAATTCTACTTATTTTTATTTTAGTATCCTATCTTTCATCTTGTGCAACTGTTAAAAATAACTTAATGACTTCAAAAAATGATAGAAATTTTTTAACTGCAAGTTTTTCATTTAGAACAAGTGAATCTTTCCTTAACGGAAAAGTCAGTTTTTTAAAACAAAAAGAAAAAATAACAATAAATTTTAAAAGTAGTAGGTTCTATCCAAAATTCAGCCTTGTGTTCAAAAACAAAGATGCATATCAATTACTGGTCAATAATTCTTTCAGAAACAAAGCAGAAGAGATAATTCAAAGGAATGATAATTTAATTTATACACTTTATTCAGTTGTGGATTGGTACTACAAAGATTGTTTATCAGGAAATTGCAAACTTCTCAAAATAATAGAAAATTCTATCCTTGTTGAAAAAATATCCGATGGTCAAGAAGATACGGATAAATTAGTTGCAACTAATCCATTTTATAAACTTCAGCTTCAGATAAATAAATGAAAGTTTCCTGTCCAGCGAAGTTAAACATTGGCCTAAAAATAAATTCAAAGAGATCTGATGGCTATCATGATCTTGAAACTGAGTTCAGATTAATATCTTTGTATGATTATCTTGAAATAAAAGAAAGTGAAAATTTCCAACTTATTATCAATAATGATGAAATTGAAACTGAAGATAATCTCATTACAAAAGCTTATTTTTTGATGAAAAGCTTATGTAATGAAAAATCTGAATTCTCCTTTAAAGTACAAAAAAATATACCAATAGGTGCAGGCTTAGGAGGCGGAAGTTCAAATTGTGCTTCTGCATTGATTGTTCTTAATAGACTTTTTAAATTAAATCTACCGGACAACAAGTTATTAAAAATTGGATTTAGTCTAGGAAGCGATGTTCCTTTTTTCATAAAAGGAAAAAATTCTATTGCTAAAGGGAGAGGCGAATTACTTGAAACTATTGAAAAGGAGACAAATTATTATTTGATTATCTATCCAAATATAAAAATATCCACGGCTGATGCATTCAAGTTTTATGAAGAAAATGAGACAGATTTTCCTAAACATTTAAAAAATGATTTTGAGTACTTTGCAAGAAAAGTATATCCAGAAATAAACGAAATTTTTAACCTCATGTCTCGATATGGAACTGTAGAATTATCTGGAACTGGCTCTTCAATGTATTTAAATTTTAATTCTTCAGAAGAGGCGTATACAATTGCAACGAAAGTTCCGACTAACTGTAAGTTTTTTGTAACAAGAAGTTTAGACAAGTCTCCGATATATGATGAACTTAATAAATGATGGGGTGTGGCCAAGCGGTAAGGCAGCGGCTTTTGATGCCGCCATGCGTAGGTTCGAATCCTACCACCCCAGCCAGATAAAATGTTAAAGCCTGCTAAAAATCTTATTTTATTTTCAGGTAATGCAAACAATGTGTTAGCTGGAAAGATTGCTAAAAAACTTGGTAAAAATCTAGGAAAAGCTGAAGTAGAGAGATTCAGCGACGGCGAGTCAGATGTAAGGATAAACGTTAATGTCAGAGGAAAGGATGTATTCATAGTCCAATCAACTTGTTCTCCTGCAAATGAAAATCTTATGGAGTTATCAATTATGATAGATGCTTTAAGGAGAGCATCTGCATCCAGAATTACTGCGGTTATTCCCTATTTTGGTTATGCCAGACAGGATCGAAGAGTTAGATCTGAAAGAGTGCCTATTTCAGCAAAACTAGTTGCTGAAATTCTTCAAATTGCTGGTGCAAATAGAATCATGACTCTAGATTTGCACTCAGACCAAATACAGGGTTTCTTCAATATACCTGTGGATAATATCTACGTTACGAAAGCATTCTTAAATCATATAAACAGATCAAGATATGCCAACCAAATTGTAGTTTCTCCTGATGTGGGTGGTGTTGTGAGAGCAAGAGCACTAGCAAAATATATGGGGGATACAGATTTAGCTATCATTGATAAAAGAAGAGAAAAGGCGAATGAATCTGAAGTCATGAATGTTATTGGGGACGTTAAGAACAAAACATGCATTATTATCGATGACATAATTGATACAGCGGGAACTCTGTGTAACGCTGCAGATGCGTTAAAAAAACAAGGTGCTCAAAAAGTTTATGCTTATATTTCTCACCCAGTTCTTTCTGGCTCTGCAATAAAAAAAATATCCAAATCAAAGCTAGACTCATTGATAGTAACTGATACAATTCCGCTCTCAAAAGAGGCTGAACATTGTAAAAAAATAAAGATTGTCTCTATGGATTTAACATTAGCAGGCGCTATAACAAGAGTGAATAGAGAAGAATCAATCAGTGAAATGTTTTTATAAAAAATGAGCGAAAAAATAACCATATCTGGTGAATCCAGACAAGAAACAGGTAAGGCAAATTCAAGAAGCTTAAGATCTTCTGAAATAATCCCCGGGGTTATATACGGAGAAGAACAATCCTCAAATATTAAAGTCTTAGAGAAAGATCTTAAGAAAATCCTTGAAAACCCAAGTATTTTTTCCCAAGTTATAGATTTGAATATTGATGGTTCTCCTTTTGAGGTTCTATTGAAAGATATTCAAAGAAACCCAAGAAATGATAGGCCTTCACACGTTGACTTTCTTGTTGTTTCAAAAGATACCAAAGTGACTGTTAATGTCCCGTTAAAATTTATCAATGAGGATATTTGTGTTGGCGTCAAACAACAAGGTGGTATGATTTCTCACCTCAGAAACGAAGTGGAAGTTTTATGCTCTGCAGCCTCTCTTCCTGAATTCATTGAAATTGATACTCAAAATATAGAGTTGAACCAATCTGTGATGATGTCAGAAATTTCCTTGCCCGAAGGTGTCGAACTGACTAGCGTATTGAATGATCTCCAAGATCAACCTATTCTCTCTTGTGCTGTTACCAGGGCTTCTCTTGAAATTGATGATGATCCTGTGATTGGAGAAGATGGTGAAGAAGTTACAGACGATGCCCAAGCTTCTGCCGATTCATCTCAAACAGACGAATCTCGAGAAGAAGAATCTAACGATAACTAATTTATGGAAACCTTTTTAGTGGTTGGGTTAGGGAATCCTGGCTCAAGGTATGCCAATACAAGACACAATGCTGGAACTGATTTCGTTCATATGCTTTGTGAAAAGTATGATGTTGAACTAACAGAAAAGAAGAAATACAAAGCCTATATGGGAAAATTTCTGTTGAAGGATATAGAAGTCATACTTTCTATCCCTACCCTGTTTATGAATCAAAGTGGAAAAAGCGTTGCTCCTACTGTAAAGGGGGAAAATATAAAATTAAAAAATCTTCTTGTTGTTCATGATGATCTTGATCTTCCTCCTGGAGTATCAAAATTAAAATTCTCTGGAGGAGATGGAGGTCACAATGGTTTGAAAGATATTATGCAAAGCTTATCTGGTAAAAAAGGTTTTAAGAGGCTAAGGATTGGTATAGGTCATCCAGGCGACATTAAAAAAGTGAATTCTTTTGTCGTAAAAAAAGGATCTTCTAGCGAAAGAAAAAATAAACTTTTAGCGATGCATAATGCATTGGAAGTTTTTGAACTTGTTGCTTTTGATGATTGGGAAAAAGCCCTGACGCAATTACATTCAAAAAAATAATGGGACTTAAATGTGGGATTGTTGGATTACCTAACGTAGGAAAATCTACCTTATTTAATGCGTTAACATCATCTGGCATACAAGCTGAAAATTTTCCATTCTGCACAATTGATCCTAATGTTGGAATAGTAAACTTACCTGACAGCAGACTAAATAAAATAGCTGAAATTGTTGAACCTGAAGAAATAATTCAATCAACTGTTGAGTTTGTTGATATAGCAGGTCTTGTTGAGGGGGCTTCCAAGGGAGAGGGTTTAGGTAATAAGTTTCTTGCGAATATCAGGGAAACAGATGCGATTATTCACGTGGTTAGATGCTTTGAAGATGAAAGCATAATTCACGTAAAAGATAATATATCTCCTCTAGATGATATAAAAACGATAGAACTTGAACTTATCCTTGCAGATATGGAAGTTCTTGAGAACGCCATTGAAAATGTTAAGAGGAAAGCTAAAAGTGGCGACAAAAAGCTTCTCTTTACCTTAGAAGTTTATGAAAAAACATTGGAATTTCTCAACAAGGAAGAAAATTTAAGAAATATAAGCTTTGAAAATAACGATTTAGCTGAACTTAAGGGCTTAAACCTTATTTCAATCAAACCTGTTATTTATGTTGCAAATATAGATGATAGCCTTGAAGAAAATGAATTTTATTCTACCGTCAAAGAATTCGCCTCTGAAAATAATTCTCAAGTCATTGGTCTATGCAATCAGCTAGAAGCTGAAATAGCTGAACTTGGAGATGACAAAAATGATCTTCTTAGAGATATAGGTCTGGAAGAACCTGGATTAAACATCATGATCAGGGCAGCGTTTGATAGCTTAGGTCTTCAAACCTTTTTTACGGCTGGAAAAAAAGAAGTAAGAGCTTGGGAAATTAAAAAAGGATCTCTGGCTCCTCAAGCTGCAGGAACAATTCATACAGATTTTGAAAAAGGTTTTATAAGAGCTGAAACCATTTCCTATGAAGACTATATTGAGTTTAATGGTGAGCTAGGAGCAAAAGAGGCTGGAAAATTAAGATCCGAAGGTTCTGAATACATCATTGAAGATGGAGACGTAGTTCACTTCAGATTCAATGTATAGCTTGTTGCTTGACTTTTAACGATCAGACTAAGAGAATTCTCATTCTTTGGCTATGTAGCTCAGCTGGTTAGAGCGCTGCACTCATAACGCAGAGGTCGGTAGTTCAAGTCTACCCATAGCCACCAAATTATTCCTTGCTACTTTCTTCAGGTGAATTCACCGCTTTGATGCTTAGTTTGACTCTGCCTCTATCATCAATGCCAATGACTTTAACGTCAACTTCTTCCCCTTCAACAAGATAGTCTGAAACTTTCTCGACCCTCTCTTCCATTATTTCTGAGACATGAACTAAGCCTTCTTTACCGCCATCAATCGAGACAAATGCTCCGAACTCAACAATTTTGACTACAGTCCCGGTATAAATTTGACCTACTTCAGGATCTGCGACTATTTGGTTAATGAGATCTATGGCAGTTTGTCTAGATTCAGGTGAATCACCAAATATTTTAATCTCGCCGTTATCATTGATATCTACATTTGAACCAGATTTTTCAGTAATGCTTTTAATTACTGATCCGCCCTTTCCTATCACTTCTCTGATTTTATCTTTTGCAATAGTCATACTCACAGCTTGAGGTGCATTAGGAGAAAGTTCTTTTCTTGGTGAATCTAATACAGAATTCATTTTTTCAAGTATATGAGTCCTTGCTGTTTGAGCTTTCTCAAGAGCTACCTCCATTATCTCTTCTGATATTCCTTTTACTTTTATATCCATTTGAAGAGCGGTTACACCATCTGAAGTTCCTGCAACCTTAAAATCCATATCTCCCAGGTGGTCTTCATCTCCCAAAATATCTGTTATAACGCAAAAATTATCCCCATCAAGAACAAGTCCCATTGCTACTCCTGCTACTGCTTTCTTAATTGGAATTCCAGCATCCATCATTGATAAACTTGAAGAACAAACTGTTGCCATTGAACTAGAGCCATTAGACTCAGTAATTTCAGATACAACTCTTATTGTGTAAGGAAATTCTTCTTGAGACGGCAAAACAGCTTCCAGAGCTCTACGGGCTAATTTTCCATGACCAATTTCTCTTCTTTTCGGAGCTCCTATAAAACCAGCCTCGCCAACCGAAAAAGGTGGAAAATTATAATGAAGCATAAATGGGTCATTAGATGTGCCTTCTAAGGCATCAATTAGTTGAGCATCTCTAGACCCACCAAGTGTCGCTACACCAATTGATTGAGTCTCTCCCCTAGTAAATAAACAAGAACCATGAGATTTATTTAGAAAGCCAACTTCTATATCTATTGGTCTGACGGTATCCAGATCTCTTCCATCTATTCTTGAATCTCCGTTAAGGAGTCTTGATCTAACTATTTCTGATTCTACTGATTTGAAGTATCCAGAAACAACATTTTCGTCTTCTAAGTCCTCATCATTTAAGCTCTCTTTCATCTTATCTCGAGCAAGAGAAACTGATTCCTGTCTTTTAGCCTTTTCTGGAATGGAATAAGCATTTACTAAGTCATCCTTTACGATACTTATAATTTTTTCTTTTAATTCAGAATTATCTTCTCTTAAAGAATATTCAATTTCAGGGATGGATGTTTTGGATGCAAGTTCTTCAATTAAAGTAATAGTTTTTTGCATTTCTTGATGAGCAAATAAGACGGCTCCAAGCATTTGATCCTCTGAAAGTTCTTTTGCTTCAGATTCAACCATTAAAATAGCATCTTTTGTTCCAGCAACAACCATATCCAGCATTGATTTTTCTTGGGATTCATTATCAGGATTGAGCACATATGATCCATCAACAAATCCGACTCTTGCTGCAGAAATTGGACCCTCAAAGGGGAGGCCAGATATCGCTAAAGCAGCAGATGCACCAATGAGAGAAATAATTTCTGGGCTTTCATTCTTATCTGCAGATAAAACAGTGCATATTACCTGTACTTCTTGAAAATAACCTTTTGGAAATAAAGGCCTCAAAGGTCTGTCAATAAGCCTTGATACAAGAGTTTCTTTTTCTGTTGGCCTACCCTCTCTTCGAAAAAAGCTGCCAGGAATCTTTCCTGCGGCATAATATTTTTCTGTGTAATTTACTGTTAGTGGAAAAAAAGATTGGCCTTCAGGCTCTCTTCCTGCAACGACAGTTACAAGAACTTGATTATCGCCGGAAGAAGCAATTATAGATGCTGTAGCTTGTCGTGCTATTTTTCCTGTTTCTAATTTTATTTCTCTACCAGCTACATTTGTTGTAACTGAAGCATAAGTCTCTTCAAACATTTAATTTCCTTTGTAAATCTGAATCTAAGTTACTTTCTTAGGTTCAATGCTTCTAGAACAGAAGAATAAGCCGCAGAATCTTTTCCTTTGAGATAGTCTAATAACTTTCTCCTAGAATTCACCATTTTTATAAGTCCCTGACGGGAGTGATGATCCTTTGCGTGCTTTTTAAAATGCTTTTGTAACGATTCAATATTTGCTGTCAATAAAGCTATTTGAACCTGAGGTGAACCAGTATCTCCACCGGATACGGCAAATTTACTTACAATTTCATTTTTCTGTTCTGTTGTTAAACTCAATGAGTCCTCCTAGTTTTTAAGATAAAGATAGAAAATTTTCTAGGAATCGTTTAGGTTTTAGTAAACCTTCATTATATTCTACCAATCCAATGAATCCCCTTTTGGAATCCCTTAGCCTTAAAATAGTCGAAGAATCATATTTAAAGTTAGATTCGACGAATTGGCCGTTTCTTAATTTATCTACTATATCTGGCGCGCATTGTATCTCATTAAAGCAATTAAGTGCATCATTTGGTGTAATTATTTTTTTGGTAGGCAGATAAGATTCTGGAAGCTTAATCGCATCTTTCACATCAAAATTTCCTGATCTGGTTCTTCTAAGATCTTTTAAATATGCTGGACAATCAAAAAGTTCTCCAATATCTTCTGCTAGCGATCTAATGTAAGTTCCAGAACTGCAAGAAACTTCAATAGTTAATTCATTTTTCGTTATGGATAGAAGTTTTATAGAAGATATAAAAATTTCTCTTTCATCTTTATCTATTTTTATACCTTTTCTGGCATATTCATAAAGAGATTTTCCTTTGTACTTTAGGGCTGAAAATGCAGGGGGTCTCTGGTTTGATTTACCTTCAAATTTTTTTATTTTTTTTTCTATCTCTTCATGCGGAATATCCAAAAAGGAAAATCTCTTTGATTCGATTATTTCTCCCTCAGAATCACCAGTATTGGTCTTCTGACCAAAGAATATCAATGCTTGATAAGTTTTTTCAGATGAACTCAGATATGACGCAAATCTGGTCATTTGATTAAGGCAAACTATCAATAATCCTGTCGCCATTGGATCTAAGGTTCCACAATGGCCAATTTTTAGATTTGGATCTATCTTTGATAGTTTTCTTATATGAGAAGCGGATGACTCAGCCTTTGGTTTATCAATTTGAAGAACCCCATCAATCATAGATGTTCAACTCATCGTAAATGAAAATCAGACTTGGAACCCTTTTTAAAGATAAATTACTTGCCAGGCTTGATCTTAAAAAGCCTGACGCCTTTTTAAAGCCTTCTTCTAACTCCGGTTTATTAGTAGAAGATATTAGGTTTCTATAAAAGATTTTTGCTATCTTCATATTGTCAGACATCTCTACTCTAGTAATGACAGTGTTATCAATTCGCGGATCTTTTACCTGAGTTTGGACAAGGTTAGAAACTTCTCTAAAAATGAGATCTCCAACCCTATCAGATCTTTTGAATGAGTATTTATTTGTCAAGATTCAAGTTTTCTGGCTATTTCTTGTCTTTCGTAAACTTCAATAACATCACCAACTTTAGCATCTGTGTAATTAGTAATTCCTATTCCACACTCAGTTCCACTTTTTACTTCCGAAGCTTCATCTTTAAATCTTCTTAAGGAGTCTAGTTTTCCTTCATGAATGACAATATTATCTCTGAGAACCCTGACAAGTTTATTTACCATAATGCTTCCATCGGTAACCATTGATCCTGCTATCAGACCAAATTTTGGAGACTTGAATAATTCTTTAACCTCTGCGATACCTAACTGTCTTTCTTTTATTTCAGGCTCTAAAGATCCCTCTATTAAACCTTTAATTGAGTCAAGTAAATCATAAATTATGCCAAAATACTTTATGTCTATCCCTTCGCTTTCTGCAAGATTAAGTGCGGTGGTATCAGCTCTAACATTGTAGCCAAAAATAGTTGCTTCAGATGCAATTGCTAAATTGACATCGTTTTCTGTGATTGACCCAACTCCATCCAAAACAATCTTCAAGTTAACTTCATCTATCTTCATATTAAGAACTGAGCCAGATAATGCTTCCAAAGTTCCGTTAGAGTCTGATTTCAGAATAAGATTTATTGAAGGTTTCGTTCCATCAGCATTTGCAAATATATTTTCAGAATTTAGAGATCCCATCCTTGAGAGTCTTTTTTCTCTTTCCTTAGTAGCTCTTTCCTCTGATAAATTTTTAGCTGTTTTTTCATCTTTTAAGACATAAAACTGATCACCAGCTGATGGGGGATATTCTAGACCTGATACGGATACAGGAGAGGAAGGTTTTGCTTTTTTTATTGGTTTATCATTAAAATCTTTCAAAGCTCTAATTTTTCTGGTTTGATCACCTACTAAAATGAAATCACCAGTATTTAAGCTGCCTTGCTGGATTAATAAAGTTGCAACTGCGCCTTCGCCTCTTTTTACCCCAGACTCTAGAACTACTCCTGTTGCAGGACCTTCGAAAGATGCTTTTAAGTCCATGATTTCTGAAACCAAGAAAATTGTTTCAAGTAATTCTGGAATTCCTTCACCAGACTGAGCTGATACAGGAACCATTTGTACATCTCCCCCCCAATCATCTGCAACAAGCTCTTCTTTAGCTAAGTCTCCCTTGATTTTATCTATATCAGCTTCTGGTTTATCTATTTTGTTAATTGCAACTACAATTTGAACACCAGCTGCTTTGGCATGATTTATAGCTTCGACTGTTTGAGGTTGAACACCATCATCAGCTGCAACAACCAAGATAACAATATCGGTAGAGTTTGCACCTCTAGCTCTCATTTTTGAAAATGCAGCGTGACCTGGCGTATCAATGAATGTGAGATTCTTATCCTCAATTGAAACCTGGTAAGCACCTATACTTTGAGTGATACCACCTTCTTCTTTATCTGCTATAGATGAATTTCTTATGTAATCCAAAAGTGAAGTTTTTCCATGATCAACGTGTCCTAGGACAGATACAATCGCATCTCTTTCAATTTGCTCCCCCTCTTGTGCAAATCCCTCTAGCATTTTTTCTTCGGCTTCATTTTCTTGAATGGGGGTACCTACGTGACCTAGCTCAGTGGTAATGAGAACTGCGGTTTCCTGATCAAGAGATTGATTCACCGTGGCCATAATTCCATTTTTCATAAGAGTTTTAATGAGATCTGAAGACTTCACGGAAAGTCCTTTAGATAGTTCGGCTACAGAAATAGTTTCTGGAATTGATATTTCTTTTTGAACAAATTCAGTAGGCTTTTCAAATTTTTGAACTGAAGCAAGTTGAGATTCTAAGAACTTTTCACCTTCTTGCTCTTTTTTATCCAGTTTTGAATCTTTAGCAGGGCTCTTAAGATCTTTTCTTTGAGTTTTTGTTGGTTTTTTTGCCGAGGAACTACCTTTGCTTTGTTTTGCTTGCTCCTGCTTTGTCTTCCTTATTACCTTGGTAGATGAGTCTTTTATTCTCTTTTCTCTTTCCTCGTCTTGAACTTTTTTCTCACTAGAAGCCTGAACTCTTCTTTTTTCAGCAGTATCAAAATCAATTGTTCCAGAAAGGTCTCCAGATGAACTTTTTCCTTTAGCAGATTGATTGTCAGACTTGAACCTTGTGATAGAGATTTGACCTTCATCATTTTTAATCTCAGTTTTTTTCTTTGCGATGGAAATAGTTTTTTTTGTTCCTTTTTTTGTACTTTTTATATGTTCGAGAATTTTTTTCCTATCTTCCGTAGAAATATTATCGTTTGCAGACGATTGGGATAGACCTGCCTGATTTATTGCTTCTAACAATAAATTTACTTCGTATCCGATGACCTTTGCTAAATCACTTACATCCATATTTTTTCATTCCTCAAACCAATCAGATCTTGCATTCATAATAATTTTTGCAGCTAATTCTTCATCTATTTTGATTATTTCTACTAATTCATCAACAGATAGGTCAGCGAGCTCATCTTTGCTTGATAAATTTTCTGATAAAGCTTTTGCAATTTCCTCATCAACGTCTTCTAATGAATTAAAGTCAAATGCCTCCTCCATATCCAAAAGGGCTATTTCAATCAATGCGTCAGAGGCTCTTTCTATTAATGTTCCAGCAATTTCCTCAGTAATCTCATCTATTTCACAAA
This sequence comes from uncultured SAR86 cluster bacterium, assembly GCA_902526045.1. Taxonomy (GTDB): domain Bacteria; phylum Pseudomonadota; class Gammaproteobacteria; order Magnimaribacterales; family AG-339-G14; genus CACNYO01. Next base: position 500,454 of record CABZJI010000001.1, on the reverse strand, counting down.
GTTTGGATATTTCTGCTTCTGCAATCGAGCTAACAGATTCAAAACCATTAGAAATTAAAATCTCTGAAGTAGAAGTATCAATATCTAGATATTTTTCAAGAGTATTTGAAGCTTGATCAGTCTCAGAAGATTCTTTATCTTCATTTTCTCCTCTAATCTGAATATCCCATCCTATGAGTTCTGATGAAAGTCTTATATTCTGACCATTTCTTCCAATTGCTTGGGCCAAGCTTTCATCTTTGACCTGAACCTCCATTTTATCTGAGTCTTCATCTAAGACTATTGAAGTAACTTCAGCTGGAGATAGTGTATTTATGAGAAGTTTTGCTGGATCATCCTCCCAAACTATAATATCAATTCTCTCGTTACCTAATTCATTTGAAACTGCTTGCACTCTTGCTCCTCTCATTCCTACACAGGCTCCAACAGGATCAATTCTTGTATCATTTGTTTTAACTGCAATTTTTGATCTTCCCCCAGGCTCTCTTGCGACAGCTCTTATCTGAACCACTTCTTCAGCTATTTCAGGAACCTCAAGTTTAAATAATTCTACTAGCATCTCTTTTGATCCTCTTGATAAAGTTAGTTGTGACCCTCTATTTTCTCGAACAGTCTCTTCAAGAATAGCTCTAACCCTATCTCCAATACGATATATCTCTCCTTGAATCAAATCTGACCTAGGTAAAATTGCGTCAGCCCCCTCTCCAAGATCAACAATAATTGTTTCTCTGGTAACTTTCTTTACTGTTCCTGTAACTAGTTGTCCCAAATAGGATCTGAATTTTTTGATTATTTCAAGTCTTTCAGCATCTCTTACTTTTTGAACAATGACTTGTTTTGCAATTTGGGCAGCAATTCTTCCAAACTCAACATTTTCGATTTTTTCTTTCACCAAGTCGCCGAGCGTAAGGTTTTTTTCCTCTGCATCATCGCTATCGATAAGGATATGCATTTCTGAAGTTTCATAATCATCAACCTCTACTACCTCCCAACATCTGAAAGTTTCATAATCTCCAGTCTGATGATCTATATCGACTCGTATATCTACCTCATCTGAGTATTTTTTCTTTGCAGCACTCGCTAATGCATACTCAATCGCTTCAAAAATTGTATCTTTTGGCAAGGCTTTCTCGTTAGAGACTGATTCTGCGACCATTAATATTTCATTATTCATTAGAAACCTCAAAATTTGGTTCAAGTCTTGCGACTATAATTTTGTCAAAATTTATAAAGAATTCATTTTCATCTTTCAAAAAAATTCCTTCCTTATTAGCATCAAGCAAGAAAGCAACTTTTGTTACTTTTTTGTTTTCATCGTAAAATTTGACTTTAATTTCATGTCCAATAAATTCATGAAATTGTTTTAATTTAAAAAATTTTCTGTCTAATCCTGGAGAAGATACTTCTAAAGTATAGTCAAATGAAATTAGCTCAATATTGGTGAGCAATTCATTAACTTGATTGCTAACTTTCTGACAATCATCTATGTCAACGCCGCTTTTTTTATCGATAAAAATCCTTATTAATTTTGATCTTGAATTTCCTGATAATTCAATACCCCACAGAGAAAGACCAAAAGACTCAATATCTTTTGTAATATTTGTTTCTAACTTTTCTATCGTAGTCGTCATAAACACATATAAAAGAAGCCCATAAAGGGCCCAAAAAATGGTAGCGGGGGCAGGATTTGAACCTACGACCTTCGGGTTATGAGCCCGACGAGCTACCAGACTGCTCCACCCCGCAATATTCTTAAACTGCGCGAGTATAGGTTTTTAAAGCTTGTTTTTCAAGTAAATTGGTGCCGAAGAGAGGATTCGAACCTCCACGGACAGTTGTCCACTACCCCCTCAAGATAGCGTGTCTACCAATTCCACCACTTCGGCCTCTACTCTGGTAATTCTTGAATGATTTCTTCTTCAAGTTGTTCAACATTATTTTGATCAATTAGGAAATCAAATTCATTATTTATTTCATTTTTTTGAACTATTGAAATAGAAATAGTTATTATAAAAAATATAGCTACCAAAACCCAAGTTACTTTTGTTAGCAAGTTGGTTGAATCAATAGGACCAAGCATTGGATTTGTAGAACCAGAACCAAATGCAGAGCCTATATCTGCTCCTTTACCGTGTTGCAACAAAATAATTCCAATCAGTAAAACGGCTGAAATAACTTGGAATATAATCAAAAAAAAGATCATCGCTCTAAACTTAGCGCGATATTAGCAAATTCTTTAGGGTCAAGAGAAGCATTTCCTACTAAAAATCCATCAATCCCATCTACTTTTGCAAGATCAATAGCACTTTCTGAAGTTACACTACCACCATAGATAACTGTTAAATCTGTAGCTAAATTATCTCTAACAAAGTTTTTTATAAGAAGAGAAACCTCTTTCAAATGCTCCTTCTGAACTGCTATTCCAGAACCAATAGCATAAATAGGCTCATAGGCTATCAAAATATTGCCTGATAAATTTTGAATAGGAAGTAAGTTTTCGGTTAACTGATGCTTTAATTTTTTTTCTGTACTACCTTTTGAATATTCCTCCTGATTTTCACCAATGCATAATATAGGTGTTAGTTCACACTCAAGGGCTGTATTCATTTTATTCGCAATAGTTTCATCATCTTCGCCTAAAAGTCTGCTTTCAGAATGGCCTACTATAGAGTGAGAAGCCCCAATTTTTCTGAGCATTCTTCCAGATATTTGGCCGGTGAATGGACCCTCAATCTCTGATGATAGATTTTGAGCACCAATTAAAATTTTTTTGTGAGTTTTTGGCAAGGTTTTGCAAATATATTTTATCTCGAGATAGTTAGGGCAAATTACTATCTGAATTTCTTCCGAAATATTATTGTGATCAAAATCTTTGAGCCATTCATCAAAGTTAAGAAAGTTCATTTTCCAATTTGCAATCAAATGCTTCATGAAATTGATACTACAAGATCAGTTAGTAGAGCTGAATGTTCAATGGTTGCTTTTTCAGAATTACTTTCAACCATTATTCTGATCTTATGTTCTGTTCCTGATTTTCTTATAAGAACTCTTCCATCTAAAGTTTTCAATAATTCCTCTGATTTTTTTTGAGCTTTCTGAAGTTTTTTATTTTTTAAAACTTTATCTCCATTCTTTACTTTTACATTAGTAAGGATTTGAGGATATTTTTTAAACTCCGATAGTAGTTCAGCTGCGGTTTTATTCAAAACAACAATAGATTGGAGAAATTGAATTGCAGCGATTATTCCATCTCCAGTATTTGATTTGTCTAAGCAAAGGATATGTCCAGACTGTTCTCCTCCAAGAGTCCAATTAAGTTCATTTAATTTTTGCAAGACATACTTGTCTCCAACATCTGATCTTACCAACTCGATACCCTCATGATTAAAAGCTTTTTCTAAGCCTTTGTTTGTCATAAAAGTACCTACAACTCCCTTAACACCAAGATGAATTTTCGATTCAAATTTATTTTTTGCAATCACATACAAAATATCATCCCCATCTAATTCTCGTCCATATGCATCGATAACAACTAATCTATCTCCATCTCCATCAAGGGCAATACCAAAATCTGCTTTTTTGTTTAAGACCTCTTCCTTTAAAAATTCTATGTTGGTACTTCCACAGTCTTGATTAATATTCAAACCGTCAGGATTGTCAGCAATAGAATAAACTTCAGCTCCTAGTTCTTTGAAAACTTTTGGCGCTACTTCGTAAGCTGCACCATTAGCAGAATCAATAACAAGAGTTAAATCAGAAAAAGAAATATCTTCACTTAAGGTATTCTTACAAAATTCTATATATCTTCCTTTAGCATCACTTATTCTCGCAGCCTTACCTAGATTTTCAGGATGCACAAATTCATATGATTCATCCGCAAATCTTTCAATTTCTTTTTCATTTTCTATGGATAACTTTTCTCCATTTTCATCAAAAAATTTAATACCATTATCTTCAAATGAATTATGTGACGCACTTATTACTACTCCAGCATGTCCTTTGAAAGTAGAAACTAAGTATGAAATTGCAGGTGTTGGCATCGGACCCACTAACCTCACATTTACTCCTGAAGAAATAATTCCAGCTTGAAGAGCGGACTCAAGCATGTAGCCAGAAATTCTTGTATCTTTTCCGATTACAATGGTGTTGATGCCTCTTTTTTTGAAGTGTCTTCCTGCAGCATGGCCAAGCTTTAGGACTGATTCTGGATTTACTTCTTTATCTATAGATCCCCTTACACCATCAGTACCAAAAAATATTAGTTTTCTATTCCTCATAAATTCCTAATCTTTCTAATTCCTCTCGAAGGGATCCAATTTCGTGGCTTCTTATAATATCACTCCCGCCAAGAGCACAAATTATACCACTCAGCAAGCTAGCTGATAGTTTAGTTTTTGAGGTATCTCTAAAAAAATCAGTAAAAGATTTTTTTCTTGAAGTTCCAGTGAGTATTTTTCTATTTTCTTTTTTGAAAAACCTTATGTTAGACATCATTAATATATTTTCTGAAGGTGTTTTTCCATAGCCAAATCCAGGATCAAAAAAACATTTTTCTGTATTTATACCTTTTGATAGATATAACTTTTCTTTGGATTCAAAGAAATTATCTACATCTACAAGGATGTTAGATGATTTTTGTTTTTTATTACCTTGATGAGTCGTACAAATGAAAAGTTCTTTTTCTTTTACTAATTTTAAATTCTTTGGAGATATATTCTTTGATACGTCATTTACAAATTTCATTCCAAACTTTGATGCTTCATGCAGAACCTTATAATCCCTTGAGTCCACTGAAATTAAGACATCTTCATCTTTTATTTGCTCAAGTATTGGAATCAGTCTATCTATTTGGATTTGTGAAGGAATTTCAGTGAATCCTGGTCTTGTAGACTCAGCTCCAAAATCTATAATGTCAGCACCATCATTTATGAGTTTCTCAACCTTTCTTAAGGTTTTAGATACATTTACTAGATTGCCAGAAAGTAAATCTCCTCCATCTGAAAAGGAGTCAGTGGTGAGGTTAATTACCCCCATTAAACTAGGAGACTCTTTTGTGAGACTCCTAGATGCAGAAGGCATTTTAAGTTTGATTTGCAGGTTCTTCTATAGAAGAACTTTTTTTACCAGTATTTTTTGGAGCAGAATCATCATCTGATTCTCTTCTAGGCTTCGCCCCTTCCATAATGTCATCAATTTGTGCTACGTCAAGGGTTTCCAGCTCAACTAAAGATTCTGACATTAAATGTAATTTATCAATGTTTTCTTTAAGAATTTTAGTTGCTCTTTTATAGCAATCATCAATAATTTTCTTAATCTCTTTATCAATCTTTTCTGCAGTTTGATCGGAGATTCCTTTTGATTGTGAGCTAGCCGATCTTCCAAGAAAAGGTTCGTCAGATTCCTCACCATATTTCAATGGTCCAATTGCGGTTGATAAACCCCATTTTGTGACCATATTTCTAGCTAAATCTGTTGCTCTCTCAATATCGTTAGATGCTCCAGTAGTAATACCCTTATCACCATAGATAAGCTCTTCTGCAATCCTTCCACCAAATAATCCACAAATTCTGTCAAGGATTTCTTGTTTGCTATTACTATACTTATCCTCTTCAGGAAGAAAAACAGTTACACCTAAAGCTCTTCCACGAGGAATGATAGATACTTTATAGACTGGATCATGCTCTTCAAGCAATCTGCCAACAATTGCATGGCCAGACTCATGGTAAGCAGTCTTGATTTTGTCGGCCTCACTCATGACCATGGATTTTCTCTCAGCTCCCATCATAACTTTGTCTTTAGCTAACTCAAGCTCTTCCATAGTGACTTTCTTTTTTCCTGCTCGAGCAGAGAACAATGCAGCTTCGTTAACCAAGTTAGCCAAATCTGCACCTGAAAACCCTGGAGTACCTCTAGCAATGAAAGAGACTTCAACATCTTTATCTATCGGTACTTTTCGAATATGTACTTTAAGAATTTGCTCCCTTCCCTTAATATCTGGCAAAGGAACAACTACTTGCCTATCGAATCTTCCAGGCCTCAAAAGTGCCGGATCAAGAACATCAGGCCTGTTTGTTGCAGCAATTATGATTATTCCTTCATTAGCTTCAAATCCATCCATCTCTACAAGCAATTGATTAAGGGTTTGTTCTCTTTCGTCATGGCCGCCTCCGAGACCAGCCCCACGATGTCTTCCGACTGCATCTATCTCATCTATAAAAACGATGCAAGGTGATTGTCTTTTAGCTTGTTCAAACATATCTCTCACTCTTGAAGCACCTACTCCAACAAACATTTCAACGAAGTCAGAACCTGATATTGAAAAAAATGGGACTTTTGCTTCGCCTGCTATTGCTCTGGCAAGTAAAGTTTTACCTGTTCCTGGAGAACCAACCATTAAGATTCCTCGAGGGATTTTTCCACCTAATTTTTGAAATTTTGATGGATCTCTTAAAAAGTCAACTAACTCTTGAACTTCTTCCTTAGCTTCTTCTACACCAGCAACATCTAAAAATGTGGTTTTGACTTTCCCGCCTTCTAGAAGTTTAGCTTTGCTTCGACCAAAGCTCATAGGGCCTCCTCTACCACCCATTCCGCCCTGCATCTGTCTCATGAAGAACATAAAAATTGCAATAATTATAAGTATAGGAAAACTTGCAACCAGTAATTGAGTCCAAATGCTTTCCTGTTGTGGCTCTTCTCCTAATACTTGGACTCTGTGTTCAAATAAATCGTCCATCAATTGATTATCTTGGACGTAGACAGGACGTGTTGTTGTGAATTGAGAACCATCTTGAAGTGTACCTTCTAATGTATAACCATCTCCTTTGAATTCAACAGATGAAACTTGATCTGAATTTACTAAAGATACAAATTCAGAGTAATTCATTGAAGAAGAAGCTGCGGGACCGGAAAGACTTTGAATAACAAAAAAAGCTGTAGCAGCGATTGCTAACCAAAGGAAAATATTTCTTAAAAAATCTGACATAACTTATTTCAATTTATTTTGTGCAATAACATAAATTTCTTTAGATATTTTTCTTGAAGCGTCTGGCTTAAAGAAAATTACATTACTGTATTGGTTTGATAATGATTTTTTTAGCTCATTCTTTGAGCTATCAAAACATTTAGCTATTAAAGAACCTCCTTTCAAGAGAAAAGAGTTGCAGAAACTAACGACGTTGTTAAGTAATTCAAGCATGTTTTCTTTGTCTGTAATAGCTATACCACTTATATTGGGCGCAATATCAGAAATTACAACATTAAAATTAAGATTAATAAATTTCTTTATATCTTTATCCCTAAAATCATACTCTATGAATTCAACTCCATTAATGGGTTTCATAGGAATGATATCTAAAGCAAATACCTCTCCTGAATCGCCTACCAATTCTTTAGCCACTTGACTCCACCCTCCAGGAGAACTTCCTAAATCCATTACGGAGAAACCTTTTTTGAGAAGTTTAAATTTCTTATCTATTTGATGAAGTTTGAAGGCTGCTCGAGATCTATATCCTTTAGCTTTAGCAAGCTTGTTAAAGTGCTCGCCTCCTGAATATGACATTTAAATGTGTGAAACTTCAAGGATCTCATACTCTTTGATACCTGAAGGACTTTCAAATTTTGTAGTTTCTCCCTCTTCTTTACCAATCAGAGATCTCGCAAGAGGAGATGAGTAGGATATTTTTCCGATTTTCACGTTTGCCTCATCCTCGCCAACAATTTGGTAGCTAATCTTTTCATCGTTTTGCATATCTAACAGTGAAACCGTAGATCCAAAAATAACTCTACCTGTGCATTCAATTTTAGTAATATCAATAATTTGTGATGCACTCAATTTTCCTTCAATTTCTCTGATCCTTGCTTCTGAAAGGCCTTGCTGTTCTTTTGCAGCATGATATTCAGCATTTTCTTTGAGATCGCCAAACTCTCTTGCTTCAGCAATTTTTTTGGTAATATTTGGCCTGACATCTGTAATAAGATGCTGTAGTTCGGTCCGAAGGTTTTCTTCTCCCTCCACTGTCATTGGCTCTCTGTTCAATTTTATTCAATATTTTTGTGAATATCTTGTATGTTTTGGACCGACCAATCAAGTCTCTTTTCTAGAACTTCGCATATAGCTAACCCGCCTTGCAAAGTTGTCGTGCAAGGAATTTTATTATCTAATGCTGTTCTCCTAATAGAGGATGAATCTTGGATTGACTCTTTACCTTCCGTCGTATTAATCAAAAGGGATATTTCATTGTTTTTTATTAAATCAACAACATGTGGCCTTCCCTCAGCAACTTTATTTATTATCCTTACTTCAATCCCCATGCTTTGAATTTCCCTTGCAGTTCCTTTGGTAGCAACAATAGATATATTCAATTGATGTAGTCTTGTTGCAAGCTCCTTCAGATGAGGTTTATCATTCTCTCTTACGCTTAGGAATACAGATCCTCCATCTGGAAGAATTGTTCCAGCTGAAATTTGAGATTTATCATATGCCTCAGCAAATGATGTACCTATACCCATAACTTCCCCAGTAGACTTCATTTCTGGGCCCAAGATAGGATCAACATTTTGAAATCTATCAAAGGGAAGAACTGCTTCTTTGACCGAGAAATGATTCAAATTCGTGGGATTTTTTATTTTTTGTTGCTTTATCGATTTTCCAATCATTGTTTTAGAGGCTATTTTTGCTAAAGGAAGTCCTATAGCCTTTGAAACAAATGGTATTGTCCTTGAAGCTCTGGGGTTTACTTCTAAAAGAAACAACTCCTCATTTACATACGCCATTTGAACATTCATTAAACCAATAATATCCATTTCCTTAGCAATTACTTTCACTTGTTGCTTTATTATATTAATAACTTTGTCGGGAAGACTGTAAGGAGGGAGAGAACAAGCTGAATCACCTGAATGTATTCCTGCTTGCTCAATATGTTGCATAACTCCATAAATTTCTACCTGGCTTCCATCAGATATCGCTTCAATATCCAACTCAATAGCAATATCTAGAAATCTATCTAAAAGAACAGGATTCGAATCAGAAGCTTGTATGGCTTCATCAAGATATTTTTCTAAATCATTATCGTTGTGGACAATCTCCATGGCTCTTCCGCCAAGAACGTAAGAAGGCCTCACAACTATCGGATAACCAATTTGATGTGCGATAGTTTTAGCTTGAGACTTGTTCGAGGCCATCCCATTTGGAGGCTGCTTTAATTTATTTTTATTTACAAATTTTTGAAACCTTTCTCTATCCTCTGCAAGGTCTATTTTATCTGGTGAAGTTCCCAAAATTGGGACATTATTTTTTTCAAGCTCTTGTGCAAGCTTTAATGGAGTTTGTCCACCAAACTGAATAATAACGCCAAAGGGATTTTCTATTTCAATTATGGCAAGAACGTCTTCAAGAGTAATTGGTTCAAAATATAATCTATCGGAAGTATCGTAATCAGTTGAAACAGTTTCGGGATTACAATTGACCATTATTGTTTCAAAACCTTCTTCTTTCATTGCCATTGATGCATGAACGCAGCAGTAATCAAATTCTATGCCCTGACCGATTCTATTTGGTCCTCCCCCCAGCACGACTACTTTTTTATTTTTAGTTGGTTTTGATTCACATTCATCTTGATATGTTGAGTACATATAAGCTGTGGTAGTCTCAAACTCTCCTGCACAAGTATCAACTCTCTTAAATACAGGTTTGATATTTAACTTTTGCCTTAAAGATCTTATTTTTTTTTCAGACTGACCTGAAAGAACCGCTAAACGTTGATCAGAGAAGCCCATTTTTTTGAGATTTAAAAAAATATCTCTAGACGACAAAGATTTCTTATTTATCTTTTTCTCAGCGGAAATAATCTCTTCAATGGTTTGAAGAAACCACTTATCAATTTTAGTTAAATCATGCACTTCATCTAAAGAACTGCCTTTTCTGAAAGCTTCACCAATGAACCAAAGTCTTTCTGGAGAGGGAGATATTAATTTTGATCTTAAAGTAGTCTTTGTTAGTTCTTCCTCTATGTTGTCAAAACCAGTCTTTCCATTCTCCATGCCTCTAATGGCCTTTTGCAAAGACTCTGCAAAGTTGCTTCCTATTGCCATTACCTCGCCGACAGATTTCATTTGAGAAGTTAGAGTGGAATCAGCTTGTGGAAATTTTTCAAAATTAAATCTAGGTATTTTAGTAACTACGTAATCAATAGTTGGCTCAAACGAAGCGGGTATTTTTCCTCCACTGATATCATTACTTAATTCATCCAAGGTAAACCCAACAGCTAATTTTGCAGCGATTTTAGCTATGGGAAATCCTGTTGCTTTTGATGCTAGGGCAGATGACCTGGAAACTCTTGGATTCATTTCGATAACGACCATTTCTCCATCTTTCGGATTGATAGAGAACTGAACGTTTGAGCCACCTGTTTCCACACCTATCTCCCTAAGAATGGCAAAAGAAGCATTTCTCATTTCTTGATATTCCTTATCTGTTAATGTTTGAGCAGGTGCAACGGTTATGGAGTCACCCGTATGAACTCCCATTGGATCAAAGTTCTCTATGCTGCATATAATAATGCAGTTATCGACTTTATCCCTTACAACCTCCATTTCGTACTCTTTCCAACCTGAGAGGTACTGGTCTATATAAAGCTCAGAAGTAGGAGATAGATCTAAACCTCTTAAACAAATAGATTCGAATTCTTCAGAGTTATAGGCTATACCACCCCCCATACCACCGAGAGTAAAATTCGGCCGAAGAATGCAAGGGAAACCTATTTCCTGCTGGATTTTCAAGGCTTCCTCTAGATTATGCGCTAATCCAGCTTTTGGAGTTTTTAAACCTATTTTTTTAATCGCTTTTGCAAATAGTTCTCTATCCTCTGCCTTATCGATAGCCTCTTTTGTGGCTCCTATTAATTCGACATTGTATTTTTTTAAAATACCTTTTTGATCTAGATCCAAAGCAGTATTTAGGGCAGTTTGTCCTCCCATTGTCGGCAGAAGAGCTGATGGTTTTTCTTTTGCAATTATCTTTTCTAAAGTTTTCCAATTAATAGGCTCAATGTAAGTTGAGTCAGCAGTTTCAGGATCGGTCATAATTGTTGCAGGATTAGAATTCACCAAAATAACTCTGTATCCTTCTTCTCTAAGAGCTTTGCATGCTTGCACACCAGAATAATCAAATTCGCATGCCTGACCAATCACAATTGGACCTGCTCCAATCAGCAAAATAGAATCTAAATCATTTCTTTTTGGCATTGCTTTTGACTACTGTTAAAAATTTATCAAATAATTCTTGTATTTCTTGAGGGCCGGGACTTGCTTCAGGGTGTCCTTGAAAACTGAAGCATCTCTTATCGGACGTTTCTATTCCCTGAATAGTTTTATCAAATAAAGATTGGTGGGTAATTTTTACATCCTCAGGAATTGATTTCGAATCAATGGTAAATCCATGATTTTGACTTGTTATAAAAACTCTATTTGTATCAAGGTCTTTAACTGGGTGGTTGGCGCCATGATGTCCAAACTTCATCTTAACGGTTTTCATTCCCAAAGCTAAACCTAAAAGTTGATGACCTAAACAAATGCCAAATATTGGAATTCTTTTAGTCCTAAGTTCCTTAATACATTCAATTGCATACTTGCAGGGCTCAGGATCGCCAGGTCCGTTAGAAAGGAACACTCCATCAGGCTTCAGTGCAATTATCTCTTCAGCAGTTATTTTAGCTGGAACTACAATCACCTGAAATCCTCTGTCTTTGAGCATTCGCAAAATGTTGTGCTTTACTCCAAAATCAATCGCTACTATTTTTAAATTGTTATCTTCAAAATCTTTTCTCCAAGAGGGTTCTTTCCATTCATATGCTTTTTTTGTTGAAACAACTGAGGCAAGATCTTTTCCACCTAAAGGTACAAATTCTTCAATTAATTTAAGCGCTTTATTTTTATGATTTTTACCGGAAACTATGGCGCCTACTTTTGCACCTTCGCTTCTGATTATTCGAGTGACTTTTCTAGTATCAATCCCATAAATACCTGAAATATTTTTTGTCTTTAAAAAGCTTGATAAATCATCTTGTTTTCTCCAGTTGCTCGTAATTGTTGACGGGTCTCTGATGATGACGCCATTACATCCATTTGAATCAGACTCTAAATCATCATCATTAGTTCCCACGTTTCCTATATGAGGGTATGTAAAATTAATAATTTGATCGGTATAAGACGGATCAGAAATAATTTCCTGATACCCAGACATAGAAGTATTAAAAACCACTTCACCGCAAGTATCAGCATTTTTTCCAACGGAAAAACCTTCAAAAAATCTTTCAGAATCCAGATATAAATATGCTTTTTTTTCTGTCATTTAGGCAAAAAAAAACGCGGAACTAAAATTTCAGTTTCGCGTTATTGGTGTTTTCTAATGCTATCGGCATTAGATGGACACTATAATGAAGAGTAACTAATAAGTCTATGACTTATGATGTAAAATCTCAAAAAATGATTAAAAGTTCTGACGAAATAGCCAAAATGAAGGTTGCAGGTAAGCTTGCAGCTCAAACTTTGGAAATGATAGAACAACATGTTCAGCCAGGGATAACTTCAGGAGAGTTAGACAGAATTTGCCACGATTACATTGTCAATCACATTGACTGCATTCCTGCACCCTTAAATTACAATGGTTTTCCAAAATCCATTTGTACATCAATAAATCAAGTGGTTTGTCATGGAATACCTGATGATAATAGAGTCCTAAAAAACGAAGATATTATCAATATTGATGTAACTGTGATTAAAGACGGTTACCACGGAGATACAAGTAAGATGTTTTTTGTTGGAAAAAAACAACCACATGCAGAAAGGCTGGTAAGTATCACTCAAGAATGTCTCTATAAAGCCATAGCAATATGCAAACCGGGAATAAACCTCGGTGACATTGGATTTGCGATTCAAAAACATGCAGAAGAAAATCACTACTCAGTTGTCAGAGATTATTGCGGGCATGGTATTGGCAAAGTTTTCCATGAAGATCCACAAATTCTTCACTATGGAAATCCTGGTACTGGAATGGAATTAAAAGCAGGTATGTGTTTTACCATTGAACCTATGATTAATCTTGGAACATACAAAACTAAACTATCCAAAAACGATGGATGGACTGTGGAGACCGTTGATGGAAGATTGTCAGCTCAATGGGAACATACGATACTTATAAGCGATGATGGCTGTGAGGTTCTTACTGCAAGATCAGAAGAATTATTATGAATCATCTACTTTCTAAAATTGGATCTTATCCTTTTGAAAAACTTAATCTTCTTCATAAGGGCATAAAGCCATCAAGAGAAGTAATTAACTTGTCCATTGGCGAACCAAAATTGAATGCTGACCCAAACGTCCTCGATATTTTGAATAAAGAAACTAATTCTTTTTCCAACTACCCTCCCATGAATGCAATTCCTGAATTATCAAAGGCATATCGGCAATATTTGAAAAATCATTTCGGTATAGAAAAGGTTGCCGAGGATGAAGTTTGTCTTGTAGCTGGCACAAGAGAAGGAACATTCTCAATCATTCAAGCTCTCTTTAACAAAGAAAATGCTAAAGATAAACCCTATGTTGTTATGCCCAATCCTTTTTATCAAATTTACGGCGGAGCAACTACCCTTGCCGGAGGAAAAGCAAAGTTTCTGGATTGTCCTGAAGAAAATAATTTTCAGCCTGATTTCGATTCTCTTAAAAGTGAGGATTGGCAGAAGTGTCAAATTTTAGTTCTTTGTTCCCCAAATAATCCAACTGGTTCAGTATTACCTCTAAACAAACTTAGAGATATTTTAGATTTAGCTGAGAAGTATGATTTTTATGTTGTTTCTGATGAGTGTTATGTGGATTTATACACCTCGGAGAAATCCTGTCCAAGCATCCTACAAGCTTCATCAGATAGATCAGATAGATTGATTGCTCTTCATAGCTTATCAAAAAGATCCAATTTACCTGGCTTTAGATCGGGTTTTGCTTGCTCCGGTAAAAAAACCATTTCTGCCTACAAGAAGTTTAGGTCTTTTCATGGGGTCAGTGTTCCATTGCCAATTCAAAAAGCGAGCGTTGAAGCTTGGCTGAATTACGACTTTGTTGCTGAAAATAGAAAATCTTACAATGACAAATTTAGTCTCGCGGCAGATACGTTTAAAGATAAGGTAAGCAATGTAATTCCTGAAGGTGCTTTCTATCTTTGGTTGGATGTTAAAGACGGTCAATCATTTTCAAAAAATATTCTTGAAAAAGAGGGTTTAATTGTTCTTCCTGGAAGTTATTTATCTGCCGAGGTCAATGGTTTTAATCCTGGAGAAAAATACGTAAGAATTGCTTTAGTGTATGATTTTGAAACCACAGAAGAGGCATTGAAAAGAATCAATAATCTTTTATAAAAAAATGACAAATCAAAAATGGATTGGTTTTGGTAAAGGAACCAAAAATAAAAAGGGTGAATACATTGAAATGTATTTTTCACCTGATGATATATCTACAAATGCCACAGAAATCAAAGAAGGATATGAAAAAGTAGAAGTGTCTGATGATGTACCGCCCTCTTCAATCCCAGAAGCTTATCTGAAGTTACATCTTCTTTCTCTTCGCCTGGTAAAGCCCAACGAAACTAATTTAGACGGTATTTTTGGCATATTACATACCGTGGCATGGACCTCAGCTGGTCCAATAGATTCGAATGAATTAAAAGAATTTCTTAATGAAAAACGAAGTAAAGGCGAATATATAAAAGTGTATTCAGTAGATAAGTTTCCGTGCTTAACGGATTACGTTGCATTGAACGATGTAAGGGTTGCAGATGCAAGTAGAGTCAGATTAGGAGCTTATCTTGGGCCAGGAACAACAGTCATGCATGAAGGTTCGGTCAATTTCAATGGAGGAACCTTAGGAGAAGCAATGGTTGAAGGCAGAATTGCTCAAGGGGTGATAGTTGGGGATAAATCAGATATTGGCGGCGGTGCATCTACTCTTGGAACACTATCTGGAGGTAATGAAGTGATCATATCCATTGGAGAAAGTTGCTTGCTGGGTGCAAATTCTGGTTTGGGCATTCCTCTTGGGGATCGATGCACAATTGAATCAGGCCTATATGTTACTGGTTCATCAAAAGTTCAAGTAATAGAAAACGGAAAAGTAAAAGAAACTGTCAAAGCGATGGAATTGGCCCATAAGTCCGATCTCTTGTTCATTAGAAATTCAATCACCGGGTCTATTGAATGCCGAGACAACCGAAACGTGAACGAATTAAACGAAGACCTTCACGATAATAATTAATGGTCATCAATCTTCTACTAACTTGGCTGGCTCTTTATGTAATTGCCTATGCCACAACTTTTATTTTCAAGGGAATTGAACCAAAGAAAAGGTGGTGGCTGTCTTTGCAATTAAGTTTCTTAGGTTTTCTAGTATCGGTAATTTGGTATAACTTTTTTTAAAGTTTTACTCTTCAACTTTTCCTTTAATAAAGAAAGATAAAACAATTAAAACTACTGCTAAAACAAGGTAGTAATAAACTAGCTCTGAAAATATAGGCGTCATGCTATCTAATCCAGTTGACGTTGCCTCGCCACCAAACAATCCTGCCAAAACACCTCCTAGGGAAGAGGCAAGAAACCACAATCCCATCATTTGGCCTAAGTATCTCTTTGGAGAGTATTTTGAAAAAGCTGATAATCCTACTGGAGATAAAGCTAACTCTCCAAAGGTATGAAGTAAATAAGTTAGCAGTAACCACTGAACACCTACTGGGGATGAAACTAAAGCATACTCGACTGCAAAGAGCATGATGATGAAACCCAATGCCATGAAGATTAGACCTATAGCGAATTTAACAGGAGTGTTTGGATTGAGATTCCTTTTTCCCAAGAAGACCCAAATATAAGCAAAAAAAGGAGCGAACATTACCACGAACAATGGATTAGCAAATTGAGTCCAGCTGACAGGTGCTGAAAAAGATCCAAAACTTAAATCAACGTAGTCACGTGTAAAAATAGTCAAAGATCCGGCCGATTGATCAAATCCAGACCAAAAAGCAGCAGCACCTATGAATAATAATAGAAGCATCAAGACGTTTCTTCTCTCTGCTGAGTTAAGTCCAGCAAACAAGAAGAGGTAAGCGAAATAAACCATCGATAGGATGACAAGGAAATCTCTGAATCTCTCAGCAAAAAATACTGCATCAACCGACCACCACCCTAAAAGGCCTGAGAGGACTATTAATGAAACCAACACAATGATTACTAAGGAAATATTTCTAAGTTTAATTTTATATTCGTCAGAATTAGGATTTGGATTTAAACCGGCGTCTCCGAGTTGGCCTCTAAAATAAATAAATTGGATTACACCTAGAAGCATTCCAAATCCGGCAGCTCCAAATCCCCAATGCCATCCTACTTTTTCCCCTAACCATCCGCAGACTGCAAAACCAAGCATACTTCCGATATTGATAGACATATAGAAAATTGTAAAACCAGAATCTCTTCTATCGTCGGAAGTAGAGTAAAGTTGGCCTACAATCGATGATATGTTGGGCTTAAGTAAACCAGTTCCGGCTGCAACTAAAATTAGTCCTAAAATAAATGTTTGTTCTAATGGTATCGCTAAAGTGAAGTGACCAAGCATTATGATCAAAGCTCCAAATAAAACCGCTCTTTGATAGCCCAATAGGTTATCTGCTAACCAGCCACCTGGGAGAGCTAGGAAATAGACCATGCCTGCATAGATTCCGTAAATCGCATTAGCCTCTGCATTAGACCAATCTAAACCAGGATTGCCAGTTACCCCTACAGTCATGTAAAGAACTAATAAACCTCGCATCCCGTAATAGGACATCCTTTCCCAAAGTTCGGTGAAAAAAAGTGTTCTTAGGCCTTTTGGATGACCAAAAAATCCTTGATCAATCGAATCTGTATTTTCTGTTTCTGGATTCATCATAAATGTAGGATTTTAAGATATCATAATTCTAGAATGTTCTTTAGAAGATTATTGGCGTTATTTTATGACCTACTTTTAATAGCAGGCATATTACTTAGTTTCACCCTCTTTATTGTTATCATTAATGGTAATGCGGTTTCATCTTTCCTAGGAAGCAACTTGATGCTTCTTTCGTATTTTTTAATTTCGTTTATTTTTTATATTTATTTTTGGTATTTCAACGAAGGACAAACCCTCGGAATGCAAGCTTGGAAAATAAAATTAGTTGCTGACGACAATCAAGCAATCTCTATTAAATCTATGCTAATAAGGTTGGTGTTGGGCTTATTATTTGGATCAATAGCTGGTTTGAATTTTTTTGTGATTCTGTTTAGATCAGATAAAAGAAGTCTCAATGATATCTACTCAAAGACCAAAATAGTTCGCTCTTAAAGTCTTTTACTGAATAAAAAAATAAGACTTAGCAGCCCAAGGAGAAAAATAAAAGTGGTGACAAGTGGGCTGAAGCCAAAGACGATGGAGACATTTCCCGCTATTTTTTCTGTAAAGTTGAAAAATATTGTTAAAACCACCCCCGTGAGTACTTTATAAGTGATGGAATAGTCTCTTAAAAATGCTTGGCAAAAGATAAGGGCCAACAACACAAAAATTGAAATAGATATTGGTTGTATAATTTTTTTTAAAAATTGCCACAAAAATAAGTTCTTCTCTCTGGTGCTATCTGAATATTTAAAATTCTGAAAAAGCATAGTTGGAGACTGTCTGCTTAATTTAATGTATTTTGAAAGCTCAATTTTAGAGGGGGCTTTCCACATTTTTTGTACTCTGTTATCCGAAGCTCTATCTTTAAAAAATGCTTCTTTTTTATCGAGCGAAAGATCAAACTCATCTTTTTCAAAAACTGAAACAATGTCACCCTCTGCGTTAAATTCATAAATTCTTAAATTATCAATTTTTTTACTAGATATATCGCCTAGGTAAATGAGTTCATTTTTTCTTGTTAACCACTGAGCTTTTTGAGCTTGCTGGGGATTTGTTTTATAAACTTCAGACATCAAATTTGAATTAGGAATAACAAATTCTCCCATCGTGAGCATTATTGATAAGAGGACAAATATAGGAAGAAGCATTGAAGAGAAGATTTGTTTGAATGATTTTCCCAAAACCCTTATGGCAATGAGTTCTCCAGACTCTTGAAGCCTTCCAAAGGAAACTATTGCGCCAATCAAACATGCCAAAGGGACCACATCATAAATTCTTTTAGGGAGACTATAAGCTAATGAAATTGCGAAAGATTCAAAATTATTATAATCAGATATATTTTGTAACTCACCCACCATCATTAAAATGAAATCAAGAAAAAAAAGGATCAGAAAAACCAACCCTATGCTTTTTAGGATTGATAGCTGAATCAGCACACCAGTTATATCAAATAGACTCTTAAGCATTTTAGATTAAAAAATGAAAAAACATATAAATTACAAAAGCCAGAAGAACCAGATTAAATATTAATTGAAAGAAATTTATTGAAGTTACTCCACTACTGTAAATACTTATGGGTGACTCTTTATTTAGAAAATAACTTAAGAAAATACCCACCAAAAAAAATCCAAAGTGAAAGGCAGCAAAAGAAATAGTTGGATTATACTCAGACGATAAAGTCCAGTTTTGCATACCTAAGTAAATTCCAAAATAAAGCAAAAAAAATAACGATCCAGTAATTAATGATGCTGTGAAGCCAATTCTATGATTTGCAATTCCAAAATTAAGAGCAACGTAGGCACTTACAATAATTAATACAAAAATTGATAACCTTTTCAAAAGTTCTGATTGTTCTCGATAGTTTTCTAAATTTGAAATGAGGCTATTTATTGAGAGATGGCTTAGATCGGTTGATGAGGTTTTAATTTTCCTGGGAAAAGTAAATTCTAGGTGCGAGAATTTCATCAAAAAGTTCTCCTCCATCTCTAGGCCAACAATTCTCCCATTTTTAAAAGTCAATCTGTTGGTAGTTTTATCGGTTGGTATGGAAGAAACTTGATCTGCCGTTAAAATGATCTCCATCTCTTCATGTTCAATTGATGCAAATATTTCACTAAATCCAAAATCAAAGTCATTAGATTCTTTAGCAAAAAAAGTAGTATTTACATCCTCAAAATAGGTAGGCTTACCTGCCCCCATCATTTTGAATCTATCAGAGAAAGTCTGATTGCTTGTGAGCTTATACAACGAGTCTAGAGAATAAGGAGAAACTATCAGGGATATAAATAGTGCAAAAAAAGACATTAAAAGTATCGGCATTGCAAAGATTTTTAGAAAGTTCCCATTCTTTAATCCCATCTGTCTCATGAAATTTATTTCATTACTTGTGTTCATTCTTGCAATACAAATTAAAGTAGACAAGAAAATGCTTAGTGGCAGAATGATTTCAATGACGCTTGGAATGTTAAAAAATATATAACCTAAAGCAATTTGTGGATACATATCCCCCCTGGCAGCTACCTCCAAAAAATCAATACTTCTCAGGAAGAAAAAGGCTAAAAATAGTACTGAGAATATAACTATAAAAGTCTGTAAGAAGCTTCTGATAATATACTTAGATATAATGCTGAACATTTTAATTTGTCTATGGTGATATTATCCCACAGAAATTTAGCTTACTTAGGAGTAATAAATGACATCAAATTTGAAAATAAACCTAACTATAACTTCTCCAAACGAGATGCTTTCTGATAAAAACGAAGCTCTTATTATTGGTATTCAAGAAAACGGCAGCTCTCAATCCAGTAAAAATATATTTAATAAAGTCTCTAATGGCTTAATGAATACTTTGGCAAAAAGAAAAGAATTCTCAGGAAAAATTAATACTTCTTGTTATATCCCCGCCATAGCGGATCAAAAAGATAAAAAGTTTTTCTTATTAGGTTTAGGTAATACGTCAGATAAATTCAAAGACGATGATGCATCGAAGTTGATAACTAAGATTTGCACCTTAGCAAAAACTGCAAATACAAAAAAAGTTTCATTGTTTCTTCCTGAGATTAAGTTTGAAAAAAGAGATTTTTCTTGGTTCATACAAAATCTTTCTATGCAATTGGAATCATCGACTTACAAATATATTTTTGATGGGAAAAAAGATCAGAAAAATAATATCCTTGCCTCCGTTAATTTGCTTATTAACTCCAAAAAAGAAATTTCTGATCTAAGAAAATCAATATCCGTTGGGGCTAACATAGGTGTAGGGATCAATAGAATGAAGGAGCTTGGCAATACTCCTGCAAATATTTGTACACCCACTTATCTTGGAAATACTGCTAAAGAGCTTGGCAGAAAATATAAAAATTTATCTGTAAAAGTTCTTGGCGAAAAAGCAATGGAAAAGCTTGGTATGCATTGCCTTCTATCTGTTGGAAATGGAAGTGTACAAGAATCTAAGTTCATTATTATCGAATACAAAGGAGCAAAAAGAACTGAACAGCCGGAAGTTATTGTTGGAAAAGGCATAACTTTTGATACCGGCGGGATAAGTTTAAAGCCAAGCCCAGCGATGGATGAAATGAAGTATGACATGAGTGGAGCTGCTAGTGTTCTGGGAACCATGGAGGCTATTGCTTTGATAAAACCAAAGTCTAATATCATTGGAGTAGTAGCTTCTGCTGAGAATATGCCTGGCAGTAAAGCAACGAAACCTGGAGATGTAGTGAAAACTATGTCTGGACAAACTGTGGAGATACTTAATACGGATGCAGAAGGACGGTTAGTTCTTTGCGATGCACTTACATATGTAGAAAGATTTAAACCTAAAAATGTCATAGATATAGCTACATTAACTGGGGCAGTGATAGTTGCATTAGGTCATGTTGCGTCTGGTTTAATGAGTAATAATCAGAAATTAGCCGACAAACTGATAGATGCTGGTCATGCTTCAATGGACAAAGCATGGCAATTGCCTCTTTGGGATGAATATCAAGGAGACCTAGACAGTAATTTTGCTGATATAGCAAACATTGGTGGACGAGCAGGATCAATTACTGCAGCGTGTTTCTTATCAAGGTTTACTAAAAAATATCCATGGGCACATCTTGATGTGGCTGGAACAGCTCATGGCTCTGGTAAGGCTAAAGCCTCAAGAGGAAGACCTGTTCCGCTCCTAACTAACTACTTATTGTCTCAATCGTAATTAATGGAATTCTACAGGGCTGGAACTTCCTTGGATGAGGGAGAAAAGTTTTGCTGTAAATTTACAAAAGATCTTTATTGGAAAAATGTTCAATCTGAAAAAAAAAATTATATTGTCATAAATTGTAAAGATCTAAATCAAGCAAAAAAATTAGATGATTTTCTATGGGAAAGTATTTCAGATATTTTCCTTCCTCATAAAATCTGTAACGATCCAGATTCACCTGATGCTCCAATTTTGATTTCATTCCCCGGAATAAAATATCGTTGCGATAAAAGTACATATCTGATCAATTTGAATCCTAAGCTGCCTCCTAATTTTCAAGATTTTAAATCCTCTTATCAATTAGTTATTGAAGATGGTGGTGAATATCAAAAGATTGCAAGAGAGAGTTTTAAAGTTTGTTTAGAATACGGGATTAAGCCAAACTATATTGGATAATGGACTCTAAATATCAGCCCAAAAAAATTGAGAGCTTTTGGTCTTCAAGATGGGAAGAGACTAAATTATTTTCACCGAGCTTAAAGAAAAATAGCAAAGCTTTCTCTATCATGCTTCCGCCCCCAAACGTGACCGGGGTTCTTCACATGGGGCATGGATTTCAAACATCTATCATGGATTCGATTTGTAGATACAAACGAATGAATGGATACGATGTTTTATGGCAACCAGGCACAGATCATGCTGGCATATCGACAGAAATTGTTGTTGAAAGAAATCTTGAATTAGAAAGTAAAAGTAAAAGTAAATTAGGAAGAGATAAATTTATCAAAGAAGTCTGGAAGTGGAAAAACAAGTCAGGAAATACAATCACAAGTCAATTAAAAAGGTTAGGCGCATCTCTAGACTGGGAAAATGAAGCTTTCACAATGGATGAAGGTTATGCATACATTGTAAGAAAAGTATTCATTGAACTTTATGAAAAAGGACTTATTTATAGGAAGAATAGGTTAGTCAATTGGGATCCCAAAAATGAGACTGGTCTATCTGACTTAGAGGTTACAACTAAGGAAGAAAATGGGAACATCTGGCATATCAAATACGAAGTTGAAGATGGCTTTATTATTGTAGCTACAACTCGACCTGAAACGATGTTTGGTGATCAGGCAATAGCTGTTCATCCAAAAGATAAAAGGTATAAAGAATTAATAGGTTTAAAAGCAAAAATACCTTTTACCGACAAATATATACCCATCATTGCTGATCCGTACGTTGATAAGGATTTTGCAACAGGTTGCTTAAAGATTACTCCTGGTCATGATTTTAATGATTATGAGCTTGGCATAAAACATGGACTAGAACCCATAAATATTTTGAATCCTGACGGTACTTTGAATGCACAGACTCCAGCTCCTTTCGCGGGCCTGGATCGTTTTGATGCTAGAAGAGAAATTATTAAATCGTTAAAAGATATCCAGATGCTAGATAAAACTGAACCGCATAAATTATCGATTCCAAGAGCTGAAAGATCCGATACGATACTAGAGCCTTATCTAACAGATCAATGGTACTTAAGTACAGATATTTTAGGTAAAGAAGCCTTGAACTTAGTCAAAAAAAAGTCAATCAGTTTTATTCCTGATAATTGGAAAAAAACTTATTTCTCGTGGATGAATGAGCTTCAAGATTGGTGCATCAGTAGGCAATTGTGGTGGGGCCATCAAATCCCAATCTGGTATGACCAAGATGGAAATGAATATTGCGGGGAAAACGAGAAAGATATAAGAAAAAAATTTAACTTAAATAAAAAAATATCTTTGGATCAAGATCAAGATGTTCTGGATACATGGTTTTCCTCGTCTTTGTGGACTTTTGCTACCCTTGGATGGCCTCAACAAACTAGAAGATTAGAGAAATATCACCCTACCTCACTGTTAGTGACTGGTTTCGACATCATCTTTTTTTGGGTCGCACGGATGATAATGATGACTAAGCATCTCACCAAGGCGATACCGTTTAAAGAGATCTACATTACTGGGCTTATAAGAGATAGTGAAGGTCAAAAAATGTCTAAGTCAAAAGGAAATGTTCTTGATCCCTTGGATATTATCGATGGAATAGATTTAGAAGGTCTTATTTCTAAGAGAGTTTCTGGTCTTATAAATCCAGATGACGAACAGAAGATAGTTAAACAAACAAAGAAAGATTACCCTCAAGGAATAAAAGCGCACGGTACTGATGCGTTGAGATTTACTTTTTTGTCTCTTGCTTCTGGAAGTAGAGATATTAATTTTGATATGAAGCGCGTAGAGGGTTACAGAAACTTTTGCAACAAACTATGGAATGCCTCCAGATTCATTGATT
This sequence comes from uncultured SAR86 cluster bacterium, assembly GCA_902526045.1. Taxonomy (GTDB): domain Bacteria; phylum Pseudomonadota; class Gammaproteobacteria; order Magnimaribacterales; family AG-339-G14; genus CACNYO01. The sequence continues at coordinate 477,011 of CABZJI010000001.1, read as the reverse complement.
TAAATAAGCCAAGTAATTTCAAAAAGACTAAACAATTTATAAAAACACCTGAAGATAAGTGGATCATGGAGAAATTAAATAACACGATAGTTTCTATGGATGCGCATATGGATAATTATAGATTTGATTTAGCTACTCAAAGTGTATATGAATTTGTATGGAATGATTTTTGTGATTGGTACATCGAGTTTTCAAAAAATCGACTTGATTCGAATAATATTAAGAAAAGAGAAGTAAATAGAATCATATCTGGTTTGATTCATATTCTTGAGTCAATCTTAAAACTTTGTCACCCTTTTATCCCTTTTATTACTGAAGAAATATGGAATCAGGTTGCTTCCGGTAAAAAACAATCATTCTTGTTAAATCAGTCGTTTCCAAAAAAAGAAAGGATTTCGGGATCAAAATACAAAGAAATAGAAAATTTAAAAAACTCAATATCGTCGATAAGAAACATGAAAGCAGAAATGGGTATTGCATCTTCAAAACTTGAAGAGATGTTTGTATCGGGCAATAAAACTTCACTGGATTTTATTCTTGAAAACTCTGATCATTTAAACAAACTTGCTGGAATAAAAGATTTAAAGATTTTAGAGACAAATAAACCTTGTGCCATAGTTGTTTCACACGATCTCAAATTTCATATACCTTTTGAAGGAAACGTGGATCCAGTATCAGAAAAATTAAGAAATGAGAAAAAATTACAGAAAATAACCAAAAATCTAGCCAATATTGAAAATATTTTAAGCAACAAAAAATTTGTTTCAAGCGCTCCTAAAAGACTTGTGAATGAGAGAAAACGTCAATATAAGCAGGCACTTAAAGAGTCTAAGTCTATTCAATTACATTTAAAGAATTTGAACAAACTTAGCTGATCATTCATTTCTAGAAAAGTAACCTTCCAATAAACCATATGGTAGAAAAGAAAAAAATAATCAAAGAGATAAAATCTTTTATGAATAGTTTGCTTACAAGCCTGGTTTTTGCAATGAGTTTAAGACTCATGAGAAGAAAAAAAGCATATAAAATCTGAGCTGCCTCTATTCCAAAGTTGAAGGAAACAATAGATGAAACTAGTGATTGAGAATCAAAATTAGATAAGTTTGAGGCAAATCCAAAACCATGTATTAGTCCAAAAAATACCGTTGCAAAAATTCTAATAAGTGAATTTTTTGCAATTAAATAAGGATAAGAAAATCCAACCAAAGCTATACCTATGGTTAGAACTATAATTTCTGGTAAGAAGACAAGTGAAACGCTGAGCAATGATATCCAAAATACTAAGTTTATCTTCATAATTCTATTTTTATTAACTTGTCTAAGTGCTAAGTACTCGAAAGCTAATATAAATATTGAGTAACCGATAAGGATTTCAATGATTGATATTTTTACAGAAATGAAGCCTAGGGTGGAGAGCGTGATGCTGATAGCGTGACCTAAGGTAAAGCCTGAGAGCAGGTAAATTAATTGTTTTGTTCCAACGATTAGCAAGGCTAAAAGAGAAACAAACGCAATATGATCGTAACCCCCAAAAAAATGGTTTAGTCCTAATGAAAAAAAACTAAAATTCCGATTAGCTTCTTTGAAACCAATTTTACTTTTAGAGTTGTTCAAAAAGGTTTGATTTTGAAGGCTACCCTCTTTTTTTATATTCACCAAAATAGTTTGATCTGGATATATAGAAAAAAAATTTCTTGCCTCAAGCGATCCAGAAAAATTATTGCAAGAAATTTTTTTCTTGAATGTTAAGTATCTCGAAGATGAATTAATTAGATCGAAATCTTCTTCGTTACAGGCATCAAGGTTAAAGCCATTGTTAAGAGCTTCTTTCAAAAATGGACTGTATATGTTTCGAGGCACTTTAATATCCATGTCAATTTCCTTAAATTCGCTTGATTCAAGAAAGTCTAAGGACAAGTTAAGTTTTTGAAGCTCATGTGAGCTCAAAAAAGAGGCTGTCAGTAAAAGAAACAATGACAGAAGTCTCATTACTTATACAGGATAGGGTTTATTTCAACTGGATAACTTTTTTTAAGTTCATTTATGTATTCTCTAAAAGACTTTTCTCTTTCGCTCCTCATTGCCTCTTGACTTACTATGTCAAATATTGAGTTCAGTGGAGTGGGCTCCCCTTCTTTCTTATCTATAAGAGAAACACTAAATGGTTGATCATCTTGGATAAATTTAATTTCACTTCCGATCTTAAGAGCATCTATGTTTCCAATTACATCTGCTCCCAAATAGTCTCTTAGTTTCTGCTTTGTTAGATAATCATTAGGCAAATTAATAAATTCACTATCAGATTTTATTAAATACAAATTATTTTGAGAAAATTTATCTAAATTTTCTTTGTAATATTTCTCTACATCATCATTATCAATTTTCAAGATTATCTGATCTGAAATGATGTTTGTCATGTAATTAATTAGATTATTTTTCAATAGAGGATCACTTTGGATAATATCCTCATCGATTGCCTTCATAATCAATAATTGCTCAATGACAAGTTGATCAATCACTGACTCTTTAAGTTTGCTGTCTATCTGCCCGTCATTATTGAAATCAAGTTGACTGATCTGAGCTAAATAACTTTCCATGGAAACGGATTTATCCCCAACTTTGATTGCCCAGTTTGAAGACGGAAAAGAAATATCTTCAAAAAAATCAAAAGTTAGGAAAACTATACCTAGAATAAATGAAAGGAAGAATCCAAAATTGAGGTAAGAAATATTCAATTATTTTGCTAGGACCATTTCTATATGAGGAATCCCATCCTCATCATAAATTTTTCCAACTGTTTCGAATCCATAACCTTGATAAAAATCTACCAAGGGATGTTGAGCAGAAATTCTAATGCCTTTGTCAGGATAAAGAACATGACATGTATGGATAGATTTATCCATCAAAATTTTACTCAACCCTCTGCCGCGAGATTTTTTGTGTAAGACAACTCTTCCTATTGAAGCGTCTTTATACTTTATTCCTGGCGGTACTAGACGGCTGTAGCCCTGAAGATCAGATCCAATGTAGGCAAGCAAATGAAACGAGTCCTGATCAACATTATCCGCATCCAAATATGAAGTATTTTGCTCTATTAAAAATACTTCTTGGCGAAGATTCATTACGTCATAAAGTTGATGAACGCTTAGGTCTTCGAATTTTCCTTCTACCCAGATGATTTCATTCATGGACAAGGATTTGGACATCCGTAATGAATTTCTTCAATTTTCTTCAGACATTCTTCATCAAGCTTCGTATCAATACTGCTAACAGCAATCTTTAGCTGCTCCATAGTTGTAGCGCCAATAATATTTGAAGTGACAAAATCTTGATCATTAACAAATGAATTTGCCATCAAAGCAGGATCCATTGAATACTCATTAGCAAGATTTATATACTTCCTTATTATTTCCTCTGCTTGTTCCGTTTCGTATCTTTGGCCTCGTTCAAACAACGTGGTCCTAGCTCCAGCAGGTCTAGCACCATCAAGGTATTTCCCAGTAAGGTATCCCTGTGCAAGAGGTGAATAAGCCAACAAACCAACATGAGATCTATGATGAAATTCGGACATCCCACTTTCGTAAATTCTATTTAACAAGTTATAGGCATTTTGAACACTCACAACTTTAGGTAAATCATGCATATCTGCAGCCTTAATAAATTCGGACAGGCCCCATGGGGTCTCGTTGGAAAGGCCAACGTACCTAATTTTTCCTTCTTTCACTAAATCACCCAATACTTTTAAAGTCTCCTCAATGGCTACTGATTCTAAATTGTAATGCTTATAAGAAAGGCCTCCACCAAATAAATTTATTGGTCTATCTGGCCAGTGAAGTTGATAAAGATCAACGTAGTCAGTTTTGAGTCTTTTTAGGCTTCCTTCTATGGCCTTTGTAATATTATCTCTATCAAGTCTTGTTTCACCACCTCGGAACCATTTCATGCCGCTTCTTCCGGCAACTTTAGTTGCGAGGATAATTTTTTCTCTGTTGCCTCTTTTTTCAAACCAATTACCAATTATTGTCTCAGTACTTCCCTGAGTATCTTCCATTGGCGGAATGGAATATAACTCAGCAGTATCAAAAAAGTTTACTCCTTGATCAACAGAGTAATCCATTTGTTCAAAACCTTCTTCTTCAGTATTTTGCTGCCCCCAAGTCATGGTACCCAAGCAAATAACACTCACATCTATGTCTGTGTTGCCTAATTTTCTATATTCCATAATAATTACCCTCCAATAACATTTGCTTAGTATATAGGGGGGGAAAGTGGAACCAAACATCTATTCGATAAATTTTTATAATTCAAAAGAAGCAGAAAAAAACTTAGAAGAATACAGAGGAAAGTATATTTTGATAGTAAATGTTGCTAGTAAATGTGGTCTTACACCGCAGTACAAAGGCCTTAAACAAATTCAAGATTTATATGAAAAAGATTTGCAAGTTATTGGTTTTCCTTGCAATCAATTTATGGGTCAAGAACCAGGTACCGATGAGGAAATTCAAACTTTTTGTAAAACGAAGTACGATGTTAATTTTCCTGTAATGAAAAAAATCGAGGTAAATGGGTCAAATACTCATCCGCTTTATGAATATTTAAAATCGGAAAAAACTGGAATTTTAACCGAAGCCATTAAGTGGAACTTTACAAAGTTTTTAGTTGATAGAGATGGGAAAGTTATAAAAAGGTATTCACCTCAAACGGAACCTAGCGAGATTGAAGAAGAACTTAAAGACATTATCGAGTAGAAGAATAATTACAGGCTTGCTTAAATTTTTTTGCATAATTAACCCATCTTCTCTACCAAAATTTAATTTGTAATAATTCTTTCTTACTCCTGCTTCCTGAAAGCCATTTCGACGATAAAACTTAATAGCTCTTTCGTTTGATTCTCTAACCTCTAAAAAAATTCTTTTTTTAAAAGTGTATTTTGATTGGTCCACAATTCTTTTTAGCAACTGATAACCAATTGCTTTTCCAATAAATTGTGGTGCAACAGAAATATTTAAAAGGTGGATTTCATCCATCACATACTGGTAGATGACATACCCGTTAACTTTGCCATCAATAATAACCACATCGGCTTTACTAAACCTTAGAGCATCATAAAAATTATTTTCAGACCAAGGAGTTTCATTTGTTAGTGATTCTATGCCCTGAACATAGTAGATATCATTTTTTTTCATAGGTCTAAAATTAATTTTCATTTTTCAAAGCTTTTTTCCTCTTTAGAGAATTTTCCAATAATTCAGATAACTTCAGTGATTTTGAATTTAGGAAATCTATTGCACTTAAGTTATCTTGAGTGAAATTATTTAAATAATAATCCAATGACTTTAAAAATTTATTATTGCCATTATTTTCATCGCTTTTATCGACTGCCTTTACTTTGTTATCTACAAATATAAAATCCTCAACCAATTCATAAGTTGAGATGCCCATTTTGTTTAAAATTTCTTTATTCATTAATCATTCGCTATGAATAGTATAATAATTTAATTATCGGTTATTTAATTGAAAAAAATTACAAATACAAATACTTCAAAATACTTACCATTTGAAAGTATTGACCTACGCGATCGTAAATGGCCTGGAAATATAATTTCTAAAAAACCTATTTGGTGTAGTGTCGACTTAAGAGATGGCAATCAAGCTTTGATTGAACCTATGGGGTCTGAAAAAAAGCATAGATTTTTTCAATTATTATTAGAGACTGGATTTAAAGAAATTGAAGTTGGATTTCCATCTGCTTCAAAAACTGATTTTGATTTTGTCAGAGACTTAATTGAAAAGGATTTAATTCCTGATGATGTCACTATACAGGTCTTAACACAGGCCAGAGATCATTTAATTGAGGATACTTTCAGAGCTGTAAAGGGAGCAAAAAAAGTCTGCATTCATGTTTACAATTCCACTTCTACCCTTCAACGCGAGGTAGTATTTAGAGAAAGTAAAGATGGGGTAAAAAAAATTGCTTTGAACGGTGCCTCCTTAGTTAAAGAATTAGCTGATAAAAATAGTGAGACTAATTGGATATTTCAATATAGTCCGGAAAGCTTCACCGGAACAGAATTAAGTTACGCTGTTGAGGTTTGTAATGAGGTTAATGAGATATGGAATCCTTCCAGAGATAATAAATCAATTATGAATCTTCCTGCTACCGTTGAGATGTCTACTCCTAATATATATGCAGATCAAATTGAGTGGATGTCACGAAATTTAAACAACAGGGAAAGTGTAATATTGAGTCTTCATCCACATAACGATAGGGGCACTGCTGTAGCTGCAGCCGAATTAGGATTGATGGCTGGGGCGGATAGAATCGAGGGTTGTCTTTTCGGCAATGGAGAGAGAACTGGAAACGTGGATATAGTAACCCTTGCCTTAAATCAATTTACACAAGGCGTAGACCCAGAATTAGATTTTTCTAATATCAATCATGTAATGCGTGAAGTTGAATATTGTAATCAATTACCTGTCCATCCTAGGCATCCTTATGCTGGAGATCTGGTTTTCACTGCGTTTTCTGGATCACATCAAGATGCAATCAAAAAAGGTTTTGATTCAATGAGAGAATCCAACGATCCACTTTGGAAGGTTCCGTATCTTCCAATAGATCCTGAAGATTTAGGAAGAACTTATGAAGCTGTGATTAGGATAAATAGCCAGTCAGGTAAAGGTGGGATTGCGTATATTCTAGAAAAAGACCATGGACTATCAATGCCTAGAAGGCTTCAAATTGATTTTAGTCAGGTTATTCAACAAGTTACTGACGAAACTGGAAAAGAATTAGAAAGTGGAGACATTTGGTCTAAATTTAGGGAAACTTATTTGGAAGGAAATAAGTACAAATATGTTTCTCATAAAATTTCTTCAGGTCCTGATAGTAAAGGAATGCAAAAAGATAATATTGAAGTTACTCTGTCTAAGGAAGGTAATGAATTTGACATAAAAGGTGAAGGAAATGGGCCTATAGATGCATTTATGAATGCATTTAATAGCTACAATAAATCATCCTTTTCAATTTCTGATTATCATCAACACGCAATCTCATCTGGGGCAGATGCTCAGGCAGTTGCCTATATAGAAGTACAAAAAGATAAAAAAAATCTATCTTGGGGGGCTGGTATTCATGCCAATACGCTTGTTGCGTCTATCATCTCCGTATTAAACGCCCTGAATTAATTAAATTCAGAGACAACTAAACATTCTTTTGTTTTTTTTATTGAAACAGATCCCTTTTTCTTTTTAGTCCCCCAGCGAAAGTAGGAATTATTCTTTGAAGATTTTATGAAAATACTAATTAAATTATCTAATACTTTTTGATTTGGTGAATTTAAACCGTTTAATTTTATCCATTTTCTGAGGATGATTTTTTTTTGACTATCTTTTTCATCAATCAGCTTTCTGAGATTAAGAGTATTTTTAGAAAGCTCAGCCTCACTAAAATCATGGGATGTTTCAGCTAAACCTAAATATTCCTTTTGAATATCGATAAAAGATTGAACTTTTTTTTCATAATTTGGCCAACGATTCTTAATTCTTGGAATGATATTTTTCCTTATGTAATTTCTATCAAAACTTGTATCTTTATTTGATGGATCGCTTATAAAATCAAGTTCATGTTTTTTTGCATATGATAGAAGAAGCTCTTTAGACAAACTTAGAAAAGGTCTGACTATTCTTCCCTCGTTAAGAGCTCTTTCTTCTGGAATACCAACTATGCCATCCATTCCCGTTCCGCGAAAAATTCTAAAGAAAAAAGTTTCAATTTGATCATCTAGGTGATGAGCAAGGAAAATAGTTGAATCTTTATCTACATATTCGGAAAATATCTCATATCTAAGATTCCTTAAATTATTTTCTGACAGTGCTTTTTTGTTTGATTTGATTTTAGAGCAAGCGAAAGAAACCTCTATGGCTTCACAAAATTTCTTGCAGTGTTCGATCCAGTTTTTTGAATTCTTGTTCTGTTTATGATCTACATGTATAGCAAGAATATCTTTATTTAAGTTTTCTTTAATTAGAACTTGCTTAAGAGCATAAAGGAGAACTGTTGAATCTAATCCTCCACTGAAAGCAACTAAGAATTTTTTTGAATCTTCGGTTAAATAACCTGAGAAAGACTCATAAATTTCGTTCACTTACTCAATGGCTCCGTAGCTCATAATTTTCTTGTGTCTTTCATTAAGAAGATCCGAAATGTTGAGGGAAGAACATTTATTGAGCTGCTCAGAAATGTGTTCTGTTAGCACAGAACTCATTTTTTGAATATCTCTGTGAGCACCGCCTAAGGGCTCAACGATGATTTTATCTATCAAACTTAATTCTAAAAGATTAGAAGCATCTAGTTTCATTGCTTTGGCAGCATCCTCGGCTTTTGAGGAATCTCTCCAAACGATTGACGCACAAGCTTCTGGAGAAGCCACAGAATAAATAGAGTACTCTAACATGGATATGTTATCTCCCACTCCAATTGCCAAAGCTCCACCAGAACCACCTTCTCCGGTAATAATTACAATGATGGGTGTTTTAAGTTTAGACATAACACTTAGGTTGTATGCTATAGCCTGTGAGTTTCCTCTTTCCTCACTTTCAATGCCAGGATAAGCCCCAGGAGTATCGATAAATGTTATGACAGGCATAGAAAAATCTTCTGCAAGCTTCATTAACCTAGCTGCTTTTCTATAACCTTCAGGTTGTGACATGCCAAAATTTCTTACTATCTTATCTTTCGTATCCTTGCCTTTTTCATGGCCGATAAGCATCACAGGTTTTCCTTTGAAAAAAGCGGTCCCTCCAATTATTGCTCTATCATCACCAAAATTTCTATCGCCATGATGTTCATCAAAATTATCAAAAATCTTTTCTATATAATCGCTAAAATGAGGTCTGTGTGGATGTCTCGCAACTTGAACTTTTTGCCATATTGAAAGATTTGAGTAAAGATCATTAGTTATTTTAATAATTTCTTTGTTAAGAGAGTCAATTTGACTTTGAATAACATCAGGTTGGTCCTGGCTCGAGCGCAGATCCTCAATCTTTTTTTCTAAAAGGCTGATTGGTTTTTCAAAATCTAAAAAAGAATAAGACATTACCTTCTATGATACATAAGTTCTAAATTATCTCTTCCATATGTATTTAGAAGAGCTTTCATGGTGTTGTTGGTCAGCAGTATTCTTCTATCGTCATCGAATTCTATTTCTGCTTCAGATTTTTTTGAAGTATATTTCAGCTCAACAGGACAACCTATAGAAGATTCTGTGTTAAGGTCATCGAGGAGTCTCTTGAAGCTTTCAATGTTGGACTTTTTTGATTCGATCAAGGATATTCTTAATTTTTCTACCATTCTGATTCTTAAGTTTTCAAGAGTATTAATATTAGTAATCTCAATTTTTTTTGCTAATCCGTACAAAACTTCTCGAGAATTATCTACAGTAACTTTGCCGTCTACAATAAAAATATCTTTGTTATTCAATTCAACCTGCATTGATTGCATTACATCAGAACCCAGAATAATCTCTATTTTTTCGGTTCCATCATCTAATGTTGCAAAGGTTACCGGACCTCTCCTGCCTTGAATTGTCCTTTTGGTAGTTATAACACCAGCACATCTTTGGATATTCTTATCCTCATTGAGACTAGAAATCCTGTTAGGGCAAATCTCCTCAATTTCCCATTTATATTCATCCATTGGATGACATGAAAGATAAAATCCTAAAGAGTTTAGCTCACCCAGTGATTTATCAAACTCTATAGATTTTGCTTTTGTGATTTGAATAACATTTGGTAGTTCAACATTCCCGAATAAATCATCGATACCGCTTTTTTTCTCTTCAGACACCTGTCTGGCAAACTTCAAAGCAGATTCAATATTCACAAACATCTCTTCCCTGCTGGATTGAAATGAATCCATTGAGCCAGAAGCAATCAGCGGTTCAAGAGCTCTTTTTCCTACTTTTTCTGTATCAATACGACTAGAAAAATCTGAGAGTGTCTCGAAGTTTCCTTTTGAGTTTCTGTTATCAATTATACTTTCGATAGCTGACTTACCTACTCCCTTTATTGCTCCTAATCCATACATAAGTGTTTCATTATCAATATTTCTAAACTCATAAAAACTTGAATTAATATCGGGTGGCAAAACTTTTAGTCCCAAAAGCTTACAGTCATCAAGAAGCATCTGAATCTTATCAGTATCGTCCATTTCTGAACTTAAAACAGCAGACATAAACTCTGCTGGATAATGGGCTTTTAACCATGCTGTTTGATAAGAAATAAAGGCGTAAGCTGCAGAATGAGACCTATTAAAACCATAGCCAGCAAATTTTTCAATTTGATCAAATAATCCTTCTGCAAATCTTTTATTTTTTCCTTTTTCAATTGCGCCCTTTATGAAAGGTTCTTTTTGTTCTTCCATTTCTGAAGCTATTTTCTTTCCCATCGCTCTTCTAAGAATATCCGCTTCAGCAAGCGAAAAACCGGAGAATTCTTGAGCCAACTGCATAACTTGTTCTTGATAAACAATCACTCCGTGAGTTTTATCGAGTATTTTTTCAACTGATTCGTCTCCGTATGAAAATTCTTCTCTTCCATGTTTTCTTTCAATATATGTATCAACCATATTCATTTCCAGCGGACCAGGCCTGTAGAGGGCAATTAAGGTAATAATATCTTCAAAGTTATTCGGTTTTAGCTTTACTATGTACTCTTTTATTCCTCGTGATTCCAGCTGAAAAACAGCAGTTGTTAAGCCTTTTTGGAGTAGCTGGTAAGTCTTTGAATCATCAAGAGGAAGGTCATCTAAATTAATTGTTTCAAGTTTTAAAGTCTTCCTATTCTGATTAATTAGCTTCAGGGCGTTTTTCATTATTGTTAAAGTTTTTAGGCCTAAGAAATCAAATTTTTGCAATCCAACAAGTTCAATATCTTTCATATCGTATTGAGTCGATACTGCACCGGTTTCCTCATCTAAATAGAGAGCGGAAAAATCAGTTATTTTTGATGGAGCCATAACTACCCCAGCTGCATGCTTTCCCACATTCCTTGATAAACCCTCAAGTTTCTGTGACATCTCAATGATTTCTTCTGCATCTTCATCATTTTTGATTGCTTGTTTTAATTCTTTATTTTGCAATGCAGTTTTTAATGTCATATCAGGATGAAAAGGGATTAATTTAGCTATACGATCTGCAAGGCTATAGGATTTTCCTTGAGCTCTTGCCACATCTCTTACAACTGCTCTAGCAGCCATAGTGCCTAGGGTGCTTATTTGAGCAACAGAATCTTGACCGTATTTATTTGTGACGTATTCAATTACTTTTTCCCTACCATCCTTACAAAAATCAATATCAAAATCTGGATTACTAATTCGGTCTGGGTTCAGAAATCTTTCAAACAAAAGATCATATTTGATTGGATCTAATCCTGTTATACCTATTGCATATGCAACTAATGATCCAGCTCCGGATCCCCTTCCTGGACCAACAGGTACATCATTCTCTTTAGCCCAGTTAACAAAATCTGCAACAATTAAAAAATAACCTGAATATCCCATTTTTTGAATTACACTTAATTCAAAATCTAGCCTTGAAAAATAATTTTCCTTAACTTCATCACCAAAAATTTTATGCAGGCCCTCGATAGATATTTTTTTTAAGTAATCATCTTCTGTTTCACCATTAGGTGTTTCAAAGTCAGGAAGAATATATTTGCCTAGCTCTATTTCAAGGTTGCATTTTTGTGAAATCAAATAAGAATTTTCTAAAGCTTCTGGTATATCCTCAAACAACTCAAACATTTCATCTGTTGATTTGAAATACTGAGTTGATAAGTAATTCTTTTTTCTTGCAGGATCGCTTAGAACATTTCCATTTTGAATACATACTCTCGTTTCATGAGCTTCAAATTCTTCTTCTTCCATGAATCTAACCTGATTGGTTGCTACAAGAGGTATTTTTGCCTTAGCCGCCATAGTTGAGACAATATTTATATAATCTTCTTCCCTTTCCCTTCCTAGCCTTGAAATCTCAATAAAGAAATTCTCATTAAATATTTTTTTAAAAAAATCTATTCTTGCTTCGGCTAGCTCAAAATTATTTTTTAGAATTGCATCAGCGATGTGCCCTTCCATGTCTCCTGATAATAAAATTAATCCTTCATTTAAATCTTTAAGCCACTCCAACTTAAGATGAGGTATCGATCTAATTCTTCCTTCTATATGGGATTGTGAAACTAACTTTGTTAGGTTTCTATAACCTTCAAAATTTTTTGCATAAAGAGTTAATTTGCCAGACTCAGAATTATCGTAAATGTCTTTCACTGAATTAAAATTTACCCCACAAATTGGCTTAATGCCTTTGTCGCGCATTTCTTTATAAAATTTTACAAATCCAAATAAATTTGAATCATCTGTTATTGCAATAGATTCAAAATTTAAATCTTTTGCTTTGCTCGAAAGCTCATCTAATCTCACTAAGCCGTCAGAGATTGAATATTGAGAATGTATATTTAAGTGTGTAAATTTATTCATTTAGAAATTGCTTAACTGGCTTGAAGGATTTTCTATGAATATTTGTGACTCCATATTTCTTAATCATACTCTTATGAAGTTTGGTTGAGTAACCTTTGTGTTTATCAAAAAAATAGCCTTTAAATTTATTTTCTAGTTCTCTCATGTATTCATCTCTATAGACTTTTGCAATTATAGAAGCGGCCATTACTTCCCTAATTTTAGTATCAGCTTTGATTATAAATTCTATAGATTTATCATTAAAGAAATTATCATTTCCATCAATAATTATTTTTGAGAAAGGTTTTTTTACTTTATTTATTGCCCTTATCATTGAAAGCTTAGTAGCTTCCCGGATATTGTATTTATCTATTTCCTCAGCAGAAGATAAGCCAATAGACCACTCAAGAGATAGTTTCTTAATTTGGTTAGAATATTCTATACGTTTTTTTTCTGAAAGATCTTTAGAGTCCTTAAGCCCAGAGATTTTATTTTCTCCTAAAATAACCGCCGCAGACACTACCGGACCGGCAATGGATCCTCTTCCAACTTCATCTACTCCAAGAATCATACTAAATCAAAAAGACAGTTAAATTTATCTTCTTGATTTACTTTCAAAGAATTATGAATCTTATGGAATTTCATTTTTATCCGTTCTAAGTTTGTGGCCTCACTCAAATTAAGCAGCTCTTTTTCTATTTGATCGACATTTACAAAGCCTTGTCTCAATTCTGGGATTAATTTCTCCTCTGCAAGAATATTCGGGAGTGAAATGTATTTTGTTTTTAAAAATTGATTCAAAAGAAAGTTATTAAAAAAATTTGTTTTGTAACAAACTACTGGAGGAACCTGATTTAAAAGACACTCAAGAGTAGCTGTGCCAGACACACTAACTGCGATGTCAGTCGCAGCAAGAACTGAATCTGTCTTATCGATGAATATTTTGTAAGTTTTTGATTTTAAATTACCTAAATTGCTCGAAATTTCGTTTTCATCTCTTAAGGGAATCAAAAATTGATAATCTCCCTTATTGCATAGAGAATTAATCGTTTGAATCATCATGGGCAAATGAGCTTTGATTTCAGATTTTCTGCTCCCAGGTAAAAAAGAAAGTGTTTTTAGATTAGGATCTAAGTCTAATTCCAATTTATATTTTAATTTATCAATATTAGTTGAAATGCGAGATGCTTTAGGGTGACCTACAAAAACTGAATTAACGCTGAAATTTTGAAGAAAACTTTTTTCAAAAGGGAATAAATTTAAAACAAGATCTAAAAAATCATTAAATTTTTTTGCTCTGTTTGGTCTCCACGCCCAAACCTGAGGACAAACATACTGTACTGTTTTGACATTGGACTTTTTTTTTAAAATTCGTGAAATTCCTAAATTTAATGATGGGCTATCGATTCCTATAAAAATATCTATATTTTTATCTATTAGGTGATCAATTAGTTCGTCTCTTTTTTTAAGAATTCTATTGATTCTAAATATTGGATCAATCAATCCCATTACTTGAAATTCTTCATTTGAATCAAATGAGTTGAAACCCTCTTTTCGCATTTTAGAGCCACCAAGGCCAAAAAACTCTATATTTGGATCTTTAGATTTAAGGTTTCTAATTAAGTCTGAACCGAGAATATCTCCAGACGACTCAGTGGCACATAGCCCCACTTTCAATGGCATTAGCGAACAATTCCTCGATCAGAACTTTGGATTGAATCAAGAAAAAGTTTTCCTTCATCAAAATTGGATACTTCTTTTTCAATCTCTGAGATGGCTTGATCGAGTTTAAGTTTTCTTAAATATACAAGCTTATAGAATTTTTTTAGCAGTGATGACTGGCCTTTATCAAGATCTAATCTTTGGATTCCAATTATATTCAGTCCTCTTGGTATGGCAGGATTTCCACTAACTCTTACAAAGGCAGGGATATCTTTTGAAACTGCAGATCCCATGGCACAAAAACTATATGGACCTATATTGCAAAATTGATGAACTAAAGTATAACCGCCTAACCTTGCACCTTTTGCAATATTTACAACTCCCGCTAAAGCCACATTATTAACTAAAACGATATCATCATTTAAAGTGCAATCGTGAGCTACATGAGAATAAGCCATAAACAGATTATTATTTCCAATTGTTGTTACACCTTTCTCTTGGGCAGTCCCTCTATTCATAGTAACTCCCTCTCGTATTTGGTTGTTATTACCAATCTTGAGAAAAGTTTCTTCATCCTCATATTTCAAATCTTGAGGATCTCCTCCTATGCTTGCAAAAGAATATATATGATTATCTTTTCCTAGCTTTGAGTTTTTATGAATGACTACATTCGATTCAATTATAGTTCCTGAACCAATCTCTACATCTTTACCAATAGAGGAATACGCACCAATTGAGACATTTATAGCGATTTTTGCTGACGGATCTATTATTGCAGTTTCATGAATCATTTTGGTCTGTCTGCACATAAAATTGTAGCGGAACAAACTAAATTCTCTTCCAATGAGGCTTTGCAGTCAAACTTCCATATGCCGCGCCTATCCTGAATTTTCTTAGATTCTAATGTTAATAAACTTGGTGGTACAACTGGAGATCTAAAACGTACATTATCAGCTCCAACAAAGTAGTAAATTGAACCCTCTTCAGGGGTCTTATTCATGGTAACAAAACCTAAAATTCCTGATACTTGAGCTAACGCCTCAATAATTATTACTCCGGGAAGAATAGGGTTATCAGGAAAATGACCTTTAAAATAATACTCCTCTTCTTTAACCTCTTTGAAACCTTTTATATATTCATCTTCAATTATTTCTGTCACGCCATCAACAAATAAGAAAGGTTCTCTATGAGGTAAATATCTTTTTATATCTTGCTTTTCAATCATTAATCTTTTTTTGATAATTTTTTATAAGTTGCTGAAGCTTTCAACCATTCTCCCCTTGGCATCAGCGGTGCTGAACCTGAGTATTTACCCGCTTTATTGATTGATTTAAATATGAATGAAACTGGAGACACTGTAACTCCATCTGCTATAACTAAATTGTCAGCTACTCCACAAAGTCCACCTATCATGCAGTTTTCTCCAATGATTGTGCTTCCTCCAATTGTTGCATTTGCTCCCATTATTGTTGATTTTCCGATTTTGCAATTATGCGCAATATGAACTTGATCATCTAACTTCACATTTTCGCCTATGATTGTGTCGTCAAGAGTACCTCTATCAATAGTACAATTAGATCCTATCTCAACATCATTACTTATCATCACTTTTCCCAAATGGTTTATTTTTCTCCATTTATCATTTTCGTCCTTAGCAAAACCAAGTCCATCTGAGCCGATTACAGTACCTGAATGGATTATACAATTCTCACCAATTGAAACATTAGAAAGTATAGTTACATTAGGTAATAAAATAGAACCCTTTCCTATTTCGACGTTTTTTTCTATCACGCAACCAGATCCAACATAAACATCGTCTGAAATTAAAGCATCTTTATTGATAAATGCTTCCTTGGATAAATCTTTTTTTTCAGATAAAAAAGTTGATTCAGTAAATAAGTCAGTTGCTTTAGCATAAGCAAGATGAACATTATCTATTATTAATTTATTTCCTTTAAAGTATTTTGAGTTCGCAGTATCTGTAATAACAGCACCTGCATTGGTTTTTAAAAGGTCTTCTTTGAACTTATTGTTGTAAAAAAATGAAATATCATTTTCAGATGCTGAAGCCAGAGATTTCATGGACGATATCTCAATATCATCTCCATCTAATGAAGCGCCGATATATTTTGCTATGTAACTAAGCTTATAGGGCTTTGAGGACAAAATTTAATCTTATTCTTCGCTTTCTTGATTTATCAGCTCTATTACTTCAGGAGTAATGTTTATCAGCGGATTAGTTCCCTCAAATGCTGCTAAAGCCTCTCTCCTGAATAATAGCTTGATTTTTTTGGCAATAATAAGTTCATTGACGACTTTTTGAACTGTTTCCGCTTGCTCGGCTTGTAATTTTTGACCTAATTCTTGCTCGAGTGCTCCTCTCTTTTGAGCTAAAAACTGCAAATCTTGGGTTAGCGATTGAATCTTTTTATAAAGATCAGCTTTTTCAGATTCTGACATTGTGGGCCCATCTTTTTCAAGCTTATCTGCTGTGTCCTTTCTTTCTCCATCTTTTAAGGCAATATCATCCGTGATTTCTTTGTATTCATCAGACTCTTGAAGCTCTTCAAATGCCTGTCTTGCTGCATCAGTTCCAAAAAAGATTGCTTGATAATCTATAACAGCCATTCCATCAGTATTCGCTAGTAAAGAACCACCTAAAAATATTTGAGCGGCTAAGATTAAAGCGGAAGTAATTTTTTTCATAATATGCCTTATGTATTAATTTTCTAAATTTGAGGCAAGTTTACATGATAGCAGGGCAAATTATCCAATAAATATTTTAGAATTGCGTACCAATTTCAAATTGAAACTGCTCTACTTCTTCCAATGGATCCCTATTAAATACTTGAGAAATCGCAAATGATAAAGGGCCTAGTTGTGTAATCCAAGTTACTGCTAAACCAACGGAATATCTAAGATTTTTCGTGTCGAATTTAAAGCAATTTCTTTCGTAGGCTTTACAACCATCACTGAAAACATTTCCATAATCAAAGAAAACGGAGCTTCTAACCGACCGAGTATCTTGACTAATAGGTAGCGGGAATATCCAGTCTATCCCACCCTCGAGAGAATATTGTCCACCAATAGGTCTTCTTTCGTAAAAGTAATAAGGATTTGGTACAGGATTTCCGTCAGAATCAGTTACGACCTGACCATTTGAATCAATGACATATTCACTAGCCTCAGATCTAGGACCTAAGGTATTTGCTCTAAATCCACGGACCGAGTTCATGCCACCGGCATAGAAATGTTCAAAAAATGGTGGCGTTGAAGTATCCCCATATGCTGCCAGAATTCCAATCTGATTTCTGAATGAAAAAACCCAATCATTTCCCATAGGAGCATAATATTTCATTCTGTAAATTAGTTTTCCATAGCTTAAGCTGCTACCTGGAAGGGAGGTTTGGATACTTACAGCATGCGATTGGCCTGCGGTAGGGAAAATACCCCTATTTAAAGTTACTCTAGACCATGTAGTAGTTAATTTATAAGTCTCAAATTTATCTCCTTCCTGATTAACAAAATCATTCAATTGCAAAGAAGAAAAATTACCTGCATCTAGCTTAGTATTATCGTAGGATATATTGAGATTTAATCTTTCAATTTCACTTATAGGAAAACCAAATTGTGCTCCTAATCCATAAGAGTCTGTCGAGTAAGATGCAAGGTTATATGAACCAAAATCTGATGATCTATAAAATGCATTGTAGCCAAGACTTACTGCATCTATCGTGTAATAAGGATCAAAAAAATTAAAGTTGTAACTTGTTTGCCAAGCATTTTTATTTATTCCTAATACCAATCTGTTGCCTGTTCCAAAAGCGTTATTCTCGGAATAATTTGCACCTAAAGTAAGTCCCCATGCTCCATAGCCAATTGATCCTCCAATTGAACCAGAGAATTCTTCCTCTACTGTGTATTCAATGTCCACTTGATCACTTATGCCAGGTACTGGCTTAGTTTCAACCTCAACTTGTTTAAAAAAACCTAATCTTTCTAGACGAAGTTTTGAATTTTCAATCAATGCGTTAGAAGCCCATGCTCCCTCCATTTGTCTCATCTCTCTCCTGAGGACAACATCATAGGTCCTTTCGTTTCCAATAAATTCAATCCTTCTTACATATGTCCTTTGGCCTGGCTCCACAAAAAAAGTAAGATTTACCAATTGCTCATCTTCTAAGATTTCAGGCACTCCGGAAACTTCTGCGAAAGCGTAACCTTCATTCCCAAGAGTATTTGTAATAAATTCTTCCGATGCAGTTACTAGTTCTTGAGAAAATACTGTATCTGGTTTAACAAAAATTAAGTTTCTTAGGTTATCTTTTGATAAAGGAAGGTCGCCTGCTAATTTAGTCTCTTTAACTTTAAAAACTCCTCCTTCTCTTACGCCTATGGTTATAAAAACAGACTTTTTGTCTGAAGAAACGCTCACAACTCTAGAGTCGATAGAGAATTTTACGTATCCACGATTTTTGTAGAAGGATTCTAGTGATTCTAGATCTCCTCTCAACTTTTCCTGCGCATATTTATTATCGTTTGTAATAAAGGATAGCCAATTTCCCTTACTCAGCTCAAAGCCCCTCAAAAGTTCTTCATCCGTAAATGTTTGATTACCGACAATATTTATGTCTTTTATTTGAGCGACCTCACCTTCATCGACTTCGATTAAGATCGCAACTCTATTTCTTGGTAAATTATTACTTTCTACCTTAACTTTTGCTCCGTATCTGCCCTGAGCGACGTATTGTCTTTCCAGTTCTACACTTAACCCTTCTACTATTGATCTTCTATAAAGTTGGCCCTCATAAAGATCAGAGTTTCTCAGTCCATCAAGTAATGCATCTGTCTTTATTGCCTTGTTACCTTGAATATCTATAGATGCTATGGAAGGCCTTTCAACCAAGTTTATTAATAAGGCTCCTCCATCCCTGCCAATTTCTATGTCGTCAAATTTACCGGTATTAAAAATTGACTTTGCAATAAATTGAATTTCTCTTTGATCTACTTCGTCACCCACGGATACTGGCATTGAGGCAAATACCGATCCCGCAGAAACTCTTTGGAGGCCTGTAACTCTTATATCTTCAATAACCCAAGAATCTGCAAAAATACTAATAGAGTATAAAAATAAGAAAAAAGGGAGTAATTTGCTCATCAAAAAATTCTTGAAAGGTCATTAAAAAAGGTAAAGATCATAAGGCATACAATAAATGCAATACCTAACCTATGTGTTATTCCTACAAAGTTTTCTGAAAGGGGTGAACCTTTTATTTTTTCTAAAGTCATCATGACGGCTTGGCCTCCATCAAGAACGGGGATAGGCAATAAATTAATAATACCTAATCCAATGCTGATCAGAGCCATCAGCATTAAGAAAGAAAACAAACCTCCATATTTAATTGAATCACCAGCGTATTGGCCTATCATAACTGGTCCTCCGAGATTTCGAGGTGAAATTAATCCTTGAATCATCTTTTTTAAAAAAATTAATGATTCTGATGATTTGGAATATGTATCTTTTAAGGCTTTAATTGAACCTTCAAAAAAACCATACCGTTTTTTCATTATTGAAGAGGGAAGAATTTTCAAATTTGCTGCGATTCCGATTAACCATTGAGCTTCAGGACTTTGGTTTAATTTTGGCTGAACAACATAATCGAAGTTGGAATTATTTCTTGAAATACTTACCAATATTTCTTTTCCTTCAGATGAATTGATAAAAAATTTAAGATCCTCCCAAGATTGTATTTCATTGAAATCAATTGCATTAATTTTGTCGCCTATCTTCAATCCAGAATTTGCAGCTGGTCCATTTTCGGTTAATTGCGCAATGATTATTTCTGAGGGTAAATACATTCCTAAATCTTTCATTAAATCATTTGGCTCTTGCCCTATAAGCCAATCAGAAATGTATATCTGATGAGATGAAGTAGTGCCTTGAGAATCTGAAGTTTCAATGTTAATTATCCCAGTTTCTCCCAACCTTCTTAACAAAGCAGATTGAACTTCCATTCTTGTGTCAACATCAGAATCGTCAATACTTATTATTCTGGTTCCTGTCTTTATTCCTGCGTTGTAAGCTGGGCTATCTTTTTTTACTTGCCCAATATCGGAGGAGATTTCTTGAATTCCATAAAGGTTCAAACCAACAAAAATTATGAAGGCTAAAATAAAATTAGCCATGGGACCAGCAAGAACTATGAATAATCGCTGATAATATGGTTTTGATTGAAAGGAATCTCTCTCTGAGGAGTCTTCGCCCTCTCCCAGCATTTGAACAAATCCTCCAATAGGTAAAATTCTTAAATTGTAATTTGTTTGATGCTTGTCCTTTTTTTGAAAGATTGATGGCCCCATACCTATTGAGAAATCTAAAACTTTAACTTTACAAATTCTTGCAGCAAAAAAGTGACCGGATTCATGAATGATGGTTATCACTGAAATCAGAACAACAAATGATATTAAATAAGTTAGAACAGCTGTCATAGTTAGAAAGTATATCTCTCTGCAAAAACTTTAGCCTGTTTTTTAGATAAACCCTCTAGATGCAAGATTTCGTCGATAGTATCAAATTTTGCATTTATATCTACATTATCTCCAGCATCAAAAGCATGACTGATTAATTTAAAGATATCTAAAAAATTTATTTTTTCTTTCAAAAAGAGATCAACTGCAACTTCATTGAATGAATTTAGAATTAAAGGGAAGTTCCCTCCTAAATGAAGAGCTTCTTTTGCAAAATCTAAAGAAGGAAACTTTTTACGATCAGGTTCAAAAAAATTTAAAGAAAGATCAGAAAAAGATAATTTTTCGACTCCAGACTCAAGCCTCTTAGGAAATCCTAAGCCAAAAGCTATTGAAGCTTTCATGTCGGGTGTTGATAAATTAGATATGACTGAGCCATCTTTGAACTCAACCATAGAATGGACAACATGCTGAGGATGAATGACAACATCTATTTTGTTTGAGTCAACCCCAAATAAAACCGATGCCTCTATGATTTCTAAAGACTTATTCATTAAAGTTGAAGAATCAACTGATATTTTTTTCCCCATCTTCCAAATGGGATGATTCAATGCATCTTCGACAGTTATCTTTTCAAAAGATTCAATTTTTTTATCCCAAAACGGGCCTCCTGAACAACATAATATGATTTTATTTATGTCATCTTTAGAAGAACCTTGAAGACATTGAAAAATAGCTGAATGTTCAGAGTCGAGAGGTATTATTTCTGACTTATATTTTTTTGCCTCATTCAATAAGAAATCTCCACACATTACCAATGGTTCTTTATTAGCAATAAGTACTCTTTTACCAGTTTTTATAGCCTCATGAGTTGCTTCAAGGCCAATTGATCCAGAGATCCCAATAATGATGATATCTGCATTTATCTCTCTTATCATTTCATTTTGTCCATCAGACCCCCTATAAAGCCTTATATTAGAGTTCTTTTTAAGATCAGTTTCTGAGGAAGAATCTTCTTGTATACAAATATTTTTTACTGAATATTTGCTTGCCTGGTCATACAAAGCTTGGAAGTTTTTATTTGCACTCAAGCCAATACACTCAAAATTCTCTTTATGTAGATCCAGCACTTCAAGCGTAGTTTTTCCAATAGATCCAGTTGATCCCAAAACAAGTACTTTTTTCATTTAAAGGCCTCTAATAAAGCAAAAAATACTGGGATACTTAAAATATGACTATCAATCCGATCCAATAATCCTCCATGACCAGGTATAAGACTCCCTGTATCTTTTAAATTAGCTTGTCTTTTTATAGAGCTTATTAAAAGGTCTCCAAAAACTGATGCCACTGATGAGATAAAGAAAACAAAAATAAGCGTAAAAAATTCAAAACCCATCAGAAAGTTTTGAAAAATTAGAATTATCAGTAAAGAATTGATCACCACAGATACAGCTACTCCTCCAACCGTTCCTTCTAGAGTTTTATTGGGACTAATATTAGGAAATATTTTTTTTCTGCCAAAAGCCTTTCCTATAAAGAATGCAAATGCGTCAGTAATAACGGAAATTAGAACAGCTACCAAGATTAAGGATCGTTCCAACTGATAAAAATATAAACATAAGATTGCGGTTCCTAAGAAGAAATAGGATAGAAGATATTGAAGAGATAAAACTCTCAACTTAATAAGCTCATATACTGAAATACTTAAAATAATAATCAATCCCAGGTTAAACAATAAGGAAGAGGATAAAAGTATATAAGTAAGAAAAAGGAATCCTAAAGCTATACCTGATATCCATCTAATCATTTTATTGCTTTCCAAATCTTCTATCTCTTGTATAGAATTTTTTTAATACAGATTTAAAATTGGATAATTTGAAGTCAGGCCACAGAAGTTTTGAAAAATAAAGTTCAGAGTATGATATTTGCCATAGAAAGAAATTGCTTATACGAATTTCATTTCCAGTTCTTATCAACAAATCTGGGTCCGGAAAATTAGAAGTTGATAAAAGATTAGAGAATTCATCTTCAGTTATTTTATTAATATTAATTTTTTGATCTTTTAATCCCTTTACAGCATTCAGAATATCCCATCTTCCTCCATAGCTAATAGCAACATTAAGGATAAGGTTTGGGTTGCTTACTTGAGTATCTCTCATGGAAGAATTTATTTGAGATATTAGAGATTTTGAGAATTTAGGAATATCCCCAATAAAGTTCAATTGAACCTTATTTTCAATTAGTTCTGGTACTTCTTTAATTATTGATTGAAGAAAGAGTTTCATTAAATCTGAAACCTCTGAAGCAGATCTTTTCCAGTTTTCTGTACTAAAAGCAAATACTGATAAATGAGATATTTTAGATTTAGCTGAATACTTAACAATATCCCTCAATCGATTTACTCCTTGCTTATGACCCTCGATTATCTTTAGATTCCTTTGTCTAGCCCATCTTGAATTTCCGTCCATTATTATGGCAACGTGACCAATTTTCTTGGCTGAATTGATTGACATAAAACCTAAATTTCTAAAAGATCTTTCTCTTTTGATACAAATAGTTGCTCAACTTTAGAAATAAAATCATCAGTCAAGTTCTGAATAATCTCTTGACCACGTCTTTCATCGTCTTCGCTAATTTCTTTTTCTTTTAAATACTCCTTGAGCAGTCCATTGGCATCTCTTCTTTGGTTTCTTAATGCTATTTTTGAGTTTTCTGCTTCAGATTTTGCTACTTTTATAAGATCTCTTCTAGTTTCCTCAGTTAAATCTGGAAGAATGACTCTTATAACATCTCCTGAAGTAGCAGGGTTGATACCTAAGTCAGAGGTTTGAATTGCTCTCTCTATATCAGGCACAAGATTTTTTTCCCAAGGAGAAATTAATAATGTTTTTGCATCTTGCACTGATATATTACTTACTTGGCTTAGGGGAGTCATATTTCCATAATAATCAATTTGAATAGAATCTAGCAAAGCAGGATTCGCTCTACCCGTTCTTAACTTTTGTAATGAGCTTTCAAGGGATGTAATGCTTTTCTCCATTCGCTCAAGAGTCTCTTGTTTTATTTCTTCTAGCATATTAATTTTTAAGACAACATTTATGAATTTTGAAGTTGAGCTTGGACTTCAGAAGCAAAGTCCTTTTGCTCTACCTCAATTCCTTCACCTACCTCTATTCTTGAAAATTCAACAATAGAGTTTTTATGATCATTGAGAATATTTTCAACAGAAGTTGAGGGATCTTTAACAAAAGGTTGTTTAAGGAGACTTATTTCCGATAAAAATTTATTCAACCTGCCTTCTATCATTTTCTCAATAATTTCCACTGGTTTATCTGTGTCCTCAACTTGAGCTTTAAGAATTTGTTTTTCTTTCTCGATTGTTCCAGCATCAACGTCTTCTGGAGATATAAACTTAGGATTAGAAGCAGTGACATGCATAGCAATATCTTTTCCTAAATCTTCGTTGGAATCCTGCAGAGAAACTATAGCTCCGACTTTGCCATTGCTATGAATATAGGAGTATAAATTATCCCCTTTTATAGATTCCTTCTTTCTGATAATTACATTTTCTCCAACTTTTTGAACGAGACTTTGCCTTTTTAATTCGAGATCTTCTGCTATTTCTTCAACAGATTTCGAATCATTATCTAAACAATAATTTAAAACATCATGACAAAAAGTTTTAAAGTTTTCATCTTTGGCCACGAAATCAGTCTCACAATTAACCTCGATCATTAAGTTGCTGGATGATAGCAATAGTCCTTCAACAGCTGTTCTGGAAGCTTTTTTTTCAGCTTTTAAATTGCTATTTATTTTCAAATATTCCACTGCCTCATTAAGATTTCCTCCTGTTTCTTTAAGAGCTGCTTTACATTCCATTATTCCAAGGCCAGTTTTATCTCTCAGAATTTTTACATCTGTAGCTTTAATTTCGGTCATTCTTTTGCCTCATTAGATTCTTTTTGCTCAATTACTGGCTCATTTTTCTCAGAAAGTTTTTCAACTGGTATTCCTTCATTAGTTTTTTTGTTGTTTGTATTTGAAGATAAAGTTTTAACTTCAACTTTTTCTTTTTTATTAAGGTCTGATTTTTTCATAATCACAGGACCGTCACCCTCGCCTCTTATGCCCGTAGCTTTCTCAGCCCCTTCCAAGCAAGCATTTGAAATCAATCTTGCAAGTAATGAAATGGATCTAATAGCATCGTCATTTCCAGGAATAATATAATCTACCGAATCTGGATCAGAGTTTGTATCTACTAGGCCTACTATTGGAATACCCATCTTCTTTGCTTCAGCAACGGCAATTTTCTCATTCTCTACATCAACAATAAATAAAGCTTCGGGTAGTCCGCCCATATTCTTAATTCCTCCAATAGATCTCTCAAGTTTATCCATTTCCTTTTTAAGTTTTAAAACTTCTTTTTTTGTGTATTGGCTAAATTTACCTTCTTCTTCTTGAGAAACTAAAAACTCATATCTTCTTATTGAAGCTCTTATTGTTTTGTAGTTTGTAAGCATTCCTCCTAGCCATCTGTGGTTTACATAAGGCATACCGCACCTTTCAGCTTCTTGTCTTATAACTTCTCTTGCTGATCTTTTGGTTCCAACGAATAAAATCCTATTATTTGAGGATGCAATATTTTTACAAAAGTCTAGAGATGGTTCCAAACAATCTATTGTTTTTTGCAAATCGATAATGTGTACTTTGTTTCTAGATCCGAAAATGAATTTTTCCATTTTAGGATTCCAAAATCTTGTTTGATGACCAAAATGGACACCTGCTTTAAGCATCTGTTCTATGGATATTTCCATATAAAGCTCCTTTGTTTTAGGCACGAGGCCGGGTTAATCTAACTTTGGACCAAGTATTTAACTGCTTCGAAGCAAAGCAGCACCCAAATACTTGATTTATCCAAGTGTATTTTTAAGCTTTCGCGAGTGTTTTATATCACAACTGAATATAAAGGAAAACTAATTATTCACTGTATCATGCAATGAATAGAACCCAGGAGTTTTGCGGTGAATCCATTCTATTAATTTAACAGCTCCAAAGGCAAATGCATTTCTATCCAGCGCCTTATGTTCAAATGATAAAATCTCATTATCAAGATATAAATTAATCTTATGCGTTCCTACAGAAGATTCATCTCGATTTGAAATGATTTCAATATCTTGAAATTTAAATAAATCTTTCAACTCCTTCTTCAGCATTAAAGCAGTACCTGATGGAGTATCAATTTTCTTATTATGATGAGTTTCTTCAATATTGATTTTTTTTATAGATAGTCTTTTTTCAGAAGCATGAGCCAGCAGGATGTTTAAAAAAGCAATCCCAAAACTTAAATTTGGTGCTGCTATGACAGGAATAGACAGACTCTTTTTCTTAAAAATTTCAGAAAGTTCTCCTTTTCCAGTTGAAGCGACAATTAAGCTTGCTCCAATTTCTTCGCATTTTTCTTTAATTTTTGTTAAGTCAAATGAAGTTGAACAATCAATGACAACATCGGCTTCGTGAAGCGCATTCAAGTCGGAAATGATATCTATCCCTTGCAAGCTGGAGTTTATTTTTGAAGCATTATTCATACCGCTGACTAAACCTCCAATTAAGTGGATACTTGAAGATTTTTTTATCTCATTAACAATGCTTGAGCCTAGTCTTCCAGATATACCGCATATGAATAATTTAATCATTGTCCTGTCATAAAATCTTTAGCATTTTCAAACCAAGACTTCTCTTTAGGTGAATTTCTGTCTTTATCGAATGATTCTTTAAGCTGCTCTAGAAGTTTTTTTTGCTCCAATGTTATGTTGACAGGAGTCTCTATCGTTACCCTAACTAAAATATCTCCCTTTGAAGCTCCATTAATCGGTCTAATACCTTTACCTTTTAAACGCATTAATTTATGACTTTGGGTGCCAGAAGGAATTTTTAATTTAACCTTGCCTTCCAAAGTAGGAACTTCCACATCACCGCCAAGAACTGCATCAATAAAATTAATTGGTATCTCACAGTAAAGATGTCTTCCATCTCTTTGGAAAATTTTATGTTCCTCAATTTCTACTGTAATGAAAAGGTCTCCGCTAGGATTATTTCCATGCCCAGATTCACCCTCTCCTGAAAGTCTTATTCTATCCCCAGAATCAATTCCAGCTGGAATTTTCACAGATAAAGTTTTCTCTTTTTTGATATATCCCTGACCGTGACAAATATTACAATTAGGATCATGAATCTCTCCCTCGCCTCTACATTGAGGACAGGTCTGCTGCATTGAAAAAAAACCTTGTTGCATTCTTACAACTCCTGCTCCAGAACAATAAGAACAAGTAGACCACTTACCTGTGCATCTTTCCTTTGATGGAATTTGAAGATTAACTTCAGTTCCTCTTACGGCTTCCTCAAGAGAAATGCTTAAATTGTAAGCTAGATCTCCGCCGCTTGATCTCGTTCTACCTCTTGAAGATCCTCCAAAAATATCCGAAAAAATATCTCCAAAAATATCGCTAAAGGCGTCCGCTGCACCTTGTGCACTTGAATATTGAGAATTTACCCCCTGATGACCGAAATTATCGTAAGCTTGTCTTTTTTGATCGTCTGAAAGAATTTCATAAGCTTCTGATAATTCTTTAAATTTATCAGCAGCCTCCTGATCATCTGGATTTCTATCCGGATGATATTTCATGGCTAATTTTCTATAAGCTTTTTTTAGTTCATCTTTTGAAGAGGATTTGGAGACTCCCAAAACATCATAGTAGTCTCGTTTACTCATTAGAAATGATAAGAATCTATCTAGATTCTTCTTTTACTTCTTCAAAATCAGCATCAACAACGTTTTCCTCATTTGATCCTTTGTTATCACTATCACCTGCTTGATCGGTTGCCTGAGATTCTTGTTGTTGTTCGGCATAAAGTCTTTGTGCCATTGCTGAGGAAGCATCCGTTAAAGCTTTAGTTTTTTCCTCTATGCTGTCCTTATCGTCCCCCTTGAGAGCCTCCTCTAAATCTAAAATGGCAGCTTCTATAGATGATTTTTCATCATCGGAAACTTTATCTGCAGATTCTTCCAAAGTTTTTTTACAGCCGTGAATAAGAGTATCTGCTGTGTTTCTAGCATTAACTAATTCCTCAAATTTTTTATCATTATCAGCATTCGTTTCAGCATCTGTAACCATTTTTTCTATCTCTTCTTCTGATAATCCTCCAGAAGCCTGAATAGTAATCTTTTGCTCTTTGCCGGTTGCCTTATCTTTTGCAGAAACATTTAGAATTCCGTTAGCATCAATGTCAAAAGCTACTTCTATTTGCGGCATGCCTCTTGGCGCTGGAGCAATACCATCTAGGTTGAAAAGACCCAATTGCTTATTATCTGCAGCCTGCTTTCGCTCACCTTGAACTACGTTAACCGTCACAGCAGTTTGATTATCTTCTGCCGTTGAGAAAATTTGTGATTTATTGGTTGGAATAGTTGTATTTTTCTCAATCAATGGAGTAGCAACGCCACCTAAAGTTTCTATCCCAAGCGTTAATGGAGTTACATCTAATAAAAGAATATCTGTAACATCTCCTGCCAAAACTGCACCTTGAACTGCGGCGCCCATGGCAACGGCTTCATCAGGATTAATGTCCTGTCTTGGTTCCTTTCCAAAAAAGTCCTTAACCTTCTCTTGAACAAGAGGCATTCTAGTTTGCCCGCCAACTAAAATAACATCAGATATATCAGATGGAGACAAACCAGCATCCTTCATAGCAATCTCAAGAGGCTTAATACTTCTTTCCACCAGTTCTGATACTAGCGATTCAAATTTTGCTCTGGTAATTTTGTATAGCAAATGTTTTGGTCCCGAAGAATCTGCAGTTACATAAGGAAGGTTAATTTCAGTCTGCTGATTTGATGATAATTCTATTTTTGCTTTTTCAGCAGCTTCTTTCAATCTCTGTAGAGCGGCAGGATCAGCTTTTAAATCGACACCTTGATCCTTTTTAAATTCATCAACTAAATAGTCTATTATTGCTACATCAAAGTCTTCTCCACCTAGAAATGTGTCTCCGTTTGTTGAAAGAACCTCAAATTGTTTTTCTCCTTCGACTTCAGCTAGTTCAATTATAGATATATCAAATGTCCCCCCACCTAAGTCGTAAACAGCAATTTTCTGATCAGAAGTTTTCTTATCTAGACCGAAAGCAAGCGCCGCAGCTGTCGGTTCATTAATAATTCTTTTGACCTCAAGCCCAGCAATTTTTCCAGCATCTTTGGTAGCTTGACGTTGAGAATCATTGAAATAAGCTGGAACAGTAATAACTGCCTCTTTTACTTCTTGTCCAAGATATTCTTCAGCTCTTTTCTTTAGTGTTCTAAGAATTTCAGCTGAAACTTGTTGAGGAGCCAGACCTTTTCCATCTGCTTCGACCCAGGCGTCTCCGTTATCCGCTTTAATAATTTTGAAAGGCACCATATCTTTATCTTTTGAGACAACATCATCTTCAAATCTTCTTCCTATTAGTCTTTTAATAGCATAAAGAGTATTTTCTGGATTCGTTACAGATTGCCTTTTAGCACTTTGTCCAACGAGGATCTCATCCGTGTATGCTACAACAGAAGGTGTTGTCCTTGCCCCTTCTGAATTTTCAATAACTTTTGCTTGGTTACCTTCCATTACAGCAACGCAAGAATTAGTAGTTCCTAAATCTATTCCTATAACTTTAGACATAACATTTATCTCCTTTTATCCCTTAAGTATGGCTTTTTTAGGAAAAAACAAGCTTAATGTGGAATTTTATTCACTACTACAAGAGCAGGCCTTATAAGACGGTCATTTAACGTGCAGCCTTTTTGTGTAACCGATAAAATAATATTGTTTCCTTTATTTTTATCATTTGAAGTAGATATGGCTTCATGCAATTTTGGATCAAATTCTTCTCCCAATGGATCTAAGAGAACTATTCCATTTTTACCTAGAACGTTTTCCAATTCTCTCAAAATTAATTCATATCCATCTGCTGGGATAGTATTATCTTCCGATTTGAAATCTAGGTTTCTGAAGAGATTATCAATTACTGAAAGTAAATCTTTCATAAATGCTTCTAAGCCAAATATTCTTGCACGCGCTATATCGTTTTGAGCTGACTTCTGAGTATTAATCATCTCGGCTTGGAGTCTTAAAATTTGATCTTCTAGTAAAGAAATCTTCTCTTCAAGGAGAGCATCTTCCTCGTCTGCTGATGAATCTTGTTCTATTTCAAGATTATCTTTTATTTCTTCATCAGTTGAACATTCATCAATTGAATTTTCAGAATCTTTTTTTTTATTCATTTTCCTCATTCGGCTCTACGTAAAGAACCAAATTATGATCAATTAACTTATATCCATGAGAGTCAGCAATCTTTTTTTGAATTTCCTCAATAGTCTCATCATTAAATTCAATTACTTTTCCAGTTTTGATGCACACCATGTGATCATGATGTTCAGCGTAATCTGGATTTGAAACTGGTTCATAAACTGAGTGTCCAGATTCAAAATTTCTTTTAACTAAAATTCCTGCGGCTTCAAACTGAGTTAAAACCCTATAAACGGTGGCTAATCCAATTTCGTCCCCTGAATCCAATATTTTTTTATAAACATCATCAGCGCTTAAATGTCTCTCGCTAGACTGATCGAATATTTCTAAAATCCTCACTCTTGGTAGTGTGACTCTTAATCCTGCCTCTCTTATATTTTTATCTTCAACCATTTTAATAATTTTATTCCCTATTATAATTGGGATTCATATGAAAAATTCAATATTATTAATTTTAATAGGGCTTGTAACAATTTCTTGTGGAGACCGGTTCTATAGGGTAGTTGTCCCTCAAGGAAACCTAGTCACAGACGAAATGATCCAACAATTAGAAGTTGGAATGACAGAAGCACAGGTTAATTTCATCATGGGAACTCCTTTAATTCGTGATCCTCTGGAAAGAGATAGATGGGAGTATTATCGACAAATTATTCATGGTGAAAAGCTTTTAGGCAAAACTAGCTTCACCCTTAATTTTGATTCAGGTAGGCTTGCCTCCTGGACTAATAATCTAGAAGAGAGCAAAAATAAAGACCAATCCAATTAAAATTGGGGCAATGTACCTTGTCAGATATATCCAAATTTTCCAATAAATTTCATTTTTAATCTTCATCTCTTGTTTGACAAAATTTTCTTCAAGAATCCATCCAACTAACAAAGCAATAAATAGTCCGCCTAATGGCAGCATGATTGAATTTGTTAAAAAGTCCATAAAGTCTAAAAATGACATAGAAAATATTTGAAAGTCTGCGATTATATTGAAAGAGAGCAAACTTCCAAGTCCCAATAGCCAAGCAGTGGATCCAAGTATAATTACTGCATAAGTCCTAGAAATTTTAAATCTGTCTTCCATCCAAGCTGTACCGGGCTCAATTAAAGATACAGATGAACTCAAAGCAGCTAAAGAAACAAGAATAAAAAATAAGGCAGAAGCAAAAAAACTAAAAGGAATTCCATAAAAAGCTACAGGTAAAGTCTCAAAAAATAATGATGGGCCAGCGGTTGGCGTGAGCTCTGGATTAGCAAATACTATTGGAAAGATAATTATGCCAGCAATAATAGCTACAAAAGTATCCAGAAAAATTATCAAGCTTACAGTTTTGGTTAAGTTTTGTTCCTCAGGAATGTATGCTCCGTAAGCCATAATTGCTCCCATGCCTAAACTTAGAGTAAAAAAAGCCTGACCCATAGCGCTTATAATTACGCTAGACGAAATCTTGGAAAAATCCGGCATGAAAAGAAAACTGATAGCTTTTTCAATTTCTCCTGTAAATGACGAATAAATTGATAAAAGAATTATCAAAAAAAATAACGTTGGCATAATTACTTTAATAGTAGCCCCAATTCCATCAACCACTCCCCTAGCCACTATGATGCAAGTCAAAATCAAAAAAAGGCTATGCCAAAAGATCATCCTCATTGGAGAGGACTGAAACTGAGCAAAAAAATCAACAGAATATTGAGAAGGATTCATTGAATCAGCTGGAATTGGGCTGAAAATATAAGCCAAAGAAATTCCTGCAAATACGCTGTAGTAAGATAAGATCATTAAACCTGCTAAGCCACCAAACCAACCTAGCAAAACCCAATACGAAGAAATTCCTTTGAGAGAAACAAATTTTTTCATTGTATAAACTGGGCTAGATCTTCCATATTTGCCCAAGAAAATCTCAGACATCATCACAGGAAATCCAATTAATACGATGCAGGCTAAATAAATCATTACAAATGCTCCCCCTCCATTTTCACCCGCCATGTAGGGAAATTTCCAAATATTTCCAAGCCCTACAGCAGATCCTGCTGCAGCTAGGATAAAAGTCCAATTGCCTTTCCAGATTTTTGAATTATTTGCCATTTGTAGACGTCTCTAAAAGAATCATTGCTTAATAGATATACTATATCAATGAATAACTCCAAAAAAAGGAACTTGCGACCGACAATCGAAAATCGTCAAGCAAGATTTAATTATGAGCTTTTAGATGATTTTGAAGCAGGAATTTCCTTGGAGGGCTGGGAAGTAAAAAGTATAAGAAATGGACAGATAGAATTCAAAAATGCTTACGTTGTTTTAAAAAATGGAGAAGCATGGATTATTGGGTTGAAGATTCTCCCTACGAAAGAAATCACTTATGAGGTCTCATCAGAAAGATCTAGAAAGCTTTTACTCACCAAATCAGAGTTATCTAAGCTTTTTAAGCAAACAAATGAAAAAGGATTAAGTTGCGTCCCTGTAAAAATTTTTTGGAAAAATAATTTAGTCAAAGTAAAAATCTATGTGGCTCGAGGTAAATCAAAATATGATAAGAGACACTCGTTGAAAAATAAGGAGTGGAGGAAAGAAAAATCTTCTTTAGAAAATTTTTCTAACTGATAATGATTAGATACAATTACTAGCTTTTTTTGGGGGCGAACAGGATTAGACATCTTTCTTTCGAACCTAAAGTGCATGTCGAGAATGAGAAGTTCTCGTTAAACAGTTCTCAAAACAATTAGTTGGCAAAAACAACTACGCACTAGCTGCATAATTAAGCTAGCTTCCTTACCCTGACTTCTACTAAGGGATAAGCGAAGTCGACTAGTAGAATGCTTGAAATGTGTTGCTCAGACACATTTTGACAAGACTTTTCTGAGCTTACTCTTCTAATCCCTTTTCATCGGGCCATGGAAGTAAAAGAAAATTGATGAAATAAGCATGTAGATCTGAAGGTAAGAGTTAGTTGGACGCGGGTTCGATACCCGCCGCCTCCACCAAAAAAAGATGTTATTATTTCTATATGAAAAAAATTCCATTGATTTTTTTAAGTTTGTTTATGATTGCAGGATGTGTTTCTAATCAAACCGTCCAGACTGTACAAGCTGGCGATTTTGATATGAATTGCGCCCAACTAAATATGGAATTAACTAACCTTGGAGCAAAATTTGAGGAGGTCAAATCTGAATCAGGAGCCACTGGGGATAATGTTGCGCTTGGTTTCTTCTTTTGGCCTGGAATAATTGTGAATGAACAACAAGCTAAAAAAAATCAGGATTCTATTAACGCTAGGTTAACTCATCTAACTAAATTGTATTCGGGAAAATGTCTTAAGGACTAATTTCCTTTTTTAGAAAGTTATTTTCTACATTTAATAAAATGAAAGAGAATATCTCTGAGTAAGAATCTAGGATTATTTCGGTAGGTGTTCCTGCACCATGACCGGCCTTAGTTTCTATTCTAATCAAAATTGGGTTCTCACTTGAATTAGCTTCTTGAAGCGTTGCAGCAAATTTGTAGGAATGAGCTGGGACTACCCTATCATCATGGTCTCCCGTTGTTATCAATGTGGCAGGATAAGAGACTTCGTCTTTAATATTATGTAATGGTGAATAAGACAAAAGATAGTTGAACATCTCTTCACTTTCATCCGATGTACCATAATCATATGCCCAGCCAGCACCGGCAGTAAATTTATGATACCTGAGCATATCTAGTACACCCACTGCAGGGAGAGCAACTCTTGCAAGCTGAGGCTCTTGGGTCATAACAGCACCAACTAAAAGACCTCCATTTGAACCTCCCCTCAAAATTAAGTTTTCTGATTTTGTATAGCCCTCTGAAAAAAGAAATCTTGCAGCATAGATAAAATCATCAAATACATTTTGCTTGTTCATTTTTGTGCCAGATAGATGCCATTTCTTCCCATATTCTCCACCTCCTCTGATATTTGGAACTGCATAAACTCCGCCTTTTTCTAACCAATAAGCCATAATACTGCTGAAATTTGGAGTGAGAGAAATATTAAAACCTCCATATCCATAAAGAATTGTTGGGTTTTTGCCATTTTTACTCAAACCTTTTTTATATGTGATGATCATTGGAACTTTTGTTCCGTCTTTAGAGGTATAAAAAACCTGCTCCGATATATATTTCTCAGGATCAAAATTTATCTTTGGCTTGAAATAAATTTTTGATTTACCGTTCTTAGGATTGATGCTGTAGATTGTGGGAGGTGTATGGTAGTTGGAGAAAGAATAGAAAAGTTCGTCATCCCCTCTTTTCCCTGAGATTGGAGAAACACTGCCTATACCCGGTAGATCGACTTCTCTAATGAGCTTTCCAGAAAAATCATATTGAAAAGTCTTTGAAATTGCATTCTGCATTAACTCTACAAATATGTATCCTCCTGAAGAGCTTGGACTCATTACAGAATCCTGTTCTGGGATTAAATCTTCCGATTTATCTAAAGAAGGTTCTGTGGCTTGAACTGAAACAATTTTTTTATTATCAGCATTATTGTTAGTCACTAAAAAAAGTTCGTCATCTAGACTATCCAATAAATAAACATCGATAGAAAGATCGTCATTTATAGTTTTAATTTCTAGATTCTCATCTAAGTGACTTATTAAATAGAGCTCATTTCCAGATGTAGAATTTGCGGCAGATATGATTAGGTAATTTTGATCCTCTGTTACAGAGGATGAAACATATCTTCTTTTTTGTTCAGCTTTGTTTCCAAAGATAATTTGATCTTTTTCTTGAGAAGTTCCTAATTTATGAAAATAAAGTTTATGATCATTATTCAAAGAACTTAGTTCACTTCCTTCAGGAGCATCGTAAGTTGAATAGTAGATACCCTCATTGCTTTTCCAACTTAATGAAGAAAACTTAACGTTGATTAGAGAATCTGATAACAATGATTTGGTTTCTGTATCTAAAAAAAATACTTTCCTCCAATCACTTCCGCCTTCAGAAATTGCATAAGCAGCAACACTTCCATCTTTACTAAAACTTATATCAGATAATGAGATAGTTCCATCTTCACTAAACGAGTTAGGATCTAAAAAGACTTCCTCAACTCCTTGAGAGTCTTTTCGGTAAAGTACTGATTGATTTTGAAGGCCACTATTCTTGAAAAAATAAATGTAATTTCCTTCTCTGAAGGGCGAAGAAAATTTCTCATAGTCCCAAATTTGTTTTAATCCGTCTTTTATTTGCTCTTTGAATCCTAAACTTTCGAAGTATTTATCAGTAAAGAGATTTTGATCTTCTATCCAACTCTTTGTCTCTTTATCCAGATCATCCTCAAGCCATCTATATGGATCTTGAATTTCTTTTGAAAAGTATAAATCAGAAGTATTAACTTTTTTAGTCATGGGATAAATTGATTTCAGATTATTATTATCATTCATGCTCAACTGCTCGCACGACAATAAACTTATAAAAAAAAGAATTAAGGCTAATTTCTGCATGAATTAATAAACTTATTCATTAAGCATTATATTGACAAATTAGTTTGTTATCTTCATCATTCTGCACCTATGGCAAATATTAGGTCAGCAAAGAAAAGAGCGAGGCAGGCAAATAGAAGAAATGCGCTTAAAAGCTCTCAACGTACCTCCGCAAGGACAAGCATTAAGGCTTTTGAAAAAGCAATCGATGATAATGATCTTAAAGCTGCTGGGATTGAGTTTATGAAAACTCAAAAACTGATGGATAAACTTGCCAATAAAAAAGTTCTACCCAAAAACCACGTTGCAAGAACTAAATCAAGACTCAACAAAAAACTAAAAGCTCTTAAGTCGGCTTAACTTCAATCTAGTTCTCTTTTTTTGGTTTTGCAATGAAATAAATAGATCCCTCTCATGACCGCTTAGAATATAGCCAGTCCTTTGATTATTTATTAAGAAAATTTTCATAGCTGATAATTTAGTTTTCATGCCCCCTCTTCCTAACTTACCAGATTCTCCAAGAATAATTTTTTGATTTGAAATTTCTTTGAGACAGACTTCGTCGATAAGAACTGCATCTTTATTTGTTCTTGGATCTTTCGAATATAAACCTTTTTGATCTGTGTAGATAATAAGTGTTTTTGAATTAATAAGATTTGCTAGTTTTGCACTTAACTGATCATTATCTCCTCTCTCAATTTCTTCTGTTGAGACTGAATCATTTTCGTTGATTATTGGCGTTATGCCCCATCTGAGAAGGTTATTAATACTGGATTTAATATTGTAAGATTTTGTTTCAGATTTAAAGTCGCTGTGACTGAGGAGAACTTGAGCAACCTCTAAACCAAATTTATCAAAATTTTTCTGGTAGGCATTAATAAGTCCTATTTGACCAACTGCTGATAATGACTGAAGTTGTTTGATATTTTTTGGTTTTTTTTCAATGGCTCTTTTCTTCATTCCATAGGATATAGCCCCAGAAGAAACTAAAACTACTTTATTATTGTTACCTCTAAATTTCTGAATGCATTTTGCAAGTCTTTTAAAAAATACTGAATTTTCAAGGCTTCCTTGTGAAATTAAGGAGGAGCCTACTTTAATTACTACAACTGAATTACTCATTACTGTTTATCTCTATGATTTTTGTGTTGACTATCTTAACTAATTCACTCAACCCTTCCCCTGTTACGGAAGATATTAAAAAAACTTCATTCCCATAAATCTTTTTTGCCTCAGATAAATAATCTTCCTTCGATCCTTTTTTTGTATCTGCTTTTGTCAGAACAATCCATTGTTCAAGAATAGATAAAGATTCATCAAATTCTTTTAGCTCTTTATCTAAAGAATTCTTTTTTTCCTCTATATCTTCAGGTTCAATTTCTGATACATCAATAAGATGAAGCAATAACTTTACTCTAGACAAATGTTTTAAAAATCTTATCCCAAGACCTGCCCCTTTTGCTGCTCCAGGAATTAGTCCTGGAATATCTGCTATTACATATGGATTGAGAGATTCAGACTCAACTACCCCAAGATTAGGGGTTAGAGTAGTAAAAGGATAATCAGCAATTTTAGGTTTTGCCTGAGATATACTTGAAATCAGAGTAGATTTTCCTGCATTTGGAAATCCTAAAAGACCAACGTCTGCTATTAGTCTTAGTTCTAACTGTAGTGATAACTCTTCTCCCTTTTCTCCTTCCGTAGTCTTTCTTGGGGCTCTATTAGTAGATGACTTAAATCTTGCATTCCCTAATCCACCCTTTCCTCCAGAAACTACTTCAAAAAGTTCACCATCATTTTTTAAGTCAGCTATCTCTTCTTTTGTTGATTCCTCAAAAATAATAGTTCCTACAGGAACTTTTAAAATTATGTCATTAGCATCCTTGCCATGTTTATTTTTCCCCTCGCCAGAAGAACCGTTTTTAGCTTGATATTTTTTTTGTAACCTAAAATCATGAAGTGTAGTTAAGGAGCTATCAGCTTTGAGAAAAATGCTACCACCTTTTCCTCCATCGCCACCATCAGGACCACCTTTGGGAATGTATTTTTCTCTTCTGAAGCTTAAGCAACCGTTTCCACCAGAGCCAGCTATTAAGTGAACAGCAGCTTCGTCAATGAAGCTCATTTTTTAATCTGTAGGAGTAATATTTATGAATTGTCTAAGGTTTCTACCTTTTTTACTAAAAGAAACAGTACCGTCAATTTTTGCAAAAAGTGTATGATCTTTTCCAATTCCGACATTTGTACCAGGATGAAACTTTGTTCCCCTTTGCCTGACTAAAATAGATCCAGCAGAGACCACTTGGCCACCATACCTTTTAACACCAAGTCTTTTAGATTCAGAATCTCTTCCGTTCCTGCTACTACCACCTGCTTTTTTATGTGCCATACCTAAACCGAAATTTGCTCTATTTGAATTTCACTATAATTCTGACGATGCCCTTGCTTTTTTCTATAGTCTTTCCTTCTTTTCATTTTGATAATTGTTACTTTATCTGCTTTTCCGTGTCGAAGGATTTTTGCTGTTACTTTTGCCCCTTCAATAAAAGGAGAGCCTAAAGTAACTTCACCATCTTTCTCAATTAGGAGCACATCAGTGATATCAATAGGTTCGCCTTCAGAAGCTTTGAGTTTTTCAACTTTAAGAATTTCGCCTTCAGCTACTTTATGCTGTTTGCCACCTGTTTTAATTACCGCGTACATCTTTATACCAAAATTGAGGTCGAATGATATCTAAATAAGTTCTTTGTCGCAATAGATTCAATAAATCAACTATGATAATTTGTACTTGAGAGATTAATGAAATTTACAGAAAAGAATTCTTTTACCAAAGAAGAACTTCAACTTTGCTCAGAGGGAAAGCTATTTGATGAAAATGATGGAAAGCTTCCAAATAGCAACATGCTAATGCTAGACAGGATAACTTCAATATCTGGGGATAAGGGTCATTATTCAAATGGACTAATAGAGGCAGAACTTGATATTAATGAGAACCTTTGGTTTTTTGGTTGTCATTTCAAAGATGATCCAGTAATGCCTGGATGTTTGGGTTTGGACGCAATGTGGCAAATTTTGGGGTTTTATTTGCTTTGGTCAGGCAATCATGGAATAGGAAGAGCACTTGGTGCCGGGCAGGTTAAATTTTATGGTCAAGTACTTCCTCATGCTAAAACAGTTAAATATGAGATACATGTAAAAAGAATGCTCTCAACTAAAACTGTTCTCGGAGTTGCAGACGGATTAATGTTCGTTGATGGTAAAGAAATTTATTCAGCAAAGAATTTAAAAGTTGGACTGTTTGAAAACCCTAGTAATTTTAAATGAGTACTTTAAAAAGAGCAGTAATAACAGGAATTGGTGCCATATCTTGCATAGGTAACAATATTTCTGAAATAACTAAATCTCTTAAACTGGGTACATCGGGGATATGTTTCAATGAATCATACAAAGAACTGGATATGCGAAGTCAGATTTCTGGTTCCATTAATTTAAATGTTAAAGATCTCATTGATCGAAAACATTTAAGATTTATGGGAGAAGCAGCAAGCTATGCCTATTTAAGTACCGCAGAGGCTATAAAAGACTCAGGCTTGGATCTATCAAGGTTTTCTTCAGAAGACGTTGGAGTCATTGCAGGTTCTGGTGGAGCATCTTCGAGAAGCCAGGTTGAAGCAGCAGATATAATTAAGAGTAAAGGAGTAAAAAGAATAGGACCTTACAGAGTTACTCAAACAATGGGAAATACTGTTTCAGCAGCTCTTGCAACTTTTTTTGGCATCAAAGGGGTAAATTTCTCTATTTCCTCTGCATGCTCAACAAGCGCCCATTGTATTGGATCAGCTCTAGAACAAATTCAATTGGGGAAACAAAAAATAATATTAGCTGGTGGTGCTGAAGACGAGCATTGGACAATG
This sequence comes from uncultured SAR86 cluster bacterium, assembly GCA_902526045.1. GTDB lineage: Bacteria > Pseudomonadota > Gammaproteobacteria > Magnimaribacterales > AG-339-G14 > CACNYO01. The sequence continues at coordinate 437,697 of CABZJI010000001.1, read as the reverse complement.
TCTAGCATGTTTGATGCTATGGGAGCGTTGTCTTCTTCATATAATGATAGTCCCGAGAAAGCATCAAGGCCTTTTGATAAAGATAGAGATGGTTTTGTTATAGCAGGAGGAGCGGGCATGCTCGTCGTTGAAGAATTAGATCATGCCCTAGAAAGAAACGCTGAAATTTATGCTGAAATTACTGGATATGGAGCCACTTCTGATGGAGATGATATGGTTCATCCATCTGGGGAAGGAGCAACTAATTGCATGCTAAAGGCTTTTCAAATGCATGGAAAAGATAACATTGATTATATTAATGCGCATGGAACTTCAACGCCTGCTGGAGATCCTGTCGAGTTAGAATCTATAAAAAAAGTTTTTAAAGATAAAATTCCCCCCATCAGCTCAACAAAATCACAAACTGGACATACCCTTGGTGCCGCTGGAGCTTTAGAAAGTATTTTTTCACTATTGATGCTAAAAAACAGTTTTATATCAAAAACCCTTAATCTTTCTAGCTCCATTGATGAGGGTGAAGGGTTAGACTTAGTTTCTGAAGTCAGAAATCAAAATTTGGATGCTGTAATGAACAATAGCTTTGGCTTTGGCGGAACAAACGTTAGTTTAGTTTTTGAAAAGTTAGAACCCTAAAAAGGAATTTCATCGTCTATTAGCCCCTCGTCAGGTTGTGGGCTTGGGTTATTCATTTGAGGGCTCTGATCCATGTTATCTTCAGATCTTCGTCCTCCTAACATTTGCATTTCTCTCCCGATAATTTCTGTTGTATATCTCTTATTTCCTTGATCGTCCTCCCAATCTCTTGTTCTTAATGATCCCTCAATATACACAGAAGAACCTTTTTTTAAATACTCTCCGCAAACTTCTGCAATTCTTCTAAAAAATACGACTCTATGCCACTCAGTTTTTTCCTTTTTTTCTCCAGTTTGGTTATCGTTCCAGCTTTCAGATGTAGCTATACTTAAATTTGCAACTGCATCTCCTCCCGCCGTATACCTCATGTCAGGATCTTTCCCGAGATTACCAACTAATATAACCTTATTTATTCCGCTTCGAGCCATAATGCACCTTATTTTGTAACTAAATTCATTATAATCCATCTGAAAGACTATTTATAAATAAATGAAAAATATCGAAGTCAAAGGTGCTAAACAGCATAATCTTAAAAACATCGATGTGATAATTCCTCGAGACAAACTTACTGTTATCACTGGACTATCTGGATCTGGGAAGTCCTCTTTAGCTTTTGATACTTTGTATGCCGAAGGTCAAAGAAGGTATGTTGAATCATTGTCTTCTTATGCGAGACAATTTTTGTCAGTCATGGATAAACCTGATGTTGATCACATAAATGGTTTGTCCCCAGCTATTTCAATAGAGCAAAAATCTACATCTCATAATCCAAGGTCTACGGTTGGGACGGTGACTGAAATATATGACTATTTGAGGCTGCTTTATGCAAGGGTCGGTACACCGTTTTGTCCAGATCATGGGATCTCCCTTGAATCTCAAAGCATCGATCAGATAGTCGATAAACTTTTTAAAGATGAGGAAAATGAAAGAGCTATTATCTTATGTCCTATAGTAAGTCAGCAAAAAGGTGAGCACTTAATCCTACTAAATGACCTGAAAGTGCGAGGATTTATTAGAGCAAAAATTAATGGAGAAATCATTGATCTTGATAATCTGCCTCAACTTAATAAAAATAAAAAACATGATATTGATATTGTCATTGATAGGCTTTCTATATCGAAGAAAAACAAATCAAGATTATCTGAATCAATAGAAACTGCATTGAGAGAGTCAGATGGAATAGTGACTGTATCTTTCCTCGATGAATCAAAAAAAGACATAACATTTTCAACAAAAATGGCTTGCACCGAATGTGGCTTCAGTATCGCTTTACTAGAACCTAGGCTGTTTTCTTTCAATAGCCCTTCTGGAGCCTGTGATGATTGCGATGGATTAGGTCAGAAGTCTCAAGTTGACAGAAGAAAAGTTCTTGTGAGGCCTGAATTAAGCTTAAATCAAGGAGCAATTGAAGGATGGGATTCGAGTCAGATGTACCATCATTATCTTCTCAACAGAGTAGCAAAACATTATGAAATTTCTTTAGATGAACCCTTCGAGGATTTCTCCGAAAATATAAAAGAAAAAATACTAAATGGTAGTTCAGGGGAAATTATAGATTTTAGTTATGTTTCTAAAAGAGGGAATCTCAGAGAATCATTTAAACCATTCGAAGGTGTGCTTAATAATATTGAAAGAAGATTTCGAGAGAGTGAATCAGCTTTTTCTAGAGAATATTTATCTAAATACATGACGAACACTGTTTGCATGTCATGTGAAGGCTCAAGATTAAATAAGGAGGCAAAATCTGTGAAGATAAATGGGAAAGAGCTTTGGGATATCACAAACATGACTATTGATGATTGCCTTGATTTTTTTAATAACTTGAACTTGAAGGGAAAAAAAGGAGCCATTGCAGAGAAAGTAGTTAAAGAGCTTAAAGAAAGACTAAGGTTTTTATCTGATGTTGGATTGAATTATCTGACACTATCTAGAAGTGCCGATACTTTGAGTGGTGGAGAGGCGCAAAGGATCAGACTTGCAAGTCAAATTGGAGCTGGGCTTGTAGGAGTTACCTATATTCTTGATGAACCATCAATTGGTCTCCACCAAAGGGATAATAAAAGACTTTTGTCTACCTTGTTTAGACTAAAAGATTTAGGAAATACAGTTATCGTCGTCGAACATGATAAAGAAACTATAGAATGTGCCGACCATATCATTGATATTGGTCCAGGAGCAGGTATTCATGGAGGACATGTCAGTTTTGCAGGTAATTACAAAGAGATTCTTAATCAAAAGAGTTCCCTTACGGGACAATATTTATCTGGAGAAAAAGATATTAAGATCGACAAATTTCAAAAAACTGAAAAAGGTTCCCTTTGCATTAAAGGATGTAATGGAAATAATCTAAAGAATGTAAATTTGAATTTACCATTGGGAAAAATTATCAGTATTACTGGGGTCTCAGGATCTGGGAAATCTACTCTCATTAATCAAACTTTATACCCTGCTTTGGCAAATAAGATTCAAAAATCTAATTACGATTGTCAAGAATTTGAAAATATTTCAGGAGAACAAAAATTGGATAAGATTATTGAAATTAGTCAGTCTCCTATCGGCAGAACTCCGAGGTCAAATCCCGTTACTTACACAGGAATTTTCACACCCATAAGAGAGTTATTTTCAGAAACAGAAGAAGCGAGAGCAAGGGGTTATAAACCTGGAAGGTTCAGTTTTAATGTAAAGGGTGGCAGATGTGAAACTTGTCAAGGAGATGGTTTAATCAAGGTAGAAATGCATTTTCTTCCTGATGTTTACGTTAAATGTGATGTTTGCGATGGAAAAAGGTACAACAAAGAGACTCTAGAGGTGAAATTCAAGGGAAAAAGTATCTTTGAGGTTCTTGATATGAACGTAGAAGAATCCTTAAAATTTTTTGATTCGATTCCCACCATAAAAAGAAAGTTACAAACCCTTTTCGATGTAGGATTAAGCTATATAAAAATTGGCCAACCTGCCACAACTCTATCTGGCGGAGAGGCACAAAGAGTAAAATTAGCTAAAGAGCTTGGCAAAGTTGCTACTGGAGATACTCTTTATCTTTTAGATGAACCAACAACAGGTCTTCATTTTCACGATGTAAACCTATTATTAAAAGTCATCAATAAATTGAATGAACAGGGCAATACTGTAGTCATTATTGAGCATAATTTAGATGTAATAGCTAATTCTGATTGGATAGTAGATCTCGGTCCAGAAGGAGGATCGGGGGGCGGTGAAATAATAGGTGAAGGAACACCAGAAGAAATTTCAAAAATCAAAAAATCTCACACTGGGAAATTTCTGAGGGAAATGCTGGATTAATCTTTTTGAGATATATCTTCAGAAGAGTCATCAGCCTTTTCAGTAAGCTCAACAAAAGCCATTGGGGCTGCGTCACCGGGCCTAGGTCCCATCTTAATGATTCTAAGATATCCACCTGGCCTATCCTTGAATCTAGGGGCTAGATCTGAAAAAAGCTTTCCTACCGCAGAATCATTTCTAAGCTTTGAAAAGGCTCTTCTTCTATTAGCAACAGAATCTACTTTAGCTAAAGTAACTAATGGTTCAAACACTCCTCTAAGTTCTTTTGCCCTTGGAACAGTCGTTTTTATAGATTCAGTCTCAATCAAAGATATGACCATATTTTTAAACATAGCTTTTCTTTGGTCACTTGTGCGACCAAATTTTCTTCCTGTTTTTTGGTGTCTCATCTATTAACCTTCAACATTTGATGGAGGCCAATTATCTAGCTCTAAACCAAGAGATAGTCCTCTAGCAGCAAGTACTTCTTTGATTTCATTTAGTGACTTTCTACCTAAGTTAGGAGTCCTCAAAAGATCTGATTCCTTTCTAGTAACCAAATCTCCAATATAATGAATTTTCTCTACTTTTAAACAATTAGCTGATCTTACTGTTAATTCGAGTTCATCGACAGGTCTTAACATTATAGGATCAACCGGAGGAGCTTCATCTTCCTCTGGCTCTTCGGTTTCAAACCCTAATTCAGCAAAAGCCATCAACTGTCTTTGCAGAATAGTCGCTGCTAACCTTACGATCTCTTCAGGATCGATTGTTCCATTAGTTTCAACTTCTAGAATCAGCTTATCTAAATCAGTTCTGTTCTCAACTCTGGCATTTTCGACTGAATAAGAAACTTTCTTAATTGGGCTATATGAAGCATCGATCTTAAGCGAACCTACCTCAGTATCTTCACTTTCTGCTAAGGCGATAATATCTACAGGAACATAACCTCTACCTTTTGTAACCTTCGCCGTCATCTCTAAAGAGCCTTTGTCAGCAAGAGTTGCAACTATGTGATCTGGATTGACTATTTCCACTCCAGCAGGCAATTCAAAATCTTTGCCTTTAATGTCTCCAGATCCTGACTTGCTAACTGATATCTCGACTTCTTCTTGATCTGAAAGTCTTACAGAAAGACCCTTTAAATTTAGAAGGATGTTAATAACATCTTCTTTAACTCCATCGATAGAGCCAAATTCGTGAAGTACCCCATTAATTTTTGCCTCAGAAACCGCTGCTCCTGGAATTGAAGATAGAATAATTCTTCTCAGAGCATTACCTAAGGTGTGTCCAAAACCCCTTTCAAGAGGTTCCAGTACTATTTTTGAATTATTTGAATCAACTTCTTCAACCAAAATTTCTTTTGGAGTTAAGAAATCTTTAATCATATCGAAATTATCTGTCATAGATTATCCTCTTTAAAATTATCTTGAATAAAGCTCAACAATAAAACTTTCATTAATTTCATTACTGAGCGAATCTCTATCTGGAGTATTTTTGTAGATGCCTGAAAAATCATCATGATTTACTTCTATCCACTCACATGGCTCCCTGGTTTTGAAAATCTCAAAAGATTGAGAAATTCTCTTTTGATTTCTTGATTTCTCAGAAATACTTATCTCGTCTCCTTCTGCTACTTGGTAAGAAGGAATGTTTACTTTTTTTCCGTTAACCAAAACTGATTTATGATTAACCAATTGTCTTGCTTCGGCACGAGTAGAAGCAAACCCCATTCGATAGACCACGTTATCTAATCTAGCCTCCAAAGATTGAAGCAGATTTATTCCTGTCTCACCTCTGCTGCTAGCTGCAGCCTTGTAGTAATTTCTAAATTGCCTTTCTAAAACTCCATACATTCTTTTTACTTTTTGCTTTTCTCTCAACTGCAAACCATAGTCTGAAGTTCTAATTCTCTTTGCTCCGTGATGTCCAGGAGGATTTTCAGATCTGACTTTAGATTCGTATGACCTATACCCGCTCGTTAAAAGCAGATCAGTCCCCTCCCTTCGCGATAACTTATTTCTTGGTCCTCTGTATCTTGCCACTTTACACCCTTCTCTTTTTTGGAGGACGGCACCCATTGTGAGGAATAGGAGTTACATCCGAGATTTTAGTAATCTTAAAACCACAACCGTTTAAAGCTCTGACAGCAGACTCCCGACCTGCTCCAGGTCCAGAAACTTCAATTTCTAGATTGTTTATTCCAAAGTTTTTAGCAGCATCGCCAGCCTTGGAAGCTGCCACCTGAGCAGCGAAAGGAGTACTTTTTCTAGAGCCTTTAAATCCCGATCCGCCGGCGCTCGCCCAAGTTAAAGTATTTCCTTGTCTATCGGTAATATTAATTATGGTGTTATTAAACGTAGCGTATATGTGAGCAACAGCATCATTATACGATCTGCTATTTTTTTTTGATTTTGTTCCTTGTTTTGCCATATTTATCTTCTAATTGGTTTTCTAGGCCCTTTTCTGGTTCTAGCGTTAGTTTTTGTTCTTTGTCCTCTCACGGGTAAATGTTTTCTGTGTCTAATTCCTCTTAAAGTTCCTAAATCCATAAGTCTTTTTATATTGGTACTTATTTCTCTTCTCAAATCTCCTTCTACAAGAAACTCATTTACCGCCTTTCGAAGTTTTTCTAAATCTTCCTCACTTAAGCTTCCAATCAAGGAAGTTTTCTCTATGCCTAATTGATCACATATAGTCAAAGCTCTCGTTCTACCGATACCAAATATATGAGTTAAAGAAACCCAAGCTTGTTTTTTATCTGGAATATTTACACCTGCTACCCTAGCCATATTTACTACCCCTGCCTCTGTTTGTGTCTTGGTTCGTTGTTACAGATAACGAAAACGGTGCCGTGTCTTTTGATTATCTTGCAATCCTTACACATTTTTTTTACCGAAGCTCTTACTTTCATAATTACCTTCTATAATTTTTTAAATTAGCTTTTTTCATTAAAGACTCATATTGACTTGATAAAAGGTGCGATTGTACCTGAGCCATGAAGTCCATGACTACTACTACAGCAATTAAAAGTGATGTTCCCCCAAGATAAAAAGGTACATTTGCTGAGACAATTAAGAATTGAGGAAGCAAACATACTGCAATCATATATATTGAGCCCCACACTGTTAATCTAGACATTACACTATCAATGTAACTCTCTGTTTGATCGCCAGGTCTTATTCCAGGTAAAAATCCTCCTGATCTTTTTAAATTATCTGAAATATCTTTTGCCGGAAATTGAATGGCGGTGTAGAAGAAACAGAAATAAGCTATCAAAACTGCAAAGACTATTACATACAAGGGTTGCCCAGGACTTAGAGCCAGTGATATTTCTTGCAACCACTCAAAACCTTCAGATTGACCAAACCAAGTACTAATTGAAGCTGGGAAAAGGACTATCGACGAAGCAAAGATAGCAGGAATTACACCTGACATATTTACTTTTAAAGGCACATGAGAAGATTGTCCCATTGCCATTTGGTTACCAATTTGTCTTTTAGCGTAATTAACCGAAACTCTTCTTTGCGCTCTTTCAACCCAAACAATAAAAGCAATCGCTAAAATTGCTAGAAGAGCAACAGATAAAAGTACAATTAAGTTGATTTCTCCTTGTCTTGCTCCTTCAAAAGATTGGCCAATTGCTCTTGGCAATCCAGAAACAATACTGGCAAAAATTATGAGTGATATTCCATTTCCAATACCTCTCTCATTTACCTGTTCTCCAAGCCATACTAAAAACATTGTTCCAGTTACAAAAGAAATTACTGCTGTAACAATAAACATATTTCCAGGAGCGCTTGCTAAACCTTGACTCGATAATGCTATCGCAAAACCACTGGATTGAATTACTGCAAGTCCTAAGGTGCCTAGACGGACATAATTGGTCCTTTTTCTCCTTCCCACTTCACCTTCTTGTCTAAACATTTTTTTTAAGCTTGGAGTTGTGGCCTCTAAAAGATTCATCACAATAGCCGCAGTAATGTAAGGAACAACATTAAGAGCCATGATACTCATTCTTTCTAGAGCGCCTCCAGAAAACATATTAAATAATCCAAGAAGGGTTCCTTGATTTTGATCAAATAAAGAAGACAGCTTCATGGGATCAATGCCTGGAACAGGAATATGGGTTCCAATGCGATAAATAATTATTGCGTAAAGAACAAATCTAAGCCTTGCCCAAAGTTCAGACAACCCAGATGATTTAGCTGGATTTCTAGCCACTTACAATTTCTCCGCCTAGTTTATTAATTAATTGCTCAACAGATTTAGAAACAGATAAACCTTCTATTTTTATTGTTTTTGTTAATTTACCACCATTGATGATCTTCACTTTTTTTATCTTGTTTGAAATGATTTTATTTTTCTTCAAAACCTCTAAAGTAATATGATCTTCAGGAAGCTTTTCTATATCTCTGAGTTTTATGTGTGTACTGTATGGTTTTTGCCTAGAAGTGAATCCAAACTTCGGAAGTCTTTGTTGGATAGGCATTTGGCCCCCTTCAAATCCTGGTCTTATTGAAGCTCCTGATCTTGCCTTTTGACCTTTATGACCTCTTCCAGAGGTTTTCCCTGAACCAGATCCTGTTCCTCTACCAATACGCTTAGATACTTTATTTTTATTTGTTCTTTGAAGGTTATTAAGTTTTAACATTTATTTTAAGACCTCCAGCAGATGATGAGCTTTTTTGATCATTCCTTGATTTTCAGGTGTGTTTTTAACCTCAACTACTTGGTTAATTTTTTTTAATCCCAACCCTTTTACGGAAAGTCTCTGATTTTTCATCGAGCCTGCTAAACCTCTTTTTAATTTAACTCTGATCGTTTCGTTAGACATTTCTTCCTCTTAAGATCTCCTTTCCGCAACCTGTTCTGGCGATTCAACGCTTGCTAATCCCTTCACAGTTGCTCTAACAACATTAATTGGATTAGTTGAGCCATATGTTTTAGCTAATACATCTTTGATGCCAGCTAACTCAAGTACAGCTCGCATAGCACCTCCTGCAATGACTCCCGTACCTGGGGAAGCTGGCTGCATATAAACTGTTGAACTTCCATGAGTTGATTTAACTGGGTAATGAAGAGTAGAGCCTTTAAGTTCAATCTTGATCATATTTTTTCTCGCATTTTCTAATGCTTTTTGAATAGCCATAGGAACTTCTCTGGCCTTTCCTCTTCCGAAACCAACTTTACCTGCTCCATCTCCCACGACGGTGAGAGCTGTGAACCCAAAAATTCTTCCGCCTTTTACAACTTTTGCTACTCTGTTAACTCCTACTAGTTTTTCCTCTAGAGCTTCATTACTAAACTGATCTATATTTTCTTCCATAATTCCTCAAAATTCTAAGCCCGCTTCACGTGCGGATTCAGCAAGGCTTTTTACACGGCCATGATATTTATATCCTGATCTATCAAACGTAACCTTTTTAATGCCTTTCTTGATAGCTCTTTTAGCAACCAATTCTCCAACTTTTTTTGCAGCTTCTTGATTTCCGCCTTTATTAAGCTTTGCATCTTTATCCGTGGAGGAAGCATGCGCAAGTACTTCTTTTCCATCGGGAGAAAAAACCTGAGCATAAATCTGATTATTAGATCTGAAAATAGATAGCCTATGATTACTCATTTCTTTAGTTTTAGATCTAAGTTTCCTAGATCTTCTTTGTCTCGCAGTAAATTTATCACTCATGCTTAAGCCTTCTTAGATTCTTTTCGTTTGATTCTTTCTTCAGCATATTTAACTCCCTTTCCTTTATAAGGTTCTGGAGGTCTAAATGATCTAATTTTTGCAGCGGTTTCTCCTAAAAGCTGTTTATTAGCTGACTTGAGAATAACCTCAGTTTGAGAAGGCACATCAGCGCTTATCCCCTCTGGCAGTTGATAGATTACTGGATGAGAGAATCCCAATGAAAGTTCCAATTTGTCTCCAGAAAGCTTTGCTCTGTAACCAACGCCATTGATTTCTAATTTTTTTTCAAAACCGTCTGAAACTCCTTTAATCATATTTATTGCTAAAGCCCTCATTGTTCCTACCATTGCAATAGATTCCTGTGTTTCTTCTTTTGGAGAAAATAATAGTTCTTTCTCAGGAGTGCTAGCCATTACTGACGGATGGATAGACATAGACAGGTCTCCATTCTTGCCTGAAACTTTAATTAAATTTTCAACAAGAGATATTTCTATGCCATCTTGAATTGGAATTGGTCTTTCAGTATTTCTAGCCATAATTAAAATACAGTACAGATTAATTCTCCGCCTACTCCATGCTCTCTAGCTTCTTTATCTGTCAAAACTCCTCTACTTGTTGTAATGATTCCAACCCCCAAACCATTTCTGACTGAAGGAATTTCTTTTGATGAAAAATATTTTCTTAATCCAGGTTTACTTATCCTTTTCAATTCTCTAATAACTGGTGCTTCTTGATGGTATTTGAGGGAAACAAAAATAGTTTTTTTGCTTTCCTCGCCCTCAATCTTAAACGATGATATGAATCCTTCTTTCTCTAAGACTGAGCAGATAGCATTTTTAATCTTAGAAGATGAAAAGCTTACTGTTGCATGCCCTCTAGCTTGAGCATTCATCACTCTAGAAATCATGTCAGAAATTGGATCTTGCATACTCATTGATGACCTCTACCAACTTGATTTAACTAGCCCTGGAACATCTCCATTCATAGCTAATTCCCTTAATTTATTTCTTGAAAGACCAAACCTTCTGTATACAGCATGTGGTCTTCCGGTTATTTGACATCTTCTTTGAAGACGAACAGGACTCGCGTCTCTTGGAAGTTTTTGAAGTTTTAATCTTGCCTCGTATCTTTCTTCATCGGATACATTCATATCTGAGATGACTTTTTTAAGCTCATCTCTCTTTTTCGCAAACTTTTGAACCAGCTTGATTCTTTTATTCTCTCTAGCAATCATTGAAACTTTAGCCATAATTTTTACCTTTAACTTTTGAATGGGAAGTTTAATTTTGATAGTAGGGCAAATCCTTCGCTATCATTATTAGCGGAGGTTGTAATACAAATATCCATACCTCGAATTTTTTCTACTTTGTCATAATCAATTTCAGGGAAGATAATATGTTCTTTTATTCCTAACGAGTAATTACCTTGTCCATCGAAGGATTTTGGATTCAACCCTCTAAAATCTCTTTCCCTCGGAATTGCTATAGACAACAACCTGTCTAAAAAATCATACATTCTGTTACCTCTTAGAGTAACTTTGCAACCAATAGGAAATCCTTCTCTAATTTTAAAGCTAGCTACAGACTTCCTTGCAAAAGTCTTTATAGGTTTTTGACCTGCGATCAATTCAAGATCTGCAATAGCATCATCAACTGATTTACGATTATTGAGTGCATCTGGCCCTAAGCCCATATTTACTGTGACTTTTATAATTTTGGGAACAGCCATGGAGCTTTTGACACCCAGATCATCTTTAAGTGAACTGATGACGTTATCCTGATAGTTCGTTCTCGTAATAGACATACCTATTTAACTTCCTTATTTGTTGATTTAGAAATTCTGATCTTTCCTTTTTTTTCATCTAAATTAATTTGTAATTTGTCCCTCTTTTTTGTACTAGCATTGTAAAAAGCAATATTAGATATATTAATAAAGGACTCCTTTTCAATAATCCCTCCGGGTTCATTCATTTGAGGATTTGGTTTTACATGTTTTTTTACTAGTTTTATTCCAGATACTAAACATCTATCGCCTCTGATTTTAGTAAGAGTTCCAGTTTTTCCTTTATCTTTGCCTGTTATCACAATCACTTCATCACCAGTTTTTAGTTTATTCATCAGATTACCTCTGGTGCTAAAGAAATTATTTTCATGAAATTATTAGATCTCAGTTCTCTGGAAACAGGACCAAAAATCCTAGTTCCAATTGGTTGTTGTTGGTTATTTATGAGCACAGCTGCATTGTCATCAAATCTAACGATTGATCCGTCTTCTCTGCGAATATCTTTTTTAGTTCTGACTACAACTGCATCTGCAACTTGACCTTTCTTAACCCTGCCTGTTGGGATGGCTTCTTTAATTGCCACTTTGATAACGTCGCCAACTCTTGCGTAACGTCTTTTTGATCCACCGAGCACTTTGATACACATCACTTTTCTGGCACCACTATTATCAGCTACTTCTAAAATGGTTTCTGTTTGAATCATGACTTACCCTCTTTGAGTATTTCTACTAATGTCCATGATTTAGTTTTTGAAATTGGTCGACATTCTTTAATAGTAACTTTGTCACCAAGTGAACAAACATTTTCCTCATCATGAAAACTAATTTTTGAGGATCTTCTAATTATTTTTCCTAGTTTAGGGTGTTTAACTTTTCTATCTATTTTCGCAACTGCAGTTTTGTCAGAGTTACTACTTACAACCAAACCTGTCATTGTTCTTATTGTTTTATCAGACATTTGCATCCTCTTGTTTAATAAGCTGTTTAAGCGAGGTCATAATTCTTGCTACTGCTTTTTTTTTCTCTTTTAAAAGGTGTGTCTGTTTAAGTGAAGCAGATGCGCTCTTTAATTTGAGGTCTAATAATTCAGATCTAGTTTTCTCTAGATCCTTATTTAAATCAGCATGAGATGGAATTTTAGCCATTAGATAACCTTCCTAGAGATAAATTGAGTTGAAACAGGAAGTTTCGCAGCAGCAAGAGAAAAAGCCTCCCTGGCCAAAGCTTCATCAACACCTTCCATTTCATAGAGTATTTTTCCTGGTTTAATTGGTGAAACCCAATATTCTACGTTTCCTTTACCTTTTCCTTGCCTGACTTCAAGAGGTTTTTTGGTAATTGGTTTGTCGGGAAAAATTCTAATCCAGATTTTTGCTCCTCGTTTTACGTGTCTAGTCATGGCTCTTCTTGCAGCCTCAATTTGACGAGATGTAATTTGACCTCTTGATGTAGCTTTTAAACCAAATGTACCGAAGTCAAGAGAATTAGACCTCTGAGCAAGACCTCGATTACGACCTTTCATTTGTTTTCTATATTTAGTCCTTTTTGGCTGAAACATTAGCTTTCCTTATCTTTTTCTTTAACTTTTTTATCTATTAACTCGCCTCTAAATATCCACACCTTCACACCAATAATCCCATAAGTAGTTTTTGCTTCAGATAAGCCGTAATCAACATCTGCTCTTAATGTATGAAGAGGCACTCTCCCTTCTTTATGCCACTCTGATCGAGCAATCTCAGCTCCACCTAATCTTCCTGAAACTTTAATTTTGACACCTAAAGCTCCCTGTCTCATCGTATTTTGAGCAGCTCTCTTCATAACCCTTCTAAACATTGCTCTCTTTTCAAGTTGAAGAGCTATGTTTGCAGCAACAAGCTGAGCATCAAGATCAGGTTTTCTTATTTCTTGAATGTTCAGACTGACCGGCACATTCATTATTTGTGTCAGCTTCTCTCTCAAACGATCAATATCTTCGCCTCTTTTACCAATGATCATTCCCGGCCTTGCAGTATGAATTGTGACTTTTGCACTTTGGGCAGGCCTTTCTATATGGATTTTGCTAACAAATGCATTATCAAGCTCTTTTTTAAGAAAATCTCTAACTTGAAAATCATTGAAAAGAATCTCTCTATATTTATCTTTTTCTGCAAACCATACAGAGTTATGATCTCTGGAGATGCCTAGTCTGATTCCTACTGGATTTACTTTTTGTCCCACTTTATCTCCTTAATTGCTTAATTTTAGATTTATATGACATGACTTTTTTTCAATTCGATCTGCTCTTCCTCTGGCTCTTGCCCTTATTCTTTTCATAATTAAAGCTTCATCAATAGAAATATGGCTGACATACAATGTATCAATGTCTAAACCATAATTATTTTCAGCGGAGGAAATTGCAGAATCCAAAAGCTTTTTCAGATTTCTAGAACCAGACTTTGGACTAAAATTAAGAATATCCAAGGCCTCATCAACTTTTTTTCCACGTATCTGGTCAGCCAAAAGCCTAATCTTTGATGCTGAAGACTTAAATCTTGATAATTTTGCTGATACTTCTGTCATTAAACTTTCCTATCCCCTGAGTGTTGTTTAAAAGTCCTAGTGGGAACAAATTCACCAAGCTTGTGTCCAACCATATCCTCTTGAATGTATATGGGAACGTGTTGTCTTCCGTTATGGATGGAAATTGTTAAGCCAACCATTTCAGGCGAAATCAATGATCTCCTAGACCATGTTTTGATAGGTCTCTTATCTTTGGATTCAACAGCCTTTGAGACTTTATCCATCAAATGATGATCTATAAATGGACCTTTTTTAATTGAGCGTGGCATTTCTATTTCTTTCTTCTTCTAATAATTTGTTTATCTGTTCTTTTATTACTTCTTGTTCTAAATCCTTTTGTAGGCACACCCCAAGGCGACACTGGGTGTCTCCCCCCAGAAGTTCTTCCTTCTCCACCGCCATGAGGGTGGTCTATTGGGTTCATTGCGACACCCCTTACTGTAGGTCTAACCCCTAACCATCTTTTAGCTCCTGCTTTTCCAATAGATTTCAAAGAATGCTCAGAATTAGATACGGTTCCAAGAACAGCTCTACACTCGACGGGCACTCTTCTTACTTCGCCACTTTTCATTCTCAAGGTTGCTGTATTTCCTTCTTTTGCAACAAACTGAACATAAGATCCAGCACTTCTTGCAATTTGAGCGCCTTTTTTTGGCTTTAGCTCGACACAATGAACATTCGAGCCAACGGGTATGGCATTTAGATCAAGCGCATTTCCGACTTTTATTGGAGCGTCGTTACCAGATTGAACAGTATCTCCTTGTTTGAGGCCAGAAGGAGAAATTATGTACCTTCGTTCTCCATCTGAATATAACAATAAAGCTATGTGAGCTGATCTATTAGGATCGTATTCAATTCTTTCTACAGTTGCGGGTATCCCGTCTTTTGTTCTCTTAAAGTCAATGATTCTGTAATGTTGTTTATGTCCACCTCCTTGGTGTCTTACGGTTATTCTTCCCCTGTTGTTTCTTCCACCGTTTTTGCTTTTTGTAGCCAATAGTGGTGCATGAGGTTTACCTTTATGAATGTTCTGATCTACTTGGAAGCTTCTAAATCTTCTTCCGGCAGACGTTGGTTTTGCTTTAACTACAGTCATTATTATTCAATTGATAAATCTATTTGATTGCCTTCCTTAAGAAATACATAAGCTTTCTTCCAATCACTTTTTTTTCTAATTTTGTTCTTCAGTGTTCTTTTTGTTTTGCCTTTGACGTTCACAATATTTACTTTTTCAACTTCGACTTTATATAAAGATTCTATTGCTTTTTTTACTTGAAGCTTGTTAGCTGAGGAAGAAACTTTAAAAACGTAACTATTTGCATTTTGAATAGCTAAAGAAGCTTTCTCAGAAAGATGAGATGAATTTAATACTTTTAAAGGATGCAATTGACTCATGAATATGCACTTATAATTTTTTCTAAAGATTTATCTGTGAGTAGGATTTTTTCATGTGAAATTAAATCTACCGGATTGATTTGATCAGCCGAAGTGATATCTATATTTTTTAAATTCCTTGAAGCTAAATGAAGATTTTCAGAAATCTCATCTAAAATTATCGTCATAGAAAAAGTGTCAAAAGGAGAGATTAATTCTAATAATTTTTTTGTTTTTGGCTCATTTAAAGAAAAATCCTTTACCATGATTATTCTCTTTTCTTTGGCTAATTTGGATAGGATTGATTTAATCCCATTTTTGAACATTTTTTTATTTATTTTTTTCTTTGTAAGTTGAGGTCTAGCAGCAAATGTAACACCGCCTGATCTCCAGATCGGTCCACGAGTGGTGCCAGCTCTTGCTCTTCCGGTTCCTTTTTGTCTCCAAGGTTTTTTCCCACCCCCGCTGACATCAGATCTATTTTTCTGGGATTTAGTGCCGCTATGATTATTTGAAATTACAGTGTTTATTAATTGGTGAACAAGATCCTCATTAAAATCTTGTTCAAATATAGTCTCAGGCAAATCTGCTGATGTTTTTTCTTTGTAATAGGATAGCTGCATGGTTTTATTAGTTTTTAGTTGCTGGCTTTATGATGACGGGTGAACCTTTAGATCCAGGCAAAGCACCTTTTACTAAAATAATATTATTTTCCAGATCTATTTTTTGTATTAGTAGATTTTGTGTTGTCTGACGGGAGTTACCTAAATGACCTGCCATTTTTTTTCCTTTCCAAACCCTTCCAGGAGTTTGACATTGACCAATAGATCCAGGTTTTCTATGTGCTAAAGAATTTCCATGTGTTGCATCTTGTGTTGCAAAATTCCAACGTTTGACCGTACCAGCAAAACCTTTTCCTTTGGTTGTTCCTGTTACATCAATTACCTGACCCTCTTCAAACATGTTTAATTCCAATGATTGACCAAGTTCGATATTTTCTAAATCTGATTCTTGGATTCGGAATTCTTTAATTGTTTTTGCTGAGGTGGTGTTTGATTTATTGAGATGGGCTTTTTCGGGTTTAGTGAGGCGTTTTTCTTTTTTGGTTCCGGTAGATATTTGTACTGATGAGTAACCTTCTGAATTAATTTTTTTTATTTGAGTTACAACATTGGATTCGATTTTTACAACGGTAACAGGCACAGAATTTCCATCTTCTGTGAAAACCCGTGACATTCCTTCTTTTAAGCCTATCAATCCAATCATTTTATTTACTTAACTCATCTAGTGAGATTTGAACGTCAACCCCAGCGGAAAGATCAAGCTTCATTAAAGCATCTACAGTTTTTTCAGTGGGCTTGATGATATCCATCACTCTTTTATAGGTTCTAATTTCATATTGATCTCGTGCATCTTTATCTTTATGCGGCGAGATTAGAATAGTTGTGCGACTTTTTTTGACAGGCATTGGTATTGGTCCTTTAACAACCGCGCCAGTTCTTTTAACAGTATCAACAATTTCTCTTGCCGATTTATCAATTAATTTATTGTCAAAAGCTTTGAGCCGAATTCTAATATTCTGGTCTTGCAAACCAACCTCCAAAAGTAATAAATATCTGTTAAAGAACTAAACGATTTATCCATAAATCGATTCATCCATCTCACGGACGAGCGGCAATTCTATTGGGACATCGATTCGATGTCAACAAGCGTATTAGCTTTTATTTATGATGGATTCTGCAACATTATTGGGGACTTCGGAGTACTTGAGAGGCTCCATAGTAAATGTTGCTCTGCCTTGAGTTGCAGATCTTAAATCCGTTGCGTAACCAAACATTTCAGCCAGAGGAACTTCACCATTTAGAGCCTTTCCAGACGGTATATCATTCATTCCCTGAACAATTCCTCGTCTTCTATTTAAGTCTCCTACGACATCTCCCATGTATTCTTCTGGAGTCACAACTTCTAACTTCATAATTGGTTCGAGCAGAACGGGCCTAGCTCTCATAGCTCCATCTTTTAAGGCTTGTGAAGCGGCTACCTTAAATGCTATCTCGCTTGAATCAACGTCATGGAAAGAACCATCATAGAGGGTGACTTTTACATCAATCAAGGGGTACCCAGCAATAACACCAGCTTCCATCTGTTCTTTAACACCTTTATCAACAGCTGGAATAAATTCTCTTGGAATTGTTCCTCCTACAATTGAATTCACGAATTCATAAATATCTCTGTCTTCTTCTTCAGTATCCTCATGAACTAAAGGCTCAATTTTTATCCAAACATGTCCATATTGCCCTTTACCGCCTGATTGTCTTACAAATTTTCCTTCGGACTCGACCATCTGTTTAATAGTCTCTCTATATGCAACCTGAGGCTTGCCAATGTTAGCTTCAACATCGAATTCTCGTTTCATCCTATCAACAATCACGTCTAAATGAAGTTCTCCCATTCCAGAAATAATTGTTTGACCAGATTCTTCATCGCTATTCACTCTGAAAGATGGATCCTCTTGCGCTAGTCTGCCTAAAGCAGTAGACATTTTTTCTTGATCAGTTTTAGTTTTAGGCTCAACAGCCACTGAAATAACAGGTTCTGGAAAAGTCATTCTCTCCAAGATAATAGACTTGTCTCTATCGCAAAGAGTTTCTCCAGTACTAACATCTTTCAAACCAATTACTGCGCAAATATCTCCCGCCCTTACCTCAGAAATTTCTGTTCTATTGTTAGCATGCATCTGCAACATCCTACCAATTCTTTCCTTTGATCTTCGAGAGGGAGAATAAACAGAATCTCCAGATGATAAAACTCCTGAGTAAACTCTTATAAATGTTAAGGTTCCTACAAATGGATCTGTAGCTATCTTGAAAGCTAATGCAGAAAAAGGCTCTTCGTCACTAGAAGATCTTTGATCTTCAGTCTCTTCGTCTTCAAGGACACCTTTAATTGCCTCTACCTCATCAGGCGAAGGAAGAAAGTTAACTACAGCATCCAAAACACACTGAACTCCTTTATTTTTAAATGCTGAGCCACATAGACATAAAACTATTTCATTAGATAATGTTCTTTGCCTGAGACCTAAAATGATTTCCTCTTCGGTAAGATCGCCATTTTCAAGATATTTATCCATGAGATCTTCAGAAGCTTCAGCAGCAGATTCAAGCATTTGCTCTCTGTAATTTTCACATTCAGCAATCATTGATTCAGGGATATCCTCTTCTCTGTATGATTTACCCATATCATCAAGATCAAAATAAAGTGCTTTCATTGAAATCAAGTCAACCATTCCCTGGAAATCATCTTCAGCACCAATTGGAAGGTTGATGGGAACAGGTGAAGCGCCCAATCTCTCTTTCATCTGCTTAACTACATTCAGAAAGTTTGCACCAGCTCTATCCATTTTATTTATAAAGGCAATTCTAGGGACCTTATATCGGTTTGCTTGTCTCCATACTGTTTCAGACTGAGGCTCAACGCCGGAACTACCGCAAAAAACAACGACTGCGCCATCCAATACTCTTAAAGATCTTTCAACTTCAATGGTGAAATCCACGTGCCCAGGAGTATCTATGATGTTGACTCTGTGCTCGTCAAACTGCTGTTTCATTCCTTTCCAGAAACAAGTAGTGGCAGCTGATGTGATAGTTATCCCTCTTTCTTGCTCTTGTTCCATCCAATCCATGGTCGCAGCACCATCGTGGACCTCTCCAATTTTGTGAGATATTCCTGTGTAATATAAAACTCTCTCAGTAGTAGTTGTTTTACCGGCATCTACGTGAGCGCAAATACCGATGTTTCTATATAGTTTAAGTGGAACCTTTCTGCCGCTCATATTTCAATAAAGTTTGTGTAATTAAAATCTGAAATGTGAAAATGCTTTGTTTGCATCAGCCATCTTATGAGTGTCCTGTCTCTTCTTAACAGCCTCTCCTCTGCCACCTGAAGCATCTAGTAACTCATTAGCTAACTTATCAGCCATTTTCTTTTCTGATCTTTTCTTAGCACTGTTTACTAGCCATCTCATTGCAAGTGCCATTTTTCTGGATGACTTCACTTCTATTGGAACTTGATAAGTTGCACCGCCTACTCTTCTGGACTTAACTTCAACTTGAGGTGCAACTTGGTCCAAAGCATCTTCAAATACTTTTAAAGGATCTTGTTTAGATTTTGATGAAATTTGATCCAAAGCCGTATACATTATTTTTTCAGCAACACTTTTTTTGCCGCGTTGCATAATCTGATTGATAAACTTAGCAACTTTGATGCTGTCAAATTTTGGATCGGCGAGTATGTCTCTTTTTGGGACTGGACCTTTTCTTGGCATATTTATAAGTTATTTAGGTTTTTTTGAACCATATTTAGATCTTCTTTGCTTTCGATCATCGACCCCAGATGTGTCAAGCGTACCCCTTACGGTATGATAACGAACGCCTGGAAGGTCTTTCACCCTTCCGCCTCTAAGAAGAACTACAGAGTGTTCTTGAAGATTATGACCTTCACCGCCAATGTAGGAGATAACTTCATAACCGGAAGTTAATCTAACTTTACAAACTTTTCTGAGGGCAGAATTTGGTTTCTTTGGCGTTGTGGTGTAAACACGAGTGCAAACTCCTCTTCTCTGTGGGCATCTATCTAAAGCAGGAACATCTGACTTTGCAGATTTGCTCTTTCTAGGTTTTTTAATTAATTGATTAACAGTAGCCATTTTGGTGTGCGATTTTAGATTTGATGATAGCCTAGGTCAAACATTATTTAATTACTCTTCAGGAACCTCTGTTTCTTCCATAGCTTCTGCCAACTCCATTTCTAAACTGGACTCGATTTCATCTTTTTCAGCATAAAAGCCGGTACCTGCTGGAATTAATTTTCCAATAATGACATTTTCCTTGAGTCCTCTAAGATTATCGATCTTGCCTGTAACGGCAGCTTCAGTTAAAACTCTAGTTGTTTCTTGGAAAGACGCCGCTGATACAAAAGAATCAGTAGCAAGTGATGCCTTAGTTATTCCAAGCAAAATTCTGTTAAATTGAATTGAAGCTTTTCCATCTTCAGATAGAGTTTTGTTTTTTTCAGAAACTGCAGATAGTTCTGCTTGTTCTCCTAAGATAAAGTCAGAGTCGCCAGGGTCTGTGATTTCAACTTTCCTGAGCATTTGTCTGAGAATGACTTCTATGTGCTTATCGGATATTTCAACTCCTTGGAGTCTGTAGACATCTTGTATTTCATTCACAACATAGTCAGTTAGCTCTTCAACTCCTTTAAGAGCCAAAATATCATGAGGGCTTAAAGGGCCATCGCTTACTACATCCCCTTTGCTAACCATCTCTCCTTCAAAAACATTGATATTTCTTGTTTTGGGAATAAGTGTCTCAGATGTTACTTCCTCCTTACCATCCATTTTTGTTATGACTAACCTTCTTTTACCTTTTGTTTCCTTACCCCAAGAAACTACCCCAGACATATCTGCTAGGATTGCTTCCTCTTTAGGTTTTCTGGCTTCGAATAAATCTGCAACTCTTGGAAGACCACCAGTAATATCTCTGGTTTTTGATGATTCTTTAGGAATACGGGCTATAACGTCACCAACTTTTATTTTTGAATTATTTGTTAGACCAAGAATCGAATTACCCTCAAGAGAATAAACTGCAGCATGCTTTCCTCCTGGAAGGGTAACTTCCTTTCCTTTCTCATCAATGATACTTACAGAAGGAATGAGCTCCTTGCCAGAGGAAGATCTTTCAGAAACATCCAAAACTTGAGTACTGCTTAATCCGGTTAAATCATCTTGAATTGTACGAACTGTGATGCTCTCTTCCATATCAGATAGTTTAACTTTACCTTCAACTTCAGAAATTATTGGTCTCGTGTGTGGATCCCAAGAAGCAATTATATCTCCTGCTTTAGCTTGATATCCATCTTTAACAGAAATAATTGCTCCATAAGGAACCTTATATCTTTCTTTTTCCTGACCATTTTCATCTGATATAGATATTTCAGCAGATCTAGAAATACATACATTTTTCTTTTCTCTATTAACTAATGAATTAAGGTTTGTATATCTAACGTTACCATCGTATTTTATTTGAACCTTATCTTCTTCAGAGGATCTTGAGGCTGCACCTCCAATATGGAAAGTTCTCATAGTCAGTTGTGTGCCTGGCTCACCAATTGATTGAGCCGCAACAATGCCTACCGCTTCGCCTGGATCTACAAGATTCCCTCTTCCCAAGTCTCTTCCGTAACACATGGAACATATTCCAAAAGATGTCTCACATGTAATAGGTGATCTGACAAAGATTGAATCAATAGAATGATTTCCTAACTCTTGGGCTATGGTCTCATCAATAACTGTATTTGCAGGTAGCTTGAAAGATCCATCTGATGATGCAACTTCTTTTGCTGTAACTCTTCCTAAAACTCTATCTTTAAGCTTAAGAACAGTTTCACCTCCTTCAATAATTGATTTAATCTCAATGCCTCTGTCTGTTTCACAATCAACTTCTCTGACAACTAAATCTTGTGCAACATCGACAAGTCTTCTTGTCAAGTAACCAGAATTAGCAGTTTTAAGAGCTGTGTCTGCTAAACCTTTTCTAGCTCCATGAGTGGATGTAAAGTATTGCAATACAGTTAATCCTTCTCTGAAATTTGCAGTTATGGGAGTTTCAATAATTGAGCCATCTGGTTTGGCCATAAGGCCTCTCATACCTGCAAGCTGTCTAACTTGTGCTGGCGAACTTCTAGCACCAGAATCTAAATACATATATACAGAATTGAAAGAATCCTGATCAACTTCTTCTCCATCTTTATTAGTTACTTTCTCCTTAGATATAGTATCCATAAGAGAGTTTGCTACTTTTTCATTAGCGCGAGACCAGATATCAATGACCTTATTATATTTTTCTCCCTGGGTAACCAAGCCGGATGAATATTGAGCTTCAATATCTTTTACTTCTTGTTCTGATTTCTCAATGATTTCAGCCTTATCATCTGGTATCAAACAATCGTCTACACAAATTGAGGAGCCTGATTTAGTAGAATATTCATAGCCTTGATACATTAATTGATCCGCGAAAATTACAGTATCTTTCAAACCACAATCTCGATAACAGGTATTAATTAGATCAGAAATAGCTTTACTAGTTAAAGTCTTATTAAAATGTTCAAAATTTAAACCATCTGGAGATATTTGATAAAGTAAAGCTCTTCCTACGGTAGTATCTTTAAGTTCATTTTGACCCTCTTTGTTTTTGATCCTTACTTTCACCATTGCCTGTAGATCAACAGCATCTGTCTCAAAGGCTCTGGATACTTCTTTAACATCAGCGAATATAGAACCCTCGCCTTTTGCATTAACTTTTTCTCGTGTCATGTAGTAAATACCTAAGACAACATCTTGTGACGGATCTATGATCGGCCTACCATTAGATGGAGAAAGAATATTATTACTAGCCATAAGCAATGCACGGCATTCTAATTGAGATTCTAAAGTTAGAGGAACGTGAACAGCCATTTGATCTCCATCAAAGTCGGCATTATATGCTTTACAAACAAGAGGATGTAATTGAATGGCTTTACCTTCAATCAACAAAGGTTCGAAAGCTTGAATGCCCAATCTGTGGAGAGTTGGCGCTCTATTTAGAAGAATGGGATGTTCTTTAATAACGTCTGCTAATATATCCCATACAACAGGTTCTTCTCTCTCGACCATTCTTTTTGCGCCTTTAATGGTGGTAGCTAGCTCAAGATTTTGAAGTTTTCCGAATACAAATGGCTTAAAAAGTTCGAGAGCCATTTTCTTTGGTAATCCGCATTGATGCAATTTTAGAGTTGGTCCAACCACAATCACTGAACGCCCAGAATAATCTACCCTTTTTCCTAAAAGATTTTGTCTAAATCTTCCTTGTTTACCTTTTATCATGTCGGCCAGAGATTTAAGAGGTCTTTTATTTGAGCCAGTTATTGCTCTTCCTCTTCTTCCATTATCTAAGAGAGCATCTACCGATTCTTGTAGCATCCTTTTTTCGTTCCTAACAATAATTTCAGGAGCATTGAGTTCCATAAGTCTTTTTAGTCTATTATTCCTATTTATAACTCTTCTATATAAGTCATTAAGATCTGAAGTAGCAAATCTGCCTCCTTCAAGTGGCACCAAGGGTCTTAAGTCAGGAGGAAGCACAGGCAAAACATCTAAAATCATCCATTCAGGCTTATTAGATGAATTATTGAATGATTTAATAATTTTCATCCTCTTTGAAAGTTTTTTTATTTTTGCTTCAGACTTGGTCTCAGTCATTTGCTGTTCAATAAGAGAAATTTCCTCTTCTAAATCCATTTCCATAAGTAAAATTTTGACGGCTTCTGCACCCATTCCGGCTTTAAATTCTTCTCCATAATTTTCAAGAGCTTCGTAATATTCCTCTTCATCCAGGATCTGACAAGCCTCCAAATCAGTCATTCCAGGATCAGTGACAACAAAAGATTCAAAATATAGAATTCTCTCTAACTCTCTTAATGTCATATCTAAAAGAAGTGCAATTCGAGAGGGTAAAGATTTTAGAAACCAAATGTGGGCAACGGGTGCGGCCAATTCAATGTGTCCCATCCTCTCTCTTCTTACCTTCGCAAGAGTAACTTCAACACCACATTTTTCGCAAACAACTCCCCTGTGTTTCATTCTCTTGTATTTTCCGCAAATACATTCGTAATCCTTTATAGGACCAAAGATTTTTGCACAAAATAGACCGTCTCTCTCAGGTTTGAATGTCCTATAGTTTATTGTTTCTGGCTTTTTTACTTCTCCAAAAGACCATGATCTGATTTGTTGAGGAGAAGCAAGTCCTGCTTTGATTGCATTAAACTCTTCTTGTTCGCCTTGATTAAATAATTTTAATAAATCTTTCATTCAGTTAAACCTCCTCAAAATCAATATCAATCGCTAAGGATCTGATTTCTTTTGTTAGAACGTTATATGACTCAGGTATACCAGCTTCCATCTCGTATGAGCCATCAACTATATTTTTATAAATTTTGGTTCTTCCATATACATCATCAGACTTGACTGTTAGCATTTCCTGAAGAGTGTGAGATGCTCCATAAGCTTCTAGAGCCCATACTTCCATTTCTCCGAGTCTCTGTCCTCCAAACTGCGCTTTTCCTCCAAGAGGTTGCTGAGTAACTAGACTATATGATCCAGTAGAACGTGCATGCATTTTATCTTCAATTAGATGATTAAGTTTAAGCATATACATGTAACCAACTGTAACTTGGCGATCGAATTTATCTCCTGTTCTACCATCATACAAAGTTGTTTGACCAGTTTCGGGAAGATTGGCTAACTTCAACATGTCTTTAATTTCTGACTCTTTTGCACCATCAAAAACTGGGGTTGCCATAGGAACACCGTTTTTAAGATTATTACAAAGCTCTAAGAATTCACTATCATTGAGAGAATTCACATCCTGATTCATGCCTGATTTAACATAAATTTTATCTATGTAAGCTCTAAGAGATTTCAGATCTTTATAATTTTCAAGCATCTTAGATATTTCATCTCCAAGCCCTTTTGCAGCAGAACCAAGATGTACTTCGAGAAGTTGTCCAACGTTCATTCTTGACGGAACTCCTAATGGATTCAATACTAGATCAACAGGTTCTCCATTTTCGTCATAAGGCATATCTTCAACTGGCATTATTACTGAAATGACGCCCTTGTTGCCATGTCTACCGGCTAATTTATCACCAGGTTGAATTCTTCTCTTAATTGCTAAATAAACTTTTATTACTTGCTGAACACCAGGGGGTAGATCATCCCCAGAAATGATTTTCTTTTTCTTAGCTTCAAATCTACTTTTTAGCATTTTTTCATATGCCTTTAAGTTATCTTTAGAGTCTTTTAATTGGTTATTAATATCTTCACTTTGCATTCTCAACTTAAACCATTCATCAGAGGCAAGTTTATCTAGAAACTCTTTAGATATGGTTTCTCCTTTAGATATACCTCTTCCTGAGATGACTTTTTGACCTATCAAAACAGACCTTAAAGAATTTATTGTTGCATTTGTGACAATCTCTAATTCCTCATCGAGATCTTTTTGGATTTCAGCTAAGGAAACAGATTCTATAACAGACGCTCTCGGATTCTTTTCTAATCCCTCTCTTGTATATATTTGAACATCTATCACTGTTCCATCAGCACCGCTTGGAACCCTTAAAGAGGTATCCTTAACATCTGCCGCCTTTTCTCCAAATATTGCTCTAAGAAGCTTCTCTTCGGGTGAGAGTTGTGTTTCACCTTTAGGTGTAACTTTTCCAACTAAAATATCTCCGGCTTTTACTTGTGCCCCAATGTAAACGACCCCGCACTCATCAAGTTTTCCCAGAGCTGACTCGCCTACATTTGGAATATCAGCTGTGATTTCATCTGGACCTAATTTTGTATCTCTTGCTGTACAAGTTAGTTCTTGAATATGAATACTTGTAAGCTTGTCTTCTTTTACTAGTTTATCGGAGATTAGGATTGAGTCTTCAAAGTTATATCCATGCCAAGGCATAAATGCAATTTTAATATTCTGGCCAAGTGCCAATTCTCCTAGGTCAATAGAAGAGCCATCAGCCAAAATATCCCCTTTAGCAACTTTGTCTCCAACTTTAACTATCGGTTTTTGGTTCATGCATGTATTTTGATTAGACCTTGTGTATTTTGTGAGATTGTAAATATCTACTGCAGAGTTAGTTGAAGAGATTTCTTTCATATCTTTTCTAACCACTATTCTTCCTGAATCTACTTTTTCTACGGTACCTTTATTCTCTGCAATAACACAGTCACCTGAATCTTTAGCAATTAATCTTTCCATTCCAGTTCCAACTAGAGGAGCCTCTGTTTTTAAAGTAGGAACTGCCTGTCTCATCATGTTAGAGCCCATCAATGCCCTATTTGCATCATCATGCTCTAGAAATGGAATAAGAGAAGCTGCTATGGATACTACCTGTTGAGGAGAAACATCCATAAGCTCAACTCTATCTGCTGACATAAGCTCAAATTCATTTTTAAATCGGACAGGAACGAGCTCATCTATAAATTTATTATTTTTATCGAGCATTGCACTTGCTTGAGCAATAACGAATTCACCTTCCTCTATTGCAGAAATATATTTGATATCTTCTGTCACTTTCCCATTAATGACTTGTCTATATGGCGTTTCAATGAATCCAAAATCATTGACCTTTGCAAATACTGATAAAGAATTTATTAAACCAATATTAGGTCCTTCGGGAGTTTCTATTGGACATACTCTCCCATAATGACTGGGGTGAACATCTCTCACTTCAAAGCCAGCTCTTTCTCTTGTCAAACCACCTGGCCCTAATGCTGAAACTCTTCTTTTGTGTGTAATTGCTGCAAGAGGATTATTTTGATCCATGAACTGCGAAAGTTGACTTGATCCAAAAAATTCATTTATTGCTGCAGTAACCGGCTTAGCATTTATCAAATCTGCTGGTCCAAAACCTTCAGCTTCAGCGACATTTAATCTTTCTCTCACAGCTCTTTCGACTCTAAGAAGGCCAACTCTCACCTGATTAGATACCATTTCACCGACTGATCTTATTCTTCTATTTCCCAGATGATCAATATCGTCGCAGTCTTGTTTTCCATTCCTTATGTCGACGAGAGTTTTTGTAACATCAATAATATCCTCTTTGCTCAAAATACCTGACCCTTTGAGATCTTCTCTTCCCAAGCGACGATTGAATTTCATTCTTCCAACATCAGATAAATCGTACTTTTCTGAATTGAAAAATAAATTTTCAAAAAGGTTTGTTGCTGCCTCTTTAGTTGGAGGCTCTCCAGGCCTCATCATTCTGTAGATCTCTGCTAAAGCTTCTAATTGAGAAGCGGTAGTATCAGATCTCAAGGTTTCTGAAATATAGGGTCCTGATTCAAGCTCATTAATATATAGAACTTTAATTTCTTTTAGTTTCTTATCTTGAATAGCTTTGACGATTGTTTCGTCAATGACAGAGTTACAAGATATAAGAAGCTCTCCAGTTTCTTTGTTAATAATGTCCTCAGCAGTGATTAATCCATCTAAGCCATCAGAATCTAAAGTTATTGTTTTAATTTTATTGGAATCAATTAGCCTTATATGTCTTGCAGTAATTCTTTGTCCTTTTTCAACTATCGTTTCCTTGCCATCCTTAGCCTTTATTTCAATTGGGGATATTCTTCCCATCAGTCTCCTTGAGTTGATCTTAAGAGAGAATCCTTGTGGAGTTACAGAATAAGTCTCCGATTCATAAAACGTTTCTAGTATCTCTTGATTAGCCATTCCAAGAGCCTTAAGCAAGATCGAAGCTAAGAGCTTTCTTCTTCTATCTATTCTTATGTAAACAAGATCTTTATGATCAAATTCAAAGTCCAACCAAGATCCTCTATAAGGAATTACCCTTGAGGCGTAAAGCAGTTTTCCAGAAGAATGAGTTTTTCCTTTGTCATGATCAAAAATTAAGCCAGGAGATCTATGTAATTGAGAAACTACTACTCTTTCAACACCATTGATAACAAACGTTCCATAGGTTGTCATTAAAGGTATGGTTCCCATATAAACCTTCTCTTCACGAGCAGATTTTAGAATTTCCTCTCCAGTAGCTTTGTCTAAGAAAGAAATCCTGCATATGATTCTCATTGTTGATTCATATGTAGTACCTCTGGCAATACATTCGCTTACATCGAATTCAGGCTCATCAAGCTCATAGCCGAGATATTCAATTTTTGCATTACCCGAGACACTGATGATAGGGAAGATAGAGTTAAATACTCCATGAAGGCCCTGATTTTGCCTTTCTTCTGGAGAAAGGTGAGATTGTAAAAACTCCTTGTAAGAGTTTGTTTGAACTTCAAGAATGTCAGGAAAATCCATGACACTTGAAATTTTTTCAAAACTATTTCTTATTCTTTTCTTTTCGGCAAAACTATATTTATTTGGCATAAAAATTATATGTATTTAAAGTTATTTAAGTTCGACAGCGGCTCCAGCTTCTTCTAATTGAGATTTAGCTTGCTCAGCTTCATCTTTATTAGCCCCCTCTTTTAAAGATGAAGGCGCCCCATCAACAAGAGCTTTTGCTTCTTTTAATCCCAGACCAGTTATGGTCCTTACAACTTTAATTACATCAATTTTTTTATCACCAACTTCAGCAAGAAAAATCTCAAACTCTGATTTTTCTTCTGCAGCTTCACCAGCCTCAGCTCCTACTGGAGCTGCTGCAACTGCAGCTACAGGTGCTGCGGCAGTGACTCCAAATTTATCTTCCATAAGTTTTATTAAATCAACCATATCCATCACACTCATGTCGGATATTGCATCTAATATTTCTTCTTTTGATAGTGCCATTACTACTCCTTATTAAAGTTTAGAATTAAGATTTTGCTTCTTTTATCGCATCAAAAGTTCTTACAAAATTTGACGGCACATTGTGCAATCCACCTGCAAATTTTGAAATTGGACTTTTAAGTACGCTCATTAACATAGAAATTGCTTCTTCCTTTGAAGGCAATGAAGCTAGTCTATCTAGTTCACTAGCATCTAAAAGTCCTTCGCCAACTGACAAGCCTTTCACGCTAAATGACTCATGAGATTTTGAGAAATCTTTTACGAGTTTTGCAGCGCTTTTAAAGTCATCAAGAGAAAAAGCAAATAAACTAGGTCCACTAAGAACTTCATTGATTGAATTAAATTTAGTTCCTTCCAACGCTCTTTTAGCCAGAGTATTTTTTATTACTCTTAAATATACAGAACTAGATGAAGCATCTTTTCTTAAAAGAGTTAAGTCAGGAACATTAGTACCTCTATAATCAACGACAACGGCTGATAAGGCCTCATCAGCTACCTTTTTTAACTCATCTACGACTAATTTCTTTTCTTCTAAACGCGGCATTAAATAAACCTCTCTTTTCTAAAGTGAGAGAACCTCCAACCAGGACTTGTAAAACCTGGTACATCTACGCATGTAATTAAGTTTTTGTGGCAATTACCAAAAAACACATGCGGTCTAAGACAATCGCGAAAACGCAAATGCTTATTTAAATATTCTAGACCGCGCATCATACAGGAAAAAATCAGAAATTGAGAGAGGAAATGTCAATTTCTAATCCAGGTCCCATAGTTGATGACATTGAAACTTTTGAAATGAAAACTCCTTTAGACGAAGGCGGTTTTGATTTTTTTAAATCTGCTAAAAAATATTGCAAGTTGTTTTTAATTTCTTCTTTACTTTGAGTTATTTGACCTATCCTGCAATGAACTATTCCTTGCTTATCAGATTTAAATCTAACTTGACCTGCCTTGGCATTCTTTACTGCACTAGAAACATCCTTTGTCACAGTTTCAGACTTAGGATTTGGCATTAAACCTTTAGGTCCAAGGATCTGACCCAAAGGACTAACAATTTTCATAGTATCAGGAGTAGCAACAATAACATCATAGTCTATTTCCCCAGATTTCATTTCATCAGCGAGTTCTTCCATGCCTACCTTATCAGCTCCAGCTTCAAGAGCACTTTTAGCATCATCACCCTCTGCAAAAACAGCTACTTTGTAAGATCGACCAGTGCCATGGGGAAGATTAGATGCCCCTCTAACATTTTGGTCTGACTTTGATGGATCTACACCTAAATTAATGCTCACATCTACTGCCTCAGTGAATTTTTCAGATTTATGTTTAAAAAGGATATCTAAAGCTTCTTCAAAATTATAAGCGGCTGCTCTGTCTAACTTTTCTCTTAAAAGATTAATCTTTTTTGATGTTTTAACCATTAATCTATTACCTCTATTCCCATACTTCTTGCACTTCCAGAAATGATTTTTACTGCGGCATTCATATCAGCAGCATTAAGGTCTTGCATCTTCTTTTGAGCTATTTCCTCTACTTGAGCAATAGTTACTTTTCCTACCTTTAAAGAATTAGGTGTCGGGCTTCCTTTATCAAGTCCAGCAGCCTTTTTTAAAAGAATGCTCGCAGGAGTTGTCTTTACAATAAAATCAAAACTTTTATCTTCGTAAACTGTAATTACAACAGGAACAGGAACATTCTTTTCCATATCATTGGTTTTAGAATTGAATGCATTACAAAAGTCCATAAGATTAACACCGTGTTGACCCAAAGCCGGTCCAACAGGAGGACTAGGAGAGGCAGCTCCAGCAGGTACTTGAAGTTTTATATAGGTGTCGATCTTCTTATCTGCCATTATGCCCTCTCAATTTGATTGAAATCTAACTCCACTGGAGTTGATCTTCCAAAAATCATTACTGCTACTTTAACCTTTCCTTTTTCTGGATCAACCTCTTCAATCACACCACTAAAATCATTAAAAGGTCCATCAATAACTCTGATCATTTCTCCTGCCTCGTAGATATTTTGTTGTGAGGATGTTTCAACTCCAGATTCAATTTGATTCAAAATTCTGTTAGCTTCGTTTTCTGATATAGGTCTCGGGTTTGTTTTGGTGCCTCCTATAAATCCCAGAACCCTTGGAGTTTCTTTAACTAAATGCCAAGTATCATCATTCATTTCCATTTCGACTAAAATATATCCTGGGAAAAATTTCTTTTGAATAGTTTTTTCTTTTCCTGCTTTCATCTCAGTTATTTCTTCGGCAGGAACTTCTATCTTTCCAAAAAAGTCTTCCATACCATGGAGAGTTATTCTTTCAACAAGCTGTTCTTTAGCCTTATTTTCATAACCGGAGTAAGAATTGAGAACATACCAAGATTTTGACATTTTTACCTTAATAATAAATTTAATCCAAAAGAAAAAAGAGAGTCCAGGCCCCACAATATAAGTGATGCAACGATAACTGCTGCTAAGACTATAAGTGTCGTTTGTGTGGTCTCAGATCTATTCGGCCAAACTACCTTTCTTACTTCTGTTAACGAGGTAATGATTAGGTTGTATGCAGAATTTCCAAAGATTGTGAATCTAATAATTCCTAGTCCAAGGATTAGCAAGGCAATCACAATCAACGTTCTGTACAGTAAAGCTACTTCTGAATAAAAAGAATTACCCCAAACAGCAACCAAAATAACTGCTGACCCGAGGATCCATAAAATTTTACTGCTAACTGAAGTCATATTGTTCTATCTTATATCCATTTCCGTGGCAGGCCAGGAGGGAATCGAACCCCCAACCTGCGGTTTTGGAGACCGCCGCTCTACCAATTGAGCTACTGGCCTATTGAACGATCTTGGATACTACTCCGGAACCGACAGTTCTTCCACCTTCTCTGATAGCAAAACGCATTCCTTCTTCCATTGCGATTGGTGATATCAGCTCAACATTTATTGCCACATCATCACCAGGCATGACCATCTCAACTCCATCTGGAAGAATGACTTCACCAGTTACATCGGTAGTTCTTACATAAAATTGTGGTCTATAACCTTTGAAAAAAGGTGTGTGTCTACCACCTTCTTCTTTATTTAAGACATAAACTTGTGCTTCAAATTTTGTATGAGGTGTAATTGAACCTGGCTTTGAAAGAACCTGACCTCTTTCAACCTCTTCTCTTTTCGTACCTCTAAGAAGTACACCGACATTTTCACCGGCACGACCTTCATCAAGAAGTTTTCTGAACATCTCCACACCGGTGCAAGTAGTTTTTTCTGTGTCCTTAATACCGACAATCTCCATTTCATCGTTCACAGAAACCATACCTCTTTCAATTCTTCCTGTAACTACAGTTCCCCTTCCTTGAATCGAGAAAATATCTTCTATAGGCATTAAGAATGGCTTATCTAGGTCTCTTACAGGCTCAGGAATATGAGCATCCAATGACTCTACTAATTTTAGAATAGCCTCTTTCCCGTGCTCACCTTCATCGCCTTCTAAAGCTTTTAATGCAGATCCAATTGTTATTGGAGTATCGTCTCCAGGGAAATCGTATTCATTTAAAAGATCTCTAATTTCAACTTCCACTAGTTCAATTAACTCTGCGTCATCCACTTGATCAGCTTTGTTTAGAAAGACAACAATATGTTCAACGCCTACTTGCCTAGCCAGAAGTATATGTTCCCTTGTCTGAGGCATAGGTCCATCTGCAGCATTCACCACTAATATAGCTCCATCCATTTGAGCTGCTCCAGTAATCATGTTTTTTACGTAATCAGCGTGTCCAGGACAGTCCACGTGCGCATAGTGTCTAGCTGGAGAATCATATTCAACATGAGAAGTCGCTATGGTAATACCTCTTTCTTTTTCTTCAGGAGCATTGTCTATACCATCAAAAGCTACTGCTTCACCTGATCCATGAGTTTCTGCACAAACTTTTGTTAAGGCAGCTGTCAGGGTAGTTTTTCCATGATCAACATGACCGATGGTTCCCACGTTAACGTGGGGCTTGGTTCTTTCAAATTTTTCTTTAGCCATTATCTATCCTCTCTAAAAATTTTCTGTCTGGAGCTCATAACCGGACTTGAACCGGTGACCTCTTCCTTACCAAGGAAGTGCTCTACCGACTGAGCTATATGAGCATAAATGTTCATAAATCCCGGATCAAAAAGAATAAATTATTGGTTAAAAATCAATGTATTATTCTAGACCTTTCGCTCCGGAGGCATTTATACTGCTTTCTTGCAATAAAGGCAAGATTTTCTGGTGGAGGGGGCAGGATTCGAACCTGCGAAGCCGAAGCGGCTGATTTACAGTCAGCTGGGTTTGACCGCTCCCCAACCCCTCCAATCAGAGCGTGGTATTCTCGGAGTCATGATGGAAGTTGTCAACAAAAATCCTTTAGATAAGAAAAAAATACTATCAAAACTGAATAATCACTTAAGAACAAGAGTTTCTTTGGAGATATTCGATAGTATAAGTTCAACGAATGACTTCCTTTTAAAAAGAGAAATAAAAGAAGATAAAAAGATGAAAATATGCATAGCTGAAGAACAAACAAAAGGTAGAGGACGTAGAGGAAAATCTTGGATCAGTCCAAAATTTAAGAATATATATTTTTCGCTTGGTTCTTTTTTGAAAAAAGAAGATTTATCTGGTCTTAGCATAGCAACAGCTTTATCGGTATCTGAAGTCCTGACTGAATTCAATATAAAAGCTTTAATTAAATGGCCTAATGATCTTCTTGTGAAAAATAAAAAGATTTGTGGCATTCTCATAGAAACAGCAAAAGAAGATGAATTAATCAAAGTAGTTATTGGAATTGGGCTTAACGTTAATATGGAATACTCAGAACTAATAGATCAAAAGTGGACCTCAATGAAATTAGAGAAGAAACAATCAATAGATCGAAACTTAATCATTGTGGAAATGATCAAGAAACTATCCTCTACCTTGATAAAGTTTGAGCGAGAGGATTTTGGTTACTTCAATGAAAGATTTGCTCCTTTAGATATATTGAGAAATAAGGAATTCACTTTGAAAGAAAACCCAAGCGTTACTTATACTGGGAAAGGAATTGATAACAAGGGACTTTTAATAGCTCAAAATTTAAAGGGCCAAAATATAGTTAAATTTAGTTCTGGAGAAGTATCTTTAAAATTAGATAAATGAGTTTATAATTCTTTTCGTTGCTGGCGTAGCTCAGTTGGTAGAGCTCCTGATTTGTAATCAGGCGGTCGTAGGTTCGACTCCTATCGCCAGCTCCACTTTGGAGACTAATACACCTGTTGAGTCTCCATAAACCCAATCTTTTGAATTTACAATTAGTCCGTTTATTTCAATTGGATCATCAACCGAACCTCGATCTTTTTTTTCACTTTTTCTTGGTACAGAACCTAGAGCAAAAATTCCCATATCGATTGTTTTCAAGACATCTACGTCTCTGACGCAGCCGAGGATAATGATTCCGTTCCAATTATTTTTATAGGCACTTTTAGCAATCATGTCTCCTAAGAGTGCAACCTCAAAACTTTTGCTCCCATCGACAAAAAGAACTCCTCCTTGTCCCTCTGTAGCTAGAGTCTTTTTCACATAAGTATTGTCGTTTGGGGCATAAACTGTTTTGATCGGCCCATAAAGAAAATCTCTCGCTCCATATGAGTTAAATTGAAGGCCTATGAATGGAACACTTGGATTTAAATCGCTCAGATCTGGAGTTGAAATTTTATGCATTTTCAAAGATTATTTAAAATTGGTTTATAAGTCGAACCTTTTTCAAACTCATCCATTATTTTAGATATTTGAGTAATTGATTTAGAAGCATCTTCAACGGTAAAGCCTTTACCCTCAAGAATTGATTCATAACTCCTAGTATGTAAATCTTGAAATCCGCCAGTAAATTCAAATTCTTCGCCATTTATGGTGAAAGATCTATAGAGCACTTCCTCTTGTCCCATCTCTTCAAGTTTTTCTTTAGATAAAACGTTAATCATTATCAAGACTTTCGCATTTTCATGTTCAATAAGAACGTTAGCTTGATTAAGAGATAACTTATTGACATTGAAATTTATAACTTGGCCAAAAATATCCATCAAAATATCCAAATAATGAATACCAAATTCGAAAAGGATCCCTCCTGATGTGTTTTCACTTCCTCTCCAGGATGAAAAAAATTCTGAACCTCTGGTTGTAGCATATATAAGGATGACCTCATTTTTTTCTTCTAAGCTTTGTGAAGTTATCTTTTCTTTCAATTGAATAATTGATTCGTGAAATCTCAGTTGCATTATTGTAAAAATCGATGCAGAAGAACCAAGTTCAGATTTTCTAATTTTATCTAAATCTTTTATAGATAAAGCTAGTGGCTTTTCGCAAATCACATTAATATTATTTTCAAGGCAAGTAATTATTTGCTCAGTGTGTAAATGATTTGGAGTACAAATAGAAATATAGTCTAAGCTATGTTGTTGATGATATTTGATCATCTCCTCAAGACTATTGAAAGTTTCTACGTTCTTAGAGTGAAATTCTTTTTGTTGAGCAAGATTGAAATCTAAATCACTGACGCATATCAGCTCTGCATTTATATTATTGATTGCTTGAATATGACGAGGAGCTATGTACCCTAGTGCTCCCAATAATCCAAATTTGAGCTTATTACTCATTGAAAAAGTATACTTGAGTAACTCATTGACACATAAATGTTTAAAGGAATAGTAAAACTTTCAAAAAATGGTAGAGGATCTTTATTCGTTTCTGAAGATCTATCCTTTAATCTTTCAAGAAAGGAACTATTCAAAGTATTTCCAGGTGATAAGGTTGAATGTTCGGTTCAACAAGATAAAGCAACCATCCAAAGAATAATTGAGAGAAATACAAACGAAGTCATAGGTAAGTTAAAAAAAACTAATAAAGGGTGGATTGCAGAATCCGTTAATAAAGAGTTTCACCTTGAAATAATAATTAAAAAGAATACTTCAAAAAAACTCAAAAATGGTGACCTTTGTAAAATAAAAATTAAAAAACAACCTAGCTTAAAACATAAGCCAGAAGGTTACATAGCTGAGCAACTTATTTTTTCAAATATTTTTGAAGAAGCAGACGAAATTGCTCTACAGACAAATCTGAATATTAGTAGAGCTTTTCCAAAAAAGGTTTTGCCAGAAATAAGAAGAATTATAAAAGAACATGATTCTGAAAGTTTCTCATCAGATTATGAAGATTTAACCGATAGAAATTTTTTTACTATTGACGGAAAAAATGCAAAAGATTTTGACGATGCCATTTGCTGCGAGAAAGCTGCAGATGGTTATAAATTGTTAGTTGCAATAGCTGATGTCTCTACTTATGTAGCTGAGGGATCTTCTTTAGATGAAGTGGCTGCAGAAAGAGCAACTTCGATTTACTTAAATTCAACAGTTATTCCAATGTTACCAAAAGAATTATCAAACGATATTTGTTCTCTCCGCCCTCTGGAAAAAAGGTTAACACTGGTTTGCGAAATGTTTCTTGAAAAAGATAGTTCTCTTAGTGCTTTCAAATTTTATTCGGCAGTTATCGAATCGAAGAAAAGATTTACATATGACGAACTTTCAAATCTTAAGAAGGATGACATAAACAGATATCCAGATTTTTCAAAAGATCTAAATAGATTGTTAGAAATATGTAACAAAAGAATCGAAAAAAGGAAACAAAGGCTCGCAATAGATTTTGAAATGAATGAGTACCGACCAGAAATTAAGAAAGGAAAACTAAAAGCTTTTGTCCCGGTAAAAAGATATTTGAGTCATAAGGCTATTGAAGAATGCATGATTTTGGCAAATATATCTGCTGCAAAATTTCTAAAAGAAAATCAAACAAGCACTATTTTCAGATTTCATGACTTCCCAGATATGGATAAGATCATTTCATTGCAAAAATTTCTTCAATCAAGAGGTTTGGCCATATCAGGCGATTTTAATCTTTCCAGAAAATCTATTTTTGATTGGGTTGAAAAAACCTCAAAACATAAAATCAATGAAATCTTAGCTTTAGAAATTTTAAAAAGTATGAAACTCGCAATTTATTCTTCTGAAAGGAGTGAGCATTTCGCTTTGGGTTTAGATGAATATTTACACTTCACCTCTCCCATCAGAAGATATCCAGATTTAGTTGTTCATAGATGTATAAAAAAAATTATCCATAGCAAAAAATTTAAATCTTTAACAAAAAATGATTTAGCTGATATTGCAGAAAATTGCAGTTTTAGAGAAAGAGAAGCTGATCAAGTTTCTAAAGAAGCAGATAAAGTTCTAAGATCGAGATGCGGACAAAATTATATTGGGAATAAATTTTCTGGGATCGTAACTGGCGTTACAGAATTTGGAGTGTTTGTGAAGCTAGATCAAATTAACATTGAGGGGTTGTGTCACATAAGTTCATTTAATAAAAGTAATTACTACAACTTTAACCACGAAATGAGATCTTTAACTAGTAGACAAAGCTCGATAAGCATTGGCGATAAGATGGATTGTATTATCGAATCGGTTCATCCTTATGAAGGTAAAATAAGTTTAATACCAGCTTAAAAATGTTTGAGACATCTGATTTGAATACCATAAAGACATTGATTATCAATAAATCTGAATCTGTTATCTCCCTAGAGCTCGATAGAGCAGCTTCCTCAAAAAGGATAAAAATTTTAAAAGAGCATGCTTTAGAAAAGAAAATTAAAGTTGAAACAAAGAATTTCAAAAATTCAAAAACTAAAATCAATCTAAAATTTAAGCCATCAGAACCTAAAAATATTGAATATCTTGAGAGGTTAGTTGAGAAAAAAAAGAATCCAGTTATTCTCTTGCTTGACCACATCACCGATCCAAACAATTTAGGGTCAATTCTTCGATCTTGCTTTGGTGCAAATGTAGATGCAGTAGTGGTTCCAAAATCGAGGTCTTGTCATTTAACAAGGTCTGTTAGGGAAGTTTCTAAAGGATCAAGTGAGCTTGTCCCATTTGTCATAGTTCCAAATTTGAAGCGGGTTTGTGACATTTTAAAAATTAGAGGATTTCAAATTTATGGAGCAGAGGCGAGTATAAACTCGCAAGTCATCTATGATGTGAACTTGAAAGATAAAATATGTTTGATCATTGGTTCAGAAAATAATGGTATTCAAGAAACTTTAAAATCAAAATGCGATAAAATGATTTCTATACCTATTAATGAGAGTCTAGAAAGTCTCAACGTTGCAATTGCTACATCTTTAATAGTATTCGAAATCAATAGACAGAAAAAAAATAAATTATGTTAGCCCAGAGAACTTTAACAAATTCTATAAAAGCCAGTGGTATTGGCGTTCATGGAGGTAGAAAAACTACAATAAAATTACTCCCTGCGCCTGAAGATACAGGAATAATTTTCCAAAGAGTTGACTGTGATCCTGTGGTTGAAATAACTGCCACTGTCGAAAATGTTGGTGCGACAGCCTTAGCTACTACCCTCGTAAATGGGGATATTCAAATTTCAACTGTTGAACACATATTATCTGCATTTGCAGGTCTTGGCATAGATAATGCTTACATACAGATTAACGACATGGAAGTTCCAATAATGGATGGATCGGCAAACCCATTTGTATTTCTAATCCAATCAGCAGGAATAAAAGAGCAAAAAAGTGTTAAAAAGTTCATAAAGATTCTAAAGCCGATTTCTATCGAAGATGAAAGTGGTGCTAGAGCATCTTTGAAACCTTACGATGGTTTTAAAGTAAGCTATATTTTGGATTACGATCATCCCGTTCATAAAAAGCAACCCAGCAAGGCAACCATCGACTTTAATTCCACAACTTTTTTAAAAGAGATTTCGAGGGCAAGAACATTTGGCTTTATGAGTGATGTTGATGCACTTAAGAAACAAAACTTAGCTCTCGGAGCTAGCGAAAAAAATGCTATAGCGATAGGAGACGATGAGATTTTAAACGAAGATGGGCTTCGATCAGATGATGAATTTGTAAAACATAAAATTCTTGATGTAATTGGAGACCTTTACCTCCTCAAACACAATTTGATAGGTGCATTTGAGGGTTATAAATCAGGGCATAAACATAACAATTTGTTACTTAGAAAATTGCTTGAGAATCCAGATACATGGGAAGTGATTACTGCTGATAAAGGCAATCAGTTTATAAGTTATATTGATCCAGTTATAAATCCAAGTTCAGGATAAATATGTTTAGCTTTCTTTTTGGTTCAAAACATAAAAGAGCCATAAACCGGCTTTCAAAAATTATAACGGAAATTAATTCTTTGGAATCAAGCTTAGAATCTATAAGCCAAGAAGAGCTTTTACAGAAATCTGAGGGTCTTCGAAAAAAAGCCAAATCAGGAGAATCATTGGATTCTTTGCTAGTTGAAGCTTTCGCTCTTGTTCGTGAATCAAGTAAAAGAAATCTCGGCCTGAGACATTACGACTGTCAATTAGTTGGCGGAGCTATTTTAAATGAAGGAAAAATTGCTGAAATGGCAACAGGTGAAGGAAAAACACTTGTTGCAACTCTTCCTTGCTACTTGAATGCTCTAACTGGGCGAGGAGTTTATGTAATTACCGTTAATGAATATTTAGCTGAAAGAGATGCAAATTGGATGAGGCCTCTATATGAGGGTCTTGGTTTAACTGTAGGTCATGTTGTTCCAAATCAGAGCTTTGAAGAGAAAAAAAATGCCTATCAATCAGAGATCGTTTATATCACCAATAATGAAGCTGGTTTTGATTATCTAAGGGATAACATGGCAATGGATGGAGCACATAAAATGCAAAAGGATCTTTTTTTTGCTGTAGTTGATGAAGTTGATTCAATACTGATTGATGAGGCCAGAACTCCTTTAGTGATAAGCGGGGTTGCGGAAGATAATTCAGAAATCTATAAAAAAATCGGTCAAATAATTCCCCGCCTTAAAAAAGAAGAATTTGATGAAGAATCAGGGGATGTTTTTGTTGAGGGTGATTTTCAAATTGATGAAAAAATAAGATCAGCTGAACTTACAGAGAAAGGTCATGAAAATGTTGAGCGTCTTCTTGTGCACAACGGACTTCTCAAAGAAGATGACTCACTCTACGCAAGTGAAAATCTTAAATTACTGAATATGGTTCAATCTTCTCTAAGAGCGTTCAATCTATTTGAAAAAAACACCGATTACCTCGTTCAAAACGGTCAAGTCGTATTGATTGATACAAACACTGGAAGAGCTTTACCAGGGAGGCGATTATCTGATGGGGTGCATCAAGCCTTAGAACTTAAAGAAAACGTAAACATTCAAGTTGAAAGTCAAACTTTGGCATCAACCACTTTTCAAAATTTTTTCAGACTCTTTAATAAATTGTCAGGCATGACTGGAACGGCGGAAACTGAAGCTCAAGAGTTTGAAGAAATCTACTCCTTAGAAACCATAGTAATACCAACCAATCTTCCCATGATAAGGAATGATAGGGAGGACAAAATTTATTTAACCTTAGAAGAAAAGTATGATGCTCTTGTTGAGGAAATAGAAAGAATTAACGCTACTGGTGCTCCCATTTTGGTTGGAACAATATCTGTTGAAACATCTGAATTAATATCCAGCAAACTTAAACAAAAAAACATCGCGCATAATGTTTTAAACGCAAAACAACACGAGAGGGAAGCAGAAATAATATCTCAGGCAGGAGCTGAGAATGCTGTGACCATTGCGACAAATATGGCAGGAAGAGGAACAGATATTGTGCTGGGGGGCAACGAAAATGAATCATCTTTTAGAGAAAAAGTTTTGTTGCTTGGTGGTCTACATGTAATTGGAACTGAAAGACATGAATCAAGAAGAGTTGATAATCAGCTTAGGGGTAGATCTGGAAGACAAGGAGATCCCGGTTCATCGCAATTCTATCTGTCCTTAGAAGATAGTTTAATGAAGATTTTTGCACCAGAAAGAGTTAAAAGTCTTATGCAATCAGTCGGAGGCATGAAAAAAGGAGAATCCATCGAACACAGAATGCTTACTGGAGCAATCGAAAGAGCTCAAAGAAGAGTTGAAGGAAGAAATTTTGATTTAAGGAAGAGAATTCTTGAATTTGATGATGTTCTCAACGAACAAAGACAAGTTATATATTCTCAAAGAGAAGAAATTCTTCAGGAAGAAGACTTAACAGAATTAATTGATTCTATGCGATTCAATGAAATATCAGATTTAGTTTACTCGTTTCTGCCACCTTCTAGCGTAGAAAGTCAGTGGCAAACGGATAAATTAAAAAATGCTTTGTCTTTGGATTTCGCTTTCGAATTTGATGTAGTTAAGTTCTTAAATGATGAAAAAAATAATCAAGATACTTTAATTGATGAAATTGTAAATCAGCTTAAAAATAGATATCTTGAAAAAAGAATCGAATATAACGAAGTTCTTCCTGGTTTGGAAAAACAAATCGTATTGCAGGTCATAGACGTGTCCTGGAAAAATCATATCAATGCCCTTGAATAT
Source organism: uncultured SAR86 cluster bacterium (assembly GCA_902526045.1). Lineage (GTDB taxonomy): Bacteria > Pseudomonadota > Gammaproteobacteria > Magnimaribacterales > AG-339-G14 > CACNYO01. The sequence goes on along the minus strand of CABZJI010000001.1, from coordinate 396,512 downwards.
CTAAGACAAAATATAGGCTTTAGAAGTTATGCAGGAAAAGATCCCAGACTTGAATATAAAAGAGAGGCTTTTGAAATGTTTGAGGGTCTTCTTACAAACATCAATGCTGAAGCAATAAAGTTTTTATCAAAAGTTCAAATTAATAAAGAGGAGAAAACAGCTCAGGAAAGTGCTGTGATAAAAAACACAATAAGTCATAAAGAAGAGATTCAATCAGCTTTTGATTCACCTCAAGAACAAGTCAATAAAAACCAATCTGAGCCAAATGAAGAATTTTCAGGAAATAGAAGAATGAGAAGACTCCAAGCCAAGGCAAAAAGGAAGAAAAGAAAATAGATGATGAAAGAAGTTAAAATTGGTTGTTCTTCGAGTTATCAAAAATATGGCAAAAGGTTTGATACCTCAATAATTAAATTGCCTAGCAATATTAATATCTCAGGGTTATTTACTTCAAATAAATTTCCTGCAGCGCCGGTAAAGGTTGCAAAAAAGAATTTAATAAAGCTTGATAAAAAGAAGGAAACTGCATTATTTGTAAATGCAGGAAACGCAAATGCCGCAACAGGACCTGAGGGTTTAAAAGATATAGACAAAATGTTCACAGATTACAAAGATATAAATATTCTGCCTTTCTCAACCGGGGTGATTGGAGAAAGACTAGATCTTCAGAAATATGGAAAATCTTTTTCTCTTGCCTATGAAAGTCTTGGTAAAAGTAGTTGGAAAAATTTTGCTACCTCAATAATGACAACTGATAAAAAAGAAAAAATAATAAAAAAGAGTATCAATATAAAAGGCGAACCTATAAATTTCATTGGCATCGCTAAAGGTTCAGCAATGATCGAACCTAACATGGCGACAATGCTATCCTTTGTATTTACTGACCTAAAGATAGGTAAATTGAAGTTAGAGAGTATCCACAAACTTGCCTGCGAAGGTTCTTTTAATTCAATTACTATTGACGGAGATCAATCAACGAATGACTCATCTTTGCTTGTTGCTACTGGATCATCACTAGTTTCATTATCAAAAAACAATGAAAGAAAGATTGTAAAGACTATTCAAGAGATTTTTTATTCCTTGGCGGAAAAAATAGTACTCGATGCTGAAGGAGCAACAAAGCTAATATCTATAACTGTTAAAGGACTCAAGACTGAAAATATGTGCAAAACAATTGCTAAAAATATTGCTAATTCTTTGTTGGTAAAAACAGCTGCTTTCGGAGGAGATCCAAATTGGGGGAGAATTTTAATGGCAGTTGGAAATACCGATATTATCTTTGACGAGATGAAATTTAATCTAAAGCTTGGAAAGGTCCAGGTCTACAAAAATGGAAAGCTTAATCCAAATTATTCAGAAAAAATAGGATTAAAAGAATTTAAAAAAAGAAAAATAGACATAAACATTAAGTTGGGTGATAGCGATAAGATAAGCAAAATCCTTACATCGGATTTATCTAAAGATTATGTAAGCATGAATGCAGACTATAGGTCCTGATTATTTTTTTATCACCCCTCAAGTAATTCCTGAGAATTACTTAGATCTATTGGAATCAATCAAAATTAAAAAAGAGTTGCTTTTACTGAGATGTTTGGATAACTTGGAGCTCAACAAAAATTTAAATACATTTTTATCAATTAAAAATAAATATCAAGCCAAACTAATTCTGAGTTCCAGACACTTAGATATCTCCGAACGGTTTGACGGTATTCATTACAATTCAGCGGATCTCATGAATTTAAAGAACTTAGAAAATTCTCAAAGTTATTTAGGTGCATCTTGTCATAACAAGGATGAGATCAATAAAGCAAATCAACTAAAGTTAGATTATGTTTTTATCTCACCAATCAAAAAAACAAAAAGTCATCAGAAAGCTTCTTCTCTGGGATGGAAAAAATTTAAGGAATTAAGATCTCTGACCAAAATAAAGACTTATGCTCTTGGAGGAATGAGAATTTCTGACTTAGACGAAGCAAAAAAATATTCTGCTGATGGAATAGCAGGAATTTCCTCCTTTATGGGTCAATAAATAGATCATCTTCATCTATAATTGGTCTAGAGATCTTGTGTTTTTCAAAGAACCAATCTCCTAAGTCTATAGCCTGACATTTATCGCTGCAAAATGGTCTGTGGTTTGAATCTTTATCAACAGAATACATTTTCCTGCATCGAGGGCATTTTTTCTTCATTTATTTATTTCTTTTTCCAAGCCTTTATGAATTTTTTTAACTTTCTCTTCTAATTCCTGTAAAGATCCATCATTTAAAATAATGATATCTGCGAGTTCATTCCTGCTTTTTCTATCCAACTGAGAGTCAATAATTGATTTAACCTGACTAACTTCAACATTGTCCCTTTTAGAAGTTCTGTCAATTTGTCTATCCTCGCTTGTATCGATAACTATTGTTTTAGAGCATAAGTCTTTTTGATTTGTTTCAAACAATAAAGGAGATACTAAGATTGCATAACTAGAACTTGCACTAGTCAAATCATCAATGAGTATTTGATGAATAAGCGGATGAAGAAGATTTTCTAACCAGTCTTTTGCAGAATTGTCATTGAAAATTATCTCTCTAAGCTTTCTTCGATCTAATTCTCCCTCAGAAGTAAGAATATTAGCTCCAAATTTTTCAGCAATTTTTTTTAATGCTGGTTCTCCTTTCATCACCGGCTGCCTTGAAGCAACATCTGCATCCACAACTTTAACGCCCAAGCCTTCAAAGATCTTTGTGACGGCTGATTTTCCTGATCCAATTCCTCCTGTTAAACCTACTACTATCATAAAAATTATTTTTCTGGATAATGATTATATTCCATGAACTGATAAATAATTCAACTGGGGGAATATGAATCCATATAGGTTACTTTTCTTTTTGACGCTTCTGAATCTTTTAAATTTTGTAGACCGTCAACTGATTGCAAGTTTTGCAAATTTTATAGTTCCTGACCTTGGCTTAACTGATTGGCAGTACGGTATTTTGACTGGATTAGCTTTTGTCTTTTTTTACTCGATCATGGGATTGTTCATGGGAACGCTGGCAGATAAGTACAACAGACCAAGATTAATTGGTTTTGGAGTTCTACTATGGAGTGTTTTTACTGCGCTCACAGGGGCTGCCAAAGGATTTATCAGCATGGCCATTCCTAGAGCCTTTATTGGAGTTGGAGAATCAATCTTAACGCCGACATCTATGTCGATGCTTTCAGATAGCTTTCCAGCAAATAGGATGGGTTTTGCTGCTGGAGTCTACTACATGGGTGTTCCTATCGGAGTTGGCATAAGCCTTCTTATAGTAGGTTTTCTTGGTGAACCCCTGGGATGGAGAAATTGTTTTTACATTTTGGGGGGGTATCGGAGCAGTTTTGGGGATCGTCGCATTTTTCTTTAAAGATCGTCCTAGAAAACACCTTATCGATAATCCAGATGAGGTTAACCTCTCATTTTTAGAAATAGTTTCTACTTTAAGGCAAGCCTTGACCTCTTCGAACGCATTAATCTTAACTATTGCTGGAGGAGTTCTTTATCATGTGGCGCTTGGAGCGGCAGTTTTTGAACAACTTTGGTACGCCCAAGAAAGAGGTTTCGAGAGATCAGAAATTGCTCAACTAACAGGAATCATTGGTGTAGTTGCAGGTCTTGCTGGAAACTTATTTGGTGGTTTGATGAGTGACTGGTGGTTAAGAACTTTCAATCAAGGGCGTCCTATGTTTCTTTTTTGGCTAACACTTTTGCTATTGCCTCTTGGAATTATTTATAGATTTGTAGAGCCGAATACTTTTATTTTTTGGCTGGGAGTTGTTATCGGTTATTTCCAACTTGGATGTTTTTACGGTCCAACCTTTTCAACTGTTCAGGAGCTTGTTCCTCCTAAAATAAGAGCTACTGTAGTAGCATTTTATATATTATGTCTTAACCTAATAGGTCTTACTTTTGGATCTTTAGGGGGTGGAATTTTCACTGATATTTTAAGATCATTTGATGTGATAGAACCTTATACAATAATGTTAGTTACTTTTTCTTTAATCGCTGGATTAGCTATACCCTGTTATTATTTTGGTGGCAAAATCTATGAATCAGACAGAAAAAGACTTTTGGAAAAATTTAACAATTGAAATTACAAGATTGTCATAACATCAGCGATTTAAGAAAAGCTGCAGAAAAAAGATTACCTGCAGCAATGTTCCATTACATCGATGGTGCTGCTGGAGATGAATGGACCATAAAACACAACACAAGTTCCTTTGAACAATATGAAGTGATTCCAAATTATTTAGTTGATGTAGATAATATTGATACTTCAACTAAAGTTCTTGGAACAAAGATTGATTGGCCTTATATATGCTCGCCTACAGGGTATCATAGATTGTTTCATCACGAAGGAGAGATAGCAGCCGCAAATGCAGCAAGTGATATGGGTACGATTTTTTGTTTGTCTACCCTCTCAACTACTACTATAGAAGAGGTTGCAGAAAAATCGAAAGGTCCAAAAGTTTTTCAAATTTATGTTCTTAAAGACAGAAGCATTTCAGTTGAATACATTGAGAGATGTAAAGCTGCTAATTACGATGCTCTATGCTTGACTATCGATGTTCCTGTTAATGGGAGACGAGAAAGAGATCTACGAACAGGCATGACGGTGCCACCAAAATTAACCCTGAAGTCTTACCTTAATATTGCCAGTAAATTTGATTGGACATTAAATTATCTTACTCATCCCCCCACACCTTCCATGGTTAATATTGAGCATAGGTTGAAAGATGCAGCTAATGATACCTCTGTGATGGATTTTATGAACAGTCAGTTTGATAGAACCGTCACTTGGAAAGATGCAGAGTGGATGATAGGTCAATGGGATAAGGCTTTTGCGGTCAAAGGAATTTTATCTGTAGAAGATGCTAAACGAGCAAAGGATATTGGTGCTTCAGCAATAATGATTTCAAATCATGGAGGAAGACAATTAGATGGATGCCCAGCGCCATTTGAAATGTTAAAAGAAATTAGAGATGCCGTTGGAGACTCTATTGAAATCATAGTTGATGGGGGCATCAGAAGAGGAATTCATGTCATAAAAGCCCTTGCCATGGGAGCTAATGCTTGCATGGGTGGTAGACCTTACCTTTATGGACTATCAGTAGGAGGATACAAAGGTGCTAAATATGCATTAGAACTTTTAAAAGATGAAGTTGAACAGAGCATGATCCTTACAGGAGTTAAAAACGTTAATGAATTAAATAGATCTTTTTTAAGAAGGCCTGGAGACTGAGGATTAAATTACTGATGGTTTTAGCTTTATTAAAATTTAATAGCCAAAATGTTCTACTGCGAAACGATAGAGCTTGTAACTTTTCTTCCTTGAAATGACCAAATTTTTCTGAGTATCTTGATAATGAATAATCTAATAGTTTTATCAAAAAAGGGGATTTTTTCTTTGGTATCTTTGGCCTCTGATATTTGCTTCCCTCTTATGACTTGGCCTGGGAGAGTTCCGGTTGCTTGGCCATTTTCATAAACAACCTCACCACTTTTAATAGTCGTTAAATAACCAAAAGATTCCTGAACAAGTCTTTTCCCTCCTTTCGGTAGATCAAAGATCATTTTTGGAAGAGAAACATTTAATTTTTCAAAATCAATGATATTGATGTCTGCAATCATTCCAGTTTTTATCTCTCCCCTATCAAACAATCCATAGGTTTCAGCAGTATCTTTTGTTTGCTTCCTAATGATGAGTTCTAAAGGAATCTTATTGCCTGCAGATCTATCTCTTGCCCAATGAGATAAATTTGTTGTGGGCATGCTTGCGTCACAAATAAGACCGCAATGCGCTCCCCCGTCACTCCCACCAGCTACAGACGATTTTAGTTTATAGAATGTTTCAACGAACTTAAGTTTATGATTTTCATAAGGAGTGAAACATGCATAAATTAAACTTTTACCATCATCTTTTATCAATTCGTCATAAATGACTTCTTCTTCTGACTGATTTCTCTGCTCAGCTAAGTAAGCAATACTATCTTCTCTTGTTGGTTCGTAATTAGGGGGATCACTTAAAATAAATTGAGTTTCATAATTAGAAATTAGTTTTTTGCCTATTTCTGCTTCTGCTTTAATTTCTTCTTTAGTCTTATTAGATTTTTGTTCTTGAGCAGCTTTTTGCAAATCTTCTCTAAAGCTCGGCGACTCATTTAAGATTTTTTGCTTAAAAGCAGGATCTCTCATGATTGAGAGTTTCTCGTTCAAGGAAAGATGAGAAATTTCTTTATAGGAAGGATGACCTATAAATGGATGCAAAGAACTTTCTAGACCAAACATAAGTCCAACATTTCTTCCTGGGAACTGAGGTCGAACATTTTTACCTTTAAGAAACTGTTCTTCACAGTAAAGAATTGTTTTAACGGAGTCACCATTTGTTTGAAGTAAAGTTAAACCACAATCAGACTTTTCAACGTATTCTTTCATCCATGACATTTCTATTTCTTGGTCCAGCCAATCAGATACAATTTCTAAAGTACCCTCACCTGCACGATCCACTGCAAAAGCAAGTTCTTTCATTTCTTCTGAGCTTGCTTCTGTTCCAGGCACATAAACACCATAAACGTCCCTATGTAAGATAGTTCTTGATGTGCTGAATCCTAGTGCACCAGCATTAATAGCTTTTTCTACTATTTCTGACATTTGGTTGATTTCATCTTTAGATGCATCAACTTGATTTTGACATCTGTCGTAGCCCATAACATAGCTTCTTACCGGTCCATGCCCAACCATAAATCCTAAATCCATTACAAATTCTTTCTTTTCAATTGCATCAAGAAATTCAGGGAAAGTTTCCCACTCCCAATCAATACCTTCATGCAGTGCAGTACCTGGTATGTCTTCAACACCTTCCATAAGTTGAATAAGGAAATTTTCATCACCGGGTTTCACGGGTGCAAAGCCAACTCCGCAATTTCCCATAACAACCGTGGTTACTCCATGCCAGCTCGAAGGAGTTAAATAAGGATCCCAACAAACTTGACCATCATAGTGTGTATGAATATCTACCCACCCAGGAGAAACAAGGTTTCCATTAGCATCAATTTCTTTTTTACCGGTGTTAATGACCTCACCGACTCTGGTGATTTTTCCCTCATCAATTGCAATATCTCCAAGAAAAGGTTTTTTCCCTGATCCATCAACAATATTGCCGTTTCTAATAACTAAATCATGTATGTGAATCTCTCTCATAAACCTATTATGTATTTGTAATGAGGAAAATTGAAGTATTTTTGGTGGAGCCAGGCGGGATCGAACCGCCGACCTCCTGCGTGCAAAGCAGGCGCTCTCCCAGCTGAGCTATGGCCCCAAAAGAAGGGTGTAGATTAGAGAAAGATGTAAGAAATGTCTAACTTTTTTAAGCAGGCAGTGCATTAGAGATAGCTTTTAGAAGCGGTCTCTGGTGAGCTTGCTTAGTTTTTAAGTAATGAGGATGACCTAAAGTAGCTAAATCTTCTGCCTTCTCCATTATTCTTTTTTCAAAATCTGAAGGTGATACTATTTCATCGAGTAGTCCGGCCTCAATACACTTATCAAAAGGATAAGGATCAGCATGATAAAGCACAGAATAAACATGCTTTTTATCTATTCTGCTTTCAGCTACTTCCATAATAGGAGAGGGAATATCCATGTTATTTCTAACTTCGTTTGCCTGAGCGACAAATTTTCCTTCAAGTGCAATCCTATAGTCCCCGCAACATACTATAAAGAGGCCCATTGCGATAGTGTGTCCAGTAACAGCCATAATCACAGGTCTAGGGAAGGTATATAAGTCGTGCATTGTTTTCATTCCCATCTCTACCATTTTTTTGGATTTTTCTGCATCTTCACCTTGAATAGTTTTTAGATCGAACCCTGCGGAGAATATTCCTTCTCTACCTCTTACAATCAATGCACCTTTATCTTTTGGCACATCTGCTAAGCATTGCTGAATAGACTCAAGCATTTCTAACGAGCAAACGTTAACTTTTCCATCATCTAAAACTATCGTTGAGATGTCACCATCAGTACTTAAAGTTGCTATTTCTGTCATAATTTCTCCTAAATCTAAATTAAATCACAAGCCTCGGCAGGCATCCAATGTGCATCTTTACCGTCCCATTTTATATTGCAACCGATTGGATTGGTAATAGGCGTAGTAATTTTTTTATTTCCTAAGTGTTGATCAATGGCAGTTTCAAGATCGTTCTGAGAAGCTAAAGAGGGATTTCTTGGATTATCTATTGACCTGCCAGTATAAATAAGCTCTCTACTCTGATTGAATAAAAAAAAGTGAGGTGTTTTCAACGCTCCAAATGTTTGTGCTATCTCTTGTGTTGAATCATAGAGATAATCCCAAGGAAAATTGAATTCTTTCATTCTATTTTGCATATTTTCAAAGCTATCCTCTTCATAAGTATTAGGACTATTAGAGTTTATACAAACAAATTTGATACCTTTTTCTAAGTACTTTTCAGCACTTATTCTAGTAGCTTCATCAGATCCGATGACGTAAGGGCAATGATTGCAAGTAAATGAAATGACTAATAACTCATAAGATGAGTAATTGGAAAGACTATAGAATTTATCGTCAGTTGCTAAAAGATTAAAATCTGGCGCGTCTTGTCCTATTTCCAAAGTATATGCCATGATTGAAATTCTACTGTTCTGCAATAATTAGATCAATTTTGAATGAAAAAGATTTATAGATATTTTGGTGGGTCTGGCAGAACTCGAATCTGCGACCTCACCCTTATCAGGGGTGCGCTCTAACCAGCTGAGCTACAGACCCATATGAAATGGAATGCAACCTTAGCAAGCAATTATCAATAAATAAAGTTAAATTAATTCTCGGAATCCCTTCTTATTACATAAGGACGGTTTTTATTCGAAAAGTAAATTCTAACTACCACTTCAGCCAATAATCCGGTTGTTAAAAGTTGGGTTCCAAACACAACAGAAAGTATTCCGCCGTAAAATAAAGGTCTATCGCCTAGGTCTATGCCGAGCATTATTTTTTGGGCACTTAATATAAATAAGATAAATATTCCAAGAACCAGAAACACTAAACCAGGAAAACCAAAAAAGTGTGCTGGTTTAGATAAAAATCTTTGGAAAAAAATAATTGAAAATAAATCCAAAGGTACTCTAGCAATTCTTCCAAACCCATACTTACTCTCGCCAGCAATTCGAGGTCTATGATTTACTACCTCTTCGCTTATTCTTGCCTTATCTGTATATAGACTCATCCAAGCAGGAATTAACCGATGCATTTCACCGAACAATTGAACAGCTTTGAGGGTTTTATTTCTGTAGACCTTTAAGCTACATCCGTAATCATGGAGCTTAATATCAGTCGACCAGCCTATTAAAGAATTTGCTATCTTTGATATTAGACTTCTAAGAAAAGGATCTTTTCTATCTTTTCTCCATCCTACAATTAAATCCAACTTTTCCTCTTTCAGCCTATTCAGGAGTCTTAAAATATCCTTCGGATCGTTTTGAAGGTCTCCATCCAAAGTTGCTATGTATTTTCCTTGCACGTGGTCAAAACCTGCTTGCATAGCAGCTGTTTGACCAGAATTCCTTCCCAATTGCATATACCTGACTTCTTTTTTTACTTTGGCAATTGATTCACATATATCCCCAGTATTATCTTTGCTCGAATCATCAACAATAAGCAATTCCCATTCCTTGTCTAGAGATTCCATCGATTGATAAATCTCATCGACGAGAGGTTTTATATTTTCTTCCTCGTTATAAACGGGAACAACAATACTTAAATAAGTTTTCATGTTTTCTTAATGAATGTTGAAACAATTGCAAGGATAAGACTATATAAAAGAACAGTAAAGTGGACCAATAAAGAAGCACTGATCATAGAATCGATATTAATTTTTTTATCAAAAGAATTTAGTCCAAATATTATGCCTCCCTCATATGTCCCCGTTCCTGCAAAGCCATGGATGGGTAGAATTGAAGTTAATTCGCCAAAAATAACTGCTACGAAAGAACTTTCCAAGCTTACTTCAACTAAAGATAACAAAAGATAAGTTAGTGCAAATATTTTTATAAACCAAGCTAAAAAAGACAAAATTAGGATTTCAATTTTTTCAAAAAAATCTTTTTTAATATCTCTTTCTTGCAATAAGTAGCTCACTATTAAGTACCAAACAACTGAAATTAAAATATTAAGTACTAAGGAAAAGTAGAAACCAAGAAATATATATAAAAACAAAAAAATGATTGATAAAAGATCTGTGAGTCTAAAAATAAAAAGTGCCCTTAGGGAAACTTTATTATCAATGCCATAAGATTCCCTCAGCAGAAAGGGGAAAGAAAATTCTCCAATTCGCATAGGTAAAAAATTATTTAAAAAGTTGTGCAAAAAAGTGATTCTCAGAACTCCTAAACTCTTTGTATCCCTTTTAAAAAATCTTCTAATTCGAGCAGCCCTTATCAATAGGCTAAAAATCAAAAGAACTAATGCAATAGACAAAAGGGGAAAGTCCAAATTTCCTGTCATGAAAAGAAAAGAGCTAAAAGATCCAAATTGATAAATTAAATATATAAATGTGGAGGAAATAAGCAAAGGCATAAAGATTTTTAAAAATTTACTATGTGATACCTTAATTTTGATGAAATAGTCTAAAACAATACTAAAAATATTCTCTATCTTCAGCAGATTAAGAAGTAAAAGAGGGCTCAAAAAAATAAGAATGTATAACCAACCGATTTTATTTGCAAAATCATAGGTAGAAAAATTACCAATGAGTAGTGTGTAAAGCGCGACACTTAATAAAATAATAAAAAATACAGAATACAAAGCGTCCAAAATTTTTGTCGATCTATTTGTCAATGAAGCTAAAAGTAAAGGCAAGCTAAAACCCAAAGAAGCCCCGATTAGAATATCCATTGGCCAGTGAGCTCCAACTAGTACCCTTGTGAAAGCAATGAGTGAAAAGGCGAAAATTAACAGTACAAAATAGTTTTTTTTAATCATGCCTGAGACAACCAAACATGAGAAAAATAAAAAGAGACTAAATGCGTGTCCGGAAGGAACGGATTGAGAAGTCAAAAGAGGCTCAACAACAAAAAATTCTTCCTTTGCCAAGATTGCGCCAGGTCTTGGGATATCCAATAAAATTTTTATTCCCCTTGAGAGGAGGATTCCAATCAGTGTAGATGAGATGATTAACCTTAAAAATTTTCTTGAGTAATATATTGGGGTCACAGATGCAATCATCAGTACGGCTGCATTACCAAATTCAGTAAAAAAAGTGAGAGCTGATTGATTTATGAAAGCTCCCACAGTATTTAATCCAATAAAAGTGGAGTTATTTAAAGTAATTACTGGATCTAAATAATTCAAACCAATCAAAGCCAGCGCCAAAGCAAAGATAATGAACCCTTTTTTGTGCTTCGGATTCACTCTTTTACCACCACAGAAATACCCGACCTATTATAAATTTCTGTCACTGGGCCCAACTCTTCAATTTGATTACTCCTTAAGAGAATTATCTGTCCATCATTATGATTTCTATAGGCAGTATCTCTTGCATATACTCCAAATGAGGGAAAGTTCATCTTGTGCATAGCTAAAGGCCTATTCATATCTTTTACCTTTAATCCAGCCTGTTTAAATCGATCTTGGAATAGTCCTATGGCACTTGGAAGAAAAATTAAATGAACGCTTATCAAAAATAATAAAGATGAAATTATAAATTGGTTAAATTTAGAAAGGACTATAAAGGAGATAATTCCAAGGACTAAAAGAATTAATATTGGAACAAAGAAATTTGCGGGAGTAAAAAAAACCTCTATTTCCTTTCTCAAAACATTCCAGATAATGTCTTTCTCTGAGAAGGCCAGAGTTTCTAATACGAAAGGCATAGATGATATGAAGCCCAATAAAGAAATAAAAATTAGCAGATTTATTTTTTTGCTTTGCTGCTTGAAATTCAGTGCCATTAGTATGAATAGTGGAGTTATTCCATAAAGCAAGTAGTGCGGTAACTTAGTTGAAGATATTGAAAAAAAGAGTAAAACCCATAAAAACCAAATCCAGAGAAAGCTTCTTGATTCGTCCTTGAAATCTGTCTTAATTCTACCGACTACCGTAAAAAGACTATTCCAAAATGGAGCCACCAAAAAAATCAAAATAACAAGATAGTAATAAAATGGTCCCGAGTGGCCTTCAAAAGTTGATGTATATCTTTGAATGTTGTGTTTAAAAAAGAATCCTAGTATCGGATCTATGCCTTCGCTTAAATATAAATAGATAAACCATGGTGAGGCAATGCAAAAAAAGACTAGCCATAAAAAAGGATTGAAAAGCTTTCTTAAAGTTTCAGTTAAATATCCATTCCACCAAGCCCAGAAAAATAAAGCCCCTCCAGGCACAATTAAAATAGCCGGCCCTTTAGTTAAAAAGCCAAAGCCTGCAAGAATTGCTGCATAGTATAAATACTTGGTCTGTTGTTCTCTTAAAGCTAAAAATGCCAATAGAGTGGTTGAAGCCACAAAAAAGTTAAAAATTCCATCCGCAGTTGCTGTTTTGATAATAATTGATGCGCCAAGGCTAGCTAGAACGAAAAAAGCTGCTAAAAAAGCATTTCTCTTATTTGAAATCTTTTTTGTAAACCAAAACGTTACGAATGCCCAGAGTAACCCAAAGATTACACTCGGTAATCTTAAAGCGAACTCTGAAAAGCCAAAGGTTTTTAAACTTATGACCTGCAGCCAATGAGTAAGAACTGGTTTGTCATCCCTCCTCTCTCCTGCTAACTCAACGGTTGTAAAATTACCAGAATCCATCATGGTCAAAGTTGCTGAAGCGAATGCACCTTCATCTTCATCAATTAATGGATAAAGGTTAATAGAAAACAGATAAACGGAAAATAAAGAAATTCCTAAAATAAGGGCGAGTATCTTATTTGACACCCTATTGATGGTACTAGTTTTTTTCCTTATCAACCAGACGGTTACTAGCTATCCAAGGCATCATCTCTCTCAAAGATTTTCCGACTTCTTCAATTGGATGAGCGGCTGATTGTCTCCTAAATTCTTGCATTGCAGGACCCCCATCTGGACCATTGCTTTTTCTTGCATCTGCAATGAATTCATCTGCAAAATCTCCAGACTGAATCCTTTCAAGAATTTTTTTCATTTCTTTTTTGGTTTCGTCGGTTATTACTTTAGGCCCTGAAGTGTAATCTCCATATTCTGCTGTATTTGAGATGCTGTACCTCATGTTCGCTAAACCTCCTTCATAAATCAAATCAACTATCAATTTAACTTCATGAACGCATTCAAAATAAGCCATTTCAGGAGGATAACCAGCCTCTACAAGAGTTTCATAACCTGCCTGAATCAAAGAAGTCAGACCTCCACAAAGCACTGACTGTTCTCCAAACAAATCTGTCTCTGTTTCGTCTTTGAAAGTTGTTTTGATGATCCCAGCCCTTCCGCCACCTATGGCTGAGGCGTAAGCGATTGAGGCATCCAATGCATTTGAAGAAGCATCTTGATGGATTGCTACTAAACAAGGTACTCCAGCCCCATCTAAGTATTGACCTCTCACAGTGTGACCAGGCCCTTTAGGAGCTATCATGATTACATCTAGGTCTTCTCTTGGAATGATTTGTTGGTAATGAATATTAAATCCATGTGCAAATGCTAAGGTGGCGCCTTTCTTAAGATTAGGTTCTATCTCTTCTTTGTAGGTTATTCCTTGAAATTCGTCTGGTATAAGCATCATCAGTAGGTCGGCTTTAGACGCTGCTTCTACATTACTTGCAACTTCAAAACCTGCTTCAGATGCTTTTACAGCAGAGGATGATCCATCTCTCAGTCCGAGAATTACATTGAAACCAGAATCTTTTAAATTATTGGCATGTGCATGGCCTTGTGAACCATAGCCTATGATAACTATGGTTTTGTCTTTTAGTAATTCAGGATTAGAATCTTTTTCGTAAAATACTTCCATTAATTTCTCCTAATATTCAATTGTAGTTTCACTTTCTGAAATGAGAAAGTTTTCCCCTGTCCCCATTCCAAGCAAACCTGATCTAGTAACTTCTAAAAAATTTTGCTTATTCAAAGATAGAAGAAAATCATCAACTTCATGATTGGAACCAGTAACTTTGATCATTACAAATTTATCTTTATGATTAATAATTTCTCCTATAACAGGGAAGGCATTATCAATGATTCTTTTTGCTTCTTCCTCAGTAATTTTTAACTTAACGATAGCAATCTCCAGTGAGACACATTCAACGTCAGACAGATTTTGCACTTCAACAACATCAATAACTTTATTTAATTGTTTGAGTATTTGAGAGATTACGCTTTCTTCTTCTTTAACAACCATCGTAAGCCTAGATAAAGATGAATCGTTTGTAGGAGCAACGGATAAAGAGTCTATGTTATATCCCCTCTGAGAAAATAAACCCACGACCCTAGAAAGAGCTCCTGGTTGATTTTCCATTAAGATTGATATGTGACTCATTTTAAAAAGTCTTTTTGGTTTTACTAACTCTCATTTCAGACATATTCCCTCCGGCTTCAAGCATAGGGTATACATGTTCTTCTGGATCCACATATACATCCATAAATACAAGTTTATCTTTCATGGAAATACATTCGTCCATTCGCTCTTCTAGCTCGCTGATATCCTCTACCTTCATGCCCACATGCCCATAAGATTCTGCCAATTTAACGAAGTCGGGTAAGGAATCTTCATAGAGAATACTTGAATACCTTCCTCCATATTGCATATCCTGCCACTGCTTAACCATTCCTAAAGCTCTGTTGTTGAGATTAATTATTTTCACAGGCAATCCATATTGCATACAAGTAGATAGCTCTTGAATACACATTTGAATACTGCCTTCACCAGTCACACAAACAACATCTTCGTCTGGGTAAGCAAATTTAACTCCCATAGCAGAAGGAAGACCAAATCCCATTGTTCCAAGACCGCCTGAATTGATCCATTTTCTTGGTTCATCAAATTTATAATATTGAGCTGCAAACATTTGATGCTGGCCTACATCAGAGGTTATAAATGCTTTGCCGTTGGTAGACTTATACAGCGACTGTATTACCTGTTGTGGTAGGATTTGCTTCTGATGAAATTTTTTATCTAAAAGATCATGATTGAGACCATGAGTTTCTCTCCAGTTTTGGATTTCCTTATTCCAAAGTTCTATTGATGCTTTATCAATATTTTTAGGATCTATTTTCTTGAGTATTTGATTTAAAATCTTTTTAGCATCGCCATTTAAAGATACATCAACATTTATAATTTTTTCAATGGATCCATAATCACAATCTAAATGTATCTTTTTGGCATTTAATGAGTATTTTTGAGGATTGTTAGTTGTTCTATCATCGAACCTTGAACCCAATGCAAAAATTAAATCAGATTCATGCATTGCCATATTAGCTTCATAGGTTCCATGCATCCCCAACATTCCAATAAAGTTATTATGACTAGCAGGAAAAGCCCCCAAACCCATTAATGTATTTGTCACAGGAGCATTTATGATATTCGCTAACTTCATTAGTTCCTCAGATGCATTGCCTTGAATGATCCCACCACCAGCATATAAAACGGGCTTTTTTGCATTCTCTAATAATGAAACTGCCTCTTCTATGTGGCTTTCTTCTACCTCAGAAGGAGCTGAATAAGATCTCATTTTTATTTCTTTAGGATACTGATAGTCAAAAAGATGATTCGGATCTGTCATATCTTTGGGTACATCAATCACAACAGGTCCTGGCTTTCCTGTTTTTGCGATAATAAAAGCTTTTTTGACAACTTCCGGTATCTCTTCTGGGCTTTGAATGAGAAAGCTATGTTTTACGATAGGTCGGGATATTCCCATCATATCTGTTTCTTGAAAGGCATCTGTCCCTATTAGATGACTTGCAACCTGACCTGAAATAACCACTAGAGGGATAGAGTCCATATAAGCAGTTGCAATACCAGTAATTGCATTTGTTGCGCCTGGGCCAGAAGTTACAAGAACAGTTCCAACTTTTCCGGTAGCTCTGGCATATCCATCAGCAGCATGCACAGCAGCTTGTTCATGTCTGACTAAAATATGCTGAACTTTATCCTGTTGATAAATTGCATCATAAATATGTAGAGCAGCTCCTCCAGGATATCCAAAGAGAAGGTCAACATTTTCATCTGCTAAGGCTCTGATAAGTGCAGAACCGCCTGATTCTTTCTTCATATTTGTTAAACAGTTTTAAAAAGATTCGAATTGTGACACTAGAAGGCTTTAAGTCAAGTTTTCATTGGTTTTTAAGCGATCCAATAAGCTTTTAAAATCTAAAGGAATTTTGCTCTCAAAATTAACCGTTTCGTTAGTTGAGGGATCCATAAAGGAGAGTTCAGTAGCATGCAGAGCCTGTCTAGGAAACTTGATAATAAAATCTTTCAAATCATTTGAAGTATTTTTTGCAAACCTTTGACTAGTTCCATAAGTTTTATCTCCAACCAGAGGATGTTTAATGTGACTGAAATGAACCCTAATCTGATGAGTCCTCCCCGTCCCTAGATAAGCTCGGATATAAGTATAAAAACCTAGATATTCTAATACCTTGAATTTGGTAATTGCTTCTTTTCCTTTTTCTGTGACCGATTGTTTTGTTCTTATTGTGCGATGCCTTCCAATTGGGAATTCTAAAGTTCCTGCTCTTAGTGTTCTGCCAATCACGATAAGATCATATCCCCTTATGACAGTCCTAGAGGATATTTGATCCGATAAGTGTTTATAGGCTCTATCATTTCTTGCGATAACCATAAGTCCAGAAGTATCTTTGTCTAAACGGTGAATTATCCCAGCTCGCGGTAAATCTGCGAGCTCTGGAAAATTAAACAATAAGCTATTGAGAATAGTTCCAGACTTGTTTCCTGAACCTGGATGCACAACTATCCCCGGAGCTTTATTTATAACTATAAAGTCCTTTGTTTCTTTTTTTATTTCAATCTCAATGTTTTGAGGTAGATTTTCAACTTCTGCATCAATTTGGCCGGATAAATTAACTTTACTGCCTATTTGAACCTTCTCGCTGACCTTTGATATTTTTTTACTATCAATTGATAGGAAATCTAGTTCTATGAACTTTTTGATTTGCATTCTTGAGAACTCTGGAAATTTTTTGGAAATTATTACATCAATCCTTTTTCCTGAATCTTCAGCATCAACCTCGAAATTAATTGAAATCTTTTTTGACATGTTTTTTAATCTTTAAACAGATAGAATTAACGAATGTTGTCCAGTAATAAATACTATTTTATCTTTAATCTGCTTTTTTTACTGATCTTGATGAGTTTATTTCCATCTTGTGCAAATAAAGATGAAACTATTGAAAAAGTTTTACTTGAAAAAGAATTATTTGATCAAGCTCAAAATAGATTGAGATCAGGTAATTTTGCCGCTGCTGCTATGAGCTTAGAAATGCTTGAGGCTAGATATCCTTTTGGACGATTTGCAACTCAAGCTCAATCCGAGTTGATTTATGCTTACTTTAAATCTGCAAACTATGATGCTGCCATTTCTGCTGCTGATAGATTCATAAGCTTGCACCCTAATCATCCCAACGTAGATTATGCATACTATTTGAAAGGAATGTCTGGCTATACTGCGGATATGTCAATTTTTAATCCTAATATGATCCTTGAAGATGCCGCCTCAAAAAGAGATCTTAATCGAGCAAAAAAATCTTTTTCTGACCTAAGTGACTTTTTACTTAGATTCCCAGACAGCGATTATGCGGATCAAGCAAGACAACGCATGGTTTTCTTGAGAAATTTAGTTGCAAAAAAAGAAATTTATGTTGCAACTTTTTATATGGAAAGAAAAGCTTATGTTGCGGCGTTAAATAGGGCTAATTATGTGATAGAGCACCTGCCAAATAGCTCCCAAGTTGAGCAAGCCTTAGAGATAAAAATTCAAGCATATAAAGAACTAAATCAATCAGATCTGGCAAACTTAACTCAAGATTTACTCAAAGCTTTCAAAGAAGAAAAAGTTAAATCTTAGTGGCTATTTTAATTTCAGTTTTAATCTTTATTGGGATAATTGTAGGTCTAGCTCGTCTTTTAGGAGAAAGTTCAGTTGATATTAGTGAAGATCAATCAAGCATGGTCAAATGTATAGAATGTGATGTTTACTTTCCAATGTTTGAGGCCAGGAAAACATCAAGAGGTTGGATCTGTAAAGATCATTAAAATTTATATCTTAGTTTCAGTATGAATTGATCAGAGTAAGTAGTGTTCCATCCAGTTGAATATAAATCCCCAAAAGATCTCATATCATTATCATCATTATCATAATAATATCCGCCTCTTGTATAAACTGCATAAAAATTAGATAAAGGTGACAGTTCATACCTGTACCTTATCTGGAAAGCGACCTGACTTAGTTCAAATGGATTAAGAGATCCATCATAATTAATCATCTTTCCATCGGCGCTAACATAATAAGGATCCGGATCGTCGGCAGTTAGAGAATAAAATTGAGCTTTAATTCTTAACTCATGAATATTATCTTTAATCCAACCCAAAGATAAGGATGATGATAGTTTCTTCTTTTTATAATAACCAAACACATTATCAAATTCGTATTTCGCCCAATTTTCATATTCATCATATCTAATGAGAGCAAGATTTAAATCCAGATCTTGAGAAGGCTTAACAATTGCTCCTAAAT
Organism: uncultured SAR86 cluster bacterium; assembly: GCA_902526045.1. Classification (GTDB taxonomy): domain Bacteria; phylum Pseudomonadota; class Gammaproteobacteria; order Magnimaribacterales; family AG-339-G14; genus CACNYO01. The sequence continues at coordinate 377,774 of CABZJI010000001.1, read as the reverse complement.
TAAAACCCCAACCCTCTCCTCTTTTAGAGTTTGAGGGATTATCAAATTTGTAGCCTCCAGATGAACTTTCAATTTTTATGAATGGTATGAAGATTTTCTGTTTTGGTGCTGAATATCTCATACTAAATAAGTATCCTCCAATTCTCCTTATGTAAGGGGAGTCTGGATAATTTCTTGTTTCAACAAAATCTTTTCCAGGTGACAGAATGCACTCACAGAAAATGTCAATTGAAGAAAAATCTTTCAAATCCAAATTTAGAGATACCCATGCCATCGCTCCACCATTTATTCCAGATATGCTTCGTTGATGTCCACTGTTCAAATCTAATGTAAGACTTCTAATTAAAGAAACTTCTGAGAAATTGGTTTCTTTGTAAACAGCTGTAATGCCTGTTTCAGCAAAATTTCTCATATCTAAGTAACCCATATCATTCATGTCATAGCCTTCATCATAAATACCAAAACCCCAAAGAGCGGAAAACTTTTCTGTAAAGTTTCTTGCCACCCTTCCTCTGAGAGCTACTCCCTCTGTTGTAGTTGAGTCAGAATCAATATTTGAATAACTAAGGGTCCCTGAGAATCTACTTGATTCATCGAAAGAATAATCAAAATCCATTGTGTGGACTTGAGCAGATCTAGTTATAGTTGGACGGTCAACATAAGTTAGTAGGTATCCAATGCGTAGATCATCTAAACTTTTTCTGTACCTAATAGACTGAAAATTTCTTCCTTTATAAAATCTACCGTCCCTTTCAAAAGCTGAAAAGATTCCAAATTCGTCATCTGCCTCAGTCTGGGTATATCTCAGGGCCAAATCTATTTCACTGTAGGTTTTTCTTTGAAGGCTACAGTCTGATTCATCTATTTCTGAAGAACAATTATAGTCTGGTCGAGCACCAATCCTTCTTGTGTTTATTAAAAAAGAAGTTCGACCTCTTATTTGAAAAAGGTCCTGGTTTTCAGTAAAAAAAGGACGTTTATCTTCATAAAAAGTCTCAATTGCATCAAAACTTACAATCACATCATCACTTTCTACTTGACCAAAATCAGGATTTAAAGTGACATCTAACCTTTTTTCTGAATCTATTGCCCAAAATATTTCTCCGCCAATTTTATTCTCCTGTTTTCCACTAACCTCTTCCTGAGAAATAGAAATGTAAGGAAAGTAATCAACTTGTGAGTTAGAGTTTTTTGCAAAATTTCTTATTTTTATAGGATGAAATCTTGAGATAAATTTTGTATCTGTCCAGTTAATTCTCGGGAAGCCATGCCATTCATTTTTAAAAAAATAACCTCTAGATGTCCTAACATTTATTTCAATAAATTCTTTATCGGAAGTTTCCAATGGAGCAACATCCCAGGGGATCAAAAATTCAGCAAACCAAGCATCTTCATCTTGGGAAGTTTTAGCAAACCAAATTGCATCCCAATCTGATGATGGTTGATTTTCATTAGCCCAAACAGCATCTCCGATTGATCCACCCAAAGATACTGCAAAGCTATAAGCTCTTATACCGTTTCCGTTGAAGTCTATTGCTAAAAAGGCTCTATCTGCAGATGCATCCATAACGTCTCTTTTATGAAGCAAAGTTGTTTGATTCTCAATAGGCTGTTGATAATTTTTAAACCCAAAATATATCCCATCTTCATTAGCAAAATATAAAACCTCAGTTTCAACCTCTGGAGTAGCATAAGTTAAAGGTTCGGTGATAAAAAAAGTATCAATAACGCCTGCAGAGTCCCACTCAATTTCATCTAATTTTCCATCAATTACTATTTCTGCTGACAATTGTATGAAAAAAAATAAAATTATTATTTTTCTAATCATATTTACTGTTTTATTGAGTATTTGGGTCACATTAAAGTCAGAAGAAAATTGGGCGCTATTTTATCTGAATTAATCAGAACAATGTTGTAGAAGGATCAATTAATATATTCTGAGAATGAAATTTATTAAGATTTTTTAATTTACTTACGAAGAATTTTAGGAAGAAAATCTATATCTTATTTTCAAAATAAATTGATCTGAGTAAGCAGTATTCCATCCTTTTGTATACAGCCTATCAAATGATGAAGGCTCAACTTCAGAGTTGAAGTAATCTCCTCCCCTAGTATAGACAACATATATATGAGACAAAGGTGCTAATTGATATTTATACCTGATTTGAAATGCCATTTGACTTAGCTCAAATGAATTTAAGCTAGCGCTCATCGATTTCATTTTTCCATCTGGTGAGACAAAAAAAGCTTCGGGATCCTCAGCTGTTAAGCTATAAAATTGAGCTTTAATTCTTAATTCATGTTTTCCTTCATATAATCCTAACGAAAAAGAGGACGACAGTTTTTTCTTATGGTAAAAACCAAATACGTTGTCGTATTCGAATTTACTCCAATTTTCATCTTCATCGTATCTGATGAGACCGAAGTTAATATTCAAATTATCTGTCGGTTTTATTGTTGCGCCCAAGTTAAAGCCCCAGCCTTCTTCTTTTCTTGAAAACATAGGATCATCGAACTCATATCCTGACGACCTGCTCTCTAGTTTCACAGAAGGAATGAAAACAAAAGTCTCTGGTGCCTCGTATCTAATTGCAATGGTATACCCACCTTTATTTCTTATGAAAGGTGCATCAGGAAAGCCTCTTGTTTCCATATAGTCTTTTCCAGGGTCTAAAAAACACTCGCAAGAAATTCTTAAAGAAGAGAAATCTTTAAAATCAAAGCCTAGGTTCACATTTGCCAAAGATCCGCCATATATTCCTGAGGCGCTTCTATTAAATCCACCGTTTGAATCAATAGTCAAACTTTGAAGAGGAGAGGAATTTTCAAAGTCAGCTTCTCTATAGTTAGCTACCCATCCAGTTGACATATATTCCTTCATTTCACTGTAACCCATATCATTAAGATCATAGCCCTTGCCATAAGATGAAAAAGCCCACAAACCTGAGAATTTTTTCGAAAATTGTTTCGAAACTAAAGCTCTGATTGCAGATCCATTCTTAGGCAAAATTGGATCATCAATATCTGAGTGGCTTAACATTCCAAAAAAACGAGTATCTTGATCGATGAAATATTCGTAATCTAAAGTGTGCACTTGAGCAGATCTTGATATGTTTGGTTTATCAGCATAAGTTAATAAATAGCCTACTTTTCCTTTATTGAAATTTCTTCTATAACGAATAGCCTGAAAATTTCTAGCTTTATAAATATCCGTTCCCTTCTCAAAAGCAGAGAAAATACCAAACTCATTGATTGCTCCTGATTGGGTATACCTTAAAGCAAGATCAATATCACTTGTCGATGAATTATCTTTAAGGCATTTATCAGTAAGTCTTTCGTCTAATCGATTGCAGTCATAATCTGGCGCTGCACCAATTCTTCTAGTATTAACAAGATAGGTTCTCCAGCCAGTTATTTGAAACAAATTTTGATTTTCAGTGAAGAAAGGTCTCTTATCTTCATAATATGTCTCAGTTGAATCAAAATTAACAATAACATCATCACTTTCTACTTGGCCAAAATCAGGATTTATAGTCACATCTAATCTCTTTTCAGCATCTATAGACCAAAATATTTCACCACCTATTTTATTGATTTGTTCATCTGTAACTTGCTCTTGTGATATTGAAATATAGGGATAGAAATCTGCGCCGCTTTTTGTATCCCGAGCAAAATTCTTTACTCTTATTGGTTCAAATTTGGATAAAAAAGCTGAGTCAGTGCTCCAAATAGCAGGAAAACTCGACCATTCATTACTGAGAAAATCAAAAGTATTGAATCTTATTTTAATCTCTATTTCGTCATCGGAGGATGAGCTGATGGGTGCTACATCCCAAGGTATTAAAAACTCAGAGTACCAAGCTTCACTATCTTTACTAGTTTTTACGAACCATACTCCATCCCAATCTTGATTGAACTGATTTTCATTTGAAACAGTTCCGTCTCCAACAGAATCTCCTAGGGATGTTCCAAAAGAAAATCCGTTATTTCCATTTCCTACAAAGTCTATGATGATAAAATTTCTATCTCCATCTACCATCCATGCATCCCTCTTATGTTGAATTGAGGTTTGTCTCTCTGAAGGTTTAAAATTTTTAAAACCAAAATAAATTCCTTTCTCATTAGCAAAATATAAGACTTCAATTTTATATTTTGATTTTTTCAAGATGTTTGGCTGAACAATTACGAGGTCATCAATTGACTTGGCTGAATTCCATTCTTCTTCATCAAGAATTCCATCGATGAGAATCTCACCCACTGAAAAGCTGGGAATAAGGAGTAAATAAAGAAGAATAATGAACTTTTTCTTTATTTTTAAATTAGCGTAAATCAAGAAAATTTTTCGCAGATTATTCTACAAAGATGGTAATTTTATCGGAAATGACCGGCTCTTTGTGTGGAATGTGGAGATAATTTCCCATTAAAAGTTGCAAGGTTCTTTTTCCCCTGGGTAATTCAAGAACTGTTTGAGTCTGACCTTTACCAAAGTGAATGTGGTTTTTGTCAGCTGGAATAGGTTTTGAAAGATTAGGTAAATTTTCTAAATCAACAAGGAGATGATGATGACCAGTATTAGGAAAATCTATTCCTGCAGGAGCCACACCCATTCCTGATAACCCAAAAATTATTTTTACAGGTCCATTGAGTATTGCACCATCCTTAGGCTCAATAAAATAAAGCTCAATCTCGCTTGAAGATATATAACTTGAGCAAAAAACAAAAATTAAAAGATGGAAAATTTTAAACATATTTGCCTTCTTGATATATTAGGGGTTTTAAAGACTCATTATGAATTAAATCTTGGATCTCACCAATGAAAATAGAGTGAGTAGTGTCTTCCATGATTTCTTTTAAGCTGCAGAAGAGATTTGATTGTGCATTTTCCAAATATGGAGTGTCCTCCTTTCTAAGCCAAGGATCATTAGAAAATCTTTCATTAATTTTCTCTGAATTACTACAAATATCAGCAACATGTTCTTGTTCCTTACTTAATAAATTAAGACAAAAAGATTCAGTAGTTTTTAAAAAGTCGTGCATAGCTGCAGATTTATTTATACAAACAAGCATTCTTGGAGGGTTAGCTGATAAAGAGGCTACTGATGAAACAGTCATTGCCTCTTTCGAAACTGAATTTCCTGAAGAAATTACATAAACTGTTTGAGCTTGAGTCCTTAAAATATTTAGAAATATATCTTGCATTTTGTTGAGGTTAGAAAAGAGAATTATAAAAGAAAATTATGAGCAATAAAGCAATTAAGGGGTCATTCAGAATAATAGGCGGAAAATACAAAGGAAGAAAATTTGAATTCATTCCTTCTGATGATCTAAGACCAACTCCAGATAGGCTCAGAGAAACATTATTTAATTGGCTTGGACAAATCCTTGGTAATAAAAATTGTTTAGATTTATTTGCTGGAACTGGATCCTTAGGACTTGAATCCTTATCAAGAGGAGCAGACAAAGTTACATTCGTTGAAAAAAATTCTTACCATTTAAATAAAATTAAAAAGTACATTGGAAGCCTTAATGCTGATGAAGATGTCTTTATAATCAAAGGAGATGTGCTTACTTGGCTAGATGAAACAACTCAAGACTTCGATTTAATATTTGTTGATCCACCTTTTTATAGACAACTTGCTGAAAAAGTTCTTTTAAAAATTAAAACAAATGGCCTTCTTTCCAACTTTGGGAAAGTTTATCTAGAAGTTGAAAAAGAATTAGATTTAAATTTTTTGATAAAGGGTTGGGATATCATAAAAGAGACTAAATCAGGCGAGAAGAAGTATTTATTAATCAAAGAGAAATAGTTATTTACCTTTCTTCATTGAACTAAAGAATTCATTGTTGGTCTTATGCTTGCCAAGTTTATCTATGAGCCATTCAGTTGCATCAACATCTTCCATATCATTGAGAAGCTTTCTGAGAATATTAATTCTTTGTAGCTCTGCATCATCAGTTATCAACTCTTCTCTTCTTGTTCCTGATCGTCTTATATTAATAGCTGGAAAGACTCTCCTTTCCGCAATTGATCTGTCTAAATGAATTTCTTGATTTCCAGTCCCTTTAAATTCCTCATAAATTACTTCGTCCATTCTAGATCCAGTATCAATAAGAGCAGTTGCAATTATGGTGAGGCTCCCGCCCCCCTCAATATTTCTTGCAGCACCAAAAAATCTTTTTGGTTTTTCTAAAGCATTGGCATCCACACCTCCCGTTAATATTTTTCCAGAAGCTGCTTGGGTAGAATTATAAGCTCTAGCTAAACGAGTAATTGAATCTAGCAAGATGATGACATCATTTTTTGTTTCAACAAGTCTCCTTGCTTTGGCAATTACCATTTCAGCTACTTGCACATGTCTTGAAGGTGGTTCGTCAAAAGTAGAAGCTACAACTTCACCACGAACTGAACGTTTCATATCTGTTACTTCTTCAGGTCTTTCATCGACTAAAAGAACCATAAGCTTACTATCAGGACTATTTCTTTCTATTGAATGAGCAATTGTTTGAAGAAGAAGAGTCTTACCTGCTTTGGGTGGAGAGACAATAAGTCCTCTTTGCCCTTTACCTGTTGGAGCAGTTAAATCAATAATTCTTGCAGATAAATCTTCCGTAGTACCGTTTCCAGCCTCCATAACAATCCTTTCTTCAGGAAATAAGGGTGTTAAGTTTTCAAAAGCAACTTTCGATTTCGTTTGTTCCGGAGCGATGAAATTAATTTTTTCTATCTTTAACAGGGCAAAATATCTCTCGCCTTCCTTTGGTGGTCTTATTTTTCCAGATATTGAATCGCCAGTCTTAAGACCAAATCTTCTTATTTGGCTAGGCGAAACATAGATATCATCTGCACCAGCTAAGTAAGAAGAAGATGGAGATCTCAAAAATCCAAATCCATCATTTAGAATTTCAAGAACGCCTTCACCCTCTATATCCTCCCCTTTTCCAGAATGAGATTTTAAAATACCAAAAATAACATCTTGTTTTTTTGAGCGGGCAAGATTTTCTATACCCATCCCTTCAGCAAGACTGAGTAATTCTTCTACCGGCTTGGCTTTTAATTCGCCTAAATGCATAACAGATATTGGGATTTAATTAAAGATTGTCTAAGACTAGGTTCAATAATTTAACACCTAAGTTAACCCTAGTCTAGGTTAAATTTAAATGTGTGGTTCTAAGAATAATAAAAGCTGAGCTTTTGATAAAGCACCTATTGCTTGATCAACTACCTCTCCATCTTTGAAAAGAACTAACGTAGGAATGCTCATAATGTTCAATTGGGCTGCTAACTCTTGATTTTCATCCACATCAACCTTGCCAACCGTCAGTTTATCTGACATGTCCGAGGCAACTTCTTCAAGTATTGGAGCTACCATTTTGCATGGACCACACCATTCTGCCCAATAATCAACTAAAACTGGTTTGTTAGAACCAACGGTTTCTGTGAAGTTTTCCTTATCCAATTTTATTGTTTTACTCATAATTCTTTTATTAGGTTCAATTAAAAAAATGCAAATTAAAAATTATCTGTTACGGCACCTTCGGATGCTGAGGACACTGATCTAGCGTATTTGGCTAACACTCCTCTATTAGGAGGTTCTTTTAAAGATTGCCAGTTTTTTTTTCTCTCTGCTAGCTGTTCTTCTGAAATATCGATATTTATTTGATCTTTTGTTGCGTCTATTGTGATTAAATCTCCATTCTGTAAAAGCCCAATCGGACCTCCATTTGCCGCCTCAGGAGTAATGTGACCAACCACAAAACCGTGAGAACCGCCTGAGAATCTTCCATCAGTAATCAGTGCAACTTTATCGCCTAGCCCAGCTCCCATAATTGCGGCAGTAGGTTTTAGCATTTCTCGCATGCCTGGACCTCCCACAGGACCTTCATATCTGATAACTATTACCGAACCCTCTTGAATGGTATTTTTGAAAATAGCATCAACGGCCTCTTCCTCAGATTCAAATATTATTGCAGGACCTGAAAAAGATAATCCCTCTTTACCAGTTATTTTGGCTACAGCCCCTTCAGGCGCAAGATTTCCTTTCAAAATCCTAATATGGCTTTCTTTCTTAATTGGTTTACTAATTTGAGAAATAATTTTTTGGTCGTCTTTATAAGGTTCAATATCTTCAAGGTTTTCTTCTATTGTTTTTCCAGAAACGGTCAAACAACTCCCATCAAGCAATCCATCAGACAGCATCATTTTCATTAAAGGTTGAATTCCTCCCAGCTCATTCAAATCACTCATTAGATAGTAACCAGATGGCCTTATGTCAGATAAAACGGGTGTATTTTTTCCAATCCTAGTAAAATCATCGAGATTTAAATCAACATTTGCAGATTTTGCCATTGCCAAAAGATGGAGAACTGCGTTTGTTGAACCACCCAGTGCAATCACTACCTTAATAGAATTTTCAAAAGCACTTTTAGTTAATATGTCACTGGGTTTAATATCTTTTTCTAATAAGTAGTCGATAGCTTGTCCTACAGCTAAGCAATCATTTCTCTTTTCTTCAGAAATGGCATCTTGTGAACTACTGCCAGGCAAGCTCATTCCCAAAGCTTCAATTGCTGATGCCATAGTGTTTGCCGTATACATACCTCCGCATGAACCAGGTCCTGGAAGTGCATTTTTCTCAATTGCTATGAGTTCATCCTCACTTATTTGATTTTGTGAGTATGCTCCAACCTTCTCAAGAACAGTTGCAAAATCTGTATGATCCTTTCCTGGTTTGATAGAGCCGCCGTAGACAAACAAACTTGGCCTATCTAATCTTATCAATCCCATCATGCAACCAGGCATATTTTTATCGCATCCGCCTATTGCTACAACTGAATCAAACGACTGACACCCTACAACTGTCTCAATTGAATCTGCAATGACTTCCCTTGATACCAAAGAGTATCTCATTCCTAGTGTGCCCATTGAAATACCATCAGAAATTGTGATGGTATTAAAAAGAATTGATTTTAAGCCAGCAAGATCAACAGAGTTGCATATGGTTTGTGCCAATTCATTAATGTGCATGTTGCAAGGAGTCACATTTGACCAAGTTGAGGCAATGCCAACTTGTGGCTTTTTGAAATCCTCGTCTGAAAAACCTGTTGGTCTTAGCATTGACCTGGCTCCAGCTTGATCGATCCCATCAACCAGAGAAGATGAATATTTTCTTTTTTTAGACATTGTGACTAATCATAAGCAGCGTTTATAAGATTGATTGTATATTCATCTTGTGGTGTATCAAATATTTGATCAGTCGGACCAGATTCGATTATTGAGCCTTTTTTCATTACTAAAACTCTATCTGACATTGATCTTATTACTCTTAAATCATGACTGATCAAAACATAGCTGATGTCTTTAGAGTTTTGTAAATCCTTTAGTAACAGCAGTATCTCCTTTTGAATTGAAACATCCAAAGCTGATGTTGGCTCATCCAGCAAAATCAATTTAGGATTTGTAATCAAAGCCCTTGCGATAGCAATCCTTTGTCTTTGACCTCCAGAAAATTCATGGGGAAATTTTTTTAGGCAAGAAGGATCTATATGAACATCGTTTATTGATTCTAAGATACGTTGTTTTTTTTCTTTTTCACTCATTTGTTTAAAATGGATATCCAAGCCTTCTTTAATAATCTCTTCCACTCGCATTCGAGGGGAAAGAGAACTAAAAGGATCTTGAAAAACTACCTGACAATTCTTTCTTAGATTGCTTAATCGATCTTTTTTCAATATTTCGTTTTCAAATAAAATTTTTCCTGAATATTCTTCAATACCTAAGATTGCTTTGAGAATAGTTGATTTTCCTGATCCTGATTCTCCTACAATTCCTAGAGTGCTATTAGTGAATAAAGAAAATGAGATTTCTTTGACTGCATCAAACCTTTCTTCCTTTTGAAGAATAGATGCTTCTTTAACTTGATAGCTCACATTCAGATTTTTGCATTCCAGAATTTTAGAACCTGACATGCTTTTAATCTCTTTAGGTTCGGGAATAGACTCTAATAATTTTTTTGTATAAGAATCTTTTGGATTAGAAAAAATGTCTGAAGTGGTTCCTTGCTCTATCACTTTTCCTTGATTCATCACCAGAACCTTATCTGCGAACCGTTTCACGACATTTAAATCATGCGTTATGAAAATTATGCTTAGATTTTCCTCTTCTTTCAATTTATTTAGAAGAATTAGTAATTCTTTTTCGACAGTGACATCCAAGGCAGTTGTCGGTTCATCAGCGATCAATATTTGAGGATTGTTTGATAAAGCCATTGCGATCATAACCCTTTGTCTTTGTCCTCCTGAAAGCTGATGAGGGAATGATGAAAACTTTTGCTCTGGATCTTCTATTTCAACTTTTCTTAATAGTTCAATAGCTTTATCGCTTGCCATTTTTTTAAAAACTTTGTTATGGACTTGAATTGACTCTACGATTTGCTTGCCAACTTTTATAAATGGATTCAAAGAAGTCATAGGCTCTTGAAATATCATTGATATTCGCTTCCCTCTAATTTTTTCAAGTTCTTTTTTAGGCAAATCGATGAGTTCTAAACCTTTAAAGTTTATGGAACTGTCTTTGCTGTGAAATGCAATTGGGTAAGGAAGTAACTGCATAATGGACAAAGCAGTAACCGATTTACCTGATCCGCTTTCTCCAACAATAGCAACAGTTTCTTTTTCAGAGAGATTAAAATTTAAATTATGAACTGCTTTAAAAGTTGAAGATTCATTTGCAAATTCAACGTTAAGATTGTTTACTTCTAAAATTGGTTCACCGAAATTATTCATGAAATTATTTTTACTATTTGTTTCAGCTGTTTTTTCGAGCAATAGTTTCTTATTTATTGAGACGACCGATAAGTTCATATCTCCTGAGGAAGCATATACTATCACTATAAATTCTTTTGATGATCATGTTTTGATAGATTTAAAATTACATCAAAATGTTTACGTTTATGCCAATAAGCTAAACTATTCAATCTCTCCGGCAAATAAAAATTTTAAGGTAGATACAGAGTCATCAGTCATTAAAGATGAGTTTTTTGGAGAATCTAAAGTCTTCATCAATAATATTTTCTTTAATGTCCCAAATCTGAAGGATGGCATTTTGTCATTCAAATTAAACTATTTGGGATGCTACCAAGGGAAATACTGCTACCCAGAAAAAGTTAACAAAATAGATCTATTATTCAAAGAAAATCGTTTAATTTCAAAAAAAATACTTTAAAATTCGGTAAATGTCTTCGATCTTGCTTTTAAATGGGCCAAATTTAAATCTTTTAGGTGAAAGAGAGCCAGATATTTATGGAGAGTTTTCTCTTGAAGACATTGAAAAAACAATTAAAGAGCTTGGCAAAGAGAATAATATCGAAACCGAATGCTTTCAAAGCAATGCAGAGCATGAGTTAGTTGATAAGATTCATGATGCTAAATCTAATGGAGTAAAAGTTATTCTGTTTAATCCAGGAGCCTTCACCCACTCAAGCATATCTTTGAGAGATGCAATACTCGGTGTAAATATTCCTTTGATTGAAATACATTTGTCGAACATTTATGGCAGAGAAGAATTTAGAGAAAAGTCATATTTTTCAGACATTGCTTTAGGCGTGGTTTCAGGATTTGGAAAGGAAAGTTATTTAATGGCCTTTCAAGCAGCAAAAAATTATCTACTAAGGGAGGATTAATGGATATTCGTAAAGTAAAAAAATTAATTGAAATGTTAGAAGAATCTAATCTCAATGAAATAGAAATAAAAGAAGGTGAAGAAGCTGTAAAACTTGTAAAGAATAACCCTATTCCAAGTAATTTTATTTCTTCTACAACTCCTATTATTTCGGAACCTACTCAACAGTCTCTGATTGCTAATCAATCGGCACCTTCACCTGAAGAAACAGTTACTCAAGAAATTAGCCAAACATCAGATGTACTTGAAAGTGGAAATAAAATGAATTCTCCAATGGTAGGAACTTTTTATTCTGCACCAAATCCAGAGTCAGAACCTTTTGTAAAAGTTGGTGATCAAATTAATGAAGGTGATGTACTTTGTATAATTGAAGCCATGAAAATGATGAATGAAGTAAAGTCAGAGTTTTCCGGAACAGTAAAACAAATTTTAGTTGACAATGCTGAGCCTGTTGAGTTCGATCAAACCTTATTTATTATTTCTTAAAGTCCAATGTTTAAAAAAATCCTTATAGCTAATAGAGGAGAAATCGCCTTAAGAATCTTAAGAGCATGCGAAGAGCTTGATATAAAAACTGTTGCTGTTTATTCGTCAGCAGATAAAGATTTAAAACATGTGAAGATGGCAGATGAATCAATTTGTATCGGACCTGCAGAATCAGCAAAAAGTTATCTCAACGTCGCTGCTATTATAAGTGCATCAGAACTGACAGGAATTGATGCTATTCATCCGGGTGTAGGTTTTCTTTCTGAAAACGATCATTTTGCTCAACAAGTAACATCTAGCGGATACAAATTCATAGGACCAGATTCAGAAACCATAAAAGTGATGGGAAACAAAATCACTGCAAAAGAAGCAGTTTTATCGGCTGGAATGCAGGCCGTACCAGGTACAGGAAGGATTAACTCGGAGAAAGAAGCATTGAAGATGGCTGATGAAATTGGCTATCCAGTAATAATTAAAGCTGCTTCAGGAGGTGGAGGTAAAGGAATACAAATCTGTGAGAAGAGAGAAGAATTTTTGTCAAAACTAAGTCTCACCCAAATTGAAGCCTTAAATAGCTTTGGAAGTGACGAAGTTTATATAGAGAAATATCTTCAAACTCCAAGGCACGTAGAAATACAAGTGGCTGCTGATGATCACGGCAATGTTGTTCATTTTTTTGAAAGAGACTGCTCAATCCAAAGAAGAAATCAAAAGATCATTGAAGAAGCTCCTGCTTTTGATATTCCTCAAGAAAAATTAGATGAAATAAGAAACATAGCAGTGAATACCTGCAAGAAAATTAATTATAAGGGTTTAGGAACTTTTGAATTTCTTTACCAAGATGGGAATTTTTACTTTATTGAAATGAATACAAGATTGCAGGTTGAACACACAATTACAGAAATGATAACTGGTATTGATCTTGTAAAGCTACAAATCATGATTGCAGCAGGTCAGGAAATACGTTTCTCTCAGGAAGACATTAACTGTCGTGGTCACGCCATTGAATGCAGAATAAATGCTGAGCATCATGAAACTTTCATTCCATCTCCTGGTAAGGTAACTGAGTTCCATCCTCCTGGTGGATTTAGAATTAGGACTGATTCTCATCTGTACTCTGGATATACAGTTCCCCAATATTATGATGCTTTGATTGCAAAAATATGTGCACACTCAAGCGATAGAATTTCTGCGATAAGGAAGATGAGAGTTGCTCTAGAAGAAACTTACATTGAAGGCATAAATACAAACGCTCCTCTTCATCAAAGGATTCTTGTTGAGCCAAACTTTGTTGAAGAAAAAATATCAATTAATTACTTAAGAGATATCCTCAAGATAAAGTGAAATTTTATGAAAGAGTATGATCCTAAAATTATAGATCAATCTATTCAAAATTATTGGGAATCAAATAATGCTTTTGAAGTAGATCCTGATACAGATAAAGATAAATTTTACTGCTTGAGCATGCTGCCCTATCCATCTGGAAAAATCCATATGGGTCATGTAAGGAATTATACGATTGGTGATTTAATCTCTAGATTCAACATCAGATTAGGAAAATGTGTCATGCAACCTATGGGCTGGGATGCTTTTGGGTTGCCAGCAGAAAATGCAGCAATAGAAAATAACGTTTCTCCAAAAGATTGGACCCATCAGAATATAGAAACTATGAGAAGTCAGCTTAAACAACTAGGATTTGCTTATGACTGGCGTAGAGAATTTTCTACTTGTGATGAAAGCTACTACAAATGGGAGCAAAATCTATTTTGTAAAATGTATGAGAAGGGTTTGGTTATTAGAGAAAAAGCTGAGGTTAATTGGGATCCTGTCGATCAAACAGTTCTTGCAAACGAACAGGTTATTGACGGCCGAGGCTGGAGATCCGGAGCCTTAGTAGAAAAAAAGTTTCTCAACCAATGGTCTTTAAAAATCACTGACTATGCAGATGAGCTGCTTTCAGAATTAAGCAATCTTCCTGGCTGGCCTGAGCAGGTAAAGCTTATGCAAGAGAATTGGATTGGTAAATCAAAAGGAATGATATTCCAGTTTGAAAACTCAGCAATAGATCAGCCAATTGAGGTTTTTACAACAAGACCTGACACCATCATGGGTGTCAGCTTTATTGCACTTTCATCAGAACACGAAATCACGAAGCGAAAACTATCAAAGAATAAAGATTTACAGCTGTGGATAGAAGAAATGAGTAAAGTTAAGAGCGCAGATAAGGATCAGGCGCAGCAGAAAAAAAACGGTTTTTTTCTTAATGAATTTGCCTTTCACCCAGTCTCAAAAGAAAAGATACCCATTTGGGTAGCAAACTTTGTGCTTTCAGATTATGGATCAGGTGCATTGATGGGTGTACCAGGCCATGATCAAAGAGATTTTGAATTTGCTACAAAATATTCTCTGCCAATCCATAAAGTAATTTCTTCCGAAAACGGAGATTTTGATAAAGCTTCATCAGACAAAGGGAAGTTAATTAATTCGGGTCAATTCGATGGTTTAAGTTTTGAAGATGCGTTCATAAAAATACAAAAATTTGCAGAGCAAAATAATTTTGGAAGATTTGAAGAAAATTATAAGCTCAGAAATTGGGGTATATCCAGACAGAGATCTTGGGGCGCTCCTATTCCTATGATGATCTCTGAGAATGAAGATGATAACGATGCCATTCCTTTTTCAGATTTATCTGATGATGAGCTAAAGGCAGACTCAATAGAGAGAAATGGAAAAAAATACTTTAAAGAAAAAGATACGCTTGATACTTTTTTTGAATCCTCTTGGTATTATGCAAGGTATGCATCTTATAAGTCTGACAAAGATATTTTGGATGATGAGGCAAATTATTGGTTGCCGGTTGATCAGTACATAGGAGGAATTGAACATGCAATTCTTCATCTACTCTACTCAAGATTTTTCTGCAAAGTTCTTAACGAATTGGGATATTTGGATACAAGAGAGCCATTTACGAATCTTCTCTGTCAGGGAATGGTTCTTATGGATGGTACAAAAATGTCAAAGTCAAAAGGTAATGTAGTTAATCCAGATGATCTAATTGAAGAATATGGTGCTGACTCATTAAGATTATTTATGATGTTTGCAGCACCTCCTGAACAGTCTTTGGAGTGGTCTGATAGTGGGATCAAAGGTTCGTTTAAATTTATCAATAAACTTTGGATGATGTCTCAAGAACATTTTTCAACTATTGGGCACTATGAGCATAGCTCAGGAGATTCTGATATTGAAAAACTTTATATTAAAGTCAATCAGACCATCAAAAAAGTTAATGATAATTTCTCAAGAAGATTTTCTTTCAACACAGCGATTTCTTCAGTCATGGAAATGATAAATGCGATACCTGATAAATTCCTTGGTGATAATTCTTCCGAAGATCAAAAGAAATTAGTTAATGAAACTTTGAAGGTGGCTATAAGTCTTCTTAATCCCATCATTCCCCATGTTACAGAGCAATTGTGGAAGGATGCTGGAGGTCAATTTCTTTACAATGAAAGTTGGCCAGTTCCAAATGAAAGTTTCTTAGAATTTAACGAAGTTGATTTCATTGTTCAAGTTAATGGAAAATCCAGAGGTAAGTTAATCATTTCCATTGAAGCAGATGAAGATGAAGTAAAATCCAGGTCGATGAAAATTGAAAATGTTGCTAAGTATTTAGAAGAGAAAGAAATAAAAAAAGTAATATTTGTTAAAGGTAAATTGATAAACTTTGTTGTGTGATGCGATATGTCTCTACATCCCTTCTATGCATGTTTATTTATTCCTGCGGATATAGTCTAGTTTCTAATAATCCATCAAAGCTTGATGCTGTATTGATTTATGAAAGTACACCTCTTAATAAATTACTTGTCAAAAATATTAAATCTAATCAGGGATATGTAGGATTGAACTTATCCAAAACAGATCAAGTTGATTTAAAAATTAGGATTATCTCACAAAGAATCGGGAAATTTCTCTCTGCCACGGACAAAAATCTTATGCCTGCGGTAGGAAGCATCGAGTATTCTTTAGAGTATGAATTAATCTTAAATGACAAAATCATTTCAGAAAGCTTTTATGACTCTGAACTTTATCCATACAATACTTCAAATATTCTTTCGAATGATAAAATTACAGAAGAAATTAAAAACAATTTCCTTGAAAAAGCCCTGGAAGATATTAAGTCTAATTTAATAAAAATCTCTAATGGCTGAAATATACTGCTTTATTAGTGATGAGTCCTTTCTGCTTCAAGAAAATAGATTAATAGAAATCAATAAATTAAAAAAAGAAGGGTATCTAAACAGAAAAGTTTTTTTTGTAGACAAAAAGTTTAATTGGGATACGTTTGATAACAATGAAAGTTTATCTTTATTTGAGGATAAAGAGCTTTTAGATTTGAGAATTAATGGATTTGCTCCTACGAAAGATTGCCTTAACTATTTAGAAGAATTCTCAGACAAAGAAGAAAGTTCCAAAACAATTATCTTGTCAATTGAAAATGTTACCAAAGTAAAAGGCAGTGCTTGGTATAAGAAAATTTCCTCTATTACGGAATCGTCACATATAGAAAAGGTTTATCCAAATCAGTTCCCTGCATGGCTTAAATCAAGGGCTAAAAGGAGAGGCCTTGATTTAGATGCTCAAATGTCTGAATATTTAACTGAGCTGACAAATGGAAATCTCTTGGCTGCTGATCAAGAATTAAAATGCCTTAAACTCATATCAAAGAATGAAGATCTAAAAATGATCACCATTAAAGATTCATTGATCGATAGTTCAAGCAAAGATATATTTTCTTTTTCTAGGAGTTTCATCAATTCAAACGCATTAATTTTTAGCAAACTTCTAAATCAACTTCTCATTGAGAAAGTACCATTAACTTTAATGCTCTGGAGCTTAAATAGAGAATTGTCTTTTATCGAAGCACTACAAACTAACCCAACAATGAAAGTACCAGGTCCCTTCGATTATGTATCTGATTTAAAAAATAGGGCTAAGACAATATCAGAAGATTCAATAAATAAAATAAAATTGGAAATCGCTAAATTAGATAGGTTGATTAAATCAGAAAATAATGAAAAATTAATAAAAGTGCATTTTAATGCCTTAATGTATTATGCCTGATAAATTTCTCGTAAATATATCTCTCTTAGTCTGGATGTGAGATCACCTGGGTGATCTGTATCAAAATCAGAACCTATTATTTTTACTACAGGTATTACTCCCTTTGTAGTTGATGACATAAAGACTTCTTGAGCATCATCAATTTCTGATATATGAATAATCCTTTGAATAACATTTATATTATCAGCTTCCGCTGATTGAATAAGTTTTCCCCTTGTAACACCAGGCAATATGTTTGCATCAAGAGATGGTGTATGAAGATCATCATTTATAAATAAAAATAAATTTGATACTGCGCCTTCATTTAAAAAACCATCTTTATGCAAGATTACTTCTTCGTGGCCTTCAGAATCAGCTTCAATTTTACTCAAAACATTTGCCAGTAAAGATGTAGATTTGATATTTGCTTTTAACCATCTCTCATCTTCTTTAAGTAATGCAGAAATTCCCTTCTGTCTATCCGATGGATTATTAATTTTAAAGGACGTTATAAAGACTGTAGGACTTAAATTTTCTTCAGGAAGATGATTTCTAGCTAATTGAACACCTCTGGAAATTTGAATATATATTGCTTGAAATGGATTATCATTTAAATTTGAAATTCTCTTGATTTCATCGACTAAGTTTTTTTCTTTAAAATTTAGATTAAGTTTTATTGAATCTAGGCTCTTTTTTAATCTAGCAAGGTGATCGTTCAGAAAAATACATCTTCCATTTATACTGAGTATCATTTCATAAACAGCATCTCCAAATAAAAATCCTCTATCAAAGGGAGATATAGAAAGTTTATGAGATTCTTTTATATCGAAATTAAGAGAAGAAAAAGGCATTAAGTTGTTTCATCTTGCATAAAAAAACTATAAATAGAGAAAATCAAGTTATCCCACAATGCTGAAACAAAACTTTTTTTCTTCACATCTGATATTGCTACTAAATCATATGACTCAATTCTTTCGCCTTCAGCCAATAAAATTAACTCATCCAGTTTTTGATCTCTAGATATTGGAGCCCTTACACCTAAGCTGCTTGGCAAGTCTAATTCAAGATTTCTAAATTTATTCCTTTGAAGGGTGATTTTTAAATCTGAATCTAAGCCTAGTGACACTTTTTCATCAATTCCAGCCCATACATCAACGGTTGTTAAAGGTTCATATGCTTTCACAATTGTTTTTGTTTGATAAAACCTAAATGCATAGTCCAACAATCGCCTTGTGTCTCTAATTCTTGTCTTTTCTGATGCACTTTTTAAAACAATACTAAGGAATCTTGTTTCCCCTCTAATAGCAGAGCCGGCTAGACAATAACCTGAATCATTAGTGTGCCCAGTTTTTATCCCATCAACTGAATCGTCTTGCCAAAGTAGGCTATTTCTATTTAGCTGCCTGATATCATCAAAAGTAAATTCTTTTTCTTTATATAATGAATAGTGCTCTGGAAAATTATTGATCATGCTGATACTTAATTTTGCTAAATCTCTTGCGGTTGAGTAATGATTAACATCTGGTAAACCTGTCGGATTTACAAAATTTGAATCCAACATCTCTAATTCAGCTGCATACTCATTCATTAAAACAGCAAAATCTCCTTGGGTACCAGCAACATGCTCAGCAAGGGCACAACTTGCATCATTACCTGATTGAATAATCATTCCTTTAAGTAAATCATCAACCGAAACTCTTTTCCCTTCTTGGATGAACATTCTTGAGCCTTCCATTCGCCAACATACTTCTGAAATCAAGACCAGATCATCTTTGGATATGAAGCCTTTTTCTAACTGATCAGCAACTACATAACCTGTCATAATTTTTGTCAAGCTTGCTAAACCAGATGGCAGATCTGCATTTTGTTCGGAGATAATTTCATTCGTGTGAGCTTCAACTAAAATATAGCTTTTTGCATTAACCTCTGGCGGATCTGGAATCAAAGTCTGTGAAAATAAATTTGAAATTGAAAGTAGAAAAAAGATAAGTAATAGTTTCAAATCAAACCTCGTTTAAAAAAAATGCTAACTCTTTGCTCAATAAAAGAACTGCAATAACGTAAAAAGAACTTTTATTATATCTTGATAAAACCTTTAAGTTATTGCCTCCTATCCAATAAGAATCATCGCTTACAGCTACTTGCAAATAAGTTTCACTTTTTAATTCATCAAATTCGACCTTATTTTTTGGCTCTAATTCAAGATATTCATTTTTTTTCATTTTCCAAATAGTTGAAATAGGATTCTCCTTATTTATAAGGTTTGCTTCTACAGCAATATTTGAGCCCTTTTGCCAACCATTTTTCATTAAATAATTAGCAACACTTCCAATAGCATCTGCAGGATTATTTATGATGTCTCTTATTCCATCTTCATCAAAATCTATAGCAAGTCTCCGATAAGATTCAGGTAAAAATTGTCCGAAGCCCATAGCTCCAGCATAAGAACCATTCACTTCAAGAGGATCAAAATTTTCTTCTCTAGAAAGCAACAAAAAATTCTCTAACTGGATTTTGAAGAATTTTGATCTTCTAGGATAATCAAAACTTAAAGTAGCCAGAGAATCAATCACCCTAGTGCTTCCTTTTATTGATCCATAGCTTGACTCTATCCCTATTATAGAAGCTATGATTTCTTTTGGTACGCCAAACTCTTTTTCAGCAGCTATGAACTCTGTCATGTATGCATTTAAGAATTTTTTACCATTCTCAATTCGCATGGGCGAAACAAGTCTTTTCCGGTATTTGTCCCAAGAAAAAGCTTTTTCAGCAGGCCGATTCATAAGATCTATGATCTTCTGTTGTTTGTTAGCACTTAAAAAAATGGAATTCAGAAAGTTCAGATCAAAATCATGTTTATGATGCATCTCGTTGATAAAATCTTTTACAGCATCATTAGAAGAATAATCAGCATAGATCATCGGCGATAGAAACATAATGAAAAAAATGACTATTCTCAAGTCACTCTCCTAAAAGACAAAATAATTCCAATCATGATCATGTTGATAATTAATGCTGTGCCTCCCTGACTCAAAAAAGGTAGTGGCATACCTACAACTGGTAAAATTCCCACCACCATAGCAGTATTAAATGCAACATAAGTCAAAAGAAGAAAAATAAAGGTACCGGCAACTAGTTTTACAAAAAGTATATTTGATTTTTTTGCAATCATAACTAATCTAAAAGCTATTATTAAGTATACCAAGAACAGTCCCATTACTCCGAATAATCCAAATTCCTCAGCAACAACAGCGAAAATAAAATCTGTATGACTTTCAGGGACGAAATTTAATTGACTTTGAGTACCTTGAAGAAAGCCTTTTCCAAATAGACTCCCTGAGCCAACAGCTATTTGAGATTGAATAATATTCCATCCTGCACCCAATGGATCTGAGCTGGGATCAAAAAAAGTGAGCACCCTTTGTTTTTGATACTCTAGTAAATTCATCCAAAAAAATGGCATTGATAATAGAATAATAGCTGTTCCTAGAATTTGATAACTGACTGGAAATCCGGATATCAAAACTGGAAGAATTCCTGAAATCAAGACCATAATTGCAGTTCCTAAATCAGGTTGTATGAACACTAAATAAAAGGAGAAAAAACTTACGCATATAACAACAATCCAATCTCTGAAAGCTATTCTTGGATTTCTAGAAAGAAAGGCTGCTGCACTTATTGTCAATAAACATCGCATTAGCTCAGAAGGCTGAAATCCAAAAATTCCAAGATTTATCCACCTTTTGGTAGCTGCATCAGATGGAATCATAAGCACCACCAGTAAAAAAAATAATCCTATCCAAAATACATTTAAGTAGATAGGCAACAACCTCTGATAATCACTTAAAGATAAGTAAATCATAAAGACAAAACCAATTACTGCGAAAATCCCTTGTCTCAAAACCATCTCCATCGAGCCTGAAGCACTATAGATCATCATTAGCCCAAAACTAACCAAAGAAAAAATTAAAAAAAGAATAAACCAATCTTGATTAAGCCACTTATTAGGCTTTAGCATCTGGGAAGATAAAGAAAATTCTAATGGGTTTCTACTCATTTTTTTGTTAAGTAATAATCAAAACCAGCTTTTGCAATTGGCGCTGCTACCCTGCTTCCAGATTCTCCATTTTCAATAATTACTAAGATTAGTAGCTCCGGGTTTGGAATTGGGGCATAACCAACAAATAAAGCATGATCCCTGAAAAATGGATTTTCTCTAATATCCTCATAATCTTGATCTTCATAACTTTTAATTTGTGCTGTTCCGGTCTTACCGGCTATTAGATATTTACTGTCCTTTATGTTGTTGGCAGTGCCATTTGATGAGTTGATGACTTCTATCATTGATTTTTCAATTTTTTCCCAATTTTTTTCATCCTTCAGAGTAACTTTTCCTAAAGATTCTATTTCTGTTGCTAACTCATCAATCTCTTCTACTAAACGAGGTTTAATTATCTCTCCTCTATTAGCTATTATTGCTATGGCCTGTGAAATTTGGATAGGAGTGGAAAGCATGTAACCTTGACCAATACCTAAATTGATACTGTCACCTTTAAACCAAAAGTCGCCAATATAGCCTAACTTCCATTTTTCATTTGGTACAAGTCCTGTTGATTCTTCTGCATCAATTTCGGTCTTATCTCCGAAGCCAAATTTATTCAGAAAAGGTTCTAACTTTTTTATAGTAAGATCATATGCGGTAGAGTAGAAATAAATATCCGAAGATTCAACGATTGCTCTTTCTAAATTGACCTTGCCATGACCATCTTCTTTCCATCCTCTGTATGGTCGAGGATCGCCTTCAACATAAAATTCTCCGTCATCTTGAATAATTGTGTTCCAATCGACTATTCCCTCGTCTAAAGCTGCTAAACCAAGGATCGGTTTTATTGTAGATGCAGGAGGATAATTTCCCATGGTTGCTCTATTGAATAAAGGTCCGTCGTCATTATTGAAGATAGATTGGATTTCAGCTAAAGAACTGCTCGAATTAAAGACATTAGGATCATAAGAAGGAGAACTTATTAGTGCCTTAATCAATCCAGACTTAGGTTCTAAAGCTACCAAAGCTCCTTTTTGTCCCTCAAAAAAAGGAGTTAAGAAATTTTGCAGATTAAGATCAATAGATAGTTTTAAATCCTTTCCGCTAATAGCATTATTTTCAGATAACACTCGAACAAACTCACCAGATACATTTTTTTCTTCTATTCTCGTGCCTAGTTTTCCGCTCAATTGATCATGATAAGTTTTTTCAATCCCAGAGATTCCTATCTGGTTTCCTAGACTAAAGCCAGAACTTTCATTGGTATCATTTAGCTCAGAGTATCCTAAATAACCAAGAACATGAGCTAATGATTTCTTGTTTACAGCCGACCTTACCAAACCAGTTTCAACACTAAATCCCTGGAATTTTTCACCTGAAACACTTATTAAAGCTATCTGCTCATCATTCAATGATTTGGCCAAGATAATTGGTTGAAAAGGATACCTAGATTTTTTTATTTGATTTTCATACATATCTAACAAAAAAGATTCTTCTAAATTCAATAAGTCAGCAATTTCTTTGATTTTTTCTATCGTATTTGTTGATCTTTCAGGAACTAAATTCAATTGAGATGAAGGTACATTTTCAACTAACAACGCACCATTTGTATCGTAAATTAAACCTCTTGTAGGATAAATTGTTCTCGACACGATTCTATTATTCTCTGACTGAGTCTCATATTTTTTTCCATTGAGTACTGTCAAATTAATAGTTTGTAACAAAACTACAAACATCAAAAAAATAGGAAAAATTAAATAAACAATAAACTTATTGAAATCTGAATCTCGCTTTACCGAAAAAAATTTTTTAATTTTCATCGTTATAACAAATTAGGATCCCAGAGACTCTCCAAATCATAAAGTTCTCTAGCGGGCTTGGACATGATGTTTACCACAATATCTCCTAAATCCAATAAAACCCATTCGCTTGAACCTTTGCCTTCCACTGAGATAATGGGAATAGATTTTTCTTTGAGATTTTCTTGAATTTTGTCTGAAATAGCAGACATATGTCTAGAGGAAGTGCCTGAGGTTATGATCATGATATCTGTAAAACTACTTATGTCTCTCAGAGACAATATTTTTGTGTCTACTGCCTTTAATTCTTCCAAAGAATTCATGATTAAATTATGAGAAATTTTAGTCATGTTTATTATAAATCTTTTGCTCTTGTAAATATTTCAACACACTATCGTCAAGACCCTCCGCGAGAACACTTTGATCATCTATATTCTCTCTAATATGAGTTGACGAAGCTGGATTTGGTTTAATTTTAATAAAATAAATTTTTCCTCTTTTTAAATTGTTATTTTGATAGCTATTTTCAATGCAATCTTGATGGAGCCCAATTGCCTTTAAAGTTAGATCATGGTTCAAAGTAGGCCTATTCATAACTAATATAGACGTCATTTTTATGATATTTTGGTAGTTTTTCCAATGATGGAAACTTTGAAATGAATCCTCCCCAATAATCAATAAAAAATGTTTTTTCTTTCCTAATTTCTTATCCAGGTATTGCAGGGTTTCAATCATAAAAGATTGACCTTCCTTCTTTAATTCATAATCTTCAATTTCAATTTCTTTGAAGTCTGAAAAAGCTATTTCAAGCATTTTTATTTTTTCTAATGAGCTTGCTACTGACAGATCTTTTAAAGGAGAAACCTTATTTGGTATTACTAATACCTTAGATAAGTTTAATTTCTCGGTGACGCTTTTTAAGGACTCTATATGCCCTTTGTGGATAGGATCAAATGATCCTCCAAAGATCCCTATGTAATCTTTTTTGCTCAAGATCTAATTTGGCCTCTTCCTTCCAAAATAAATTTTTGAGTTGTTAAACCATTCAATCCTACAGGGCCCCTAGCATGGAGTTTATCTGTGGATATTCCTACTTCAGCTCCCAGACCGTATTCGAATCCATCAGCATAACAAGTTGGTAGATTATGCATGACAGAGCTTGAGTCGACTAACTTGAAAAATTTTTCTTTCTTTTCTTGGTTTTCAGTGACGATGCTATCGGTATGACCAGAGCCATAATCATTAATGTGTCTTATAGCTTCGTCTAAGCCTTTGACGATCTTAATTGAAATAATTGGTTCTAAATATTCTGTTGACCAATCTTCTTCAGTAGCTGTGTTAGCTGAGGTAATGTTTAGGGTTTGGCTGCATGCTCTTACTTCAACACCTTGCTCATTAAATTCGTTTACTATATTCGGTATGAATTTTTGGGCAATATCTTCAGAGACTAGAAGGGTTTCCATAGCTCCGCAAATGCCATATCTATAAGATTTAGCATTGCTTACAACTTTTTGAGCCAACTCTTCATCGGCTTCTGAGTCAACGAATATATGACACAATCCCTCAAAATGCTTGAGTATTGGAACTTTTGACTCAGCAGCAATTAGTCTCACCAAACTAGATCCTCCTCTCGGTATAATCAAATCAATGCAGTCATCAAATTTGATGAATTCTTTAACCAAGTCTCGATCTTGATTTTGAATTAATTGAACGCTGCCTTCAGGCAATTTTGCTTTTGTAAGTCCTTTCCTTACTTGCGTAACAATGTGATTGTTTGAACGAACGGCCTCAGATCCGCCTCTTAAAATTGATGCGTTTCCTGATTTGATGCACAGAGCCGAGGCATCAGCTGTGACATTTGGTCTTGATTCATAGATGATTCCTATTGTGCCTAGCGGTACTCTCATCTTGCTAACTTTGAATCCTGAAGGAGAAGGATTCATTTCTTCTAATTCTCCAATAGGATCGTTTAGGTTTATGACCTTATTGAGGCCATCTATCATTGAGTCTACTCTCTTTTCGTTAAGCTCAAGTCGATCAATGAAGCTATTTTGCAAGGCCATCTTTTTTGCCTCTTCTAAATCTTTTTCGTTTTCTTTGAAAAGATCAGATCTGTTTTTATGAATTTCCTCGCAGGCAAATTTTAATGCATCATTCCGTGTGTCCACAGACGAATTAAGCAAGAATTCCTTTGCATCTTTTGCTTTAGCTCCTAGATTATTTAGCTCTTTCTTAAACTTTTGATTCATCATATGGGTTATTATGCTATGGATTTAATTATTTCTAGAAGGATATTTTGTTTGATCTAAGTAACATTATGGAATTTCTTCAAGCTAATCCTGCTTGGATTACTTCCACTATGTTTCTTCTCACTTTTGGAGAGTCGATAGTCATTCTTGGTTTGTTCATCCCAGCAAGTTTGGTCATGCCAGGAATTGGTGCCTTAGCCGCAGCAGTTGGTATCGGCCCAGTTGAGATTTTGTTTTATGCCAGTCTAGGAATGATTATTGGCGACACCGTTAGCTATGCAATTGGACTGATAATTGGGACAAGAATTGAGACCTGGGTGCCAAATCAATACCAGAAACAACTTAATCAGGCCAAGCAATTTATGAGCAAGTACGGAATATTGTCAGTAGCTTTAGGTCGGTTCCTAGGACCTTTAAGATGTCTTGTACCAATGACTGCAGGCTCTCTGGGTATGAGATTTATCATTTTTGCACCGGTTGAAATATTGTCTGCACCTATTTGGACAGGCTTGTATGTTTTATCAGGATATTTCTTGGGAGAAGTGTTTATAGAAAACTTCTTAATTGGTATGGGTATAATTTTTGTTATTATCTTTGTTTATTCAATATGGAAAGATCCATTTGGAATAATGAAGCAAGCAAGAGAAAACAATGAAAAGTAGAAATAAATTTTTAGACGGTAATTGGCATCCTGTTGAAGAGACTTTGGCTGAAAACCTGAAAGTATCAGGAGAGATCCCAAAGGAATTAGCTGGATTATTTCTCAGAAACGGTCCAAATCCTAAAAAATTTGATGAGGATAATTATCATCCTTTTTTTGGCGATGGCATGATTCATGGGCTGAGGCTTGAAAACGGTCAGGCACTTTGGTACCGAAATAAATTTGTCACCTCCCCTAATGGATTTGGTCCAAATACTCACGTCATGAAACATGGAAATAAAATATACGCTCTTGTGGAAGGCGGTCTTGCTCCAGTTATTATGGATGAAGAAATGAACTTCCTAGATGATGAGCCCTTTCCTTCTGCGCAGAACAAAAGATTCACTGCACACCCAAAAATTGATAGTAAATCTGGAGAGATGCATGCCATCAGTTATGACTTTAATGAATATTTAAAAGGAAAGGAACAAGTTCACTATGTAGTGATTGATAAAAATGGAAAACAAACAAAAGATCAAATTATAAATCTTTCAAGTCGTCCAATGGTTCATGATTGTGCAATCACGGAAAACTATATTTTAGTTTTTGATCTGCCTGCAACCTTTAATTTAGGCAGGAGAGATGAAAAAAATAAAGCAACTTCTGGCGACTATCCGGTGATTTGGGATGAGAATCATAATTCAAGAGTCGGTTTACAGTCCAGACATTCAGATGAAATAACCTGGATAGATGTTCCAAAAGGTTTTTTATTTCACATTGTTAATTCTTATGAAAATGAGGCTGGCGAAGTAATTCTTGATTTTTGCCGTTACGATAGACTGTTTGATTTTGAAAATCCTTTGCCCATGGGTCACAAGCCATTTCTAACTAGATGGGTTATAAACATTGAAAAGAAAACATGCAAAGAAACTATGCTAGATGATAGATCCATGGAATTCTCGAGGGTACATCCTGATCTTGATGGTCAAGAGCATCAGTTTGGGTACATGCTTAATGATGGCAATTTAAATAGATTTTTTAAAAGGGACTTTTTTAAAGATCAGACTAAGGAGAATTTTTTAGGAGAAAACAAACAAGCCGCTGAGCCTGTTTTTATTCCAAAGAAAAATGCTGTCAGTGAGGATGATGGCTTTGTTGTAGGTTTCGTTTACGATAAAACTTCTGACTCGAGTGAATTCGTGATCATTGATGCAAATAATTTTTCAGACGAACCTCTAGCTACTGTCTCCCTTCCACAGAGAGTGCCTTTTGGCTTTCATGGAAGTTGGATTGACTTAGACTAAATTAATTCAATTAATCTTTGATGAACCTCATCAAAAGAACCATTTGAGAAGCAGACGTAGTGTCCTGGCATTTTCTCCCACTTACTCAAAAAACTATCTACGCTATCTTCTGCAACCATATTCTTAGCCATTTTAGCTATGCCCAATGCTTGAGATTTATTCTTAGAAAAAATATGTACAAAGTCAGCTTTCTCCACAGCGCTGGGTATTTCATTATCATGAAAACCTCCTGACATTGTGTTAGATCTCATTTCTAACAAGCAATGAATAGGATCTAAGCCAACTCTATTCCTCAAGCCCTCTAATGTCTTTTTTATTGCCGTCGGATGATGAGCGAAATCATCGTATATATGAATATCATCATTGGAAAATAAAAGCTCCATTCTTCTTGAAACTCCTTTGAAAGATGAAAGAGATTTTACAGCTTTCGATAGGTCAAGACCCAACTCGTCGGCTATCGTTAATGATGCTAAAGCATTGCTTAAGTTATGCTCTCCTATTAGCTCCCAATTTACCTCGCCAAAAGAATCATCTGGTCTAGAGACCTCAAATTTTGAACCATCTTTATTTAATTGGGAAAGCATTATGTCATCCTGTCCAAAAGAAAAGGTTCTGGATTTGCTGAAAAAATCCTCCTTAAAAAGTGCTTCTATATTTAAATCAGAATTGGGATAGATCACGCAAGCATCTGAGGCCAGAGTTCTCAATAATTGAGAATATTGTTTTTGAATATCAAAAAGGTCATTAAAAATGTCAGCATGATCGAACTCCAAATTATTAATGAGTAAGGTTTTTGGTCTGTAATGAATAAATTTGGATCTTTTATCAAAAAATGCCGAATCATACTCATCTGCTTCAAGAATAAAAAAATCTCCAGAGCCCAATCTTGAAGAACTTGGAAAATCTTTAGTTTCGCCTGCAATCAAGTATCCAGTTTCTGGCTTTTGATCTAAAAATATTTTTGAGGTCATTGCAGAAACTGATGTTTTGCCATGCGTGCCACTTACCGCAATCACATGTTTATTCCTTAGAATGTGCTCATGAAGGAAATCAGGCCCTGAACAATATCTGAAGCCTTTGGTCAAAATATACTCCATTAAAGGATTACCTCTAGATATGACGTTACCGATGACAAAAATATCAATATTTGAAGGAAGATTCTTTTCGTCGTATCCCTCTTCTACTTTTATTGACGCCCTTTGCAATACTTTATCCATTGGATGATAAAGTTTTTGGTCGCATCCATGGACTTCAAAACCTTTCTCTTTAGCTAACTGAGCTATGCCAGACATGAAGGTGCCGCCTATACCGAGGATATAAATCTTCATTAAGAAATTATACCCTTTCCCAAATCAATAGTTTTTCAGTAACATATTTCTATGAATAAGACCGCAAATGCCTTTTATGCTCAATCAGGCGGAGTGACGTCAGTTATTAATGCCTCAGCTTGTGGTGTAATTGAAACAGCAAATAAATCCTCGAGAATAAATAAAGTTCTATGCGGTAAAAATGGGATCTTAGGAGCATTGAATGAAGAATTATTCGATTCATCTAAGGAAAAGAAGTCTGAGATTGCCAAACTCAGGCAAACCCCTGGGGGAGCTTTCGGTTCTTGTCGATTCAAACTTCAGGATCCAGTAAAGCAAAAGAAAGAATACCTCAGGTTATTTGAGGTTTTTAAAGCCCACAATATTAAGTACTTTTTTTATAACGGTGGCGGAGATAGTCAGGATACAACTTTTAAGGTTTCAAAGATGGCCAAGGAACTCAAAATACCTTTAACTTGTATTGGAATTCCAAAAACTGTCGATAACGACCTGCCGATAACTGATTGTTCTCCAGGTTTTGGTTCTGTTGCAAAATACGTTGCGACATCAACGCTTGAGGCAGGTTTAGATGTCAAAAGCATGTCAGAAACTTCCACGAAGGTATTTATCCTAGAGGTTATGGGAAGGCATGCGGGTTGGATTGCTGCAGCATCAGCCTTAGCCTCAAAAAATGAAACCGACCCTCCACATATCATTCTTATGCCAGAAGTTCCTTTTGCGAAAAAGAAATTTATCGATAAAGTTAAAAAGACAATTGCTAGTGAAGGCTTTTGTGTTGTGGTGGCTTCTGAAGGGACAAGATACAAAAACGGAATTTTTTTAGCTGATTCAGGTCAAAGCGATGCATTTGGTCATAAGCAATTAGGAGGAGTTGCTCCTGTGTTGGCACAAATGATTTCTTCTATCGGCCTTAAAAATCATTGGGCGGTGTCAGATTACCTTCAAAGATCAGCAAGACATATTTCGTCGAAAACAGACCTTGATCAAGCTTATGCTGTAGGTAAAAAAGCAGTTGAATTCGCTCTAGCTGGAAAAAATGCAGTTATGCCTATCATCAAGAGATTAAGCAATAAACCTTACAAGTGGAAAATAGAATCAGCCTCACTAAGTAAAGTTGCAAATGTAGAGAAAACTCTTCCCAAAGGCTATATCTCGAAAGATGGTTTCATGATAACAAGTAAAGGAATAGATTACCTATCTCCCCTTATTCAAGGAGAAACTCCAATAGAATTTAAAAATGGAATTCCTGTTGTAGCTCAATTAAAAAATGTTCTTATAAAGAAGTTAACTTAATTTTTTATATTTATATTTTTTTTACCACGCCTGAAAAGTTCATAATCTTTTTTTCTTCTGACATTATTATTCCACCACCAAATACTAAAGATTTGGTATGTTTTGAAATTTTGGTATGAACTTCCAATAATGTTCCTATTTTTGCTCCAGATATGAATTCTGATCTAAAACTAATTGTTGCTACATATTTCTCTCTTGATTCCATAGCAGCTGAGCACAAAGAATAATCTGCAATACTCATCAACATTCCACCGTGAGCGACTCCACCAGAATTACCGTTTTCAGGCTTCACATAAAAAGCCATAATTAGATTTCCTTCAGCATCTTTTTTATGAAATCCCTTACCTATGTGGTCAATGTGATGTTCTGTCTGAAACTCAATTTCTTTATATCCATCGGGAATAGGATAGGAATTTTTATTTGAACTCATATAAACTATTTTAACCTTAAAAATTAGAGGAAATTTATATGGATTTTAATTTAACTGAAGAACAAATTGAGCTTAAAGAAGCTGCGAGAAATTTTGCTCAGAATGAATTAACTGGCATTGCCGTAGAATTAGAAGATTCAGGCAGTCCTGTGCCAAAAGAAGTTTTAGCCAGAATAGGTGAAATGGGATTTCTTGGCATCAATACTCCTGAGGAATACGGCGGGCAAGGACTAGGTAATCTTGAAGCTTTAATTATTTTAGAAGAATTTGGAAAGATTTCGTCTGCAATAGGATGGCCTGTTTTTGAAGCTAATGCAGGTCCAATAAAATCTATTCAACATTTTGGAACTCCTGAACTAAAAGAAAAAATTCTTCCAGCAGTATGTAAAGGAGAAAAGGTTGTTGCTGTGAGCATGTCAGAGCCGGGGGCTGGCACAGCATTGTCAGATTTAAAAACGAAGGCAGAAATCAAAGGTAACAAAATTCTTATTAATGGAACCAAAAGATGGTGTTCTGGTGCGGGTCACTCGGATGGCTATGTTGTTTACGCAAGAATGTCGGATGCTCCTGCTGCAAAAGGAATCGGTGCGGTGTATGTCGAGCTCGAGAGAGATGGACTAACCTTTGGAAATAGCGAGTCATTGATGGGCTTTAGAGGTATTCCTTCTGCGGATATATATTTTGATAATGTTGAAGTTCCTATTGAAAATCTATTAGTAGAACCTGAGGATGGATTTAAAAAGCTCATGGAAACTTTTGATCTCGAGAGATGTGGAAATGCCACAATGGCTCTTGCTCAGGCATCTGCAGCTTTAGAATACGTAACAAATTATGTTCAAGAAAGAGAACAATTTGGGAAGCCTTTAGTTGATTTTCAAGCGGTGCAAATCAAGCTTGCCGACATGTTAATGAAAGTTGAAGCTTCAAGACTTCTTATTCATAAGGCAGCTTTTAATGCTCAAAATGGTTTACCTGATATTCTTGAATCAAGCACTGCAAAATGTTTTTCCAATGAAATATCTAGAGAGGTAACAACAACAGCCATGCAATTAATGGGTGGTTACGGTTATAACAAAGAATACGGAATGGAAAGAAGAGTAAGAGATGCATTTGGCTGGGGCATCGCCGGAGGAACAATCGATATCCAAAAGATAAACATTGCATCAGCAATGATCGGCAGAAGATTTAATCAGAGAAACTAGTTTTTAAATTCTTTCACGCGCAAATCTTCGATGTGCGACTGAAGCATTTCGATTAATTCTTCTTTTTCTTCATCTGTTAAAAATTCGCCAACAGGAATCTTCTCTCCTTTTGATGAAATAACAATCTGTAATGGGTACCATCGATGAGATGGTCTTTCGATAAATACATATGACCACTGTCGTATCAATTCTTTAAATATTTCAGGTTTTTTAATACCTTTTTCAATTATTAATTTATCAAAAGAAAGTTTTATAACTTCTTGTCTATTATTTCTTTTGGATATGTACCAAATAGCTATTGTAACCACTAGAATTTCTAGCCCGGCAAAAGGCAAGATAATCGGTGCGCCCGCAACGGCAAAAGTTATGGCTATAACTAAAATTGGAAATGAAACGAAAAACAAAAATAACAGATTACCACCCCAAGATAATGAATTATTTGGGGAAAGCGTTATTTGAAAACTGTTATTAGCATCAATCTTTTCAGAAATAATCATAAGAGTTAAATTGAATATTACTTATTAAGGCTTACAATTATGCCAATTTTAATTAAAAATAAATTTATAAATGGATATTAGTTCTAATAATAGATCGGCAATGATGCCAAATTATTCCTTTCCAGACTTGGTTCCAGAGAAAGCTTCAGGTTCAAGACTTTGGGATGAAAATGGAAAAGAGTATATTGATTTTGGTGGAGGTATAGCAGTTACTTCTTTGGGCCATTGTCATCCTGATCTCATTAAATCCATGGAAGAACAATCAAAAAAACTTTGGCATGTAAGTAATTATCTTCTAAGCAAACCTGCAAAAGAACTAGGTCAAAAAATAGCTTCAAAAAGTTTTGCTGACAAGGTTCTTTTTAGCAACTCGGGTAATGAAGCAAATGAAGCTGCAATTAAATTAGCTAGAAAATATTTTTTTGAAAAAGGTGATGATGAAAAATTTGAGATCTTATCTTTTACGAATTCATTTCATGGAAGATCTCTTGCAAATATAACTTTAGGAGATTCAGAATTTCATCAAACTGGCTTTGGTCCATTACCAGAAGGATTTATAAAAGCTGAATTCAATAATATTGAAGATGTTAAGAAGAAAATATCTAACAAAACTGCAGCAATAATAGTTGAACTAATTCAAGGTGAAGCGGGAGTCATCAGTGCACAAAATGATTTCATTGAGGTGGTCAGAAATATTTGCAGTGAAAATAATATTCTTCTTATTTTTGATGAAGTTCAAAGCGGAATTGGTAGAACAGGAACTTTATTTGCTTATCAAGGTTACGGAGTGACGCCAGACATACTTACATTAGCGAAAGGGCTTGGAGGTGGTTTGCCTATTGCTGCAACAATTACTACATCTGATATTGCTAATTGTATGCAGCCCGGAACTCACGGAAGCACATTTGGAGGTAATCCAGTCTCTTGTGCTGTTGCCTCAAAATTAATTGATATCGTTGATGACAAAAAATTATTATCTGGAGTAATGGAAAAAACCATTAAGTTTATTAATAATTTGCAAAACTTATCTAAGAAGTATGATTTTTTTACAGATATTAGATCTGCAGGTTTGTGGATTGCTGCTGATATGAAGCAAGTAACTTCAAAAGAATTCTTAGCTAGAAGTTATGAGGAAGGTCTTCTTTTGGTGTCAGCAAATGGTGAAAGCACTTTAAGATTTGCGCCTTCTCTGATTATTAGCGACCAGGAGATAGAAGAAGGATTTTCAAAACTAGAAAAAGTAACTAAATCTTTTTACTAGTCCTTTAAGATACTTTCTGTCCTATTGATTTTTCTAAAGCCTTTTGGAAGAAAATTTCCCTTTCTCCCTCTCGCACCAAAAAAGTTATTTAAGTCTTTTGATTTTATTTCAAAGTGTTGCTTACCACTAAATATTTTTAGGGAGTCATTTTCGCCAAGAGCATTGGCAAAAATAACTTTATCTTCTTCGGAAGCATAAAGTTTCTTATCAATTCCAATTAATTTATTTCCCTTTCCTCTGGCTAATACGGGAATATCCTCAATATTAATTACTAATAATTTTCCTGCAGCTGTAACAAGAGCAATTCTCTGATCAGTTTCTCTTATCTCAACAGGTTTGATAGGATTCGCATCTTTAACATTTAAAGCTGATTTACCGGATCTATTTTTTGTAAAAATATCTTCAACTTTAGTTAAGAAACCATATCCAAGATCTGAAATTAAAAGTAGCTTTTGATCAGCTGAACCGGCAATAACACCCATAAAACTTGATCCAGACGGAGCATTAATTTTTCCTGAAACCGGTTCACCTTGGCCTCTGGCGGATGGTAATTTATGAATAGGTAAAGAGTAAGATTTTCCTGAATTATCAATGATCACCACAGATTCACTATTTCTGCCTTTACTTGCTGAAAGAAAACTATCACCTTCCCTGTATTGCAAGCTTTCAGGATCAATGTCGTGTCCTTTAGCTGCTCTAATCCATCCTTTTTCTGATAAAACGACCGTCATAGGATCATTAGAAATAAGATCTAACTCATCAAACGCTTTTGCTGAAAATCCTTCTCCATAAAAACTTTTTCGTTCATCGCCATATTCTTCTGCATCAGCTTTAAGCTCTCTTTTAATAAGAGTTTTCAGCCGAGATGATGATTTTAGGTATGCTTCCAACTCCTTCTTTTCTGAGGCTAGATCCTCTTGTTCAGTTTTTATAGAAATTTCTTCAAGTTTAGCTAATTGTCTAAGACGTATATCCAAAATTGCATTAGCTTGAAGATCTGAAAGTTTAAATTTTTTCATTAAAGTCTTTTTTGGATCGTCTTGGTTTCTGATGATATTTATTATTTCCTCAAGATTTAAATAGGCTATCAGGAGACCTTTTAAGATATGAAGTCTGTCATCAACCCAATCAAGCCTATGTTGTATTCGCCTTTTTACAGTCTCTGTTCTGAACTTAATCCATTCCTTTAGAATTCCCTTGAGGTCAAATACTCTGGGCTTTCCATCAAGGCCAATAGCATTCATGTTAACGCGCGTATTTTTTTGAAGCTCAGTTGTAGCAAATAAGTGAGACATTAACGCTTCCTTATCTACACGATTTGATCTAGGGACAATTACAATTCGTACGGGATTATGTTCGTCTCCTTCATCTCTTATATCTTCAATCATTGAAAGCTTTTTAGAATCAATCTGTGCAGCAATTTGTTCAATTGCTTTCATTGAAGAGACTTGGTATGGAAGAGAATTAATGACGATATTTCCATCCTCTATTTCAAATGTTGATCTTAAAGTAATGGCTCCTTTTCCAGTCTCATATATTTCTAAAACCTCATCTTCGGAGTTCATAATCTGAGCCGAGGTAGGATAGTCTGGCGCTGAAATATCTTTCATCAATTCTTCATTTGAAAGTTTTGGACTATCAATCAAAGCAATCACACCATTAACAATTTCTTTTAGATTATGCGGCGGTATATCTGTTGCCATCCCAACTGCAATTCCAGAAGCACCATTTAATAAAACATTTGGAAGTCTATCCGGAAGAAATTTTGGTTCAATTAAAGTTCCATCAAAATTTGGTATCCAGTCAACCGTTCCTTGTGCTGCCTCTTCAAGAAGTGATTGAGCATAAGCAGACAACCTACATTCCGTATATCTCATAGCAGCAAAACTTTTTGGATCGTCTAAAGATCCCCAATTTCCCTGTCCTTCTAACAATGGATATCTGGTAGAAAAGCTTTGAGCTAACAAAACCATTGCTTCGTAGGCTGCAGAGTCACCGTGCGGATGAAATTTACCTATTACATCTCCCACAGTTCTGGCACTTTTTTTAAACTTAGAGCTGGATTTAAGTCCTAATTCAGACATTGCATAAATAATCCTTCTTTGAACTGGCTTTAACCCATCGCCTATAAAAGGTAATGCCCTATCAAGAATGACGTACATAGAATATTCCAAGTACGCCTTTTCAGCGTAATTGAAAAATGGTAGATCACTTTCTTTGCTCATTCTCCTTTACTTAAAGTAGCTAGATTTCCTTTATCCTCTAACCATATTTTTCTATCTGATGCTCTTTTTTTTGAGAGCAACATATCCATCATAGATATTGATTTTGTAGGCTGATCTAGTGTTAATTTTACAAGTTTTCTTGAGTCTTTAATCATAGTAGTTTCTCTTAGCTGGCCTGGGTTCATTTCTCCTAAACCTTTGAATCTTTGTACTTCAATTTTCTTTGATTTATTTTTTTTGCCTAACTGTTTCACCAAATCATCTTTTTCTTCGTCATCAAGGGCATAAAAAACTTCTTTCCCTTGGTCAACTCTATACAGAGGAGGTTGCGCGACAAAGACTTTTCCAGCCTCAACAAGAGGTCTAAAATGTCTTAAAAATAAAGCACACAATAGTGTTGCTATATGTGCACCATCAGAATCGGCATCAGCAAGGATACAAACTTTCCCATAACGAAGACCATTTAAATCATTACATCCTGGCTCTAAACCAAGAGCGAGAGAGATATCTTTTACCTCTTGAGACTGAGTTATGGAACCTGTATCAACTTCCCAAGTATTTAATATCTTTCCTTTTAATGACATTACTGCCTGAAAGTTTCTATCTCTAGCTTGCTTGGCTGATCCTCCTGCTGACTCTCCCTCAACTAAGAAAAGCTCAGTTTCATCATCATCTGTGGAAACACAATCTGTAAGTTTTCCCGGCAAAGTTGGTCCTTTTGTAATTTTCTTTCTTTCTACTTTTTTTACTTGCTTTGACCTTTCTTGAGCGTTATCAATGCTAAGCAGAGCAATTTTTTCTGCTGCCTCTGTTTCTTGATTCAACCATAATGAAAAAGCATCTTTAATTATTGAGGTAGCAGTGGCCTGAAAATCTTTAGAAGATAACTTTTCTTTCGTTTGCCCAGTAAACTGTGGATCCTTTATCTTTGCAGATAAAATAAATGAACAATCTTTCATGACATCTTCCTGAGTCAATTTGATTCCTTTCGGAATTAAGTTTCTTAGTGAACAAAACTCTCTTATGGATTCAGTAATACCAGACCTTAGTCCTGCTTCATGAGTTCCTCCTTCGATAGTAGGTATTAAATTGACATAACTTTCCGTAAGAATTTTATTTGACCAAGCAACAGCCCAACTGAGACCTTGTTCTCCGTCAGAAAATTCTCCTTCTATTGGATCACTGGGTAATAATTCTGAATCAAGGGTCTTTTTTAAATAATCTCCCAAGCCATCGACAAAACACCACGTCTCTTTTTCATTAGCAATCTTATCTGTGAAATTTATGGTCAAACCTGAACAAAGAACAGCTTTTGCCTTCAGGGAATACTTTAAATTTTTTACTGATATTTTTGTGGTGTCGAGAAATGCTTCATCAGGGTAAAAGGTAATCTTAGTACCGGTATTCCTTTGCCCAACAGAATCAACTACTTTGAGTGGTTTAGAGATTTCACCGCCTTTAAATTGAATTTCGTGTTTTTTTCCATCTCTTTTGATTTCGGCATTTAGTTTTTTGGACAATGCATTAACAACGGAAACTCCAACGCCATGAAGCCCTCCCGAGAAGGTGTAATCCTTGTTAGTAAATTTTGCGCCAGCGTGCAACCTAGTAAAAATTAATTCAACGCCTGGAACCTTTTCTTCTGGATGAATGTCTACTGGCATGCCCCTGCCATCATCTTCAACTGTAATAGATCCATCTTTTAAAAGAAGAACTGATATTTGTTTAGCATGTCCAGCAAGTGCTTCATCTACGCTATTATCGACTACTTCTGCTATTAGGTGATTTGGATTGGAAGTATCTGTGTACATTCCCGGTCTTTTTCTG
Organism: uncultured SAR86 cluster bacterium; assembly: GCA_902526045.1. Classification (GTDB taxonomy): domain Bacteria; phylum Pseudomonadota; class Gammaproteobacteria; order Magnimaribacterales; family AG-339-G14; genus CACNYO01. The sequence continues at coordinate 340,414 of CABZJI010000001.1, read as the reverse complement.
ACGGGCTCAAGACCAGAGAGCACCTCAATTGATTCGGATGTATACTCCTTCACCACTATTGTTTGTGTTTAGACTTCTTTGTAAATACCACTACCTTGTTCTAAGAATTCCTCAGATTTTTTTTTCATCTCTTCAGTTAATTTAACTTCCTCGTTTTTTGCATAATCTCTTACTTCTTGAGAAATCTTCATTGAGCAAAACTTAGGTCCACACATCGAACAAAAATGGGCCACTTTGGCGGAGTCCTTAGGGAGTGTTTCATCATGATATTCTCTTGATCTTTCTGGATCGAGTCCAAGGTTGAATTGATCTTCCCATCTAAATTCAAATCTTGCCTTGGATAGAGCGTTATCTCTAATCTGAGCTGCGGGATGTCCTTTAGCTAGATCTCCAGCATGAGCAGCAATTCTATATGCCATCAAACCTTCTTTTACATCCTCCTTATTAGGTAAGCCTAAGTGTTCTTTCGGCGTGACGTAACACAACATAGCGCATCCAAACCAACCAATCATTGAGGCACCAATCGCTGATGTAATATGATCATATCCAGGCGCAATATCAGTAGTTAAAGGTCCCAAAGTATAAAAAGGTGCTTCATCACAATTTTTGAGTTGCTCAGTCATATTTTCCTGAATCAAATGCATAGGAACATGACCAGGCCCTTCTATCATAGTTTGAACATTATCGTTCCAAGCTATCTTCGTAAGCTCGCCAAGAGTCCTTAATTCTGAAAATTGAGCCTCATCATTTGCATCGGCTATAGAGCCAGGACGGAGACCATCCCCAAGAGAAAAAGTAACATCATACTTTTGCATGATGTCGCAGATTTTATGAAAATTTGTATATAAGAAATTCTCCTCATGATGGGCAAGACACCATTTAGCCATAATTGAACCACCTCTTGAAACAATACCCGTAACTCTCTTAGCCGTCATGGGAACATAATGCAGAAGAACTCCTGCATGGATTGTGAAATAGTCTACGCCCTGCTCAGCTTGTTCTATTAATGTTTCTTCGAAGACATCCCAGTTGAGGTCTTCTGCTACTCCGTTGACTTTTTCAAGTGCTTGATAGATTGGAACTGTTCCAATTGGCACAGGTGAATTTCTTATAATCCACTCTCTTGTTTCATGTATGTTTTTTCCAGTTGATAGATCCATCACTGTATCTGCTCCCCAGCGAGTAGACCAAGTTAACTTTTCTACCTCGTCTTCGATTGACGAGGATAAAGCTGAATTTCCAATATTAGAGTTAACTTTGATTTTAAAATTTCTACCTATAATCATAGGTTCAAGTTCTGGATGTTTAACATTGGCAGGTATTACAGCCCTTCCGCATGCTATCTCGTCGCGCACAAATTCAGGAGTATAAAAAGGTGGAATGCTGGCCCCAAAAGACTCGCCTGCATGGAAAGTTCCTTCTTTCAATTTTCTATTCTTTTCAATGTTCTGATTTTCTCTAATAGCGATATATTCCATTTCAGGTGTAACAATGCCTTTTTTAGCAAGACTCATTTGAGTGCTTGATGGATCTTCTTCTAACCTTTTTTTCAACCAAGTTCTTGAAGAAGGCAGGCCTTCTTTTATATCAAAAGATACTTCTGGATCGGTATATGGACCAGAGGAATCGTAGACAAAAATTGGAGGTTGCTTTTCTTCTCCTTCAGTGGTTTTCAAAGAAGTTTGAGTGATTTTCCGCATGGGAACTCTTATATCTTTTGTGCTTCCGGAAAGGTAAACTTTCTCAGAATTTTTAAATTGGGAGCTAGCGGTTTGTTGAATATTTTCGTTAAAGGGAACTTGATTAATGTTTTTTATGTCTAATTTCTTCATTACCTATATTTTATAGCATAATGCCCCACAAAAAATTATTATGAAGCTAACTTTTAAAAAAAAATATCTAGATATTCTTAACATGAAAATTTTTATCTTTTCTTTTTTGATTACATTTCTAACTCCATCTGTTATAGGTAAAACTCTATCTGAAATATATGAAATTGCTTTAGAAGAAGACCCTCAGTTGAAAATAGCAGAGGCAACTTTTCGGGCTAATAAAGAAATCAAGGAACAGGCTCTAGCTGGACTTTTACCGTCTATCACTACTACTGCATCAACCGCTTGGAACAATAGTTTCATTGATAGCAATAAGACAGATGAATACAACTCATTTGGTTATTCTCTAAGATTAAGTCAGCCAATAGTTAGAGTAGATAGATGGTTTCAATTTGCTAGCGGTAAAGCTTTAAGTGAGAGTGCTGCAGCGGAATTTCTATTATCTCAGCAACAAATGATCTTTAGGGTTGCTCAAGCTTATTTTGGATTATTAAAAGCACAAAATAATCTCGAAACAGCTATATCTGAAGAGGAGGCACTTAAAAAACAATTAGACAGAGCGAAACGATTATTTGAAGAAAATATATCTCCCATTACAGATTTTCAAGAAACTCAAGCGTTCTATGATTTGTCCAGAGTCGCCAAAATTGCTTCTGAAGGTCAACTAGAGGTTGCTAGAGAAATTCTAATAGCCCTAGTTAATGAAGCTCCTGAGATATCAGATTTAATAGACTATCCATTTGGGAAAGTACTTGTTGAAGATCAAAATGAATGGGTAAGAATTGGTCTAATTAATAGCAATGTACTTAAGACAGCTAAGCTTTTTGAAAGGTCTGCTCAAAATAATGCAAAGGCTAGCATTGGTGGTCACATTCCTAATATCGATTTAGTTGGTACCCTCAATAGTAGTACTTCTTATCAAGGAAGGTTTGGTGGTTTTATTGAAAATCCTCTTTTAGGTATAGAAACTGAATCTAATAACTATTCTATACAGTTTAGCTGGCCTCTAGTAGCAGGAGGTATTGCTCATTCAAAGAGAAGAGAAGCATATGCAAATTATGATAAAGCAAAAGAGCAAAGTAAATTCACAACAAGAAGTGTTATCCAAGACATAAAATCAAAACATTCATCTTTATTAACAGCAAAGGCTAATGTTCAAGCGCGAGAGCAAGCATTTAAATCAGCTGAATCTGCTTTGATAGCTACAGAATATGGTTTTGAGGCAAATACAAGAAATATTATTGATCTTTTAAATGCGCAAAGAAATGTTTTTGCGGCCGAGAGAGATTATGCATCTGCTAAATACGACTTCATCCTATCTGATTTTGGTCTGAAACTTTCTGCTGGGACTCTTTCTCCGCAAGATCTCTACAACCTAGATGAATTTATGAATTGATTCATGCCCGAATTACCGGAAGTTGAAACTACTGTTAGGGCTCTAAAACCTAAATTAGAAAAAAGTCAGATAAAGACCTTTGAATTAAGGAATAAAAATCTTCGTTGGCCAGTTTCATCAAAATTATCAAAAATACTTATTTCCAAAAGGGTTTCTACCCTTTCAAGAAGAGCGAAATACTTAATTGTTAGTTTGGATTCAGAATATCTTCTGATTCATTTAGGCATGTCTGGAAGCCTACGATACTTATCTAATAATATAGCACCGCTGAAACACGACCATTGGGATTTATGTTTTGAGAATGGAATGATCCTCAGATACACAGATCCAAGAAGATTCGGTTCAATTCATTACACTAAAGATTTTGAAAATCATTTCCTTATTAAATCACTTGGACCAGAGCCACTGTCCGATGCTTTTGATGAAAGCTACCTTTTTAAAATTTCCAGAGGAAGAAAGGTTCCTATTAAGACTTTTATTATGAATTCAAAAGTAGTAGTTGGCATAGGAAATATCTATGCGTGTGAAGCCTTATTTGATTCAAACATAAAACCCACAAAAAAGGCTTATAGAATTTCAAAAAATGAAGCCAGCTCCTTAGTGACATCGATAAAAAAAGTATTAAAAAAAGCTATCAAGGCTGGTGGGACAACTTTGAGAGATTATTTAAATCCTGACAGTGTTCCTGGTTATTTTAAGATTGAATTAAAAGTATACGGAAGAGGAAACGAAAGTTGCTTTAACTGCGGAAAAATTCTTAAAGAAATTAGAATGAACAACAGAAGCACGGTCTTCTGCTCAAGTTGTCAGCGCTAATTATTAATCTTCTGATTAAGAGCTTCCAAAGTCACTGGATCAACGAATCTATCTACATCTCCCCCCATCGTAGCAATTTCTTTTACTAAACTTGATGAAATGTAAGAGTACTCTTCCTTAGGAGTGAGGAAAACGCTCTCAATATCAGGGCTCATTGCTCTATTCATATTTGCTAATTGAAATTCGTATTCAAAATCTGCTACTACCCTTAAGCCTCTGATCAAGATATTCGCATCATTTTCTTTGGCGAAGTTAACTAATAAACCAGAAAAACCAACCACTTCTACCTTAGGATCATCAGCAAATATTTTATTTCCTATCGCAATCCTCTCTTCAAGTGTAAACATAGGTTTCTTAGAATCGCTGGAAGCAATAGCGATTATTACTGAATCGAAAAGCTTACTTGCTCTTTTTACCAGATCTACATGCCCCATAGTCATAGGATCAAAAGTCCCAGGATATACCGCTCTTTGCATATGGATATTATAAACGATAGTTAGGAGATATTACCTGAGGTCTGAGAAAAGTTTTGCAAAGAGATCAACTTTATCCCAATCAGTGAATTCATGAGTTTTGCTTATATCCTTTGGACCTTTAGTTAAAAACATAATAAAAAGAATTATGTATTTATCAAAGAAGTTGTATTTAGGGTAATCTACCACTCCTGCAAAAACTTCAATGAGATCAGGCTTAAAGGAAAGTTTTTTTAATAATTTTATTAAGTATGGATTATTTTTAGGCTTATTTTTTCCTTCCTTTCTTGCAACTACGTTGACGCTAAAAAAAGCTGTTTTCTTTCTAATCAAAACATCCGAGTATGAATTAAAAAAATCTAATAAATTTCTTCTATATTTACCATATCTTATACTTGCTCCTACAAGAATTTTGTCAGCCTTTTCAATGTGTTCATCTAATAGGTCATCCAGCGAAATTAATTCGTAATCATCACTAGAATCAAGCTTTGATAATATTCTCTCTGAAATTTTTTTTGTGTGACCGTCTACAGATGAGTAAATAATAAGCCCCTTCATCAATCCCACTTTGCTGTTGGAGGCATAGACATGAGAATTGCTTCAGTCGAGCCACCAGTTTTTAATCCAAATAAAGTTCCCCTATCCCAAATTAAATTAAACTCTACGTATCTTCCTCTTTTTATAAGTTGTAAATCTTTCTCTTCTTCAGTCCAAGAAAGATCTTTTTTACTTTCAACAATTTGCGTAATTACTTGATGAGTAGATTTACCGACTTGTTTTATAAAATCAAAGTCTCTTTCCCAATTATTTGAATTAATATGATCAAAGAAAATCCCTCCGGCTCCTCTAGGTTCTGACCTATGGCCTAAATAAAAATATTCGTCACAATTTTTTTTATATTCATCATAAGCTTCTTTTCCATAACCGCTACAGGCATCTTTCATATGATTATGAAAAAGGTTGACTGCCTCTTTATCAGAAAGAGTTGGAGTTAAATCTGCCCCACCTCCAAACCAAGATTCTCCTGTAACAAGAAATCTTGTATTGAAATGAAATGCAGGAATTTTTGGTGAATTCATGTGGGCAACTAGGCTTATCCCAGTTGCAAAATATTCTGGAGAACCTTCTGTACCTTTTATTTGCCCTCTAAAGTCTTCTTGAAACTTTCCTGAGACAGTCGAAATGTTAACTCCAACTTTTTCAAAAACCTCGCCTTTCAAGATACTCATTTCACCGCCACCTGAGTGTTTGTGTGACCACGATTTCCTTTCAAAGCTAAATTTATTACCCTCAATCAATTCAAAGGAAGAGCAGAAAGTATCTCTTAAGTCTCGAAACCAATTTGAAGCAAATTCTTTTTTTTCTTTGATTTCCAATTTTTATTAACCAATTAAACTGATAAGAAAATCAACGTGATCATCATCGTCATTTAGGCAAGGGATATAATGAAAATTCTCTCCGCCAGCATCCTCGAAATATTCTTTATTTTCTATATCTATTTCTTGTAAAGTTTCTAAGTTGTCGACACCAAAACCTGGAGATACAACCTGAACAGATTTGATTCCCTTTTTAGGAAGAGATTTCATTGTTTCACTAGTATAGGGCTTTAACCATTCAGATGGACCAAATCTGGATTGAAAAGCTGTAATATAATCTTCCTCGTTTAAAGAAAGTTTTTCTGCAATCAATCTAGAGGTTTTTTGGCATAAACAATGATACGGATCTCCTGAATCAAAATATTTCTTTGGTATAGAGTGGTAGGAAAATACTAATTTGTCGGGCTTGCCTTGAGATTCAAAACTTTTTTGAATTCTTTTAGACAAAATCTCAATGAGTAATGGGTTATCGTGGTAGCCATTCAAAAATTTAACGCTTGGCACCCATCTCCACGATTTAATTTCATTCGATACTGAGTCAAAAATACTCCCAACAGTTGTAGCAGAGTAGTGTGGAAAGAGAGTGATTACCTCAATTTCCCTACAGTTTGCTTCTTTTAATTCATTGAGAGCGCTTTCGATACTGGGGTTTCCATACCTCATCCCAAGCGCTACTTGGTAATTTGATGGCAGAGATTTTTGAACTTTTTCTTTTATCTTGATGCAATTGGCTAATAAAGGAGATCCTTCTTCAGTCCATATAGACTTATATAACTTAGCCGAATTAAATGATCTGAAATTTAAAATAAAAATGTTTAGAACAAACCACCAAATTATTTTTGGCACTTCAATAATTCTAGGATCAGATAGAAACTCTTTAAGATATCTTCGAACGCTTAATACATCTGGCGAATCAGGAGTTCCTAAGTAAGTGATAAGCACTCCCTTTTTTTGCTCATTTTCGTGATGAAAATTTTGCTCTCCCTTAAATTTCATTTAAAGGCCTGCCTAATTTGACTGACAAAATATTTCACATGTTCCTCGGGCGTGTCTTTATTAATTCCATGTCCTAACCCACAGACCCAACCGGCCCTTTCGTCTTGTCTCAGAGAGAGCATGTCTTCGATAAAATGATCTAGCGCTTGATAAAACTCATTTGAATTTGCAAGAAATTTTAGTTCATCAAAGTTTCCTTGCACGAATCCATGATCAACATTTTTTAAAGTTTCATGCAGTGAAGTTTGTGAATCTATGCCAATGCCTGCAAAAGAATTTTCATTATCATTGGCATAGGAAATAATACAATTATAATCAACTTCTTCTTTAGCATAATAGCCAACTTTTTGTTTGAATGGTTGAATCATATGTTTTGTTACTTTTTCCATATAAGATGAAAAATCGATATTGGCTAATTGATGTGCAGAAGAATCAAAAATCATTACAATTTCAGCCCCTGCTTCAATTTGCATTGCAATATTTTTTTGTAGAAAAGGAATAATAAACTCCTCCAGTAAAAAGTTTTTTTCGCTTGTAAGGTTTAAAGAATTGCTACCTAATTTATTTGTCCCCATGCCAAAGGATAAGACTGTCCAAGGACCTCCCACAAATCCAATAAGCGATTTATCATCGCCTAATTTTTTCTTGGTCAGCTGCAGAGCTTCTGACTGAAACTCCATAAATCTAAGATCTTTTTTATTTATTAGTTTTTTAAAATTTTGTTCACTAAGAATTTCCTCAAATTTTGGCCCGGGATCAAATGCTAAATTCATCCCCATTGCTTGCAAAGGCCACAAAATGTCACTAAAAAGAATTGCTACATCAAAATCAAAATCCTCAATTGGACCTATGGCAGTCTCTGCAGCTAACTCAGGTTTTTTACATAGCTCTTCAAAAGAATATTTTTCGCGAAGCGACTGATAGTGTTTATGGTATCTCCCTGCCTGTCGCATGAACCATATTGGAGGGCAAGATTGAGATTTTCTGGCTAAAGCATTTTCAAATTTGTGATTTGGCATGACTCAGCTCAATTTCTTTGCAACTTCTTCTGCAGCATAAGTGAGTATGCAGTCAGAACCAGCTCTTTTGAATGAATGTAAAACTTCCATCAAAACCTCTTCCTGCAACCATCCTTTTTCAATTGCTCCTTTCAACATTGAGTATTCACCTGATACCTGATACGCAAATGTCGGCACCTTAAATTTTTCTTTTACCGCACGTATAACATCAAGGTAAGGCATGCCAGGCTTTACCATAACTGCGTCTGCTCCTTCGTTTAAATCCATCTCAACTTCATATAAAGCCTCATTAATATTATGGGGCGACATTTGATATGAATCCTTATTCCCTTTGCTTAGGTTTGATGATGACTGAACAGCTTCTCTAAAAGGACCATAAAATTTTGAACTATATTTAGCAGCATAGGAAAGAATTACTGTATTAAAAAAATCATTTAGCTCGAGCTCTTTTCTGATTGCACCAATTCTCCCATCCATCATATCTGAAGGAGCTATAACATCAGCTCCTGCATCTGCTAGAACTAGTGCTTGCTTTTTTAGTACTTCGACTGTTTTATCATTATCTACGTAGTCTTTTTTGTCTAATATTCCATCGTGGCCATGCAATGTATAAGGATCAAGGGCAACGTCTACTATGATTACCAAATCTGGAATCTTTTTTTTAATAGACTCGACAGACTCACATATCAGATTTTTACGATTATGTGCTTCAAAGCCTTCTAAATCCTTTTTTTTAGGATCTATTACAGGAAAAAGAGCGACAGCTTTTATTCCCAGATCTATTAAATTTTTACAATAATCAACTACACCATCCTTTGAGTATCTATTTACGCTGGGCATGGAATCAATTGTTTCAGTCTTTTTAATACCTTCCTTGATAAAGATAGGTTGTATTAAATCGTCAACTGTTAGGCTAGTTTCTGCGGTTATCTTTAACAATGACGGATTACTACGCAACCTTCGCAATCTAGTATCTGGAAATTTTCTATTCATCCGTATCAGCAGTCATTTGATCTTTCCAATCTTCATAATTTAGAAAAGGAACTACCTTTCCCGAAATTTGGCGATCAATTATGTCATAGCTTGCCCCTAAACCGCATGCATGATTAGCTTCGATAATATTAGGATATAATTCAAGCGCATATTCAAACGCACTGCCGCTCATCCAATAAAAATACTGTTTGTCCTTCATTTTTATCTCATCTTTCCTTGGTATCAGTTCGTATGAAATAAATTTTTCCATTGAACTTTTTTCTTGGTTTCTATCATGCGTAAAATTCAACCAATCTAAATCATCAAATATAGTACAAGGTGGTTCGTTATTTTTTCCTAAACTATCTGAAGTACCATTTATCCAGTAGCCTTTAGCAGCTAATTTTTTCCAAGTTTCAACTCCACCTGTCCATAAAATATTTGATGAGTTGATTCTTATTCCATCCAATAATGCATCTTGTCTGGAAATAAAAATTCCTTTGTTCTCCATTGCTTCTATTTTTTTTAAAGTACTTTGAATAAATTTGCGCTCAAAGAAAACACTTTCTTCTTTTTCCGTTGGAAAAATTTTATTTTTATTTACTTTTTGTTCAACTTTTAACTTTGGTATCTGCTTAAAAGTGCTCTCTTTTAATTCAATGCCCTCTTCTGTTAGACCGATAATATTAGTTATCTCCCCTAAGTTGATCTTTCTTATTGATATACCTATTTTTTGATGACATCCCCCTCCATACTGTGAAAGAATTTTTCTTTCTCTAGATACTGCATCAAAGTCACTTTCGTTATTAATAGAGGCCGCAATAGAGTTTGCGAACTCATTATTTTCAGCAACTTCAATAGCAAGAGCGCCCTGACCAGGAGCACATGGATTTATTGAATTTGGTAAAATCATCCAAGAAAATGAATTAGAATTCTTTTTATAAAGCTCAACAAAGTCCTCATCCTCAGAGAGTCTATCAATTGCTGCCTTGGCAATAACTACCCCATCTAATGGATCGTTCAAAAATTTAGAAAACCTGGTTTGAATATTTCCTCTTAATGGATGGAATTCCGTCTTAGATATTTTCCACGGCAATAAATGAGGCAACGATAATGAAAGGTTTCTCTCCCTTCGTGGAGATGAAGAATAGATTTTTAAAGAGTTTTTTTTAATTGAGTCTTTTTTAAAAAAAAGAATATCCCTACTATCAGATCTTGCAAGTGTAGAGACAATATTAGTGCCTTTAGGCATTTCGATAGGTAAGTCTTTCCATGAGTGAACAACCATATCGGTTTCATCATTTAAAAGAGCATCTCTCAAGTCTGATGTAAAGACACCTTGTTCAGGCATTTTGCTTAAAGGAGTAGTTAAATCTATGTCACCCTTAGTATCTCTATATGAGTGCGTGACATTTATGTCAGGATATTTTTCTCTTATCTCATCTGCAACAAGACGAGCTTGTATTTTAGCCAGGTTGCTATTTCTTGAAAGTATTCTGATTATTTTCAATATAACTGTTTGTTCTTAATAAAAACATAATGATACCCGAATGTTGGAAGAAGTTCTGATGTGTTATAGTTCTGACGAATTCATTTTGCAAATCAAGTTAAATTAAATAGAAGGTAATTAATGAATTATGAAAAATTTTTTAGCGACGAACTTAAATCCCTTAAGTCACAGGGTTTATATAGAAAATTTCGCGAAATAAATAGAACACGATCCACTTTTCCAAAAGCAACCGAACACGATGGAGAGTCTAAAAGACAGGTTGAGGTTTGGTGTAGTAATGATTATTTAAACCTAAGTCAACATCCTGCTATTGTTAATGAAACCATCAAAGTTACACAAGAGTTAGGAACTGGCTCTGGCGGTACAAGAAACATCTCTGGAACTTCTTCATATCATGCGGATCTTGAAAGAACACTTGCTGAATTGCATAAAAAAGATTCTGCCTTGATATTTCCTTCTGCCTATACAGCCAATCAATCTACTTTATGGACTTTATGCAAAAAACTAGAAGGAATTGAAATATATTCAGATGAACTAAATCATGCTTCGATGATTCAAGGAATAAAAAATGCAAACGTGAAAGTTCATATTTTTAGACACAATGATACCGAACATCTAGAGGAGCTGTTGAGAACGTCAAATGCAAATACTCCTAAAATGATTGTCTTTGAGTCCCTCTATTCTATGGAAGGCTTAAGGTCTCCCATTGAAAAGATTATTTGGCTTGCAGAGAAATATAATGCGCTTACCTACCTAGACGAAGTTCATTCTGTTGGCTTATACGGTCCAGAAGGAAGGGGTATTGCTGCTGAAGCTGGAGTCGCCGATAAAATAGATATTATTAACGGAACTCTCTCAAAATCTTTTGGTCAACTAGGTGGTTATGTAGCTGCTAACGCGGATATCATAGATTTTATTAGAAGTTTTGCTCCTGGATTTATATTTACTTCATCAGTAAATCCGTCCATTGTTGCAAGTTCTGTCAAAGCAATAAAATTAGCCAAAAAAGCAGATCACCTAAGAAGAGAAATAAAATTCAATTCTGATCAAATTAGAACTGGTTTAAGAGATCTCAATATTCCATTTATCGAAAATGATAGTCACATAATTCCAATTCTTATTAAAGATCCAGTCCTGTGTAAAGACGCAGCAAATCTCTTAGTTGATAAGCACGGAATATATATTCAGCCTGTCTTCTTCCCAACAGTCCCAAAAGGTGATGAAAGATTTAGAGTGACAATTACCCCAAAACATAACGCAACGGATATTCAAAACTTTTTAAATGCTATTGATGATGTTTGGACAGAAATGTCTCTAGAAAGGGTTGAGGCATACAACAAAGTAGTAAATTTAAATTCTTAACTTAGGTTGCTGGGCGATAGAAAGATCTCCAAAGAGCTATCCCTCCGACCAAAGAGATAATCCAGAAAAGTAATTCAATGTAGTTTGGATTGCTGTTGTAGCCAAAGAATCCTTTGAGAAATACACCAACTCTTCCGCTGTCGTGCATGATGTGCGTATACTGTTGTTTGCCCTTCAAATCGTAGGAATAAAAGAAAGAGTTGTCTGTTTCGTCAAGACTAGTTTTGGGTTGTAAGATATCCCAAGGACGAGCGATGTCTGATTTATTTTCTATACCTATCAATTGGAGATTGTCTGATTTGACAAGGTAACTTTCTGCTTCGTGGGTTCCATAAGCAATCATGCCTGATGCCAAAAATACCAGTAATAAAGTTGTCCCTTGAAAGAAAGATCTTAAATTAATTCTTTTGCCCTGAACAACAACAAGATAACCAATTAAAATTGCTAATGCTGCACCTATAGTGAACCCGAGATAACTAAAGGAACCTGTCATTGAAAAGCTGCCCAAAAGGAAAATTGCAGTTTCAAATCCCTCTCTTAGGATGGAGAAGAAAATTACAAAGAAAATTCCCCAGGTTGACGCCTGAACAGCAGTATTTGTTTCGACCTCAATTTGTTTTCTATCGCTTACATGTTTTGATAGCCAGAAAATGACATACCAAATCAAACCGGCAGTAATAAACATAAATATTGATTCAAAAAGAGCCCTTGCAGATTCATTGCTGAAACTCTCCTTGAGCACGTAAACCAGATAACCTACGAGGACGCTAAAAACAAGGGCTGCAGCAACACCAATCCAAAGTTTCTTAATAGATTCATACAATTCATTTTTTATAAGGATTGTGTAGATAATCCCTACAATAAGAGAAGCCTCAAGAGTTTCTCTGAAAACTATGATGAACTCATTCATTATGATAATTTAGCAAATAAAGAGCGGAAGAGCTTAATTTTTCATAAGGGGTGTTATGGAGCGAATAAAATAAACTCTTCCAGAATCTTTAAGTTGCAGGGAAAATCAATCTTGATGGTAGGTACAGATGGTAAGATTGATTTTCCCTTCAGTTCTCTCTCCTAAAAAGAACTGAACTTTTTGAGATGAATTGCTCCGAATCCTCATCAGGGTATTGAAATTCATTACCGCTCCGCCAGCGGCTTTTGAAATCATGGAACTCGGAGCAAACATATCTCTCTCTAATTTTTTTAGAACCTTCTTGTGTATGAGACTCTTGCATTTACTGACTCCCCTACTGAAGCTTGGTGAGTACTATGCGAATGAGGAAAATATAACTCATCAGTAGCATTCTCTACATTTATCCTTACAACATCATTTTCAGAAACATTAAAGAAGAATGCAAAGTCAATTCTAGTATAGTCGGGTAACAATAATGTTGGCTTATCATCTTTTATTGCTGACTCTCCTTGATGCGTTACACCAATTCCAAGACCAAATAGATCGTTTGCTTGGTATGAATACCAAGCAGAGAGCATTTGTTCAGGAATCTCTCTTGGTTGACCCCCACTTTTTGTCTCACCATCAAGGGAGGAATATCCAAAAGATAAGCTATTTTGATCATCGATATCTCCTGTCAGTTCTATTTCAAATCCGCTAACTTTTAGACCTCTAACAAAAGATTGCTCGGCATCAGCGTCCGTCCTTTCTGCTCTAGTTTGCTCACTATTGAAAGCACTTAAAGCAAGAAAAAGTCTTTCGCTAATATCATATTTAAAACCTAGTTCTGTATTCTCAAATACATCTGGATCAAGAGCTGCCGATGAGGCGCTCAAAGCTTTAAATTGTTCACCAGATCTTGGCAGAAAACTTTCGCTGTAACTCAAATAAACTGACATCGTTTCTTGGGGTTTGTAGATAACTCCAAATCTTGGAGAGAAAACGTTGTCCTCTCTTGTTTGAGCTTGAGATTTTTTAACATCCGTTACAGTGATATCGAAAGTTTCTAATCTTCCTCCAATTATCATTTTCCATTGATCATTAAAGTTTATATCCCCTTGCAGGTACAAGGAGTTTACTTCTATATCTGATTCTGATTTGCTCTTAAGGTCTGTTGTATAGTCAACAGTTGAAGCAATACCATCTGAATTCACAGAAAAATCCATCGGCCTTGACACCTTGAAAATTTCATTATCATCCTCAGTATTTGAAAAGAAGGTGTTGTAACGATAATTTTTATTATCTGTATCTAGGTAGTCATAACCAAATAATACTGTTCCGGTGGTTGAGCCATTGGAAAATTCATTAACAATATTTCCTGAGAAAATTAGACTTTCTCTGCTTGTGGGGTCCAAATAACCATCCATAGTCACTAATGTCCCATCATAACCAGATGCATAAAGGTTTTTATATAACTTGCTGAAATCATTTGCGGTAACAGAAATATTCAATTTCCCCGTTTCTGAATAATTATGTGAAAGAATACCTTTTAATATGCTTGCTTCTAAGGTTTGCAAGTTAAGATCTTTTGTACCAAAAACAACATCCTTAAGTGCTTCAACTGGAGCTCCATTTTCGGTTGGGATACCTCTATCAATGAACCTTTCGTGATCTGCGTATTCATATGATAAATCAATCACTGTATCATCGTTGACTTGAACTTTTACGGTAGGATTAATTCCATACCTCTCTCCTTCATAAAAATCCCTGTGATTTGCTAAAGAGTCGGTATGAAGATTAAGCCTAATTGCAGTATTTTGTGAGGTTGCAAAGTTAGCATCTAAGGCTATGTCAGACCCTCCAAAAGAGTCAGCACCAATATCAAAACTTCCGAAAGCTTCTCCAATCTCTGCCTTTTTTGATACTCTGTTGATTAAACCACCTGTTCCACCTCTACCAAATAAAAGTGCATTTGCTCCCCTGAGGACCTCTACTTGCTCAACATTGTAGAGAGATCGATAGTACTGAACATCATCTCTGACACCATCTTGGTAAAAATCTGCGGTAGATCTAACTCCTCTAAAGACAACAGCGTCACGGTGTCCTTCACCCTGAGAAGTATTTACACCAGGGGTATACCTTATTATGTCTGATATTTCTCTAAAACCCTGATTTTTTATATCCTCATCTGTTACAACAGAAACTGATTGCGGGACATCTAAAATCGGCACTGGAGGTGTTAAAGAATTAACCTGATCAACGTAAAGGACTTTTCCTTTTACTTCCACCTCTTCAACATCATCATTATTTTGAGCGAATATGCTAATTGAACTTATTAAGAATAATGCGGTGTATATAAATTTTTTCATAATTTTTTCCCAAAGTTTTAAGTTGATTTTCATGTTGATAATGAGAATCATTCGCAATTATATACAAATGAGAATGATTATCAATTCCTTTTAGCGATACCTTTATAACTTTCTTTAAAAAAAAATAAAAAAATTTAGAATTAAAAGTCTTGACCTTTTACTTATTTCTTGTATTAAGCACAAAAATAAGAGTTTGACGCTTACTAAAGAGTTGAATATTCTGCAGGATATAGATTATTTTCTAGGGGGAAAATTATGAATAAATTCTATTTATTAAGGTTATTTTTAATCTCTCTCCTTTGCATTCCTTTTGTTAATTCACAGGATGATGATACTGAAGAGGTCGTAGTAACTGGTTCTTTAATTGCTACCGACAGAGAAGTTTTATCTGTACCTGTAGATACCTACGATAGGGATGATTTTGAGTCGTCTGGACAACCGGAAATATCAGATCTAGTCAGGAATCTTACTGCTGTATCTGGAACGGTAAATACGTCTGAACAATTCGTTGAAGGAGGAACAATAACCGGTATTAAAAACGTGAACATAAGAGGTCTTGGTGTTGCCAGAACCCTTGTTCTAATTAATGGTAAGAGGATGGTTGAAACTGCTGTTGCTACTAACTCTGCTGAGTCGCCAGTTGATATTGGTAACTTCCCATCGATTGCTTTGAAACGTATTGAATTGCTTAAAAACGGTGGTTCTACTACATATGGTTCTGATGCGGTTGCTGGTGTGTTCAATATGATTACAAGAACTGACTTTGAAGGTTTCGAGATGAACCTTTCTACTACCAACATTAATAATGCTGATCCTGGTTACAATTTTGGATTCATTTATGGAAATCAAAACGGTGATAACAGATTCACTATTTCTTATGAATATGAAGAAATTGGACGGTTGATGAACATAGATCTTGGTCTGGTTGATTGGAAAGATCCAACTACTTGGCCTTTAGGCGCATCATCATTTGGTAATCCTGGAACTTGGCATCCAATTGCTGGTGGAGCTGCTCAGGGTGAGGACGCTATTATGGATCCAACTTGTGGTATGAGTGTTCCTGTAGCTAAATCCAAAACTAAGGGGCTTGCTTATTCAGCAGTCCTCTCTGGAAGTGCTCACTCTAAATGTGGATTCAACTATGTGCCTTTTTCAAATGCCATTGATCCAACAACAAGAAACAAACTTTATGTAACAGCTGAATCGGATATAAATGATGATACTGTTTTATATTTTGAGTACTTGCATGCTGGTTTGGATACTACTTATACTGGATCGCCTTCTTATCCGCCAACTGCTGCGGGTTATTACCTAGCTATTCCTGACCATAACCCAGGGTTCCAAGAAATTGAGAGAGCCACTGGCGTGGACATGGGAACTTCTGCTTTAACTTGGCACAGAGCGAGAGCCATTGAAGGTCCTGGAATGGAGAGGCCAAACTATCACGATTCAGATAGAATTGTTGCTGGTATAACCACTGACATAAATGAATCAGTTACGTTTGATGCGAGTATCACTTATGGCGCTACAGAGTGGAGTAATGCCTGGGGTGATACTTTAACTGATAGGTATGCAATGGCCCTAAATGGTATTGGTGGAGAAGATTGTAGAGATCCTGCTACAGGTGAATTCTATGAAATTGGAACTGACGCTGCCTTAGCGGCTGCAGGTGTTGGTAACTGTCACTATTGGAATCCAGTTGGAGCTGCAATAGGTGCATCTCCAGATGCTGCTTATTACAATCATCCAGACGCATGGGATTTCTTCTGGGGCGGACCTGAAAGCGAAGAAAAGAAATCGCTTACAGTTGGAGAGTTTGTTTTCTCTGGAATGGGTGCAAACGACATAGGTTGGGCTGTTGGAGCACAATTTAGAAAATTTTATGGTTTTTATAGGGCTGCAGGTGATAACAGATGTCCAGACAATGGAAAATGTAATACTGTTTTTCATTTTTTAACTATGGATAAAACTGAAAGAACAGATAATGAAGTTACTTCATTATTTGGTGAGGTTTTAATACCTGCTGGCGATAATTTTGAGTTGCAACTTGGTGCTAGATACATTGATTATGAAATTGATTCAGTGACTAAACCAAGACTGTCTTTCATTTGGGATGCTACAGATATATTTAGTTTGAGATTCTCTTATGAACAAACTTATAGAACTCCTATTCTTGCGAGTCAGCCAACTGAGTCTTTAGAACGTTACGCCCCAATAGGTGAGTATGTAACTGTAGTGACTCCAGTTCCCTCAACTCTGTTACCAGAGCAATCAGATAACATGAACATCGGGTTTATCATCAGACCAACTGATCGTAGCCAATTAACTTTTGATTACTTCAACCTAGCGTTCACAAATGGTTTTGCAAGAACGGCTTCGACTAGTCCTACTGCTAGGATCATTTATAACACTCCTGGTGATGACACTAGTGGAGTAGCTAGAATTGAAACTGATTTCATCAATGGTGATGATGTTGATGTTTCAGGACTTGATTTTGAAGGTTCTGTTGGTTTTGATTCTGGAAATGCTGTAATGCAATTTTCATATGGTGGAACATATCTTACGCAATATGACGTTGCTGGTGGTATTGGTGCTCTAGATGGAGCAACTTACGAAGCAGTGGGTAAGTACAACACTAGATCGTCTGTGTCTCCAATCGTTATAAGATCTCTACCGGAACTTCAGCTGTTCTTAGGATTAGGTATTGATATCGATATTCATAGAATGAACATCTACTTGAGACATACAAGTGAATATGAGATCCCTGATACTATTACTGCGGGATACACATTTGTAGGAGATAAGATTGATTCTATGAATACATTAGACTTCAATTACTCAGTAAATTTAGCTGATGATAGAGTTACTCTTAATCTAAGTGCCCACAACCTTCTTGATGAGAAGCCACCATTGGCTCCTGCTGAGTTGGGTTATGATGCATTTACTCATTCTCCTGTAGGAAGGATCGTTAAAGCTGGTATACAGTACAGATTCTAAAAATAGGGTGTGCAAAAAAAGGCGGTGGAAACACCGCCTTTTTTTATTTTCTTGTAAAGCTACTATCTGTATTCCACCAAGCCATATCAGAAAAAGATCTTATATCTATCTCATGAGTCCAAGTGGATCTATGTTGTTTGGCTAGATGAAAATAAGTTTCGGCAACCTTTTCAGGAAGGATTAATCCATCGTGTTCCATTCCTTTAGTTTCTCTCATCTTCTGATACATTTCAGGTCCGAGCATTTTACCTAGAGTATCAGGTGCATCTACGGCACCATCGATAACAATATGAGCGATATGAACTCCTTGCGGACCAAATTCATCATTTAAAGATTGACATAACATTCTCCTTCCACCCATTGCAGCAGCATGAGAATGTTGAGTTTTATTTCCTCTGACTGCTGCTGTAGCGGAAGTTACAAGCAGGGATCCTTCTCCTCTTCCAGCCATAATGGGGCATATCTCCTTGGCTGTTCTAAAAAGTCCTTGAGTTGCCATTTTCCAGCCCCATTCAAATTCTTTAAGACTTGTTTGATCCAAAAGCTTCATGCCAGTTTGAGCTCCCAAGTTATAAACTAATGTATCAATAGGGCCTATGCCTTCCTCGATATCCTTGATCAGCTTTTCTATTGATCCTTTTTCAATTGCATTAATTAAAAATCCTGAAGCCTCCCCTCCCTCTGCCTCTATGTTTTTTATCCATTTATCAAGACCTTCCTGATCTGTTCTTCTTGCTAGACAAGAGTGATAACCCTCAACAGCAAATTTTCTGGCTATGTTTGCCCCAATTCCACCACCAGCACCAATAACCAAACAAACTTTTTTAGTCATTTTTAAACTCCTTTTAGCCTATTTTTAACATATTCTGTCGTTTCCTTATACTTTGATAAGTCATATGATAGCTAAATGAAATCTTTTGAAAATAAAATTGCTGTCGTCACCGGAGGTGGGACAGGTATGGGAAGAGAGCTTGTTTTGCAATTAGCAAAATCAAACTGCAATGTTTCTATGTGTGATGTTATCGAAGAAAATATGGATCAAACGATGGATCTGGCTTCTTCCCTTAACCCAGATGTAAAAATTACGAAACATGTATGCGATGTTTCAATAAAGGAACAAGTTGAACAATTTAAAGATGCTGTTATGAAAGAGCAACAGTCTGAATCGATAAATTTACTTTTCAATAATGCGGGCATCGGAGGAGGTCAAAGCTTTATAAAGAGCGACATCGAAGAATGGGAAAAAGTTTTTGCTGTTTGTTGGTATGGCGTTTATTTTTGTTCTAGAGCTTTTATGGAGGCATTAATGAAAAGTGACGAAGGACATTTAATTAATACAAGTAGCGTCAATGGATTCTGGGCATCTTTAGGAGATGGGGTACCTCATACTTCATATTCAGCAGCTAAATTTGCCGTGAAAGGTTTTTCAGAGGCATTGCTTAATGATTTCAAAGTAAATGCACCTCACTTAAATGTTTCTTTGGTGATGCCAGGCCACATAAGTACAGATATTAGTCAGAACACAGGAATAATTTTAGGGAAAAGACCTGAAGATTTGGATGAAAGTGAGTTGCAACTCATGAAGGATGGTTGGATGAGAGCAGGTGCTCCAATTCATAACTTATCACTCGAAGTATTTAGGGAGGCTATTATTCAAAGACAAGATGACTTCAAAAAAAATGCGCTTACTTCATCTCAAGATGCTGCAAAAATTATTTTAGATGGAGTGAAAAAAAACCAATGGAGAATTCTAGTTGGGCCAGATGCTGAAGCTCTTGATAGAAGAGTCAGAGAAAATCCAGAAAGAGCTTATGATGCTAATTTTCTTCCCAAAAGAGAAGATAATCATTTCACCGACCCCTTCCCTGAGAAGAATTGAGATAAGTACTGGTGGGCCCGGGAGGACTCGAACCTCCGACCAACGGATTATGAGTCCGCTGCTCTAACCAACTGAGCTACAGGCCCGTAGGAAGGAGAATTATATAGGTTAAATTTGAATTAAGAGAAATTATTCGTCGAGGAACCCTTTAAGATGTGCTGACCTTGATGGATGTCTAAGTTTTCTTAAAGCTTTCGCTTCTATTTGTCTTATTCTTTCTCTAGTTACATCAAATTGTTTGCCAACTTCTTCTAGTGTATGGTCAGTATTCATTCCAATACCAAATCGCATTCTTAGAACTTTAGCTTCCCTGGCTGTTAAACTCCCTAGTACATCTCCAGTTGCTTCAGTCAAATTATTTTCAGTAGCAGCATCAACAGGCGAACTTTGAAGAGGATCCTCAATAAAGTCTCCTAAAGTGGTGTCATCCTCGTCTCCTATAGGAGTCTCCATGGAGATTGGCTCTTTGGCAATTTTTAATACTTTTCTTACTTTATCTTCAGGCATTTCCATTCTTTCACTTAGTTCTTCTGGAGAAGGTTCTCTACCCATTTCCTGAAGCATTTGTCTGGAAATTCTATTGAGTTTATTGATTGTTTCAATCATATGGACAGGAATTCTTATTGTTCTGGCTTGGTCTGCTATCGACCTTGTTATGGCTTGTCGTATCCACCAAGTTGCATAAGTGGAGAACTTATATCCTCTTCTATACTCAAACTTATCTACCGCCTTCATAAGGCCAATGTTCCCTTCTTGAATAAGATCTAAAAATTGGAGACCTCTATTTGTATATTTTTTTGCTATTGATATAACTAACCTTAAATTAGCTTCAATCATATCTTTCTTAGCTCTTCTAATTTTTGATTCGCCTTTTGTGATTTTCATATTAACTTCTTTTAACTGACGAACAGACAATCCTGAAACTTTTTCTAGAGCATTTATTCTTTTTTGAATTAAATTAATCTCAGGTTTCCTGATTTTGAGTTCTTTCACGAATGTTTTTTTTGATCTTAAGGTTGAATCTAAAAAGTTTGCTTTGGTTTCGCTACCAACAAAGATTTCAATAAATTCTTTTCGTGGCATTTTTGACTCTCTGACGCAGATATCATAAATAAGCCTTTCTAGTTCTTTTACCTGTTGGAAATTCAATCTTGCAGGTAGAGCAATTGTTTCGAATTTTTTTGGTGATAATTTAAGAAACTTAAAAATTTCACCTAGCTTTTCTAAGTCTGTTTGAGCCTTCGTGCTACTTCTTCCACTTGCAGAAATAGTTTTTTCAGTTTTATTAAATTGTCTTCTAAGAGAGGCGAATCTTTTTTCTAACTCTTCTTCATTTATCCCGGAATCTTCCTCTTCCTCAACATCATCATCTGATTCTTTAATGTTTTTATTAGCAGCAGCTTCAGTGAGAGGCTCATCCTCATCCATAAAGCCAACAATCAAATCTGAAAGTCTTTTTTCTCCTTTTTTGGTTAACTTATAATCTTCAATAATACCCTCGACCACTCCAGGATAATGAACACATGCACTAAGTAAGTCTCTTGCTCCATCTTCAATTCTTTTTGCTATTGATATTTCCCCCTCTCTGGTCAATAGATCAACAGATCCCATTTCCCTCATATACAACCTTACTGGATCAGTTGTTCTTCCAACCTCAGACTCAATTGCTATTTCTCCTTCTGGATCTGGTTGTTCTTGTGGGCTTTCTGCTGCAGGCATGAAATCTGATCCTTCAGCAGGAGGATTTTCCAAAACTTCTAGCCCTAATTCATTGATTAGAGAAATGACTTCCTCAAGTTGATCAGGATCTGATACATCTTCTGGCAAGAAATCATTGATATCAGCATAGGATATATATCCTTGCTCTCTTCCTTTTTCAATGAGTTCTCTTAAACCGCTATTCTCTAAATCTTCTTCGTACATGTATTTCTAAAAAAGGTCGTTGATTATATCTTCTAAGAGCTAAAGTTTGAATAAATATGTAAAAAGATTACAAAGACTTCAGTAGCTCTTTTTCTTGATCATCCAATGCTTCAAATTTTTCAAGCAAACTTTTTTTCAATTCAATCTTTTCTATTTCTGTGATACTTCCATCAATGAGCTTTTGTTGGAGATATCCATAATTTGAAATATTCTCTTTTTTTAAATAAAAATTAATCGATTCTTCGATAAAATCATTAGCCTTAGCTTCCGAAACTATATTCTCATCAGCAGCGATGGAAGTAATATCTCCTTTCAATTCAGGATATTCTTCGATTAATTGGCCTGCGTTATAATTGGGGGCTGATTTACAAAATTCAATTATCTTGGCGATTGTTTCTTCTTCCTTTATTTGCGACTTGACGTCGAAATATGAAAACAGTTCAAAATTAATTCTTCCAGGAAAATCTATTACAACCGTTAGAATCTTTTTTAAAATTGTACTTTCTATAAACATTTCATTTTCTATCATCATGAAAGATTTTTTCTTTTTTGATGATTGGATTTCCTCGTCAACTTTGAAACCTAATTTCGATGAAAAGTCTTCAACCAGAAAAGTTTTGAAATTTGAAGATGGGATAGATTTTATAAAATTTTGAAAACTTTTCATGGCGTTTGCTTTTGTTTCTATCGAATCGTCATTACCTTCAAGAAAAGAATCTTGGATATATTTTGAAAGCACTACCGACTTGTTCAAATATTCCTCAAATTTATTTGAATCATGCTCCTCAATGATGCTTGCAGGATCTTGCCCTTCAGGCAGAAACAAAATGTTGAATTTTCTATTATCATTAATAAAAGGCAGTGTGACTTCTACCGCTCTTCTAGCTGCATCTGATCCTGCTTGATCACCATCAAAACAAAAAACTACTTCGTTAGTAACCTTTAGAATATTTTCAAGATGATATTTTGATGTAGCTATCCCAAGTGTAGCTGTAGCATAAGGAAAACCACCTGCAAATAGTGCAATGACGTCTGTATAACCTTCTACTACCAGAATTTTATCTATGTTTCTATTTTGCTCAATGGATTCATAAAGGCCATAAAGCTCCCTATTTTTTTTAAATACCAGAGATTCTGCTGAATTAAGGTACTTTGGTTCTTCGTTCTCTATAACTCTGCCACCGAAACCAATAACTTGCCCTCTCCTATTTCGTATTGGAAACATTAACCTATTTCTAAAGAAGTCATAATCTTTCCCTTTATCTGAGGTTTTGATTAATCCTGTTTTTAAAATATCTTCTCTAGATATGCCCTCTTTAAGCAGATACTTGTATAAATTGTCCCAGCTTTTAGTTGCGTAGCCCAAGGAAAAATCTTGGGAAGATTTTCCTTCAATATTTCTACTTTTAAGGTATTCAAAAACAGAGCTAGATTCACTTTGCTCAGAAAGATTTTTTTGAAAAAACTTCATTGTAAGGTCATTGATTTTGTCAAAAATCTTAAAATCTTCATTATTTGTGTTATTTGTGTTTTTAGGAATTTCTATCCCTGCATTAGTTGCTAAAAATTCTAAGGCATCCATAAAAGTTTGCCCTTGGTGATCTGTGAGAAACGAAATTGCATTTCCACTCGCTCTACATTTGAAGCAATAATAAAACTGCTTATGTTGACTTACGCTAAAAGAAGGCTTGCTTCCGTCATCGCAAAAAGGACAGAGCGCCCAGTGATCTTTTCCTCTTTTTTGAAGAGAAACATAACTATCGATCAAAGAAACAATATCTGTTGAATCTAAAACTCTTTGAATAAAATCTCTGGGTAATTGAGCCATTTATTTTTTATTAAGCCAAGTATCAAGAATTATCTTAGCTGCAAGAGCGTGAGATGTTGTTTTTTTATCGGTTAGATTATTTTTATCAGACATTATTTCCTTGGCTTCCCATGTAGTAAGTCTTTCATCTTCTAATTCAACATCAATATCAAACAGCTGCTCACAAGCAATTTTAAATTTGCTTATTTTTAATGAAAGTTTTGAATCAGTATCATCCATATTAAGCGGATATCCTAGAATAATTCCTTTTAAATCCCACTCTTTTATTAAATTATCAATATATTTTAAAGCTTCTTTTTCAGATGCAATTTTTTCAGAAAAATATGTTGTTGAACTTTTGGTAATAGAATTGCCAATCGCAAATCCATAATTAACTTCTCCGTAATCAACGCCCAAATAGTTCATCTACAAAAAGTTTTGCTAAGTTTTCTCCTGCTTGATCATTGAGTTCTCTAAAGCAAGTTGGACTTGTTAAATTGATTTCTGTTAGAAAATTTCCAATCATGTCTAATCCAACTATATAAAGCCCGAAATCCAGCATTTTGTCTGCCACTGTCTGAGCAACAATTTTATCTTGTTCGTCAAGCTCAATAGTTGAGGCTGATCCTCCAGCAGCCAAATTTCCTATAAAATCTCCTTTAGGAGGTGTTCTCAACACTGCGTGTTGAGGAACTTTGCCATTTATAATTAATATTCTTTTATCTCCAATGGAAATTTCCGGAAGAAATTTTTGTGCGATAAATTTTACTTCACCCTCATTAGATATTTTTGAATAAACTTCAGATAAATTGTCATCATCCTTCTTTAGTTGAAAGATAGAATCTCCACCCATGGAATTAAGAGGCTTAACTACGATATGCTCATTCTCTTTTAGAAAATTATTAAAAATTGCAAAATCAGATGTAATCAAAGTAGGCGGACAAAATTTTGGAAAATTTAATGCAAATATTTTTTCATTTAAGTTTCTTAGATTTGAAGGATTATTAATAACGTTAACCCCTAAATCTGAAGCTTTTTCTAAAATCATTGTGTTTACTATAAAAGAATAATCAACTGGAGGATCTTGACGCATCATGATTATTTCAAAAAAATTCATAGTATTCTCAGAAGAAGACAAAACGTTGAAATTCGTATCTTCTAGAGAAACTTCTACCTTTTGAAATTTACAGTAGGGTTGATTGTCCTTCATAAATAAATTTTTTGAGTCAATAAAATATATATCGTGTCCATTGTTTTGGGCTTCGAACATTAGCAATAAAGTTGAATCCTTTTTTAGATTCTTTGCAGGAATTGGCTCCATTACAAATCCAATTTTCATGATATGTCCCTCATAGAAAAATTTAACATTGATAATATTACGATCGGCATTGTATCTGCTCTAAAAATCATATCTCCACAATTAATACTAATAAATCCTTCTTCTTCTAATTTTTCTATTTCATTATCTGTAAATCCGCCCTCTGGGCCAATTGCTATAGAAAGGCTTTCAGCTTTTTTTAAGTCTTTAATTGACTTGGTTGCTCTAGGATTTAATACAATTTTTAAAGGGTCATTTGAATTATGTGCCCAAGACATTAATTCATTTGAATATATTTGAGGGATCCAATCCATTCCGCATTGTTCGCAACTGCTTGCAGCGATTTTCTTCCATCTTTCTATTTTTAGTTGAGAAGGTTTTTTTCTTATTTTTGATCTTTCGCTTGATAAGCAATTAATCGAATTTATCCCAAGAGGAGTACTCTGTTTTACAACGTTATCAAAATTTTTTATCTCACTGATACCTAAATTAAATATTGGTTTAAGTTTTTGTGAAAAGTTTAAATTCTTATTTGTTTTGATTAAAAAGGTTTTTTTCTTTTTTTCAATTATATTTCCAAAAGTTGAATTACCTCGCCCATCAAACAGATGAAGCTGCTGACCAATTTTTTTGTTCGTTACTTTTAAATGATCTGAAATATTTTGATCAAGCTCTATAATTGAATTTGCTTTCAATTCAGTTTTTAAAAATACCCTTGGAGTTCTCATGAATTTCTTTGTATGCTAAACATTCAATTTTATCAGAGTTTAAAAGATGAAAATCTACATCATAAGACATGGAGAAGCTGCCAAATCTTGGGAAGTTGATAGAGATCCAGAATTAAGTTTGAGAGGAAGGGAGCAGGCCCAAAATATTTCAGACATTCTTGCTCAAGAAGATTTGAATGATTTCCAAATCATTTCGAGTCCGCTTAAAAGAGCAAAAGAAACAGCCGAACCAATATCTAAGAAATTAAATAAGGAAGTAGAAATTAATAAAAGCTTTATTGAAATTCCTTCTCCTGGGATAGACATGTCTGAAAGACCTTCTTGGTTGAGAGAAATGTTTTCAAAGGATGTAGATCAGTTTGAAAAGCCTCAAGCAGATTGGAGAGATAAAATAATAAATGTCACTCATTCATTTAAATCACCGACTTTAATTTTTTCACACTTCATGGTGATAAACGTTTTGGTAGGTTATTTACAAAAATCAAAAAAAATTGTTACTTTTTACCCAGATAATTGTTCAGTAACAAAGATGTTTCTAAATCAAGGAATGCTTTCTTTAGAGGAAATAGGAAGCAATCAAGAAAGTGTGGTTAACTGATGGTCTCAAAGAAAAATAATTCAAGCGATAAAAATTCTCTGAAATATCAGGTCGGAAAATCAATCCGAAGATATCTTAGAGAGTTAGACGGCAACAAATCATCTGATGTTTATCCAATGGTCCTAAAAGAAGTAGAAGCGCCTCTTCTATTTGAAATAATGAAGTATTGCAATGGAAATCAAAGCGAGGCTAGTAAAATGCTTGGCCTTAATAGGGGCACCTTAAGAACAAAACTCAAAGAATACGATCTTCTCAAAATTAATAAAAAATAAGATGTCTAAAGTTGCTCTTATTAGTGTCTCAAACAAGGATGGAATAATTGATTTTGCCAAAAATCTTATATCGCTGGACTACAAAATCATTTCAACAGGAGGAACTTACCAGCTGCTTGAAGAAAATAATATTGATGCTATTGAAGTTTCAGAGCATACAGGCTTTCCAGAAATAATGGATGGCAGAATCAAAACCTTGCATCCCAAAATACATGCAGGAATTCTCTCTCGAAGAAAAATTGATAAAAAAATCATAAAGGAACACAGCATCGATGAAATCGATATTGTGGTAGTAAATCTTTATCCTTTTTATTCAACTGCAAAAGATCCAAATAGTTCTGAAGCAGAAATAATTGAGAAAATTGATATAGGTGGTCCAACGATGTTGAGAGCAGCTGCAAAAAATCATAAGCACGTTACCACAATTGTTGATCCTAATGATTACGATCTGGTCATAAAGGAACTCAAAAAAAGCAAAACTATTTCAAAATCTTTAAAAAAACAATTGGCTATAAAAGTTTTTTCACATACAGCTAATTACGATTTAGAGATTTCAAACTATTTTAATGGTGACCAATTTGAAGAGAATCTTCTTTTGAGTTATGAAAAAACTGAAAATTTAAGGTACGGAGAAAATCCTCATCAGACGGCCTCTTTTTTTAAACATAAATTTTTAAAGCCTTATGGAATATCTTCATCAATTCTGCATCAAGGCAAAGAAATGTCTTATAACAACATAGCAGATACAGATACTGCGATCGATTGCGTATGTAATTTTGCTGAACCTACTTGTGTTATTGTAAAACATGCTAATCCTTGTGGAGTATCATCAAGAAAAAATTTATTGGAAGCTTATCAAAGTGCTTTTGAGAGCGATCCAACCTCAGCTTTTGGAGGAATAATTGCATTCAATGAAAAGGTTTCAGGCGAAGTTGCGCAGAGATTGATTGATAATCAATTTCTTGAGGTAGTTGCTGCTCCAGCATACTCAGACGAATCTCTGAAAATTTTCACTGCAAAACCTAATGTAAGGGTTCTCTCTTTTGAACCAAAAATAAATGACAAAAATAAAATTTTATCTGTATCTGGAGGCCTCCTTATTCAGTCAGCAGATAATAAAATTATTACCGAAGATAATTTAGAAGTTGTAACCAAAAAAGTACCCAATAAAGAAGAAATACAAAATGCTTTGTTTGCATGGAAGGTCTGTAAATATGTTAAATCTAATGCAATTGTGTTTGCTGCAAGTGAACAAACTTTAGGAATTGGTGCAGGTCAAATGAGCAGAATAGATAGCGGTAAAATTGCTGCCTCTAAAGCTAAGGAATTTGGATTCTCATTGAATGGAGCATCAATGGCTTCTGATGCATTTTTCCCTTTTAGGGACAACGTCGATAATGCTCATGAACTAGGTATAAAATGCATCATTCAGCCTGGAGGTTCAATCAAAGACGAAGAAGTAATTCAAGCTGCGAATGAGGCAGATATGAGTATGTTATTCACTAAAGTAAGGCATTTCAGGCATTAAGTGAATTTCTTAATTATTGGTAACGGTGGAAGGGAGCACGCCTTTGCATGGAAAATCTCCCAAAGCTCTCTTGTTCAAAAAGTTTTCATCGCACCAGGAAATGCTGGAACTGAAAGCGAAAATAAGTGTGAAAATATAAATATTGATTCCGAAGATATATCTGCACTGAGAGATTTTGCCATTGAAAAATCTATAGACCTTACTATTGTCGGCCCTGAAGCCCCGCTAGTGCAAGGTATCGTTGATGAGTTTGAAAAACATAAATTACTTATTTTAGGTCCTTCTAAAAAAGCTTCGCAAATTGAAGGATCAAAAAAATTTATGAAAGATTTTTTAAGGAAAAATCATATTCGTACTGCTGAGTACAAAGTCTTTGATGACTATGAAGAGTCAAAGGAATACATATCAGCGTCTAAGTTTCCTATTGTTATTAAGGCAGACGGTCTTGCTGCTGGAAAAGGTGTAACCATTGCGCACTCTGCTGAAGAAGCACACAAAGCACTGGATGATGCTATGCAAAAAAGGATATTTGGTTCTGCAGGCACAAAAGTTGTTATAGAAGATTTTCTACAAGGAGAAGAAGCGAGCTTCATTGTTTTATGCGATGGTAAAAAAATCATTCCTTTTGCTTCTTCTCAAGATCATAAAGCGAGAGATAATAATGATTTAGGCCCGAATACGGGCGGCATGGGAGCATATTCTCCAGCCCCTATTGTGACGGAGGAAATTCATAAGCAAGCAATGGAAAAAATCATAAAGCCAACAATTGATGGCCTTAAATCAGAGGGAATAACTTACAAAGGCTTTCTCTATGCTGGTTTGATGATAAAAAATTCAGAAATTAGTGTATTGGAGTTTAACTGTCGGTTTGGAGATCCAGAGACACAACCAATTCTCATGAGAATGGAATCTGATTTAGCTGAGATTTGTCTTCTAGCCGCACAAGGTAATTTAAATGAAAGAGAAATTTCTTGGACTAAAGATTCAGCTCTTGGCGTGGTAATAGCATCCAAAGGCTATCCTTTTGAATATGAGAAAAACAAAGAAATTAATAATTTAGAAAATGAAAATCCGCGCCAAAAAGTCTTTCATGCAGGGACAAAAACTCAAGAAGGACAAGTTCTTAGTAATGGAGGAAGGGTTTTATGCGTTACTGCATTAGGGAGTACTTTGCTAGATTCAAAAAATTTAGCTTATCAAAAAGTTAAAAATATAGACTGGAAAGATGGATTTTATCGAGATGATATTGGTGATAAAGCTATTAGATCTTGAACAGCCTTATATGGTTCTTTTTTTCTCATAAAAAATTCTCCAACCAAAAAGTTGTAAATTTTGGCTTCGTTGAGATCATTTATGTCATCTCTGGAATAGATGCCGCTTTCGGAGATAATTAATTGACTTTTAGGTAGCATTTTTTTTATTTTGATCGAATTATTAATGTCTACATCAAAAGTCTTCAAATCTCGATTATTTATTCCTAAAAGTTCAGGTGAAACTGCCATTGCTATTTCTGCTTCCTTTTCATCATGAACTTCTATAAGAACATCTAATTCATTTTCTTTTGCGACTTGATAAAAATCTTTAATTTTATTTTTATCTAAAATTGAAGCAATCAGAAGAATGCAATCCGCCCCAAAAGCTTTGGACTCTAAAATCTGTATTTCATCAATTATGAAGTCCTTTCGCAAAATAGGTAAATGACAGATTTTTCTTACCTCTAATAAATAATCAAGACTACCTAGAAAAAAATCAGGTTCTGTTAGTATGCTGAGACAGGCAGCTCCTCCCTTCTCATATTGCTTAGCAGTCCAGACGGGATCGAAATCTTCTCTAAGAATACCCTTGCTTGGTGAGGCTTTTTTTATTTCTGCAACTACAGAATTTCTCAGCTCTTCTGAAGATTTATGTAAAATTTCAACAAATTTTCTTTTTTTATATTCCTTTCCGTTACTTTGAAGATTTTCTCTAGAAAAGCTGGATTTCAAAGTTTCAACCCTTTGTTCGGTTCTTTGAATAATTTTTTCAAGATGATTCATAAATTACCTAAGACTTAAAATTTATAAACTCATCAAATTTCTCTAGTGCCTTCCCTGAAGAAATGAGTTCGTAAGCAAGATCGTATCCATCTTCAAAATTATCTACTACAGAAGATATTTTCAAAGCAGGAGCTGCATTTAAAGAAATTATCTCCTTGCCCGGTAAGAATTTATTTTCAAAAGAATCTATAACTTTCCTAACACTATCTTGAGGAGAATCTATTTCTAAATCAGAGAGATTTTTAGATTTTATGTTAAAAGCTTTTGGATCTATTTCATGAGTAATAAGTTCACTCTTAGATAATTCTATTAATTGGGTTTTACTAGAGAAAGAAATTTCGTCTAAGCCATCATCTGAATGAAAAATTGCTGCAGCTTTGCAATTCAAATTTCTTAAGGCCTCGCCAACTGGTTTTATCCATTTACCGTGAAAAACACCAATAGACTGAATGTTAGCGCCTGCGGGATTTGATAAAGGACCCAAAAGGTTAAAAATAGTTTTTTTACCCAATATTCTTCTGGCTTCCATGACATATTTCATGCCTGGATGATGATTTTGGGCAAATAGAAATCCTAATCCTATTTTATCTAAAGAGTCAGAAAAATATTCTGATGACTTGTTTAAATTGGTGCCCGCTGCTTCTAAGAAATCAGCGCTACCACTTTTACCCGTTGCAGTTCTATTTCCATGCTTTGCAACTTTTAAGCCTGCAGCAGCTAGAACAAAACTGACAGAAGTAGAAACGTTTATCATTTTTTTTCCTAGCCCCCCTGTACCGCAACAATCAATAACCTGATCATGATTAACATTAATGGATTTAGAATTTTTTCGCATTGAAGTAGTAGCTCCAGCCAATTCATCAGGAGTTTCTCCTTTTTTATCTAGAGCATCCAAGAGGCTAGTAAGGGAACTTGTATCTACCTCTCCGTTAAAAATTTTATCAAAAAGTTGTTCCGTCTCATCCAAAGTAAGGTTGATCTTATTTTTAATATTTTCTATAAAAGTATCAATCATTTACTTTTAGGAAATTATTCAACATGGTCATCCCATCCATAGTTTTTAGAGATTCTGGATGAAATTGAAGGCCGTAAATTT
This sequence comes from uncultured SAR86 cluster bacterium, assembly GCA_902526045.1. Classification (GTDB taxonomy): domain Bacteria; phylum Pseudomonadota; class Gammaproteobacteria; order Magnimaribacterales; family AG-339-G14; genus CACNYO01. The sequence continues at coordinate 309,222 of CABZJI010000001.1, read as the reverse complement.
CTTGGGAATTATGTTTTATACCCATTATTGTCCCGTCTTCTGTCCAAGCGTTAACAGAAAAATCCTTGCTCAAAGTTTCTGGGTCTATAACCAATGAATGGTACCTAGTTGCCTGAAAAGGACTTTCAATATTTTTAAAAATTTCTGAGCCATCATGAATCACATTAGAAATCTTGCCATGCATAATTTGATTAGCCTTTACTATTTTTGAACCAAAAGCTGCTCCAATTGCCTGATGTCCAAGACATATGCCTAAAATAGGAATCTTTCCAGAAAATTTTTTAATTGCTTCTATTGAAATGCCCGCCTCATTAGGAGTACAAGGACCAGGAGAAATCACTATAAATTTTGGATTGAGGTCCTCTATTTGATCAAGACTAACTTCGTCATTACGCAGAACTTTAACTTTCTGACCTAACTCACCAAAATATTGAACTAAATTGAAAGTGAATGAGTCATAGTTATCTACCATAAGAAGCATTAGTCTATCTCCTCAACAGCTTTCATAATGGACATAGCTTTATTCAAAGATTCTTGATACTCACTCTCTGGATCAGAATCATAAACAATACCTCCACCAGCTCTTACACTAAGATTTTTCCCTTGAATAACTGCTGTTCTTATTGCAATTGCGACATCCATATTTCCAGTCCAAGATAAATAACCTACAGCTCCTCCATAGACTCCCCTTCTATCGGGTTCAAGCTCATCAATTATTTCCATTGCCCTTATTTTTGGAGCACCTGATAAAGTGCCCGCTGGAAAAGTCGCTTTTAAAACATCAATGGAAGTAAGTCCTTTTTTTATTTTTCCTACAACATTTGATACAAGATGCATGACGTGTGAATATTTCTCTATTTTCATCTCCTCTGTAGTCTTAACGCTGCCGACCTCAGCTATCCTTCCAACGTCGTTTCTTCCTAAATCAATAAGCATAAGATGCTCAGCTATTTCTTTTGGATCACTTTTTAACTTTTCAGCCAATTCTTTATCTTCATTGCTATCTTTTCCTCTTTTTACGGTTCCAGCGATTGGTCTCACCGTAACCTCTTCATTTTGAAGCCTCACTAAAATTTCTGGAGAAGCTCCTACAATATGTAAGTCATCAATTTTCATGAGGTACATATAAGGAGAAGGATTTAGTTTTCGTAAAGATCTATATAAATCAATTGGCGATCCTTCAAATTTTGTGGAGAATTCTTGCCCATACACAACCTGCATCACATCTCCTTCAACGATATAGTTTTTTATCTTTTTAATAGCTTCAAGATAATCTTCTTTTTTTACAGATGATTCAAAATTGATAACTCCTTTTTTGGATGACTTTTGAGAAGGTAGGGGTTCTAAAATTTTTTTATGAATAAGTTCAATCCTTTCAAGACATTCTTTTTTTGTATCTTCATTGCCGTGAACAACTATAAAAAGAGATTTTTTTAGATTATCGTAAATTACAACTTCATCGGAAACCATCAGAGATATATCAGGATAAGGGAGTTTTTCTTTAGATGAATTTTGAAGCTTTTTTTCTATGTGTCTTATTGTTTCATAACTGAAGTATCCTACTAATCCTCCATGGAAATCAGGCAAATCAGGAATTGGTTGAGCTTTATTTTGTTTGAGAAAATTCTCTATGTCCTTCAAAGGATTCTTAGAGAGGTCTATTTTCTTATCGGTAGGTAGGCCAATTATTGAATATCTGGCCCATTTTTCTCCGCCTTCAACTGACTCAAAAAGGTAGGAATTTCTATCATCCATGAATTTAAGATAGATGCTGAGAGGAGTTTCTAGATCTCCTGAAATTTCTTTGAAAAAAGGAATCTTAGTAACGCTTTCCATATTGTCTTTTTCCGATGAGTTCACCTCTATTTGCCTCGACTACAAGCTTAGCCCTGTGACAAATACTTTTTTCTGAAAATGGAATACCTTTTTCAATTATTTCTGAATTCGATCCAATAAATTTAATATCAAGAGGGATAGAAGTGTTTCTCATCCAAAAACATTTGGTTGATAAATTATGGAAATGAAATTTAACAATGTGATTAGGAGGCAAGAAATCAACATACATTAGACCCTTCCTTCTATCAGCAGGCTTATACAAATTTTTAACACAATATTCTCCTTCTTCTTCAATGTATCCTTCTGCGCATAAATTAGCGGAACTTTCTTCTCCAGCTAAAGGGAAGCAAATAAAGCTAACTAAAATTATTCTTAAGATTTTTGATTGCATCAGAATAATTGGGTTTGTTAAAAATCGCTGATCCAGCTACAAAAGTATCAGCACCGGATTTAGAAATCTCTCCTATATTGTCTTCCTTAACGCCACCATCAACCTCCAATCTAATTTTTAGATTTGAAGTATCAATTATTTTTCTCATTTCTTTAATTTTATTCATGACTTCAGGTATGAATTCTTGCCCGCCAAAACCGGGAAAAACACTCATTAATAAAACCATATATAAATCTTCCATATATGGCTTAATAACATCCAGAGAAATATCTGGATTTAAAACTAAACCAGGGTTGCACCCTAGATCGGAAATTAATTTTAGTGATTTTTCTGGATCTTCTGATGCTTCAGGATGAAAAGTGATTGAAGTGGCTCCTGTGTCTGCAAACATTTTAATCAATTCATCTACGGGATTAACCATTAAGTGAACATCTAAAGGACAATCTATTCCATTGTCCCTTAGAGATTTGCAGACCATAGGACCTACAGTTAAGTTTGGAACAAAGTGGTTATCCATCACGTCGAAATGAATCCATTCAGCTCCTGCTTCTAATACAGATTCAACTTCACTCCCTAAGTTTGCAAAGTCAGCAGATAGAATTGAAGGAGCAATTATGTTTTTCTGTTTAGCCACAGATAAATTTTACACAAAATCTAGATCTTCTTTTGTATTAATATTCTTTAAAACACCCTCATAAATTTCAGCGGATACTTTCTTTTGCTTCACGGCAGGCAAAATAATGTGCTTCCAAAGTTCTTTATGTTCATTGTTTCTATCTACCAATAAAGTTGGATTAATTAAAGCAATTCCTCCGAAGTTAAAGCCATTTCCTTCTTCAACTATTCCTCCGTTTATTGAAAAATCTCCAGTTGATTTATCGTTTGTTACAGCAATCAAATGCGCTCCGTCCACTTTATTATTTAGCCTTTCTAAAGGATATTCGGTGTATAAGTCTCCAGAAATTAAGATAAAAGTCTCTGTTCCAATCTCTTCTTTTGCTTTTATCAGTGCCCCACCTGTTCCCATCAATGTATCTTCTTCAGAAAAAGTTATATTGATTTCAAAGTTTTTTTTACGGTTTAAAAATTCCTTAATAGAGTCGGGTTTATGATGTAAGTTGATAATGATTTCGGAAACATTGATTTCCTTTAATTTTTTAATATGCCTTTCTAAGAGACTCGCGCCTTTAACTTCAACAAGACATTTTGGAATTTGGTTAGAAATTGGTCTCAACCTAGTCCCTAAACCAGCACATAAAATAAATGCCTTCATTTGAAAATCTGTAAAAATTTTGAGAATTCTTTCAGTTCTTCGTATCGTGACATTGAATCGATTAGATAATTTATTAAAACCGGAAAGTCTTTAAGTCTGTCATACCTGTTGAGTGTTATGGATACTTGGGAAAGTTTTCCTAAAATTCTGATCTGTCTTTGCATGGCACAAAATTCAATATCTTCTTTCAAATCTTCTAGGGATTTTATCTCTTCATTTTGAGTATTTTTTTTATAGTAATCTAACCAATCATCCACTTGCTTTTTATCCCAGACCATGTACAGATCTTTTAAGATCGAAGCTAAATCAATAGCATAAGGAGCAATCATGGCATCCTGAAAGTCTAAAACACCTGTCTCTTTTGAATCAAGAAAGATTAGGTTTCTTGTTTCAAAATCATAATGAGAAATACACAGTGGTAGTTCATAGAATCTTTTTAGAATAAAGTCGTATCCTTCATTAATAGTATCAAAAGGAATATTTGCATCCGATAAATTCAGATAACCCCTGCAAAAAAAATCAATAAATAAGTCCTTATTTGCAATAGATTTTTCTAAATCAAAGTGATCAAAAATCTCGGTATCACAATCTATATTTTGTATTCGAATAAGCTGATCTAATGCCGATTTAATGAAAATGTCACTGTTTTTCTGAGTTATGTTTAATTGAAAAAGATTATCTGAGAAATCTTCAATTATTAAATGACATAAATCATCATTGCGAAAATAGATTTCTGGAACTTTTACTTGAGAGGATTTAAAGACATCAGCTTTTTTGCAGAAAGATTCAATGCTCTCATCTATGCCTTTGGGTGCATACATAAGAATAAAGGTTTTTCCTTGAAAGTTAAATCTGAAATAGTCTCTTTGGCTAGATTCTGTTCTAAGCCTTGAAAAGGAAAAGGTCTCCTCTGTTTTAAAACAAGAACTTATCCAAGTAGAAGCATCATCAGAAATGGAGTCCACTTTTAACTTTTCTTTGCTGCCTCAGGAGGCGGCATATCTTCAGGGACGAAAAAGTCTGGAGCCAATTGATCGAAAGGAACATCTGCGTATACAGAAAAGTCACTTACGCCATTTTCTGCAAGAAGAGTGTCATCTATACAAAAGTTTCCTGAAAATTCTTTGGATGACTTAGTAAGGATTACATAAGCTGCATCAGCCATTATTTCTGGTCCCCTCGATATATTAACTAATTCTTCGCCGCCTAAGACATTCTTTACAGCGGCAGTAGCTATTGCCGTTCTAGGCCAAAGTGCATTTACAGCAACACCATCATCTTTAAATTCTGCAGCCATACCCAAAACACAAAGACTCATTCCAAATTTTGCCATTGAGTAAGCAACGTGCCCTGAGAACCAAGCTGGATTCATATCTAATGGAGGTGAAATATTTAAAATATGAGGATTCTCAGACTTCAATAAATGGGGAAGGCAACTTTTTGAAGTAACAAAAGTTCCTCTTGCATTAATTTGATTCATCAAATCGTACCTTTTCATGTCAGTTTGAAGGGTATTGGTTAACTGAATTGCACTTGCGTTGTTAACACAAATATCAATTCCACCAAATTTTTTCACTCCTTCTTCAACTGCTTTCAAAACCTGTTCTTCTTCTCGAACATCTACAATAACTGGTAATGCCATCCCACCGGCTTCTTCAATCTCCTCAGCTGCAGTATAAATAGTTCCTGGTAATTTAGGATGAGGTTCGGCTGTTTTTGCTGCCAATATTATATTTGCTCCATCTTTAGCTGCCTTTAAAGCAATAGCTAATCCAATTCCTCTGCTAGCTCCTGTAATGAATAGTGTTTTTCCTTCTAAACTCATGCTTACCTCAAATATTAATTTTCTATTTTAACCTCCAAAAGATAAAATTATCATCAATATAGAGCGAATCTCTAATGGTAATCTCCAGGTAATTAATAAAGTGAAGTCATACATATCGATTCTCCTATTATTTTTCTTTTCAAATCTTATTTTTCCTCAACTTGAAGAAATTGATTTCAATGCTGGAAAAGTCAAACTTGATGGCAAAAATAAAGTTTTAAAATTGAGTGAATCCGTTGAGATTTATTTCAACGACATATTCTTAAAAGCGGATGAGATTAGTTTTGATTCCTCTAAAGAGATTCTTTCTGGGAAGGACATTAGTTTTGATTTAATGGATAGGAATGCATACGGAAAAGCAGACGAAATTTTAATCCAAAAAGATAAGGCTCAATTTAAGGGGGTAGAGATGTCTCTATGTCCTTGCAAGAAGAGAATTTGGTGGGTAGAAACAGACGAATTAAGTTTTTCTTCTCAAGAAGATTTTGGAAACTTTCTAGGAGGAAGATTCTATATTTACGATACGCCGATTTTTCTTCTGCCTGCAGGAAAGTTTCCTCTTACAACCGAAAAAAGATCAGGCATCTTATTACCAGAGTTATCATACTCAAATAAAAATGGTTTTGATCTAGAAATTCCATATTACTTAAATCTTGCCAGCAATTACGACATGACAATCTCCCCCAGATACATAGAAGAAAGAGGCTTGGCATTTACATCTAATTTGAGATATTTAACTAAAAGCTCTTCTGGGTCTTTTAACTTTTCGTCTTTGTTTCAAGATATTAATTATGAAAGACTTTTTAATACCGAAAGCAACCGATGGGGAGTAAGTTTTAAACATTCAGGCGAAATCACCAATGGCCTATATGTTGATATAGATTATTCAAATGTGAGTGATTTTCTTTATATCAGAGACCTTGGAAGCGATTTGTACGGAGACGAAAAGACGGTAGCTCTTCCACAAAACCTTAATTTGAGATGGATAGGAGAATCTGGATCAATACAAGTAAGGGCGTTTTCATTTAAATTAATTAACCCCTTCTCCCAGAATCAATTTCGTTCAATCCCTGAAGTTTCATTTGATTATATTCTGCCTCATGAAAACGTTATTTTAAGTTTGAATGGAGAACTAGCTAACTATGAGAAAGGTGGATCGTTTGTTTTCAAAGAAACTAAAAAAGTTCAAGCTGGAAAATTAAATTTTAGGTTGGGATATAAATTCTCTAGTTCAGCCTTTGATGCAAGAATTTTTCTGACTAACGACAGTAATTATATTTCAGATAATGAAGATATTTCTTTTAACACTAAGGGAATGGAATCAAGATTTGTATTGAACTTAGCCAAATCTAATGAATATCTAAAACCTTTTTTTAATTTTTCCTTCAAGGAAACTGATAATGATAAATACGTAAGTCCTATTTATCTTGTTTCAAGGATTCCATTCTCTAGCATGCTTACTCCTAATCTTGAGCACGGTTATGCAAATTTGAAAAAGAATCAGTTAAAACTCGGTCTACTTTGGGAAAGATCGAAACACTCATCTTTTGCCTCTTTAACTTTTGGGCTGACAAGATCATTAGGTAAAAGCGAAATACGATTTTTTGGTTCATCACAAGAAAATAATCTCATTGTTCATGATCTTCCTGACCCTATTTTCATTAATTGGAGATGGGATAAAAATAATATTGCTCTTAATGGAAACTTTCAATTTGATGAAGATGAGAATTTTTCTTCTTTTGACTTGAGGGCTAGATTTGCATTTCAGGACAATAAGTTCTTCTCATTTGAATACTTAGAAATGGAAAATAGAAACTCTTTTTTATTCAATCAACTTTCTGAAGAAAAATTATCATTTTTAACTTCTGGTTTTGATGTTCGATTAGAAAAAAGTTGGTCTTTTGTAACTAAGCTCTATTATGATTTTGAATTAAAGAAAGTTACAGACAATCTAATAGGAATTGAATACGAAGATGAAGGACTGCTTATCGGTTTTGCATTCAGACAAAGCAAAGAACCTAATTGGCAGAGAATGTTCCTGGAACAAAGTAAATTTCAAGATCAAGTTTATCCCGAATATAGCCAAGAAGGCATTAGAATATATCTTGAATTGAAGGGATTGGGTTCTATTGGACAAAAGATTAATCAATATATCAAGCCTTTGAAGTTACAATAAATATGATGAATAAAGTTAAATTATTTCTATTAATTTTTTTAATTAGCCCCATCTCAAACGCGGCTATTGAATTATTAGATAAAGTTGCAGTTGTTGTTGAGGATGGAATAATTTTAGAATCAGAGGTAAACGCGAGAATCGAACAAATTGTAGAATCTTTAAAGCAAAGCGATACTCCCCTTCCTCCTCAAGAAGTCTTATTTGAGCAGATAATTGAAAGAATGATTATCGAAGAAATACAACTTCAAAGGGCTCAAAGAGCGGGAGTAAGAATATCAGACCAAGAATTAAATGAATCCATGGCTCAAATTGCTCAGGGGAATGGTCTCTCTCTTCAGGACTTTAGGTCTTTTTTAGAAGAACAAGGGGAATCCTATGAATTTGTTCGCGAACAAGTAAGGAAAGAGATGATACTTTCCAGAATCCAAAGAGGTTTGGTTCAATCGAAGGTATACATATCAGAACAAGAACTTGACAACTTTATTAATTCTCAAGAAGGACAAGTCAATCTATCTGCAGAATTTTTAATTCAACAAATTTTGATACCAATCAATAAAGATCAAGATGAAGAAACTGCTTCATCAGTCATTGATACACTAATAGAAAAAATTTCTGACAAGATGGATTTCGGAGATCTTGCGAAAGAATTTTCCTTCGGAGAAGAAGCTGATAATGAAGGTTCTTTGGGATGGAGGAAAATTAATGAAGTCCCTACACTTTTTGCTAATGAAATTTCTTCCTTAAGAAAAGGCGAGATTGCAGGTCCTTTCAGGAGCGGAGCAGGATTGCATTTGATTAAATTAAAGGACAAGAAAGGAAGGGATATTAAAATAGAAAAGCAAACTTTAGCTAGACATATCTTGATACAAACTTCAGAAATAAGAAGCGAGAAACAGGCAAAGGATCTTATCGAGGATCTTTACAATAGGAGTCAAAAAGGGGATAAATTTTCTGACTTAGCTAGGTTATATTCTGATGATCCAGGAAGCAAAATGGAGGGTGGTGAGTTAAGTTGGACTGGTCCTGGCAGATTCGACCCTAAGTTTGAAGAAGTTATGAATTCCCTTGAAATAAATCAAGTTAGTAACCCTTTCAAGTCAAATTTTGGATGGCACATTGTTGAAGTTTTAGATAGACGAGAAGAAGACATTTCCTTAAACATTCAAAAAAATAGAGCTTATCAGATTCTTTTTGATAGAAAGTATGAAGAACAATTAGAAAAAACCCTTAGCGAAATGAGAGCAGAATCATATGTGAACATAAAATTAAAATCATGAGCTCTCATGTTTTTATAAGTCCAGGTGATCCTGCAGGCATTGGTCCGGAAATAACTCTTAAATCTCTTAAAAATTTAGATAAAAGACATAGATTTGTTATCGCGGGAGATACACAATATATTGAAAATTTATCAAAATCTTTAAAATTAGGACTCGAGTTCATCTCTTATGGAGGCTCAAAAACAGAATCAAACTCGAAAGTAATTGAGGTTATCGATATTCCTCTGAAAGAAAAGCCGGTTCTTGGGTTTTCCTCTGTCAACAATGCTAAGTATATTTTAGAAGTATTGGCCACCTGCGCAGAGCATTGTCTAGACAATACTAAAAATATTTTAGTTACTGGCCCCATTAACAAAGAAACAATATCTGCTTCAGGTACTGATTTTTCTGGTCATACTGAATTTTTGGCTGAACAAGCAAAAATTGTTTCGCCATTAATGTTAATGGCAAATGATAAAATAAAAATAGGTTTAGCTACTACACACGTACCGATTAAAAAAGTAAGCGAGAGCATTACCGAAGATTTAATTTTCAACAAACTAGAAGTTTTAGGTCAAGGTCTAAAAAGACTTCTAAAAAAGGAACACATAAAAATATGTGTATTAGGATTAAATCCCCATGCAGGAGAAGGTGGATATATAGGAACCGAAGAATCCACAACGATATTAAAAGGAATAAAGAAATATGACAAAAAAGAGGTAATTGTTGATGGTCCAATATCTGCTGATACAGCATTTTCAGAAAAAAACTTATCTCATTACGATGCCTTTCTTGCTATGTTCCATGATCAAGGAATGATACCTGCAAAAATTCTTGGATTTGGGCAATCATTAAATATAACTCTCGGATTACCTTATCTCAGAATTTCTGTTGATCACGGTACAGCTCTGGATATAGCAAGTGATATGAATGCAGATTTTTCAAGCATGAAACTTGCTTTTGAAACAGCTTTAGCTTCATTGGATGAAAAAAAATAACCTAAAACCAAAAAAATTTTTCGGTCAAAATTTTCTTTCTGATTTTCAATTAATTGAAGAGTTAATAGAAGAAATAAACATTCAGGATATTGATCATCTTTTAGAGATAGGGCCTGGAAAAGGCGCAATGACATGTCTCCTGCTTGAAAAATGTGAGTCTCTAACTGCAATTGAAATTGATAAGGATTTAATAAGATTCTTAAAAAAAGCTTATGGGGATAGAAAAAGTTTTAACCTGATCGAAAAAGATATTCTTCTTTATGATCCAAAAGAGCTTGTTAGAGTAAATAAGCTCATAGGTAATATTCCTTACAATATCTCTACACCAATAATTGAGTGGATTATTGATAACAAATCATCATTTGATGAAATTTTTTTAATGTTACAAAAAGAATTTGGTGAAAGGTGTGTTGCTCAACCTAATACAAAGTCTTATGGAAGATTATCAATATTTGTTCAATGTTTTTTCGATGTAACCGTAATTAGAGAGGTGGATAAATCATCTTTTACTCCTTCTCCAAAGGTTCAAAGCATATTTTTAAAACTCATTCCTAAAGCTTCAGACATGACACCTAATTCTATTCTGATGAAGAACTTATCAACCTTAACAAGGGAAGCTTTCTCAAAAAGAAGAAAATTAATTACTAACAGCCTGAAATCCTTCTTCGCCGAAGAAGATCTTGTAAATCTTGGTATTGAGAGAAAATCTCGTCCTGAAAACCTTTCTGTAGAAACCTATATAAAATTAGCTAAAAGTATTCAAAGTGGCTAATTATGTTATTGGTGATATCCAAGGGTGCTTTGACGAGTATTCACTCCTTTTGAATAAAATTAAATTCGATTCGAAAAAAGATTTTATTTGGCTTACAGGAGATTTGATCAATAGAGGACCAGCTTCATTATCTGTTCTAAAGCATGTATACAATAATCGCAAAGCAATAAAGACTGTTTTAGGAAATCACGATCTACATTTTCTAGCTGTTTATTATGGTGTAAGAAAACTAAATAAATTTGATACTCTAAGTGATTTATTTAATTCCCAAGATATTGACGATTTAGCTAAATGGCTTATAAAACAACCGCTTGTAAGAGAGATTAAAATTGGGAAAAGAGAATTTATTATGGTTCATGCCGGTTTTCCCAAATCAGCCACAAAAAAATCATTAACGGAAGTAAACGGAGAAATTAAGAAAGCTCTTAAGAATAATCCAAAAAAGGCATTAAAAGTGATTTTTGATCACAAAAGAAAAGCGCCTAAGCTATTAAAAGACAAAAAAAGCCTAAAAGATTGGGTTGATTGGCTCACAAGAGTTAGGGCAGTTGATGAAAATGAAGCAATGGACTTGAAGTTCAAAGGCAAAAAAAGTGAACTTAAGGATAATTTCAAAGCTTGGTTTTCTTATGATTTAAAAATTATGAAGAAACATAGATCAATAGTTTTTGGTCATTGGGCTGCTTTGGAAGGGAAAACAAATGTAAAAAAAATCCATGCTCTTGATACGGGTTGCGTATGGAACAGGAAATTAACTGCAATGAGGTTAGAGGATGGAAGAAAATTTTCGGTAAATAAAATAAACTGACTCAATGAATATTTACTTGGTTGGCGGAGCTGTCAGAGATGAGCTTATTGGCCGCGAAATAAAAGAAAAAGATTGGGTTGTTGTTGGCTCAACTGAGGAGGATCTTTTAGCTAAAAGTTTTAAAAAGATAGATAGTCAATTTCCGGTTTTTCTCCATCCAGATACTAAAGAGGAATATGCTTTAGCTAGAAAAGAAAAAAAAGTATCTCCTGGTCATCAAGGATTTAAATTTATTTTTGATCCCACGGTTACAATCGAAGAGGATCTTAAGAGAAGGGATTTCACTATGAATGCTATCGCTAAAAAAGATGACGGCGAGCTTATTGATCCATTCGCTGGCGTAGAAGATATAAATAATAAATTGATTAAACATGTCTCAGAATTTTTTACAGAAGACCCCCTTCGAGTGTTTAGATGCGCAAGATTTGCCGCAACTCTCAAATCTTTTGGATTTAAAGTATCAGACGAAACAATTAACTTGATGCAAACAAATTTCAGCAAGGATGAATTTTTATCTTTATCTGCTGAAAGAGTTTGGATAGAAACTCAAAAAGCTTTAATTTCTGAACATCCAGAAGAATACTTCAGCGTTTTAAATAAAGCGGATTGCTTGCATTATTTTTTCGATTTACGTGACATAAAAGAGGTAATTGAGCTAATAGAGCATATAAAAAGGAAGTATGTTGGAGATGTTGAAAGATGGGCTGCTATTAATTCACTTTCAATGGATCAAAAGAAAACCAATGAACTTCTAAAAATACCAAAAAAGTTTTCAAAGTTATCTGACAAGATTCAAGAGTGTATTCGATTATTTACTCAGAAAAATTCTGATTTAGAAATTCTAGATAGCCTTTATAAAATATCTTTTTTTAGAGAGTCATCTTCGGCAAGAGAAGCAATGGAACTATGCGGTGATTTAATAAGAGTAAAAGGTTCAAGTTTATCTTTAGAGCCTTCATTAATGTTAAATATTGCAGATAAGCTTGAGGAATCAATGATTGAAATTAACCACTCATTAAAAGGCATGAAAGATGAAGATAAAAAATCTAAACTCTCAGAGTTGAGACTTAACATAATTAGAAAAACGAGAACAAATTTATGAAAAAAACTATTTTTGTCTCAGGAGGATCAAAAAGAATTGGTAAATCCATATGTGAAAATTTTCATAAAAATGATTTCAATATTATTTGTCATTTTAATAATTCTGAAAAAGAAGCAGAAAATCTTAAAGATCAACTTAATACAGAGAGAGAAAACAGCTGTGAAATAATTCAATATGACCTTAACGATATTGAAGGAATAAACAACTTCTGTGACGAAGTTAAAGATATTTTTGGTCGATTAGATGTGCTTGTAAATAATGCTTCTACTTTTTATAGCAATGACCTAGAGATTAATGAAGAGTCTAATTGGAATGACTTAATAAATTCTAATGTTAAAGCCCCTTATTACTTAGTCTCAAATTTTAAAGATGAATTGAAAAAAAATTATGGGTCAATAGTGAATATCACTGATGCAATGGTAATTAGAGGAATGGAAAAGTTTCCAATTTATTCAATTGCTAAAGGGGGATTAGAAACCATAACAAAATCATTAGCTAGGAAACTTGCACCAGAGATTAGGGTAAACGGAGTTGCCCCGGGAGCTATCCTTTGGCCAGAGCAAAATCCTGATCCAGATGAAGAAATTCTTAAAAATATTCCTTTAGGAAGAATTGGAAGCGCGGAGGATATATCTTCTGCAGTATTTCATTTAGTAGAAAATAAATATATAACCGGTCAAATTATTAGGGTTGACGGCGGAAGATCTTTAAATTAAAAAATACATCATTAGGGAGAATTAATTGACTGATCAGAATACTAGTGAACTTTTTGCTGGCACAATGCCAGTTTCAGAAAAGCATGGGTTTGATACCAAAAAATTGAATGATTATTTGGCTGAGCATTTGGAAAATTTCAGTGGGCCAATTACTGTAGAAGAATTCAAAGGCGGTCAATCAAATCCTACATACCTTTTAAAAACTTTGACTGATTCATATGTTCTCCGAAGAAAGCCTCCCGGTCTACTTCTGAAATCAGCTCATGCTGTAGATAGAGAGTACAAAGTTATTAAAGCTCTGAATATGACAGACGTGCCAGTACCTATTGCATATCTTCACTGTGAAGATGAAAGCGTAATAGGAACAGAATTTTTTTTAATGAGTTTTGTAGAAGGAACTGTGTTTTGGGAGCCTCATATTCCTGAAGCTAAAGATAACAAACAAAGAAATGATATCTATAAATCCTTAAGTGAAACCATCTATAAATTACATAATGTAAAGCCTAGCGATATTGGCCTTGAAGATTATGGAAGATCTGGAAATTATGTGGCCAGACAAGTTTCAAGATGGTCTAAGCAATATGTTGCATCTGAGACTGAAACTATTGACGCAATGAATAATTTAATGGAATGGTTGCCTGAGAATTTACCTACCGAAAAACCTTTGTGTCTAGTGCACGGTGATTTTAGCCTTACAAATGTCATCATTGATAATGAATCTGATCAGGTAGCTTCAATATTGGATTGGGAGCTTTCAACTCTCGGAGATCCAATGGCAGATTTCAGTTATCACTGCTTGCAATATAAACTGAACCCTATTCTCTCGGACGCAGCTCAATGCAAGAATCTAGGAATTCCAACTGAAAAGGAATACCTAAAGCTCTACGCAGAAAAGGTTGATTATTACATTGACTCAGAATGGGATCTTTATATGTCTTTTAATTTATTCAAATTAGCCGGAATATCTCAAGGCATTATGGGTAGAGTAAGAGACGGTACTGCTGCTGGAGTCAATGCTGAAGAGACAGGAATGAGGGCAAGATTACTTGCAGAATCTGCTTGGGATCTTGTAAAAGATAGAACTTAGTTAAAAGGAGAAAATTATGTCAAAAAAAGATATGCCCATTGAGAAAAGTCACATCATGATGTTTGCGAGATCTATAGGAGACCCTAACCCAATCTACTATGACGAAGATCATGCAAATGATTCAGATGTAGGTTCAATAATTGCCCCCCCGACTTTTACACAAGCAAGCGCTCAATTTGATCCTGATTACTTTTTAAGACCAAAGATAGATGGAAAGGGTTGGTTTGGTTCAGGAAAAGAATCAACAGGTGCCAAAAAAGAAGGATCTTCTTCAGACGGTGATGGCAGCGGAGCAGCAATGGGGCTGCATGCAGAGCAACATTTTGAATATCATAGACCTGTTAGACCTGGAGATGTTCTCACGCCAGAAACAAAATCAGGTAAAACTTGGGAAAAAGATAGTAAAAGAGCCGGTAAACTGAAGTTTAGTGAATCAGTTACAGAATTTAGAGATCAAAATGGAGAACTAGTTGTAACGGCTATCGGAGTCGGCGTTCAAACAGAAAAACCAGTAGAAAATTAGGAGAATCAAATGTTAGATAAATCAAAAATTAATTTGGGAGATACCCACTCAGAGGTGGTCGTTGAAGACCTTAAAAGAACTCAAATAGTTCAATATGCTGGTGCCTCTGGTGATTACAATCCTCTACATAGCGATGAAATATTTACTACTAAGGTAGTTGGTTACCCATCTGTTTTTGCACACGGAATGCTTTCAATGGGGTTAACAGGAAAAATGCTTACCAATTATGTCGGGGACGCTTCATTAAAAAAATTCGGAGTTAGATTCACCAATCAGGTCTGGCCTGGAGATACCCTTACTAGCAAAGCTACTGTAATGTCAATTAGAGAAGAAAATGGAGAGACTCTCGTAGATTTAAATATTGAAACAACTAATCAAGATGATGTCACTGTCATAACTGGATCAGCAGTTGCATTGGCTAAATAATTGAATAAGGGAATTCCAGAAGTCGGCGGAAGGAGCGCGAAGTTTGCTCTCGCATTGCTTGTACTTGTCTATGTTTTCAATTTTATTGATAGACAAATACTTACTATTCTTGCTGAAGATATCAAAGCTGACCTGGGTATATCCGATAGCGATATAGGCTTCTTATATGGAACAGCTTTTGCTGTTTTTTATTCAGTTGTTGGAATTCCTATGGGAAAACTGGCTGATACATGGAATCGTAAAAACTTAATTAGTATTGGTTTAGCTTTTTGGAGTTTCATGACTTTCTTATCCGGAACTGCTAAATCTTTTTTGGCTTTATCCGTATATAGATTTGGAGTCGGGATAGGAGAATCCAGTGCAAGCCCATCAGCATATTCTCTTTTAGCTGACTATTTCTCTCCTAAGGTCAGAGCAACCGTGATCTCAATTTACGCTAGTGGACTTTACATAGGTTCTGGCATAGGTATTTTCATAGGGGGCTTGATCGTTGATAACTGGAATAATGCATACCCAATCATCTCAGAAGCTCCATTTGGTTTAAAAGGATGGCAAGTAGCTTTTATGACGGTTGGCATACCAGGAATGCTTTTAGCTCTTTTGACTTGGCAAATTAAAGAACCACCAAGAGGATTGAGTGAGGGTTTAATTAGCTCAGAATCAAAAAGTCCTTTAAAGGAAACTTTCAAAGAGTTAGTCGGCCTAACTCCTTTTGGCTTACTAGGGTCAGATAACTTTAAAAAAGAACTTTCTATAAATATTATCTTTACTGTTTTAATTTTTCTTGTTTCTTATTATCTTTACGTTCTAACTGGAGACTTTCTTCAATGGACTGCTTTTGGAATCGGTGTCTACGTAATTTGTAATTGGATTCACGGCTTAAAAAATAGGGATCCGGTTGCATTTTTGTTGATATTCAAAAGCAAGGCTCTCTTACTGGGTCTTCTCTCCTTTCCTTTCATAACTTTTGTAACCTATGCCCTGGGTGCTTTTGGACCATCTTTTTACATAAGAAATTTTTCAATGACTGCTACTGAAGTTGGAATTATTTATGGATTGATTACTGTATTCGGTTCAATGATTGGGGTTATTTGTGGTGGTATCCTTGGCGATAAACTCAGGGAGACTTATGTAAATGGCAAGCTTTATTTAATAATGGCCTCGGCTGTATTAACTGGTGTTACTGCTATAGGTTTTATTCATTCAGAAAATTTAGTCGCTTCATTTACTTGGAAATTTGTTTATCACATTGCCTCTACTGCATGGTTGGGATGTGCAGCTTCAACTGTTACAGAATTAGTTCTTCCTAGGTTAAGAGCAGTTGCAAGTGCATTTTTTATATTAATGTTGAGCATGATTGGATTAGCTCTTGGGCCTTATTTAACTGGAATGGTTAGTGATATTTATATAAATGCAGGGCTCCTTCCTGGTCCCGCACTGAAAAATGCTATGACTTTAACTCTTTTGGTTCTTGTTTTGCCTTTTGGGTTGCTTGCTGTTGCTTGTAAATATCTTAGAAATGATGAGGCTGAGATCTATGAAAAAGCTAGATCTCTAGGAGAAGAAATTTAATCAAGCTTCATTAATTTATTGGTAAAGTTTTTTTGTTCAGTTAAATCCTTCATAGAAATTCCTAAAGAAGGATGAATCATTTCACCGGCAATTTCTTTTAACGGAATAAGAACGAAGTTGTAATTCTCAATATCTGGGTGAGGTAATTTTTTAGATTCGACCTCTCCCACAAAAGAATCATAGAGGATAAGGTCAATATCTATATTTCGATCAGAATATTTCTTTGATGTTTTTTGTCTACCCATTTTCTTTTCTATATTTTTGGTTATCTTTATAACTTCGCTTACCCCAAGATCAGTCTCAAAACAAAGAACTTCGTTTAAAAAATCTGCTCCATCAAATCCTGCTGATGGAGACTGATAAGTACTAGAGAATTTTTTTAAGGAAAAAAACTTACTTAGTTCAATTCTTGCATCAGATAAATTTTTCAATGGCTCGATATTACTGCCAAGACTGAAGAACACGAGAGACATTAATTTTTTCTAATTATTTTTATGCCTACTGACTTTGATCCTCGCAAAGCGCCGGGTTTTTCCACTTTAACTTTAACCTTTTCAATAGATTTGTTTTTAAGAACTCTTTTTGCGATTTTATCAGCCATTGTTTCTACCAACTGAAAGCTTGATTTTCCGACAAAGCTCGAAATGTCTTTTCCTATAGACTTATAGTCAAGAGCTTGGTCTATATTATCTGTTTTCGCAGCATCACTGATATTAAAATCCATTTCGAGCGATATTTTAACTATCTGTTTGACCTTTCTTTCCCAGCCAAAAATTCCAATGATAGTTTCAATTTCTAGGTCTTCTATGAATACTTTATCTTGCATCGTCATTCTCTTCTAAAGACCATCTTGCCCTTGCTTCAATGTGATAGTTTTTCACAGAATTTTCTATTTTCATTAGGCCGGCATGAGCGACCATTAAACCGTTATCGGTGCAATGTTTCAAATCAGGAAAATGTAATTTCACTTTTGATGGCATTGCATCTGCTAATGAAGACCTCAAAAATTCATTTGCTGCCACACCTCCAGACACAACTAAATCAGAAATATTTTCTTGGATGGAGGCTTTTAATACTTTGCTTACAATGCAGTCTATCGCTGCATTTTGAAAACTATTTGATATATCAATTTTATCTTCATCTGAAAGAGTATCTAATTTTTGGACTGCATATAAAACTGCAGTTTTTAATCCGCTGAAGCTTAAATTAAGACAATCAGAATTAATCATGGGTCTAGGAAATCTAAATCTATCAACCTGAGAAAGCTTTGCCAGTTTTTCAATTTTAGGCCCCCCAGGGTAGCCCAAATTAAGTAATTTAGCAGTTTTATCAAAGGCTTCACCCAAGGCATCATCTTTGGTCTCACCCATAATTTTATATCTCCCACCTTCATGCACTTTAACAATTAATGTATGACCTCCAGAGACTAGAAGAGAGACAAATGGCAGACTTGGTGGGTTGGCATCAAGCAAAGGCATCAAAAGATGAGCTTCCATATGATGGACGTTTATCACTGGAATTTTCAGTGCATAACCAATGGAATTTGCAATGGTGTTTCCAACTAACAACGGTCCTCTTAAGCCCGGCCCTTTAGACACTGCAACCGCATCAAGAATCTCAAAAGATAAATCATTTTTATCAAACTCATTCTTGATTAGTGGAACTAATCTTGAAATATGATCCCTAGCAGCTAATTCAGGGACAACTCCGCCGTATAGATTATGCAGGTCTATTTGACTATATATCGCCTCACAAAGAACTTTCTTACTGTGGCAATCAATGACTGCTACAGCCGTTTCATCGCATGAAGTTTCAATTCCTAGAATTGCCATTGGTAAAGCTTATCAGGAAATATATTTAATTTTGCAAATAAGCATTTTATCTATAGAATTGCCCACCAAAGGATATATATGCCAATAATTAAATTAAAAGAAAACGAATCATTCGATTCAGGTTTAAGAAGATTCAAGAGATCTTGTGATCGTGCAGGTGTCATTTCGGAAGTCAGAAAAAGAGAATTTTATGAAAAACCAACTTCTGTTAGAAAAAGAAAAGCTGCTGCTGCTGTAAAACGTCAAGCCAAAAGAAGTAGAGCCGGTATATTACCTAGAAATAGAGTCGGCGTTTAATTCCATGTCAGATTTACTTAAACCTTTAATAAGGGAGGCTAGCATTAGGTCTCTTAAAGATGGCAGTAAGGAAATAACTATGGTCTTAAGACTGATCTTGGCTGAGTTTCAAAAAGAAGAAATATCCCAAGGTTCAGATTTAAACAGTAGTGTTGAACTTAGTCTTCTACAGAAGATGATTAAACAACGCAATGATTCAATCAAACAATATAATGATGCTGGACGAAATGAACTCGCCGAAAAAGAACAAAAAGAAATAGAGATTATTCAAGGTTTTCTTCCTGAGCAAATTAACGAAGAAGAACTTATAAAATTAGCTACAGAAACTATTAATGATTTATCTGCTAACTCAATGAAGGACATGGGTAATGTTATGAAAGTCCTTAAAGACAAAACTTCCGGTCAAGCCGATCCTGCTGTAATCAGTAAAATTGTAAAAGGGTTACTTTCCTAATTTTTAGTTTCCTGTGGAATCAACAGTTGCAACAATCTGTTGATCAGCTTCTAAGTTAACTTTATCGCCTTTGACCAGATTATTTAGATTTGTTGCCTGTAAAGTTTCAGGGATCAAAGCAACAGTTAAATAGCTATCTTCTTTATCTTTGATAGTTAGGCTGGCACCATTGATGGCAACGTATCCTTTTTTAAATAGGTATTTACTTAAGTTTTTTGAAAAAGATATCTTAAGTATGTACTCATCTCCAAAAATAACCTCTTCTACCGTGCCAGTTTCATGAACATGCCCAGAAACCAAATGTCCTCCAACCTCATCTCCGAACTTTAAGGAACGTTCAAGATTGAAAATCCTATTTTCATTAATTTCATTCAGGTTAGTACATCGAAGAGTTTCAGGGATGACATCAAAAAATGCGTAATTTTCTCCAAAATCTGTAACAGTCAGACATACGCCATCTACTGAAACACTATCTCCTTTTTTAATATTAAGATAGAAAGATTCATTAGAAGTAATTTTTAACTTTATGCCAGAGTCCGTTTTGCTGGATTCGTGCCCATCACTTTTTGTTTGTACTATTCCTGAAAACATCTTTATTTTTTTAAATCTTCAAAAGTTGCAATACTTAATATTGGAATTGATAAGCTTTTTTCAAGGTTTTCTTTAAATGTAACAGAGTTTGCATCTGTCTCCATTCTATCGAGTGCCACTATTGCTGCAACGGTTTTAGCGTTATTTTGTTGAATTATCTCAACAGTCTCTTTAATTGCGGTGCCAGCAGTTAAAACGTCATCTATTATTAATATTTTCTTTTCAGAAATATCTCCTATTAGCTTGCCACCTTCACCATGATCTTTAATTTCCTTCCTATCAAATATAAGTTCAATTTTTTCTTTCTTCTCAAGATAGAAAAGCTGACTTATCGCTGTTGCCAACGGTATGCCTTTGTATGCCGGTCCATACATGGCATCAAATTCTAAATTTGCTTTTTTGATAACTTTAAAATATTGGCTAGCCAAAAAATGTATGTCTTGGCTATTAAAAAAACAAGCAATATTAAAAAAATATTCACTTTTAAGTCCCGATTTTAAAGTGAAATCACCGAATTTAAGAGCTTCTAATTCGATAGCCTTTTTTATAAATGGGTGCATAATTTAATATGATAATGGATAAACAAAATATAAACATCTTTGTTATTTCGAGCCCCTCTGGAGGTGGAAAAACAAGTCTTATAAAAAAACTCTTAGAAGATCCAAGATCAGAAGGTACAGTTTTAAGCATTTCTCATACAACAAGAGAAAAGAGGTTGAACGAAAAAGAAGGAGTTGACTACTTCTTTACCGATAAAAAAAGTTTTGAAGATAAAATAAAAAAAAATGTTTTTTTGGAGCATGCAACGGTATTTGATAATTATTATGGAACTTCTCAAGAAAAAGTTAACACATTTATCAGTCAAGGTAAGGATGTTATTCTTGAATTGGATTGGCAAGGAGCGATGCAGGTTAAAAGTAAAATAGATTGTTATTTAATCTTTTTATTGCCGCCTTCTATAGATGATCTAAAAAAGAGGCTTATTGATAGAAATCTTGATGAAAATGAAATAATCGAAAAAAGAATTAATGAAGCAAAAAGCGAAATATCTAACTCCGGAATTTACGATTTTCTCATTCTAAATGACAAATTTGACACGGCTCTTAAAGATCTTAAATCTATAATTCTTGACCGATGTGATCCAAAGGATTTTTTAGAGAGGATTACATCTTCTCATGTAAAAAAATTGCTGGAATAAGAACTATAAATTAAGTAGAATCCACTTCACTCCGAGGTTAGTATGGCTAGAATTACTGTTGAAGATTGTTTAAAGAGGATTCCAAATCGTTTTGAAATGGTTAAGCTTGCTGCTAAAAGAGCCAGACAGATAGCTCTTGATGGAAGAGAGCCAACTATAGATAGCGGCGATGATAAGGCAACTGTTGTTGCTCTTAGAGAGATAGCTGCTGGCACAGTAACTCAAGACAACATTAAAGAGTTTAATTTCGATATTTTTGAAGAAGAACTTTCTGAACAACTAACTTCAGATTCAGAGACTTAATCTCCATTTTTCTCCAATTTTGCTAAAATTCAGTGGTATGGCTGCTGAAGTATCTTCTATAAAAGATTTAACAAAAAGTCTGAGGACGTATATGGATTCAGATCAATTGGAGCAAGTAAGGAAAGCTTTCTTTTTTGCTGCCAATGCTCATTCCGGTCAATATCGTGTCAGTGGTGATCCTTACGTTACTCATCCCGTAGCTGTTGCGGAAATACTGGCTAAATTCAAAATGGATGGGGATAGTCTCTCGGCTGCGATGCTTCATGATGTTATCGAAGACTCGGGCATACCAAAGTCATTTTTGTCAAAAGAGTTTAATAAAGACGTTGCGAACCTTGTTGATGGAGTTAGCAAGCTCGACAAGATAAAAATCAGCGGTAAAGAAGATGAGCAAGCTGAATATTTTCAAAAAATGGTTCTAGCAATGTCACAAGACATTAGGGTGATAGTTGTCAAGCTAGCAGATAGACTTCATAACATGCGGACATTGAATCATCTTGCTGTAGATAAACAAAAAAGAATTTCTAAAGAAACAATTGAAATATATGCGCCCATTGCACACAGAATTGGTATGCACCAAATATATAGAGAATTAGAAGATAGGGCTTTTGAAGTTTTAAACCCTCACAGAGCAACCATTCTCAGAAAAGCTATTGATACTGCAACTAAAGGAAGGAAAAGAATTTTGTCTAAAATTGAAAAATCCATGAAGGAAAAATTGAAGGAAAATAATCTATCTGGTGAAGTCGTAGGAAGGCAAAAACATCTTTATGGAATCTTCAAAAAAATGCGAAAACAAGGAAAGCCTTTATCTGAAGTTTTAGATGTTTACGCTTTTAAAATAACAGTTGATTCTGCAATGGATTGTTATAAGGCGCTTGGAGTTTTACATAATGCATTCAATCCGATAGAAGGAAGATTTAAAGACTATATCGCTATACCAAAATCTAATTCATATCAATCTCTTCATACTGGAGTCATAACTTTTGATGGATTGCCTGTTGAAATCCAAATTAGAACAAGTGAAATGGATGAGCTTGCTGAATTTGGCATTGCTGCGCATTGGTTATATAAATCTGGAGAAGAAAAAGACAGTCCTGTTCAGGCTAGAGCAAGAAGGTGGGTAAATAACTTAGTGGAAATTCAAAAAAATACAGAGAATTCTAGAGACTTTGTTGAAATCATAAAAACTGGATTGGTGCCTAATGAGATATATGTATTCACTCCAAAAGGGAGAATTATCGAATTGCCAAAAGGGTCAACTCCTATCGATTTTGCCTTTATGGTTCATTCCGATATTGGCCTTCATTGCAGAGGCTGTAGGATTAATAAAAATCTTGCTCCTCTTAGCGTTCCTCTTGAGAGCGGACAAACTGTTGAAATCATTACTGATGATATTCCACAGGCTCAACCCTCTTGGCTTGAAATGGTTGTAACCTCAAGGGCCAGGAGCGCCATCAGACACCAATTAAAAAACTTAAGATCCTCTGAAGCAAGAAAGTTTGGCAAAAAGCTTTTAGAGAATTCCCTTGCCCAACATAACTTGAAGCTGAGAAGTATACCAAAATCAAGAATGTCAAAACTTCTAGATTCATTAAAAGTAAGTTCTCTTAATGATCTTTTGCAACAGATTGGTCTAGGAATTAGGCCAAGCAATTTTGTTGCGAACCAGATTATGCAAGCAATTGATTTTGATTCTCCAAGTTTAATTGAATCGAGTAATCTACAAATTTCTGGCTCAGAAGGCCTTTTAGTTAATTATGGACCATGTTGTAAGCCTATTCCTGGAGATCCTGTTGTAGCTCATTTTACTGCAGGAAGAGGAATGGTTATCCACCAGGAAAGATGTAAGAACATTCTGCCCATCAAAGATAATCCAGCTTTATGCGCACCTGTTCAATGGGAAGATGATATTGACGGAAACTTTTCTGCCGAACTTGTTGTAACAACACAAGATAGGCCAGGTATCTTGGCAGAAATATCTTCAGCAATTTCTGAAATGGATAAGAACATCGAGGGAATAAGAGGTGAAAGTCCTGTCGGAAATCAAGTACAACTTTTCCTAGTTATTGAAGTATCTGGAAGGGATGATTTAGCGAAAGTTATGAAAGCCTTAAAGAAAACTAAAAATGTACTTTCGGTTAATAGAGTCCATTCCTCAGAAGATAGAAAATTGAAAATTAGATAAATTAGTGAAAAAAATAATTTATTCCGATAATGCTCCTAAAGCTATAGGAACGTATTCTCAAGCGGTTTTAGCAGATAAGTTCCTTTTCATATCTGGACAAATAGGTTTAGATCCAGCCACCATGAAATTAGTCAAGGGATTTGAAGAAGAAATAATTCAAGTGTTCAAAAACATTACATCAATCTGTGAAGAGGCTGGATACTCTATTAATGATGTAGTTAAATTTAATATCTTATTGACAGATTTATCTAATTTTCAAAAGGTTAATGAGATCATGGAAAGCACATTAGAAAAGCCCTATCCTGCAAGAGCAGCGTACGAAATATCTTCATTACCAAAAAATTCCTCAATTGAGATTGAATCAATAGCTTATAAAGAATAGTGTCTTTATTGCTTACGGATGACCTAAAAAAAATCAAAGGCGTTGGTCCAAAAATTGAGACGCAATTAAAATCTTTAAACATCCATACAATTGAGGATCTAATTTTTCATTTACCAACAAGGTATGAAAATAAAACTAAACTAAATGAAATTAAAACCTTAAATCAAAATCAAACTGCTCATGTAGAAGGAGAAATAATTGAAAGTAAAATTTATTTTCCTGGAAGAAGATCCTTTTTAGCAAAAATTACTGATGGGACTGGCTTTCTCAATATAAGAATGTTTTATTTTTCACAAGCTCAAGCAAAGGCATTTGAAAAAGGTAAAGTTGTTCGGGCTTACGGTAATGTAAAAATTAATGGCTCTAAAATTGAAATGTTTCATCCAAGTTATAAAGTTTTTTTATCCTCAGAAAGACCTGATTTGGATAACACTTACAACCCAGTATATCCAACTGTCTCTGGTCTTACCCAATTTAGATTAAAAACCATAATAAGACAGGCTTTAAGTGCTCTCAACTTAGATGATATCTGCATGAAAGATGCAGATGATTTCTTCGAAAGTAATAATATGGATTTTCCTAAAGGAAGAGATGCAATTACCAAAATACATACGCCCTCAGTTGACGATGATCTCAATCAACTCAGGGCTTTCAGTCATCCTGCACAAAAGAGGTTGATAGTGGAGGAATTTGCCGCAAATCAAATCGCTATAAATATTTCTTCTGACAGGATAAATAAAATGAAATCTTTTGATCTTTCCAGTCAAAAATTAAACTTAGAAAACTTTAATCTAAATATTCCTTTCCAACCAACAAAGGCTCAGCAAAAGGTTGTTCAAGAAATCATGATGAATTTTCAAGAAAAAAAACCCATGAGGAGGCTCATACAAGGTGACGTTGGCTCTGGGAAAACTATTGTCGCTGCCGCAGCTATGAACATTTGCTCTCAAAATAAAAAGCAGTCGGTATTAATGTGTCCCACGGAAGTCTTAGCAAGACAACATTTTGAAAACTTTGTTAGTTGGTTCAAGGATAAAAATATCTCTATTGAACTCCTTTTAGGTAAAACCAAAAAAAAAGAGAAAGAAAAAATTGAAAAGAAGTTAATCAATGGCGAAATTGATATTCTCATTGGAACGCATACAGTGTTTCAAAAAAACATTGAATTTAAGAGTCTTGCATTAATAGTTGTAGATGAGCAACAAAGATTTGGCGTCAAGCAACGATTTGATTTGGCATCAAAATCAACATCTGAAGAAATGCCGCATCAATTGTTCATGACAGCTACGCCAATTCCCAGGACATTAGCTATGACGATTTTCTCAGATTTAGATTTATCCGTCATAGATGAACTTCCTCCAGGAAGAAATCCAGTAAAAACTGTAGTTTTATCAAATGATAAAAGGTTGGAGATCACTAGTAGGCTTCAAAAGGTATGCAAAGATGGCAACCAAGTATATTGGTTATGCACAATGATTGAAGATAATGATTCATTTGATGTGCAATCAGCAGAGACCAGTCTAGAGTGGATAAGAGAATATGCTCCAGAGCTACGGTCTGAATTAGTTCACAGCAAACTGAGTAGCGAAGAAAAAGAAAAAAACATAATAGACTTCAGAAATGGACTTATTGATATATTGGTGTGTACAACTGTAATCGAGGTCGGCATGGATGTTCCCAATGCTAGTCTGATGATAATAGAAAATGCAGAAAGATTAGGATTATCACAACTTCATCAATTGAGAGGTAGAGTTGGTAGAGGACCAGATATGAATTCTTTTTGCGCTTTACTTTACCAAGATCCAATAAGTGAAAATGCTCAAAAACGCCTTGAAGCAATGAAGAAATACTCAAATGGATTTGATATATCTGAGATTGATTTGGAATTGAGAGGAGCAGGAGAATTATTAGGCATAAGACAATCAGGAGGTATTGATTTTAAAATCTCTGATATATCTAGAGATGCGCAACTCCTCAAAATAAGTCAGTCTCTTACAGAAAGAATCTCTAACTTGGAATCAATCAAATTAGAAAAACTTATTGACCGATGGATCGGACAGGATCAATTATATATAAAGGCCCAGTAGTAACTACAACAAAGGTGAAATCACTAGGCTAACAATTGCCATTACATTTATAAGGATATTCATAGCAGGTCCTGAGGTATCTTTAAACGGATCTCCAACAGTATCGCCGACCACAGCTGCAGAGTGAGTATCTGTTCCTTTTCCTCCTAGATTTCCCTTTTCAATGAACTTTTTGGCATTATCCCAAGCTCCGCCAGCATTAGCCATCATAAGTGCCATTGATACACAACCAATCAAACCACCTCCTAACATTCCTCCAAGGGATTCTGGTCCAAGACCAAAGCCAACCACAGCAGGAGCGCTAACAGCAATTACTCCTGGGAGCAGCATTCTTCTTAAAGCAGCTGAGGTAGCAATATCAACACACTTAGTAGTATCTGGTTCCGCATTTCCTTCCAATAAACCGGGGATTTCTCTGAATTGTCTTCTTATCTCATTAATCATATCAAAAGCAGCGTCCCCTACTGCTGTCATAGTGATGGAAGAAATTAAGAAAGGGATTGAAATTCCTATAAACATGCCAACTAAAACTCTGGGATCTGAGAGTAGCAATTCAAAACTACCTCTAGTATGAGCAACCGTTTCGACAAAAGCAGCAATGATTGCTAGTGCAGCTAGTGCAGCAGCTCCTATTGCAAAGCCTTTACCAATTGCAGCTGTTGAATTACCTAGTTCATCTAAAGAGTCTGTTATTTCTCTTGTTTCGCTTCCCATGCCAGACATTTCTGCGATTCCACCGGCATTATCAGCGACAGGTCCGTAAGCATCAATTGCCATTGTTATTCCAACTGTTGCAAGCATTCCAACTGCAGCTATGCCAACTCCATATAAACCAACAAGCGAAGTCGAAACCAAAATTATCGTGGCTAGAACGAGGATAGGCAAAACAACAGACTGCATTCCAACTGAAAGTCCTGTAATCATTACTGTAGCAGGACCTGTTTCTCCAGATTTAGCAATTTTTTCAACCGGTTTTGATCCTGTGTAATATTCTGTTATCAATCCAATGATTACCCCACCCACAGCACCAGCTAATACAGCCAACCAAGTGTTTACCGCATTTTCCGTCAAAATCATTTGGATTAAAAAATAAGCTGCAATTATGAAAAGAATCGCAGATCCTATTGTCCCTGTTCTTAATGCTGTTCCGGGGTCAGCTTTTGAAAATACTCTAACAATAATGATTCCAAGTATAGATGCCAACAATCCAAGCGAAGCTAAGGCGAGGGGCAATGCCATCATTCCCGTGTTATCTATGGTGGCGGCAATTGCAATTGAAGCAATCATGGCGCCGCAATAGGATTCAAAAATATCGGAACCCATTCCAGCAACATCACCAACATTATCTCCCACGTTGTCAGCGATAACGCCTGGATTTCTTGGATCATCTTCTGGTATTCCAGCTTCTACTTTTCCAACTAAGTCAGCACCAACATCAGCACTTTTTGTATAAATACCTCCTCCTACACGAGAAAATAGAGCTACACAAGATGCACCCATTCCAAAACCTTCTATTGCTCTTGCAGTATCAGGGTCTCCTCCAAAGTAGAAGTAAAGACCCCCTAGGCCAACTAATCCCAGGGAAGCTACACATAGACCCATAATTGATCCACCATAAAAAGCCACTGAGAGAGCTGCCTGTGCACCTGAATTTGAAGCAGCAGTTGCAGTTCTAACATTCGCTTTAGTGGCAGAGAACATACCAAGCCAACCAGCAAGGGAGGATGATAATGCTCCAGCTGTGACTGCTAAAGCAGTATTTACTCCTAAAAATAAATAAGATAGAACGATCAGAACAGCTACAAACATCGCAAGGTAGGTATATTCACGTCTCATGAAAACCATAGCACCTAAGTGGATTTGGTCACCAATTTTTTTAACTTTGTCTGAACCTCCGTCATACCTCATAACTAATAAGTACAAAATAAAGGCAACCGCCAGACCAAAAATACCAAAAAGTGGAGGTAAAATTAGATTAGATTCCATAAAGTTCTCCTAAAGATCGCGCTAATTTATCAGAAATTTGTGTTTTGTTATATGAGTTTAAGAATGACTCAACCAAAGAATTTTGTTTTATTCAAGGTGCCTTGAGTTGAAGAAATAATACATGCGATCATCGAATCCCCGGATACATTTACAGCCGTTCTGATCATATCTAAAAGTCTATCCACACCAATTATTAAAGCAATTCCTTCTACAGGTAGACCTACTTGTTGGAGAACCATCGCTAGCATTATAAGACCAACACCAGGAACACCTGCAGTACCTATAGAAGCAAGAGTAGCTGTCAAAATCACCATTAAATAATCTGTAATTTGTAAATCAACTCCATAAGCTTGAGCAATAAAAACGGTTGCGATGCCTTGCATAATTGCAGTTCCATCCATGTTTATAGTTGCCCCGAGAGGAATACAAAATGATGCAACTGACTGATCAACACCAAGCTTTTCTTTGACCGTTTTTAAAGTTAAAGGCATTGTTGCGCTGCTTGAAGATGTACTAAATGCAAATAACAAAACCTCTCTGAGTTTCCTGAAGAAGATAATTGGACTTAATTTAAAAAATGAGAGTATTGATCCATAAGTGATCAAAGCATGAAATATCAATACAAATGAAATAAGAAAGAAATAACCTGCAAGATCATAGATTATAAAAAAACCTATTTCAGAAAATATAGAAACCAAAAGACAAAAGATTCCTAAGGGCGCAAACATGATTATAATTTCTACTAGTCGTAGCATTAGGTCATTACCTGATTTAAAAAAATTTGAAGTGCCGTCTGAATAAGTGCCCACCCCTTTCACTGCAAATCCTACCAATATAGAAAAGACAATGATTTGTAACATTTCTCCATCTGCCATTGCTTGAATTGGATTAGTCGGAATGATATTTACAAGAACTTCTTTTAAAGATGGAGCTTCAGGAGCAGAATAAGTTGATGAAGTTTCTAGACCTACTCCTTCTCCAGGGTTAAAAAAATTAGCGAAGAATAATGCTGTTGAGATAGCTAATGCGGTTGTAACAAGGTAAAAGGTAATAGCTTTAAAACTAATTGAACCTAATTCTTTTGAATTTTCAATTTGAGCAACTCCTGATACTAAGGAAAAAAATACAAGAGGAACTACCATCAACTTAAGAGATGAAATAAAAATCTCACCGACAGCATCAAATAAATTTAATGCAATATTAATTAGCGATAGTTCAAGTAAAAATAAATTGATTAACGATCCTAATCCAATACCTAAAAGCATGGATATTAAGATTTTTGTTGTATAAGACATTAATAACTTTTTCCAGCGCCTTCAAAAGGCACCATATCGAAATCTTCTTTGCCTACACCACAATCTGGGCAAACCCAATCAACCGGAACATCTTCCCATTTTGTTCCAGGCGGTATTCCATCATCGGGCCATCCTTCTGCTTCGTCATAAATTAAGCCGCAGACTATGCATTCCCATTTCTTGTATTCTTCCATAAATAATAAAGTTTTATGCTAGATTGGATGAGCAAAGATTATATTACACCATGATGGAAAGAGTTAGGAATTACGCCTACCTAATGAGGTTGGATAAACCAATTGGAACTCTTTTGCTTCTATGGCCCACACTATGTGCTCTTTTGCTAGCATCAAAAGCTTCTGTTGATATGAAGACTATATGGTTATTTTGTCTGGGAGCTTTTTTTGCTAGATCCATGGGATGTGTAATAAACGATTTTTTCGATAAAGACATTGACTCGAAAGTACTCAGAACAAGCCAAAGGCCTATTGCATCAGGAAAAGTATCATCTTTTGAAGCATTGATTTTGTTTGGCTTTCTTAGCGTCCCCTCTTTATGGATACTTTTCCAATTAAATGAATTAAGCATATACATAGGTCTGGGTGCGGCTCTATTGATTCTCTTTTATCCTCTAGCAAAGAGATTTTTAGCTGTACCCCAAATGATATTAGGATTAGCGTTTTCTTTCGGCATACCGATTGCTTTTGCTTCACAAGAAAATCTTTCATTAATCACTTGGGTTATATTTTTAGCTAATTTTTTTTGGGTTATTGCTTACGATACTGTCTATGGGATGATAGATGCAGCTGATGATGAAAAATTAAATATAGGTAACTCAGCAAGATATTTTGGTAGAAGAAAAGAAAAATGGGTTTTTCTTTTAGGTTTGGCTCATTTGTTTATCTACTTCTTTGTGGGTCTTTCGCTTAATCTAGATCTTTCCTTCTTCTTCTTTTTATCTTTATGTTTTGGAATTGTTTTTTTTCAAAATTTTCAAATTAACTTAGGGTTGAAACAAATTTACCTCTCAATTTTTAAAGGTAACAACTGGATAGGAGTTTTTTTGTTTTTTGGAATTCTTTTTGGTTTTTAATATGCGCGTAAAGTTTCTTTCACAAATTAAGGATGTTGAAAAAAAATCTTGGGATTCTTTAAACCGTGAAAATTATCCCTTCCTTGCCTTTGATTTTTTAAATGCTTTAGAAGAGTCAGGCTGTGTTTCGGAAAGAACTGGATGGCAGCCATTCCATGTCACGTTATGGAAGGAAGAATCTTTAGTGGGTGCAATGCCTCTTTATTTAAAAAATAATTCTCAAGGAGAATTTGTATTTGATTACAGTTGGGCAAATGCTTATTACCAGCATAAAAAATATTATTACCCAAAGTTTGTTTCTTCGATTCCATTCACTCCTGCAACCGGTCCTAGAATTTTATACTCTTCAATAAACGATAAAAAAAATACTGCTGAACAAATTTTTAAAGCTATACAGAAAGTATCTAAAGAAAACGAAATATCTTCCTGGCATATTCTTTTTCCAGAGGAAGGTGAAAAGGATCTTTTTGAATCTCTGGGGATGAGTACCAGAAAAAATGTTCAATTCATGTGGAAAAATAATAACTATGAAAGTTTTGATCACTTTTTAGAATTTTTCTCTTCACGAAATAGGAAAAATTTAAAAAAAGAAAGAAGAAAAATTAATGATCAAAATCTTGAAATAAAGAGGTTTTCTGGAAATCAAATATCTTCAAATCAAGTTGATGATTTCTATTCCTTTTACGTAGACACACACCTAAAAAGAAGCGGTCATTCAGGTTACCTGAATAAAGACTTCTTTGAGCAGATAACAAACTCCATTCCTGACAACATACTAATGATTCTGGCATATAAAGATAGTCGAGCAGTTGCTGGTTCTTTCTTTTTTTATGATCAAAATAATCTATACGGAAGATATTGGGGAGCATCTAATGATTATGATGCTTTGCATTTTGAGTGCTGTTACTATCAAGGTATAGATTTTTGCATTGAAAAAAACATAAAGAAGTTTGATCCCGGCGTTCAGGGCGAACACAAAATAAAGAGAGGATTTGAACCTACCTTTACATTTTC
This sequence comes from uncultured SAR86 cluster bacterium, assembly GCA_902526045.1. GTDB lineage: Bacteria > Pseudomonadota > Gammaproteobacteria > Magnimaribacterales > AG-339-G14 > CACNYO01. The sequence goes on along the minus strand of CABZJI010000001.1, from coordinate 277,744 downwards.
TTCTCACTGGATAGAGAATTATGATTTCAGCCTTGCCATAAACGATTTTTTACTGAGAGAGGATAAACATATTAAAGATTATCATCAAGATGCCAGCACCCTTTTACCCTTTAAGGACTTATGACCTCTCAAAAAGAGCAACTTTCGTACTTATTAAAGTCTGATAAAGATCTAAAAGATTTAATCAATTCTATTCCTAAAATAGTTCCCTTTAAGAGAGAAAAAGGATTTGAAGGATTAGTAAGATTAATATGCGAGCAACAATTGTCTGTTGCTTCAGCAAAAGCCATCTTTGATAGATTAGCAAAAATAGTTTCACCTTTTGAGGCAAAAAAATTTTTGAAAGTTTCAAAAAAAGATCTTCAAAAAACAGGGTTAAGTAGACAAAAGATTGATTATTGTACTGGGCTTGCCAAAGCGTGCATTTCAGGTAATTTAAATTTTAACGCTCTGCATAAAATGGATGATGAGACCCTCAGTAAAGAACTTTGTAAAGTCAAAGGTATTGGAAAGTGGACAGCAGATTGCTACATGCTCGCATCTCTAAAAAGAGAAGATATCTGGCCTGTAGGGGACCTTGGTCTCCAAATTAGCGTACAAAAATTAAAAAAACTTTCAAAGCGTCCTTCAGAAACCGAGCTGGAAGAAATTTCTCTTAGATGGAAACCGTATCGAACTCTTGTCGCAAATATGTTATGGAATTCGTATGATTGAGTTGAATTTTAAAATTTATTTAATAGACTGACACGATGGAAGAATATCTAAAACTAAAAAATCTACACTCGTTATTCGAAAGAAACTTTTTTCTTTTAAGTTCCCTCGTAGTTGATTTTGATCACAACAAGACAAGAGTTTTTGAAATTCCTATTCAACAAAAAAATAAAAAAGTTTCAATTAACATTTCCAAATTATCCAAATATACATTTGATATTGATTTCAATATCAACATAAATCCAGTTGAGGATAATACAGTTTTTAAAGTCAAAGTTTATTTAGAAGCAAAAATGGCAGAGGTAATTTCGCTTCAAAGCTTTCATAAAAATCTAATTGATATTTTTCCTACTTTTAAGAAATTTGGATTTCAGAAAGATGAAAGAACTCAGTGGAATAAATTCTTGAATGAATTTCTTATATTTTGCATGAAGGAAGGATTAGCTGATAGTGATAATTTACCTGCACGGTTTCAATAGTTCTAGCTCTTCATCAAAAGCTCAGTCATTCAAATCAAGTCTTAAAAAGATAAAACCTAGTGAAAGTCTCTTAATCCCTAACTTACCTTTATCGACCCAAAAAGTAATCTGCCTGTTGGAGGATTTGATGACAAAAAATAAAGTTAAAGGTTTAATCGGTAGCTCGATGGGTGGTTTTTATGCTTGTTATTTTGCTAATAAATACAATACTAAAGGAGTTTATATAAATCCTGTTGTAGATAAACACTTGGATGATATGAGAGACATAGTTGGAGAACATAAAAATTTTAATAATAAAAATATAGATTCTTTTTCATTGCAAGACTATCAAGATCTATTTAAATACGTTTCACCTAATCTGAAGAAGCCAAGTGATCATTTTCTTCTTGCCCAATCGGGTGATGAGGTTTTGGATCAAAATATCTCATTTGATAAGTTTAAAAAGAGCAAAATTTCCTATACAAAGGGCGGTAGCCATCAATATAATGGATTTGAGGACAAAATAGAGCAAATTATTAAATTTTTGTCTTAAAATAAGTCATATATTGAACTAAAATAATACATAATTGCACTATATGCAGTCATTTTTTCTGATAATTTAGTCAGTAAATATTAAAAAATAGGAGAAATAATGTCAGACTATAAAACATACGAATACATTTGGTTGGACGGTTATAAACCTGAAGCCAATATGAGAAGCAAAGTTAAAGCTACTGATGAAGAAACGCCTCCAGATTGGTCATTTGATGGTTCTTCTACTCAGCAAGCAGAAGGTGGAAGCTCAGATTGTCTTTTACTTCCTGTTCAAACCTACTCGAATCCTAATGGACATGATTTTGTTCTAACAGAGGTTCAGGCTGCTGATCATACGACTCATCCTTCAAATTTTAGGGCTGCTGCAGCAGAAGTAGTATCTGATGAATGGTGGTTTGGTTTTGAGCAAGAATTCTTTTTTACAGATCCTACAACAGGAGAACCATTAGGATGGGAGGACGGTACTCCTAAAGAACAAGGTGAATATTATTGTGGTGTTGGAGCCGGTAATGTTGTCGGAAGAGAAATCTCAGATGCACATCTTCAAGCATGTCTTGATATTGGTATTACGCTCACAGGAACAAATGCTGAAGTTGCCCTTGGTCAGTGGGAATATCAATGTTTCGGTAAAGGGATTAAAGCTGCCGATGATTTATGGATGAGCCGATATCTTCTTTACAAAGTTGCTGAAGAATTTGGTGTTGGAGTAAACATCCATCCTAAGCCCAAAACAGGTGATTGGAATGGTTCTGGTATGCACTCTAACTTTTCTAATGAAGAGATGCGCTCCAGTGGTTCTGAAGAGCTTTTTACATCCTATTGTGAAAAACTTGGTGAAGTGCATGAAGAAGGCATAGCATCTTATGGTTCTGATAATGATATGAGACTGACCGGTCTTCATGAAACCCAGAGCATTGAAAAATTTTCATTTGGTGTAAGTGATAGAGGAGCAAGTATCCGTATTCCTGTTTATACTGTCGAGCACAATTGGAATGGATATCTAGAAGATAGAAGGCCTGCTTCTAATGCAGATCCCTACAAGATTGTTGCGCATATTGTAGGAACACTTACTAAATAAATTCCCTAAATGGGACAGAAAATGTTAAACACTCTGAAAATCTTTCAATTTCAGAGTGTTTAATCTTAGAAATTTCTTTTGAGACGGTAAAAAATATTAATGTCATGAAGAAACTATTAAGAAAAGCTCTTGAACGCGTATCCTCAAAGATTTTAGTTGTTGATGAGAATTTAAATCTAATCCTTGCGAGTAACGAAGCTGAAGCATTTCTTTTATTTAATTCAAAAAATAGTGAAGGTCATGGAATTGAGAGTATATTTTCTGAGAGACCTAGTAACATTTTTGAGATCAAAAGACTGTTAGCTGAAAAGGATTCTTTAGAAAAGTCTAGAAGAAAAATTTATCTTAAGGGCGGTCTCGAAAAGATTTGTACTTATGAAATAAGTTTTCTTGAAATAGAATCCAAAAATTACCTTTTCTATGAGTTTTATGATGCTAATCAATCGCGTGAATTAAATAGAATGAAAAGACAAACCATTTCCACAGTTACTGCCACTTTTTCAAAAGGTCTAGCACATGAAATAAGAAATCCTCTTAGTGGCATTAAAGGGGCGACGCAACTTTTAGAACCTAAATTGAAGAATGAGGAACTAAAGGATTACACAAAGATCATTCTTAAAGAAACTGAAAGATTAAGTGATCTTGTCACAAAGATTTTAGATAGGCAGTTTGAGATACAAAAATCTCCTGTAAACATTCACTCAATTTTAGAAACACTTCCGCATTACTTGGGTACTATTTCAAAAGACAAAATACAGATTACAAAAGATTATGATCCTACTCTTCCTGAGTTAAACGTAGACTCGTCTTTAATGACACAGGTGCTCTACAATTTAGCAAATAATTCAGTGGAAGCTATGAAAACTACTGAAAGAGAAAATAAAATTTCTTTCAAAACAAGAATTCATTTTGGCACCTTCATCAATAGAACTTTTCATAAAACCACTTGCGAAATTTCTTTCATAGATAATGGACCTGGAATAGCCGAGGATATAATTGACTCAATTTTTTTTCCTCTTGTGTCCAGCAAAGAGATAAAGTCAGGATTAGGCTTGTCCATAGCACAGGGAATTGTATCTCAACATGGAGGTGCACTTGAATGTGACAGTTCTTCTGCTGGCACTAAGTTTTCGATTTATCTCCCTATAAATATAGATAATGAAAATGGAGTTGAGATTTCCAATAAAGGTATAGAGTCGGCATGAGGCAGGATAAGAAAATATGGGTAGCGGATGACGATGAATCTATCCGATGGGTTTTAGAAAAAGGTCTGACAGAGGCTGGCTTCGATGTTTCCACTTTTGAAGATGGAAATGAAGTAATGAATAAATTAGATGTTGAGTCTCCAAATATTGTTTTGACAGATATGCGTATGCCTGGAAGAGACGGGATGGATTTATTGGATACGTTTAAAAATGAGCATCCTGATATTCCTATTATTATGATGACTGCCTTCTCAGACTTAGAAACCACAGTGGAGGCCTTTGACCATGGTGCTTGGGATTACTTGGCAAAACCTTTTGATATTCATACAGCGATATCAAAAATAGATAAAGTTATAAGTGAAAGAAAATCAGTCACGATTTCAAATAAACAAGTTGAAGAAATTTTGCCCCAAAACGAGAAAACAGTTGATAGATCAGAAGCTATGCAAGATCTTTTCAATGCTATCGGTAAGTTAATGTTTGTTCTTTCACCTGGACAAGATTTAAAAGAGAGTGATCTGCATGAACAACTATTTGTTCAAGCGGAAAAAGAAGAACTTAACTGGGAAGAAATACTCGAAAGTTGGGCTGAGAAAAAATTATCCAAAGGTGAGGATCATCTATTAAACGTGGCTACTCCAATATTTGAAAAAACTATGATTAATGTAGCTTTAAAGTCTACAAGAGGAAATAAATCGGAAGCAGCAAAGCTTTTAGGTTGGGGAAGAAATACTTTGGCAAGAAAAATTCAAGAACTTGATATTTAATTAACTCACGATCGGAAAACCTTCGCTTTTCCAAGCGTTAATTCCCCCATTTATTACATATACCTCTTTTAAGTCTTTCTTAAGACTGGACGCTATCTTAGAAGAATCAGTTCCTTGGTTACAAATAAATATCACTGGTTTTTCTAAATCTCCTTTCAAAGCGCTAATGCACGACGCATTATCTTTATTAACATTCACAGCATTGGGGATTGTTCCTTTACTAAATTCAATTGCACTTCTGACATCTAAAACTCGAGCATTTTGTTTATTTATCATGATGGTTGCCTTTTGAGGTTCAATTTTTGAAGCTCTCTTTGATTTTTCGAACAATATTAAAGCAGCAATAGATATAATAAGAGGTATCTCGATGTACCAATTTTCAATAACAAATTGAATGAAGTATTCCATGGGAGCGTATATTAAACCGTTAGCTAAGAAGAAACTATGTCTCAACCAAAAAAAATTTCTACTTTAGTTCTTGTTAGGCATGGTCAAAGTCAATGGAATAAAGAAAACTTATTTACAGGTTGGAAAGATCCAGATTTGACTGACAAAGGAGTTGACGAAGCTATCAGCGCAGGAAAAAAAATAAAACAAACTAATATTAGTTTTGATTTGCATTTCACCTCAAAATTACAAAGAGCTCAAAAAACAGGCAGCCTTATCATGAAAGAGCTTGGATATGATATCGATACTTTTGAAAACGAAGCACTGAATGAAAGGGACTATGGAGATTTATCTGGGCTAAATAAGGATGCTGCCAGGAAAAAGTGGGGAGATGAGCAGGTTCACATGTGGAGAAGATCCTATGAAACTCCTCCACCAGGCGGGGAAAGTCTAAAAAATACGGCTGAAAGAGTCTTGCCATACTTTGAGGAAATTATTTATCCAGAATTAAGAAATCAGAAAAATATCTTAATATCAGCTCACGGGAATTCTCTAAGAGCATTAATCATGTATTTAGAGAAAATATCCGGGGATGAAATAGTTAAGCTTGAGATCGCAACAGGACAACCAATTATTTATAAGTTTGATAATGACTTTCAATTGATAACAAAGGAAATTTTATAATCTTACTTCAATCCCTTTGGAAGCAAGTCCTTCTTTCACCTCCGCAATAGTAATTTCCTTTTGGTGAAAAATACTGGCTGCAAGAACGGCATCTGCTTTTCCATCAGATATCCCCTCAATCATGTGATCTATACTTCCAGCGCCTCCTGAAGTTATGAGCGGAATACTCAAATCATTTGCAATTGAAGAAGTAAGTTCATTGTCAAAGCCTATTTTTGTTCCGTCTCTATCCATGGATGTTAGAAGAATTTCTCCTGCCCCCTCACCTTCAACAATTTTTATCCAAGCTGATGTCTCAAAAGCAGTTTTGTTTTTTCCTCCGTGCGTATACACATATGATTTATCACCCTCTCTCTTTGAATCCACCGCCACAACAATGCATTGAGAACCAAATTTCCTCGCTGCACTTCCAACCAAAGATGGGTCTAGAATAGCTGAGGTATTTATAGATACTTTATCCGCTCCTCTTTCAAGCAATCTCTCTATATCCTGTAATTTACTTACTCCTCCGCCAACTGTTAGCGGAATAAATACCTGAGAAGCCACAGCTTCTACAGTTGAGAGAGTAGTTGATCGGTTTTCATAAGAAGCATCTATATCTAAAAAACATAACTCATCAGCTCCTTCTGTATTGTATCTTTTGGATGTTTCAACAGGATCTCCTGCATCGATAATATTTTCAAAGTTAATGCCTTTGACAACTCTTCCCTCTCTAATATCGAGACAAGGAATTATTCTTACAGCTACTGTCATATCAAGAAATTAAATTTATTGCCTCGTCTAAAGAAAAGCTATTTTCGTATAACGCTTTACCAGAAATTACTCCTGAGACCCCTTGAATTTTTTTTAATTGAATCAAATCATCAAGAGAAGATACACCGCCAGATGCAATAACAGGTAATGAGGTAATACTAGTTAATTCAGTTATTTTTTCTAAATTAGGCCCATTGAGAGTTCCGTCTCTGTCTATGTCAGTAAAAATGATTGAGTTTATGGGTAAATCATTAAACTTTTTAACCAGATCAATCCAATAAATTCCTGAATCTTCTGTCCAAGCCTCTGACTTAACAAGATCATTCTTTGTGTCCAATCCAAAAATAATTTTGTTCGGATAAGAGGAGGCTATATCTCTGAATAAAGCAGGATCTTTGGCAGCAAGGCTACCTAAAATGATTTGATCGATTCCGGTATTAAATGCGCGCTCAATTGTTTCTTTGTTTCTGAAACCTCCTCCTACTTGCAGAGAAACTTTTGGAAATTTGTTTTTAATGCTTTCAATTATGTTCAAAATTAATGATTCGCCGTTTTTTGCGCCATCTAAATCTACTATGTGTATTCTATCAATGCCAAATGAATACCAGTGTTCAGCTGCTTGGACAGGATCATCATAATACTTAACAGTAGAATTAAGATCGCCTTTAGTAAGTCTCACACACTTACCATTTTGAATATCTATAGCTGGAATAATTTTCATCAAGGTTTCCATTTAAGAAAATTATCAAAAAATCTTAATCCTGCCTCTCCACTTTTCTCGGGATGAAATTGAGTTGCAAAAATATTTTCATCTCCAATGGATGAAATAAACTCGATACCATGGTGGGTAGTGGAGAAAGATTTTTCTTCATCAAAATCTTTCAATAAATATGAATGAACGAAGTAAAATCTTGTATCGGTTTCAATATTTTCAAATAAGTCGTGATCTTGTTTAAAAAAGACCTTATTCCAACCCATGTGAGGTACTTTTATAGGCAAATCAGAGGGAAACATCGATATCTCATTTTTGTAAAATCCATATCCTTCTGCATTTTCTTCCTCGCTTTTTGAAAAAAGAGCTTGAAGTCCTAAACAAATGCCCAAAAAAGGTTTTTCTGTTAACTGCCTTCTTAAATCTTCAAACAGCTCGATTTGCTTTAAATGAGACATTGCGGAACCCAAAGAGCCTTGACCGGGGAAAATTAATTTATCTGCTTCCTTGAGCTTACTGGGTTCATCAATAATGAGGGTATTTGCTCCCAGATATCTAAGACTTCTTTCTATCGAGTATAAATTACTTGCCCCGTAATCTACTATCCCAACTTTCATACTCAGAGAAGTTCTTTTGTTGATGGAAGTCTGTCCTTTTTAGCATCATCCATAGAGCAAGCCTGTTTTAAGGCTAAAGCGAAAGCTTTGAAGATTGTTTCCGCTTGGTGATGAGCATTTGCCCCTTTCAGATTATCTACATGAACGGTTGCTAAGGCTTTATTTGTAAACCCATGAAAAAATTCTTCCAACAGCTGCAAATCGAAATCATTAATAAATTCTCTTTTGAATTCAACATCCCAAAATAATCCTGGTCTTCCGGAGAAATCAACAACAACTCTGGATAAAGATTCATCTAATGGTGCATATGCAGAGCCAAACCTTCTAATGCCTTTTTTATCACCTAAAGCAGTGTTGAAAGCTTCGCCTAGAATTATTCCAATGTCTTCAACTGTATGATGTGCATCGATCTCAAGATCGCCTATAGCATTTAGCTGTAAATCAAAGTCACCGTGTCTAACGAGTTGATCTAGCATATGAGCAAAAAAAGGTAATTCCACGGATAAGTCTGCAGAACCGCTACCATCTAAATTAAGAGAAAGCTTTATTTGCGTCTCTTTAGTATTTCTTTCTAAGTCTATTGATCTCATAAAACGAAAGCAGATTATATATTATCAATGGAGGTAGAATATCTTAATTATGAAATTTTCAGAAAGAATCATTGAGTGGCAAAACTTGCACGGTAGGAATAATTTGCCATGGCAAACGAATGATCCTTATAAAGTCTGGGTTTCTGAGATCATGCTTCAACAAACTCAAGTTTCCATGGTTATTCCCTTCTATGAAAATTTTATGAAATCATTTCCAAATGTTTTAACTTTATCGAAAGCCGATCTAGATGAAGTTCTCAAAAATTGGGCTGGTTTAGGCTTTTATCGAAGAGCGAGAAATCTTCACCAAACTGCAAAAATAATCACAGATAAATATCATCAAGTATTTCCTGATAATTATAAAGATTTAGTTGCTCTTCCTGGAATTGGAGAGTCAACAGCTGGAGCAATCCTTGCATTAGCCTTTAATAAGAAAGGAACTATCCTCGATGGAAATGTCAAAAGAGTGGTTTCAAGATATCTTAATGTAGAAAATAATCCACGCGAGTTAAAAAAATCTATCAAGCCTTTTTTGTATCAGAATTCTCCAAAAACGAATCATCGAAGTTTTGGACAAGGCATGATGGATTTGGGCTCTCTCATTTGCGTGAAAGAAAAACCAAAATGTGATCTATGCCCCATTCAAAAAACTTGCTTAAGTTTTATGAAACAAGATTTCATCAAAACTAAGAAGAATACAATCACCAAAACTCAAGAAAGTTTTCATTGGTTTATTTATCAGAAAAATAACAAAGTCATGCTTTGTAAAAATCCTGATGAAGGTATTTGGCCAAACCTATGGGTGTTTCCGAAGCAAGAATTGTTTCAGACAAAGCAAAATATAAATGAACTACCTAGCTTTAAACATTCCTTGTCTCACAAAGACTTCCACATATCACCCAGAATAATTAATATTCCTGATGACATGGAAACCGATGATGAAAAAAGTATTTGGATTGAAAAAAATAAAATTGCTAAATTGGGGGCACCTAAGCCAGTATTGGACATCATTAAAAAAATTTTGAATCAAAATGACAAAAGTTTACTGTAAAAAATATCAAGAAGAGCTTCCTGCATTAGATAGGCCTCCCTACCCTGGCCCTCGTGGTGAAGAAATATTTAATAGCGTTTCTAAAAAAGCTTGGATGGAGTGGTTACAGCTCCAAACAATGCTAATAAATGAAAAGCAATTAAATCTTGCAGAAAAAGAAACGAGGGACTACCTAAATGATCAACTGGATAAATTTCTCAATAACGGTGATGTTGATAGACCAGTTGGTTTCAAACCAGTTGGTTAAACCATGAAAGAATTAGTCGAAAAACTTAATCTGGAAGAAAAAATTCTTTTGCTTTCAGGTTTCAATAATTGGTACACCAATAAAATTGAAAGACTCGAGATACCCAGTATCAAAATGTCTGATGGTCCGAACGGAGTCAGAGGAGACGGAACTTCTGGCAAAACATCAGCATGTTTTCCTTGTCCTATTCTTATGGGATCAACTTGGAACGAAGAATTACTCGAAAAAATAGGAGTGGCTTTAGGAGAGGAAGCCAAAGATAAAGATGTTGATGTCTTGCTTGGTCCAACTATTAATCTTCATAGACATCCCTTAGGCGGAAGACATTTTGAAAATTATTCAGAAGATCCTATGCTAGTAGGAAAACTAGCAACTTCCTATGTCAAAGGTGTTCAATCCCAAAAAGTTTCCGCATGTTTGAAGCACTTTATTGCAAACGATACTGAATTTGAGAGACATTCTGTAAGTTCCAATGTAGACGAAAGAACACTTCGAGAAATATATCTTCTACCTTTCGAGATGGGCGTCAAAGATGGTGATGCTAAGTCAGTGATGTCTGCGTACAACCGACTGAATAATATTTTTTGCAGTTCCCATAAAGAAATTCTTATCGATATCTTAAAAGAAGAGTGGAAATTTGATGGTTATGTAGTAAGTGACTGGGGAGCGGCATTGGAAACTGTTGAAAATGCTAACGGTGGCTTAGATCTTGAGATGCCAGGGCCAGGAAATGCATGGGGTGAAAAGTTGCTGCAAGCTATTCGTGACGATTTAGTGAATGAAAAAATAATAGACGATAAAGTACAAAGAATTCTATCAGTAGGAAAATTCTCAGGAAGGTTTGATTCTCCACAAAATAAACCTGAAAAAAGTAACGTTAGAGATGCTCATAATAAACTTCTCAGAGATGTAGCCTGCGAAGGTATGGTTTTACTCAAAAACGATAATCTCCTACCATTGAATGAGAATCAAATTTCCAAGGTTGCAATCATTGGTCCTAATGCGAAAAACAGTCAAATTATCGGTGGTGGTAGTGCAAGTCTAAAACCCCATTATCAGGTTCATCCATTTGATGCATTGAATGAAAGGTACGAAGGTAAGTTTGTGATCACTCATGCAAAAGGAGCAAATACTAATAAATATTTACCTAAATTAGATGAGAGACTTTTCTCAAATTCTGAAGACGGTTTTTTAGTTGAGTACTTCGATAAAGAAATTGACGAATCTAATCTTATATCCACAGAAGTTTTGAAAGGAAATCGGTACTGGGTGTTTGAAGGTTTTGCTAAAAGCATTATCAATAAAGAGGAACGACCTCATATCAAAGTAAGATTTTCTTGTGACTACACTCCGGATATTTCAGGTGATCATGAATTTGAAATTTTTGGTATAGGATTGAGTAAACTAAAGATAGATGGAGAGGTTCTTGTTGATAATTGGAATGAAACCTCTCCAGGTGAGGCTTTCTTCTCTTTTGCGACAGCTCCAAAAAGACAATCCATTAACCTCAACAAAGATCAAACTTACCGTTTTGAAGTTGAGTATTTTTTTGAAGGTAGATTTCCTGCAATTCAGTTCGGATGCAAGCCACCAGAGGCAGTAGATCTCTTGAAGGAAGCAAAAAAAGCCGCTCAAGAAGCTGATGCAGTCATTCTAGTTATTGGCACTAATTCAGATTGGGAAACGGAAGGAAATGATAGAGCTGACTTAGGATTGCCAGCAAATCAAGATGAGTTGGTAGACGCAGTCTTGGCTGAAAATAAAAATACTGTGGTGGTAATCAATTCAGGATCGCCGGTTTCGATGCCTTGGGAACATCAATCTAAAGCAATACTTCAATCTTGGTTTGGCGGCCAAGAATATGGAAATGCCTTAATGGATATTTTATTTGGTGAAGTTAATCCTTCTGGGAAGCTCCCTACTACCTTCCCAAAAAGAATTGAAGATACTCCCGCTTTTTCCTGTTACCCGGGTGAGTATTCACAAATGGACTACGAAGAAAAGCTATTGGTTGGACATCGATGGTACGAAAGAAAAAACATCAAGCCCCTCTTTCCTTTAGGGCATGGGTTGTCATATACCGATTTTTCCTACGGAGATCTTGAAATATCAGTAAGTGGTAACGCAGACGTAGTTTGTAGATTCAACATTGATAATATTGGTGATATGGATGGTCAAGAAGTGGCTCAGTGCTATGTATCGTATGAAAGTAGCCCAAGTGATGAACCCATAAAAAGTCTTCAGTCATTCAAAAAAGTATTGATTGAAAAACAAAAAAAACAAGAAATTAAAATTCACCTTAATGCTAGAAACTTCTCTCATTGGGATGTTAAAGATAAGGATTGGAAAATAAGACCTGGTAGTTATTCGATTGAAATAGGATCTTCTTCACAAAAAATAGAGCTTAGAGAAACTATTACGCTAGGAAATTAGCCAATCCAGCTGATCTTCGCTCAAATTTATCTTTAAAGACTGCATGCAGCTTTCCGACTCGTATATCGATCTTGGTCCAACTAGTGGAAATATGTTTGGATGTTTATTCAATACATAGGCAAGCGCTAATTCAATGGGAAGACAACCTAATTGTTCTGCAAGTTCAAAACATTTATCTCTTCTTGATAGATTTGCTTTGCTGTGCCAGACTCTTTTTTCCTCTTCCAGAGTGGGATTAGCAAAATGCTCAGCTTTTGGAAAAAGGTCTTTTTCTAGGAAAAAACCTCTAGCTTGACTCGACCAAGGAAAAAGAAAAATGTCGTTCTCAATTAAATAGTCTAGGAATTCATCATGACAGTGGACACAACCTGGCCAAACTGGTTCGTTCATGTTGGCTAAACTAAAATTGTTGCTCAAAACTTTGAACCCTACTTTATCGTTGTTCTGCGCAAATTCATTAGCCTCACTGAATCTTTCTAAGGTCCAATTTGATGCGCCAAGATAAGATATGAGTCCTTCATCACGAACTTCATTAAGAGCATCAATAAATTCACCGCTTGGGATATCTGCATTATCTCTGTGCAAACAATATATATCCATGCGATCAAGCATGAGTCTATCGAGTGATTCTTCTAATTGTGGCTTTATAAACTGAGGTTCACAATCAGGAGTATGCGCCCCCTTGCCCAGCACAATTACATCTTCAGACAAGTCGTTATTTTTAATCCACTCGCCGAGGTATTTGTCAGATTTTCCAAAATTATAGATGTAGGCAGTATCAAAAATATTGCCTCCGTTTGAATAAAAATGATCAAACATTGTGGAAGCATGAAGTTGAGAGGTTTGATTATCACAACCAAATACTATTCGAGAGCCTTCTTTAGAAATCTCTTCAAAGGCTGATTTCTTTATATTTTCAACAGCTGAATAGTCGTAACTAAATATTGGTGAACTTTGCGGGGTGTTTTGAGGATACTTAACGCCAGTTTCAACGTACCATCTTTCTAACCACAGCATGTTCCCAAAAGTATCTTTGTGAGACATCGCTTCAGATTCTAAATTTCCTTGAAGAATGCAATCAGATGCTTCATTAATTTCTCGAGTAAATAAACCAACGTCGTCAACAATGGGAATTTCAGATTCCTTATTATTTAAAGTTAATTTAATGGAAGATTTCCCGTCCTGAAATTGACCGCAATGCCAAGGTTGAGAAACTTCTAGTTTTGAATCACTTGATTCTATGATCAAGTCATTTGCATATTCGTTAACAATGGCAGTTTTAATTTCCGCCTGAATTTTGTCATTAAAGGTAATCTTTGCTGTTGAGTCTGCGTCTACACCTGTGGAATCTAATTCACCGGATACTTCCATGCTGATTGGGTCAAGGAAAGGCTTGCCATCAATGGTGCCGGCTATAAGTCTGGCCATGGATAGAGGGTAACAACCTACATCCAAGATAGCGCCACCCGCTAAGTCAGGGTTTCTTAATCTGTGATCTTCTGGAACCGGAGCATTGAAACCAAATGAACTGGAAATAAGAACCTTATTATCTTGAAAGTGTTCTTTCACTGATTTTAAAATCTCATGAGTTTGGGGATGCGTCCTGTACATGAATGCTTCCATTAAAAAGACCTTTTGCTTTTTAGCCTCATTCATAAGAACCATGGCTTCGGTAGAATTAACCGTAAGCGGCTTTTCGCATAAAACGTGTAAGGATCTGTTTATTGCCTCCATGGAGAAATGAAAGTGTGTGTCGTGTGGCGTAGCTACGTAAACAGCATCAATTCCAAAATCAAAAAAAGATTCTTGGTCAGTAAACGATTGTATTTGATGTTTTTCCGCAAAAGCATTTACCTTTTCCTCGTTTCTTCCAAGAACACTTTTGAGTTCAGAGTTTTCTGAATATTTGATTGAATGAGCAAAGGAGTTAGCTATGCTTCCGGCTGCAATGATCCCCCATTTTACTTTTGGTTTAGACATTATGCGTTCCTCTCTTTTATTCTCTGTAAAAGCTCGCCATGAAACTTTGTGCTTATTGGGTAAAAGTACATCAATACTAGACTAATTATAATTCCGCAGATAGGTATCCAACTCATCATAAACTTCATTCCAGATATGGTTTCTTCTGATTGAATTTGGTTGGGTTCAAACCCTATGCCCGATAATAAAAATCCTAAGATTAAAGCCGCAACAGCTATCGAAGATTTTTGTGCAAATGTCATAAAACCATAAAGAGATGATTCGGTTCTGATACCGCTTTTCCACTCGCCGTATTCAACTGTATCAGGCAACATTGACCAAAAGAGAACCCCTCCAGCCCCATTTCCAACTCCGATCAGTGCTAAAAGGATCAATAGCTCATCTAAAGAAGCAATTGGATAATAGAAAAATAATAAAAGACCAATGAAAGCGATTGTCATTGAAATTAACCAGGTCTCCCTTTTTCCAATTTTTAATGCCAAATACGCCCAAAAAGGTAAAGATAAAAACGAGGCGCCGGAACTTACTCCTAGGATCAATCCCTGATATTCATGCAGTTCTAGTCCGTACTTAACAAAATAAATCAAATTTTTGTTAAACATGACACCAGTTGAACCTAAGATGAGAATGCAGCCGAAAACTATCCAAAAAGGATAATTGGTTGCCACGGTTTTGGTAATTGATACAAAGTTGGGAAGATTGGAGGTAACTATTTCATCGACCTTCTCGCGAACTGAATAAACCGTTACAGATAATAGAGCAATAGCAATCAAACCAGAGATTATTGCGAGCCAAAGAAAACCAAAAGCCTCATCGGCTCCGCCAAAATATGCAATCAACGGAAACGCTAAAGCAGACATTGAAAGCGTTCCAAAAGAAGCACTTATCATTCTTGCGGTCGTTAATTTTGTGCGCTCATTGCTGTCGTTGGTAATTCTAGCTGTCAATGATGAGTAAGGAACACTAACAATGGTGAAGCAACTTCTGTGAATTAAATTAACTAGAATCAAGAATAAAAACAGAGTAGTTCCTTCAAAAGGAGGCATCCAAAAGAGCAAAACAAACGATAAGGCTAAAGGTATCAATCCATAATATATAAAGGGACGATAGCTGCCCATTTTGGTCTTGGTCCTTTCGGCTAAGTAACCCATGAACGGGTCGGTGATCGCATCCCAGCCAATCCCTAGAGCATAAATCCAGCCAGCTAGAATGGGTGAAATGCCAACTACGTCGGTATAGAAATATAAAAGATAAAGACCAATACCGCTCCAATAAAGGCAAATGGCGTAGTCGCCAATACCGTATCCTGCCCTTACTCGGTTTGTTAAAGTTTCCGAATTCATCCCCTGTTAATAATACTTCAAATATTCTGATTTCTATCGATTAATCGATTGCGCTTAACTTACGATTCTTCTAATATTGTGCGCTCGATTGCCCAGATAGCTCAGTTGGTAGAGCAAAGGACTGAAAATCCTTGTGTCGGTGGTTCGATTCCACCTCTGGGCACCATTTTCTATTCGGGTTTCTTTCATGATATCTTATATCTCTAAGACAAGGATGTGCTATGAAGTTTTTAAAGATATTTTTTTTAATTCTGTTTGTATTGCCTTCAATCATAATGGCTGATGGTCATAAACTTGAAGAACAAAATTTAAAAGTTGTAGATAGTTTCTGGGCTAATATTTTATCCAATCCAGAAGTAGCGATGGAATTAATTCATGAAGATTTTGAATTTGAATTTATGGGCATCTGTGAGATTTGTAAGAAATATAACAAAGAAACTTATGAATCAATCTGGTTGAACGAGGTTATACCTGCAGTTTTGCCCAATGGCATCACTCTAAACATAACTAACAGAATAGCTGGTGGAGATATGGTCGTTTTTACTATTGAGGGAGAAGCAGATGGTATAAATGGAGAATACAACAATAACTACGCAATGGTAATGAGGTTGAAAGAAAAAAAAATCATATTCTTTCAAGAGTACATGAGCGATTTATTAGCTGAAACTAGATTGCACAAGAAAAAAGTTGTTGATATCGATTAAGTTTTATTCAAGATCAGCAATACACTTAATTTCAATCGGAAAATTATTTTCAGCGAAAGTATTCCTGATATTCATAGCAAAAATCATGAGAGGGTGATTCTTTAGTTAGTCTAATTTCAAAAAGTTATCTAATTTTTTTTCCATTGCAAAGCCTTTAGGATTCCCGTTTATAAAATCAATTATTAATTGGGCGTATTCAGGACCTGCTTCCTCTTGAATAAAATGGCCGGGTCCTTTAATGACGATCTCTTCAGCTGTTGGCACCCTTTTTAGCATCTCTACCAACCTAGGATTGTTACTTGTGACGGGATCATTATCACTGTTGGCAATTAAAAACGGTTTATCCCATTTCTCAAAAACATCCCTGTAAGCTTTTTCATTTTTTCTTAATTCACTTGGAATTAAATAAGGAAATATTTGAGCTCCCGCTTTATAGGTTGCATTGGGATAAGGAGCTTCATATCCAACTCTTTCACTTTCTGAAACAGTACCAAGAATCTGCATAATGCCGCCAATGTCAATATTATCAGTTGATTTTGAATACCTTATCCACCCTGCAAATCCACTGCCACCAATAAATTCTTCCCAAGTTGCTGGTCCTTGAAACCATATTGCAAATTTAAAAAGAGGATAAGCTATGAAACTAAACATATCATTAAGAAGACCCCTTCCAGTAGCTATCAAGGAAGTATTTGAAGCAATAATTCTAGAGAATCTATCCGGCTCTTCAGCAACAACTCTAAGTCCAACAAGCCCACCCCAATCATGCACATGTGCTGTGATGTTTTGCAGGTCTAACTCCACTATCAATTGAGTCATCTTATCTACATGCATTTGATGGGTGTAGTCTTCCACGGAGATATATTTGTCAGATTTTCCAAAACCGACCATGTCCGGTGCGATAACTCGATAACCTGCATCAACCAGAACAGGAATCATTTTTCTAAATAAATAACTCCATGCCGGCTCCCCATGAAGAAGATAAATAATCTCTCCATTTTTTGGTCCTTCATCAAGATAATGAATTCTTGTATCCTCAATCGTCATGTAATTTTCTTTGAAAGGGTAATCTTTTAAATTTTTAAATCTCTCATCAGGAGTTCTTAAAATCCCTGGAGAAACTAGATTAAATCTATCGTAATTTATTTCAGGTTTTTGATTTGATAGGTAAAAAATTGAAGCAATGGAAATTGCAACTATTAATAAGATAACCGATAGCGAGCGACTCATGAATAAACCTTAAAATAATGACATTTATGATGTCAATGAATCTTCAAGCAGAAAAAAGGATCAAAAAGCTTTTTATTAAATTAATTTTTTAAATTTAAATTATTCAAACCTTTTGGAGCAGATGGTGTGTTTAAAAAAGTTACAGCCCAATGAATCAATATCACTAAAGCCAAATCGTCTGTTACCGAAAAAAGTCGACTAAAGCCCATGCCGCCTAAAAATGTGAATACACATGCTGTGATTTTCCAACGCAGCGTGAAGTAATGAATTGATGCGAATATTAAATTACTCAGAATAACGCCTATCCAAAAAGTGTCTATGCCAATGAATTCAGAGGTAAAAAGAAGCGGTAATCCAAGCCTAAAACCAATTTCCTCAAAAACTGAAATTAGGAATAGATAACTAATCCAAGCAATTTGACGCACATTGAGATATTTTTTGGTGAATTTTAAATACCCAAAGATAAATAAAGCTACACCTAAAAACCATACAAAATATCTTGAAGGTAAAATAAAAAACTTATCTAAAGAAGAATTAAAACCATCCAAAATGAATGGTGCGAAGAGACAAATAACTGCTATCACAGTCATGGTCAAACCATGCCTGATAAGAACCTGACGGAACTTTGAAATATGATTGTCTGAGCTAGAGCTTCCTCTTTGAAGACGACCAGCTGGAATTGGACCTGATTTGACGCTTGAGCTCATGAAACTCTACTGAAAACATCCTTTGGAGTTTTTGTGGAAAGATAAAATGTAAAAATTGCCGAAATAATTCCTATGATGACTACCGCACTTAAAATTCCCAGTAAAAGAATATCCCAATAAACGGTCGGATCTATTTCAAAAACCAACGTTTCTATCAAATATGTCGCAATCAAGGCAAGCAGACCTCCTAATCCTCCAGCGAATAATCCGATGGTTAAATACTCCAAAAAAGTATTTTTTTGCATGATGGTTCTGTTTAAACCTAAAGTTTTTAAAATGGCATTCTGTTTCTCTCTTTGCTTATAGCTTTCTTGGATCGTAGCCAACATTAGAAATAAAGCTGACAGTAGAGTTAGTCCTAAAATAAGAGTCAAAGCTTGCGAAACTTTAGAAATAATTGATTGAATTTCTTGAATTAAATTTTCAAGAGAAATGACAGAGCTAGTCGGAAATTGTTTTACAAGCTCTGTAGTAACCATTTTTTTGTTTTCAGGAACATGAAAAGAAGTGATGTACGTAGGAGATAAATCAGAAAAGTCCTCTGTATTACCGATAGCAAAAAAATTAGGGCTAAAGTTCTCCCAATTTACTTCTCTTATGCTTTGAATAAAGCTACTGATTCTTTTTCCTGCTACGTCAATTTCTATTTCATCGTTGAGCTTTAAGTTATATCTTTCTGCTATTTCAATTGAAATAGAAACTCCATTGCTTGACTGATTAAACCACTCTCCTGAAACAATTTTATTACCCTCGGGTAATTCTTCCATCCACGTAAAATTGAAGGTTCGATCAATGTCCTCACCTTCTCCGACTCTAAAAAACCTTGCGCTTGTCACAGGATAGATAGGAAGTAACTCAATATCTCTTGATTCTAGAAAATCTTTTAGATTTTCCTTTTCATCATCAAACAAGTTAAAGATGAAGTTATTTGGAGCTTTTTCAGGTAAAGAATTCTCCCAAGAAGAGATGATATTAGTTGATGAAGAGTAAGCAATTAAGCTCAAAGCTATCGCTACTGTTATGGAAACTATCTGCAATGAATTAAAAAGTTTTCTGCGGCTTAATTCAAAAGCAATCATCTTAAAGGTTTTCAGTGGATTGAGACCCAAGGGTTTAATAAATGAAAAAATAAGGTAAATCAAGCCAAAAATAAAAAGAGCGAAAGCCAATATTGAGAAGAAAATAATATTTGTGATGTAAAAATCTCTGATGAAAAAAACTATTAAGAAGTAAAAAGCTAGAAGTCCACTTAGAGAATAAACAATCGATAAAAAATTTCCTGTATTGCTAGCGGTCTTTCTTAAGATTGTATTTGGAGATAACTCAAATAAATTTCTCAACATGGGGTATGCAAAACCAAGCAAACACGTGAAAGCTGTGACTATTGATATAAAATAAGGATTAAGGCCAGGTAGAGGCAAGTTGGCAGGAAAATATTCCTTAAGAAGACTTAAAAAAGAAAGTTGAACAATCCATCCTGTAGCTATACCAGAGAGAATTGAAAATATAGCTACGAAAGTAAAGATCAGTAAATAAGTAATTCGGATTTCTTTCGGTTGAAAGCCTAATGCTTTAAAGATGGCGACGTATTCAGTGTGTCTCCTGGTGAATTGAAAGGATGAAATTGCAATTGCCAGCGAAGATAAAATAATTGCTAACAAAGCGCCTAGTAGAAAAAAATTGGAAGCTCTATCAATGGCCCTGCCCAAAGGAGTCTCCTTGTTCTGAGGAGTTAAAATATCATCCCCGGGCCGTTTAATATTTTGGAAATACTGTTCTAACTTATCGATATCTTCTTTTGACGAGGTAAATAAATAGGTGTAACGGACTCTAGAGCCAGACCGAATGAGTTGAGTCGATTCTAAATCGGCAGAATTCATAATAGCTTTTGGAGCAAAAGCAAAGGAACCGGTTCCACGATCTGCCTCAGAAGAAATAGTTCCAGAATAAATAAGAGCAGCAGATCCTAGATCAACTTGGTCACCAATGGAAATATCTAGAAGTCCAGCTAAACGTCCGTCTAGCCAAATTTCTCCTTGATTAGGTGGTGAAGTGAAAGTTTCTAATTCTGAGCTTTCATTAATGATTTCTAGTTGGCCAGCAATTGGATAAGGCTCTTCAACTGATTTTATTGCTGCTAATTGAAAGTTATCTGCGTTGGAGACTACGCTTCCGAATTCATAAATTTTCGCAAATTGTCCTTCGAAATTTGGAATATTAGATTCTTCTATTGCATCGCTTGTTTCAAATTTTAGGTCTCCTCCTAAAAACACTTGAGACTCTGCTATCAAAGAGCGATCCAGTCTATCGGTGAACAGAGTGATAGAAGCAACTATTGCAACAGCTAGAGTTAAAGAAAGAAACATTAACAGTAATTGCCCAGACTTGAACTCCCGAAAGAAAATTTTTAAAGATAAGGAAACAACATTCATAGAATTTTTCCATCAATGAGTCTAATTTTTTGATCGCATCGGTCGGCTAAATCTTCGTCATGAGTGACAATGATAAGAGCAGTGCTTGATTCGTTAAAAACATCGAAGAGTAAATCTGAAATCATCTTACTGTTTGATGAATCTAGATTTCCGGTTGGCTCATCACAAAATAAAACCTTTGCTTCGCACGCAAATGCTCTGGCAATAGCAACTCTTTGCTGTTCGCCTCCCGACAGCTGCTGAGGATAGTGCATCGTCCTATTGAGCATATCCACTTTCTTCAGATATTTTTCAGCAATCTGTCTGGCTCTTCCATTATTTTTCATTTCTAAAGGAAGCATGACATTCTCCAAAGCAGTTAATCCTGCTAACAGCTCAAAATTCTGAAAAACAAAAGCAACGGATTCTTTTCTAATTTTTGAGCGGCTATCTTCAGACATGGAATGAAGAGGCATGTCGTCAAAGAATATTTCCCCTCCCGTAGGAGAATCCAGCCCAGCGAGAAGGCCCAAGAGAGTTGATTTACCCGATCCTGACGGACCGACCACTGCAAGCGAAGTATTTGAAGAAATATCTAAATCAATATTGTCTAAAATATTTATATCTTCGCCGTTAAAAATAACCTTTTTTGACAAATTTCTTGCTTTTATAATCACTAAATGAGTTTCCCTGAAATTTCCAGATACAAAAAATTATTTATTTTTGTTTTGATTTTCTCCAATTCTATCATTGCAGATGATAAGAAGCTTTTGATTTTAGGTGACAGCATCTCTGCCGGATTTGGAATTAAAGAATCTCAAAATTGGACGACCTTAATGAAAAGTTCCTTTTCAAAGGAAGGAAAAAATTTGAAGATCATTAATTCTAGTATTTCTGGAGATACTACTTCTGGAGGACTATCTCGTATAAGCAGCGATCTAAATATGCATGAACCTGACTTTGTTTTAGTGGAATTAGGTGGAAATGATGCCTTACGTGGTTATCCAATCTCGAGGATAAAACAGAACTTGTTAAAGATAGTTTCAATAATCTCAAGTAAACAATCAATTCCGATAATTATGCAGATTAAGATTCCTCCAAATTACGGAAAAAAATATATTGATGCTTTTGAAAACATTTATTCTGAAGTTGCTTCAGAAACGAATGCAAAATTGATTTCATTCATGCTGGAAAATGTTGCTCTTTCGGATGATCTAATGCAGCCAGATGGAATTCATCCCAACATTAATGCTCAACCTTTAATTTCGAAACAAGTCAAAGAAGAAATTCAAGATATTATATTCAATTGATTTTGTTTGAATTCGTATAGTTATCCACTTCCTCAGTTTCTAATAATTGCTTGATAGTTTCTTGAGCTCTAGCTTGGGCTTCAAGGGCGCTATTAGATAATTGTATAAAAGGTATTTTATTTATTATAGAAAGAACCTTAAAAGCAAAACTCCCTTTCAGTATATGGCTTTGAGGATTGAGTCTACTTTCTTCAAGCCATCTACTCAAAAT
The DNA here is from genome assembly GCA_902526045.1 of uncultured SAR86 cluster bacterium. Taxonomy (GTDB): domain Bacteria; phylum Pseudomonadota; class Gammaproteobacteria; order Magnimaribacterales; family AG-339-G14; genus CACNYO01. The sequence goes on along the minus strand of CABZJI010000001.1, from coordinate 255,600 downwards.
TGGTTCATTTATCCAGCTTTCTTGATTCAAGGCATCCGCTATAGTATTTCTCAAAAAATCTATGTCTGAATTGGGGTGAGGAACGGGCTTGCATAACTCATTTTTCTTTTCATCTTCCTCAAATGAAGCTTCAACAAAGCCAAGTAATGCTGCTGAAAAAACTTGCTGACAAGTACGAACCGACTGAAGAGTTATTTTTCTTGAACTAAAAATTTTTTTTGGCGGTCTTTTTGCAAGACCATCTCCAGCACAATCTATGTGTAATGTTTCCAAAGTTGTTGGAATAGAACCTCCATCAAGTAAGATTTCTTTGTCATTAATAATTTTTACTCTTCCTTTTCTGACAACATTTTTTATACGTCTAAGTTCTTTCAACTCAGACTTAGTTACTGTGCTACATCGATACATGGTTGGCTTAATGTTTTCATCAATTCTAAGCAGACCTCCGGCTTTAGAAACTCTCTCAAAAAAGTCATCAATGCTTTTAGATTCAGCTCCTGGGATAATTTGATTGGTAAACAATTTACCAACTGATTCTAGCGTGGGTTGGATATGCGATCTATCTAATATCCAAGAGTCTCTGGGCATTATCCATTTGATAGAATCAGGCTTAACTCCATTTTTTAAAAGAAAAAGAATTGCGTCTATAGCAGTTTTTCCAGCTCCTATTATCACGAAATCACTATATTGCTGTTTTAAATCCGGCAATCCATTTATAGCAGTACAATTGGCCTCTCCTTCTATTTTGAATGGCGGAGGTCTTTTTGATGGGACCATGACATTCATATAAGTGGAGTCCACTTCTTTTTTAAATGTTGCTTGGTATTCATCTTTTGATATCAGAGATACAAATCTGCCATTTCCTAGATATTCACAACTTGGGAAGTATTGCACTCTCCCAGAAGCAATAAATTGTCTTTGCATGACTTGATCAAAGTATCCGCAAACTTCGCTGTTTGTTGCTAATTCATAAAGTCCCTTATTAAGTCCAGTGGAATCAATTGAATTATTACCCAATTTTTTTGAATTAACTCCATAGAAGGCTGAAGGTTGATGCAATCTAACAAACGGATAGGCGTCATTCCAATGTCCTCCAGGTTGATGATGTTTATCAATGATTGTTATGTTTGCCTTAGTTTCAGCTAGCAGAACGTCTGTAAACGCCATTCCCATGGCGCCACTACCGACAACTAAATAATCTGTTGATATTTTTTCCACGTAGCCAAAAGTTAAGATTTAAGAAAATCTAACAAAATTTTATTAATCTCATCTGGCTTCTCAAGATGCAAAAAATGACCGCAATCTTCAATCTCAAGTAATTTTAGATTTTCAAAACTTTCTTCCATCCCAGCTGAGAGCTCAGAAGCAATGCATCCATCATTTTTTCCGTGAAGATAAAGCGCAGGCATCTTAAATTTATTGGTAAAGGTCATTTGTAAATTATTCAACCTTTCACTCTGTAATTCCGATTGAAAAGTGCTGCGGTAATATTTGAGAGCTCTGGTTAAGACACCAGGCTTTGATAAAACATTTATTGCCTCTAGAGCATAGCTTTCGTAATCAGACCAATTAGGCGACCATTCTCGCCACAGTCTCTTGATATATTCATAATCGTTCGCCTCAACAGCCATCTCAGCAATTTCCAATTGGAAAAAAAACATATACCAAGATTTTCTTTGTTGATCTCCATCAAGTAAAAATGCGCTGGTCAGAGCAGGGCCGTAAGGGACAGAAGCAGTAATTAGTTTAGCTACCTTCTCAGGTATTAAGTTAGCTATTCCGTAAGCTGCTGAAGCTCCCCAATCATGGCCAAATAAATTAATAGGCTTGTCTGTAACAGAATTAATGAATGTTGATAGTTCCTCAGCTATTTTTAAACTTTGGTAAGTATCTAGCTCTTGATCGCCCTCGTGATAACCAGGCATTAATGGAACGTAGACTTCAAAACCATTGTCACTAAAAAACTGAATCTGGTCTTTATAATTAAATGCACAATCAGGAAATCCATGTAAAAAGACCAAAGGATCACCTTTACCGGCTTGAACATAATGAAGATTTGAATTTTTTTTAGAAAGCTCCATAGTTTTTATTTTAGCTAAGTTTCGACTTCCTTGTTCAATCTAGAGATAAAAAATAAGCAAAAAACTGCGGAAATTATTTCAATGGATAGGAAAAGGATAAAAATAGTTGAAGGAGTGCCATCCAAGTAAACACTGATTATCCTTCCGGATCCTATACCCATCATAAATATGAACATACTCCAGAGGGCGGATAATTTAACATTCTCATTAAGGGCTCCAATTATCCAGTACAAAGAAATAGCTAAATATAAGCCCATGATGGCTCTGTACATATTTATTTGGTTAACGCTTTCTATATCAATCCCATATAGCAAGGGCATCCCAAGCTTTGGATTTACTCCGTATCCCAGAGAAACCAGAGCAACACCAATTGCCGTTAAAATCAAAAACCATGATTCTTTAGTCATTCTCCCCCCACTTCTCTCAATTATTAAGCTCCTCTTACTTTATATATTGCTAAGAGATTTATTATCATAATGCATTCATCATTATGTTCGTTGAAAAGATTTACATCGACATCTATGAATTCATGCCCTTTTTTGTCATAACAATCTTTAATCTGCATTTCTGCAATCAATGACGTCTCCATTGGGACTGCCTTGAAATTATGAGATGTCGTTTGAAGATGTATCCAAGGATTCATGTATGCATTACTCGCAAGAATCCAGTTTGAACATCCCAAAAGAAAACATAAATTTGCAAAACCCTCTTTTTTTGGATTCAGCAGATCAGGAAGTTGATTTGGATCGCGTAAATAAATTAAGGGATTTTCTCCGCCCCAAAGATATCGAAAAGAAAAACACCCTTCCCTTTTAAGCTTGTCCCAAATATCTTTTGACGCTTGAGGCCCTACATAATTCTCAGATGCGATTTTATCTCCTCTACGTTTTGGAGGTTTTGGAGAATTCTTTGAAAGTGCAGCTTCAGCATTTGCACTAATGATCTGATCGCTTTTATTAAGTGTGGTAAGTATTTTTTCTTCCGAAACTTCTTCAGAAATTACTTCAAATTTTTCTTTATCGTACAACGGTGAAGTAATTATGCATTTTGCATAACCGTTATTAAGCCACTCTATTCCCCATTTTTCTATAACGGGATGTAATAGATAAGCGGAGATGGTCACTCCAGGAACTAGCCCGCCCCTGAAACCAAATTCCTTTGCAAGCTTATCTCCGTGGATTTCATTTTTTGAATCCGGAGCTGTGTTCAATGCTTCTGCCGCCCAAGTCTTCATAAGTTTTTATTAAATAAACTTTCTATTTTTGTTTTCTAAATTTAATATAAAACATAATGGCATTTTTTAGTAAAAAAAATAAATTGTTTCCTTCGATTGAACCTTTTGATTCCGGTTTTATAAAAAAAGGCATCCATGAGATATATTATGAGCAATCAGGAAATCCAAAAGGCAAGCCAGCCATTTTTCTACATGGGGGACCGGGCGGAGGTGGCGGAACACTTTCAAGACGTTTTTTTAATCCAAAAAAATATCGAATTGTTGTTTTTGATCAAAGAGGGTGCGGGAGAAGCAAACCTCATGCCTTCCTCGAGGATAATACAACTTGGCACTTAGTCGATGACATTGAATCTATTAGAGAAAAGCTTGAAATTGAAAAATGGCTTATTTTTGGAGGTTCTTGGGGAAGCACGCTGTCTTTGGCTTACGCACAAAAATTCCCTGAAAGAGTTTCTGAATTAATCCTGAGAGGTATTTTCATGCTTCGTCAAAAAGAACTGGAATGGTTCTATCAATATGGCGCGAGTGAGATTTACCCTGAAGCTTGGCAAGGATTTTTAGATGAAATTCAGCCAGAGGAAAGATCCAATCTGATGGAAGCTTACAGAAAAATATTCAATGGAGAAGATAAAGAAAAAAAGCTCTCAGCTGCAAGAGCTTGGTCGAAATGGGAAGCTTCAACTAGCTACATAAACCATAATCCTGGAGCGGTTAAGGAATCTATCAATGCAGAATTTGCTTTAGCGTTTGCACTTATTGAAAATCATTATTTTGTTAATAAGGGATTTTTAGATCATGAAAATCAACTCCTTGATAACATTGATAAGATTAGGCACATTCCCTGCATCATAGTTCAAGGACGATACGATGTGGTCTGTCCGCCTACTACGGCCTATGAACTCAGCAGCAAGTGGCCAGAAGCAGAGTTAAAAATAGCACCTTTTTCAGGTCACTCAGCTTTTGAAAAAGAAATACGAGAGTTGCTTATTGAATCTACAAACAGTTTTTTATAAAAGACCCCAATGCAGATCAATCAATAGAATTTATTCAATAAGCTGTAAGCATGTGGACATGGAAATCTTCGATAGTCGTGCCACAAATTTTTGCAACATCATCATACATTTTCGACCATTTTTTATCTGATTCTTGCCAAGCAAAGGCCATTTCCATTGCATTTTGTGATGCATGCAAATCGACAGCGCCAACTTGACCATCTTCCCAATTACCCGGTGAAGATGAGTAGCTAACTGGGCTATTCTTTCTTTCGTAGCTAATTATTTCTTCAATCTTTTTCATAGCAGCTTTGGTTTTTCCACTAGGGCATGGACTCCGATAAATGACAATTACTTGGCCCTTTTTTGCAACTGGTTCAAGCTTTTCAGTAGCTTGTGCATTAACTCCTGAGTTTATTAAGACCATAAAAAGCAAATAAGATATGTAACGTAGATTCATTTTTTCCTCTTTCGAATATAACTAAATTAATACAGAAGCAGTTTATAAACAACTTTATAAGAGACTAAAACTTCTAAGATTATGCACTCTAAAGTATCAGAAAAGTATTTATGATGTGACATTATAATTTTCTGAAAATATCATATTAATTATTTCTAATGTCAGCTAATAAACAACAAATTGAATTCTGGTCTGGTGGTGGTGGCGACTATTGGGTCGATAAACAATTTGAAATGGATACCATGCTAAATCCCTTAGGGAAAAAAGCTATCGATAGTTTAGATATTCAAAAAGGTGATTCCATATTAGATGTTGGTTGTGGAACAGGAACCACAACACTTTTACTATCCGATAAAGTAGGTCCTGAAGGAAGAGTTACTGGATTAGATATTTCTGTCCCCATGTTAGCTAGAACTCTTGAGCTTGCTATCGAAAATAATAAAACCAATATTTCGATTATCAATAAAGATGTTCAAGAACATGAGCTTGATGATCAATACGATCATTTATTTTCCCGTTTTGGCGTCATGTTTTTCACTGATCCAATCTCGAGTTTCAAAAATTTGAAGAAAACCTTAAAAACTGATGGAAGTTTTTCCTTCGTTTGTTGGCAACATCCTAGTAAAAATCCTTGGCATACAAAACCCATAGGGATTTTAAAAAAATACTTTGATTTACCTCCTGCACAACCTAGAGCGCCTAGCCCTTTTGCCTTTGAAGAAGAAATCTATCTTGAGGAAATTTTAAAAAGCTCTGGTTTCAGTAATTATTCTATAGATAATAATGTAGAAAAAATTTACTTGTTTCCCAATAAATCCTCTTACGATGCAGCTAAAGACTTCATGGCATTGAATCCCATTATTAGTAATGCTCTTCAAGGAATGAGTGATGCAGAAAAGGAACCTATCGTTAATGAGTTAGCTGAAGTGTATGAATCCCATAAGAATAGCCAAGGCCTAGAGTTCGAAAGTGCTACTTGGGTTGTTAAAGCATCAAGTTAACCTAAAATAACTCAATGAGCTTTTGGCAAAAGAATTTAGTTCTTTTATCATCTTTGTTATTTTTTTGGTTTTTCTGTTCCTTCGGGCTCGGAATCCTTTTTTCTGAACAAATATCTTTCATTAAAATCGGTGGCTTTGAATTAGGCTTTTGGTTTTCACAACAAGGAAGTATTTATACTTTCATTATTATAATTTTTTCTTATTCGTTTTTGATTGAAAAGTTAGAAAATGAGGAAAAGGATTAATGGAAGCTCAAACTCTTACTTATCTGTTTGTAGGACTCAGTTTTGCTCTTTATATTGGAATAGCTGTAGCTTCTCGAGCTAAATCAACGAATGAATTTTATGTAGCTGGGAAAGGAGTCAATCCAGTAGCAAATGGAATGGCTACGGCTGCTGACTGGATGTCAGCATCTTCTTTTTTATCAATGGCAGGATTGATAGCCTTCCTTGGTCGAGATGGTTCTGTTTATCTTATGGGATGGACAGGAGGATATGTCCTTCTAGCACTTTTGTTGGCGCCCTATTTAAGAAAATATGGAAAATATACTGTTCCTGATTTTATAGGAGAGAGATACTACTCAAACGTAGCAAGAGTAGTCTCAGTGATCTGTTTGATATTCATCTCTTTTATCTACATAGCTGGTCAAATGCGAGGGGTCGGAATAGTTTTTTCTAGATTTCTAGAAGTAGAAATAGAAATGGGTGTGATAATCGGAATGGGGATTGTTTTTATATATGCAGTCCTTGGAGGCATGAAAGGCATTACCTACACGCAAGTAGCACAATACTGCGTGATGATATTTGCCTATCTAGTTCCTGCAATATTTCTTTCAATTATTTTGACTGATAATCCCTTCCCGCAGCTGGGCTTTGGGGATAAGTTACTTGGAAGTGATATTTATTTAATAGATAAATTAGATAAAACCTTGGTGGATTTAGGATTTGCTCCATATACAGAATATTCTAAAAGCATGATCGATGTTTTTTGCATAACAGCAGCATTGATGTTTGGAACATGTGGCCTCCCTCACGTTATTGTAAGATTTTTTACAGTCCCCGATATGCAGGCTGCAAGAAGATCAGCTGGATATGCACTGGTATTCATTGCAATCCTTTATACCACTGCCCCAGCAGTTGCTTCCTTCGCAAGATTAAATTTTGTGGATTCTGTTCAAAATACTTTTTATGAAGATGCTCCTTCTTGGTTTAAAAATTGGGAGAACATTGGTTTGATTTCATGGACTGATAAAAATCAAGATGGAAAAATGCAATATTCCCCAGGAAGTCCTTTTGAAGGAAATAAACCAAATTATTCGGGTGATAGAGGAGAATTTGGGCAAAGATTGCTGACCAACATGTCAGACGACTCAAATACAAATGAAGTTTATTTGGATCGGGATATTATTGTTTTGGCTAATCCTGAAATCGCTAATTTACCTGTTTGGGTAATTGCTTTGGTAGCTGCTGGGGGTTTAGCAGCGGCTTTATCAACAACTGCTGGATTATTATTGGTAATTTCATCAGCTATATCTCATGACCTTTTAAAGCAGACGTTCACGCCAAGAATATCTGAAAAACAAGAACTCACATTTGCAAGAATTGCTGCTGCGTTAACTATTTTATTGGCCGGCTTTCTTGGAATTTATCCGCCTGCATTTGTAGCTCAAGTAGTTGCATTTGCATTTGGGCTAGCCGCATCAACCCTTTTTCCAGTTTTGTTTATGGGAATATTTTCAAAAAAAACTACTAAGGAAGCTGCTATAACAGGCATGATTGCAGGATTAGTTTTTACTTTTAGTTATATTGTTTTTTTTAAATTCATTTCTCCAGAACTAAACAGCTCTGAATTTTGGCTCTTAGGAATATCACCAGAGGGAATCGGTGTAGTTGGCATGGCAATTAATTTTGCCTTGATGTTGATCATAACACGAGCTTCTAATGCTCCACCACAATCAGTAGTGAGCCTAGTGGAATCAATTAGACGTCCTTAAATAATTCTTTAGGCTTGAAGAGGTTTGTTAGGGCAATGCCAACCAAAATAAAGGCTGCTCCCATTAAAACATTTCTAGTGATAGCTTCACCTAAAAAAACAGCCCCCCAAAATATTCCTGTTACTGGCACTAAAAATATAATAGAAGAAGCTTGAACAGGAGAGGATCTTTGAAGAAGCACTACGTATGCTATGAAGGATATTCCTGTAGAGACAAGCCCAAGAAAAAAAATAGCGAAAATTATTTGTGGCGATAGGTTTAACGAAAACTCCGAAGTTTCCATGAAAATTAAAGGCAAGGAAAAAAAGAATCCAGAAATCATCGTTACAGATGCTAGAGCAGCGGATCTAATATGATTAAGCTTAAAAAGAATGTTATTTGAATAGGCGTAACAAAAAGCGCCTATCAAACAAAGAGATACAGGAAAGAAAATAAAGGAGAGTTGATTAAATCCAATAAATATTAGCAATCCAACAAACCCGAGACCGAGGCCTAAAATTTGTAACAAGGTAGTATTTTGTTTGAAAAGGGTTATTGCAATTATCAAAGCAAAAAGAGGTGATGTACCGTTTAAGATAGACAACATCCCTGCGCTAAGATCTTGTGCCGAGTATGCATAAAGAAAGAATGGTAAGGCAGCATTTATGATACCGAGGATTAATATAGAGGGCATTTCTCTGCTCATAAGAATCAAATCTTTCATCCTTATGAAAATTGGACCCAATAAAATACTGGCTAAAAAGAGTCTAGCAATAACTAAATAAGTTGGTGCTATTTCATCCACAGCCAATCTGGTAAACATAAAAGATGCACCCCAACTGAAGCTGACAAACAGAACTAATATCCAATTAACCAAAGTTGCTTTCATAAATTTGACTACAAGGGCCAATTCTACATTCGTTTTGCGATAAAAATTATTATGTTAGTATTTTTTTATAGGAGAAATATATGAAAACTTATCAGGTGGTAGAAAACGGAAAACCCCTAATTGCAAATGAATTGGAAAAACCTTCTCCAAGTGGAAAAGAAGTCCTGCTTAAAACAACCTCTTGTGGTATCTGTCATTCAGATGTTCATATCCATGATGGTTTTTTCAGTCTTGGGGGTGAGAGTAAATTACCAATACCTCTCATTGAGCCATTGACTATGGGTCATGAAATTTTTGGCGAAGTCGTAGAGAAAGGCGAAGGAGCAAAGTCAATTGAAATTGGCAAAAAATATGTAGCTTTTCCTTGGATAGGTTGCGGAGATTGTGATTTGTGCGTCAGTGGAAATGAACATTACTGCGGCCCTATGACTTCAAAAAATCTCGGTATCAATACAGCGGGCGGTTACGGAGAATATGTTTTAGTTCCGGATGAAAAATATCTATTTGATGCTGGTGATACTCCGGATGACTTAGCTGGATCCTACGCTTGCAGAGGTCTAACAGCCTACAGTGCATTGAAAAGAGCTAATCCTGTTAAAGGAGACAATTCACTGATAATCGTGAGCGCTGGAGGACTCGGTTTGTTAGCTTTAAAAATAGCGAAAGCAGCTTTTGATATAAATCCAATAATTGTTGATATAGATGATGAAAAATTAGAATTAGCTAAAGCAGCTGGGGCCTCCGAAGTTGTCAATTCTACAAAAGTTGGTGCCTTTGAAAAGCTTCAACAGCTAACCGGTGGAGGAGCTAAATATATAGTTGATTATGTAGGAGCTGAGGCATCTGTTAATTTTGGATACAACTTACTCAGAAGAGGCGGCATTTATGTTGTCACAGGTTTATTTGGTGGATCCATAAACCTTCGACTCCCTTTGTTGACGATAGGAGCAAGAAGCTTGGTAGGTACTTATGTGGGAAGCTATCAAGAAATGAAAGAGCTTATGGAGCTAGTAAAAGAAGGAAAAATAGATCCTATCCCAGTTGAAAGTAAACCTGCAGAAGAAATCAATGGAATTCTTGATGATTTAAAAAACGGCAAGGTACCTGGATTAATATCAATAACTCATAATTGAATGGATAAGAATAAAAAGCTTGTAACCATCCAAGATGATGTTGTCATTGGTAAGGGCGGTAATAGGGACTTACTTGCAGATCTCTTCTTTCCACCAGAAAATAATTCAAAAAAACCTGCAATTATAATTATTCATGGGGGTGGATGGATGGAAGGTGATAAAACTCAATTAAGAGGACATGGGATTTTATTATCTAGACTGGGTTTTGTCTGCTTATGTGCCTCTTATCGGCTCTCTCAAGAGGCCAAATGGCCATCTCATCTTGAAGATATTAAGTGCGCTATAAGGTATCTAAAAGCGAATCATGAAAAATATGATATCGATCCAGACAGAATTGGAGTTACTGGCAACTCTGCTGGAGGTCATCTATCCCTAATGGCATCAGTCGATAGTGATAGTTTTGAGGGTGCGGGTGGCCACAACGAGTTTGATAGTAAAGTTAAGGCAGTGTGCGCAATTTACCCGCCAACTCTTGTGAGAGAGGAAGTTCCAGAAGGAAAATTTAATGCTTTTGCGTTCATGATGGGAGATGATGCAACTTCAGCAGATTACGAAAAGGCAAGTCCTATAAAATATGATTTATCAAATTTTCCTCCCTGTTTGTTAATACATGGATCTGGAGACCAAACAGTTCCTTTAAGCGAGACAACTGATTTTTATGAGATTCTTAAAAAAAATAATAGGACTGCTGAGCTTCATATATATGCTGATGAAGGCCATGCTTTTGATGGGGACAGAGTTATAGGCAGAAATGTTGTTGATTTATTAGGGATCTTCTTTAATAAATACCTTTAGCTCCAATAGAAATATTATTTTTATAAGGTTCTAGCAAATTTTCTAACTTTTTTCATGTGTTTATCAAATTCATTTTTATTCATGTTTGGTAAAACCGAAAAAAACCTTAAATATCTTGTTTTCATACCACCTAGTTGAAAAACAGTTTTTTTTAATCTTCTAAAAGGTATGTTTTTGAAGAAAGAAAAATTAAAATAACTCACCATCGGTCCTCCATAGGATATTGAAACAATTCCTATCTTGTTCTTCATGGCTCCTGCGACTGGATAGCCATAATTCTTAAAAAATTTACTATCAGGAAAAATTGATTTGTAAGAAAAAAACCATGTTGGATGCAAAACCCAATCTATCCAATTTTCAATGATGACATTCATTCTTAGATTGTGACAAGCACCCATCAGAAACATAGCATCAGACTGTTCAAGTCTATCTCGATAATCTAAGACTAATTTTGGCGGAGGATTAATATCACTTCTATAAAAAGGTAATTGTTCTTCCTCATCATATAAATTTATTAAATCTATTTCGTGACCTACTTTTTTAGCCTCTTCGATAAAAGTATCTCTTATAGCTGCATTAAAAGAATCATTTGTATTGAAATGACCAAAAACTATGCATATTTTCATATTTCACCCATTGAAAATCTAATTTCACTTACCTTTGAAAATTTGTATGTATTTAAAAATTTACAGTACGTTTGTACGGCATTATTATGAAATTAAAAGAAATCAGAAGCAAGATTACATACAATTCTTTCTGGTACTGAAAGAGAGGATTAAGATCTTTATTCAAAATTTATTGAATAAAAAAGCTACAGGATAGGATCTGTAGCTTTTTTAAGAGAACCTAATTTACAAAATTAGTAAGTCTTTCGTACGCAGATATAAATTCTGCTTTGAATTCTTGAACAACATCACTAGCCGATATCGTTGCGTTCATTAGACCTACTCCTTGTCCGACCCAGTAAGTAGAGAGCTCTTTCGCTCCATCGTGACCGCCCTCAGCAAGTTTATTAACTTTTTGAAGTGCTGGCTCTGCCACCATCGGTTGTAAAGGCATTGGTAGAGGGTCAGGAGCTTTGTCAGATTCCCAAGCATCCGTCCATGGAGATATTAATTGTCTGGAATGTTTTCCTGTTCTGCTCCTCGATCTTACGGTCTCGCTTGAATTTGCAGCAACCATTTTTTCTTTAATAACTGGGGGTACTTCGGATTCAACAGTAGTTAGCCAAACTGAGCCGCACCATGCTCCTGATGCACCCATAGCCATGGCAGCAGCCATTTGCTGTCCGGTAACGATTCCTCCGGCGGCTAGAATCGGGACGTCTCCATAAGGTTGAATTGCTTTATGAACCTCGGGAATCAACACCATCGTTGAAACACTTCCACAGTGCCCTCCTGCCTCTGTTCCTGAAACCACAAGAATATCTACTCCGGCTTTAACCTGATTGATAGCATGCTGTGCAGTTCCAAGTAAAGCTGCAACTTTTACATCGTTTTGTTTACCCATTTCCAGCATCCAATCGGGTGGAACTCCTAAAGCATTTGCAATCAGCTTAATCGGATGACTGAAAGCAACATCTAAAAGAGCTTTAGCACCATCTGCTTTAGTGTTTTGTGCGAAACTTGACCCTGCTGTATCAATTGTTCTGAGCTCAGAGGCCTCAATGTCATGTTTTTCAAGAATATCTGCTCGGTAATCTGCATATTCTTGAGGAATCATGCTTTTTAATTTGTCTGCATCAAATTTTTCACTTTGATCAACCATTTTGTTAGGAATGAGAACATCCACGCCATAGGGCTTACCATCGATATGATCATCGATCCACTTAAGTTCTTTTTCTAATTGCTCAGGCGACATGCCCACTGCACCAAGAACTCCGCAGCCGCCAGCCTTTGATACAGCGACAACAACATCTCGACAATGAGTGAACGCGACGAGTGGAAATTCTATGTCGAGTAACTCGCAAATTTTTGAATTCATCATAATTTTTCTCCTTTTTATTTAGGATAGACTTCGATATCTATTTTCTTTGAAACAACATTAATTGTGCCTTCAACATAATGAATGACACCATTCGTTAGCTCATCAAGCATATAAATGCTAATGATTCCGCCATTTCTTTTATAGACGCCAGTTAGGTTTGCTCCTGTAAGAACACCATCATCATTTATAGCTCTTGCTAGACCAGAAATAGTTCCAGAATTTCTTTCATCATTTGATGGCATGAGTTTGTAATCAGCATAAACGGCACCGTATTCTCCCGCTCTCCCAGAAGCAGAAATTAAGGCGTATTCCTCACCAAAATTAATTGTGTCAATTTCTAAGTTTGCTTTAAAAGAATCCCCAGAAATTGAATATCCAAGAGCCATAGAGCTTAAGAACATTAATGACCCCATATAAAAAACTTTTTTTAACAGTGTTTTCATTGTCTTCTCCTTTTATACAAAATAATATCATCTAAATAAGCTTTCAAATCAAGTCTTATAGTAGAATTTTCTTATGAATAGAACTCAATCAAACATAGGTACTGCGGTAACTCTTGTGGTGGCTCTTTTAGTCGCGTGGGTCTGCAGCCTAAATTCACTTACTATATCGGGGATACCTTTATTCGGATTTTGTGCATTAATAATTTTTGTAATTCAATATGTAATCTTTATTCCTTCTTATTTAAATCAGACAGAACATTTCTTTGATTTAACTGGAAGCCTTACCTTTATATCAATATCAATTTTATCTGTAGCATTGAGTCCAAACTTATCTTTAATAAACATTTTATTAGCCCTAATGGTATCTATTTGGGCAATCCGTCTAGGATCTTTCTTATTTTGGAGAGTAAGAAAAGCTGGAGAAGATAAAAGATTCACAATCATGAAAACTAAATTTTCTTGGTTTTTTATGACATGGAATATTCAGGGATTGTGGGTTTTATTATCGCTTGGCGCCGCTCTAGCTGCAATTTCATCTCCAAAAGAAATCAGCTTTAATATCATTCATATTCTTGGATTTTTAATATGGTTAACTGGGTTCCTTATTGAGGTTATTGCAGATAATCAAAAAACAAATTTTAGGGCTATCAAAGAGAATGAGGATAAATTTATAACATCGGGTCTTTGGGCCTGGTCAAGACATCCTAACTATTTTGGAGAGATCCTATTATGGTTTGGCGTAGCTGTTGTTGCTCTTCCATCTCTTCAGGGTTGGCTATATTTTGCCCTGATATCACCTATCTTTGTTTTTATTCAACTCACTAAAATAAGTGGAGTGAGTCTTCTTGAAGCTAGAGGAAGAAAACAATGGAAGGGAAATGACAAATACCAAGAGTACCTGAAAAAAACTTCAATTCTGATTCCGTTGCCGCCAAAGAAAAATTGATATAGAAATTTTATTTCTATTATTCTTCAAATTTATAAGACATAGACTTTTTGTAAGCTTCTCTATTAAAGAGCATATCTGTCCAGCGTTTAATATTAGGTTTAAATGCTTGTTCAATCCCCAAAGAATCTGCCAACGTAATGGCATAACTCACACAAATATCTGCGATAGTAAACCTGTCGGAACAAAGAAATTCTTTATCTTCTAATGTTGTTTCAAGCAACTTCAATCTCGATACAAACCATCTACTGTAACCATCAACTGCAGCATCTGCTACTCCAGGCTCCTGAAGTTTGTACCGAAGAACAACCGTTTGAGGAAAAGTTAAAGTTGCATCTGAATGGAATAACCAATTTAGATAAGCTGGATAATCAGGCTCATCGGGCAAAACTCTTAGATCAGTAGGACCATATTTTTCAACCAAGTATTGTGCCATTGCTACTGATTCGGTCATTTTTACATCTCCATCTGTTAGGTACGGGATGGTCCCAAGCATATTTACATCAAGATATTCCTTCATAAAAACTCTTGGAGGAAAAGGCATCATGGTCAGTTCAAAATCTAATCCCATTTCTTCAGCTGTCCATATTGGTCTTATAGCTCTTGAACCTTGCGTTGCCCAAATTTTAATCATGATTTCTCCTTGAGTATTAAATGGTTATACTTTGGTATCTTAAATCAATTTAAATCAATGAGGATAAATAATGATTGGAGTAATAGCTAAATTAAAAATAAAAGACGGGGATAGAGATAACTTTATAGAAGCCATGGGTAAGTTGGTTCAAGCAGTAGCTGATAATGAGCCTGATTGCTTTTATTACGAAATGCATGAGACCGATGATCCGCAAACCATTATGATGATGGAGCTATATAAAACTGACGAGGCTTACAAAAGTCATTCCCAAACAGAACATTTTAAGACGCTTGGAATGGCATTGGGGCCATTTATGGCTGGAGCTCCAGAGATTTCAGTTCATAATAAAGTCTAATTCTGAAAAAAGAATACTTAGCCCAAGTTGAATCAGGAATCCTTCAGGAAGATCCTGATCAGCTCAAAATTGTAGAAATTCTTGAGAACCTCTCAGAGAATATAGCTAAAGATGGAATCTTAAAAAATATCAAAGGTTTCTTCAAAAAGCCGTCAAATCGACTAGAGGGCGTTTACATATATGGTGGTGTTGGAAGGGGTAAAACCATGCTCATGGATTTATTTTTTGATTCGGTAAAAACTGAAAAAAAAATTCGCCAACATTTTCACCGATTTATGCAATCCATACATTCAAGGCTGGCCGAGCTATCGGGAAAAAATGATCCATTGAACATTGTAGTTTCTGAATTGGAAAAAAGTTATGACCTAATCTGCTTTGATGAGTTTTATGTTGAGGACATTGGCGACGCAATGTTGCTTGGCAGATCAATGGAAAAACTATTAGCGTCTAAAGTCAAAATGGTCTTCACTTCAAATATAAAACCAAGTGATCTCTATATGGGGGGTCTTCAGCGAAAATCTTTTCTCTCTGCAATATCAGCCATTGAAAATCATTGTGAAATAATTTGTCTTGAGTCAGATACAGATTACAGATTAAGAGAATTAGAAAAAAGTGGTATTTATTTCTCTCCTATGGATTCTGATAAATCGAGTGGCTTTAATAAATTATTTCAACAATTGTCCAAAGGAGCGAGTTCTGGTCCAGATTCAATTGATATCTTGGGTAGGGAGATTGATTTCGAAGATTCATCAAATGACATAATTCATTTTTCAGCTGATGTCATTTTTAGTTCCCCAAGGAGTTCTTCTGATTACATTGAGTTATCAAAAGAGTTCCATACAATTTTTATATCAAATCTAAATATAATTTCAGAAGATGATGCTGCAAGACGATTTATTGCGTTTATTGATGAATGTTACGATCGTAATGTTAAAGTAGTTTTTCTTTCCGCCGCTCTTCCAGACGAAATATACGCAGGTAAAAGGCTAGCTGATAAATTTCAAAGGACCTTAAGCCGGATAACTGAAATGCAAACTAACGATTACCTACAGACAAGACACAAAGGTTGATTTTTTTGACATAGCCCTCATAAAAAAGATGTTAGAATGAATTTATCAATGAAAGAACTGATCGTAACTAATTATTCCATTGGACAAGTTGTAAGGCATAAATACCTTGATTTCAGAGGGGTCATATTCGACGTTGATCCCGAGTTCAATAATACCGAAGAATGGTATCAAAGCATTCCTCAACAAATAAGACCTAGAAAAGATCAGCCCTTCTATCATGTCTTTGCTGAGAATGATGATGTGTTTTACACCGCTTATGTTTCCCAGCAAAATTTAATTGCCGACGACTCGAACTCACCGGTTGACCATCCTGATGTAAAAGAATTTTTTGGACCCTTTAAAGGTCAATCTTACGAAGTTAGAGAAACATCAAGAAACTGATTTCTTTTCAATTTCATTTGCTAACTTCACACAACACACAAATATTTGCATAGCCTTATCAAGCTCGTCAATTGACACGTAAGTGGGCGCGATCCTGATATTGCTATTTTCTTGATCTCTTCTATAAGGAAAGGCAGAACCCACTGGCGTGAGATTAAGCCCAGCCTCCTTACATAAATCATTTATTTTAGAGGCCTGTCCGAGCTTAGAGTCAAAGGATACAAAGTATCCTCCTGTTGGTTTTGTCCAAGTAGCTAATCCTTCTGGCAAAGAATTTAAATACTTATCTACTAGGTCAAATTTAGGCTTTATGAGAGCAGCCAGCTTTTTCATATGAGCCTCTGTTCCTTTTTTATTTTTAAGGAATCTTACGTGTCTTGCTTGATTAACTTTATCTGGACTGAAATTGAATTTAGAAAAGTAATCCAAAAATAACGTCATTAACTTATCGGAAGCTCCCAAAAAAGCTATACCACCACCAGCAAAAGTTATCTTGCTGGTGCTTCCGAAAGTAGCAACATTATCAAAAGTATTTAATTCTTGAGAGATATTTTGAATACTAGAAAGTTTTTTTGAGTCAGCAAAATCATGAACTGTGTATGCATTATCCCAAAGAATAATAAAATCTGGAGCTCCTAGTAATGGGAGATTGGCTATTCTTTTAACAGTATCTTGTGAATATATTTCTCCAGTGGGATTTGAATGTTTGGGTATACACCATATTCCTTTAATGCTTTCATCATTCTTGACTAAATCTTCGACTATATTCATGTCGGGTCCATTCCCCGTTAATGGGACTTTTATCATCTTAATACCAAGTTTCTCGCAGAGTGCAAAGTGTCGATCATAACCGGGAACAGGACAAATTATGGATACAGTCTCCAATTCATTCCAAGGAGCATCTCCGCTTCCATTAAAGAGAAAGGCTGACAAAAGATTGCCCATCAAAGTTAAGCTACTATTTGAGGAAGCAAGGACAAATTCTTCAGAATAATCCAGCAATTCAGCACCAAGTTTTCTAGCAGAAGGTAGTCCTTTTATCTCGCCATAGTTTCTAATGTCTATGCCGTCTTGAGTGAAATTGCCATCTAAAATGCCATCAAGCTCTTCTGAAAAAGTCAGCTGATCAGGAGAGGGTTTTCCTCTCGTTAAATCAATTGCATTTTTTTCTTTGCAAAAAGAATCGTATTGTTCTTTTAGATCAACCATGTATTTATTTTAATATGTTAACGATAAATAATTTCTAATTTATTTTCCTGAGCAATTTTTTCTAATTTAAGATCTGGGCATACGATTACATTTTTAGGACTATTTTCTACCAAAGGTAGATCATTTATTGAATCGGTATAAAAAATTATGTCTTTTTTTGAAATACTTTTACGTCTACACCACTCTTCGACATTAGCTTTCTTATAAGCAGCAAAGTTGGGCGGCCCATCTAACCTGCCGGATATTTCATTGCTTATAATCTCTGCTTTTGTTGCTATGCAGTCTTGAATGCCAAATTTATGAGAGAACTTATCTCCTAGAAAATCCATGGCACCAGTAGCAATAACTGAAATATCTTCTTCTTCAATCCTATCTAAAAGATTGAAGGTAACTTGATCTACTAATTCATCAAAGTACTTATCAATAAATTCATCGGATAAATTTGCTAATTCTCTTTCATGCATGCCCTTCATGGATTGAAGGATATAAAGACAGTATTTTTCTGGATCAAAATTACCAGAACGATAATTTATTTCAAATTGTCCCATTATTGTTTTATGGTCATCATTATTAAAGAAACCTTTTGTCGATAAAAAGTTTATCCACGCTCCCTCAGAGTCTCCGCATAGGAGTGTGTCATCCAAATCAAAAATATGTATTTTCATCTTTTACATTTGCTCAGCAAACTCAATAAGTACTTTTCTGTAAGCTTCTTTTTTAAAGTCAATAACTTTTCCTAAGGGAAGCCAATATGTGACCCATTCATGAGTGTCAAATTCTGGCTTAATATCTTGATTTAAATCTACTTTCTCTTTTGAGGAAATGAGATCAACAAAATACCACTTTTGAATCTGGCCTATGAATTTGCCTCCTAAAACATAAGATCTCATTGATTTTGGAATGTCATAAGTGATCCATTCTTTTGAGGTAGCCACGATATTGATATCATCTTTACCAAGTCCTACTTCCTCATATAATTCTCGATACATTGCCTCCGTGGTATCTTCTCCATTATCAACACCGCCTTGAGGAAATTGCCAATTATCTGTATTGCATCTTCGACAAAAAAGTAACTTTCCATTCGATGGATCTCTCACAATGACTGCTACATTTTTTCTGTAGCCTTCAGGAAACTCTTTCATTTTTTATAGTAAATTCAAAATGGTTTTCTTCAACGAAGCCTTCGTTATCAAAGACTTTCTCAGAGATCAAACAGTTATTGTCCTTATCAATTGTTATGATAGTAGTAGCTCTCGTTCCATAAATATCTGACTTAATAAAACGAGCATTAAATTCATTGCCATGATTACCTTTAATAAATGCGTTTGAAAAGGCAAAAGGTTCATTAGTTGGTTTAGACATAAATTGAAATAGACTTTTGTGAGTAATCTGAGATTTAAGTAAGTTGTTAAAATCAATTTCTGCGCTTAAGAGCTTGTCACTTTCTGAATTATATTTTTTATTACCCAAGACAAAGGTTCCTTTTTTCTCCTCATTTAATTCCGTACCCTCACTTGATACGATGCTAACTTTAAAATCTTTCACTAGGATCAAATTAAATCCTTGATATTTAGATCCATTAATTCCATCTAGGTATTCTTTAGTTGTATGCTCACCTTCTAAGAAGTTTTTTACTAAATCTCCCCTAGATTCTTTTTTTTCTGGCTCATTAAGAGCTTCATCATCAGAAAAATCCCTGACGTTTGTCACCGCAGCGAGTCTTCCATTTTTATTGAGACCCAGCCACATACCTTTCTTTAACTCATCCTCACCGGAAAGAATATCTTTGTTTGACCTCCAAAACATATTTTTTGTTGGTCTTTCGTAAAACTCATCACGGTTTGATGCTAAGACGAGCTTAAATTCAGAATTAGGATTTATTGCTGTGAGTATGAGACACATTTTATTTTGGAAAGAAGTTTATCAGAGCACCCCTATCATAGATAATGCATCTAATGATTGAAATAACTATAGCTCTCTTATTTCTAGGTATCTTTGCAGGGCTACTTTCAGGTTTCTTTGGAATTGGATCAGGCATCGTGCTAGTACCGGCTTATATTTTCTTATTTGAATTTTTAGACTTTCCAAAAGAAATTATCCCATTTTTAGCGACAGGAACTTCCATGACGACTATGGCTCTAGTAATTCCTAATGCCGCTAGAACGCACTATAAAAACGGTAATGTGGACACAGAAATTTTAAGAATTGTTTTCTTAGTGGGAATGTTATTTGCATTCTTGGGAAGATATATTTCGTTTTTTTTCGAAAGCACAACCTTGCAAATTATAATTGCTGTTTCACTAACTTTGGCTGCCTTACAATTAATTTTTGATATTTCTCCTAAACAAAGTTCAAATCAAATAAAAAAAGGAGAACTAATACTTATCATTTCCGCGATAGCCTCTTTAACCTCCATTGTTGGAATTGGAGGAGGAATTTTAATGATTCCCTACTTTAAATATAGAGGACTGTCTATGCACAAAGCTATAGGCACATCTTCAGTGATGGGATTTTCTTTTGCCTTATCCAGCTCAGTGGCAGTTTTTTTATTCATTCCAGAAGCTGCAAAAGAAGTAGATTATCTTATCGGTGCAGCTTTCTATCCCGCTATTTTAGTTGTTGGATTGAGTAGTATTTATTTCGCTCGTATTGGGGCAAATTTATCTACGAATACTCAAGGGGATATTCTTAAAAAAGCTTTTGCAATTTTAGTAATTATTGCTGCTTTTAGGGTTTTCTATTCTACTTTCTTATGATCATTAATATTGACCCAGTTGCTTTTTATATCCCAATCCCAGTAGTCGGCTGGTGGCCTGTTTATTGGTATGGTATCTCATGGTTAGTTGCTATTTTAGGAGTAAATTTTGCTGCAAAAAAAATCAGCAGAGTAAGTAAAAGATTAAGCCCAAAACAAGCTGAAGACTATTTAACATATGGAATTTTAGGAGCAATTTTAGGCGGCAGATTTGGCTATATGATCTTTTATGCTCCTGAGCAGTTAATATATGATCCGTTATCAGTTTTAAGAATATGGGAAGGAGGCCTATCCTTTCATGGAGGTCTAATAGGAGTGCTATTTTCTTTTTACTTATTCGGTAGAAAATATAAGCTCAAGTTCTCTGATGTAATGGAGCATTACGCGATCTGCTTCCCTATAGGCCTTGGATCAGTCAGGATAGGAAATTTTATGGGCGGGGAATTATTAGGAAGACCAACAGAAGCTTCTTGGGGATTGATTTTTTCAAATGATCCAGAAAGCCTTTTAAGACATCCTTCTCAGTTATACCAGGCGTTCAGTGAAGGTGTTATCTTATTTATTTTGCTTTATTTATTTGCACAGACTAATCCTCCAAGATGGTCTATAGCTGGCTTATTTTTATGCGGCTATGCGGCTATGAGAATTTTTACAGAAAACTTTAGAACACCAGATGCACACATAGGATTTGATTTGTTTGAAATGTTTACTAGGGGTCAGCTTTTAAGCTTACCTATGTTGATTATAGGTATATTTTTAATTATCTTTGCTTATAGGAAAAAAACTTCATGAGAAATTATTTAAATTTAGTAGAAAAAATTATCAACGAGGGAGTTGACAGAGAAGATCGAACTGGCACCGGGACAAGAAGCATCTTTGGAGAACAATTGAGATTTGATTTAGAAAATAGCTTCCCTTTATTAACAACCAAGAAGGTTCATCTAAAATCTATCATTTACGAGTTGCTCTGGTTTATTAAAGGAGAAACTAATATAAAGTTTTTAAAAGATAATAAGGTAACGATTTGGGATGAGTGGGCTGATAAAGAAGGAGAGCTTGGTCCAGTTTATGGATCGCAATGGAGATCTTGGCCAACACACGACGGCAAAAAAGTTGATCAATTAAAGCAAGTTGCTGAAAGCATAAAAAATAATCCAAATTCCAGACGTCATATAGTTAGTGCATGGAATGTCTCTCTCATCGATGAGATGGCTTTACCGCCTTGTCATATACTTTTTCAATTTTATGTAGCTGACGGAAAAATATCATGTCAACTTTATCAAAGAAGTGCGGATGTTTTTCTTGGAGTACCCTTCAACATAGCATCTTATGCCCTTTTGACGATGATGATTGCTCAGGTTTGTAACTTAAAGCCTAAGGAATTTATTTTAACGCTTGGTGATGCGCATCTTTATCACAATCATATTGATCAAGCTAAATTACAACTTGAGAGAGAACCAAAAAAACTTCCGATCCTTGAAATAAATAAAGATATTAAAGATCTTTTTAATTTTTCCTATGGAGATTTCAAAGTAAAAGAATATAATCCACATCCTGCAATTTCAGCTCCCATAGCCGTCTGATGAATTTATGTCTGATTGTCGCCGTTTCAAGTAATGGTTACATCGGAAAGGATGGAACTCTTCCATGGCAAATATCTGAAGACTTAAAAAGATTTAGAAAAATCACAAGTAATTCTGTTGTGATAATGGGAAGAAATACCTTTTTATCGATTGGTAAAGCCCTTCCAAATAGAGAAAATATTATTGTATCAACTACTTTGAAATCGATAGAGAACTGCCTAATTGTTAATACGTTGGATGAAGCTATAAATTTTTCAAAAGAAAAATTTCCAGAAAAGGATATTTTTTTGATTGGTGGTTACGCAATATATAAAGCTGGAGAAACTTTTGCGGATACACTCTATCTTACTAAAGTTGATGTTGAGGTAGAGGGAGATGTGAGTCTGCCTGGTTTTGATTGGGAGAACTGGAAAGAAGTAGAAAGAGAAAACTTTTTTGACGAAGGCTCTGGGACGAACTGTGCCTTGATTAGATACGTAAAAAGCTCTTAGGCGTTTTCTTCTAAATCTTTTCTTCTTAAGTTAAGAATCCTAACTCTCTCTCTTTCATTCTCAGTATAAGTAAGCCACTTTAAGGCTTGATTTCTAAGCTTATCCTGTTTTTTAAAAGTATCTTCTTCGTTTTTACCTTTCACATCACTTACTTTATCAAGAGATTTTCTAAAGAACGTTGTTGCCTCATCAAATTTTTGCTGTTCATAGGCAACTTGGCCTAGCAAGATATTCACAGATACGGGATCTTTCAGTTTTCCTTTTTCAAGACCCTTCTTTAAACTTTCAGAAGCTAGATCCAATCTATCAGTCGCAAGATATATCTGCCCTAAAAAAACAAATAATTCTCCATCTTTTGCTTTTTCAGCAGCCTTCTTATAGACGGGTTCTGCCTTATCTAGCTCCTGTGATAGATGCCAAGCTTGAGCTAAATATTTAAGATGCTTTTCATTTTCTTCAACGAATTCCTCTCTGATTCCATAATCAATAACTTTTGCTGCTTTAAAAGGTGCTTCGGCTCTCATTAAGAGTTGATACAAAACTACATACTCGTTTTCTTTATCAAGAAGCCTTTGATCGTGGGCTGCCTCAAGAGCTCCCAATTGTTTGGATTCTTCTTTCAATTCACCGTAAATGCCTGAAAGTTGAACCCAATATCTTTTTTTGGGGTAAAAACCTACTAATTCTTCGTAGAGAGATAACATTGATAATGTATCTTCAACTTCATTGTATAAAGCTACTAGAAGATTATACGTTCCTTCTCTCGGAATTTTTTGATTAGCCTTAGAAATACACATAGCAGTCTCTGCATTTTTTAAAGCTAGTTTCTTTTCCTTAAGTTGCCAATGAGCTGCGGCCATGATGTCGAAACCGGTTGAGCTGGGTGCTTCTTCCAACGCCAGCCATTCTTTTAAACGTTTGATCGTCTCTCTATAGTCCTCACTTGAATAAGCAATTTGAGCAAGACTGAAGATTACTCCAGCCTTTAATCTCGGATCAGTATCAGGAATTGCTAGAAATTGTTGGTAGTCATATTTAGCAAGCCGCAAATTATCTTGAGAAAAGTGAACATAGGCATAGTAGTACCACATTTGTGCTAAATCAGTGTCGGTCGCTTTATCTAGACCTTTGATTTGATCCAATAATAAAAGAGCTTCATCCCATTGATCTTCCTCTAGAAGAGGAAAAACATCAGCCATTATTCTTTGAACAGACCTACTTAAAGTCTTAGCAGATCTTCTTTTGCTGGTTTTCTTGATATCAAGATTCTTTAGACAATCTTCAAGTTTGTATTCAGGAAAAAGTATCTGTTTCTCTTTTGGTTGTTCTTCTTGAACAAATGCATGAAAAGAAACAAAAGATAATGAAATTGTTAATAAAAACTTAAACATATTAATACATTTCTAAACAATTTTGAGGGACATAATCAGGTCCTTTACCTTCTCCCTCTAATATAAAAGTTATTCTTTGTTTTACCCCTGGAACTTCCACTGCGACACCGTCTCTTATCATTGGTTTATATTTATATTTTAACGCAGCTCTTTTTGCCGAACTATTAAATATTCCTGAAGGTTTGGCTGCTATAACTTCAGGATCTCTGACAGTCCCCATCGTAGTAACAGTGTATTCAACGACAACGCAACCTTCGATGCCTCTTTCTGCTGCCCTTCTTGGATACTGCGGAGGAATTTGAAAGATCGGAACATATGCTCCATCAGCAAAAACTCCTTGTCTTCTGGCCTTAAAATTAAATTTTGGCGCTATGTTTCCAGATAAATCTTCCATAGAATCCATTTCAACATCAGGAGGTAGCATGTCTGGGGGAGGTTCCTGCTCTTCAGGCCTTTCCATAGAATCATCCATTAACTCAAGCTCCCTTTCTGGCATAAGAAAATCAGCTATCTTTCGAGTATTAATATCGTCAAGTGAAACGTCTCCGGTTGCTATTAAAGCTGCCATAAATAGTAGAGAAAAAATTGCAAAAGCAGTCCCGCCGGCAGCAATGAGACCGTATTTCTGATAATCGCCTTTATTTAAACCGATCGCCATAGTTAAAACTGAGGTTCCGATGCAAGAGAGATGTTATAGACTCCAGCTTCCCTGGCACCATCCATTACAGCCATAATTGTGTCAGCCGTTGCTTTTTCGTCAGCTTGGATAACCACAGATCCTTGAGGATTTTCAGCTAACAGTCTTACAACATTTGCTTTTACCTGACGTTTATCAATCCTCCGGCCATCCATGTAAATTTCACCTGCGTTACCTACAGCAATTAAAATTGCTGCATTTTCCGTAGGCTCAGCTGTTTCTGAATCTGGCCTGTTTACTTCTAGACCAGGTTCTTTAATAAAGTTTGCTGTAACGATAAAGAAAATTAGCAGAATAAATACTACATCTAACATCGGTGTGATATTAATTTCTTCTTCTTCTGCTACGGCCTGGCTTATAGGTGCTCTTCTCATAAGTTGTCCTCTTTAAATTACATCAAATTTTTTATCGTAAGTTAACCTTTCTGTAAGAATCTCAATATTCTTTTTAGCTGCTTGGTCAATTGATCTCAAAGCCAATAAAGCAGGAATAGAAGCAAATAAACCTGCCATCGCAGGTATTGTAGATCTTGCAACACCTCCTGCCATAGCTTTAGCATCACCGCCTCCTGTAACAGCAAGGATATGGAATACTTCCATCATTCCAGTTATTGTTCCAAATAATCCAAATAAAGGAGCAACAGCGGTGCATACTTTTATCAAATCTATATTTGAATTTATTGATGAGCTTGCCTGAGAAATAAGCATACTTCTTATCATGTGACCTTCCCAAGATTTTCTTCCGGGGCCACCGTTTTCTGACCTTACTTGATCCCACTGCTCACGGGCATCTTGAATAAGATGTGGTTTTGAAAATCTAAAAAACCATAATCTTTCAAAAATAAGAATCCACATAACCATGATCAGGACTCCAATTAGAAGAACAACGGGACCTCCTTTTTCTAAAAACTCGAAAAGAAGGTCTTGAAGATCGTAAAACCAACTCATATCTTATCGCTAAGCTTTACCTTCTGATCTTGCAGCAACCATTCCAGTGCTTTGTTCCTCAATGATAGACAAGATACCTTTGGAGTAATTAGCAAGGATTGCTGCCATAAATACCGATGGTATAGCGCACATCAAACCTAACCAAGTTGTAACAAGAGCTTCTGAAATACCGCTTGCCATTGTTTTTGGATCACCCGTTCCAAACAAAGTGATTGCCTGGAAGGTATTAATCATTCCGATGATCGTTCCAAATAAACCTAGAAGCGGAGCTACTGCAGCAATTAATTTAACTACCCAGATGTAAGCTTCTATCGCCGGTCTTTCAGCAAGAATTTGTTCAGCCATCTTAAGTTCGAGAGTCTCTGTATCTGCATCTCTAGCTTCTTCAGCTACTTTCATAACTCTTGATAAGGCATTATTTCCTGAGCCCTTACCTGCAGCTTCTGCATTAACTCCCCTTCTAACTGCATAAAGGATATAAAAACGCCAAATGAATACTGCAGCAGATATTGCCAATAAAACAAGGATCAAATATCCGACAAATCGTCCTTGAGCAATTTTTTCACTGAAAGTTGGAAGAGTTATTAAGTTAGAAAGTAAAGTACCTCCTTGAGGTCCAGTCGGATCGACCCCAAATTGCACAAATCCTGCACTTTCATCAAATAAGTCATAAGTTCCACCGGTATATCTGGCAGGTTGTCTAGGAAGAACCTCATAAGCTCCTCTTGTTTTCAAGTAACTTAAATAACTTCCTTCGGCAACTGCATTAAAAGTTCCAACTCTGACCACGTTCTCTTCGGATGCGTTACCGTTATTATCTACAACTGTTGCATTAAATTTTTCTACTGATCCAGATGCTTCAAGCTCTCTTAACAGCTCAAACCAAAGCCTTTCTAATTCAGGAATTGATGCCAGAGATACACCCTCACTCATTTTTTTGGCTAAATCAGATAGGAATAATTCTCTATCCTTACCAAATTGAGCAGCTGTTATAGATTCTTCAAATCTAGCAAGTGAATCGCTAGCAGTACTTTGAAGATGCCCGAACATTTCATAAAGAGAGCCAAGTCTTTCTTTGAGTTGCTCCTCGAGGACAACTAGTTTTGCGTCGTTAGCTTCAAACTGTGCCTCTAGTTCTTCAGCTATTCTCTCCAAACGAGCTCTTTCAGCTTTAGCATCAGTTAAGAGTTTCTGCTGTCTATTACGCTCTGTCCTAAATCTATCTTCTCTTTCAGACGCTTCTTCTGATTCAGCAAACTTTCCTTGTTTTACAAGTTCTAATAGCTCATCAAGAGAAGAAGCCATTGATTCAGGCTTCTCTTCTTCTTGAGAAAAGATAGGGTTCAAGAATAACCCTACAAAAAATATCAATAATAATTTTTTCATTGGACCACCCCAGCTGCAGGTATTGGCATCTCTAAAATGTTAACTGTTTGAAGTTTTTGAGCTATTCGAATACCGTTTTTTACGGGATTTCTATATCTAGATGGCAGTTCTTCCCAAGTATTCGTCTCTTTGTTCCATACTCCAGTCTGATCAAGATCAGAAGTTTGGTAAGCTAAAACTAACCTACCGACTCTAAGGATATTTACCTCACGATCTTGGCCATCAATAGTGATTGTGTCTTTATAAGTATCCATTTTCATTCCGTACTCGGACTCGACTGTATAACCCTCAAGAACTTGTCTTAATTGCTCCGCGGGAGAAACGGTTGGGTTATCTAAGGCCTTTTGAATAAATGATAATCTCTCTTCTCTCTCCCCCAGCCTAAATGGCAAGTCTAGAGAAATGAAACTTTTTAACCCTTCATACATTCTTCTTGATAATGGTGGAATTTGTCTTTGAAGAACCGATGCATCCTTCATGGTTGTTTCAATTTCTTCCATCCTTTCTATTTGTCTTTTTATTTGTTTCCTTTTTTGAGCGTTATACACCTTAAGCCCCTCAATTTGCTTGCTCACTATTTTGTATTCAGCCGATAATTTATCTGTGTTATCTTGAAAACCATCTATAGCAGTTTGAGAAGTTGCCGCTCTGTCGGTTCTTTCATCATTAACTTGAAGAACTGGTTGAAGCTGAGCAAAAATTGCCCCTGAAAAAGAACAAGCAATAATAAAGACAGTGATTTTTAGCTTTTTAACTGTTTTATTAAACATTTCATCTCCCTATAACAAAGCCAACAAAAATTAATACTCAAATTTTTGCTGGGCGGATTTTTTTTGTTCAACTACTTTAGTAAGAATAACTTATCAAAGCAACAATCTTATTAGTTTTTCTTTTATTGGAATTCATATAAAAAATCAACATCTATCTATGAAAATATTTGCCACTCTAATGTAAAATTCATCATGGCTTCTGTTAGCACAAATGAGTTCAAAAATGGACTGAAACTTATCGTTGAAGGTGATCCTTGTGAAATACTCGAGCATGAATTTCACAAACCTGGCAAGGGGCAAGCAGTAATGCGAGTGAAGTTTAAAAATTTAAAATCCAATAGGGTGTGGGAAAAAACTTATAAAACTGGAGAATCTCTAGAAAAAGCCGATCTTGAGAACATACCCATGCAGTTTTTGTACGAAAGCGGCGAAGAAATTGTAATGATGAATAATAATAGCTTCGATCAAGAGAGTTTTACAAAAAGAGACCTTGGTGACTCAATTCAATGGATGGAAGAAGGTGAATCTTATGAAGTCTTATTATTTGAAGGCTCGCCTCTTTCTGTTGAGGTAGATACATTCGTTGATATAGAGGTGGCAGAAACTGAGCCTGGATTTAAAGGAGACACTGCTACAGGTGCAACGAAACCAGCAATTCTCAAAAATGGGGTAGAAGTGAAAGTCCCATTGTTTATTGAAATTGGAGATATATTAAAAATTGATACTAGAACTTGTGAATACCAAAGTAGAGTGAAAGATTGAAAGAGGATATCCAAAAGCTTCTTTTTGAAGAAATTAAGGCTTCCAATCTTAAAGGGGTCACAAAGGCATCTCAAATTGAGGTTTTTGAACCGAAAACTTTAGAGTTTGGAGATTGGACTTCAAATATTTGCATGAAACTTGCTGCAAAATCTGATGATAATCCAAGAGAAATTGCTAAACGATTAATTAAAAACCTTACTAAAGAGGAGTGGATAACAAAAATCGAGATTGCAGGAGCAGGCTTCTTAAATTTTTATCTTTCCTCTAAACAAAAATTTAGTTTTATTGAACAATGCTTAGAACAAAAAGATCCATTCCTTATCAATGGCAAAGTTAAACAGAAGATATTAATTGAATATGTATCAAGTAATCCAACCGGTCCTATTCATATTGGTCACGGAAGAGGAGCTGCTTTGGGCTCAGCTTTATCAAATCTTTTATCCAGAGCAGGAAGTGAAGTCAAACAAGAGTATTACGTTAACGACCAAGGCTTACAAATAGAGACCCTTGGTCTGAGTCTATTGCTCAATTATCTTTCTCTTAATGGAGAAAGAATTAAATTACCTAAGGAGTGTTATCAAGGAGATTATTTGAAAAGTCTCGCAAGTGACTTGAAAAAAAATGAAAAAAATAAATATGAATTTACTCTTCCAGAAAAACTTCCAACAGATTTTGGCGACTGGCTCATTTTGGCAAAAAGAGAGTTGTCTGATTTCGAAGAGTTAGGAAAATTTGCACTCACAAAAATCTTAGATGGCATCAAAACTGACTTAAAAGAATTTAATACGTTCCATGATGAATTCTTTTTTGAATCCAGTCTCTACAAAGACTCTAAAAAGTCAGAGTTTCATAAAACTTTGAATTATCTCAGTAAGAAAGGTCTGAGTTACGATAAAGATGGAGCTATTTGGTATAGATCAACAGATTTTGGAGATGAAAAAGATAGGGTTTTAATTAGAGAGAATGAAGCACCTACTTATTTTGCCTCTGATCTGGTCTACCATAAAAATAAATTTGATAGAAAGTTTGATGAAATGATAAATCTATGGGGATCAGATCATCATGGTTATCTACCCAGAATAAATGCATCCTTAAAAGGCCTGGGCTACGAAAGCAAAAAACTTAAAACGATTTTTATACAGTTTGTTTCTTTGATTAGAGGAAAGAATAGAGTTGCAATGTCTACAAGATCAGGAGAGTTTGTAAGCTTAAAGAAACTCATCGATGAGGTAGGTGTAGATGCCGTAAGGTATTTCTTCTTGGAAAGAAGGTCCGATCAAACGCTTGAGTTTGATATTGAACTTGCTAAAAAGAAAAATAAAGATAATCCCGTTTACTATATTCAGTATGCTCACGCTCGAATCTGCAGCTTGATGAAAGAGTTACAAGAAAGAGGATTTTATTATTCCCATGCGGAAGGCTCTGAAGCTCTATCATCTTTATCTTCTACTAAAGAAAATGAGCTTGTGTCACAGATCAACAGTTACCAACTAACCCTTGAGCGATGTTTTGATAAAAGAGAAATCCATTCTTTGTGTTTTTACCTTAGAGACCTAGCAGCGATCTTTCATTCGTTTTATAACTTTCATACAATCTTAGACATAGATGATAGATCAAGAAATGCAAGAATAGCATTGTCATTAGCAAGTCAGGCAGTCATTAAAGATGGATTAAGTATTTTAGGTATTAGTTCACCTGAAAAAATGTAATGGATATTTCAGATAACATTGCAAGAATTAATAACAAAATAAAGTCTGCTGCTATCCAGGCAGGTAGATCTGTAGAAGAGATAAAATTAATTGCAGTTTCAAAAAAGAAAGGTGTGGATTTAATCGCAGCAGCTCATCACCTTGGATTGACCAACTTTGGCGAAAATTATTTACAAGAATCAATTGAGAAAATTTCATCCATAAATTCAAAAGAAATAGACTGGCATTTTATTGGTAACATTCAATCTAAGAAAAGTCCTCAGATTGCTCAATATTTTTCTTGGGTGCATACAATTGATAGGGCAAAAATAGTAAATGCACTTGATGCTACTGAAAGAAAAATTAAAGTTTTAATTCAAGTTAATGTCAGCGAAGAAGAAAGTAAGTCAGGCGTTACTGCAAACGGCCTCATGCCTCTAGCAGAGATGGTGATTGAATCGAAATATTTAGATCTTAAAGGATTAATGGCGCTTCCCTCACCTTCCTTAGACGGAAAGATTAATGAAAAAGAATATGAGAAGATGAATATCCTTAGCGATCAACTCAAAAATCATTATTCTCCTGCTGATGAGCTTTCCTTGGGAACCTCGCAGGACTTTGAAATGGGCATTAAGCATGGATCGACCATGATTAGGGTTGGTGAATCAATATTTGGTAAACGATGAGTAAACAAAACATTGGCTTCATAGGATGCGGAAATTTAGCTTTGCAGGCAATTAAAACCTTGTCCGATACTTACAATATCTTTTATTCAAATCTTTCAATCAATCAAGCTGCTGAGAACTTAATGGCAGAAAAGTTGGACACAATCGATTTAGCAAAAAAATGTGACGTAATATTTATAGCAGTAAAGCCTAACGTAACTGCGGAGGTTCTTTCCTTAATTTCCTCACAATTACAGAATCAATTAGTAATCTCATTTGTTGCTGGCATCTCAAGAACTAAGCTTGTCGAATTAGCTGGCGGCTACAAAAATATCGTTAGAACTATGCCCTCTCTTGGAATAGGCTTCAAAAATGGACCTATTGCTATTTCTAAAATGAAAGATAAGGCATTGGTTGATCAAACTGAAGTGATTATTTCTAAACTTGGTAATACTTACATATTAGAAGAAAAAGACATTGATGCATTCACTGCCATTTACGGTGCAGGGCCGGCTTATTTTGCTCTTGTAGCAGAAACTATGAGCAAACTTGCTACAGACAATGGTTTATCTATGTCCGACAAAGATCTAGCATCAGTCATGTTTACTGCTGGGGAATTACTTCTAGAAAATGAATCAGCTGGATTTGCTGAAGTTCAAAATAAAGTTGCTTCCAGAAAAGGAGTCACAGAAGAAGCTTTAAATACAATGAAGTCTGCTGGAATTAATGAGATCATTTCACAAGCAATCAGTAATGCAATTGAAAGATCAAAGAAAATAAACGACTGAAATGGCAAATAACTTTTTTCTTATAGCTTTGGTGAATTTTTTTTCAGCTATTTTTTTGCTGTATGTACTCTTTAGATTGTTTCAACTTAGTTTTAATAATCCAATCATTTCGAATTCTTTTAAGTATTTAGAACCTTTTCTAAAGCCTTTGAGGTATGTTTTACCTATTTTGTTTGGGATAGATTTATCTGCATTGGCTTTAGTAATCTTGGCAAAGTTTGGTTTATTCAATTTGATTTATAGTGCCGATCAAATATTCGATACTCTAGATGCCCTGTCTTGGGCGGCTATTGGGTCTCTATATATGGCCTCACAAATAATCAGATATAGTTTATTTATTTCAATATTTGCCAGTTGGCTAGCGCCCATGTCAAATAATTCCTTTTTGAATATATGTCATGGTCTTACGCGACCTTTGCTTTTACCTTTTCAAAGGTTTGCTTCGTTCTCAGGAATAGACTTTTCACCGATCATTGTATTTTTTCTCCTGATACAGATTGATAGGATCTTACTAACTTTAGGAGCAAACTTAGAATTGCCTCGGTTCATATAATGTCAAACGATTCACTAGGTAGAGTAGAAACGAAAAGCTTTATTCATAAAGATGCTTTTACCTTGAAATCTGGCAAATCCCTTCAAGGATTTGAAATGGTTTATCAGACCTACGGGGATTTAAATGAAGCTAGAGATAACGCCATTCTGATTTGTCATGCCCTCAGCGGCAATCATCATGTGGCAGGGCTGAATGAAGAGGATAAAAAAGGCTGGTGGGATGATATGGTTGGTCCTAATAAGGCTTTTGATACAAATAAATATTTCATCGTTGGCTGTAACAATTTAGGCGGCTGCCACGGAAGCACGGGTCCAAATTCCATTAATCCAGAAAACAATTTAGCTTACGGCTCCTCTTTCCCTATGGTAACAGTTGGCGACTGGGTCAAAAGCCAAGATTTGTTGCGTATTCATCTCGGACTGCCGTTTTGGTTTGCAGTCGTTGGTGGCAGTCTAGGTGGTATGCAAGCCTTGCAGTGGTCAATAGACTACCCCGACCTTGTCAAAAAAATTGTTGTTATAGCCGCCGCAGCCAAATTGAGCGCTCAGAATATTGCCTTTAATGAAATTGCCAGACAAGCCATCTTAGCTGATCCTAACTATAATTCTGAGGATAAACTTCCAAAAACTGGTTTGGGGCTTGCAAGAATGCTTGGTCATATTACTTATCTTTCAGATGATGCCATGCGTGAAAAATTTGGGCGAGATATGAAAAAAGATGAGGTCAATTTCTCCTACGATGTTGAGTTTGAAGTAGAGAGCTATCTGAGATATCAAGGCGAGAGTTTTTCAAATAGATTTGATGCTCACACTTACTTACTCATGACTAAGGTTTTAGATTATTTTGATCCTGCTGAGGCTTATGAGGGCGATTTAGCCAAAACTCTCAAAACAGTGACAGCGAAAGCTCTTCTCATAGCATTCTCATCAGACTGGCGCTTCTCACCCGAAAGATCGCGAGAGTTAGCCAACGCTTTTATTGAGGCAAAGAAAGACATTTCCTTTCTAGAGATTGATTCCCCGCATGGTCACGATGCTTTCTTAATGCCTAGCGAAACATACGATAGCGCAGTACAGACCTTTTTGGAGAAAAATGAATAAGTTAATCGGTAATTTTATCCAGACTAATACTAGAGTCCTTGATTTAGGATGTGGTGACGGTTCCTTGTTAGCTTTTTTAAAAAAAAATAATCAAGTAAAAGGCTTAGGCTTAGAAATAGATCATCAGAAAATACAAAATTGTTTACAAAAAGATGTAAGTGTTATTGATCAAGACATTGATTCAGGCTTAAGTAACTTTCAAGATCAAAGTTTTGATACGGTTATTATGAGCCAATCGATCCAAGCATTAAGAAAGCCTGAGGTTGCTCTGGAAGAAATTACGAGAATAGGTAAAGAGGCAATTATCAGTATTCCCAACTTTGCAAATTGGCGATGTCGCATGCAGCTTATTTTTGGAGGCACGATGCCAGTATCTTCTGCTCTTCCTCACGATTGGTATTCAACACCAAACATACACTTGTGTTCTCTAAAAGATTTTGAAAGGTTATGTGTTGATCATGGAGCTAAAATTCTTGAGAGACGACTTTTGAGTTTCGATGGGCAAGAGAAATCATTTATGAAAGCTGCTCCAAATCTCTTAACCGAAATTGCTTTGTATAGAGTTAAGGCAATGAATTGAAAGTTGTTATAGCTACCTCTAATCTAGGAAAACTTAAAGAATTTGAAACCTTATTAGCACCCTTGGATTGGGAGTTTTATTCTCTGCAAGATTTAGGAATTGATAGTCCAATCGAAGACGGCTCTACTTTCTTTGAGAACGCGCTGATCAAAGCAAAGCATGCGGCAACAATTTCTGGGTATCCAGCAATAGCTGACGACTCAGGTCTTTGTGTAGATTATCTTAATGGTGCGCCGGGCATAAAATCTGCTCGATATGCCGGCGAAAACGCAAGCGATGCTGACAATAATTTAAAATTATTGAATTCTTTGAAAAACCAAACTCAAAGAAATGCTGCTTTTGTTGCTTGCCTGATATTCTTCGATCCCAATTCAAAAGAAAATATCTTATCGGCAGAGGGCAGGCTTGAAGGTGAGATAGCTAAAAAATCTTATGGTAATGATGGTTTTGGCTATGATCCTATTTTTTTCATCTCTGATGAAAATAAAACCCTTGCCGAATTAGGCAAAGAATACAAAAACAAAAATAGCCATAGGGCTAAAGCAACGAAGATTCTTTTAGAAAAATTACTTAAAGAGAAAAGTTGAAATAGATCTCCCTGCTCTAATTCCCTTTCTTTGATATTTAGTATGGGTTAGCCTATTAACTAGAGGTGACTTTTCTAATTCTTGAAATTCTACTTTCTGATCGTTGCAAATTTTTTTAACTGAGTCTGCGTATTCTTGGCAGTCAGTACGAAAAAAAATGAATCCTTTTTTCGAAAGATAACCTCGAAATTTTTTAAGATTACTTGAACTTAAAAGACGTCTCTTGTTATGTTTTCTCTTGTGCCAAGGATCTGGAAAAAGAAACAGCAACAAATCAAATTTAGTTTCGATATCTTTATCCAGCATTAAGTCAACAGCATCGCCTAAGTATATTTTTAGATTTTTAATGCCAGACTCTTCGATTTTTAAACAAGTCCTTGCAACCCCAGTTTCATAAACCTCGATACCAAAAAAATGGGTATCTGGATTATTAACAGCCATCTCGAAAAGAGAATCTCCTTCACCAAAACCTATTTCAAGAGCCTTATTTTCAGAAACTTGTAATATTTTTTCAAAAGCCGACTTAGTTTTTTCCGAAAAAAGGAAATCATTTTCTTGATTTATAATTTTTTTGTGGTTCGCAGACAGTCTCGTCCTAGTTTTGGCAAAGCTTCTGATGGTTCTCAAGAGTGAATGACTCCTTCTATCGGTGAGCTAGCCGAGGCTTGATCAGATTTAGGCATACGACCAGCAAGGTAGGCAGATCTACCTGCTTTGACTGCTTGACGCATTGCAGCGGCCATTATTACAGGATTTTGTGCTCCTGCAATTGCAGTATTCAATAAAACTCCATCGCAGCCCAACTCCATTGCCAAAGTTGCATCTGAAGCAGTTCCAATGCCAGCATCGACAATTACCGGAACTTGAATTTTTTTAACAATTGCTTCAATTGTTTGAGGATTCTCAATTCCTCTTCCAGATCCTATAGGAGCAGCTAGAGGCATCACAGCCACACAGCCCGCATCTTCTAAAGCAACTGCATATTCATAGTCGTCTGTACAATAGACCATGACTTCGAAACCTTCTTTTACGAGATCCTTTGCGGCTTTTAATGTTTCAGGCATATCAGGCAGTAAAGTATTTTTATCACCAATCACCTCTAATTTGACCAAGCTATGGCCGCCTAGTAATTCACGGGCTAATTTACAAGTTCGCACGGATTCATCTGCTGTGTAACATCCCGCAGTGTTTGGCAGGATGGTAAATTCATCAGGTGAGATTAGCTCTAGAATATTACCTTCGTCTTTATTTTGGCCTAGGTTTACTCTTCGTATAGCCATAGTGACGATGTCAGCTCCGGATTCCCGAATAGCATCAATTGCTAGTTGATCATTGACATATTTTCCTGTCCCAACCATAAGGCGTGACTGAAATTCGCGAACTCCAATTCTCAATGAATCAGACATTAACCTCCTCCGATAGCCTTAACTATTTCTAGTTTGTCGCCTTCTCCAACCGTAGTGGTTGCCCAATCAGCACGCATAACCACTTGTTCATTTAATTCAACCACAAGTAATTCATCTTTAAGCTTTAAAAAATCAAGAAGCTGAGGAATATTGAGATTGAGAGGGATTTCTTTTGATTCAGCGTTAATGCTAACTTGAATGTTCTTCATGAATAAGATCAGTTTATATGAGTTCTGATCTTTTCCATGGCTTTCTTTTCAATTTGACGAATTCGTTCAGCGCTAATTCCATACTTATCAGCCAATTCGTGCAAAGTAGGCTTATCATCGGTTAACCAACGCTCTTTGAGGATTAATTGGCTTCTCTCATCTAAATCAGATATCGCATTTTGAAGTTGATTGATTTGATCTCTTGCATAATCCTCTTTCTCAACGATCTCCATAGGGTCCGAGTCTTCATTTGTTAAATAGTCAGCTGGGCTGTATGAATTTCCTTCTTCCCCATCGTCAGCAGAGTAAGGATCAAAAGAAACGTCATGAGATGACATTCTCTGCTCCATTTCCCGCACCGTATCTTCCTTGACGCCTAGTTCGGTGGATATCATTTTGACATCGTCTTCATTTAACCAAGTAATATTCTTTTTTTTGTTTCTTAAATTGAAAAATAATTTTCGCTGAGCCTTTGTAGTAGCCACTTTGACTATTTTCCAATTTTTTAAAACGTATTCGTGTATTTCTGATTTAATCCAATGCACAGCAAAAGAAATCAATCTAACGCCTACCTCTGGATTGAACTTTCTAACGGCTTTCATCAAACCAACGTTACCTTCTTGAATAAGGTCTGCTTGGGGTAATCCATACCCTGAATATCCTCGAGCGATATGAACTACAAATCTTAAATGTGCCATAACGAGCTGTCTTGCAGCCTCAAGATCTTCTCTATAATAAAGGTCTTCTGCTAATTTACGCTCCTCTGCCGGTGAGAGAATGGCTATGTTTTGAATGGAATTAAGGTAAGCGTCCAGGTTTTGACCTGGTGCTGAAATATCCATTGGTTGCAGTTCTTTGCTCATACAGGCGGAATTTTAACCCCACTTTTGCGAAAAAGACAAAATATTAGAAATAAGAATAAAGATATAAGATTTATAAGTTATTGAATTCATTGATTATTCCATTCCAATAGGCCATATCTGAAACGGCAAAAAATCCATTTATTGCTAGATTTGAGTCGCTTTTATAAGAAATTGGCTTTCCTTGTAAATCCACTACTTCTCCTCCTGCTGACCTTAAAATAGCGTGTCCAGCGGCAATATCCCACTGAAAAGTTCTACCAAACCGGGAATAAATATGCGCTGAACCTTGAGCAATTGCATTAAGTTTTAATGAAGATCCAAGACCAATGGTTCTCATTTCATCAAATTTATCCTGAAGAAATAGCGCAAACTTAGTTTCTTCTCCTGAACTGTGACGTTTGCTAACTGCAAGCATGCATGAACTATCAGGTGAGTTAGTGGATAACTTTTCATCATCGCCAGCAATAAAGGCACCAGTTTCTATGCTGCCAAAAGTCGTAATGGAGGTTGGCGGTTGATGAATGACACCTAGGACAGGCTCACCTTTATCTATTAGAGCAATGTTGATGGTAAATTCTTGTGATCCGTTAATAAATTCTTTGGTTCCATCTAACGGATCGACTAACCAAAAAGTATCAGTGTTATCTAGATTTTGAGCTAATCCTTCTTCTGAGATAATTGGTATCGTATCGTCTAAATTAATCAACTCATCAACTATTTGTTTATTGGCTGCTTTATCGGCTAACGTCACAGGAGATTGGTCAGCTTTGTACTCAACCTCTTCTTCAGCTAATTCATCAAAGAAGGTCATGATGAGATTTCCAGCGTTCTCAGCAATGTGCTGTACTTCTGATACTAGGCTGTTGATGGTGTCTTTATCCATTAAAAATTGTTTTCCAATAAATTATTACTTTACAATGGTCTATTGAATTTCACATTATGGAAAATACAAACGACGTTCTGACAGATTTAAAAGATATCGCATCAGGACTAAAAAGAATAGGAAAAAACAGAAAAGTAGTTCTGCCGCATCACAAAGAGTTCGAATTGATTGAAGAACTGGAAGGTATTACAGCAGAAGCTATTGCAAAACTTGAAAACGGAGGTTCGTAATGAGTTATGAAAGTTTTACTTTAGAAAAAGAGGGTCACGTAGCAAACATGACGCTCTGTAGGGGAGAATCGTTTAACACTATGACAAAAAAATTCTGGATTGAGTTGCCAGAAATATTAAATGAAATAAATCGTGATCCTGACCTAAGAGCTGTAGTCATGTCTTCAACTGGCAAGCACTTTTGCGCAGGCATGGACTTAGCTAACTTCAACAACGGAGTTGATAACATATCGCCTGAAAAAAAACCTGATCATGCAAGGGTTGGTGAAGTCATGTATCGAGTTGCTAAAGAGCTGCAAGGGTACATCACAAACATTGAAACCATCAGAGCGCCAGTTATTGCTGCTATACAAGGCGGCTGTATTGGCGGAGCATTAGATATGATTACTGCTTGTGATATTAGACTGTGCACTAAAGATGCTTTTTTCTGTATTCAAGAAATTAACATTGGTATGGCTGCTGACGTTGGAACTCTGCAAAGACTGCCTCGCTTGATACCAGAAGGAAAAGTTCGTGATCTTGCCTACACCGGCAGAAGGATGATGGCTGAAGAAGCGAAAGAATGCGGTTTGGTGAACGAAGTTTACGATTCGCACAAAGCTATGCTCGAAGCTGCAAATGCCATGGCCAAAGAGATCGCCAGTAAATCTCCTGTTGCTATTTACGGTTTGAAAGAAGTTTTGAACTATTCTCGTGACCATACGGTGAAAGATGGCCTTGAATACAATGCCCTTTGGAGTGGAGCTATGTTGAGTTCTAAAGATATGGGCGAAGCCATGCAAGCGAAAATGGAAAAAAGAGAAACCTCTTTTGAGAAGATGGTTGCCGTCAAAAAATACGACGAAACCGGAAGTTAAGAAGTTTTTCTTGTAAAAGTAGGCGCATTGTCTTGGGAAAGCTTCGCGTTGTACTTATAACCACCGTAATTAAAGGTAGCTAATCCATCAGGGTTGGTGACCTTGTTATCAATGATATACCTAGCCATCATACCGCGAGCTTTTTTGGCAAAGAAGCTGATGATCTTATAATCACCGTTTTTGAAATCTTTAAAAACAGGACTGACGATATCCCCTGCAATGTCCTTTTTATTCAAGGCATTAAAGTATTCGTTCGAAGCTAGGTTAATCAACGTCGAATCTTTTTGCTCCGCCAATTGGGCGTTGATATCTGCAGTAAGAGTATCTTTCCAAAAACCGTATAAATCATCGTGCTTTTTGGTAGATAGTTTGGTGCCCATTTCCAAACGATACGGCGCCATTAAATCCAGAGGTTTCAATACGCCGTAAAGACCGGAAAGTATTCTTAAATGTTTTTGGGCAAATTTTAGATCCCCCTTTTTCAAAGTTGCGGCTTCTAAGCCTTGATAAACATCCCCTTGAAAAGCAAACACTGCTTGACGAGCATCCGCACCTGGTTTACTAGGTCTTTTCCAACTCTGATAACGCTCAAAATTCAAGAACGCTAAGTTGCTACTTAAACCCATTAATTTGGATATATCTTCAGTTTCATAAGACTTTAGAGTCTTGATAAGTTCTGCAGACTTACTTAAATGATTGGCAACGGTATAATCAACACCGTTCATTGGGGTTTCGTAATCCAATGTTTTAGCTGGAGAAAGAACAATAATCATCAAAAAATTTTAATCAAAATTACCTAAATGAGCAAAAAAATTATCCATTTATCTCAATCGGTACTAACCTTTTTACCTACAGCTATAGGTAAATTTGCTGCCTGGTTTGTGGTTGCGATGATTATTTTGACCGGAATCGTGGTTTTTTGTCGTTACGTTTTAAATATTGGAATCGTTTCTTTACAAGAAATGACCATCTATCTGCACGGATCTCTCTTTTTGTTATGTGCAGCCTATGCATTGGGTGAAGACGAACACGTGCGGGTGGATATCTTTTATCGCAATTGGAATAAGCCGCGCAAGGAATTAATCAACTTTTTAGGTCAATTATTGTTTGTACAACCGCTGGCGTGGCTGACTCTCCTTATTTCGATCGATTACGTTAGTTTTTCTTGGTCAATCGGAGAAATTTCGCCTGAACCGGGAGGTTTACCCATCGTTTACGTATTGAAATCCATGTTGTTGGTTTTTGCAATACTTTTGATTATGCAAAGTGCTGCCATGATATTGAAATATTTTGAGGATCGATAAGTGTTGCCCTTGTTATTATTTGCCCTCGTTTGCTTAATTCTTTTAGCTGGGTTTCCGGTGGCTTTTACCTTGGCTGGCGTTTCTTTAATTTTTGCTGCCATCGTTTCTGTGTTTGGAGGTTTTGACTTATACCTGCTGGAAACCATTCCGAATCGTTTGTACGGAGTCATGACCAATGCAACCTTGATTGCGGTGCCGCTCTTTATCTTCATGGGAGTCATCATGGAGAAATCTAAAGTAGCCGAAGATCTATTGACTTCGATGGCTAAGCTCTTCGGTCGAATGAAAAGCGGGTTGGGTCTTTCGGTAGTCATCGTGGGAGCCCTTCTTGCTGCCAGTACTGGCATCGTCGGCGCTACGGTTATCGCCATGGGGTTGATCTCATTACCTGCCATGTTGAAGCGCGGTTACCCGCAGGAAATATCCACTGGCTTAATTTGTGCGACCGGCACCTTAGGACAAATCATTCCGCCGTCCATTGCTTTGGTTATTTTAGGAGACGTGCTGTCGAGCGCCTATCAGCAATCACAATTAAGTCTGGGGAATTTTGCCGCGAAAACAATTTCGGTAGGTGATCTCTTTATTGCAGCCATTGTGCCTGGCCTAATTCTTGTTGTGGCTTATGCGATTTACTTTGTGCTTTTTGTCAAAGTCAGTTCCAATGGGCAGACACAGGATCAAGAAGACTTTGAAGTTTCCAAACTCGTTAGATCTTTGTTGCCGCCTTTTGTATTGATCTTCGTTGTTTTGGGATCCATCATTTCTGGCATTGCCTCACCGACGGAAGCAGCCGGCATTGGAGCTTTGGGGGCAATATTGATTGCTTGGAGCAGCGGTAAGCTCTCTGGCGGTGTGCTCAAAGAGGCAACTCGTCAAACCGCTTTTATTACCACCATGGTTTTTCTCATTCTTATCGGAGCATCTATTTTTTCTCTTGTGTTTAGAGGTTTGGGTGGAGAAGAGATCATCAATGAAATTTTCAATGCCATCCCGGGAGGTCTTTTTGGCGCGATGCTTTTGGTCATGCTGATGGTCTTCCTGCTTGGTTTTATTTTAGACTTCATCGAAATCAGCTTTGTGGTGGTACCGATTGTCGGACCGGTATTGATGGCAATGGGTGCGGATCCGCTGTGGCTAGGCATCATGCTAGCAGTTAATCTGCAAACGTCGTTTTTAACGCCGCCGTTTGGGTTTGCGCTCTTTTATTTGCGCGGCATTGCGCCTGAGAGCATTGCAACAGAATCAATCTATAAAGGAGTGGTTCCTTTCATCGCCATCCAAATTGGTTTGTTGATCTTAATGGCTATCTTCCCAGACATTGTGACTAAGTTACCCTCTATCATTTATAGTTAAAGGCATGAAAGTAACAAGTTTTTTAGTTTTATCTGGCCTTATCTTATTGATTGGCTGTGATCGGTCGCTTGAAAGAAAGGCGATCGAAATGAGTCTGGAAAATGCGATTATCGATACGCACATCGATACGCCCTATCGTTTATACAAACAACAAATGGACACCGGCTCATTTGAAGACATCACCAGAAGAACCAGCATACATTTTGATTTACCGAGAGCGCTTGAAGGAGGTTTGAACGTACCCTTCTTTGCCATTTATGTGCCGGCAATCGATGAAACCAACGGGGTCGCATTCGATACTGCCAACAAGGTGATCGATTTTATGAATGCCATTATCGAAGAGAATGATCGTTTCTTTTATTTTGTCAGTTCGCCAGAGGATATCGATAAAAGTACGTTTAATAAAAAAGTCGGTATTGCATACGGTATGGAAAACGGTGGTCCGTTGGAAGGAAAACTTGAACGACTTAAGTATTTTGCCGATAAAGGGATCAGTTACATCACGCTGACACATTCTAAAAGTAATCATATTTCTGATTCTTCTTACGATGAAACTCGTCAATGGGATGGGCTGAGTCCTTTTGGTATTGAAGTCGTCAAAGAAATGAACCGCCTGGGAATGATGATTGATATTTCTCACGTTTCTGACGAAGCCTTCTTCCAAGTGCTTGAATTATCGAGTGCGCCAACGGTAGCCACGCATTCCTCGTTAAGGCACTTTGTGCCAGATTTTGAGCGCAACGTGTCCGATGAAATGATGATTGCATTGGCTAAAAACAATGGTGTTTTGCAACTGAATTTTGGCGACTACTTTATTCGTGACGTTAGAAATAACCCTGACTTGAAAGTGACCATTGCCGATGTGGTTGACCATGTCGACCGAGTCGTCGATTTAGTCGGGATCGATCACATTGGGATAGGTTCTGATTATGACGGCATCCCACGATTGCCGGTTGGCCTTGAAGACGTATCAACTTACCCTCAATTCATTAAAGAGCTCTTGGTGCGCGGCTACTCCGATGAAGACATCAAAAAAATAATGAACGGCAACATCTTGAGGGTCTGGAAAGAAGTCAGACGCTTGGCTGATGACTAATTTTTTAAAAGGTTTTGGTTATTTTTTAATTTGGGGTGATTTTTATCTGTTGTTTTTTGCGCTTCATGCACTCGTTGTGGGGCCTATTAATTTTGAAGAGCATCTGCAAGTTCATCTAAACGTTTTCTTTCCTCTCATCGAATGGTTTAAAAACTTAAACAGTCTTTTTCGAGCTTACATAGAATTCATCTATACCTTGCCAGCACTATTACTTTATCTTTTGAGGTTTTCGGTTTCTACGTTAATTGGGATTTGGTTGGTCAAAAAATACGCTTAATCTAAATCGCGCATTTCATAAACAGCTTTTTCAGATATCTCGTGATAATTACTGACGTTTTTTTGAAACT
Organism: uncultured SAR86 cluster bacterium; assembly: GCA_902526045.1. GTDB lineage: Bacteria > Pseudomonadota > Gammaproteobacteria > Magnimaribacterales > AG-339-G14 > CACNYO01. Next base: position 212,728 of record CABZJI010000001.1, on the reverse strand, counting down.
CAGTGAAGGAATCACGAATTTCTCGAAATAACGGATCCTCTGCAGCTAATTCATCAACCAACTCATTGGTTATCTCTCTAAATCTTCTTAAAACATCATCCGGCAGTTTACGAAGTTGCACGTCATGGTCGTTAATCAAAGTTTCAAGGGCTTGATTGTTTCTGGCCGTATACTCATCGAGCATATCTTGATTCACAGCGCGGGCAGCGACTTTCAAAATACTCTGTAAGTCTGGGGGCAATGACTCGAATGCCTCCTTGTTCACAAGGGTTTCCAGCACTGCACCGGGTTCATGCCAACCGGGGTAATAATAGTATTTAGCCGCCTGATGAAGGCCAAAAGTGAAATCGTTGTAAGGTCCTATCCATTCGGCAGCATCGATGACTCCTGTTTGTAGATTGGTAAAGATTTCGCTGCCCGGCATCAACACCGATTCACCGCCAGCTCGAGTGAAAACTTTTCCTGCTAATCCGGGGATACGCATGCGCACTCCTTTAATATCTTCCAAAGAATTGATTTCCTTGTTAAACCATCCGGCCATTTGCACGCCCGTGTTACCGCCAGTCAAAGGCAGTAAGTTATATGGAGCGTAGGCTTTTTGCCACAACTCAAGGCCACCACCGTAATGCAACCATGCGTTCATCTCTTGGGCATTCATGCCAAAAGGGAGGGCTGTAAAAAATTGAGCAGATGGTACTTTTCCGACCCAATAATATGAGGCACCATGTCCTAGTTGTACACTGCCTCGAGAGACAGCATCGAATACCTCTAAAGCAGGTACCAGTTCGCCGTTGCCGTAAACTTGAATCTGCAAACGACCGTTGCTCATCTCTTGCACGTAACGGGATAAATTTTCTGCAGCTAATCCAACGCCAGGGTAATTTTTTGGCCAAGTCGTTACCATGCGCCATTTATAAACTTTATTATCGGTCACACCGACCGCTTCGCTGCCTGAGTCTGTGCAAGCAAAGAGCGTCATCGCGACAATAACGATTAAACTTTTTCCAAATTTGCGTAACTGACTACCAGCCATTTGCTGCCCCCCGCATCAAAATTGACTTCCACTCTAGCATTATCCCCTTGGCCTTCATAATTCAAAATGATGCCTTCTCCGAACATGTTATGCGTCACTCTATCCCCCAAAGCAAAAGGCGTATCGGCTACATCGGTGCCACCGACAATCCTGGGTTTAAAACCTAAGTCTTGGTGTTCTTTTTCCGCTGCCAATCGAATCTCATACTTTAATTCTTCTGGAATCTCTTTGATAAATCTGGAGACCGGACTAAAAGAATCACTCCCGTACAAACTCCTGACTTCAGCATGGGTCATATACAAGCTCTGCATTGCACGCGTCATCCCCACATAACAAAGGCGACGCTCTTCAGCAAGCTGACCGGCATCGTCCAAGGAGCGTTGGTGTGGGAACAAACCTTCCTCACAACCGGCGATAAAGACCAATGGAAATTCCAGTCCTTTGGATGAATGTAAGGTCATCAGTTGAATGGCTTTCTCGTTTTCATCGGCTTGGGTTTCGCCGGCATCCAAAGCGGCTTGGTCGAGAAATAACTCTAAGGTAGTTCTTTCGTCGGTATCATCTTCGCCAATACCAAAATAGTTTGAGGTTGCCGTGATGAGCTCCTCTAAGTTCTCAACCCGCGATCGACCTTTTTCTCCGGGCTCCTTGCCGTGAAATTCTTTTAACTCGGACGCTTCAATTAAGTCGCTGAAAAAAGAACCTAATTCCTCGGTATCTTTATGAGTGGCGATCTTGTTGATGAGATCAATGAACGTTTGAAAAGATGAAGCTGCTCGACCGGAACTGTTAGCTTTAGCCATCTCTTCAGCTGCTTCCCATAACGACGAGCCCGCTTGTCTTGCTGCCTCACGTAAATTATCCATCGTTTTAGCACCGATCCCTCTGGTGGGTACGTTGATTACTCGCTCAAAGGCGGCGTCGTTATTTCGATCCACAGCTAGGCGAGCGTATGCAAGGGCATTTTTAATTTCTGCCCTTTCGTAGAATCGCACGCCTCCGTAAATTCGATACGGTAGTTCGGCGCGCAAGATGGAGTCTTCCAAAGATCGAGATTGAGCGTTTGAGCGGTAAATGATGGCACATTCTGATAGACAACCGCCTTCTTTAACCCAGTCTTTAATAATATCGACGATGAACTTTGCTTCGTCCCTTTCGTTAAAGGCACGGTAAACCTTCACCATCTCTCCCTCTTCGTTGTTGCTCCATAATTCTTTAACCATTCTGCTGGGGTTATTTTTAATGACCGAATTAGCAGCAGATAAAATGTTTTTGGTTGACCGATAATTCTGCTCAAGCTTGATAACATCGGCTTTAGGAAAATCTTTGGTGTAACGTTTAATGTTCCCGCTTTTGGCTCCCCGCCATGAATAAATACTTTGATCGTCATCGCCAACCACCATGATGCAGCCGTTGGGACCGACTATTTGTCTTAATAATAAGTACTGAATTTCGTTGGTATCTTGGAACTCATCGACCAGAACGTACTCAAACCGCCTTTGATAATGATCGCGTAGGCCATCGTTGTTATTGAGAAGCTCATAGGAACGCAACAAAATCTCGGCAAAATCGACCAAACCTTCAGCTTCGCAAACGGCTTGGTAATTTTCATAGATCTCCGCCATTTTCTCTTCGAGGTAAGAATTATTAGAACTGATTTTAGCTTTACGATGCCCTTCTTCTTTTTGTTTATTGATAAACCATTGCACTTGACTGGGCGGCCATTGATCCAGATCGATATTCATTTCTTTCATAACGCGTTTGATAACCCGCAATTGGTCGTCGCCGTCTAAGATGGCAAAACTTTTAATCAATCCTGCTTCTTGCCAATGCATCTTCAGCATACGATGGAACAAACCGTGAAACGTGCCGCACCACATGGTTTGTAATTGTTCCCCCAAAATCCCTTCGATTCGGCCACGCATCTCACGCGCCGCTTTGTTGGTAAACGTCACCGTCATGATCGACATGGGATTGATGTCGAGGATGCTCGATAGCCATGCGACTTTATGAGTAATGACCCGAGTTTTACCCGAACCGGCACCCGCTAAAATCAACGACTGCTTGGCATCAGACTTAATCGCCTGTTGTTGAGCTTCGTTTAAACTTTCAAGTATATGATTAGCATCCATTTTTTTTGATGTTGGGCTACACTACCACCATTATGCCGGACTTACCTTCGCACTACGATTCGCTTGAGCAGACGTTGCAATCTGCAGAGTCTATTTTAGAAGATGCAATCCGAAACGCCAAAAATTTGTTCCATACGCCGGTGATCTCCAGCCATTCAGAAGAGGGTATTCAAACTCGCACCGTCGTGCTGCGTGATTTCGTCCAAGATTCTAGAATCATTCGGTTCCATACCGATTTGCGCTCACCTAAAGTAAAAGAATTACAAGCTAATCCAGCAGCAACGATGCAAGGCTACGACCCCAGCATAAAAATTCAATTAAGGATGCTTGGTTCAGCTGAAGTGCATCATCAAGATGCAGTCACTGAAGCTGCTTGGGCTGAAACCAGAGAAATGTCCAAAGAGTGTTACTCGGTTGCCGATGCGCCAGGATTATCGATAGACGATCCAAATGCGTTTGATATCGATGCGAAAAATTTAGATTTGGAATTGGGCTACGCCAATTTTTGCGTAGTGCTCTTTCAATTTGATTCCCTTGAATTTCTACATTTAAAGGGGAGCGGTCACAGGCGCGCAAAACACGTTTGGCAAAATGATGCTTTGTCTTCCAGGTGGCTGATTCCTTAGTCGATCAAATATACTCCTTCTGCCACATAAAAATCATTTTCTCCTGAACCATTTGAATTACTCGTTTTATATAAATTAACGTTTACTTGACCTCCGCTCTCATCCACGCTGCTACCGCCGTATAGTGCACCAACCAAACTTGCTCCTCCAGACCAACCGTTTGATATAGATGTTGTGGAATTACCGGAATACGTATTGCCTGATCCGTTAATGGCTATATTAAAAGATGCAAAGCCTGCATTATTCACAATTCCATTGGAATGATCAAAACCGCTAAAAGCGATATTTCCAGTATACGAACCAGAGCCCCAGTTGAAAGATGCGTCAACGTTGGCAGTGGTTACATACTTTTGCGTTTTATCATTGAATCCTGTTTCCCCGTATCTGGAAGCTACCCTAAAAACAGCGGCCCCTTTCATAGAAGCTGTGCCTGAAGATGGTATTTCACTTTGATCAACTAATTCTCCTGCAACCCAAGTTCCTAAATGAACTTGTGCTTGGTTGTCCGCAGACTGCGTATTATCATCGATGATATCGTTGGCCCCCATGGCCCATAGTCCCCAAGTTGAATAATCTGTATTTGGCATTTCTCTAGCAGTTAAGGCTCCACTGCCAAGCGAGCTATCGTCGCTGCCGTCATCGAAGAGATTTCTTTGCTTTTCTTCAAACGTGTTATAGGAAACCATTACTCCAGCTAGGTTACCAAGACCGCCCGATGATCCATCAATTTGAGCTCCGTCATCCACAATTTCTGCACCAAAAACCTCATGAGAAAAATACGCAGATTTTGAAGCAGTGTTATCTGCGTCACCAAATTTTAATGTAATCGTTTTGTCATTAAGATTTGAAATGGTATAGCCGTTTTGTGCCCAAGGGATACCCGCAAGACCTGAAGTGAAATAATTTGTTGGAAAAGCTGCGACTTTCATTGGCGCTACAATCTGGACATCATCGTTGGTGCTGTCAAAAGAAAAGGTGGCTAATGTGCTGCTAGGCCTTAGAGAAACCATCGGAATTGTGTTGTACCCGGTCCCGGTTACATAGAATTCTAAGATGCCTGAAAAAAATCCGCTGTAACTGCTTGCCGTCGAGGCATAAAAATCTGTACTGCGAAAATCCGATAAACTTTTGTAGTCTGATTTAGTAATGGCGCTAGTGTTTGCAACCAGATTATTCTTTCTGGAATAATCCATTCCATCTCGATCGTAAGCTGAATTTGTTAAGCTGGTTCTTGTGTCGGGCTCTTGATCATAAAAGAGACGCACATAATTGTGCACCCTCAGGCCGTCTCTGACATTGGCATTATTGAGCCAATCAACTTTTTCGGGGTCGCCCGAACCCATGAGCCAAACTTGGGTTGCATAGGAAGATTCCAAGGCACTAGTATCATCGCCACAGGCTAGTTCATGGCAAAGGGTGAAGTTACTGAGTGTCTGATTACTTGTTGAGAGATAAGTCTGACCAACTTTATAAGTTTCAAGCCAAGTCACCGGATCTCTGACCATCATTGCTAGCTCGGTATCGTTAGGTTGCGCTGATGTATCAAAAGTTGTAACGACGGCTCCGTACATTCTGCAATCGGTTTCATCGCTGCAGCTAAGAAAATATAAATCTCCAGAACCGCTTAACACGCTAGAGCCTAAGTTATTGTGTTGAGTGTAACTCCACGATCCATTGGGAGTAGAGACCGCACCGGTAGACATATTGACGACTTTTACTGTGAAAAGGCTGCTTGCATCGCAATTATTACTGCAAGAACCGCCAACGTATTCAAAGATAAATCCATAATCGGTATCTACTGATAGTTGATTGTCAGAAGCGGTGAACGTGAAGCCTTTATTATGTGATCCATGCCATGCGGTTAAATCTAGGTAACCGGAAGAATTGACTTTCAAGGTCCATTGATAGGAAGTCCCTGTTTGATACCAAATGGTTGTATTAAGACTCGGCACTCTAGCAGAAACAGCAATAATGTGAGGGATGCTACTCATAGCAGGAGAATAAGTAGAAACTGCTTCATCATGATACAAAGACCAACCCTGGTTGTTCCAAGGACCGTAATAAGAATCTGTGATCGGAGCGCCGCTGATAACGTTTGAAGTGGATGAAGCTATGCGCTGTGAAATCATCATTTGATTCATTGGCGGCGCTGTAACAAAAGGCGAAGTATCTCTGTATCCATCCATGAGAACGCCTAAGGTCATATCGGATTTTTTATACGGATCGGAATTGGTCATCATCATCCCTATCGGGCGATTGGAAGCACTTGAATCCCATTGAGCTTCTGAGGCAAACAAACAACCTGAGTTAAATGAACTAACGCATTCCATAGGGATGTAACCGCTCATTATTTTATTTAAATCATCCGAAATATTTACATCCATAGTGTTCCATTCGTGAGAGAAGTAAGTCCCACCAGAGAATGCATAGCCGGTATCGCCAGCGGAATATCTCGTAGTATCAGAACTTCTTTTATCCAAAGTACCAATCGATACGCTAAAAAAAGTTTGTTGATGTTCTCGTAGTCCGTCGTCGGCCATACCTTTATAGCCATCGTCACATTGAGCTTGGGTATTAAAGCAATCTTGAAGAAGAAATTGAGCGTGTATACCAACGCCTTTACCGTTAGGGTTTAACACCTGATACCAAAGCGAACTACCAAGATTCAGATCGTCTTGAACCCACCTATCCTCATTATAAAAGGCCTGAAATCGTCCGCCTTTGATATCAGCACCGTTGCCGGAAGAGTCTGGATCCTCTAAAGCTTGTTCCATCCATGTGTATTGTTTGTATACATTCCCAGATCCGCATTCACTGGATTCGGATACAGAAAGGCCTAACGCTTCACAATAATCCATAGTTTCAGAAAAACGCCCGCCGTGATGACTTCTTCGATACTGTCTTTCCAATGCAGTATCAACAGTAGTATTCACAACCGGCACGAAATTTGGATAAAAGTAATGAGAATAAGTATTTCCGGCTTGATCATCGGTTACCTCTATGGGGATGGGCGCAAAAGCAACCACGCGTTTGGTGGTGCCGTTATTGGTGAAGGCGTTGAATTGTGAGTCGGTGTAGGCTTCCGTGGCGATATTAATTTGGTCTTCGTAAGTGGTGTATGTGGTTTGGGTTCGATCCAAAGCACCGTTGATCAATTTTACAACTATTTCTTCGTTATCTTGTCCAGTATGAAGCGAATTGCCGTAGCCAAAAATACTGTGGGAGTCGCCTACTATAAAGAGGTCCGCTTTAACTCCAGAATCCAGATCGTCGTTATTAAAATAAGCTGTTATGCAAGGCTCTGAAAAACCGGAGCCAGTAATCGTGTTTGAATTGCAAAACATCGGTATTCCGTTGGTAGCCGATGTGATAGCTTTTCCAGGAGTATTCACTCCTAATTTAATGTCGTTGAAAGAACGATGGAGTTTATCGTTCGTGAGAGTTCCGCCCATCGATCGCCAACCACCGGACCCAGTATGATTGGAACTACTCACCGTAAAATCGCCACCGATAGCTTGCACCCAAGACTGTGTGCCGGTAGTCACATCGCTATTGGCGGCATATGAACTCTCAGAATAAATTTTTATGTAAAGGATTGAGGAATCAAGCTTCATCCAATCTACAAAATCGTCTTTATCCGCTTCGTGTTCTGCTGCAGAGCGATAATAATAATCGGTATCAACGATAATGTTGTATTGGGAGAGATTACTGACGTCCTCAAGTTGATCGTAGCTAGTTGGTGCTAGCGAAGTAACGGAAATATCCTCCAATCCATTCCCTGCTTGAGTAAGTTGATTGGAGCAGTACTGATAAGCCACTCCGATGCATAAAAGTTTGATGGAGCTCCAATCGTGGATTTCTGGCTCAGTTAAGGGCCAATGTGTCGTGGAAACTGCTGCTTTATCCGTCATCATCCACCAAAAAGGATATTTAGCGCTACCAACGCTATCTCGAGAAAAATAGGCTCCAGCATTGATAACCTCGTCTTCATCGTAATTAATATCGTTCGGCGTGCCCATATCTGAGTCGTACCAGACAAACTTAGCTTCGTCGTTGCTGGTTTCGAAATTACTTTGACTTGGCGTATAAAATAGTTTGCCGTAAGTGCATGATGAGTCACAAATTGGAATTTTGTAATTAAAATCAAGCCTGTCGTAAGTGATTGATGCACCGTACTGGCCATCGCCATCTACGAGAGATACGAAATAGCCGGAAGTGTTAGCTAAAAGCCCTTCTTTATTGTTAGCCGCAGCCTGATCTACTTTCAACCCCTGTTCTTCTTGCATGTTGGTATTTGGAGAAGCAGTTTGTAGCCATGCTCCAGTGGTCGAAACACTGCCGCTGTGATTAGGGTTGTATCGAATTCCTAAGGATTCAAAATCCTCTACGTTTTGCACCGGCACCGTTACGGTGGTGGACGTTGTTTGACCGCCTAGGCTGGCTGTCAAAGTTAGATCGTAAGATTTCGCAGTTTCGAAATCTAAAGCAGCTGCAGTGGTGATGGCACCCGTTGAAGAATTAACTGTAAATTTACTTGCTCCGTTGCCGGCAGTAATGCTGTAAGTCGGTGAGCCGTCTGCTTCTATGCTCGAGACGCTCGAGACAGCAGTGCCAACGCTAGCGGATTCTGAAAATGAAGAGCTTGCTAAAGCAGCCACCAAAGAACCAAAGCTGACATCGCTTAGGGATAACGAAAAGGTGTTCGATGTTGTGCTTGATCCGTCGGTAACACTCACCGTGAAAGAGTGCGAGGTTTTTACTTCGTAGTCCAAGGCATTTGCCAAGGTGACTTCCCCGGTTGATGAATTGATAGCAAATTTATTATCTGGATCGGAGAGTGAATAACTCACGGTTCCCTCTGCGCCGCTGACGCTGGAATTAAGAATGACCGTGCCAGTGCTGATGTTTTCGGCTTGTGTACCAGAGACCAAGCTCCCCGAATAACTAAATTCTGATACGTTGCCCACGTTAATATTCAATACATCGGTTACTGAATTGGTGCCGTCCGAAACATTCAAATTAATTGCATAAGAAGTAGCCGTTTCATAATCTAACGCGCTCGCTAAAGTCACGTTTCCGTTAGAATCAACGGTAAATTTATCGCTTCCCGTACCTGATAAAGAATAAGTCAAAGTGTTATTTTCTGGATCAGTTGCCGTTGCAGTCGCGATGGTCGTGCCCACTGAGGTGTTCTCTAGAAACGAATTGAATGCGACTGAGGAGGATAGCGAGGGTGCATCGTTGCTATCGGTAACGGTCACAGTGATTATTTTAGGCACCGAGAAGAGTCCGTCACTGGCAAAAATAGTTAACTCATAGCTCGTCTTTGTTTCGTAATCCAGACTATCCGTTAAGGTGATCTTTCCAGAACTGTCGATGGAAAACTTATCGCCGCCCCCGGATAAAGAATAATTGATCGATGAGTTTTCTGGATCAACACCTACCGCAGTCCACAGAATAGAATTTAATGCGGTTCCTTCACTGATAGAAAAAACATCGGTATCCAGCGTCAAGGAGGGTGCCTCATTATCGTTGATAACATAAATGGTGACTTGCTCAGTCATCTCATTGATACCATCGCTTGAGGTAACCTCTAAGGTAAATAAACTTTCTGACTCAAAATTAAGCGCTGCAGCTAAAGTTATTTCGCCTGCTGAGGATATGGCAAAGTTCTCACTGCCAACTCCGGACAAACTGTATTGGACTGCATCGCCGTCTTGATCTGTGACGGCTATCGAAGCAACGACAGAACCAACTTCGGTAGTCTCACTAATATTAGAACCGTTAGCTTGTATGTCGTTGATAGAAGCATTAACGGATAACAAATTATTATGCTCCATCGATGATAAGACCGGAGCTTCGTTTTGATCGGTTACCGAAACAATAAGATCTTCTGTTTGATCGTTGCCGAAAGCATCGCTTATTACGACTGTGATATCGAGCGTATCGTCGTCTTCGAAATCCAAGCCAGACACAAGCAAAATTTCCTGAGTTGCTTCGTTGAAGGTGACTTTGTCGCTATCTTCTCCGACAATTTCTACCGAAATTTGATTGTTACCCGTGGTCTCAACATCGATAGTCGCAATTGAGACGTTGGTTGTGTTTTCCAATAACGTTGGGGCAACCGTGATATCTGCCGCTAACGAGGTTGGCGTTTCGCCTGCTAGGGCATCGGCAATTGGTGTGCCTTCAGCGGCTTCAGCGGTTTCTTCTTGTTGCGAAGTATCTTGAACCGTTTCTTGCGCGACTTCGCTGACGTCCTCGACAACTTCGGTTTCCTCAGAAGACTCGGTTTCTGTATCGGTGGCAACATCGATGTCTGCGCCGGTTTCAATGTCGGTTGCTGTGGTCAGCTCATCAGGTTCAACGTCCGAAGAGTTATCGGAAATACCGCTAGAGTCCAGAGCGCTTTCATCTATTTCTGGCTCGCTATCGGTTTCGCTATCTGTCTCTACTGCATCTTGATCGGCATCGGAATCAGAAGCGCCATCGGTTTGTTGTTCCTCAGTCTCGGTAGATTCATCGGCAGAACTATCTTCACTATCTGGGCTATCTTCTGATTCTGAATCAGATTCAGAGCTATCAGATTCCTCCGATGATTCCTCTGAACTGTCCTCACTCTCTTTAGATTCGGACTCATCTTCTGATTCTGATTCTTCTTCGTTGCTTTCTTCTTCGGTTTCGCTCTCTTCTTCAGATTCCTCGTCTTCGCTTTCGCCTTCTTCCTCTGATTCTTCTTCAGCCTCGTCTTCGCTTTCGCCCTCTTCACTGGCCTCTTCTTCGGATTCTTCTTCCTCTTCCGGGGATCCCTGGAGACTTTCTTGCATAGATAAAAGTTGCTCTGCAGTTAGTAAGGAAACGTCTTCTACGTCTTCTAATGGATCGTCGACCACGACGACAAACCCGTTTCGTGTTAACACGTACGTGCCGTCTTGATTTAAGGTTGGCGTGACGGTCATCTCATCACCGTAAATAAACGAAGCCTCGGTGGTCTCGCCTTCGCTATCAACAAAGACAATACCCCCTCTGATACCTACGGTGGCTGCATTCGTTCGAATAATCGCAGGATTATTTTTAGTGACCTTTCCTCCGACTAAACGCATTAAGCCTTTACTAGTGACCGTCAAGGAACCCTCAGCGGTTTCCGGATTATAAATGAAGGAATCGAGAGTGACCGACGAGTTAGGTCCAACGGTAAACGCCGTGCCGTCGATGAGCAGCATTTGTGCTTTTCCTTTTTCATCGGTTTCAATCGTATGGTTTTGGATGATTTTGTAACCTTCGTCGACAAGCTTACGCTCTTGTTCAAGCGTTAAATCAGTAGTGGTGGTGTCGACTGCGGCAGCGACTCCGATTCGTTCCTGCGCTCCGATTACTCCCGCGATTAAAAGTAACGCACTAAACAGTATGGTTGATGGTTTAGATAGCGCAAGAAAATGTAACCCTTTCTTGCTCATAATTTTTATATTGTGACATCTTGTCATATTTGAGCGCAAAAATACAGCTTCCTCTATTTACAAAGCTATAAAGCTAATTGGAATGCCTATTTTCAGGTATTTTTTGATTTAATCAACACCGGTGTTGAAATTAACAAGAACCACACCCAAGATGATAAAAGCCATCCCCATGGTTGTGATCGAATTGGGCATCTGGCCGTATTTGATGGCGGCAAATATATTGATCAAAACCAGGCCTACTCCGGACCAAATGGCATAGGTCACGGCAACTGGAATTTGTTTTAGAGTCAGTGATATAAAGTAAAAAGATGCTGCGTAACTAACCGCGGTGATCAAGCTCGGCGTCAGGCGCGTAAACCCTTCGGTATCGCGCAAGTATATAGTCCCGATCACTTCTGTGACGATAGCTATTGATAAAAATAAATAAGCAACAATAATACTCATATACGGATAATATTACACAAATATGGAGTTTGCATGACAAAACATAACGCCTTAAGAATGCTCGGCAGATCGGGAAATCCAACGCTTAGCGATGCGACCTTTGCTGGATTTGAAACTGCCAGCGCTAAAACCATGTCTTTACAAGGCACGGTCAACAAAGTTGGTATCTTGCTCGCCCTGGTGGTTGGCGGAGCTTTGTTTACTTGGAATCAATTCTATTCCACCGGCAGCGCAGGCTTTTTAATGCCGGTAGGTTTGTTTGGCGGCATGATTTTTGCGGTGATTACCATGTTTAGACCAACCTTAGCCATGTACACAGCTCCTATTTACGCAGTTTTACAAGGCCTTTTCTTGGGCGGTATTTCAGCAGCATTTGAAAGCATGTACCCGGGCATTGTTATTCAAGCCACGGGTCTTACTTTTGGAACCTTGGCTTCTTTATTGGTGCTTTATAAAACAGGTGTGATTAAGCCGACAGAGAATTTCCGTTTGATGGTTGTCTCGGCCACTATGGGAATTGCGGTCTTGTATGCAATCAGTTTTGTCATGAGTCTCTTTGGTTCGGGCATTGGTTTCATTCACTCCAACGGATTATTCGGTATCGGCTTCAGTCTTTTCGTTGTCGGTATTGCTGCAATGAATTTGGTGTTAGATTTTGATTTTATTGAAGATGGCGCAGAGCGCGGCGCGCCCCGTTACATGGAATGGTTTGGTGCGTTTGCCTTGATGGTCACTTTGATCTGGCTGTACCTTGAAATGCTCAGATTGCTTGCGAAAATTCGCAGCCGTTAATGGATCTAAATACGTTATTTTTCGGCGGTCTTATCGTCGTATCGCTGGCTGTATTTTTCTACCTGAGTCGTTTTCGCGCCTCTGCCAGCCAACGCAACCGTGACAATAAAATAGATTGGACGAGTCGGCGTTACTGGTGGTACCGCTGGGTCTTTCTTGGTTTAGTGTTGTTGGTGAGCGTTGCTGCGATGGTTCGTATGCTCAGTTAATTGTCTATGCTTAGTTGCCCATTAAGCAGCTTTTTATCGTAACGTTTCTGAGTGAACTTAAAATCTGATGTTTTGATCATTGGCAGCGGTGCGGCGGGTCTAACTTTGGCGCTGAATCTAGCCGATCACAGAAAAGTAACGTTGATCTCCAAAGAAACCCTCGTTGATAGCTCAACATGGTACGCGCAAGGTGGAATTGCTGCTGTGCTAGCCAAAGAGGATACCGTTGAAAGTCATATCCAAGATACTTTAAGGGTAGGCGATGGCATTTGTGATGAGCAAGCAGTTCGCTTTACGATTGAAAACAGTAAAGCTGCAATCGAGTGGTTGATCGACATGGGTGTTGAGTTTACCAGAACGGCTGACGGGGACAGTTACCATTTGACTCAAGAAGGTGGCCACAGTCAGCGGCGTGTGATTCATTCCGACGACACCACGGGCAGAGAAATCTCTGATTCGTTGGCACAACGAGTCAGACAACATCAAAACATTACCGTTTACGAAAAACACCTCGCTGTTGATTTGATTAAAGACGGGGAGCGTTGTCTAGGAGCGTATATCCTTGAAAGAACCACCGGCATGATTAAAACTTTTTCTGCCAGCACTACCGTTCTTGCTACCGGGGGAGCCAGCAAAGTCTATTTTTATACCAGCAATCCAGACGGAGCCAGCGGAGATGGATACGCTCTTGCAGCGCGAGCTGGCTGTCGTCTGGCAAATATGGAGTTCAACCAATTTCATCCCACCTGTCTTTATCATCCGCAAGCAAAATCTTTTTTACTTAGTGAAGCGCTGCGTGGAGAAGGCGCTATTTTAAGACTTCCAGACGGCGATGCTTTTATGGAACGTTTTGATGTGCGGGGTGATTTGGCCTCCAGAGATGTTGTCGCCCGGTCGATTGATTTTGAGATGAAGCGCTCTGGTTTAAACCACGTGATGTTGGATATGACCCACACTGAAAAATCAGTAATCCAAAAAAAATTTCCAAGCATCTTTGAGACATGTTTATCCTTTGGTTACGATATGAGTAAAGTTCCTGTCCCAGTGGTTCCGGCTGCTCATTATACCTGCGGAGGGGTTATGGTAGATCTATCAGGCAAGACCGATATCGAAGGGCTTTTCGCCATCGGAGAAGTTTCTTATACGGGTTTGCACGGGGCTAATCGCATGGCTTCTAATTCGTTACTGGAATGTATTGTTTTCGGTAAGGCAGCAGCTGAGGTCATTTTAAACGACAAAACCGCTGACCAGCCGGAACTGCCAATGTGGGACAGCTCAATGGTAGTGGAATCGGATGAGAAAATTATTGTCAATCACAATTGGAATCTTGTAAGACGTTTGATGTGGGACTACGTTGGCATCGTTCGATCGAATAAACGTTTAACCAAAGCAGCTAGTGAATTAGCATCTATCCAAGCAGAAGTGGAAGATTATTACTGGAACTTTTCAGTTACCTCAGATTTGATTGAGTTACGAAACCTTACTCAAGTTGCTGAGCATATAATTAAAAGCGCGCAATTAAGAAAGGAGAGTCGAGGCTTGCACTTCTCTATAGATTATCCAAAAAAGATGAATCTCACTAACCCAACGGTGATAAAACCCTAAGCTAATCTTTACTTCTTGATTCGTTTACCACTAATGGTCTACCTTCGAAGTCTTTTTCGTTCAATTCTGCAATTGCCTGCTCACCGCCGTCAGCCATTTCAACAAAACCAAAACCTCTTGAGCGCTTTGAAAATTTGTCGATGATGATTTTAGCTGAAGTAACAGTACCGAATTGTGCAAAAAGTTCTTCTAGTTGGTCATCTGAGACCGACCAAGCGATATTTCCTACGTAAATATTCATAAAATCCTAAAAAGAAATATAGTGTACAGATGTTTCTGTAAAACGTCTTAATAAATTGTATCAAATATAAAAAACTAACTTATTTCCGTCCAGGTCTCTCACGTAAGCGCCGTAAAAGTTCTTTGTGCGTCTTCCAGGAGCACCTTCATCAGTTGCACCTAATGAAACTGCTTTAGCATAAATATCATCGACCTCTTGTTCGGAGTTCATTAGGAATCCCGTCATACTGCCATTACCTACTGAAGCTTCTTCTCCATCATAAGGAATAAAAATTGCAAACATGGAGTCATCTCCTTTAATAACCCAAAACCAACTTCTGTCATTGGGCGAAAAGCTCATTGTCTCAATATCCTCAAATAAACCATCATAAAAGGATTTAGCGGATTCTAAGTTGTTGGTTCCAAGCGTCCTATAAGTTGCAATTTTTTTCATTAGCTTCCCTTTTTTTTAAAAAGTATAGAAGATAGTTTTTGTAAAATGTATCTTTTTTAGCTATATTTTTGAGAATAAAGAAACAAAGGATAGGAAATGGCTACAGTTTATATAACGTTTGAAATTGCAAAGGATTTTGAAGATTGGAAGGAAGTTTTTAATGATGATCAGGATAATCTCAATGAGAATGGTATTGAAACCTTGGCTGTTGGATATGAGTTGGATAATCCTTCAAAAGTGAGAATAGCCTTATCTGCAGAGTCCTTAGAAGCAGTTCAAGAATTTATGCAAGGCAACAATGAAACCATTGAGGATTCAGGACATATTATTGAAACGACTGTTTTTGAAGAATTTAGTGACTAATTAGTCAATGTCCATAGAATTTCTGGTTGTAAGCCTTTTAGGTGTTTTGATGCTTGGGATCTACCTCCCCTATTGGCTCAAAACTAAAGACTTAAAAAATATCAGTTCGAAAGATATTCCATCGGATGGCGGATGGGCAAAACTTTCTAAAGGTAATATTTATTATAGATGGCATGAACCAGAAGAAAAAAATGGCCAAACTATTCTCATGGTACATGGTTTCTCAACTCCCAGCTTTGTATGGAATGGGCTTCTTGGCGGGCTCTTAGATAAAGGTTTCTCCATCTTAGTTTATGATCATTACGGTAGGGGATTTTCCGAAAGACCCAAAGCTAAATACTCTCTAGATTTTTATGTTGAAACTCTGAAAGAGCTTATTTCTGATCAAAATATAGATGGAAAAATCCATTTGATTGGATACTCCATGGGCGGTCCTATCATTGGTGGATTTGCACAAAAATACTCCAAGCAAGTAAAAAGTTTGTCTTTTATCGCTCCAGCTGGATTTGGAAAAGTGCAAACATCCTTTCCTCTATATATGAAGATTCCTGGAGTAATTGAGTGGGCTATGCATGTTTTAGCGGATAAGTTATATGGTTCTGCCATAAGTTCTGAAACCACTCATAGCACAGATCCTCTATCTATCAATGAAGAAGAATTTCAGACGCTTTTTTCCTTTCAAATGAAATTTAAAGGATTTCGCGAATCTTTAGCTTCAACGATGAGGAATTTTAATCTTTTTGATGCACGAGATATGTTTAAAAAAGTTGCTGAAAAAAATATTCCCTCAATCGCTATTTGGGGAGATAACGATGGAATCGTATCTTATAAGGGTGCAGAGACTTACTCAGTAATTTTTAATGAAGGGAAATTGATAACAATTAAAGACGGCACTCATGACATCACCTATCGACAACCGTCAGAAGTTTTAGAAGCAATAAAAACTTTCTTAGCTTTTCAAAAACCATAGCTCAAGCTTATCTGGGCAACATGCCTTTGACTTTAATTAGTTGAGTTGTAGTGGACTCTCTTCTGAATTTTGAAATCTCTTGATATTCTGGATCGTTGTACCATTTATCAGCAGCTTCCTCATTGGGAAAAGAAAAGATGATAATTCTTCCCGTTACCTCGTTATCTCCTTCCACATTAACTATATTGTCATCATAGGTAATGAATTCTCCTCCGTGTTTTTTAAGAATTGGAAAGAAACCTTTTTCATAATTTCTATACATATCAGCATCATGAATTTGAAGATTCACAATCATAAAGACCTTTACATCTTTCATTTTTCCCCCTTTCATTTTTAATTTAATTATTTAGATATTCTATAAGTGTCTTAACTTTTTTGGCACCGCCAAAATAATTTACTTCATCTTTGTCCATATTTATTAAACTTTTAAGCATGCCGGCTTTTGCAGATTCATAAGCATGTATTTCTCTAATAGGCGCAAAGTTCACTCTGATAGTAAACAGAGAATAGTCATCATGAATTTTACAGATCGTTTCTCTCTCACTTCTGACAAACCAATTATCTGGATTGTTAACAATCTCAGACTCTCCGAAAAGGTGGAATCTTTTTGTATCTGCATGGATGAGCCAATTTTCTCTCTCAAAGGGTTGAAGTAAGGGAGCTCTTTCAATGAATCTGCCTATGTTTGCACCAATCTTATTATTAAGACCTTTAACGGGAGCATGAACATCATAAAGAGGTTTACCTATTTTATCCTGGATATTCCAATAACTAGGAGAGCATACAGATGCCGCCAACATCCTTTGCTTTCCATTTGACTCAATCAAACAAAGGTCATCTGGGACTAACAAAGATGTATCAGCGATAGGATCTGGATATTCGCATTTTAGGGTTGGTATGTTTTTCGCTAATATTTGTTGAGCTAGAAGAGAATCTTCTGTAGCAGCAACGACTTCGCTGTAGTTATTATTAAGGAGATTAAATTTATGTTCAAAAACTTCTTTTGAAATAGGTTCATTGAACCAATTTTCTTCATGAATGGGGTTAAGACCAAGTCTGTACTTAGAATAACCATCACCCCAAGGAGGTGCTTGAAATAAGTTATTTCCAGCCAAGGGGTTTTAATTTATCTTCAACAAACGAATTCGGCACATCCTCTAAATGTGAGCCAAGGGTATCGTTCCATCTATTTAAGAAACCAAACAAAGAAATAACAGCAACCATATCGATAATTTGTTCATTATTAAAATACTTCAATAAATTATCAAAGTGCTCCTGATTTGCTTGATTTGGTGTCTTGCCGGAAGCAAAAGCTAAATCAAGAATTGCCTTTTCTGAATCATCGTAATGTGAACTTTCCTGATATCTTAAAATATCATTTATCTTTTCCTCGTTGACGCCAGCTTGGTGAGCTCCATGAGATGTGTGCGCCTGACAATACTTACATCCAGATGATAGACTCGAAGCTAATGCAATGAGCTGCATTGAGCCTTGATCAATATTTTGCGATGCAAAAATTGTTCCAGCTAAAGCTGCAAAGCTCTGATTCAACTGTGGATTTACCGCCATGGATAAATGGGAGTTAGGTAAATATCCCATGAAACCTTCAATCACCTTAAATAAATCCTCTTGATCAGAGAACTTCTTTCTAGACTCTCCTCCTAAGAACGAGTAACTCATAGAACCTCCTATATTGTTCTTACATAAATTACCCTATCCAATATGTTCACTCAAGAAATCCACAATCGCTTCTGCAAAAATATCATTTTTGTCCCCAACAACCATGTGTGTGGCCTGCTCTATTTCAGCAAATCTAGCATGGGGTACTGCGTTAAGAAATTCAGCTTTCTCTTTGTTGGTTAAAATATCGCTCAAGGCTCCTTGGACTAGCAGTGTAGGTACTTGAATTCTTCTGGCAGAACTTTCTAATTGTTTAAATCGTTCTTCTCTTACCTCACCCATCCCGGTTCTATCTGTTAAAAAAAGAGGATCCCAGTGCCAGTAGTAACGATCATCCTCTTTTAGGCGTAAATTTTTTTTCAGCCCAGATATGTCTTTTGGTCTTTTTCTGTGAGGCAGATAGCCTGAAACAGCATCTGCAGCTTCTTCAATTGAGGCGAAGCCTTTTGCTCCTGAACGCATAAATTCAACTATTCTGTCTGAACCTTCGTCGTTAGGCCGCATTCCTATGTCGACCATAATTAGGCCTGAACAATACTTACTTTCTTCCCGGTGCCCAGCGAGAGATAAAGAAATCATGCCACCTAAGGAGGCGCCAACTAAATTAGCTTTCTTTCCAAGTTGCTGAATTATCCTGATGAGATCATCTCTGTGGGCATCAAAAGTATAATCTCCATTTTTGTCCCAAAAGCTTTCTCCATGGCCTCTTAAATCATGCGCGATTACATAAAAACCTAAATCAGAAATTTTAGCTGCAACGCCTTTCCAAGAATGTCTTGTTTGCCCTCCTCCGTGCAACATAATGACAAGCGGATTGTCATTATCTCCCCACTCTGAGGCTACAATTTCCCGACCATTGGACACTTTAAATACTTTGTTCACTAACTTTTGTATAAGTAATTAAAGCAACCTTTTAACGCAGGCGTCTTACTAGTAATAAGATTTATTTCAACGGAATTAAGAATATCCGTATGTTGGTCTTTGGGATGATCTGTATAGTGCCTCAAGAATTTATTATCTTTCAAAAGATAAGCCAGATCGGTTATCAGTGAACCACCAAGTAAAATTCTTCTGGGTAAATATGCAATCGAAACATCCTGCATAAACTGGATTAAGTTATCTACAAAGCCATAGATTATAAATTTTGCTTTCGGGTTTCTTTTTTTAGCCAGGAGAACAATTTCTTCTGGAGATAATTTCTTCTTATATCTGGATTGATATGCTCTGCTAATGCCTGGACCTGAAATTGCATCTTCAAGGACTGCAAAAGATTTTGATGGCTTAATTCCTAAGTTATTCAAAAGCAATTTGCTGTGAAGTTTTGTATTTCCTATCTCCGTCGGAATCACTTTTCCATCGGAAACAATAGCAAAGCCTAGGCCTGTTCCAGGTCCAATCATTAAATCCACATTGGACTTCGATTTACCTCTTTTAATTTGTTTTAAAGTCATTTCATCAACAGCGTAACCTACTGCTTCCCAATCATTGAGAACCTGAGAGTTAGCCAATTTAAACTTTCTGCCTAGAAAATCTCCATCGATTATGATTTCCCTATTTGTCATTTTTATTTTATTGCCAAGTCTTGGACCAGCGGCAGCTATAACGGTATTTTTAATTTGGGGATTCGATAAAAGATCACACAACGTATTGCTTATCTTTTGATCAGAAATATTTGAAAGGATTTTTTCATCGGTAATATCTTTTTTATTTGCATAGGCATATCGCATGTTGGTGCCGCCAATATCTACAAGTAAAGAAGAATGCGAGCTCATTATTTAATAACTCTTGATTTTGCTACCTTATAATTTTTTTACAAAGTTCTCAGGATCAAGTTCAGGAATCTTTTTGTTTTCTCCAACTGGAGTTCCTATATAAAGATATCCTAAAACCTCTTGGTTATCCTCGAGACCTAAGAAAGATCCTATTTGCTTATTCATAGCGAATTTTCCAGTCCGCCAAATCCCGCCAAAACCTAGTGCATTCAAAGCCAAAAGAATATTTTGTCCAGCTGTAGCCGTTGAAAACATTTGTTCTAGAGCTGGCACCTTTGGATGTTCTTTAATGGTAGAAACGAGAATAACTATCATTGGAGCTCTAAAAGGAGCTTGTTTATATTTTTCTAACGTTGCGTCAGAAACATCTTCTAAATGGTCTTGAGCAAATTGTTGAAAAATATTTGAAAGTTTTTCTAAGCCATCACCTGAAACTTCAATAAATCTCGTAGGTCTAATCCAACCATGATCAGGAGCTCTAAGGGCAGCTTTGTATACTAACTTCATTTGCTCTGCATCGGGGTGAGGTTCGATTAGTTGCCTTGGAGAATTTCTCTCCAGAATATTTAATAAAGCTTTGCTTTCCATTGTTGTACTTCTCTTTAATAATTTGATTAACTATAAATTAACATATTAATTTATTGAAAAAATGAATATACCTAGAGATAAAACAGTTCAAGAACTATTTAAATGGCGAGTTGAACAAACGCCTGACTTGGTGGCGCACAAGTTTCTTGATAGAGAAACTTCCTATAAAGAATTAGACCATTTATCAAATAAGGTTGCTAATGGCCTTATTAAAGAGGGTTGTAAGCCAGATACAAGAATCGCCTATTATGGAAAAAATTCTGACTATTTCTTTGAATTCCTCGTAGGGACAATGAAATCTGCAACCGTTGCGGTTGGGGTAAATTGGAGACTTGCTCCACCAGAAGTAGTCTATGTCTTAAATGATTCTGAAAGTGAGGTACTTTTCGTTGGTGAAGAATTTTATCCAGTAATCGAGCAAATCAAAGATGAAATACCTCAAATTAAAAAAATCATTGCAGTCGACGATACGCACGAAACTTTTGAAAGTTATATCGCGTGGCGAGATAGTCAGGCTGATGATGATCCTGGAATTTCAACATTATTAGATGACGATATTATTCAGCTTTATACTTCGGGTACAACGGGTCATCCAAAAGGAGTACAACTCACAAATCAAAACTTTTCTTCGGCTAACGATACCATTGAAGGCATAGTCCCTTTTGAAGAAGGCACACCTAATTTAGTATGCATGCCTGGTTATCACGTTGCAGGAACTAATTGGGGTATTTGGGGCTTAGTAAACGGCTGCAAAAATATAATTATTGCAGATATTGATCCTGTCTTAATTTTGGAACTAATAGAAAAGGAAAAAATACGTTCTTCTCTTTTCGTTCCAGCAGTAATCCTGTTCTTAGTATCAATTCCCCAATCGGCTGAAACAGATTTTTCATCTCTTAAGTTTGTACTCTACGGTGCTTCACCAATAGCTGATGATACTATTCTTAAGGCTCAAGAAATTATGAAATGCGATCTATTTCAGGTCTATGGATTAACTGAAACTGCAGGCGCAATAACAATTTTAATGCCAGAAGATCATGATCCAGAAAAAGGTAAATTAAGATCATGTGGAAAAGCTCTCAATAGCGTTGAAATTAAAGTTATCAACGAAGAAGGAAATGAAGTAAAAACTGGCGAGATAGGAGAAGTCATCTCAAAATCGCCTTTGAACATGAAAGGATATTGGAATAGACCTGATGCCACAGAAGATGCCATAAAAGATGGTTGGTTTTATTCAGGTGATGCTGGCTTTTTTGATGACGATGGTTATCTTTATATTCATGATCGAGTTAAAGATATGATTGTTTCTGGCGGAGAAAATATTTATCCAGCAGAAGTAGAAAATGCCTTAATGAGTCATCCTGAAATTGCAGATGCTGCAGTTATTGGTGTCCCAGATGATAAATGGGGTGAATCAGTCAAAGGTTTTGTGGTTTTGCAATCAGATTCAAGCCTGGATGAGACTGAAATCATCTCATACACAAGAACACAGATAGCTGGGTATAAATGTCCAAAAACTATCAATTTCATTGAGGCATTGCCACGAAATCCCTCAGGTAAAATCCTCCGTCGAGAATTACGTGAGCCTTTTTGGGAAGGTAAAGATAGAATGGTGTCAGGAAATTAAATTTTTATAGGAGATAAAAATGTTAAAACTTCATTTTGCACCAAACTCAAGAGCAGAAAGAATTCTTTGGCTTTTGGAAGAGCTAGAGCTACCTTATGAACTTAATGAAATGGCTTTTCATCCCAGCGATTTAAAGTCAGATGAGCATAGAGCAAGACATCCGCTTGGTAGAATTCCGGTTTTGGACGATGGAGAAATTCAAATATGGGAGTCAGGTGCAATTACCGATTACATAATCGAGAAGTACAAGAACGGAGGTTTGAAGCCAGATGTTCAGTCAGAGCTCTTTCCACAATATCTACAATGGTTTCACTATTGTGAAGGCATGATAATGCCACCGATGAATACCATTGTTGTCCATACAGTTTTGCTACCGCCAGATAGAAGAGATGAAACAGTTTTAGGGCAAGCGCAAAGACTTCTTTCAAGAGCTCTTGAACCAATCAATGAAGCATTGGAAGGCAAAGATTACTTGATAGGTGATTTTTCAGGCGCTGATATTATGCTTGGTCATTCTTGTTACATGTCCAACAGAATGGGTTGCGTAACCGATGAAATGAAAAATATAAAAGCCTATGTAGAACGCTTGTCTTCAAGGCCTGCCTTTTTGAAGATGACCGAACACAGACCTTCGTAATATGATCAAAAAGGAACAAGTCAGGGTGATTAAAGGTCTTCTTGATCATCTTGATAATAAAACTAACGTAAAAGCAGAAGGCATGATTAAGAATCCAGCGGATACTTATACATCTGAGGATAGGTTCCAAAATGAATGGAATAATTTCTTCCTTGAGCATCCACAAATCATTGGTCTAAGTGGTGACTTACCAAATAAAGGTTCCTTCATGACAACTGATGATTTTGGTGTGCCTATTCTTGCTACGCGTGATGCAAATGGAGAATTCAAGTGTTTTGTAAATGTTTGCACGCACAGAGGAGTTATTGTTGAAAGCGCGAGACGAGGTGAAAAGGAAAAATTTTCCTGTCCTTTCCATGGCTGGACTTTTAATAATCAAGGTTCTCTAATTGGTTATCCAAAACCCGATCACTTTGGAGAGATAGATAAATCTTGCTACGGCTTAAAACAGCTCCCTTGTGTTGAAAAGCATGGATTTTTATTTGTTCACCCTAAAGAGAATGGCGTCATAGATACCCAAGATCTTTTAGGAGATAAGCTAATAGAAGAGATGGATTCATGGGGGTTCAAAGATCTAGT
Organism: uncultured SAR86 cluster bacterium; assembly: GCA_902526045.1. Lineage (GTDB taxonomy): Bacteria > Pseudomonadota > Gammaproteobacteria > Magnimaribacterales > AG-339-G14 > CACNYO01. Next base: position 189,541 of record CABZJI010000001.1, on the reverse strand, counting down.
GCTAACTCAAGAGGAAGAATATGTTACCGATATGAATTGGAAATTAGCAATCGATACTTTTGGGGAAACTTATCATTTTTCTACTCTCCATAAAGATACCCTTTTTGAATCTTTTTATGGGAACGTTCAAATGTTTGATACCTTTAAGAGAAATGCGAGATTAAGTTTATGTAAACGCCAAATAGAAGATTTAAGGACTACTCCCGAAAAAGACTGGGACGTAAGAATTGGATCTCTTCCTGTATATTTCCTTTTTCCGAACATAATTGTAAATGTCTTAGAAGGTGGAATCATTGTAGTAAAAGAGTACCCGCTTGAGAATTCTCCTCATAAAAGTGTTTCTAAAGTTTCTTTTTACTTTACGCCTGAGGCAATTGAATACATAAATGGGCTTAAAAAAGAAAATGCAAGCGAAGAGAACTTTAATCCCTACATTGCCTTTGGCGAAATTATAAGAGATGAGGATTATGTAGCAGCGGCGGCTTCTCACAAAGGCCTTAGATCAGGAAAAATAGACCATATTTTATTTGGCAAAAATGAGCCAGCTCTGCATCATTATCATAATACCTTCAGAGAAGCCTTGAACCTTGAGCCAATCTCTTTAATTAAATCAAAATAAAATTTATCTATGTTCAAAAGTATTAACAAGAATACTTTAATAGCTGGGTTATTTTTCTTTTGTGTTTTGTACTCATTATTTGTTATGCGTCCTTTCAGAAGCGCAATGGCTGCACAAATAGGCACGAGTGATTTGACTTACTTTCTATTAATCGTTGTTTTGGTTATGCTTTTGGCAAATCCTATTTATTCTCTTATTGTTTCGAGAGTTAAAGAATCAAGACTTGTAACCTATATTTATGGGTTTTTTATTCTCAACCTTTTTTTGTATGCCTCTATAAATAATCTTTATCCAGATAACTATGCTGTAGGGGTAAGTTTTTATATCTGGTACAACGTGTTCAATTTTTTTGTTGTTTCGGTTTTTTGGGCCAAGACTGTTAACAGTTTTCAAACCGATGATAGTAAAAAATATTTTGGCGTTATAAGCGCCTTTGGCTCAGCTGGGGCCTGGCTGGGTTCCCAATCAGTTTTGCTTTTTTTAGCTGATTTACCTGTAATTGCTATGCTTTGTGCCTCTGTGGGCTTAACGCTGGGTATTCTTTTGTCCAGATTATTGAATGGTGTCACAAGAGATATAGTTAAAAGGGAGAATTCTAATTTTCTTACCGAATTGTCTGAACAATTTATCCAAATAAAATCCAATAAACTTGTAAGACAATTATTAATCTATGCTTTTCTTTGGACGTGTTTAGCTACATCTCTTTACTTCTTTGGCATTGAAATAATAAATAAGTATTCAACCGATGTAGTTGAGCAAAGAAAAATTTTCTCATTGGCGGACTCCGTTGTAACTCCAATCTCATTTTTTGCGCAATTATTTTTAACTAGAGTTTTCTTAGAGAATAAGTTTTTAGGCATCAAGTTTGTCTTAATTACATATGGTGTATTGTTCTCAATGGCTTTCTTGGCAATTTCAGGCTACATGGCCAACATTTTGCTCAGCTCTTCTGGAGTAATATTGTTTATCATCTTATCTGCTGTAATGAGGCCTTTTGAATACGCCATTAACAAGCCGGCAAGAGAAAGTGTTTACACAACTTTAGAAAAATCTGAAAAGTATAAGTCAACTGTTTTTATCGATACGTTTACTAACAGATTTGGTGATGCTTCTGGTGGGTTACTTTTCAATACACTCGTTGTTTTAGGATTGAGCTTATCTTTGGTGCCTATAGCAATTATTCCACTAGCAATTTATTTATCTTTACAGGGAAGGTCTATAGCTGTTAGGTCTTCTATCTAGAAAAAAATTAGTAAGGCCTGTCGCCAACAATTGTTACTCTCTCAACCTTCCTTATATTTGGCCAATAGTCTGATGCGGCATAGTGTTGGCATGCTCGATTATCCCAAAAGGCTATGGAGTTGGGCTTCCACACAAATCGACACTGATACTCTGGGATGGATGCGCGCGAATAAAGAAATTCGAGCATTTTTTTAGATTCATCTTGATCCCAATCTTTTATATGCTGAGTAAACGCCCTATTAACGTAAATACTCTTTTGGTTAGTATCCGGATGGGTTCTTATGACAGGATGCTCTGGATTTGGAAACTTCTTATTCACAGCTTCAATCTCCTCCTGACTTTTTCCTGCCTTGACCAAGCCTTTTCTGAAGTTGGCAAAGTCATGAATAGCGACAGCTCCTTCAAGTTTTTCTTTTATTTCATCTGCAAGATCTTCATATGCTGCCCCCATGTCAGCAAAAAGAGTATCTCCTCCGTAATCAGGACACTCAATCATCCTTAATACTGAGCCTAGAGAGGGTTCGAGCCTCCAAGTAACGTCCGAGTGCCAGGTGTTTTCTTTACCTCTATTCTCTTTATCGTGTGTTATTTTTAGTACTTCTGGAAAATTTTCTTTTTGAGGAGCAAATGGATGAATTTCGAGCGGCCCAAAATTATTTGCAAAGTTTAAGTGCTCTTCTGTGGATATCAACTGATCTCTAAAAAAAATAACTTTATAAGTTAAAAGTGCTTGATAAATCATATCTAACGTTGATTTATTTAAATTTTCTCTTAAATCAATATCAAGAAGTTCTGCCCCGATCGAAGGAGATAATCGTTTTACCTTGAAAGGAAGCTTCTGATTTTCAAATTTCTCTGCTGATAAATTGTTATTCATAATTTCTTTTGAATTCTATCCAAGAAATTTTAAATTTAATAGCGCTGGATTATAAAAATTAATTCAATAATTTTGCTTTATTTATCATTTCGTTCACTTTCTCTTCCACAATAAAAAGCGGGGGACTACCATGATCCAAAAGAGCAGAATGAAAGTCTTTTATATTAAATTTTTTGCCTAAAGCTTCTTGAGCTTTTTTTCTCAACTCTAATATTTTTATCATACCGACCTTATAACTTAGAGCTTGTGCAGGCCATACAATGTAACGCTCTATCTCTACCCTCACCTCAGTATCTGACATTCCAGTTTTTGCTTTCATGTACGCCATAGCTCTTTCACGCGTCCATTTCTTGTAATGGATTCCCGTATCTACAACCAATCTAACGGCTCTGAAAAGTTCACTTTGCAAAATACCCAGCTCATCCATAGGATTATCAGCTAAGCCAACTTCCAGAGCTAGTTGTTCGGCGTATAAAGCCCATCCCTCCGAAAAAGCTGAAGTTCGATAGCCAAATTTTCGGTAATAAGTTAAGTCTTCATTTTCTAAAGAATGAGCTATTTGGTGATGATGGCCTGGAATGGCCTCATGATAAGCAAGTGTTTTCATGCCGTACTTCGGCGTTTGTTTTATGTCATATAAATTTGCATAAAACACGCCCGGCCTACTTCCATCAAGTGCAGGTGATCTGTAATATCCGCCGGCCGCTGTTTTTTCAGAGTACTCTGGGACGGCTTTAACTATTACTTTAGATTTTGGCATGGTGTGAAAGTACTTTTCTAAAACAACGTATGCCTCATCAACCATTTTGGAGTAATCCTTAATCGCAATCTGCTTTCTATCTGGCGTATCTTCATATAGGAATTGAGGGTCCTCATTTAATTCATTCATTAAAGCACCCACTGATTTATCTTGGTTGTATCCCAACTCCATAAGTATGGTCTTCATCCTGACGCTAATTCGCTCTACTTCACTGAGACCCATATCGTGAATTTCCTGAGGCGTATAGTCTGTTGTCGTATAAGTCCTTATTCTCAACTCATAATATTTATCACCGTTTGGTTGAGACCACAGCCCATGATTTTTATTTGCCTGAGCTTGAGTTGAAACCAAAAACTCTTTCATCAACCTAAAAGCTCTATTAATACTTTCTTCAATGGCTCTTTTGAGGTTTTCTCGCAATTCTATTTTCTGCTCATCCGATGAGTCAAAGTCCTTAATTTTCCTATCAAATTCTGTGTATATGGGATGCTTTTCAAACGAATAATTTAAAAATTCATCCAGTTGATTAATAACTCTTTCATAAACAAATTCTGGGGCATAAAAATCAATAGCTTTTTGTCCATTTAATTCGTATAAGTGTCCCTCGAAAACGTTCTCAAATAATCTGACTCTTTCGATATAAGCTTCTGCTTCAGCTAAATTTCTTATTGGATGAGTGTCTGTCATGAATTCAACCATATCAATGTGAGCTCCGCCTATCTGATTGAGAACATAATCATGAAATGGAAAAGTCTCTAATCTAAGCAATGTATTCTCTGCATCGAATACAGCTATTTTTTTTGAGGCTCTTTGGATGTCGCTTAAATTGTCATCTTCATAAGAATCTAATGTTTCTAAAATCTTTCTTGTTTTTGCTTTGTCACGCTCCAATTTCTTCTGACTGGGAATTGTTAATTTTGATGCATGACCGGTTAGCCAATTGTAATTATCAAAAATTCCTATGTAAGTCATGGACTCAGGCGAATCAATTATTTCAAGAAAAGTTTCTTTAGCCAAAAAATGATCTATCGAAAAAGGCTTCATGAAAAACAGATTTATTAAATAGATCGACATTGCCAAAAGAGTCAGTAAAAAGAGTCGAAATAGATATTTGAAAGCTAGTTTAAATGTCATTTACATTTAATTTAGTTAATAAGAGAATTTTTTCAAGATATCGGGGATATTTTTTTTAAAGTTAAAGAAACCTTTATTTGAAAATTCCCAACAAAAAATGTCTTCTTCGCGGGTTATAAAATCAATAGCCGTATTATTTATATTTTGAATCTTCTTCAAGTAATCTAAATTTTCTCCTACAGATGGATAAACAACATCAAATGAATTATGTTGCTTCAACTTCTCTGGTGACTCCAAGGATGAATTATCAAGATACATCTTCGCGTCACTAAGAGCCTTCCTTTTAAAGGCTAATACTTTGTCATCCAGCTCTATTTTTCTTTCTGCGTTAGTTAAAAGAATCAAATATATTTTTTCATAGCTCTTATAGAGATCTTCTCTTCCCTTAAGCCAAAGATCATTTTCAAACATCACAAGAGTGTTATTTTTTTTTGTTTCATTGGACGTTAGACTTAGAGGCTCTTTTAAAAATTCTTTTTCTTCATTTAATGGTTCAGCAAGGGTGCTCAATCCCACTGGATGAAATCTTCCGTCAGTAAACTTTGATATATTTGAGGGTCTAGCAATATAGTGCTTGCCTTTTGTTTGGATGCCAGCTACCCATCGCCAGCTCAGAGTGTTTGATGCTGCATCTCCGTCCAATAAATATTTCATGAAGAATTCAGCACCTAGCTGCCAGGGAAGACCTAAAGTAAAGATCCAAATACTGGCAAACCACATTCTCGTATGGTTATGAAGGTAATTTTCTTCCTTTAACTCGTAGACCCAAAAATCAAAGCAATCAATCCCTGTATTGCCCTCGATAGCTTTTTCGTAAGCTAATTCATCGTATCTCTCTGCCCTTTCAGAAATAAAATCTTCCCAAACGGCGGGTCTTAATTCCAACCAACCTTTCCAATAAGTTCTCCAGCATATCTCTTGGATAAATTTTTCAACTTTCGAAAAGGAGTAAGAGTCTAATGATTTATTAATAAGTTCTTGTTCAAGAATAAGCCTGTGAGTTATGAAGGGTGATAAACAGGAAGTGTTATCTCTTTTATCCGGGCCGTAATCGTAATTTCTTAATCCTTGATAATTCGATAAATTATTAGAGATAAATTCTTTTGCAATTGAATCGGCTAACTCAAAGAGGTTTTTTGTACTATCTTTTATGAGCATTCAGGCTTTCGATGCTTAAAAGTTCTATCTTTTTTTTTGAACCGCCCTCAGCGCTATAGCCGCCTAAATTACCATCAGATCGAATAACTCTATGGCAAGGAACTATGGGCGCGTAAGGATTCTTAGCACAAGCATTAGCAATTGCCCTAGCGGAACGAGGATGACCAATTGCAACAGCAATTTCTTTATAAGATCTTGTTTCGCCATAAGGAATTTTTATCAATTCATTCCAGACTTTTCTTTGAAATGATGTGCCTTGCATAAATTCTAGATTAGCTTTTTTTAGCCTTACCGCTAATGTAATCCTTCAGCATCACATATTCTTTACATGAGTTAGGACAGAGAGAAAGTAATTTCTCTAGATTCTTTTTAGCTTTTTCCATTTCGCCGATTTGAGCAAAAAACTCTCCTTGGTATTCCAATGCAGTTTTATTATTCTCATCAATCGCAATAGCCTTTTCATAAAACTCTTCGGCTTTATCGAACTTACTAATTTTTCTGTTAGAAAATGCTAATAAGGTCCATCCATCTGAGTCCTTTGGCTTTTTTTTAGTATATTTTGTAAGTTTTTTAATTGCGCTTTCAAATTGTTCTTTTTTTACTAAGTCCACAGCTTCTTTGTAAAGTTTCGAAGCCGAGGGCTTGTTGTAGCTAGCAGCAAAAATACTCTGTGTAGTTATTAGGATAATTATTAAAAATATGTTTTTCATCAAATTAATTTACCACTTTATTTCAATACATATTTTTATATGAATATAAATAGATTAAGGATATAAGATTCTTACCCCATGAAAGACATTGTATTGATTCATCGAAATGCAAGGATGCTTGATAATCCTGCATTATTCCATGGATCGAAGAATCAGGATTATGGAGTCATCTTTCTCTACGATCAAAATTACTGGCAAGAAAATGGTAAGTCGGAAATTCAGCTCAATTTTCTTTTAGATTGCCTAGAAGATTTTGACGGAAAACTTAAAGAAAAAAATTCTCAAGTTTGTGTATTTTCAGGAAATCATTTTGATCTCCAGAAATGGATTGAAATTCACTTTCCAGAAACAATTATCCACGTCAATCATTCAACTGATATTGGTTACTTCAGAAATGACTTCAATAATTTTCGAGATTTTTTTTTAAAAAAAGAAAAGATAAAACTCTATTCAGATTTTGGGATTCAAGTTCAAGCTCCTAACAGAGATAAGTGGGCAAGAGACTGGGAAGATCAAATGAGTAAGCCTTTACTCAAAGAACCTTATGCGAACCAAAATATAAAAAAGATAGATAAACCATTAGAGCCATTAAATTTATTTTTAAAAGATCTTCAATTATCAGATAAAAAATACTTATCTTTCCAATCAGGAGGCTCTGATCAAGCCTACAGTTTATTAGATAGCTTCTTAAAGGAAAGGTGTGCAGGATATAGTTTTAAGATGTCATCGCCACATGAGGCCGAGCATTCATGTTCTAGGCTTTCGCCACACATTGCGTTTGGCTCAGTATCTCTGAGAGAGATTTACCAAAAGCTTCTTGCAGAGTTAGAAATAACCGGACACAAAAAGGACTTGTATTCCTTCAAGAAAAGACTTTATTGGCATTGTCATTTCATCCAAAAGCTTGAAACTGAACCGGAACTTGAATTTTGTTCTATGCATCCAATGTCAGATGAATTGAGACATGATGTAAATAGCGAACTCATAGAGAGATGGATTTTAGGAGAAACAGGATTTCCATTTCTCGATGCATGTATTCAATATTTAAGAAAAGGAGGATGGATAAATTTCAGAATGAGAGCCATGATTATGTCTTTTGCTTCTTATAATTTATGGCAGCCTTGGCAGAAAACATCCCCTCTCCTGGCAGAGCTGTTTGTAGATTACGAGCCAGGAATTCATATTTGCCAAGTTCAAATGCAGAGCGGAGTAACCGGCATAAATCTACCTAGAATTTATTCGGTGCTGAAGCAAAGCAAAGATCAAGATCCAAATGCAGACTGGATAAAAGCGCAAATCCCAAAAATTTCGAATATATGTACAGACAAAATCCACAATGCAGAGTTGAGAGATCTTTATTTTGAGAAGATAGTTGATCCAGCGCTCACAGCAAAAAAAGCAAGAGAGACAATTTGGGCGTCAAGATCAGACATTGAGTTTAAAAAAATTGCTAAAGAAGTCTATTTAAAGCATGGCAGCAGAAAAAAGCAGAACGTAAGATTTTAACTTGTTCAGTGCGTTCAACTAATTTAACCTTGGGTTAAATGAAAGTAGTTATATCAGAAGATACCCACAAGTTTTATGGGGATCAAATTAAAGCATTAGATTCTTCAATAGAGATTTTTTCCCTGAATCCTGAAGATCCAACAAGCCCGCCTTGGAAAGAAGTTCCAGAATGTGATGCATTCTTTTTGTCGTATCAATTTTTGTTTGCAGTTAGAGATCATGAAGAACTTTTTGAGCCAATGTTGGATTTGTGCAAAAAAATGAAATTTATTCAAAGTGGCTACGCAGGAATGGATGCGCCTTTTCTGCAGGCTGTTTTAAATGAATCGCAAGCATTGATAGCAAATGCAAGCAGCATTTACGGAAAGCCCATGTCTCATTATGTGTTAGCTCAAATGCTGAGATGGAATAAAAGAATTGATGAGCATGTAATTATGCAAAAAGAAAAAGAGTGGATGCCAAATGGAGGAGACGGTGAGTTGACAGATAAAACTTTAGTTATACTCGGCTACGGGGGCATTGGCAAAGAAGTAGCTAAACTTGGCAAGATATTCAATATGAAAGTGACGGGAATAAGAAGAAATCCCGAAGAATGTGATCATGCAGATGAAGTTTTGAGTATTGATGCTTTAGAGGAGCTGTTGCCCCTTACAGATTTTCTGGTTATGGTTTTGCCAGACAGTGAAAGTACAAGAGATATTGTGGATGCGAATTTTTTAAAAAAAATGAATCCTTCTTCAATGTTGATCAACGTGGGCAGAGGAAGTGCGATTGTAGAAGATGATCTAGCTGATGCCCTCAATAATGGAATCATTGCTGCAGCGGCACTTGATACCACTAAAAACGAGCCTTTAGAGAAAGAATCAAAACTGTGGGATGCCAAAAATTGCTTCATTACCCCGCATGACTCAGCGCATTCTTTAATGTCTCTACCAAGATCATTTAATTTATTTTTAGAAAACCTATCTAACTTAAAAGATAGTCAACCAATTAAGAATCTTTGGGAAGCCTAACTTGCCTGCTTCCAAAACTTCAGCATTTTTATAGTTGTTTTATCCTTAGCAATAAAGTGATGGTATATGGATGCCAATATGTGGACGAGTATTAAAAAAATCACTGCGTTGGTAGAAAATTCATGTACTCCACGAATCAATTGAAATGTGCCTTGTGAGTCTGTTTCAGACGATAAGTTTAAAGATCCGAAGACTATAATGGGATCTGCGGTGAAATAAGCTGAAACAATTCCAGTAAAAATTAGCATAGTAATAAAGAAATATAGCCCGTAGTGACCAATTTTTGCTGAAAATTTTTGCCAACCAGGCATAGAATTTGGAAGCGCCGGCGCACCGTACATATATCTAAGAACGATCCTAAAAATAAATAATACTGTCACTATAATTCCAACAGTAGCGTGATCAACTCTGGATTCAAGCCTGTCCCAAAGCTCCATTTCTCCACCAAATTTTTGAGCTATATTTAAATCTAAGATGATTAGAAATGCCATCAGCCAATGAATCACTTTTTGAGAAATTAAATAATCGGTTCTTGATAAGTAAATTTTTTTCACTCTTCACCAAAATCTTTTTTTAACTAGATTTCTCTGAATTTTCCCTGTTGGCAATCGAGGTAATTCTTCAGTCCAAAATTCGTATGTTTTTGGTTTTTTAAATCCTGAAAGTTTTTCTTCGGCAAGCTTTACTAATTCTTTTCTTACTGCTTCTTCATCAGTATCAGGTTCTAGATTGATGACTGCCTTGACCTCCTCTCCCCACTCTTCATTAGGCGCCCCAATGCAGCAAACTTCAGCTACGCTTTGGTGAGCCAAAAGCACATCATCTATTTCTTGGGGATAAATATTGGTGCCTCCAGAAATGATCGTATCAGCGCTTCTGCCTGTCAAAAAATAATATCCATCTGAATCGCGATAACCTATATCACCCATCGTAAAGTAATCTCCTCTATAAGCTCCAGATGTTTTTTCTTTTGCTTTGTAATACTCAAATCTTCCCGTTTCAGGTGCTTTAAAATAGATAGTGCCTTCCATCCCTTCTTTTACTTCCTGATCCTCTTCATCAAGAATCTTTACTTCGATGCCTTCGTTAGCCATACCAACGCTTCCTGGTTTTGATAACCATTCTTTAGAATCTATGAAGCAGCCCCCTCCTTCGGTGGCAGCGTAATACTCGAAGACTATAGGACCAAACCATTCGATGATTGCTCTCTTTACTTCAACTGGGCAAGGCGCTGCGCCATGTAAAATCCATTTCATCGAAGATAGGTCATAAGAGCTTCTAACCTCTTCTGGTAATCTAAGAATTCTATGAAACATTGTCGCAACCATGTGGGTGTGCGTGCATTTATGCTGGTCAATAAGGTGTAACATCTTTTCTGCATCCCATTTATCCATTAGGTAAACTCCAACGCCAGCCATTAATGAAATACTTATATTTAACCCCAGGGGAGCGGCATGATATGCAGGTCCTGGACATATACTGAAATCTGTTTCAGGATTAAAATTAGCTGATTCTGAAGTAAGCTTTTCGGTCATTGAGAGCGGGGGGTTTTCTTTTCTAAAAACTCCTTTGGGTCTGCCAGTAGTGCCTGAGGTATACAACATTGATTTACCAGCTATAGGATTTTCTATATTGGCATCACCCTCCGATGCTATTGCATCATCGTATAACAAAGCATCTTTTGCTTTTCCTCCTGTAGATAAAATAATTACTTCAGGTAATTTTGCTTTTATCTCTGAAATAGTTTCTTGCAAGATAGAGTCGCATACGACTACCTTTGCTTCACAGTTTTCTACTATATATGTCACTTCGTCAGGAGTCAGGTGCCAATTAATGGGCGTAATTCTTAGCCCTATTCTTAAAGGTCCGTATAAAGCCTCTAGAAATTCTGGTCTGTTTTTGCAAACTATTGCGACAGCATCACCAGGCTGCAGTCCGAAACTAAGGAGGAAATTAGCGTACTTGTTGGAATTTGCATTGAGTTCATAAAAAGTTCTTTCACCGTGCTCGCTCATGACGGCTTTTTTTGTTGGGAACGTATTTGCATGGAAAGCTATCCCCATTCCTGCGGAGATATATTCTTCCAAAGTTTGCATTCTAGGCTATGAGTGCTTTTTGATAGTCACTTAGGGAAAGCTTTTTGGGCCACTTATATTTATCTCTGTTTTTAGCTTCAAGAATAACTGGAAACTCATCTGCATTTCTAAAATCATTTGTCCAGTTGGTGGTAGAGACGAGGTTTTCAGCGGCATGAATTCTCTTTTGAAGAATTTCTTCGCTTGAGAGTTCTTTTGGCATCATGCAGATTAAAGAAGCTGCCCTAATTAGACTATTTGTTTCTTTGGGCAAGGAAGATCCAGAGCTGCTGCAGTGAATTGTTCTTGAGTCCCAAAGCATCATGTCTCCGGGTTCCATGTGTGCCATTACAGCGGGCTCAGAAGTTAATTTTGGATCGTCATATGGGAATCTAAAATGATCGATATCTAAAGGTAATCGTTCTACCCTTTCTGAGTATTCTTTGGGGATATCCTTAAAAAAATTATGTGATTTTGGAATGACAACGTTACCCCCTATCTCTTTTGAGGTAGGTAGCAAATTAATTAGCCCCTGTATGCATTGTTTTCCTGGCTTTGAGATAGGATGTTGATCTATGTGAAACCATGCCTGCCCACTTTGGGTTTTCCAAGAAGGATCTATGTTCCATGGTCTCCAAAGAGAAACACCATCAAAACTAGTAAGTAGATCTTCCGTATCCCAAACTTTAGCGAAAGCTTTTTTTACATTCGGGACCCCTCTTACAAACCATTGAGCTTCTGAATGACCAATTCCGTAACTTGGTAAGATCCCCCCGTGAGCACAAGTTGGCCAATTATCATCTGACCAAGTCATTGGATCATTACGGATTATTCCAGTTCCCAAGGCTTCAAGATAATCCCATAGAAGATCTAATGTTTTGTCGGCTTCTTTTGGTGATAACGCATTCTTTATGACGACATAACCTTCTTGATCTAAATATTCGATACTTTCATCGGAGCCAGAATCAAATCTAGGTACATGTTTGTAATTAATCTTTATTTTAAAGTCGTCCATAAAGCCCCTTGTCGAAGTCTAGGTTAAGGAATTTAGTTAAGATTTACAATAAATTTAATATGTCTGGGTTGAAAAAAATTACTATCAGATATTGAGCTATTTCCTTAAAATGCTTTCCTTGTAGGGTATAGGCAACAGATGAAGCAAAATTTATTGGGCATGAATCAAAATAATCTGAAAAGTTTCATTACTTCTCTCGGAGAAAAAGCATTTAGGTCTAAACAGATTTATCAGTGGATTCATCAAAAAGGTATTGATGATTTTTATAAGATGACGAATATTTCTAAAGAATTGCAATTCAAACTAAGTGAAACAGCAGAAATAAGAGCTCCAAAAATAGTTTTTGAGAAAGACTCACAAGATGGAACAAGAAAGTGGGTCTTAAATGTAGGAAATAATGATTTTGTTGAAATGGTCTTAATTCCAGAGGGTAATAGAGCAACTCTTTGCGTCTCTTCGCAAGTAGGCTGCGCGGTTGATTGCAGTTTTTGCGCAACAGGAAAACAAGGATTTTCAAGAAATTTAGACTTAGCTGAAATTATTGGGCAAGTTTGGGTAGCCGAGAATTCTTTTGGAGTGCCTCGCGATCATGCGCAAAAGAGAGTCACAAACGTTGTCATGATGGGAATGGGCGAACCTCTTCTTAACTTTGATGCTGTTACTGGCGCAATGGAAATGATGATGGATGATCAGGCTTATGGTTTATCGAAGAGGAAGGTAACTTTAAGTACGTCTGGCTTAGTTCCGTTAATAGATAAATTGTCTGATGTTACCGATGCAGCTTTGACAATTTCGTTGCATGCCCCAAACGATATTTTAAGAAATGAGCTGGTGCCTATCAATAAAAAATACCCTATTGCTCAATTGTTAGATTCTGTAATCAGATACGTTGAGAAATGTGGCGACAAAAGAAAAACTACGATTGAGTACATACTAATTAATAAAGTGAACGATTCTATTGATCATGCAACAGAACTCTGTTCCCTTCTCAAAATTCTTCCGTGCAAGATAAACCTCATCCCTTTCAATCCATTCCCAGGATCAAATTATAAAAGACCATCGAGCATGAGGATTCAAACCTTTAAAAAGATACTTCAACAAAATGGCTACATAACGACTATTAGGACCACAAGAGGAGAAGATATTATGGCTGCTTGCGGTCAGCTGGTTGGCCAAGTAAACGACAGAACCAGAAAAAGAGAAAGAGCTCAAAAAAAAATACAGGCCAAAGTAATTAACTAAGAGTTATCTCCCTCGTGCTTATTAAGTTTGGGGTTTTCTAAATAATAATGTCATGCGATCGCTTTCGCCGATAGCTAAATACTTGTCTTTATCTTTTTCCTTTAATCTTAAAACGGGAGGCAAAGTCCACACTCCTTTTGGATGATTTGCGGTGTCTTTTGAATTGGAATTAATTTCAGATTTTGATACCAACTCAAATCCGTGCTTTTTTGCAATTGTTATTGCGTGTTCTTCAGTTACATAGCCGCTTTTTTTCATATTTTCTAATGAGGTACCTGGCTTAGCTCTGTGCTCAACCACACCAAACAGCCCTCCCGGCTTTAAAGCTGTGAATGTGTTTGAAAGAATAGAGTCCAAATTTGGGCCCAGCCAATTATGCAAATTTCTAAAAGTTAGAGCAGCATCAACTGAATTCTGCTCAGCAAGCTCTGAATTTAAGTCCACAATCTCAACTTTCTCATAAAGATCATTTTCTTCAATTTTCTTTTCAAAATTTAATCTCATTCTTCTAAAAAATTCTCTATCCGAATCTCTACTCCAGTGTGCAGCAATAAGAGAGCCAGACTCACGAACAAAGTTTGCCAGTATTTCTGTATACCAGCCGCCTCCTGGCGAAAGTTCAACAATTGTCATATTCGGCTCTAACTGAAAAAAACTCAGCGTTTCATAAGGATTTCTAAACTCATCTCTTGCGGTGTTTTTTACAAGCCTCTCATCGCTGTCAACTGCTTTTCTCAATTCGTCCGCATGAAGAAAGCTTGTCAATAAACATATTGAAAAAATAAAGATGATTTTGTAATTCATGTTTGCTCCAAAAATATTCTTAAGTTTAATATTAACTTTGTCTAAGGTACATTAAGAATGCGATGAATAAAAAATTTGAATATTTCCTTGATTGCAGCAGCCCATGGACTTACCTATCCTTTCAGGGAATCAAAGATTTATCAAAGAAGAAAAGCTTTGAGATCATTTGGAAACCAATCTTAGTCGGCGGGGTCTTCAATACGATTAATCCAAGCGTTTACGAGAGTAGAAAGAATCCTATCAAAGAGAAATTGGCATACTCACAGAAGGATATGGAAGATTGGTCCACAGCAAGAGGCTTAACAATAATAATGCCTGAGATTTTCCCAGTTAATAGTGTTAAAGCCATGAGAGGAGCCTTTTATTTTCTTGAAAAGGGAAACATTGAAGATTACTTAGATGCAGTTTTTTATGCTTACTGGACAGATGGGAAAGACATCTCCGACGATCAAGTTTTGCAAAGTATCATTGAAAAATTGAATGTAAATCCTGATATTTTTTTTGAATACATTAGCACCCAAGAAGTAAAAGAAAAATTAATAAAAAATACCCAAGAATTGATGGATAGAGGAGGCTTTGGTTCGCCAACTTTTTTCATAGATGAAACCGATATGTACTTTGGAAACGATAGAATTCAGCTAATTGAGGAAAAATTATGAGGACTAAAATTGTTATAGCTATTCTGTCTTTGGGAGTTGGATTGTTTGCAGGAGCTAAGATTATGGAGCATCTTGGAAGAGAATACATAGTAAATAATTTTCCCATACCATCAGGAACTTTAGATGATAAAGATGCTTACATTGAAGAAATTGAAATTGATACAGAGGTGCCTGAAAAGGAATTAAAAAAAATTCAAGATAAGGCTAAAAACATTATCCTCTTTATTGGGGACGGCATGAGCATAAGTCAGATTACTGCATTAAGATTGAGTCAGGGAGGTCCTAACTCTAGAGTGGCTGTTGACGAATTTCCCTATTCCGGAAAAGTGCTTACACACTCAGCGAATGCAATTGTTACTGATTCAGCTTCGTCCGGAACTGCGTTTAGTGCAGGCATTAAAACTAACAATAGAGCTTTAGGTGTGGATGTTAATGGGAATTCAGTTGAAAATATTACTGAAATCTTGGACAGATCAGGCTTTGTTAGCTCTGTGATCTCAACCTCAGAAGTCACACATGCTACGCCTGCTGCTTTCGTTGCGCATGCAAGCTCAAGGTATCTTTCTGATGAGATCAGCATCCAAATGAGTAATTCAAAGATAAAAAATATCCTTGGCGGAGGAAGAAAGTTTTTTATGACTGAAGAAGAAGGAGGTATTCGTGAGGACGGTATAAATTTGTATGAAGAAGTAAAAGCCAATTCAAAGCTGATAACACACAAAAATGAACTTGAAGATATAGCTCTATATGGAAACGAACAAGTCTTCGGTCTCTTTGCAGATGAGCACTTAAGAGATACCAACACTCCAGAAAATCATATTACTGAACCATCCATAAAAGAAATGCTCGAGTTCTCAATTAATAGATCAAAAAACTTTATCAAGACTGGATGTAACGGCTTTTTTGTCATGGCTGAAGCTTCGCAGATTGATTGGGCTGGTCATGGAAATGATTATGAATATTTAATGAGAGAGATGCTTGATTTAGAGGAAGGAATTAAATGGGCTTTGGAATTTGCCAGAGAAAACGAGGATACATTATTAATTGTTACAGCGGATCATGAGACTGGAGGGTTATTGATAGAACCCAGCGATCCCAGAAAATATGAAAATCTAGACGTAAAATTCTCTTTTAATACTGGAATTGGCAGAGGTTCCCATACTGGTGTTCCCGTCCCAATATTTGCCATGGGCCCTGGGAGTGAAAATTTTACTGGAACTTTAGATAACACAGATGTTCATAGGGCACTTCTAGAAGCTGCTTATCAAGACAACTCTGGATCCTGCGTCAGTAACTAGTTATCTTCTCACGTTTGGAATAATTTCTTTTTCGAAACCTTCGTTGAATCCTTCATCTCCGTAGATCTCTTTTTCAAACCAATCTATGAATTCTTTTGATCTGGTTCCTTTCCAATATTTCCAGGTGCTTTTAGCTAGTGGAGCTTTCATAGTTCCCAACTTAAGCATGTGCATTCGCATATCCAAGTGAGATTTATCAACAAATCCTTTTTGAACTTTTTCATAAGTGTCAAAAATATCTACTAAGACAGTATTGACGAATACAACAACTCGCCATCTGTCTGAATCATCCAATTCTTCTCCAGCCCAATCTTTTGAGAGAAATTTGCTGAACTCCTTGTCTTTTGATGTATTGAAATATCTTTCATACATGCGCTGAGTTAATGAATGTCCAAATTGAGCCTTCGTAATTTTATTTTGTTGATGAATTTGAATTCCAAGATAAAAAACAGATAAAACTACCCCTAACGCAGCAATTATTTGAACAATTAAAATAATTAAATCTTGATTCACTTATAAATACCCTTTGACCGATTTAAAAAGGTTTTTCATCGGCGTCAAAAATATGAGCACTAGAATTGCACCTTCAATCATTCCCTCTAGATAAGTAAACAATAAAAAAATACTATCAGCAGGCTCAATATATTCAGGCCCATACCATCTTACTACTAATCCTTCTAGGACATACAACGTAAAGAAAATCTTACCCCAAAAATGGAAAATGAATAATAGAACCAAAGAGACCAAAAAGAATAAAACTGCCAGAATACCAAAATAATCTACTTGAGACGGATCAGATGGAATGGCTAAATCTGGATTTAAGAAAATTAAACACAGTGTCACTAAAAGAACTGAAATTATTAAAACTCTTAAAGTTCTTTTTTGCAAGATAATGTCATCAGCCATGTGTCTTTCTTACTTTTTCATTTTTTAAACTAGGGTGCAAGGCTAGACCTAGCTTGAACACCCCATTTTTCATTCTCTTTTGTAAGAATGTACAGGGCTTCAAATTTACTGTGTGGTTTGTTGTCACTATTGTATCTTTGGAATACTACCGATACGTGAACTTTGTTTTCTGTAATTAAATCAAAGTCTCTGGATACCCATTTTGAATGATGCCATCCGAGCGCTTGTAAGCTATCGAACATATCAGGCTTACTAAAATGTTCAACGTATTCTTTTCTTGAATGCCAATAAGTGAGATTTCCGCTAGCAATGCGAACATGTGGAAAATTATGTGTTTTTGACCAAGCTTCTAAATCTTTTGCATTAAAAGCAGACATCCAAGTATCTAACTCATCTAAAACTTGTTTTTTTATTTCAGCTGCCTTCATAGGTTTAGAAAAGCAGCTTGAACATTAATGCTATGAAGAAAGTTCTTGTTTATTGTGACAATCGCAGTCTATTTTCTTACAAGCTTGATGATTTTTGTAGTGAGCATATGCAACAAAGATTGAGCCTAACAGAGTAAGCCCTTTTTCCCCAAACTCACCAAGAGCAGCCTCCCCCAAGGCTACAGCTGTGATCAATAAAGTGAGTCCAAAAATAGCTGGCGGAAAAAAGGAGATTGTTTTGTGATTTATGTGGCCTAGGTAGAGAGAAAATATACTTAACGGAACTGCTATCAAAACAATTAATTTATGCACTAATTCGTTGTCCATAGCCAAAGGAAATACTCCAGATGAAAGAATTATGAATGAGGGAGCGAAAAAGCAATGCAAAACGCATACTAAAGATACTGAAAAAGCTAATTTGTCTGTTGTTAATTGGGTTCTAATCATTCTTAGGCTCTCAAGCGTTACTATCCTACATTATGTAATATAAAAAGCTTGCTTTTATTAATATTAAAACAATCAAGCTAGACTGCTATCAATTAAAACAGCTATCAATAATGCTGGTTCCGATCCATTATTTACCCAGGCGTGGTTAGTGCCTCTCTGAACCACAACATCATGCGGCTTTAACCTAACTTCTTCCTCATCCAAAATTAAAGTCACATCTCCTTTTAAAAGGATAATGTAATCAATGGTGGCTGTTTCGTGCATCGCAGCGTTTCTTGATGTATCCACTCTATGATGAGAAGCGCCCATTTTTTCGAAGGCTTCTGCGGTAGCGGCTTCGATGACTTCTTGAGGCACTCCTTCGGGGATTGGGTTTATCTGAAAGTACCTAAACTTTGTACCTTTTCGCACAGGAGACAATACGATATCTATATCAGCCCTGTCATTATTTGAAGATGTATCAAATCCGCTTCCATCGGTGTTCCAAATCTCATAAAGGCCGCCAGCCTCTTCGCCGATTGATCTTGCAGGAGGTCCGTCAATGGATATGACAGATTTTCCGCTGTCGTTATGGCCTGTGATTATTCTCCTCATTTCTTTTCTCCTAAGTTTTCTCTTTGGTGAAACGTTCACCTCGTTCTTTAGCAAGCTTTAATGCTGCCTGTGTTTCTGCCTCTACTTCATTCCGCTGTTGTTGACGAAGTTCTGAATATTCTTCAACCCACCAACGACGCGTCACTTGAGGAAAAGTTCCCATTCGGTTAACGCTTGCGTTGGCGCCTCTATCGCGTCCAGATTCATAGCCTCCCACACCAACTGAACCGGCTTTGGATTTACCAAAAGGTATAAGGTCTCCCTCCATTTTAGGAATCAAGAAATAAGGCATGGAGACTCGTGTTTCGCCTTTGGGAATTAAGGTAGTGTTAACTCGATGTAAGGTTGCTGAGTACCGACCCTCGCTCAAATGCATGAGGGTTCCACCAGTATTTACAATAACAGACCCAGGAATTACGGGAACATGATAATCTCCCGATGCTGTTCGGCAGGTAACTGGAGCATCAATCCATTCACCTTCGGCTGCTACAACTTGAAGTCCTGGTCGATCGTTGATTAATAAAGCGATAAAAGGAGGCCCATCTATGTGGGCACCAACCTTGTCGCTTGAGAATTTTTTGTATTCCTCGCGCACTTTATCTTGGTCTTCCTCAGCAAAGGCATCTAGTCCAAAATTATGATTTAGGCTGGCAGCCAAATCAGGATCGTCAAAATCAAAATATTCACGAAATGCTTTGACGTCTTCTCCTAAAGATTCAACAATTGCCTCGCCTAATAAATGGGTTAATCGATGATAACGCTGATTTAAATCATCAATTAGTGGTCGAAATCCTGGAAGCGACTCTTTATCTGGCCAGGTATTTGGACCGCGAAATAATCTTCGATGGATTGGTTGGGATTTATCATTGTGTTCACACAAAGGCTTCTGCTCAAAGCCATACTGAAATGCTTCAATAACTTGTCCAAAGCCGCTATCAGCCGGTGTTGGCAAGCTATATCCTCTAAAGTATGGAGTTTTACCAATGTAAGAAGTCTTCTTTAGTTCTACCGGTGAATCAAAAAAACCTCTTACTTCTTTAAACGCTTGTTGCTGAAATTCATCGGAGAGACCTGGAGCATTTGTTAACACCATAAATCCAAATTCAGATAAGGCATATCTAAGATCTTTAAAAAATTTTTTAGGATTAGATTCCTTTTCAAGCCAATCAACTTCAGGAAGTTGTAAATTGGCATCTTTCATTTCTTCAGACTTAATTTCTTTAATTTTCTCCATAGTCATTTTACTTTACTCAACAGTAACGAAGTTGAATTGGTTGTACCTGTTTTCTTCATTTAGTTAACCCTTGAATCCAATCCAAAACTTTTCAACATAATTATTATCAATTGATAATTTAAGTTCTTCTGTGAATTTATTATTTATTCCTTTCTTTTTCAAAGTTTTAAATAATTTTATGTTTCTGGTCTTTAGTCTCTCTATCAACTTTTTATTTGGTAATCTATTACTCTTGGAACTATTTTCATTGGGTAATACATATACCAAATTCCACAAGTCATCTGAATACATATAAGACCATGGAATAACATGATCTATTGAAGGAGTTCCTGAGATTTTTTTTCCAGTCAAAAAACACTCCTTCTTTGGATTTTCTTCGTCAATAAATTTTCGAAATTTGTTCAGGTTTCCTCGTTTAGGAAATTGATCTCTATCAACCCCTTTTATTTTTTTTGAAATTCTTGGGGATCCATCCATAGTTTCTAATTCTTGTGTCCATCGATAATTGATTGAGTTATATAAAATTTCTGAATAAGTTTTTAGAACTCTAGGGTTAATTAATTTTATCTCTCTTTTAGTGAGGTCATAGTCATAAATTTTGTGTGTTCTACCTCCAAGATTTAAAAATCTTTTACAAACGTCTTTCTTTAAGACTGAACTTATTTTTGTAAACGGGATATCTATTTCATTTTCTATTCTTATAAAAGTTTCTTTTTTGAAACCTCTTGATAATTGGTATTCCTTAATTGAATTTTCAACAATTTGTATGATCTCTGGTTTCTTATTTCTGTTGTGACTTTGATTTAGATTAAAAAATATACACTGATTCCAATAATACTTAAAAATCAATCTTGATAACTCATCAAAATGAATATTTTTTTTTGGAGATTTTTCACAAGATTCTACAATAGACCTTATCCAAGACATTTTATATGTATTGTCCATTGACCCGTTATTTATCAGATCTAAAACATCTTTTAGATAAGGATTCATTAATATTTTTGTTTAGTGGGAATAACTCCTCTCACTCCACCTGTTGGATCTTCAACATCATTATGGTATCTCGGGATAATATGTATGTGTAAGTGATCAACTGTCTGACCACTTACCTCTCCACAATTTATTCCAATATTGAATCCGGGGGGATCAAATTTTTTTACCAAAAATTCTTTTGTTTGAAAAAGGAGACGGTTGAGTCCAATAACTTCATCGTCAGTTGAATCAAAATAGTTTGAATAAACTCTGTGAGGAACAACGAGACAATGACCTTCACTTACTGGAAATTTGTCGAAAATAACAAAACCTGAAGAATTTTCAAAAATACGTTCTCTATTATCTAAAAATGGACTTATAAAATTTCCAGAATTACTCACAACTTACCGTTTTAACTGGTACAACCAAATCTACTCCACCGTGACGGACTTGGCTAAGTTTCTTGGCTGATCAATATCCGTACCTCTTTTCAAGGCAACTTCATAAGATAAAATTTGCAAAGGGATAGTGTACAAAATAGGAGTAAGCAAGAAATCACACTCCGGCATGCTGATATATTTCCCCCTTTCAAGAGATAGCTTTTCTTTCGCATTACCGAAAACGTACAACGCGCCGCCTCTTGCTTTGACCTCTTCAAGATTGGATACCAATTTCTCTGCTAATTCATGTTCTGGAGCAATAGCAACGACTGGCATGCGCTCGTCAATTAATGCAAGCGGGCCATGCTTTAATTCTCCAGCTGGGTAAGCTTCTGCATGAATATAAGAAATTTCTTTGAGTTTTAGTGCACCCTCCTTTGCTATGGGATAAAACATCCCTCGCCCGAGAAATAGTGCATTGTCTTGTTGAGCAATTTCAGAGGCTATCTCGATAATATCTTCTTTAAGCTCCAGGCTTTTTTCCACAGTATCAGGCATCTGACGCAAAGCTTGGATTACTCTAGCTCTGAGCTTGGGATTCATACCTGAGGCTTTAGCAAGAGACAAGGTTAATAACATCAAGGCTATGAGCTGCGTGGTGAATGCTTTTGTAGAAGCTACTCCTATCTCAGGCCCTGCATTGGTTAGCAGAAGGAAATCAGATTCTCTGGCCAATGAACTGGTCGGTACATTACAAATTGCAAGAGAAGCAAGATAGTTTTGGTCTTTGGCATAACGAAGAGCGGCCAAGGTATCAGCTGTTTCTCCTGATTGGGAAATGGTAACCAAGAGAGTATTTTTATCGATATAGGGATTTTTATAACGATACTCGCTAGCGTAATCAATTTGGGTTGGCAGTCCGGCTATAGCTGAGAACCAATTTGCAGCGACTCGACCAGCATGGAGGCTTGTGCCGCAAGCAGTGATTTGAATTCTTTTAACTTTAGCAAAAATGTCAGCGGAACCTTCGCCAAAAATGTTTTCTAAAACATCGTCGCCACCCACTCTTCCATCTAAGGTATTTAAAATTGCGTTTGGCTGCTCATAGATTTCTTTCTCCATGAAATGTTTGAAGTCTCCTTTTGATGAAGCCTCGCTTTTGATATCAATAATCTGGATATCTCTTTTGCAGACTTTATTGTTTTGGTCAAAAACTTCTACTTTATTAGAACTTATTTTTGCAACATCCCCGTCCTCAAGAATTAAAAATTTATTGGTAAGATCGGCAAGTGCTAGAGGATCGGAAGCAGCAAAATTTCCGTCTTCACCCAGACCTATCAATAGTGGAGATCGATTTCGAGCAAGCACCAATGTATTTGGATCGCTGTGATCAAGTGCTGCGATAGCATAGGCTCCTTTAAGCTTATCTTTTAGTTGTTTGGTAGCGTCGAGCAAAGATGAACCCGCTTCTAGATAACTATCAAGTAGATGCGCTATTAATTCAGAGTCTGTTTTAGAGGCAAAGGCGTAACCTTTTTTAACCAGCTCGTCTTTGAGTTCCAAATAATTTTCAATGATACCGTTATGAACAATAAAAATTCTTTCGTTTGACTGATGTGGGTGAGCGTTGACTTCTGAAGGTTCTCCGTGAGTTGCCCAGCGGGTGTGAGCAATGCCAACTTTTCCTTTAGGCTTTTCATTAATCATTAAATCTTCGAGAAGCTTGACCTTTCCGAGAGCTCTCAAATGCGCAACTCTATCTGCAGTGTGCATGGCTATACCAGCAGAGTCGTAGCCTCGGTATTCCATCTTATAAAGCCCTTGAATAAGTAGTTTACCGATACTTCTTTCGGTCGATGCTGCGATGATTCCACACATTATTTTTTCCTATTGAGCATATTTTTTTGTCTGCCTCTGCCAATTGCTAGCTGACCTTTGCCAACATTTTTTGTTACGACCGATCCAGAGCCAACGTAAGATTTTCTGCCTATGGTCAAAGGAGCCACCAAAGCTGAGTTAGATCCTATAAAGGCATCGTCCTCAATTTTAGTGATGTGCTTTTTAACTCCATCATAGTTACAAAAGATGGTGCCAGCGCCAATGTTAACGCCTTTTCCTATTCTCCCGTCACCAATATAAGCGAGGTGTTTGGCCTTTGAATTTGCTCCAATATTACTTCTCTTTGTCTCAACGAAATTTCCTATCTCTGCCCCTGCTTCCAATTTAGTTTGGATGCCTACATGAGCAAACGGTCCTGCTTTAGTATTATTTTCGAGCTTAGACTCTTCGACAAAAGTATAAGGGAGAAGTTCAGCATTTTTACCGATGGTTGAATTTGAAATAATGCATCCTGGACCAATTTTTGCATTTGCTTCAATAGAGACGCTGCCTTCAAAAATTACATTCTCATCTATAAAAGCTCCCTTTTCTATTGAGACGCTTCCTCTAAATTTAACTTTTTCTATATCTGCAAAAGAAACACCTTTATTGAGAAATTTCTTTGCAGTAGAAAGATGGTAAGCCTTTTCTAATAGCTGAAGATCTTCTGGAGTATTACAGCCTAAAACCTCGTCCATATCAGATAGCCTCAATGATTGAATATTCAATTTTTCAAGGTATGCTTCTCGAACGGTATCCGTTAGATAAAACTCTCTAGCTTTATTATTCTTTTTAATTTTTCCTATGAGGCGAGAGAGCTCTTTTGCCTTAAAAGCCATGATCCCGGAATTAACTTCTGTAATTTGCTTCTCGGATGGAGAGGCGTCTTTTTCTTCGATTATTGCTTCTATTTTATTTCTTGAACTTCTTATTATCCTTCCGTAACCGGTTGGATTATCTTTATTGAAAGTTAGCAGCGCCGGCCCTTTACTAGCTAACTTAGTTAATTTAGAAATTGTATTCTCAGAGATAAGGGGGACGTCGCCATATAAAATAACAACATTTGAATTTGATCGAATATGCTTTAAAGCTTGCTTAACTGCGTGCCCTGTTCCCAGTTGTTTTGTCTGCTTAATCCAGTTTATTTTTTTATTATCAGAAAAAGTTTTTCTGACCATCTGAGCTTCGTGACCTACGACGACATGCAATTTAATTTTCTTCAATTGGGATACAGATTCCAAAACATGATCCAGCATTGGTCTTCCTGCGAGATTAGCTAAGACTTTGGGCAAAGGACTTCCCATGCGGGTACCTTTCCCTGCGGCCAATATAACAATATCTAAATTCATAGGCGGTTGAGCACTTAAGCTGACTTTTAAGTGTCTATTAAACTATTTCTTACGGAGTTTACGCAAGGCTTGTAGACGAGCTGAGGCTTCTGCTAACTCAGCTTTGGCTCTAGAAAAATCCATATCTGATTCAGCATTTTCTTGATTCCTTAGAGCTAATTCTTTTGCTCTCTCAGCTTTTGATTCATCAATATCATCTGCGCGTTCTGCAATATCGGATAATAAAGTGACCTCTTGCGGCTGAACTTCAACAAAACCGCCTGAAGCAAAAAAAACTTCCTCGCTTCCATCTTCAAGAGTTAGCTTAACTGGTCCAGGTTTTATAGAAGTCAGCAATTGTGAATGGCCCGGGGTAATTCCCAGCTCGCCTTCGGCCCCGGTTACGCTCAACATTTGAACATCTCCAGAAAAAATTTCTTGCTCAGCACTCACTATGCTGCATTTCATAGTGCTCATTTAAGTTTTTCAGCGTTCTCTACTACTTCTTCAATTTTTCCAGCCATCAAGAATGCTTGTTCAGGGAGATCATCGTAGTCTCCTTCAAGGATCCCTTTAAAACCCCTCACAGTATCTTTGATGGAGACAAATTTTCCAGGTGAGTTCGTAAATACTTCTGCCACAAAGAAAGGTTGAGATAAATATTTCTCAATTCTTCTGGCTCTATTTACAGTCTGCTTATCTTCATCTGACAACTCATCCATACCCAGAATGGCGATAATATCTTTGAGCTCTAAGTATCTTTGAAGAACTTGCTGAACCCCCTTGGCAACATCATAGTGTTCTTGACCAACAATAGATGGCTCAAGTTGTCTGCTGGTGGAGTCAAGAGGATCTACTGCCGGATAGATACCTAAAGATGCAATTTGTCGAGAAAGTACTACCGTTGCATCTAGGTGAGCGAATGTTGTCGCCGGCGATGGGTCTGTCAGGTCATCTGCAGGAACATATATCGCTTGCACTGAAGTGATTGAACCCGTCTTGGTTGATGTGATTCTTTCTTGAAGAACGCCCATTTCTTCAGCTAGTGTTGGCTGGTAGCCAACTGCTGAAGGCATTCTTCCAAGCAAAGATGAACATTCCACTCCGGCCAAGGTATACCTATAAATATTGTCAACGAATAAGAGGACATCTTTACCCTCGTCTCTAAATTTCTCGGCAATGGTTAATCCTGATAAGGCCACCCTCATTCTGCACCCTGGAGGTTCGTTCATTTGCCCGTAAACTAGCGCAACCTTATCCAGCACTTGTGATTCGGTCATTTCTAAATAAAAGTCGTTTCCTTCTCTTGTTCTCTCGCCGACACCAGCAAAAACAGAGAAGCCACTTGTTTCGTAGGCGATGTTTCTTATTAATTCCATCATGTTGACTGTTTTTCCTACTCCGGCTCCTCCGAACAATCCAACCTTACCCCCTTTGGCAAATGGACACATAAGATCAATAACTTTGATTCCCGTTTCTAATATCTCAGATGACTCCGCCTGATCTTCATAGCTTGGCGGAGCTCGGTGAATAGGCATTTGCTCTTCAGCTCCGACATCGCCTTTTCCGTCTATGGGTTCGCCCAATACATTCAAAATTCTTCCTAGGGTATTTTCTCCAACAGGTACTTTGACCGCATCCCCGGTGTTTAAGACTTTTGCGCCCCTTTGAAGACCTTCTGTTTGGCCCATTGCAATGGTCCGAACGATTCCATCTCCAAGCTGCTGCTGGACTTCTAAAACTAAACCCTCCCCTTCAACTTCAAGTGCGTCGTATATTTTAGGAAGTTCCTGTCTAGAGAATTCCACATCGATTACGGCTCCGATTACTTGTACTACTGTGCCTTGGCTCATTTTATTTTCCTCAAGTTCTAAATCGCTTCAGCTCCAGCAACAATCTCAGAAAGTTCTTGAGTAATTGCTGCTTGCCTTGCGTTGTTATAAATAAGTTGTAATTCTTCAATTATTGTCCCTGCATTTTCAGTAGCATTTTTCATTGCTACCATTTTTGCTGCCTGTTCGCATGCAATGTTTTCAATGACCGCTTGGTATACGAGGGATTCAACATACCTTTGCATTAAACCATCAAGAAGTTCTTTTGCATCTGGCTCGTAAATATAATCCCATCTGTGCTTCAGCTCAGGTGTGTCCTCTGGTAACAGTGGTAGAAGTTGTCTTATTTCAGGTGTTTGAGTCATGGTGTTCTCAAATCTGTTGCTGGCAAGGAAGACCTTGTCTATTTCGCCATTCTCAAATTTATCAAGCAGTACCTTTATTGAACCGATCAAATCTTCAAGCGCCGGTATGTCTCCTAGTTTTTCTGCGGCGGCAACTACATCACCTCCAAAAGAGTTAAAAAATACTTTTGCTTTTGTTCCAATAGGACAGAACATTTGTTTAACGCCTGCGTCTGATTGCTCCTTGAGAAAAGGAAGTAAGGTTCTAAATAAATTTATATTCAGTCCTCCGCACAATCCTTTGTCCGATCCAATAACAATGACACCTATTCCTTTGACGTCTCTCTCCAACATGTAGACAGGTTTATACTCTGGATTTGAGTTAGCTAAATGGCCAATGACCGATAACATTCTGTTAGCGTAGGGTCTGCCCATTTCCATTCGATCTTGAGTTTTGCGCATTTTGCTAGAGGCAACCATTTCCATGGCGCTGGTGATTTTTTGAGTATTAGAAATACTTGAGATCTGCTTTCTAATTTCCTTCGTATTCGCCATTCAATGCTACCAAGTTTGCGTTGATTTAAATTTATCCAGGGCTTCTCCGAAAGTTGCAAGGATTTCATCAGAATGTTCCCCGCTCTCCGCTAGACTATCCATGAAGTCTTTGTGCTCTGAATTCATATAAGAAATCAATGCTGATTCAAAATCTGCAATCTTATTGAGCTCAACATCTTTTAAATAACCTTTGTCTACAGCAAAGAGAACGAGCCCCATCTCTGAAACCGACATGGGCGAATATTGCTTTTGCTTCATCAATTCTGTCACCTTCTGACCAAGCTCTAGTTGCTCTCTAGATGCATCATCCAAATCTGATGCAAATTGCGCAAAAGCTTCCAGCTCTCTGAACTGAGCTAGAGCAATTCTTACTCCTCCACCTAATTTTTTAATCAACGGAGTTTGAGCGGCTCCACCCACTCTTGAAACAGAAATACCTGGATTCATAGCTGGTAATAAACCTTTATTAAAATAGGAAGTTTCTAGGAAGATCTGACCATCAGTAATTGAAATAACGTTCGTAGGAACAAAAGCTGAAACGTCCCCAGCTTGAGTTTCAATAATTGGCAGGGCGGTCAAAGACCCAGTTTTGCCTTTAACTTTGCCTGCGGTTTGTTCTTCAACGTAATCTTCATTCACCCTGCAGCCTCTTTCAAGAAGTCTTGAGTGAAGGTAAAAGATATCACCCGGATAAGCTTCTCTTCCCGGAGGCCTTCTAAGCAGAAGCGATATCTGACGATATGCAACAGCTTGCTTGGAGAGATCATCATAAATAATAAGTGCGTCCTCCCCTTTATCTCTGAAATATTCTCCCATGGAACAGCCTGAGTAAGGCGCAAGAAATTGCATTGGAGCAGGATCCGCGGCTGCTGCAGCAACGATAATTGTGTGCTCCATAGCTCCGTATTCCTCAAGCTTTCTCACCACTGCCGCAATGGAAGATTGTTTCTGCCCAACGGCGACGTACACACACGTTACGCCCGTTCCTTTTTGATTAATTATTGCGTCCAAAGCAATGGCTGTTTTGCCTGTTTGTCGGTCACCAATAATCAACTCTCTTTGTCCTCTACCGATTGGCACCATACTGTCAACCGCCTTAAGTCCAATTTGGACAGGCTCATCGACTGGCTTTCTTGTCATTACTCCGGGGGCAACCTTTTCAACCGGAGAAGATAGTTTGGTCTTGATTGGACCTTTTCCGTCAATTGGATTTCCAAGGGCGTCCACGACTCTTCCGACGAGCTCCTGCCCAACGGGAACTTCTAATATCTTTCCCGTACATTTTGCAACTCCACCTTCGGCTAGTTGTTTGTAATCTCCAAAAATCACCACACCAACAGAGTCTCTTTCTAAGTTCAGCGCCATTCCAGAAACGCCGCCCTCAAACTCTATTAGTTCTCCGTACATTGCATCGCTTAGTCCGTGCACCCTCGCGATTCCATCTGAAAGAAATACGATCGTTCCTTCGTTTGATTCCGAAGTTGAAGTTTCTAAAGAATTAATTCTTCCCTTTATAATTTCACTTATTTCTGAGGGGTTTAAGTTATCCATGTTTCTCCTTTTAATTTCTTAATTGTGCTTGAAGCAAGCCTAGTTTTCTTTTAATAGACATATCAAGGACCTGATCTTCGTAGGCGATCTTTAATCCGCCAATTAACGATTTATCTATTTCAAAATCTATAACAACCTCTGAGTCGAGCCTTTTTTCAAGAGCAGAGGTGATTTTTTGAATTTGTTTTTCTTCTAGCTGGAAGGACGAAAAGACAGCAACATTTTTTTTGTTAAGGCTCTCAAGCGCCAGCTCATTAAAGAAGTTAATTATCTCAGGAAGGTTTTTTAACCTCTTATTGTCTCCACAAACCTTTATGAATGAGGATGCTTTATCTGATATCTCGCCTTCAAAGAGATCCAAGAATATTTGTGTTTTGTCTGAATATGACAGATCGGGGTTCGATAGCAGGCTGATTATTTTCTCGTTTGTGAAAACTGCTTTAATTTTTTGCATGTCAGAAGACCATTCCTCAATTGAACTATCTTGCTTCGCAATACTAAAAGCTGCTTCTGCATAAGGTCTGGCTATAACTGATTGGCTTGTCATAATTCTTTGATAAGTTGATCGACTATTTCTTTGTTGGCGCTTTCATCTATCTCTTTGTTTAAAATTTTGGAAGCTCCTGCAACTACCAAAACTGATAACTCTTCCTTGAGAGTTTCTTTAGCTTTGTTTGTGCTTTGTGCAATATCAGACTCAGCAGTTTCTTTGATTTTTTTTGCCTCTTCTGTGGCTTGATCTTTCGCCTCATCTATTAATTGATCGGCCCTTGACCCAGCCTGATTAATTAAAGTTGAGGCTTCAGATTTTGCAGCATCTATGACTCTGCCAGATTCCTCTTTGGCTTCCTCTAGCTGTCTTTTTGATTCGCTTGCGGCTTGTAGGCCCTCATCAATTTCTTTTCTTCTTTCTTCAAGAACGCTTGCCATGCTTGGCCATATGTATCTATAAGTAATAAATACAAATATGCAAAAAGCTATTAGCTCTGCAAAAAAAGTAGCGTTTATATTCATGCTCTAAGTGAATAAGAACAATAACCCTACCGCTAAAGAAATGATTGGCAGTGCATCTGTTAAACCCAAAGCAATCAATACCTGAGCGAAAAGTTGTCCTTGAAGCTCGGGCTGTCTAGCAACCGCCTCAATGTACTTTGAGGTAAGAGTTCCAATTCCGACCCCTCCCCCTAAGGCGCCCAAACCAGTAAGCAAGGCTCCTGCTACTAATCTTAATTCTTCCATATCCGTCTCCTGAGTTGTGGCTAGTGTTTTGAGCTAGCCAAGTTTAAATAAGCAATTGTAAGCATCATGAAGATATACGCTTGCAATGCAACAATTAAAATGTGAAATAGTGCCCAAGCTAAGTTCATAATAAGACCAGGCAAAAACCAAAGTGTTTGAGAAAATGACATAAAGAACTGCCCAAACATAATGGCAATCAAAATGAAAATCATCTCTCCGGCAAATAAGTTGCCGTAAAGCCTTAACGCTAAAGCTACATGCTTAGACACAAAGCTAATAAATTCAAGAGGACCCAAGGGAACAACAAATAACTCTTTTAAAAAGCCCCCAAGGCCGTGAGTGTTAATACTGAAGTAGGTAACAAGCACCATTACGACTGCAGCCAGAGCAAGCGGTGCATTTAAATCGGCAGTGGGCAGCACCTTAAAATAGTTTATTCCGCTTCCAGCCTGTCCAAAAAAGTTAGCCATTTCTACTGGCAGCAAATCCATTAAGTTCCATGACAAGATCCACAAACAGCTTGCAAATGCTAGTGGCGCTACTATTTTTGAGGTGCCGTGATACCCAGATGATACGGCGCTGCCGATAAATTCGTGAACAAATTCAACAAAGTTTTGTAACTTGCTTGGAGTTCCTACTTTGGCTGAGCTATTGATGAGGCCAAAGAAACCAAAGACCAAAACTCCCAAAAAAACCGACATAAATATCGTGTCCATATGAAATGCCCAAAAACCCATATCAGACACATTGCACGCCGAGTCTAAACTTTTTGAAATGTCCTGCTGGTGGTGAGCAAAACCCCAAGAGGATGTTTTTTCACACCATCCAAAGGTTAAATTTACAAGATGGTGGCCTATGTAATCAGAGGTTTCGACTAGATTGTTTGCTGCTTCTTTAGCCATGTCTTTTAAGGCCTTGCATTATAGTTGTCTGGGGCCATTAAACTCAAGGTCATAAAGTGTTTTTTTTCGTTATAAGAGTCTAATCTTTCTTGCGGAAAGGATTAATTATCTTGTCTAGCTGATCGAGATCTCTGTAACTAAAAATTATTTTGCCTGATCCGTTTTTTTTATGTTGAATTGATACCGATGAGGATAGCTCGTTGCTGATCTCCTCCTCTAGGGCGCTTATGTTCGCATCCTTTCTTTTTGGGGCTTTCGTCTTACCAGAACCTGACAAATAATCTTGCGCAGCCTTTTCTGTTTGTCTGACAGACCAGCCGTTTTTGGCTGCCTGTTTTGCGAAGGAGGCTTGCGGGCCTTCTGGCAATGTCAACAATGCTCGTGCGTGGCCCATATCAATGCTTGAGCTTTCCAATAAGTTTTGAGCTTCTTTGCATAAATTGTTTAGCCTTAAGATGTTTGCTACTCCCGGCCTGGATTTCCCAACAGCCGACGCTACGTCTTGCTGGCTAATATTAAATTCCTTTTGGAGTCTTAAAAGACCTCTTGCCTCTTCCATTGGATTCAAGTCTTCTCTCTGCAAATTCTCAATTAAACCCATCCTGATGATTTGATCTTCCGATGCATCTTTAAAGATAGCTGGAATGGTAGTTAGGCCGGCTTGCTTGGATGCCCTCCATCTTCTTTCTCCGGCAATGAGTTCGTAAGAGTCACCCCCCACTCTTCGAACTATTATTGGCTGAATGACTCCCTGTGAAGAAATTGATTCTGTTAATTCTTCAAGAGACTCTTGGTTAATATTTTCTCTCGCCTGATATCTGCTGGGGCTAATTTTATCTATAGCTATTTCTTGGCTTTGTGCTTGCTGGGAAGAAATGGGCTCATCGCCCAATAAAGCATCCAGGCCTCTCTTTAAAGTTTTTCTGTCTTCGCTCATGCAACCATTGAATCTTTCTCAAACTTTGAAATAACTTCTCCGGCAAGCGCAAGATAAGCGACCGTCCCCTTAGCTTTCGGATCATAAAAGAGACCCGGTTTGCCAGAGCTAGGGGCTTCTGCCAGCTTTACGTTTCTCGGAATGACGGTTGAGCAAAGCTCGTTGGGAAAGTATTTTTGCAGTTCTTCTGAGACCTCTCTTGTTAGTCTGACTCTAGGATCGAACATCGTTCTCAAGATGGCGCTGATTTGTATGTTTTCCCCTGTCTTGCTGTTGATGTCATTAATGGCCTTGTTCAGAGATACAAGACCTTCCATTGCATAGTATTCACACTGCATGGGAATGATTAGTTTAGAGCTGGCTCTTAGCGCGTTCAAAGTAAGAATGCCCAATGACGGCGGACAATCTATTATCACGTAATCGTAACTGTCTTCAAGAGACCTCAATGCATTTTTAAGCTGCAGCGATGCGGCGGGAACTGTGGTCATTTCAATGTCGGCTGAGATCAGGTCCTGACATGAAGGCACCAAATCAAAACCAAAATCTGTACAGGGAAGTATTGTTTCTTTAATGTTTGCGCCTCTGACCAAAACATCCATTATGGTAAGTTTATCTTCTGCTTTTTCGTGGCCGGATCCAGTGGTAGCGTTGGCCTGGGAGTCAATATCTATAAGGAGAACTTTTCTTTTTGTGGCTGCGAGTGAGGCGGCCAAGTTTACCGCTGTGGTGGTTTTTCCTACCCCGCCTTTTTGGTTAGCTACAACTAAAGTTATCAAGGTTTTATATTATCATTTTTTTGGCGGGTTAAATTCTAAGAAACCTGTTTTTTTTCCTAAAATTTTAGATGCTGCGGAGGGAATGTACTTCCAGTCATTTTTATCCTCGCGTATGGCTTGCTGCTCTGAAACCATGAGCAAAATTTTCTGATCTCCGCTCATTTTGCTGGATGCCAGGTTTTGGATTTTTTTGGGCTCGGCGAATGCCCTGGAAATTAGAACGTCCTCTTTGATGAGTTTTAGATGCTCAAGCCTTGTTTGTGAGATCCTTGTATTTTGAATGCCAAAATGTGCAAGGCAGTGTCTCAAGAAGGATGCTTTTTTGTTAGCGGGCTCTAGCAGACAGCCGACCTCGTTTCCTAGAATAGAAATTACGAGCCCCGGAAATCCCGCTCCACTTCCGACATCAATGTAAGAATTATTTTGTATTAAGGGATATAAATGCGCGGAGTCAATAATGTGATGATATATATTTTCTAGGGTGGAATTTTTTGAAACAAGATTTGTTGTCTTGTTCCAATCAAAAACCTTGAGAGCGAACTCTTTTAGCTCCCTTTCTCTTTCTGGCTTTGAGATTTCTTCCAGCGAAGCCTTAAGGCTCTCGGATGCTTCCGCGTGCATTTTTATCTGCAGTTTCTTTTTCGTTTCTTTTCAGGCAAACCATTAGCGCCGATATTGCTGCTGGAGTGATTCCGGGAATTCTCCAGGCTTGTGCCAATGTTTTGGGTTCAACTTTAGAGAGTTTCTGAGTAATTTCTGCTGACAGGCCTTTGACGCTTGAGTAGTCAAAATTCGAAGGTATGTGAGCATTTCTGTTTTTCTTCATTTTCTCTATTTCGTCCATCTGTCTTTTGATGTATCCCGAATATCTTTGATTCGTTTCGATATCAAAAACTATGTCGTTTTCTGGGATCTCGATAGAAAATGCCCTCGCTAAATCATAAAAATCTAGCTCCGGCCTCTTCAGCAGGTCTAAAAAAGAGGTGGCTGACTTTGGCTCTTTAATTTTTAAGGCGCTATATATTTTTTCGTCTTCGGGCCTGAGAAATAACTTTGCGAGTTTGCCTTTCTCCTTAATTATTTTGTTTATCTTTTCAGAAAATATTTTATATCTGCCCTCGGACACCAAACCGGCTTTGTAAGCTTTTTCTGTGATTCTTTGGTCAGCATTATCCTCTCTTAAAATTAATCTATGTTCAGATCTGCTGGTGAACATCCTGTATGGTTCCTTCGTTCCAAGGGTTACAAGATCGTCGATTAAAACTCCCAGATAAGATTCTTCTCTACCTGGCGTCCAAGGATCTTTTCCTAAAAAGGACAGGGCGGCGTTTGCACCGGCCACAAGCCCCTGGGCTGCGGCTTCCTCATACCCTGTTGTGCCATTGATTTGGCCTGCGAAGTAAAGGTTTTTTATTTTTCTTGTTTCCAGCGTTTCATGCAGTTCTCTGGGGTCAAAAAAATCATATTCGACCGCATATCCATATTGAGTTATTTGGGCGCTTTCAAATCCTTCGATTGATCTAACAAATTTTTCCTGACAGTCCTTTGGCAAACTTGTCGAAATTCCGTTTGGATAAATTAAGTCAGAATTTAATCCTTCTGGCTCTATAAATATTTGGTGGGACTTTTTGTCTTTAAATCTGAATATTTTATCTTCAATGGATGGGCAGTACCTTGGCCCAACTCCTTCTATTTTTCCTGAGAACATTGGAGATCTATCAAGGTCACCTATTATAATTTCGTGAGTTTTTTCGTTTGTTCTGGTTATAAAGCATGACACTTGCTCAGGGTGAATACTTTGATCGCTTAAAAAAGAGATCGTGGGTCTGGGGACGTCACCTTTCTGCTCTTCTAAAATTTCCCAATTTATAGATTCTTTATGAATTCTTGGCGGAGTTCCTGTTTTCAATCTGCCAACTGAAAAATCAATACTTCTTAATTTTGCTGCTAATTTTTTTGAGGAGTTGTCTCCAACCCTGCCCCCTTCGTTATTATCCATTCCAGTAAAAAGCTTTCCATTAAGGAAGGTCCCTGTTGTCAAAATTACTTTTTGAGCTTTTAAAATTTTACCTTCGCCGACAGTAACCGAACCGATTTGATTGTTTTGTATATCAAAGTCAGTAACCTCGCCTTCAACAATCTCGAGATTGTCAAGGTTCTTAAGTTCTTTTTGAACGTATTTTTTGTATAGCTCCCTGTCTGCCTGTGCGCGCGTAGCTCTGACGGCCTGTCCTTTGGAAGAATTCAAAACTTTTAGATGAATGGCGGCTCTGTCGGCGCATCTTGCCATTATTCCATCAGCAGCATCTATCTCTTTTACAAGGTGACTTTTTCCTACTCCACCAATAGCAGGATTGCATGACATTTGACCGATGGTTTCAAATTTATGTGTAACTAGAATGGTTTTAACTCCAATTCTAGCCGCAGCCGCAGCTGCCTCACATCCTGCGTGGCCCCCACCTATAACTATTACATCCGCCTTCATTAAAAATATTATATATATGTATTTATATATTAGAGAGAATATGTTTATTGTTGTTAGCCCTGTTGATAAGTGGAAAAGGTCTATGACGCCACGAAAGCAAGGGAATTGAGAGGGGGCAGCTATGTTACTAAGCCTGTTTATAAGCTGTGCTTTGCTCCTTTTAAGGTGTTGAGAAAATACCTATTTATAGTTATTCACAGCTTATGAAAAAGATTTTAATGCAACAAAAAACATTTTAATGACAAAATATAAATTATAGTTAGTGCTTACTTACCAATACAAAAAGTGGAAAATATTTCCCCCAGAAAGTCATCTGCGCTCATGGGTGACTTAATGTCTCCTAAAAATATATCTGCCAACTTAAGGTGCTCTGCAGCTATATCAACGTTTTTCATATCAATTGGGTCCGGACAAGAGTCTATTTCTAAAAATGCTTTTTTAACTAAATTCCGGTGCCTTTCTCTGGCTGAAAATAAAGCATTAGTTCCATCGCCCGAAAGGAGCTCGTAAATTTTCTCTTCAAGAGCACCGATGTTTCTTTTCTCAAGAGCAGAAACAACAACTCCGCTAAAACCTTTGGGTGGGTCAGATATGTCAGACTTATTGAATACTTTTAAGATGTTTTCGTCTTTTTTGAGGCTAAAATCTTTGTTTTCCGAATCAACAACCTCCAAGATCAGGTCTGCTCCCTCTATTAACGACCTAGATTTATCTATTCCAAGCTTTTCTATTTCGTCCCTCGTTTCTTCGTTTATTCCCGCTGTATCATAAATATCAACTTGCAGGTCTTTAATTTGTATTTTTTTATAAATCGGGTCCCTGGTAGTTCCTTTAATTTCAGTCACAATCGAGGCCTCCTCCCCAGAAAGAATGTTCATAATGCTGGACTTACCCACATTTGGAGGCCCAGCGACGACAACCCTATGTTCAGACATTATCCTTATTCCTTCCTCTATTCTTGCATCAAAATCCCCTAAAAGACATCTAAAATCGTTGAAAAGACTATTAATTTGCATAAAATCTATGTTTGTATCTTGATCAGAAAAATCAATTGAAGACTCTACAAGTATTCGTACTTTTCTCAATTTTTCCAAGATTTTATCTACATTTTTACCGAAATTGCCAGAGACTGACTTAGATGCTGCCACCATAGCTGCGCCAGAGCTAGCATTTATGAGATCGATAACGGCTTCAGACTGTGCAAGGTCAATTTTGTTATTAAGAAAGGCTCTTTGGGTAAATTCGCCTGGGTTTGCGTTTTTGGCGCCCAATTTAATGCATTTCTGAATCAAAGCCCTAACAATCAAAGGATTTCCGTGACACGATATTTCGGCCACATCTTCCCCAGTATATGATGCGGGGCCCTCAAAACAAGATATAAGACACTTTTCATTAAACCCCTCCGAAAGGCTTGTTTCGGCGACTTTTGATGTTCCATGATCAAATTTTAGTGAAAATAGGCCATAAATGATGCTTTTCACCTCTTTTCCGCTAATTCTTACAACTGATATAGCTCCCCTGCCTTGAGGAGTAGAACAAGCGACAATTGCCTGCTCCATTTCTTTCTTAGTATCTTTCCCTGGGAGAATGCATAAGCATTTGTAGGGCAGAAACAAGGGAATTAACCAACCAATAAAGCACCAGCCCCGCTGGAAAGAAAGCAAAAAGTACTCCAAAGATAATAGGCATAAACTTGAAGATTCTCGCTTGCATTGGATCTACGCCCGCCGGTTGAGGCTGCAAAAGCTGCATTAGATACATGGCCCCCATGTTTAGCAAAGGCAAAATAAACAAAGGGTCTCTTACAGACAAATCAACAATCCAAAACATGAATGGCGCATGTCTGAGCTCAACTGTCTCGATTAGAACCCAATAAAAAGCTAGGAAAAAGGGCATTTGTAGTAGCATTGGAAGGCATCCCAGCGCAGGATTGACCTTTTCTTTTGAATAAAGAGCCATCATCTCCCTTGACATAGCCTGTCTGTCGTCCCCATATCTCTCTTGAAGCTCCTTGAGTTTGGGTTGAAGTTGCCTCATTTTCCCCATACTCTTGTAAGCAACATAAGACAGGGGCCATAAAAAAATCTTAATAAGGACTGTTACCAGCACAATAGACCATCCCCAGCTGCTAATTGCCTGATTAATAAGGTTCATTACCCAAAAAATAGGCTGACCAATCCAATAAAGGAAGCCATAATCTATGGCTAAACCGAGCTCTGGATGCATTAAGTCTAAATTTCCTTTAATTTTTGGACCCGAATAGGCCGAATACTCGTTTTTTATTGAGGTGCCTGGAGCAACTTTTTTAGTCTCTTCAACAAATCCAACAGAAAAAGAGCCATCATTTTTATTTTTCTTGCCTTGAAGAAGGCTGTTGGACGACTGGTTGGGTAGCAGGGAGGTTAAGAAATAATGTTGAATCATTGAAATCCAACCTCCACTGGTAGATGTTCTAAATTCTACTTCTTCGATTTCTGAGAAAGATCTTTTATCGTAGTTTTCACCATCGTAAGAAAACGCAGGACCCAAATATGCCCAAGAGGAGGGTTGGGTAAATATGCCCCCTGAACCAGAAATAGTTTTCTCGGAGGAGCGGTTTATTTTTGCATATGGCGCGACTGAAACTTCTGCGACTTCTCCATTAAAAAATTCTTCTTCAAAATTTATTCTGAAGTTCTCCCTTAGGCTAATTTTTTTAGAATGAGTGGAGCCATTTGGAAGCCTTCTCATAATCTCAACTGAATCTTTTGATTTAGACAACACAGAAAAATAATTTCCTTCAGGCGCGCTAGACATTCCTGAAACAACAAAACCGCCATCTAAAAAGTAGTTCTCTTTGCCACACTTGTTGAAAAGCAAAGTATTAGCTTGGCCATTAATTTCCAAAGGATAATTCAATAATTCTGATTTTATAATCTGTCCGCTGGACAGACTTATTTCAAGCTTCTGATTTTCATTAGAGACTTCAACTGTTTCTTCTGCGCCACATATCAAAGAGGTGATATTACTTGATTCAGCAAAAGAACTTGATTCGTCCACAAAAGAATCAGGCTCAGGAATTGGATCAGTTGGTAAGTACTCACTATTGTTTAAAGTGTTTTCAGAAATAGGTTCTTCTTGGACAGGTGGATTCCAATTAATAAGCAATAAATAACTAAAAATGAAGATTGAAAATACTAAAAAATATCTTTGAAAATTATCAATCATTCTTCGCTTTCTCCGGAACGGGATCATAACCATATGATCCAAGAGGATGACATTTTGAGATTCTTTTTAAGCTGTAATATGTGCCCTTCATCACGCCATGAATCTCAATACAATTTTTAGCGTATTCAGAACATGTTGGTTGAAACCTGCAAGTGGGTCCAAAGTACGGACTGATTGATCTTTGATAAAGAACAATCAAGAAAACTAATATTTTTTTTAAATTAAATCTTTCCAATTTTGGACTCTAAGTCAATGAAATTTTTTTTTACTTTTAATTTATCAAATTCCTCTATTCTATTTTTAACCATGAGGACAGCATCAAAAGAGTTTAGCTGAGATCTCATTATAATCTCTCTAAATTTTCTTTTAATATAATTTCTATTAACAGCTAATGTAACAAATTTTTTTTGAATAATAATTCCAGTCCTGGTTGAGGATATTTCGTTTTTTTTTAAAATTACTACGAAGGCCCCAGATGTGAAGGAGGCGTCCGAATTTTTGAAGACGTTATCAAAGTCTTTTTTTCCTACCAGAGCAGGTATTTTCATTTTAAGCAGATAAAACTTTTCTGCCTTTCCTTCTTCTGTTGTTTATAACAGCTCTGCCGCCAGCAGAGGACATTCTGGCTCTAAATCCGTGAGTCCTTTTCCTTTTCAGCTTACTTGGTTGATAGGTTCTTTTCATTACGATTAAATAAAGATGAAGAATGATATATTAATTGAGTGAATAAATAAAACTCTTATTAATTATATTATTAACAAGTTATTCACATTTTTTCACAGGATTATCCTGTGGATAAGTTATAATAAAGATATTATTATCCATTTATGAATTATCAAGCCTGGGAAGAATGCAGAAAATCGCTTGAACTAGAGCTAAATCAGGATGAATTCTCCACTTGGATAAGTCCGTTAGCTTACTCAGAAGAACAAGACGAATTTGGCATGCAAGCTGTAACGCTCTTAGCCCCAAATGATTTCATCAAAGAGCATGTTAAACAAAATTATGATTCCATCATAAAACAATACTTATCTAGATCTCTTGATTCTGAAAATCTAAGTTTAAATTATGATTTATTCAATTCTCCTAAGCCATTGATTACAAAGGATAAATCAAAAAAAATTCCTTTTCTAGATGATAAAGAAAATTCCCTTTTTGAAAATTTTACATTCGAAACTTTTGTAGAAGGAAAATCAAATAATATAGCTCTAGCAGCAGCAAAACAAGTTGCTGATTCACCCAAAGGCGCATACAACCCCTTATTTATATACGGTGGGGTTGGTTTAGGTAAAACCCATTTAATGCATGCAGTGGGAAATAAACTTAAAGAAAAAGATCCATCTAAAAGAATTGTTTATATTCATTCCGAGAGGTTCGTAAGTGATATGGTTAAATCACTTCAATTAGGGGCAATTAATGAGTTTAAGCAGTTTTATAGAGGCGTAGATGCCTTACTAATAGATGATATCCAGTTTTTCGCTGGAAAAGAACAATCTCAAGAAGAACTTTTTCACACTTTCAATGCATTATTGGAAGGAGGTCAGCAAATGATACTAACTTGCGACAGATATCCAAAAGAAATAGAAGGGTTAGAAGAAAGATTAAAATCAAGGCTAGGCTGGGGTTTACCAGTCATTATCGAGCCACCTGAACTTGAGACTCGAGTAGCAATCTTATTAAAAAAAGCCGAAGAGCTTAATTTAAATATGCCGCAAGACTGTGCTTTCTTTATATCTGAAAGGATTAGATCTAATGTAAGAGAACTTGAAGGGGCGCTAAAAAGAGTTGGTGCAAATGCAAAATTTGCAAATAAAGAAGTTGATTTGAATTTAATTAAGGAGTCTTTAAGAGATTTGCTTGCCATTCAAGCCAGACAGGTCAGTATTGACAATATCCAGAAGACAGTTTCAGATTATTTCAATATAAGGCTTTCTGATCTGTTATCATCTAAACGAAATAGATCTCTAGCCAGACCAAGACAATTATCGATGAGTTTAGCAAAAGAACTAACCAATCATAGCCTTCCCGAGATAGGAGATGCATTTGGAGGCCGAGATCATACAACAGTTCTTCATGCATGCAAAAAAATAGGAGAATTAAGACAGGGGAGCACTGAGTTGGATGAAGATTATAAAAACTTAGTCAGAGTACTTACGGCTTGATTATGGAATTTAATGTAAACAAAAATGATCTTCTTGAGCCGGCTTTATTGGCTTCGAATGTAGCTGAAAAAAGGCAATCTATTCCCATTTTGTCAAATGTATTAATATCTGCGGCTAAAAATTCAATAAAGATAACGGCAACTGACTTGGAAATTGAATATAAAACAATGATAGATGTCGTAGAAGTCAAAAAAGAGGGTGAAGTTACAGTATCAGCTAGAAAACTAGCAGATTTAGTCAGATCCATTCCAGAAGATACAAAGCTTAACTTTTGTCTAATTGATAATCAGATAGAAATAAAAGCCTTGAAATTTCAGGCAGATTTAGCTACTTTGCCAGCTAGCGACTTTCCTTCCATTGATTCTAATGATTTCAGCAGCTCTATTAAAATTTCATCTTCAGCTTTAGCAGATATGATTGGTTCAACCTCAGTAGCAATGGCTGCTCAAGATGTAAGGTATTACCTAAATGGATGCCTCTTAGAGACAAAAGGAAATGCTTTATGCGTCGTATCAACAGATGGTCATAGACTAGCTTTTACAAAAACATTAGTTGATGACTTAAAAGAGGATTTTAGGGCTATTGTTCCTAGAAAAGCCATTATGGAGTTGCAAAAAATTATTTCAGCTAATGACGAAGAAATCACTTTGAATGTATCTCAGAATCAAATCAATGTCGTAGGTAAAGTATTTTCTTTCACTTCAAAATTAATTGAGGGCAATTACCCAGATTATGAAAAAGTTTTTCCAGTTGGCGATGAATCCAAACTTATTGTCGATAAAAATGAGTTTAATACCGCTT
The DNA here is from genome assembly GCA_902526045.1 of uncultured SAR86 cluster bacterium. Classification (GTDB taxonomy): domain Bacteria; phylum Pseudomonadota; class Gammaproteobacteria; order Magnimaribacterales; family AG-339-G14; genus CACNYO01. Next base: position 148,471 of record CABZJI010000001.1, on the reverse strand, counting down.
TGAGTAGAGCTTCAGTTCTTTCAAATGAAAAATACAGGGGCATTCGTTTGAGTCTTAATAAAGATTTATTGAAAATAGAGGCTAATAATCCAGAAAAAGAGAGCGCTGAAGAAGAAATAAAAGTTGATTATTCAGGCCCGGAGCTAGAAATAGGTTTTAATATAAGCTATTTACAAGAATCCCTCACCACCATCAAAGATTTATCTGCAGAAATAGTTTTTTTCGGTCAAGAATCAAGTTGTATTGTAAAAAATAAAGAAAACGAAGATCTTATACACGTTATTATGCCTATGAGACTCTAGTCTCATGGGTTTAAAAAAATTAGAGCTATCTTCTTTTAGAGCCCTTTCACAAAAATTTTTTTCTTTCACTGCCTCAAATCTTATTTCGGGTAAAAACGGTTCTGGAAAAACTACATTATTGGAAAGCATTTATTTCTCGATAGAAAATAAGTCGTTCAAAACAAACAACATGAATTCTCTTTATCCTTTTGAAGAGAATTTTTTTGCTTTGAAAGCGTTATTTGACGACAATTCGAAAGTAGAGCTTTCTAGAAAAAAAACCAAAGCTTTGGTTCGGCAAATCACTCCAAAAAAATCAATATTGAATGATGTTTGTCCGTTTTTAATTAATAATTTTGCACTAAATTATTTAGAGTCTTCATCTGATACTAGAAGAAACTTCTTAGATTTTTATTTGTTTCACGTGGAACAAGACTACAAAAAAAAATATGTAGAGTTTCATAAATCATTGAGACTTAGGAACAATGCGCTCAGAGAGACAAACAAAGAAACTTTCAAAATTTGGAACGATCTTTTTATCGAAAAATCATTAGAAATTTCATCTTTGAGAAACAAGCATTTGGATAAGATAATCCCATTGCTAAAAGTAAGTTTTGATAAGGATTTTCCTGTTGAAAAAAAGGTAAATTTTAGGGTTGAAAATCTTTGGTTAGAAGAAGAAGATTTTAAGAATGAATTGCGCGAAGTTTATCGAAAAGATTTAGAAGTAAAATTTTCAACTGTTGGACCTCATAGGCTTGATCTTCTCTATGATGTAAACGGTGTAAAATCAGGTGATATTCTGTCTAGAGGAGAGCAGAAGTTATTGATTTTATTAATAATTTTAGGATTTAATCAACACATAAATAACCTTGGAAATAAGCACTCTATCCTACTAGTTGATGACTTGCCTTCCGAGCTAGACGAAGAGAATTTTCTAAAATGCTTGGACCTAATTTTGGATGCTCCCGGACAGAAGTTTGTGTCCTCAATTGACCCCGATTTTTTAGGTATAAAAGGGCGATTTAATACCTTAATTGCTTTATAATGAAGCATGCCAAAACCGGTAAAAAAATCACCAAAAAAACCTCCTAAAAAAGCTAAAAACGAAGCCAGTTACGACTCCTCAAATATAACGGTTTTAAAAGGCTTAGAAGCTGTTAAAAAGCGTCCTGGTATGTACATAGGTGATACCGATGATGGCACTGGTCTCCATCATATGATCTATGAAGTACTAGACAACTCAATTGACGAAGCGCTAGCTGGCTACTGTGAAAATGTCACTGTGACGGTTCACGAAGATTCCAAGGTTACCATTTCGGATGACGGAAGAGGCATACCAGTAGATATCCATAAAGACGAGGGTATTTCGGCAGCTGAGGTCATCATGACAAAGCTTCACGCTGGAGGAAAATTTGATGACAATTCATACAAAGTATCCGGTGGACTTCACGGAGTCGGTATTTCAGTTGTAAATGCTCTTTCAGAATATCTCTTATTGGAAATTAATAGAGATGGTTTCAGTTACACACAAGAATATAAAGACGGAACACCAAAATCAAAATTAAAAAAAGGCGGGAAATCAAATAAGACTGGAACCAGTATAACCTTTATTCCATCTTTAGACACTTTTGGAAAAAATAGAACTTTTGACTATGACACTCTCTTCAAAAGACTAAGAGAACTATCATTTCTAAATTCTGGATTATCGATAATTCTAAAAGACGAGCGCGATAGCAGATCCAGTAACTTTAAATCAGACGGAGGTCTTGAAGAGTTCGTGACCTTCCTAAACAAAAAGAAGTCGGTAATTAATAAGCCGTTTAGATTTTTGAAAGAAACAAAAGATGGCATGGCTGTGGAGCTAGCCCTGCAGTGGAACGATAGTTATCAAGAAAATACTCTTTGCTACACAAACAATATTTTTCAAAAAGATGGCGGAAGTCACTTAAGCGGATTTAAGACCGCGCTGACCAGAAGTTTAAATAATTTTATGGAAAAGGAAGGTTATTTAAAATCTGGTGATTTAACTCCATCCGGTGAAGATGTTAGGGAAGGTTTAACTGCAGTGATTTCTGTTAAGTTACCGGATCCTAAATTTTCATCTCAAACAAAAGACAAATTGGTTTCATCTGAAATTAAGCCTGTAGTAGAGCAAGAAACTTATAAGCATTTAAATGATTTTCTTTTAGAAAATCCAGGAGAAGCAAAACAGATTGCAACCAAAATAATTGATGCTTCAAGGGCAAGAGAAGCGGCTAGAAAAGCAAGAGAAATGACAAGAAGAAAAGGGGTCCTGGATGGAATAGGCCTACCTGGTAAATTAGCAGACTGCCAAGAGAAAGATCCTTCACTGAGTGAGTTATACATAGTAGAGGGAGAGTCAGCAGGTGGTTCAGCCAAACAAGGTAGAAACAGACATAATCAAGCAATTTATCCGATGAAAGGAAAAATCCTTAATGTTGAAAGAGCAAGAATAGACAAAGTCCTAAACTCCGATGAAATTGTAAATATCATAACCGCCCTAGGATGCGGTCTTAAAGAAGACTTTGATTTGGAGAAGTTAAGATACCATTCGGTTGTAATAATGACTGATGCCGATGTAGATGGGTCTCATATTAGAACTTTGTTATTAACTTTCTTTTATCGTCACATGCCAGAAGTTTTAGAAGCAGGACACATTTTCATAGCTCAGCCTCCTTTGTACAAAGTTGGGCGTGGCAAATCAGAGGAGTACATTAAAAATGACTCTATGCTTAGAAATTTTTTAGTCAATAAAATTTCACAAGAAACAACTCTGTATCTCACCAAAACAAAAAAGGTTTCCGAAGGAAATTTTGCTGATATTTTAACCTCGTATAATTCAATGATGGACTTTGTTGAATCTTCTTCTAACAACGCTCCATCTTTGTTTATTGAAGCAATTTTGACCTCAAAAGATTTTGATCAAAAAAATATTACTGGATGGCTGAAAGACATAAACTTAAATTTGAGGAAAATGTCCGCTGAGGACATTGAAATTAAAGTCGATCTAGATAAAGAAAGTAAATCTAGATTGATTATTTCTCAAACTGAACATGGAAATACATTGGCAACAATCTTGCCAACATCTTTCTTCAAATCCAAAGGTTACAAATTAATCACGGACCTTAAAAAGAAATGTGTAGGAGTTAAGCCAAGTTCATCTTTTTTTAAGAAAGGAGAAATCTCCAGGGAATTTAGCAATAATTTTATTGATTCTTTCGAAGAATTATTTGAGGACTCCAAAAAGGGCCTGACGATTCAGAGATACAAAGGATTGGGGGAAATGAATGCTGAACAGTTATGGGAGTCAACAATGAATCCTGATAGTAGATCTTTATTGAAAGTGACAATTGAAGATGCCGAAGCGGCAGACGAAATCTTTTATAACCTTATGGGTGATGATGTTGAGTCAAGAAGAGAGTTCATAGAAACTAATGCTGGCTTGGTTAGCAATATAGACATTTGATCTTCAAATAGAATTTCCGATATTATTTAAATACTTAATTTATAAAAAAAAGGAGTTTTTATGTTGCAAATAACTAAATACGAAATGCACAGTGGCGCAGATAGAAATGCTTTTGGAAACACCGCATACTCTGTTTGCAAAACTGCAAAAGCCTCGCCAGGAGTAAAAGATGCAAAATACTACTGGGTAAATCCTAATTTAATTGCTTTTATAGTTGATGCGGAGCCTGGCTCTTGGGGAGCAGGAGCTCAACCAACAGCAGATGCAATGAAAGCGTTGTTTGACTTATCTGATATTTCTACGCAAGTTGCAGATGAAACTTGGATGGGAGCAAGAGAAGGAACAGATAACTTTAACTTGGCACAATAACTTTTCGATAGCTTAAAAAATTTTTCCTAAAAACGGGAAATGAAATTTATTGGCAATTATCTTGTTGCTGAAATAATTTTCTTAAAATCTAAATCTTCATATTCAAAGACATGAGGCTTTATAAAATTATTAAAATTCAATTTCCAGTCTTTATGGATTCCTAAATCTTCTCCACTAGGCGGAGATATTTTAAATCTTACTTTATATGATTCATTCGGATCGGCAGGTAATTTTATATTTTGAGCATAGTGCAAACTATCTTTTAAATTTATATGTGGAGTCAATCTATAGATTTTACTGGATCCATTTTTGCCAGTTATTTGTAAATCTATGTCTAGGTAAGGAACAAATCCCCCCGCCTGGAAACCTGCTTCATTATCTTTAGACCAAGTTGCAAGCAGCTCAATATGAAGGTCAGAAGAAGGTTTCGAAGGATAGTACTCCTTTGGAAAAATCTCATCTTTTGGGGCTGCTTCAAATACTAAATCAATACCCGGAAAAATCTTTTCCTCACCTATAATCATCTCTTCGCAAAAGACTGAAGATGATAATAATGTTAAAAATAATAGTGTTTTTGTCATTTCTTCTTAAGAATATACAATTAAATAATGGAAACTAAAGAATTCAAAATGTTTGGCTATAACGCTGAAAAATTATCATTAGCTTATGGTATTTTTTTAATAGCTTGGGGTTTGCTTGTCTCAATGATATCTGGCAGCAATTCATTAACTTCTTTCATACCCTCTTTTATTGGATTGCCAATATTTATATTCTCTCTTTTGTCAATTTTACTTACGAATAGAAAAAAACTTTTCATGCACATCGTAGTCTTTTTAATTATTTTGGCGGCTTTGGGAGGATTTGACGTATTCAGAAGCTTTCCTGGCTTATTTTCCAATTTTTGGGGGGATTTATCGAAGTTAATGTTGTTGTTATCAGGTTCATTTTTTACCTATGTGAACGTTAAATCTTTCATTGAAGTAAGAAAAAATAGAGAAACTTAAATTACTTGATGCACATACTAAGTTTAAGCAACTTTGATAAGAAAATATTTTTTATAGTTTTCACTCTATTTTTCTTGAATCTATCTTTTGCCGATGAATTTATATCTGAAAGAGGAATGACAAATTTACTTGGAACAGATACTTGGACTAGATGTGCGGCTGAGATGTCTAAAAATAATGCAAAGGTTTATGAATTGTCTTACGAGCGAACTTCAACAATGCCACTTTCTCCATTTGCTGGAGAGTACAAACCAAAATTTTTACCTGAACTAGGTTTCGAAAACTCTAATCACATTTATACAATGGATGTACTTAATGAAAACGTAAATGATGGAAATCAAGGAACCCAAATTGATGCTCTTGGCCACTTTGGACATTCTGATAAATTTTGGGACGGAAAAGGTGAAGTAGATCTTTCTGGCGTTAAATACTTTAAAAATCTAACAGCAAAAGAAGTTAAACCATTTCCAGAATCCCCATTACAAAAATTAGGTATCGAAACTGTTCCCCCGATCATAACAACTGGAGTATTGCTTGATGTAAGAAAATATTCTTTCAATGGAAGAGCAATGAAGGCTGGTGAATACGTAACCGTGAAACATATAAAAGAAGCCTTAAATAAATCATCATTAAAACAGAGAGGAGTTCTGCCTGGCGACGTTGTTCTTATTTATACTGGTTGGAGTGATCATTATGAAGATCCCGATGAAAAAAAAATTTATTACTCCAAAGCTCCAGGAATATCGTTTAATGCCGCAAAGTTTTTAGCTGCTAAAAAAGTTGTAGGAGTAGGTGTAGATAATTGGGGGGTGGATGCCTTTGGTGATCCAAGCGAAATGGGTAAAGAGGCATCTCAAAATCCTGATGGCGTTGTTTTGCCGGCACACTATTATTTCTTAACTCAGGTTGGCATTCACACCATAGAAAACTTAAAGCTTGATTCACTTGCGAAGGATTCTGTTGATCTTTCATGTGTGATGATTCTCCCGCTTAAAACGAAAGGTAGTGCGGCCTCACCAATCAGACCGGTCGCCATAGGATCTTCTAGATCCTGACTTTAATTTCTTTGCTTGAGCAAAAAGTCTTCTAGGCAGTTATTTTCAGGTTCTTGATTGTCCTCTATAAGATTTCCCTCATCGTCTAATAACACTCCATGAAAAACTCTTTGCCCATTAGAAAATAAGTCTTCATACATAGAAATATCTTCATTAAAATCAATATCTTGTAAAAAATATCTATATTTTAGATAAGCAAAGAGATTACTGAGAAAACTACTCCTTAAAAGTTTATCCATGAAATGCGTTGAACAAGGAGACAAAAAATATCCCTACTCCAAGAGTGCCCACCATGAGCACAATAAGGTCCACGAGAAAAACTGAAATAAGCTTAAACCAAGATTCATTTTTATTTTTAGTTTTCTTCAAAGCAGTAACTTTAAAAAAAGAAAAAGCAACAATGAAAACCGCGCTTCCAATGATGAACATACTTAAATTCATTTAATGAGTTTAAAACAAAAAATTAAACTAAAGTTTGTAATGAGTGAAAAGTATTAAACTATAATAAAAAAATGCTAAATTTTCAGAACCAAGATTGCAATACTTCCTTGAAAGAAGGAATAGAAGAATATAGAAGTTATTTAAGAAAAAATAATAGATATGTTCTTGGAGAAAAAGTTAGCAATTCAGAAAAGTGGGGCATTCTCTGCCATGATGCGACTCATGTAATTTTTGGATTAGATACAACCCTAGAGGAGGAAGCAATGTTGGATTGCTGGGTATTCTTTGGTGGAAATTATTTTCAAATATTAAAAGATTATTTTTCTGGAAAAATAAATTTCAAAGAGACTAAAGAAAAAGTTGAAATCCTTTTAAAAGACGTTGGTTATACAAAGTACTTTTTTCTTTACTTAAAAGTCATGTTTAAAAAGTGGCCAAAGATTTTATTTAGATGCTTTAAAATGAAGAAGCGTTGGAATTATTATTTTTCAGAAGAGTTGCTTGATAAAAGTATAAAAGAAATAAGAGAAGAATTTCGTATTAAGATTCTTATACATTCAGAAAGAAAAATAACAAAAGTTTCTTGGAACAGAGAGATAAAAGAGTTTTGAATATCAAAGAGATTCAAAAATTCAAAGATCAATTATTGGATGAAATCCAAGACACTTTTTCTGATAAAAAAAATCCTACTCTTTTGGAATATCAACAACAAACAGAAAATCTCATTTCATTGAAAGAGCTTCTTGAGAGAGAAAAGGAATCAATGCCGCAAGAGAATTTTGATTTAATTTCTGGACAAGATTTTGTCATCCTTCAAATTGAAAGATGGATAGATGAGAACAATGAAATTATAGACAGTTGGTTTGAAGAATCTGAAAAGCCGCTTAAAAAACATTAGCTTTGGATATCATCATTCTTTGGGCCTTTTAATTTTTCCATACTTATCTTATCTTTTAGGCTCATCATGTATGCAGCACCTGCCAAGATTAGAACCGCTGCAGCTTCCCCTACAATCAACGTAGCTTCCATTTCCTTATTCTGCATCACAATTAATCTACATATAGCTGTTATAGCAATGATTATTGGCAAAGTTACTGGAATTCTATTTGTGCTGTAAAAAGACCCCACCATACCTAAAATTTCAGCATATATGAATAATAAAAATAAATCGGATAGTTCAATTCGTCTATTAATGAACATTTCCCATAAATAAAGGGCTGCAGCCACGCATGTTGCAATTCCTATAAGAGCTAAAAGGATTTTTTCACTTATAAGAGTTGTCCAGTGAATTTTGTCATTTGTAGCCTGACTAAACAGTTTTTTAAGCATATTTCCCCCAAAATGGTACTTTTGTTCTATTTAAGTAATAAATTTAGCAAAAACGAGCAAAAAAGGGAGTTTTTTTATGAAATTAAGATTTGAGAACCTTTTTATAAAGATATTGCTAAGATTCGGACGTTAGATGATAATTTTCAATCATCCAAGATTGAAGGTCAGTTGTTAGTTGTCTAATATTTTTACCAGACGTTTTAACTGGATCGCCTAAGTAAAAAATAACTTTTCCAGGTTGTATTAAGTAACTGGGGGGCCAACACTCTGCTGAGTTATGAACTATAGGGATGATGCTGATTTCTGTTTTGGCAGCAACTTCAATACCAGTTCTAGAAAACCTTCCTATCTCTCCTATTGGCATCCTCGTGCCTTCTGGAAAATATAAAACAGATAGTCCAGCTTCAATTTTTTTTATCCCTTCTCTTATAATTTTTTTGGTAGAGCTCAGCTTCATATCTCTTTCTATATAAATGGGTTCAAGCAATCTAAAACCTAAGCCAAAAACTGGAACACTCAAATTTTCTTTTTTTGTAATCGCTGACATTGGTTGAAACTCATGATGTAAAACCAATGTTTCCAATGTGCTTTGGTGATTAGAGACAAAGAGAAATTTACCATCAAGATAATCTTTGAATCCCTTAAATTCAATTTCAACATTACAAATAAATTTCAACAAAAATTTTACTAACCAAACCCAGCTTAAAATAATTTTTTGTCGTGTAATTAATGGGGTGAAATACAAGAGAGGTATGCCAATGAAAATTAATCCCAATCCGATAATTAGGAATAAATAAAAAATACCTGATCTAAGATAAAGCATTAAAAGTTATTTTCTATTGCTTCAAATAAATTCTCGTAAATTTTTACACCTTGCAAACTTTCGGCCGTCCTAATGGTATGCATTCCATATCCAGTAAGAACCAAGACCGGATGACACCCATGCTTTTTTGCAGCAAGCAAATCAGATTCTTTATCGCCAATAAAAAAACATTCCTTGAGTGAAATTCCAAGCTCAGCTTCAGCTTTTTCCAACAAACCTGTTTTGGGTTTTCTACATTCACAATTGTCTTCATTTGCATGCGGACAAAATAGAACCAGCTCAATCTCAGCTCCAACTTTCTTCAGTTCATTTTCCATATGATCATGAACGCTATTTATCATTTCTTCAGATGCCGTTTTTTGTGAAATGCAGGCTTGATTTGTAAGAACAATAATTTTTATATTTTTGTCTGATAATTTTTTCAATGCTTGAACGCTCATATATTCGAATTCAAATTCTTTTGGATCTCTTACATAATCGAATAGATCAACGTTGATGACACCATCACGATCTAAAACAATATATTTACTTGAATTATTCAAGAATATTTTTATTTAAAAAAATTAGAGAAATAAGTTGTAATATCTTGTATTTGAATAGTTTTTTGATCCATACTGTCTCTGTCTCTTATTGTAACTGTATCTTTCTCAAGAGAATCAAAATCAATCGTTATGCACATAGGAGTACCTACTTCGTCATGCTTCCTATAACTTTTTCCAATATTTCCTGTATTTTCTAAAAGAACTCTGCCCTTACCTAAAGATTGAAGCTCGTCTTTGACATTTTTAGCCAAGGTTACGAGATCTTCATTATTTTTTTTCAAAGGAATTACGGCGGCCTTTATTGGACTGAGATGAGGTTTAAGAGCTAGAACTATTCTTTCTTTTCCGTCTTCCAATTTCTCAACTTTGTAAGCTTCATTCAAAATAGCCAGCACTCCTCTTTCGACGCCAGCAGATGGCTCTATAACAAAAGGAACGATCCATTCATTTGAATCTTTATCCTGAATCGCTAATTTTGAGTTAGAGTCTGAATTTTTTCTTATCTTGCTTTGTATATTTAGTTGGTCTTGATTTTTGGAATGTGAACCTAAATCAAAATCAGTTCTATTTGCTATGCCCTCCAGTTCTTCCTCGCCATGAGGGAATTCGTACATTAAATCAACTGTCTTTTTGGAATAATGCGCTAAATCCTCTCCTTCTATATTCAAAAGCCTTATTCTTTCTTTAGGAACTCCCTGTTGCTCCCACCATGCAAGTCTTAACTCTACCCAATTTTCGTGCCAATTTTCATCGGTCCCAGGATTAACAAAATATTCCAATTCCATTTGTTCAAACTCTCTGACTCTAAATATAAAATTTCTTGGAGTTATTTCGTTTCTGAAAGCCTTCCCTATTTGAGCGATTCCAAATGGTAAAGTTCTAGAGGTAGAATCAATGACGTTTTTAAAATTTGTAAAGATCTGTTGCGCAGTCTCAGGCCTTAAATATCCAAAGTTTTCTCCATCATCAACGGGACCAATATTTGTTTTGAACATCAAATTAAATTGACGAGGCTCAGTTAAGTCTTCTTCTTTGCAATAGTCTGGAATTTGGTCTGCTCTAAACCTTTCCCCACAAGATTTACAATCAACCATAGGGTCAGTGAAAGTATCTTCATGGCCAGAATAATTTAATACTAGCCTATTAGTTAAAATTGATGCGTCCAAACCTTCAACATCATCTCTTTCATAGACCATGGATTTCCACCATGCATTTTTTAAATTATTTTTTAATTCAACTCCAAGCGGTCCAAAGTCATACACACCTTGTAAGCCACCATAGATTTCACTGGATTGAAAAATGAATCCTCTTCTTTTACATAAAGAGACTAATTCGTCCATTGATTTAGCTGACATTTATAAGATGATTTGGATTAGATTCAATAAAATTGGCTTATTTCTTACTGATTCTACTAGAATGTTGAATATAATGGACTGAAATGTTCATAAAAATACTGTTTTTTTTGGCTAAAATTGCCCCTTTTAGAGCTTTTCAAGTTTTGGGTTCTTTTTTGGGCTTTTTGATGGTTTTTTCTAACTCTAAAAGCCTTAAAACTAGCTCAACTAATCTTAAACATGTTTTTAAAAGCAAAACAAAAAAAGAAATTGAGGATTTATCAAAAAACAGCGTTAGGCAAACATCTTTATCTTTAATGGAAGCTATTTATGTTTGGTCAAATTCAAGAGAGTTCTCTGGAAAAATTCACCCTCTGATCTCTAGAGTTAATAATGAAAGTAAATTTAATTCATTATTAGGCGAAGATAAAGGCCTGATAATTATTTCTAGTCATATTGGTAATATGGAATTATTAATTTCATGGATGGCACATAAAGCAGAAAATCTTATTATTCCGTTCACAAAAGTAAAAAATAAAACTGTTAATGATCTTGTAAAAAGTGGAAGACAAAATTACGGAGCAAAGATGGTTGGTATAGGTTTTAAAAACACTAAACTTTTGCTAGAACATATCAACAATAAAGGAACGATAGCAATGGCAGTTGATCAGGTCCCGAAAAACAAAAATCGACATACAGCTGATTTTTTTGGCAATGCTTGCTTCACTAATTCTTTAATTTCAAACATCGCTAAAAGGACTGACTGTAATGTTATTTATTGCAGTTGTACACTTGGCAAAGATGGATATCAAATCAATGTAAGAGAGGTAGGGGAGAGCTTTTTTTCTGATGATGTAACCAAGTCTCTAGAGTCTATGAATAAAGTTTTGGAAGAAGACATTCTTATTTCCCCTGAACAATATGCCTGGGAATATAAAAGGTTTAAAGGATATATTGATTACGTTTAAATGATAGTAAGTACTTACTTAGCTTTTCCAAAAGAAAGGTGTCATTAATACAAGGAGAGTATAAATTTCTAATCTTCCCAAAATCATAGCAAACGATAAAGTTATTTTAGATATATCATTCAAAGAGTTATAGTTCTGAGAAACGTCCCCTAGTCCGGGTCCAAGATTATTTATAGACGCTCCAACCGCAGAAAACGCAGTAATAAAATCTGAACCGTATAAGAGCATCAAGGTTGTAAGAAAAACATAAGCCAATATGTAAACTGAAAAGAAACCCCAAACCGATTCTGCTATTTCTGGTTGAAGAATTTTTCCACCAATTTTTACTGGAACGACCGATTGTGGATGAGTTAATTTTTTAAGCTCTCTACCACCCTGTTTGTAGAGAACTAAAACCCTGATCATTTTTATACCGCCTCCAGTTGAACCAGCGCAAGCCCCTATTACTCCCAGCATTAAAAGTAGGAAAGGAATAAAAGAAGGCCATAGAAAGTAATCTGAATTCACATAACCCGTAGTGGTTGCAAAAGATACCGTTTGAAAAGCAGTCGTAACAATCAAATCAAAATCGTTTGTAAATCCGTAATAGACCATCGCAGCAGTTATTACTAAAAAAGCAGAGATAATAATGGTGCCATAAAACTTAAATTCTGAATCCTTAAAGTAGAACATAGGATTTAATTTTGTGTATGCAAGGAAATGCAGGGAAAAATTAGCCCCAGAAAGAAACATAAATGTTATACAAACCAAATAAATTGCGTTGCTATCAAAATAAGCAAAACTTTCGTCATAATTTGAAAATCCTCCTATGGCGACAGTTGTAAATGAGTGAGTCACAGCATCAAAAAGGCTCATACCTGAAAAAAAGTAACAAAAACAACAGCTTAGGGTCAATATTAGGTAAATAAACCATAAAGATTTGGCTGTTTCTGCTATTTTTGGTCTTAATTTGTTGTCTCCCATAACTCCAGAACCTTCGTTTTTGTATAGTTGCATACCTCCAACTCCCAGTAATGGAAAGATTGCTACTGCTAATACAATTATCCCCATTCCACCAAGCCATTGTAAAAGGGCTCTATAGAATAGTAAGGACTTACTATATGCCTCAAGGCCAACTAATACAGTAGATCCTGTAGTCGTGAGGGCTGATGTTGTCTCAAAATAAGCATCTACAATAGAGAAATTATGCGTTGAACTCAAAAGAAAAGGTAAAGACGCAAAAACTGTAAATAAGACCCAAAAAGCAACAGTTAGTATGAATCCCTCTTTAATTCTAATTGTGTCTTGCTTTTCTTTGTAAGTAGCTACCCAAAACGCTATTCCAGTGATGAGAGTTATAAAAAAAGCTCCAGAATAATCAGTAAAATTATTTTCCTCGTATATTAAGGAAATTACTATTGGCAGTAGCTGAAAAAACGAAAAATACACTAAACCTATGCCTAAAAGGTTCAAAATGGGTCTAACTTTCATTAAATTCTATTTATGAACAAATTATATCTGTTACTTCTTCAAGATTCCTTTTGTCAGCGATAAAAGTGATCAAATGATCATTTTCATTTACTTTAGTGTCATGATGAGCGATTTTAATGGCATTTTCAGAGAAAATAGCTCCAATTACGCAGCCTATGGGAAGTTCTATCTCATCAATTTGCTTGCCTACAACCCCTGGGTAGCCATTACTTGAAGTAGCTATTAATTCTACTGCCTCACCCTTTCTTTTGAATGAATATGTTTTTAATTGAGTTTCATCGGAAAGATTTTCTAAAATTGACCCGATAGTAATTTCTGAGGGATTTATGGTGATGTCTATCTGATCTTTGGATATTAAATCTAAGTAAGCATTTTTATTCACTAAAGATAGTGACTTTTTAGCGCCCATTTTTTTTGCCAACATAGAGGACATTACATTAGCCTCATCATCATTAGTTACAGAGCAAAAGAAATCAGTTTTCTCTATATTTTCTTCTTCGAGGAGTGCGCTATCAGATGAATCACCGTTCAATATCAAAGAGGAGTCTAACTTTTCAGATAAATATACACATCTATCTTTATTAAGTTCAATTATCTTAAGATCAAATTTGCCTTCTAGAGACTCGGCAAGTCTTCTTCCAATTCTGCCTCCCCCAGCAACCATGATTGTTTTCGAGGCCATTTCTTTCATACGAAGCTCGGAAATCACCTTTTTTATGTCTCTTGATTCTGTTATGAAAAAAACCTCATCTCCTGTTTCAACTACGTCATCTCCTTTGGGAGCTAAAACTTTGTCCTCTCTATAGATTGCTGCAATTCTAATATCAACTTTAGGAATATGTTGTCTAAGCTCAGCAACTTTATGACCTGTAATTGGAGCTCCTTCCTTGGCCTTTACTGAAACCATTGAGACTTTACCATTAGCAAAATCCATAATTTGTGTAGCACCAGGATTTTCGATCAGCCTGCATATTTGAGCGGTTATCAATTCTTCTGGACTAACTATTACGTCAATCCCTTGTTCGCCCTTTACTATATCTTTACCTTTTCCTTTTAGGTATTCATAAGTTCTTATTCTCGCCATGGTCTTTGTTTTCTCATTGAGAAGCTTAATCATTTGGCAAGCAATTATATTTACTTCATCAGATTCCATCATTGCAACAGCAACATCTATGTTTTTTATGTCAGCTTGCTCTAGAACCTTGGGGTAAGATGCATTACCCTCCACGGTTTTTAAGTCTATATGAGAGGAGGCTTTTTGAAGTCGATCAGCTTCTGTATCGATGATTGTGATGTTGTGACCATCATTTGTTAGGAGCTCAGATAACTCTGTGCCTACTTGGCCAGCTCCGAGAATTAAGATTTCCAATTTATTTCTTAGTAACTAAAACTTCAATGGTCTTTATACACCTAATATTCAAGAAATAATATCGCCTTTCTTTAAAAGTTTTTGAGCTCCGTTATAAAAATCTTTAACAGATAGCTTCTTTTTTCCTGTTCTACATAGCTCTGTAACTTCTACTGAAAAATCCCCACAACCAATTGCAAGGATATTTTTATTAAACTCAATAATTTCTCCTGGATCGCCAATCAAACTTTTATTTACTTTTGATTTACAAAGATTTACCTCAATACCGTTAACATCGATAGATACTATTGGGTTAGGGTACATTGCATTTATAGCTTTACTTATTCTCTTGGCCTCACCAGACCAATCAATCAAAGCATCTTTTCTAGTAATCTTTGGACAATAAGTTGCGTCAGTTTCTTTTTGCTCCTCTAAACTATCGATGAGATTTGGCCAATCAGAGCAGAATTGATTAATTTCTTTTGCAGCTAAAGAAGCCATCTTTTTTGTTAAATCAGCAGACGTATCATCTTCATCAATATTGATTTCAAATCTTTTAGACATAGGCCCTGAATCAAGTCCTTTCGTCATTTTCATGAAAGTAAGCCCACTTTTTTTGTCGCCGTTCAAAATAGCTCTTTGTATTGGAGCTGCTCCTCTATATTTTGGCAAAAGAGATGCGTGAATGTTTACGCTTCCATAGTTGGGCGTTTCTAACAATTCTTCCGTCAAAATATGACCATAAGCCATCACTATAAGAATATCGGATTGATACTTTTTAAATTCATGAATAAATTCTTGATTCTTGGGAGAATCTGGCTGCATTAGCGTTAAGCTATTTTCTAATGCAATTTTTTTTACAGGTGAAGGCTTTAATTTTCTGCCTCTGCCCGCTGGCTTATCAACTGAAGTTATTACGCATACAACTTGATGATCTTTTTTATCAATAATTGATTGCAGAATTGTAGATGCAATTTCTGGAGTTCCAGCAAAAGCTATTTTCATTTATCACGAAGCTATTTTTTCTTTAGCAGACTTTTGGAGCTTTTGTTTTATTCTTTGTCTTTTGATATTTGAAATGTAGTCGACCATGAGAATTCCCTCTAAATGATCCATTTCATGCTGGATAACAACAGCCAATAAACCCTCTGGTTTAAGGGTTTGTTTCTTTCCATCCTTATCCAAAAATGTCACCTTAATTTTTTCAGGCCTAATTATTTCTTCATAAAAACCTGGAACAGATAAGCAACCTTCCTCATAACCAGACTTTTCATCTTTATTGAGAATTTCTATCTCGGGATTAATAAATACTTGAGGATCATTCCTTTCTTCGCTTATGTCGATAACCAAGATCCTTTCATGAAAATCTACTTGTGTGGCAGCAAGACCAATGCCCTTGCTTTCGTACATAGTGTGAATCATGTCATCGATCAATTCTTTATGGACATCAGTAACTTTCTCAACAGGTTTTGCTTTTGTCCTCAGCCTTGGATCAGGAAATTCTAAAATCTTTAATAATTTCATTTTTATAAATTTACTTTGCATATATTATATGTGGGTAATGAACAAAAAATAAATATTTGAGAAATTATGACTAATAGCGTAGCAATTGTGATGGGATCCAAGTCTGACATGGCTTTGGGAGAAGCAACTAAAGAAGTTCTAGATGGTTACGGAATTGGCTCGGTGATAAAAGTATTGAGCGCCCATAGAACGCCAGAGGCTCTTAAGGAATTTATTGAAACTACCATCAACGATGGCACCAAAGTTTTCGTTGGAATTGCTGGCTTGGCAGCACATTTATCAGGAAATATTGCTGCTCATACGACCTTGCCTGTTATAGGAATCCCAGGAGATGGCGGTCCATTAAATGGTTTGGATGCACTTTTTTCAACCGTTCAAATGCCAAGAGGTGTTCCGGTTGCAACCGTAGCCATCGGAAAGGCGGGGGCTGTAAACGCGGGTCACTTAGCCGCTCAAATGCTTGCTACAGGCGACGATGACCTGGCTAAAAAAATAGCCGATCAAAGGGAAGAACAAAAAAGAATCTTATTGGAAGATCTATAAAGCCGAATTCAAAATGATCTATGCCTATCCGTGTGAAGGAGTTTATGGGCTAGGGTGTGACCCCGACTCAAAAACAGATGTTTATAAACTTTGTGATTTAAAAAAAAGATCTATAGACAAAGGTTTGATTTTAATAAGCGGAGTTTTTGAGCATTTTGAAAAATATATAAATCATCTTGATAAGCAAGATATAGAAAAACTTAGAAGGCCATGGCCTGGTCCTCATACCTGGCTAGTCCAAGCAAATGAAAATGTTCCGGAATGGATTAAGGGAAATTCTGATCTAGTTGCCCTCCGTCACAGTTCTCATCCAGAAGTGATAAAGCTAACATTGAAAATTGGAAACGTGCTTACTAGCACATCAGCAAATATCTCAAACGATCCCCCTGCGATGTCAGCAGACGAGGTTAAAAAGATTTTTGGAAATGAGGTAATGGTTGTTAACGGAGAGGTTGGAGATTTTGGAGGCGCGACTCCAATTCAAAATTTAGAAACTGGAGAGTGGATTAGAAAATGAAGAGTTTAAAACTTGGAGTAGTTGGTAATCCCATTCAACATAGTAGATCGCCAGAAATTCATCATCACTTTGCTGATCAGCAAAAAATTAAAATTTCGTTTGGAAAATATTTAGTTGACGAGGAAGACTTTGAAAATTTTGTGAAGGATTTTTTTAAATCTAGCGTCGGTTTAAGCGTGACACTGCCTTTTAAGAAATTAGCATTGAAACTTTCCAATGATTCTTCGGCTAAAGCTCAAATGATAGGTGCTTCAAATAACCTGTATAAAAAGGGCGATCTCATTATTGGTGATAATACAGACTGCATAGGCTTAGCAAAGGATATTAGTCAAAATTTAGGATTTAATCTTTACGGCAAGGAGATTTTAATCCTTGGAGCAGGAGGAGCAGCCAAAGGAGCTGCCTTTGGATTGCAGGATCTCAATCCGAAAACCATTTGCATAGCGAATAGAACTCTTGAGAAAGCCCAAGAGCTTATTAAGGATTTATCCTTATACAGACAGTCTTCAGGGAAAAATTCTAATCTTATAGCATCGAGTTTTAATTCAATTCAAGATGAATTTCACTCTTTTGACTTGATTATTAATGCTACTTCAATGTCCACACTCGAAAATGAGAGCCTACCTATAGATCCTTCTTTATATGCTAATTGCGCTCTAGCCTATGATTTAGCTTACTCTCAGGCCGATACCCAATTTATGATTGACGCTGAAAATAACGGAGCTCAATCGGTCTCAGATGGATGGGGAATGCTCGTTGAGCAAGGAGCTGCTTCGTTCGAAACATGGACAGGAAAACTTCCAAAGACCAATAATTTATTGGCTTTGCGTTAGTTTTCCACAAACTTTTCAAGTAAAATTACGCTGCCTGCCTGATGAAAGATTATTAAATGAGATTAATTAAAAGAATTTTTGCGGCATTGACTACCTGTTGCGTATCCCTTCCACTTTTTGCTGGCTGGGGAGACGTTAATATGACTCCAGGTGTTAATGCCCTCAGCAGAGAAATTTTTGATCTTCACATGACTATTTTCTGGATATGTGTGGTCATTGGAGTATTAGTTCTTGGCTTTATGGTTTATCTCATAGTAGCTTTTAGAAAAAAAGAGGGCGATAAACCAGCTCAGTTTGACGATCATCCAGTTCTAGAGATGACATGGACGGTTTTATTTGCGGTTATTTTGACGGTTATGGCTGTTCCAGCAACTTTTACCATGATTCGCGCCTACGATGATGCAGAAGGAGATATCAACATACTAATCACCGGGCATCAATGGAAGTGGCAGTATGAGTATCTTGAAGACGAAGTAAGTTTCTTCAGCAATCTATTAACTGACCTAGATCAAAGAAACAACATTGCCCCTAAGTCAGATAATTATCTCTTAGAAGTTGATGAGCCCTTAGTAATTCCGACGAACAAAAGAATAAGATTTTTAATTACAGCTAATGATGTAATTCATTCATGGTGGGTTCCAGATTTCGCAGTTAAGCAAGATGCTATTCCAGGTTTTATCAATACAGCCTGGACACAAGTAGATGAAGAAGGAATTTTCAGAGGGCAATGTACTGAATTATGTGGACAATATCATGGGTATATGCCAGTTGTTGTAAAAGCAGTTTCGCCTGAAGATTACAATCTTTGGGTAAACGAAAAGAAAGAAGCAAAAATTCAACAAGCGCTTCTCACCGAGAAGCTTTGGTCAACAGAAGAACTTTACGAAATTGGGGAAGGCGTTTACCAAACCAATTGCGTAGCTTGTCATCAAGTTAATGGGGAAGGATTGCCACCTGTATTCCCAGCGTTAGCAGGAAGTGATCTTGTGCTAAATGATAAAGCCAAACAAATAGAAATTTTAATGGAAGGTGTTCAAGGTGCTGCTATGCAGTCTTACGCCGAACAACTTTCCGAAGTCGATATTGCAGCAGTTATTACTTACACTAGGAAGGCGTGGGGTAACGATGCAAGCGGTGATGGAGAGATCGTAATTCCAAAAGAGATTTTGGATTATAAAAATAATAAACTTTAATATACGGAAGGATTATGAGCGCAGTAATAGATTCGCATTCAGATGATCATCATCATGGCCCAGCTAAAGGGATAACCAGATGGTTATACACTACTAACCATAAAGATATCGGTACGCTTTACTTATGGTTTAGCTTTTTGATGTTATTTTTAGGCGGCGCTATGGCTATGGTTATCAGGGCTGAGTTATTTGAGCCTGGAAGCCAAATTGTATCTCCAGAATTTTACAATCAAATGTTAACCAATCATGGTTTGATTATGGTTTTTGGAGCAGTTATGCCAGCTTTCGTTGGTTTAGCTAATTGGATTATCCCTATGCAAATTGGCGCCCCAGATATGGCTCTACCAAGAATGAATAACTTAAGTTTCTGGATTCTCCCGGTAGCTTTTGGAATTTTAATTTCCACTTTTTTCATGGAAGGTGGAGGTCCTAATTTTGGTTGGACGTTTTATGCACCTTTATCTACTACTTATGCTCCTCCTACAGTAACCTTCTTTATTTTTGCAGTCCATATTATGGGAGCATCTTCCATCATGGGATCGATAAATATCATAACCACGATTCTAAATATGAGAGCGCCTGGGATGACTTTTATGAAAATGCCTCTCTTTACTTGGACTTGGCTAATCACTGCCTACTTACTAATAGCAGTAATGCCAGTCCTTGCTGGAGCCGTGACCATGATGCTCATGGATATCCACTTTGGAACAAGTTTCTTCAACGCCGCAGGTGGAGGAGATCCAGTATTATTCCAACATATTTTTTGGTTCTTTGGTCACCCTGAGGTTTACATAATGATTCTTCCTGCTTTTGGGATCGTGTCGCACATCATTGAAACCTTCTCAAGAAAACCAATTTTTGGATACACGTCAATGGTGTATGCAATAGCATCAATCGCTCTCCTTTCTTTCATTGTTTGGGCGCATCACATGTTTACAGTTGGTATGCCTATAGCCGGAGAACTTTTCTTCATGTATACAACTATGCTGATTGCTATTCCTACAGGAGTGAAAGTATTTAACTGGCTATCGACAATGTTTAAAGGCTCTATATCTTTTGAGACTCCAATGCTTTTTTCTATAGCTTTTGTTGCTCTGTTTACCATTGGTGGATTATCAGGTCTGATGCTTGCAATAGCTCCAGCTGACTTTCAATATCATGATACTTATTTTGTAGTAGCACATTTCCATTACGTTTTGGTTCCAGGAGCTATCTTTGGAATAATCGCAGGTGTTTATTACTGGTTACCGAAGTGGACTGGTAACATGTACGACGAAGTTTTAGGTAAGACCCACTTTTGGATGTCTTTCATCTCCGTCAACATTACTTTCTTCCCTATGCACTTCGTTGGACTAGCAGGCATGCCGAGAAGAATTCCTGATTACGCGCTTCAATTTGCAGATTTTAATATGGTCATTTCCATTGGTGCATTCATATTTGGTTTAACGCAGCTTCTTTTCTTGTTTGTCATTCTTAAGAGCATTTTTGCTGGAAAACAGGCTACAACCAAAGTATGGGAAGGCGCTAAAGGATTAGAGTGGACTGTTGCATCGCCAGCTCCATATCATACTTTTGAAACTCCACCTGAAGTTAAGTGAAAGCAGCTACTAAAACAAACTTAAAATTAGTGAGTCTTGTTTTAGGTATGTTTTGCTTTGGTTTTGCTTTGGTTCCTATATATGATGTTTTTTGTGAAATCACTGGTCTAAATGGAAAAGTATCTGGCCCCACTATTACTGAATACGATGAAAACTTTAATTCTCGGGAAATTAAAATTCTCTTTGTTACAAAGAATAATGAAAACATGGCTTGGAATTTTACATCTGAAAAAAGAGTATTAGATGCAGAAACGGGAACTGCCTATACAGTAGATTACACGTTTGAAAATCCTACAGAATATCCTATGGTTGCTCAAGCCATCCCAAGCGTATCACCTGGTAAAGGTGCACAGTACTTTCATAAAACTGAATGCTTCTGTTTTGAGGAACAACTTCTTCAACCAGGAGAAAAGTTAACCATGCCAGTTAGATTCATCATTGATCCAGATCTTCCCAGCGATGTTCCGGTGTTGACGCTTGGTTACACTCTTTTCGATATCACTGAATCTCATATAAAATTACAAGTAAGTAAGTAATTAATCATGTCTGATCAATCTTCATATTTTGTTCCAGCAAGCAGCAGGCTACCAATTTGGATGGCATTTGGATTAATGCTTTTTGTATTAGGCGCAGGCTACACCATCAATGATTTAGATAAGCCCGATTCGAATTCTTATTGGATTTTAATTGCTGCCTTTGCGGTTATCTTTTCAGTATTCTTCTTTTGGTTTGGTGAAGTAATTAAAGAAAACGATAAAGGAATGTACAGCGATCAACTAAATAGATCTTTTGTCATGGGAATGCAGTGGTTCATTTTCAGCGAAGTAATGTTTTTCTTTGCTTTCTTTTTAGCTCTCGGATACGTGAGAGTTTTTGCAGTTCCCTGGTTAGGTGGTGAGGGCGAAAAAGCCATTGCAAATATGCTATGGCCCGAATTTGAGGCAACTTGGCCTGTGATGCAGACTCCAGATCAGTCTTTATTCCAAGGGCCAAAAGAAAATATGAATTTTCCTGGCTTTGCTAACGTAGGACATTGGCTACCTTTTTGGAATACGCTTTGCCTAATAACCTCAAGCGGAACCATCACTATTGCAGAACATGGTCTTAAAAAAGGTAACAGAACTTCATTTAAGTTTTGGATGGTCATGACTCTAATTCTCGGATTTACTTTCGTCTATTTGCAAGGACTCGAGTATTACGAAGCTTACGACCATATGGGTCTTACTCTTGGTGCAGGAATATACGGAACGACGTTTTTTCTTTTAACCGGTTTCCACGGTTTCCACGTTTGTATGGGGGCAATTATTCTAACAATTATGACTATAAGAGGCTTTAGAGGAGCATTTACCAAAGAAGATCACTTTGGCTTAGCAGCAGGATCCTGGTATTGGCACTTTGTTGATGTTGTATGGATATTATTGGTACTGGTGGTTTACGTATTCTAACCCCAAGGGCTATTAACTACTATTTGACCACTGTAAAGGCCGTAAGCAAGAGTCAGCAGAAGAAGTCCTGCAATAATTACTCTTACTCTAAGAGCCATAAAGCTCCTGGTCATTGCACCTTTTTTATCTTTGATCATAAATACAGCGCTCGAAAAGAGGCTTATCAGCATGGCAATCATTAAAACGGCGATGAGTATTTTTACTAACATTAGAAAATTTAATCCAAGTTGGAAGTTTATAACTTTTACGGTAATTATATTACCAATTTTATTTAGCTTAAGTTTTTGGCAATATCAGAGAGGATTAGAAAAATCTAAGCTTGAAAGTTTTATTAATAATCAACAAACATTGCCCCCAACTGAATTTATTTCATTAGAATATGCTTCACCCAGCCAATGGTATAGACCCTTTTTCATGCAAGGTAACTTCAACGAAAAAACAATTTTAGTAGATAATGCAATCTACGGTGGAGCTCGTGGATTTTCTGTCTATCAAGAATTCTTATCGAACAGTGGTATATCGCTAATAGTATCTAAAGGATGGTTAGAATCTTTTAGCCAGTCAGAAAAGACTTTAAATCGAAACTATCTTTTGCAAGGAGTTTTTAGACCGATTGAGAAAGCTTTTACGATTGATAATTCCACTAGCGAAAAGATAGAGAGCACCCTCGAGATGCAGTCATTTGATATCGATCTCGTAAATACGAAATGGAAAACAAATTATCCAGCGGTAGTCTTTGAACTTGATGAATACTCATTAGATGGCTTCTCAAGAATATGGCAACCCGTTTATTTATCTGCCAATCGTCATTTTGGTTATGCAATTCAATGGCTAGGTTTAGGTCTGGTTGCTCTAGCAGGTTTCATTTTTGTAGGTTTCAGGAAAAATGATTAAGAAAAATTTTGTCATAGCAATGTTAATTTTCCTAACGCCTATTCTTGTGATTCTTTCGAGCACTATTTGGTATTACTCCGGCACATCTCTTCCAGAAGGCAGAGTAAATAACGGTCAACTCCTTTCACCACCAATTGATATTGGGAAGCTTGGTGTTACTTATGACTACCAGCCGCTCAACATAGAAACTATTGAAAGAGACTGGATGATTTTTCAATTTGTAAAAGGAGAATGTTCATCTACATGTGATGATGCCGCTTATGTCGCGAGACAAGCAAATATCGCGCTGAATAGAGAAAGTATTCGTGTATCTAGGTTTCTTCTTACTGAGCCAGAGAAAAATTTTAATGTTCTGGAAAAATATCAGCCCCTTAATCATGCAACATACAGCGAACGATCTTTGATAGTTGAAGAATTCAAAAGTCAAAATATCAATCCCTTTGAAGATGGATCTCTCTTCATTGCAGACCCTTTGGGTAACATCATAATGTTCTACGGTCCTAAGGAAGATAAAAATATAAATTTTAAACAAATTCTTGAAGACTTAAAAAAATTATTGAGGGTTTCAAAAATTGGATAATTTTAAGAAGATTCAAATAATTAGCTTAATTGGCATTTTTTTAGCTTTCGTTGTTGTTGGTCTCGGAGCTTGGACAAGACTAGTTGATGCTGGATTGGGGTGTCCTGATTGGCCAGGATGTTACGGCTTCGTTTGGATGCCTGTAACCGAGTCAGAAATTATTCAAGCCAATATTGATTTTCCAGAGAGAGAATTTGAATTAGTTAAAGCTGTGCCGGAAGTGGTGCATAGATATTTCGCTGGAACTCTAGGGTTATTAATTTTTAGTCTTTTCTTTTTAGCTATTTTCTCGAAAATTAAAGATAGAAGACTAAACAATTTAATCTTTTCCGCAACAATATTGGTATGCATACAGTCATTATTTGGATACCTTACAGTTAGCCTTCAATTATGGCCTCAAGTAGTAACTCTTCATTTGTTGGGAGGTTTCTTCACAACCACGTTAGTATTCTTAATTTTTTTAAGATCATCCCAACTCAGATCTACTTTTAACATTAGTTTTTCAGTGCTCGCTCAAACAAAAACCTTATTAAATTGGGCCTTCCCTTTTTTAATTGGTCAGATTATTCTTGGCGTTTGGCTCAGTTCAAACTATGCAGCTTTAGCTTGTCCTGATTTCCCTAAATGTCATGGGCAATGGTTGCCCCCAGCAGATTACACAAAAGGATTTAATTTTCTACAACAAATTGGTCCGGATTATTTAGGCGGACAACTAGATGTTGAATCCAGAGTTGCAATTCACTTTATTCACAGACTAGGAGCGATCGCGGTCACAGTGGTCTTCTTGCTTCTAACTTGGCGCTTTTACAAAGAGAAATACAGGGCTGCCTCATTTGGTTTTGCTTCTTTGATTGGCTTTCAATTAGTCTTGGGAATCTCAAATATTTATTTTCAAGTTCCTTTATACGTAGCAATAGCTCATAACTTAGGCGCTCTATTCTTATTGATGTATTTATCCTTTATCAGGCTAAAATCCTCTACAATAAGCACCGCATGAGCTTTACGATAAAAGAATATTTCAACTTAACAAAACCAGGTGTTTTGTATTTACTCATGATTACAGCTGGGGCCTCAATGGTTCTGGCAACCAACTTTGATTTAAATTTAGTAACTGCTTTTACAGGTTTCTTGGGAATAGCTTTGATAGCAGGCTCATCAGCGGCGATAAATCAGATCCTCGATTTCAAGTATGACTCTGTTATGGAAAGAACAGGAAAAAGGCCAATTGTTACAGGAAAAATTAGTATTTTTTCAGCTACTCTGTTTGCCGTTTTGTTGCTGCTCATTGGGTCAGCTTTAATACTTTATTTTAATAACTTTTTAACCTGGATTCTTACTTTTGCAACATGGATTTTTTATGCATTCATTTATACTAAGATTTTAAAGTTTTCTGGAGTTTTAAATATTGTAATTGGAGGATTAGCAGGTTCTATGCCTCCATTGCTTGGCTGGACAGCTGTTGTCGGCACAATAGACCCTTTGCCGCTTTTATTGGTTCTTTTAATTTTCATTTGGACACCACCTCATTTTTGGGCTCTCGCTATCAATAAAAAAGAAGAATATGCAAAAGCTGGAATACCAATGATGCCTGTTGTCAAAGGTATCGAGTATACAAAAATTCAAATAGTTCTTTATTCAATATTATTAATGGTTGTATCTTTACTGCTATTTGCTACTGGCTATTTTGGCTATCTCTACTTATTCGGAGCTTCTTTGCTAGGAGGAATTTTTATTCAAAAGTCATGGAAATTGAAAAAAAGCGATGGCGCTGATAATTCTATGGGTCTATTTTTGTATTCTATTGTTTATTTAACGTTAATCTTTGTATTCATGATTGCTGACAAGGCACTGATAACTTATGTCTAGAACTTCAAACATCCGTTTAACTGTCTTGTCTTGTCTTGTATTAGTGTCATTAGTGATAGGTGCGTTTGTATATAGTATTGTTTCACCCAAGGAGCTGACTAAAGACGAATACAAAGAACTAAAATTTTATGAACTTTCAGCTCCAAGACAGTTAACAGATTTTAGACTTAAGTCAGGGACAGAAGTTTTTAAGCAAACAAACTTGCTTGAGAAATGGCACTTGGTTTTTATGGGTTTTGCATCTTGTCCTGATATGTGTCCGATGACTATGGCGAAAATGAAAAAGGCCTCTAATCTTCTTGCCGAAAGAAACATTCAATTAAGAGATAAGATAAACTTTATGATCGTCTCTGTTGATCCAGATAGAGATACTCCAGAGCTGATCGACAGATACGCTAAATCGTTTGATTCATCTTTTATTGGCGTAAGTGGGGATATCGGAACAATCTATACTTTAGCTACCCAGCTAACACTTCCTTTTGTTCCAGTCGTGGATTCAAAACGAACTGATTACGACATGGATCACAGCATGAACCTCGCCTTACTTAGCCCTGCTGGTCGTTTTTATGGTTTTTTTAAATCTCCTGTTGACCCAAATAATATGGTCACTGTTTTAGAGAGCGTTTTATCTTACAATCGTTAGCTAGATAAATAATTAAGTTATTTTACCGATCAAATTTTTAAACGAATATTAAAAATTGAATAATTCAACAGATAGAGAATTTCAACATCCTGGTTATTATAAATCGCCTTGGCCCGTTGAATGTGGTGGAAACAGAAGGCAGAAGGCAGCTAAAGGAGGAGTATTTGCTAGAGGCTCCGAAGCAAAAGTTATATCTGTTGTTTCCGATAAATGGAATGTAATGGTTGTTAGAAGAGACGAGAATGAATTTTATCTTGGCGGAACGATGCCATATTTCAATGGACCAAAACCTTTCGGATGGGTCCAAAGAATAGATTCGGAATCTCTTGAGATTATCAATGAAAGTCCTAATTTGCCTTGCGGTGATCATGTTTGGTGCGGAGCTATAGCTGCACATGAAAACGGGAACATTATCAAGGTTAACGGAAATTACATGCACGTTTTAGATACTGATTGCCAAGTTTTAATAGAGAAAAAACTTCCCATTGATAGAGCGCATAATGGACTACTAATCTTATCTGACGGAACCATAGTTACTAAAGACTGCAGGCTTGAGAATCAAAATAATTCTTCGATAACAAGATTAGATCCTAACACTCTTGAAGTTCTTGAGACTGTTCAACTTCCAGAAGGTTCCATGGGAAGGATTGCAAGTGATTTGACCTCAGAAGGTGAATTTATTTACGTTCCAGGAATCTCAAGTATTTGGCGATTGAAATTTAATGAAAAAAATTTGGAAATTGATCAAGAGTGGCAGCCACAATATAGAAAAGAAAAAGGCGCTCAAGGTTTGGCATGGGATGGTTGCATTTCTGATGGCAGCCTTTGGTTGATGGATAATGGGGACATAGATTCAGTGAGACAAATTTATGGTGTACATCCCAACGGCAGGGTCAATGAAAATACTCATTTAAGTTGGAGAAGTCCTGCACCATGGACAGGCAAACAAAGACTTCTAAAGGTTGATCTCACAACATCTAAACTATCTGTTATTGAACCTTTTGACAGAGATGGCGGCGGAATTATTGCCCCACCGGTAAACGTTCCAGAATTAGAAACTTGCATTGCATGGGACAGTCTAAATGGAGGACTTGCAGGTATTTCAACAAAAAACGGAAATCTGGATTTAGCCTGGACTTTGGCAGTTAGACCAACTATGCAGCCGGTTGTTTTTCCCGAGTCAAAAGAATTAGTGATTAATAGTTTTGAAAACGACAAAGACTTTTTAATTGTTGTGGATATTCAAACTGGAGAGTTGCTTAGCAAGGTTGATGTGAATGCAAGATTAGCTAACGGCATGTTTTTAACGCCAGGTTTTAACAGAGATATTTTTTATTGCACAACCGGCACTTTCGCAAAAGTCACCTGGCAATAGAGCTCTCCTGCTTCCTTGAAGAATCCTATCACTCGACCAAATTAGTAATAGGTATTTCCTTCATCGACTGAACTGGAAAACCAAAAAGCTACTTTATTACAAGCTTTGGAGCATTAGTCATCACACTTTTAATCCCTCTATTCATGGATGCTTTGTCTTTATATGATTGACTGGTTGCTATAACTTTATTGTTTCCAGACTTTAACCTAAAAGTCCATTTTCCAGATTTAGATTCCTGAGAAATAAAGTTATCTTTGGATTTTGAGTTCTTTGCAACGGATTTTATCCCTTTCATACAGGAAGATCTTGATGTGTAGGCCTGACTTGCACAGATATTCTCTCCATTCTTTGCCCTCAGGCGGAAACGGTATTTTTTTGCCTTATCTAAATAAATTTCAAACATTATTTATCATAACTTAAAAAAATCAAATCCTAGAATAATTATTTTGCAAATATTAAATAAACAAAATTGTAGTGTTTTGATATTAGAAGATTTAATATTAGTTATTAGTTTTTTTTATAGGAGGGAAAAATGGAAGTAACACAAATTCAAGATGCTTATCTTGGCTTGATGCAATTATTCGCTACATTCTTTGTGGGGAATGTATTGCTTTTATGGATGATGTTTAGAGGAGTAAGTAACGCCTACATATACGGTGCAAACACTTTCGGCAAAGTTTTACACTCAATAATGTCTCTTTGCATCATTAGTTTCTTTGCGGGAACTTACAGTAATATCACTTCTACTGTTAACAATTGGGCTTATGCTCTTTCTGAGTCAGGAGAAGAACTTAATGGGGCGCTTCAACTCTTTGTTGACAGCACTGGAGCTTCAGAATACGTAAATTCGTCATTGATTCCATCAGATCCGATAGGAATTGTATTTATATTAGCAATTCTGGTAGGGCTTATAGGTGGAATGTGGACTTCTCCAGCTCCAAAAAGTTAAAAGTCAATCTATAGCTAAAAAAAGGGAGGTTCTTAACCTCCTTTTTTTATGGCTTTTCACATTCTATTTATCTAATATTAATTCAGTTCAAATTTTATAGGAGAAAAAATATGACTGAAAATGAAATAATGATGGGCTTTTATAGCTTCTTGATCAGTAATGCAATTTTTCAAGTTGGGGGACTTTTTTTACTTTGGGTAGGTTTTAGAGCTACTCTAAGAATTTATGATGAAGGCGCTCCAATGTTGAATAAAATCTTAGTGACTTTATTTGCATTAGGAATAGTTTTTATTAACTTACAAACGATTGGCTTCTTAGATATAACTTGGCAGAGTGTAGTAAACGAGCTAGCTGAGCTTGATAATTTGAGTTCATCAGGACAAGCCTTCGTTGAGTTCCTTGGAACCGGCGAAACAACTTTTAATTTAATTCCAAATAATCCAGTTTTTGCTGTGTTTTGGTTAGTTGTGACAATAATGTTATTAGCACCAATTTGGGTCAAAAAACAAAGTTGAGTAATATTTAGAAAAAAAGGAGGCGCACGCCTCCTTTTTTTATTTCAAGAACCAATAATTTCAAATAACATATAGATTGAATTCATTAAACATGGGAGAAAATATGAATGAATATGAAATATGGTCGTCTTATCAGCTTGCTTTGGTAAGCAGAGGGATATTTACATTATTTACCTTCTTTGCTGCTTGGTTTGCAGCGAGAGTTACTTTAAATCTAGTAAATTCTGGAAACGCGAACTTGTTTACAAAACTGGTCACAACCGTTTTCGGACTTCTAATCGTTTATTTTGGCATTGTTCAACAAGCCTTTACCGATTGGACAACGGCGGGAACAGCTTATGCATTAAGTCAGGTTGAAGAACCTTCCGGAAGGTTTGATAGCTTTATAGCTTTCTTCGCTGGCGAAGGGGAACCAACTTACTCATTGATTGGAGACCCTTTTATTACTTTATTTTGGGTGATTCTAGGGCTCTATATTATCCTGCCACTATGGATAAACAATAGCTCTGACTAACGTATTATAAAAAAGGGGGCAAAAGCCCCCTTTTTTTAAATTTCAACAATAACTTTTCCAGTTGCTTTTCTATTTTGAATAAATTTCAAAGCTTCTACCGAATCTTCGATCCTATAAGTACTTGAAACTAACGGTTTAAATTTTCCACTGGTCACCATTTCAAAACAATCATCAAAGTTTTGTCTGTTTACCTCTGGTTCTAAACCTTGAAATTGTCCCCAAAATACACCTACAATCTGACATTCTTTTAGGAGCGTTAAATTTAAAGGCATCTTTGGTATGCCTGCCGTAAATCCAATGACTAGATATCTACCGTTTCTTGCTATAGCTCTTAAAGAAGGTTCGGCATAATCTCCACCGACGATATCATAAATTACATCGATACC
This sequence comes from uncultured SAR86 cluster bacterium, assembly GCA_902526045.1. GTDB lineage: Bacteria > Pseudomonadota > Gammaproteobacteria > Magnimaribacterales > AG-339-G14 > CACNYO01. Next base: position 118,642 of record CABZJI010000001.1, on the reverse strand, counting down.
ACTTGGAGCAACAGCCTTCAGATTATTCGAAAATTCTTTTTGCTTGTCCTTATCCATGTCCCTGGGATACAAAACTACTTCGTCAGCGCCTTCTTGCTTACAAATTTCTAATTTTTCTTCTGAAGATGCCGTTGCAATTACTTTTGCACCCATCGCTTTACCTACATGAATAGCAGTGATTCCAAGGCCTCCGGCAGCTCCAGAAACCATTAAGGTTTCACCTTCTTGAAGATTTGCTCTCTGTTTGAGGCCATGAATTGTTGTTCCGTAATTCATAGGAAAAGCAGCCCCCTCAGCGAAGCTCATTGATTCTGGTAGTTTTGTTAGCGAGGCTGCAGAAGAAGCAACTTTCTCAGCCATAGCTCCAGTTCCGCACATCGCAATGACCCTATCACCTTCCTTATAATCCTCGACACCGTCACCTACTTTACTTATTATTCCTGCAACTTCTCCACCGGGCGTAAAAGGGAAAGGAGGTTTGAACTGATACAATCCTTGAACTATTAACACCTCCGGAAAACTTACGCCTGCTGCTTTTACATCAATCAATACTTGACCATCCAATAATTCTGGATCACTTACTTCTTCTACCTTATGAATGTCCACAGGTCCAAATTCGTTACAAACAAAAGCTTTCATAATTCTCTCCAATCAAACTTACATTATATTTTGCCTTATTCAATCGCAGATAGGTACTCTGCCAGGAAAGAATCAAAATCTTTCTCTTCCTCAGACTCCTTTCGACGATACTCTTCTAAAGAATCTCTTGCCTGCTTTTCCAAATAGCCTACTTCTCTATTTAATTTTAGTATCTCTTCTTTATGATTCTTCGCAAGTTGATCAGTATATTCATCCCAAGTCATTCCAGACGAAGTTATTTCTTCTAGAAGTTTCCCAGATGGAGTTTTATCTGAATTGTTTACCTTATTTTGTTGTGTTTCTAAGGATCTCTTGAAGATAGCTTTATACTCTTGATTACCTATTCGTGTTTCAAGGTTAGCCATCTCATTGATAATTCTTGCTGCCTGATCTCTTAAGAAAGCTGAGCCGTCTTTGAAATCCAATTTAAGGTTTTTATCTCTGCCGAACAGAACAACATTACCCCAGTTACTTTGAATTTTTTTTATTTCATCTTGTTCACAAGGTTGATCTTCTGAGAGCAAACAATAAAAGAGAAAACTTTCCAAAAAGATGGCCGTTTCATCTGAGATGCCATATGGATCATAAATATTATTATCTAAGGCTCTTATTTCTACATACTCTATGCCTTTTTCTCTTAGAGCATTAATAGGCCTTTCTCCACTGCCTACTATCCTTTTAGGTCTGATGGAGCTGTAGTACTCATTTTCAATTTGAATTATCGCGGTATTTAGTTGGATGTATTCCTCGTCATCTTTTGTACCTAAAGCTTTGTATCTAGGATGATCGGTCGTTAAAGCTTTTTTTAAATCTGCTAAATATTCACTTAGATTATTATAGGCAATATTCAAATTATCTTGAGATTTAGATATGTAGCCTAATTCACCCATTCTTAAGCAAGTGGCATTTTCTAAATAAAGGTCCTTTGAGTTTAATTCTTTGAGGTTATGTTCTCTCTCTGTTGCAAAGGCTTTAGGAACTATGGGACTACACCCAAATAGATAAGTAATAAGCCATGCATTTCTTCGGAAGTTCCTGACCAAGCTTAAATATTTCTTATCTTTAAAATCTCTTAAAGTTTGTCCTTCCCTTTTTGCCCATTCTTGAAAAAGATGATCATCAAAAGAAAAATTATAATGTATGCCAGACACAGTTTGCATCATGCTTCCGTATCTTTGCGAAAGACCAATACGATAGAGCTTTTTCAACTTCCCAGAATTAGACTGTCCGTAATCTGCTATTGGTATTTCAGATTCATCTTCGATTGACATGGGAATGCTCGCGGGCCAAAAATCTTCATTAGTGTTCTTCAAACAAAAATAGACAATATCTTCTAATTCTCTAAGGCAGCTATTTAAATCTCCATTCGGGCTGGTAACGAGCTCAATTAAGGCCTCTGAAAAATCAGTGGTAATTCGAGAATTTGTTAAAGATGAGCCGTAAGCTTTAGGATGAGGATCCATTGATATGGAGCAGTTACTAGACCTTAAATTCTCTTTTTCAATACCCCTCCTAGAGAGTTTTATGAAGTCAGATACATTTAATAAGTCTAGATTTTCTAGAGAATTAAGAAATTCGTTGGACATTGCAGGTAAAGATTATACCTTTGGACCAGCTGCTACTACTTCGGATGAGAGATTAAATTTTTCTATATTATTTCTGAATTTTTCAGCAAGTTGTTTTGCTTCATTATTGTAATCTGATTTACTTCCCCACGTAGCAGACGGATTTAAAAGATTTGGATCTACACCATCAAGTTTGATAGGTATTTCAACATTCATGATATCAAGCATTTCTGTAGATGACTCATGGATAGAACCATCTTGAATAGCTTTTACGACACTCCTAGTTACGGGAATGTCAAATCTGTTGCCAATACCGTATGGACCTCCGGTCCATCCAGAATTAACAATGAATACTTTGCTGCCAAAACTTTCAATTCTTTTCATTAAAAGTTCAGCATAAACTCTTGGAGGTCTTGGGAAAAACGGAGAACCAAAACAGTGAGAGAAAGTTGAATCAAGATCTTTAGTAGAACCAATCTCAGTAGAACCAACTTTTGCCGTATAACCGCTCAGAAAATGATAAGCAGCGGCTTCTTTACTCAAAATGGAGACTGGCGGGAGTACCCCAGTTAGATCGCAAGTTAGAAAGATTATTGCATTTGGTTCGCCGGCAAAATTATCTTTTAAGTGACAGTCTACATGTGAAAGGGGGTATACAGCTCTAGTATTTTCAGTGATGGACTGATTAGCATAATCAATATCAATGGTATTTGGTTTAAGCACAACGTTCTCGACCACGGAACCTCTTTTGATAGCATCCCAAATAATAGGCTCATTCTTCTGCGAAAGATTTACAGTTTTTGCATAACATCCGCCTTCAAAATTAAAGACAATTCCTTCGCCCCAACCATGCTCATCATCGCCAATCAACCAACGACTTGGATCAGCAGAAAGTGTAGTTTTGCCTGTTCCAGAGAGACCAAAAAAAAGAGAAACATCCCCATTTTCTCCAGCGTTGGCAGCGCAATGCATAGGTAAGACATCATGCTCAGGCAAGATAAAATTTAAAACTCCAAACATTGATTTCTTCATCTCTCCAGCATAAGCAATACCGAGAATAAGAACTTTTTTCTCAGAAAAATTAATCATCACTGTTCCTTCTGAATTAGTACCGTGGACTTTCGGATCACAGATAAAGCTTGGAACACATCTCATATTCCATAAGTCTTTTTCTTTGGGATTAAAAGACTCTGGTCTGATTAGCAAGCTCTGACAAAAGACGTTGTGCCAAGCAAGCTCATTTTCAACCACAACGGGTTGATAATGTTCAGCACTTGCTCCTACATGAAGATCGGCAGTGTATGTCTCTTTTCCCTTTAGATAGTCCTGTGATTCATTCCAAAGTCGATCAAACTTTTCAGATTCAACAGGCTGATTATTCTCACTCCAATCAACCACATCTCTGGTGACTGAGTCTTCAACTATAAATTTATCTTTGGGGCTCCGTCCTGTTCTTTTGCCGGTGGTAACTACTAAGGCTCCATTAGACGCAGTAATACCTTCCTTGTTATTGAGGGCAATTTCTATAAGATTATCAATCGGAATATTATGATTCATTCAGCTGTTCAAAGTTCGGTTGCATATTATGACACTTTATAAGGTAAATATAATCATCAAATAAGAATTATTCTCAATAATTATAAGGCGTGAACGAAACGATCAACTTCAAAGAAAACGAATTCGGATACATTGAATATAAATCCAAGAATCCCTATGAGTTTTATCAAATATTTAATGAATTAGATGAAGCTGAAACTCAAGATAGTTTTGGTTGGTTAATTTTTCCGGAAAAAGGTAAAAAACCATACCCAGTAGTAGTTTGTGCACACGGAAGCGATAATTGGGCCGGTCATCATCATGAACACATCCTCAATTTTCTTAATAATGGAATGGCTGTTTTTAAAGCACACAGTTTTGATTCAAGAGGGGTTGCTTCCACGGTTGAAGATCAACTTTCTGTCACAACGGCAATGATGATGGTTGATGTGGTCGAACCTTTGAAATTCTTATCAAGACATCCTGATCTAGATGCAAGAAAAATCGCAATTACCGGTTGGAGTTTAGGCGGCATGGTAGCTTTCTATGCAGCATGGGAACCCATAATGGAGAAGCTTGCACCAAACGGAGAGAGATTTTGCGCTCACTTACCATTTTATCCGCCAACGTTCTTGAATCCGGATGAACATCGATGGTCCAAGGCACCAATTTTAAATTTAATTGGTTCAGATGATGACTATACGCCTGGGATTCTTGTCAAAGATATTTGCAAAGAAATGAAAAAGGCCGGTGCGAATGTTGAGGTGTGCGAATTCAAAAAAGGTCACCACTCTTTTGACTCTATTCATCCAGTTACTTTTTGGCCGGAGGCACTGGCAATAAATGAAAAATTTGCCCAGTTAAAAAACGATGGAAGTATTACTTTCGTGACTGATGAGGGAAAAGCCATGAGTGCTAATTCTTTTGATGATAGGGTTAAAATATTTGAAACCGGCGAGATAAAGTTTGGCGCTCACTCAGGCGGAGATTGGTCGATAAGAAGGGATGCTATGGACCAAGCGCTATCGTTTATGAAAAAGCACTTACTCTAGAAATTTTTCCCTTCTTCGAGATAAACCTTTTCTAAACTCTTGTAAAGAGAGAGTTTTTCAGGAGTTTTGAAATCAATGCTTTCGCCATAATGCATAGCCTTTGGATTTATCGGATCAAACTTTTGCCATTCATCTCTTGGTTTTCCATATTTTGCAATATCGGTCCAATCTCCGAGCATGGTATCTCTTATTTCATCATCTATTTCTTTCCAGGGCCAAAACGGAACTATGTTATCGAAAAGATAAAACAATTCTAATCCGTGCGCCGCATCAAGGGTTTGGGTATCCGATGAAGGTCCTTTTTCGAAATAATATAAATAAGCCTCCCCACCATTAGAAGCAAACTGATTGACCATAAAAAAGCCATCTCCACCAAATGCTAAATCACCCCATAACTCATTTGCAGATCGTTCATTAGAATATTCAAGACCTTCTCCATATATTTGCACACCTTCAGGCAAAGGAAGATAAGAGAAGTCACTTAACCCCCAAGTTTGTGCAATCCAATCATCCTCATTAAGTTTTTCACCAAAAACAAAAGGGGATAAATTGGTGCCTTCATTAGCATTAAAACCAGCGATGTAAATAACATCATTGGTTCTGCCTTCCGAAAAGCTAATTTGTGTAGGCGAGTCAAAGACCCATTTATCTTCGATAGGAAACCATCCAGCCTGTTCGCTGTTATTTTCCTTTTCAAATTTTTCAGTCTCAAAAAAAAGATCTGCTGGTAGATTTTTAATATCCTCAATGGAAGGACTTTCTATTCCTGAAATAGAGCGAAAAAACTTTTCTCCAAGCGATTCTGCAGAAATCAAATCTCCTTTTTGTTCATTGATATTTCTGGCTCGTCCAACTGTGTATCCGCTCTGAGCTATAGCTTTATGAAAAAGATCTTTTGCTAGTTTTGTTGCTACCAAAGTTTCAACACTTGCACCTCCGGCCGACTCACCAAAAATAGTTACGTTATCAGGATCACCTCCAAAAAGATGTATGTTGGTCTGTACCCATTTCAAGGCCTGGATTTGATCTAAGGTTCCATAATTCCCTGAGACACCCATTTTTGATGCGTCTGATAGTAATGGATGCGCAAAAAATCCAAATGGACCTAAACGGTAGTTCATTGTCACCAAGATAACACCACGCTTAGCGAATCTATCTGTTATGTATAGCCCATCACCATTACCAAAGTTATAACCACCTCCGTGGAACCAAACCATAACTGGTAACGAACCGTTTTCTTTCTCTGATGGCTTCATGATGTTGATGAATAAGCAATCTTCGGATTGTTGTTTCTCAAAATCTAAACTTGCGAAAAGCCAGGCAGCGTTTTCTAAAATGACTTGTTCCCACCACTTCATTCCAGATTTTGTAAGAAAAATCTCAAAAAATTCACTCAACTCACCTTCTTCGCCTTGAGGCTGCATACACTGCTTTTGTGCTTCTTTTGCATCCAAGATATTCTTCCAACCCTTGTGAGATTTAGGCGGTTCAAATCTGTTAGCTCCAATTGGAGGTTCGGCATATGGAATGCCTAAAAAATAATCAGTATCACCGTCCGTAAAACCAACTAAATCTCCTTGGGGAAGATTTATGATTTCGGTATCTTTTCCACTAGAAAAGTTACACCCAAAAAGAAAAATAGTAAAAATTACAATAAAAAACCGCAAAATAAACCCCCCAATTAAATCTAAAAAAGAACTTCTCTTTTTCTGTATCTCCACATCACAAGAGCATAAACAATAAGTTCATTTATAAAAATAATGATACCCCCTTGTGTGGGCGCACCATCAAAAATAAAACTTATAACTCTTCCAATTAAGAAGCACCCAAGAACAATACAAAATAATAGGTAGGCGGTCTTTTTAAGCTTTACATTCCATAAACTAAATAGAGCAGTAAAACCCAAGCATGTTAAAAATGCATACATTGCCCTAAGCTCACTGTAGCCAATGGAAGAGCCTAACTGCATATCCAATAAAGAAGCTATGTAAACTGGGCTGATTAATCCAATTAATCCAAAAATAAGCCATTCCAGGCCAATAAATGTGAGGATTATTTTGTCTGTCATAACGGTCTAAGATATCATTTTTAGTGCAAAATATATAAGAGATATGAAAATTTTTTTAATCTTCTTTATTCTGATGTCATCGTCATTGTTCAGCGATGAGGACAGCCAGTATGCCAAAACTATAAGAGAGACCGCAAAGTCAATGGGCTATCAGTTGACCGAAGAAGAGCTAGAAATGTGGATTGAAAGACTAAAATCTTATAACTCCAATGACATAGAAAAATTTGATGAAGATATCAATTCATTTGTTGCTCAAGATCAAATTTCTCCTCCAGATAAAAATAAGTTTCTTTTTATTGGTAGCTCATCGATAAGACTTTGGAAATCTTTGTCAGAGGATATGGCGCCCTTAGAAGTTATCAATAGGGGTTTTGGCGGTGCCCATATCAAGCATATTAATAGGCATTTTGAATCGATTGTTTTGCCTTACGAACCGAAAGCTATAATCTTTTTTTGTGGCACCAACGACATAGCAGCGTACAACCCGGTGGAAAAAGTGAAACTTGATTTTGAAATCTTTTATAATCGAGTGAAGCGTGATTTACCCAATACCAAACTTTTTGTTATCGAGATCCAACCATCCCCAAGTCGTTTTTTTCAAAGAAACCTCCAACTTAAATGGAACGATCACATTGAAGATCTTGCAAAAGAAGATCCTGGTCTTTTTGTCATTAATGTCTCTGAAACCATGTTTACGGAAGACGGAAAACCGAGAAGAGAGCTTTATATTCCTGACATGTTGCATATGAATCCAAGGGGTTATGCTATTTGGACGGGTAAAGTTAGAGATATACTAAGCGAGAACTATCCAATAGAAATGGGGAAAGAACTTCCTTGTGAGAGATTATTTGGATGTCCAAGAGAATTTTCTCCACCTGATTCTCCACCCGTTATTGACGAAATAACTGAGGGAGTAAGTACCTAAAATACTTCTAAAAATTTTACGGCCAGACTAAAGCTGTTATATTAAAGAGGAGATGAAAACTCGGGGTCGTAAAAATAAATAGAAGGGAGATGAATATGAAATCACAAGAGGAAATTTCATTAAAAAACAGACCGGAATCTTTGAAGCCTGAAGGAGATTGGTCGAATATATTTTCTTATCATCCTATGGATGTTGAATTAAAAAGATCAGAAGGTATTCACTATTTCGATGTTAACGATAATAAATACATAGATGTAACAAGCGGTCCTTTTGCCTTCAGTCTGCCGCACAACGATCCAAGAATGAAGAAAGCTATTGCCGATCAAATGGAGGCTTTTTCACATATAACGCCAACCATGGCAAATCGTCCGCTAGCGAATTATTCAGCAAAATTGCAGGAAGTAACTCCGCCAAAACTAAACACTGTTTATCCTGTTTCAGGAGGTTCTGAAGCTGTTGAAACAGCTATTAAAGTTGCTCGCGAACATCACGTCACCAACGGTAATACCGATAAATATAAAATTATTTCTAACTATCAAAGCTATCACGGTATGACTCTGGCAACTCAGGGACTATCCGGCAATCCTGCTTATGCAAAAAAATACGGTGCCATATTAAATAAATGGCCTCACATCCATCAGTACTCAGATCATGAGAAACCTGAAGGCATGAGTAGAGAAGATTGGGGGATTAAGTGTGCTCAAGAACTTGAAAAAGCTATTTACTTTGAAGGGGTAAATTCTGTTGCCGCATATATCGCCACTCCTCATGGTTGTGGAAGTGAATACGCTGTGGTCCCCCCAAAAGAATACTGGCAAGAAATTAGAAGAATTTGTGATCATTACAACGTGCTCTTGATAGCCGATGAAGTAGTAACTGGTTTTGGTAGAACCGGAAAATGGTTTGCGATGGAACACTTTGGAGTAGAAGTCGATATTATGACAATCGCAAAGGGTATGTCGGGCTGTTACGTTCCTATGGGGGGCGTTGTCATTTCAGATGAAATCAATGAGGCATTCATTAAAAACAATGCTGTGTTTGCTCATGGCTTCACCAACTCAGGAAATCCTCTTGCCTGCGCTGCCGCATCCATGGCTATCGATATTTATAAAGATGACAAGTTGATCGAGAATTCTGCAGCTATGGGTAAAAAAATTGAATCTTACAAAGACATGCTTCTTTCTCACCCTACTGTGAAAGATATGAGAGGTTGGGGATTGATGTGGGTCTTAGAAATGGTTGAAAACAAAGACAGCGGAGAATACTTTTCCATCGACAAAGGGGCTGAGGGAACCTTTCATTCAATAGCTATGCAAAACGGTCTTGTTTTTTATAGCACTATGTATGGCAGAAGAAGAGAGCCACTATTCAAGAGAGGATTGCCTTTGATGATTAGTCCACCTTTGTGCATAAATGAATCCCAAATAGAAGAGATGATGGACAAAGTCGATCATTCCATTAGTCTATGGGAAGCGGAAATGGGAGTTGCTTGAAATGGCTAATTTGTAGCCATGATTTAAGTGAGTAAACCAAGACAAATCATATCCATTGGCGGAGGGGGATTTGGAAGGAATCCCGGTCAAGGCATAATTGAGCAGTATATTTTGGATCAGACAAAGAAGAGAAAACCAAAGATTTGCTTTATTCCAACTGCGACAGGCGATCTAGAGGCTTACAAACTCAATTACTACGCAACTTTTGCTAATTTAAATTGTGTGCCTACTCACTTGGATTTTTTCAAGCGTACTCCAGATTTAGAAAAGTTAATTTCCTCGCAAGATGCAATCTTTGTAGGCGGCGGGAATACCAAAAGCATGTTGGCAGTCTGGCGTGACTGGGGTTTGGATCAAATATTAAAAAAAGCTTATGAAAAAGGCACTGTGATGAGCGGAGTGAGTGCTGGAGCCATTTGCTGGTTTGAAAGAGGGATCACTGATTCTTGGGCAAAAGATTTAAAAATTATGGACTGTCTAGATTTTGTCTCTGGAGTTTGCTGTCCGCATTACGATGAAGAACCTCAAAGAAGACCAACTGTGCATAAAATGCTGAAAAAAAAATCTTTTGAAGCATGTTTTGCCATTGATGGTGGTTGTGCACTGCATTTAATTGATGAGAAACCATACAAGGCAGTAGTTTTTAATAAAAGAAAGAATGCTTATGAAGTCACCAAGAAGAATACCAAGATTAATGAGAAACCGTTTTCTAAATTAGCAATTTATTAGTTATATTTGTATTTAAGAATTAAAGGAGAGACACATGAAAGATATATTTTCTATTAAAGGTAAAGTGGCATTGGTCACGGGGGGCTCAAGAGGTATCGGAAGCATGATTGCCGCAGGCTTTTTATCCTCTGGAGCGAAAGTTTATATCAGTTCCAGAAAAGCAGATGCTTGCGATGAAACCGCAAAAAAACTCAGCGAAGAATACGGTGGTGAGTGCATATCTATTCCAGCAGATGTTTCCAACGTCGAAGGCATAGAAGCCCTAGCTGATGCGATCAAAGCAAAAGAGGACAAACTTGATATTTTAATTAACAACGCCGGAGTTGCTTGGGGAGAACCGATAGATACATATCCTGAAATGGGTTGGGACAAAGTTATGGATACCAACGTAAAAGGCATCTTCTTTTTAACTCAAAAACTTCTCCCTTTATTGAGAGAAGCTGGAAAAACAGATCCTTCCAGAGTCATTAACATTGGTTCGATCGATGGACTGAAGAAAGGCGCTTTTGAAAATTTTGCATACGGTCCTTCCAAAGCAGCCGTGCATCATTTATCTCGTGTGCTAGCTGCTTTTTTGATTAAAGAAAAAATAATTGTTAATGCTATAGCGCCCGGCCCTTATCCAACTTGGATGTTAAGTACTGGAGTGGGCTTTGGCGGCGATACCGATGTCGATTGGAGTCAGGTAGGCGACGCAAATCCTAGCGGCAGAGTCGGTGGTATTGAAGATATCTCTGGGCTCGCCATCTTTTTATGCTCCAGAGCAGGAGAATACATCGTCGGCCAAACTATTGCATCGGATGGCGGTGCAGTAGCCGACAGTAACTAATTAGACTCCTCAAGGATGAGGGATTTATTTAACTTCAATTTAATACGACTAACCGTCGTCGGTTTCTTAGTCTTTGTATTTTGTTCGATGTATTTTTATCCCGGCGGTAATATCCATGATGAATCGCAAGTTGGCTACTCTTTTTCGCATAATTTCTTAAGCGATTTAGGAGCTTATTCAGCACACAACGGAGAACTTAATTTCTTGTCTTCCGTGTTTTTTGCCTTTTCATTGGGTATTTGTTTTTTTGCTGGAATTGCTTTTTTAAACTCTGTGCCGCCTCTTTTTAAAGAGGATGGCATTGATTATTGGATAGCCTTGACGGGTTCAGTCTTTATTTTTACTGGTATGGCCTTTTTTGCATTGGTTGGTCTAACCCCCCATGATTTGTATTTTGATGAACATGTATTTTTCGCCCTCAATTCTTTTCGATTGTTGATTCCAGCTACTCTTTTGTATTTACTTTTAATGTTTAAAAACAAAGGAATTGATAAGACCTATGCCTACGTCATTTTATTTTTAATGTTGGCTATTACTGCTTACGTTATTTATGAGATATTCAGCGGTAGTCCAATGGAGAGTGAATCAGAAATGGTAAGACATGCAACGCTGCAAAAAATCATCGTCTTTATTAATATAGTTTGTATGTATTTCATCACGTATGCTTTTGAATCAAAAAAAAATTCGAGTCTTGTTAATTAAAAAATTTGGAGAAAATTATGAGCGCACCACTTAAAATCTATGGAGTTCCAATGTCGCAGGCAGTCAGAACCGTTATTTGGTTACTTCTTAATAAAAAGCTACCGTTTGAATTGGTCGTCACCGTTCCTGGTTCTCCTAAAGCTAACGGTACTCGCGATCCTGAATACATGAAGAAATTCCCAAACGCGACTATTCCCGGTCTTGAAGAGACAGATTCTGGATTTCTCTTGGGTGAGTCTCTTGCGATCATGACATATCTTTGCACCAAGCACGGATGGACAGATTTGTATCCCGATGATCCTGAGCGCAGATCAAAAGTTGATTCCATTTTGCATTATCATCACCGCAGTTTTAAAGAAGCTACGCTCGCTTTTTTTGCCCCTAAAGTTAGGCCTGATTTAGGATTGGCTGAACCGGTAATAGAAATGTCGCGCCGAGTTTTTACCAACGGTCTAAAGGCGATGGAAACTCAATGGCTTGCTAATAACCAATACCTTACCGGCGATTCCCCAACTGTGGCTGACATGGCTGCCTACGTTGAGCTCGGTCAATTAAAAAAGGAATTTACCAATACTTTTGATTATTCAGAATTTTCAAACGTCTCCAGATGGTTGGATGATATGACCAAACTTGATGGCCACGATGATTCCCACTTGGTTTTAAAAGAACTTGGCGATATCAGTCAGGGCGCACCTGAAATGGAAAGGATCATGGGTGCGAACATGAAGGGCATTGAAATAGTAAATAAAAAAATTGCAGAAATGTGATTCGTATTTTTTACGTCGACGCGTTCACCAAGGAACTTTTTAAAGGCAACCCAGCTGCAGTTTGCATTCTAGAAGAATGGCCGGGCAATGACGTACTTCAAGCGATAGCTTTTGAAAATAATTTATCCGAGACAGCGTTTGTAAATCTTAAAGATGATCCACTGCAAATTAGATGGTTCACTCCTACGCTTGAAGTAGAGTTATGCGGACATGCAACTTTGGCAACCGCCAGAATCTTATTCGATGACTATTTTCAAAACGACACTAAGATTAGTTTTCAGTCCAAAAGCGGCGAGTTAATTGCTCTACAAAAAGACGACATGATCAATCTTGATTTTCCTATCGATCACCCAACGGTTATCGAGTCAGAACCTCTCATCAGCGAAAGTTTGAAGTGCGAGCCAGTCGAAATCTTAAAAGGTCGAAGCGATTACCTTGCTATTTTGGCTTCCGAAAAAGATATAAAAAATTTACAACCTGATTTCTCCACAATGGCGGAACTAAACTCGAGAGGTCTGGTAGTCTCTGCTGAAAGCTCTGAATTTGATTTTATCTCGCGTTGTTTTTATCCTCAAACCGGAGTCAATGAAGATCAAGTGACCGGATCTGCTCATTGTATGCTCGCTGCATATTGGAGTAAGAAGTTAGATAAAAAAAAGTTAAACGCTTATCAAGCTTCACCACGAGGTGGCTACCTGCAGTGTGAAATTTCCAATGAGAGAATTATCCTTGGAGGATTATCAAAACGTTATTTGGAAGGAACAATTAATCTTAATTAATTTTTATTTTCTAGACTGATTGCCTGCGTCAGCTAGTGTCATGGCATCGATTAATTCTTTGTTAGTTTTTTCTCTTTCTTCCATTCTAAAGATATCGGCTTCATCAACTCCTAAATCCTCGAGTACTTCTCTGTTGTGCATTCCTAGACTAGGAGCATGTGACTTAGGGAATTCATTTTGATCGATAAAATTAAAAGGAGGTTTCGGCATACGCATTTTGCCAGCAACTGGATGCTCAACCTCAACTAACGATTCTTGTTGAATGACTTGAGGATCTTCATGAATTTCATCAAGGGAGTTTACTATCGCCACCGGCACTCCAGCTTTATCTAGTTCATCGCAAAGAAATTCTGCATCGATGTCGGTGAGTAGATCTTGCACGTCTTCAAGTAAAGACTCTAAGTTCTCTACTCTTGCATCAGTGGTCAAATATTTTACATTTGTGTGCAAATCAGAATTACAAAGTTCACAGAATTTTTGAAAGTCTGCGTCTTGTAAAAGAATGACACTCAAATATTTTGTTTTCGTCTTAAAGATCGGGAAAGCATCAAATAAATCAGGTAGATACTTCACGCCATCACCGAGAAGAGTTTTCGACCACATGACATCTGGCCAGATGTAATACAACGCAGAATCCAACATTGATATTGGTAAATATTGGCCCTTACCAGTCCTTTCTCTTTGTAATAATGCTGCGGTTATGGCTTGTGCTGCTGTTAGGCCAGTAACTTTATCAAAAACAATGGTCTTGAAAAATTCTGGTTTCTCAAAGTTTTGAGCAGCAGCTGAGCCAGCGGTAGCTTGAATTAAAGGATCGTAAACCCGTCTATTAATATAAGGACCGGATTGTCCGTAACCGGAAATTGAGGTGTAGATAATATTCGGATTTGTCTTTTTAAGAGTGTAGTAGTCTATACCCAGTTTTTTTACCACTCCCGGACGGTAGTTTTCTATTAATACATCGGCGGTATCTAAAAGTTTTTTTAAAACAACAAAATCCTTTGGTTCTTTGAAATCTAAAACAATGCAACGTTTATTTCTGTTGATAACCGAGAACATTGCAGCCATGCCGTCCCGTGAGCTACCCATCACTCTGGCTAGATCACCAATTAGTGGCGGTTCCACTTTTATGACATCAGCACCTTGATCTGCCATCATCATGCCAGCAAAAGGGCCGGAAACTGTTGAAGTTAGTTCAATAACTCGATATCCGTCTAGTGGTCCAGACATATTTCCCCCTATATCTTTGTATTTAAATGTAACTTAAAAAATTAGGTTAACAAAGAAATAGCTTCTCTAAAAATCATTATGAGTAAAAAGGCACCAGCAATTCCAAAAATAGTGGCTCGCAAGGGAACCTGATTAAGAGTCAGCTGATAAACAGAATGAACGGCTCTGAATATTACGTACCCCCAAGCTAATATAATATGAGTTGTATCAGTGTTTCCCATCAAAAATATATAAACGATAACTGCATAAAAAAGTGTAGGTTGCTCAAAGAGATGATTGTAGTTTTCGGTGATGACTCTGTTTCTAGGCGACATATATTTTCTGATTTCATCGGAGTGTCTGGCAACTTCATTAGGTATCTTGTTTGGATTTTTTGCTCTTTGAGAAAGAGCTTGAATTCTAGAAGCATATAAAAGAAGCACCATCACAGCGGTTACCGCAATCATGCCAAACATAGGGTATAAAATTTCCATTTAATTTTTACGTAATTTTGTCTTTAAAATAGTTTACTACAATGAAAATTTATCTAGAATTAATCATATGGAAGCAGTCAAGGCAGAATTTTTTTACCGAAAACCTTTAAAAGATGGTGAGACGAAACCAGCTTTTGGGCTGAGCGAGCCAAATCCTGATAGGCCGGATCATAAAGGTTTCATTAAAGAAGTATTCAATGCAAGAGAAGAAGAACATTCATTGAGTGAGTCTGGCTTTATTTTGTTAAACCATAAGTCGGCTGTAAGTGATTTTTACTGCGATAAGGAAGTCACAGAAGTTTATTACACAGAAATGGCCGAGCTTGTGAAAAAGCAGACTGGGGCTAGTGAAGTCTTCATTGTTTCTCATATTACTAGAAATGAGGCCGAAGCTGCTGAAGGCAAAAGACTAGGTGCTCATAGACTCGTGCACAATGACTTTACCCCAAATTTTAAACAGACCCTTCAGCCTTTATTGGATGAGAACAATTCGAATCCTTCTCGAATTAGTGTTTTTAATTTATGGAGGCGTTTTGATAAGGATGGAGTTGATGCACCGTTTGCGTTGTGCGATTCCAGGACTGTTTCTGAGAAGGAACTTATTCCAACCGATTTGTTCAACTATGGAAAACAAGAAGAGAATACCGAAACTTTAGCCGATGAAAATGGTTTTACCGTGGAAATTTATCAATCCATGAACAGCGATGATCACCAGTGGTATTTTTATCCAAAAATGAACCGTGAAGAAGTGGTCATGTTTAAAACCTACGATTCTAATGAAAAGCCTTTTATGCCAACCCTCCATAGTGCATTTGATGATGCTGTTCATGCTAGAGAAGGTGCTACTCCTAGAGAAAGTATTGAAGTAAGAGCTATCTGCTTTTACGACTGATCTTATTAAACTAATGAAAATTCTAGCGTTAGGCGGCAGTGGCGGCATGGGTCGATATGCTGTTCGATCACTTATAAAACATCACGCTATAAAAAATATCGTAGTCGCTGACTTAAATGAATCAGCAGCAAGTGAATTTGCCTCTGAATTTTCGGACAAAGTATCTGGAATTGGTATTGACGTTACTGATAAGGAGGCTCTCGAAAGGGAAATGCAAGATATGGATGTTGTCATCAACACTACGGGTCCATTTTTTAAACTAGCAGAACCTATTTTAAAAGCGGCTATCAGCACGAAAACTCATTACTTAGATATATGCGACGACTGGGAACCGACAGAAAAAATGTTTGGCCTTGATGATGAAGCCATTGCTGCCGGCGTAACAGTTATATTAGGTCTTGGTGCAAGTCCCGGCATAACAAATATTCTTGGATTAGTTGCCATGAATGAGCTTGATAGTGTGATCAAGGTCTATACCGGATGGGATATGTCATCTGCACAGCCAGCTGAAGAATCCTCTCAGATTGGAGTAAACGCAGCAATGATTCATGGAATTGAACAGATAATAGGCAAGGTAAAAGTTTTTAGTTCAGGAGTCTACAAAATGGTCCGTCCACTTGAAACGGTTACGGTTGATTATCCTCAGCTTGGGAATTATGAGGCCAATATTTTTGGTCATCCAGAGGCTATAAGTTTTCCTCATCATTACCCAGATATAGAAGAATCAATTAATTTAATGCACAGCAATGATGCCTCCTTAATTAGTATGCTCAAATTTATTCGCTTTTTAATTGAGATGAAACTTTTATCTAAAAACATGGCTGCGAGAATTCTAACTTGGCTAGAAGCATTGCAATCACCTGATTCTGAAAAAGCGGGCAAAGAAATGTTGCCCTCCGTTTATGGTTACGCTGAGGGCATCAAGGATGGAAAAAAAATGTCTGCTGCGGTCACATTTAATACAGATGCCGATATTGATGATTTATCCATGGGAGAGGCAACTGCATATCCGTTAGCTTGTGGAGTAAAAATGATTCTCGATGGATTAATCACGGACGCAGGAGTTCATGCTCCAGAGTCAGGTATTATTGAGCCAAAAC
Source organism: uncultured SAR86 cluster bacterium (assembly GCA_902526045.1). Classification (GTDB taxonomy): domain Bacteria; phylum Pseudomonadota; class Gammaproteobacteria; order Magnimaribacterales; family AG-339-G14; genus CACNYO01. Next base: position 101,863 of record CABZJI010000001.1, on the reverse strand, counting down.
ATTTTTTTAATTACCTTTCGAAAGAAATAAATGACGGTGTTCCTATAGATCTTTCGATAACCACTAAAAATATTTCATAAAATGGAATCAAGAAAGTTCAAACCGTTCGGCTCAGTGAGTGCACTAACGCTTGGCGGCGGCGGAATTGGTAACGTTTGGGGTGAAACTTCCCGAGAAGAATGCATCGCATCAGTTCATCTTGCGCTCGATTCAGGTATAGATCATTTAGACGTCGCCCCCATGTACGGGAAAGGCGAGGCAGAACGAGTTGTGGGTGAAGCCATCAAAGAAAAAACCAGAGATTCTTTCAAATTAACAACCAAATGTGCGCTAGGAAGCTTACCAAATGAGGAGGTATACGAGCGATTCAATAACTCTTTAATAAGAAGTCTAGATACCATGGGAACAGATTACGTTGATCTCTTTCTTCTTCATTCTCAGCTCATAGAAAATGAGCATGAGTCGCAAAAACCAGATTCGTCTTTTGTAAATAAAGCTAATCTTACGACTTTAAGAAGTTTCTACGATGCTGTTGTCCCAGCTATGGAGCAGCTAAAGAAAGAAGGCAAGATTTTGAATTGGGGCATTGGGCCTGGTCAAGAAGAAGCTATCTGCGATGTCATCAATTCCAAGACCCCTCCAGATGCCATTCAGTGTGGAGTCAACATACTTAATTCATTGGGAGCTATTGGCTACGCCAGCACAAAGCCAAATCCAAAACTAGTTTTAGAAGAGTGTCAGAAAAAAGAGATTCCCATTCTTGCCATTCGGGCAGTTCAGGCGGGCGCTCTCACTTCAAAGATGGATAGAGAACCTCATCCAAGCGGCTTTGATCATCCCGATTTTGCCGATTATGAAAAAGCTCAACCTTTCCGTGATTTAGCTATGGACTGGGGAGAGTCACCTGCTTCTATTGCGCATCGATATGCGCTAAGCGTTGATAACGTTGGATCGGTCATATTGGGCATCAAAAATAGAGAAGAATTGATTGAATGTTTGGAAGCAGAAAAAAAAGGTAGACTGGATGCAGAGCAAATTTTAATGTTGGAAAATTTATTTAATTAACCATGAAAAAAGGATACAAAAAACCTAACCTTGAATCGAAATATTTTGATGAGCTTTTTGAAAGTCTTCCATCTTTGGAGAACAAGACAGTCGTAATTACAGGGACAACCACAGGCACTGGTTATACTGCTGCTGAAGCGTGCGGCAAGTTAGGCGCTAAAGTAATTCTCTTAAATAGACCCTCAGAAAGAGCCAAAACCTCCTTTGAAAAATTAAAAGAGACCACTTCAAACGGATCTTTTTATCCGATAGATTGTGACCTACAAAGTTTTGCTGCTGTACGGGATTGCATCCCCAAAATTAATGAACTTTGTTCAGAGGGCATTGATGTGCTCTGCAATAATGCCGGCGTTATGGCACTTGAAGACATGCCAACTGGAGATGGATACGATATTCAAATGCAAACCAATCACCTTTCCCATTTTCTACTCACAAAACTTTTATGGCCGTTGCTTGAAAAAGCTGCAGACCAAAAAGGTGAAGCAAGAGTAGTCAACCACTCTAGTGGAGCAAGAAATTCTGTGAAAAAACTTGAACCGCAATTTTTAGAGCAAAAGGGTGGCTCCCTCGGTGGAAACGGTAAAAGTATGTTTTTTGGTGGCGGCAGATGGATACGTTACGGCCAAACTAAATTGGCAAACGCAGCCTATACTGCGGCTATGCATGAAAAATTGAAAAACACTGGTTCAAAGATTAAAGCCATTGTTGCACACCCCGGGCTTGCTGAAACTGATCTTCAAGATACTACAGTTAAAGAGGGAGGGCTTGGCAGGTGGTTCACTTCACAATTTATGAAATTCGGTCAATCCCAAGAAGATGGAACTTTGGGGATTTTGAGAGGAATAGCAGATCCTTCAATTGAATCAGGGACCTTTATTGGTCCTAAAGGCATGAAAGGACCAGCCACTACTTTTAAATTGGAGGCGAAATATGATAACCCTGAAACTAGGGAAATGCTTTGGAAAAAAAGTTGTGAAGCCGTGAAAGAAGATTTTCTAATAAATTAGTTTTAAAAATTTGGGATACATTTAAGAGGCGGTAATTTTTTTTATAAAATCGATCTCAGCTTGATCGTAAGCTGAACCATCTTTTCTGAAAATATCATGAAACCACACACTTGGTTCTGGAATGGTTTCACCTTCATTAATGAACTCACCCTTATCTTTTAATTCTTTAATTTTTAAAATAGTTTCCCAGCTAAAATGAGTTTGACTTTTGCCAGCTACAAATCCCCAGTTATAGGCACCGATGTTATGTTCTTTAAAGATCGGAAGGGTAAACTCAAAAGTAGTACCAAATTCTCTGGCCATGTATTCGGTGCATATCATTGGGCGACCGATTTCTTTTAATTCATTAATTATTGGAAGTACTTTTTGATGTTCATAGACGTGAAAACTTATGACGTCAGACTTTTCTCTATTGATTTGGATGTTCTTATCCCCAATTGTTCCATCAAGACATGCTGTTAAAGGTTGTGAGGGCCTGACTTCATATGCCCAATCCCAAACTTTATTTAAAAGTACATTGGATTGATCACCAATGCCAAATTGACCCGGCTCATTGTAAAGATCCCAAAGTAAAATTGTTTCATCATCTCGGAAATCATCTAATACTTCTTGGATAAATATTTTCAATCTCGCTTCTTCATCTGTATTGCCTTCAGCAATTTCTTTGACAATCTTATGACCCGGACTTTGCTTCCAGCCTGAATTATGAACGCCTTTTACTGGCAAAGGTTGCTTTCCAAGCTTTGGAAAAGGTCTGTGACAATCATCTAAGAGAACTAAGATAGGTTTTAAGTTGAAATTCTTGCACAAAGTTAAAGTCTTATTGAGTTGGTTTTTGAAACTTTTTTTATCCTGCCAAAGCAAATCGTGTAGATAAATTCGTAAACTATTAAAACCAATGTCACTAGCCCAACCGATTTCTCTTTTATTTGTTTCGAAATCAAAGCTTTCTTCTTGGAACATTTCTAATTGGTTGATTGCTGTGCTTGGAAGGTAATTGCACCCTACTAACCATTGCTGACTTTCATACCAATCGTTAATTTTGTCTGCAGACCACATTAACAAATTTTGTCATGCAAAAGATGTGATTTAAATTAGTTTTGAAACCTTTTCCAAGTTGAATGCAACAAGTAAAACCAAAAGCCATTTATTATTGGCTCCACTAAAGCATCTATTGCTGCTAATTCCAGAGGGGCCCCTGTGATAATTCTTACACACAATATCGCGATACCGATGTGACCGACTGTATAAACAATAGCTAAAGTTGCACTTGAACCGCCAAGAATTCTTTTTGTAACGTTTAAAGCCGCCGCTTGGAACTGAGTCATATGAGCTCATAATCCCTAAATTTGTCTGCGAGTTCAACTAATTTTTTTCTATATTCTTTGACATTTAAGCAGGGCTCATCAAATTCTATAAAATGAATGTCCCTTTTTGATAACACGTAATAGCCATCAATAGTGAGCCTTAACATCTTTGCCGTTTTATCCTTTAATCCCTTTTTTGCATGAAGCGTTGAGATGATAGAGTTAGCATGGTCATCATTCATATGTTTGATCATTGAAGCTTCCTGCTTTAGCCACTTAGGGTTTGCATTTTTCCAATTACTATTATCAAGCCAAGCGATTTTTCCAAAACCTCCAATCCATCTTGCTTCATTAACACTTAATTTATAAAAATTGAAATCATGCATTTTTGAGTATTGAGCACTCTCTGGGAAAAAATCAACAAATTTCTCTGAAACTTCATTTGAACTATCTTCAATTTTTTTAATATCTCCAAGCAAGCTTAATCTTGAACTATCTTGCTTATCCCCTTCGTTTAAATTAAACAACGTTAGGCAAGCTTTAGAATTATTTTTTATGTTGATGGTGTGTTGCGCAATATCACTAGCGTAAAAAATAACACTTCTATCTGGACCTGTTATGAAGGTGACAAAACTGCCAAAAGGATATCCTTCAAATTTTTTAGAAACAGTAGACAGAACACCCTCTCTACAATTTCTTAGTAACTCTACAGCCTTGTTTTCGTAATCTATCATCAGTATGTAATTAAATATGGGTTTCTATTTATTTTCATCGGCAAGCCGTAAGTAGCACTTAACTTTTCTTCATCGAACACTTTGGATGGAGGGCCAATATCTTTCAGTTCTCCATCTTTAAAGATAGCTACCTTATCCGAATATTTAGCAGCAACATTTATATCATGAAGAATAATCATTACTCCAATACCTCCAGCTGCTTTATCTTTAATCTTTTGCATCATTTTTTTCTCATGCAGAATATCAAGATTTGCAGTAGGTTCATCTAATAATAAATAAATGGGATCAGTAGAATTCGATGGCCTCCATGTTTGTAACAAAGTTCTTGCAAAATGTACCCTGCGTTGTTCGCCGCCAGAGAGAACATTAAATTTTTCGTTGAGTAAATCTTTAACAGATGTCTCTTCAGCAATCTCATCTAAAGCTTCTTGAAACTTATCAGCATAACTGGCAAGGCCTTTATCCAACCAGCCCATTTCAATGATCTCTTTTACGGAAAAATCAAAGACTATAGCTTGAGATTGAGCCATTACGCTTCTCATAAAAGACCTTTCCTGAATTGATATTTCGTTTAGGTTCTTATCGTCGAAATAAATTTCACCACTTGATGGTTTAAAATCTCCTGATAAAAGTTTAAGCAATGTTGACTTCCCTGCTCCATTGGGTCCTAAAATACAAAGAATCTCGCCTAATTCCACTTCAAGTGAAATATCCTTAAGGATATTTTTATTATTTATTTGATAAGAAATTGAAGAAATTTTAATACTCATATTCTCCTTGATCTGAAAATTAACCACAAGAAGAATGGAGCTCCGATTGCACTTGTTATAAGGCCCACAGGCAATTCAGCTGGTGCAATTAGTAATCTGGATAATAAATCCGCTCCCATCATGAGACTTGCCCCAAGAAAAGCAGAAGCAGGTAAGAGGAAACTATGATTAACTCCGCCTAATAATCTTACAAGATGAGGTACTACCAAACCGACAAAACCAATCATGCCTGATAATGAAACACTTATACCAACAGTTATCGCAGAAGAAACAATGACTTTAAATTTGAGCTTTTGAACGTCTATTCCTAACCTGTAAGCTTCAGGCTCACCTAACTGAAGAAGATCGAGTTTTCTTGACGACGGAATCATCCAAAACATGGATAACATTATGATCATCAACGCAGGAAGTATAATTTGCCATGATGCGCCGCCAAAACTACCCATTGTCCAAAATGTTAGACCTCTCAATTCAGAATCTGTACTTATAAAGGTTAAAATTCCTATCCCAACAGAAGCAAAAGCATTTACAGCAATTCCAATTAGCAACATATAAGTTATTCCCTGGTAACCAAAACCTCTAGTAAAAAAATATAAAAGGGATATAACTAAAGCAGCTCCAGCGACCGCTGAGATAGGTAAAGCCAAGGTATTAAAAATATAAGCTGGAATATAAGTTGATCCCAAAACAATAACTAATGCAGCTCCCAAAGCGGCTCCAGCAGAAACACCAATTAATCCAGGATCTGCTAATGGATTTCTAAATAAGCCTTGTAAAGAAGCCCCCGATAATCCCAAACTTGCACCCACGAATCCAGCTAAAAGAACTCTTGGAATTCTTATTTCAAGAAGAACAGTCTTTTGGATTGAGCTCTCTGATGGAAAAAGAAATTCTATGATTGAAAAATTAAAACTACCAAATGATACCGAAAGAAGAAATATAAATACCAAAGAAATTATCAATGCAAAAGAAATCAAAATTTGTTGACTAGTTGAATGTTTTAGAAAACTAAAATAATTAAATAACCAAGCCATGTTAGTTAATTAATTTTTTTGAAACCGTTACTGCTGTTTCAATGGTCCTAGGACCAAAGCCAAGCATAGACATGCCATCGATAGCTAAGATATTTTGTTCTTTTGCCGCATCGGTGAGCCGTAAAGATGGATGTTGTCCGAAAGCTTTTTCATCGGTAAAGGAACTCATCCCTCTTTTTGTCACAATTATGAAGTCAGGATTTTTCTCTAATATGGATTCAGTGCTAACTGGCTTCCATCCTTCAAAGTCATCCATCACATTTTTTGCACCAAGTAATTTTATAAAACCATCTCCAGAGGTAGCAACTCCAGCAACTATTGGTGAAGTTCCCTGTAAGTTTAGAATTAACATTACCGAAGTATCTTTACTAAAAATCTTTTTTTGAGATTTTTTTAAAAGGTTTATATTTTCATCCAATTTTTCTTTAAGACGGTTCTTTTTATTACTGCCTGTTCCAAGAATTTTTGAAACGCAATTAACTTTATCAATAATACCGCCGACGCTGTGATCTTCAGGAATAATTCTTATATCCACACCAACCAACTTGAGTTGATCTAAAACAAGAGGAGGACCCATATCATTTTCACCCAAAATTAAAGATGGGCTTAAAGACAATAAACCCTCAGTTGAAAGGGCTCTAACATAACCTATTGAAGGAAGACTTTTTGCATCCAAAGGGTAGTTAGATGTTACATCAACTGCTATTAACTTTTCTTCTTCTTTTAGATCGTAAACAATTTCTGTCAGCGATCCTCCTGCTATTACTAATTTGCTTGAATCGCTTGCTAGATCGCAGTTTCCCATGATGTAAAAACTAGAAACTAATATTGATAGAAAAAAAATTCTCATTAAAGAGATTTTATTGCTTTTTATTCAAAAGTAAATGATAATCATTCTCGTTTAGGTAGGTACATAGAATTAAATGAGGTTTTATGAAGCTTTTACTTAAATTTACAATCTTTTTATCTTTATCTTCAAGCACTTTTCTTTTTTCACAAGACGAGAAAACAGAAGAAATTGTAGTCATTTCATCTAAGTATCCAGTTGCACTATCTGAAGTAATAGGGTCAGTTAATGTCGTAAATTTTGAGGACATAGAAAATAGACAGGTTACTGATTTAAAAGATTTACTTGAAAATACTCCAGGCGTGACAGTTTCGAGAGATTTCAATTCTGGAAGGACATTTAATGATGGAATTTCCATAAGAGGCATGGGGGGGCAAAGAGTAAACTTCCTCGTTGACGGCATAAGAGTCGGAGAAGTTTATGTTGGTTACGGACGTGATCTTGTGGATACAAGTTTACTAAAACGAGTAGAAATTCTAAAAGGACCAAGTTCAGCGCTATATGGGTCAGATGGTCTTGCTGGTGTGGTTTCCTACCTCACGAAGGATGCTAGCGATCTAGCTGAGATTGGAGAAAATTACTTTGAACTATCAGGCGGTATTGATAGCGATAATTTCCAAAAAAGGATATCTGCTTTGGGAGCTATTGTAGGCGAAACGTCAGAAGCAATATTTCAATACACGAATAGGACCATGAAAGAAATGAATCTTCATGATGAGGCGAAAGTTGATCCTAATCCATTCAACGGCGAACAAGATAGTTTCTTTGGGAAGTTTAAATTTTTAATAAGCGATGTGTTGGATTTAGTTTTGACACTGGATTCCCAAAATTGGTCAGGTGACATAAGTCTAAATTCAGAATTAGGAATGGGTGGATTTCCTGTCATGTACTCAACAACGTCCTCCCTTGGTCAAGATGAGGGATCGAGGGACAGACTGTCTTTTACAGTAAATTTTTCTGAAAACAGTGCAGCTTATGATAACGGTAGTTTTACCATCTATACCCAAAAAACTGACCAAACTCAGGTCACAACTACAAATAAGTCGATCACTGGTGAAATGGTTACTGGAGCAGGTGGTCCCCCCTCATTTGTTCCAAATATTCCACCCACGCCATTAGTGGAGAACAAAGATTATCGCTTTGATCAGTCGATAAAAGGCTTCTCTTTTCAAATGTTTAAATCAGTCGATGCGAATGTAAGACATAACCTTGTTTATGGAGCAACTTTAGAAACAATATATATTTCAAGACCAAGGTTTAAAGATGAGAGAAATATTTTAACCGGCGCAATAAATAATAATATTGGAGGAGAGCTTTATCCTAATAAAACTTTTCCTGATTCTGACACCATCAGATCAGCTATATTTTTCAGCGATAGGATGGACATAGATTCAACGTTATCAATAGTGTTAGGCGCCAGAATAGAAGGTTATAAATTAGAAACTTATCCAGATAAACTTTTTGAAAATGTAAATCCATTTGGCTATGAACTCGTAGATCAGCAAGATGCTCGATCCTCTTTTAAATTTGGTTTGATCAAAGACTTTGCTGGTGATAATTCCTTTTATTATCAATACGCTCAGGGATTCAGAAGTCCTGATTTTTATGATTCAAACTTAAGTTTCACTAACTTTGCACAAAGATACACTATTATTCCAAATTCAGATCTTGAGTCTGAGACAAGCTATGGGCACGAAATAGGATTTAGAGGACAGGTAAATCAGTCCAGCTGGTCAGTAGCATGGTTTCAAAATAACTATGAGGATTTTATTGATTTTGTCATGACAGGCGTTTCAAGAACCGGACTTTTACAGTTTGAGGCACAAAATAAAGATGCCGTTGAACTGAAGGGGATTGAATTTTCCATTAATAGTGAAATTTCTGAAACTTTTTCAACAACTTTCTCAATTAACACCTTAGAAGGAATTGAAGATGGAAAAGATAAGAAAAACATAGACCCTGACAGCGTTCAGTTTGGCGTAAATTGGAATGCTTTAGATGATAAATGGTCTGTCGCAGCAAATGCTAAATACTCAGTTGGGAGTCCTTCAGACTTACCTCCTATAGTAAGTAGATCTGGAGATGCTTCGCCGGCATTCAGCATCCCAGGCGAAACCATAGTCAATCTCTTCATAACAAGAAAGGTTAATGACAACTTTTCATTAAGAGCGGCCATAAGGAACTTAGGGGACGCGAAATATCATGATTGGATCAACGTAGCAGGTTCAGCTGATGTGACCGATAATGACTATGTCCTAAACCCTGGAATTAATGGAAGCCTCACATTTGTCTATAAGTTTTAAAAGTAAAGTTTCAATAAGCTCTCAGCCGTCACGTGGCGGCTGAACCTTAAAATGATAAGGATTTTCGACAAAGGAAACTAATCTGATTGGTTATTGGAAGAAATAGGCTTAAGAGCCTTCTAAAAATATCTTCTGTATCTTTAAGGAATGCTTCTTATATTCTGAAACGATAGATCTGAGGAATTCTCTTTTTTCTTTATATGGCATAGAAAAGATATCCACCCCTTCAGTATTGTCTACAAATGCAACGTCTGGATCTTTTCCAGCAAGCAACGAGTGCAATGAGCCAAGAAAGTTCCATCTATAAGTTTCTCTTATGTTCTCAAATCTATCTAAAATTTCTATGGGATCTCCTTTCAATTCACCATTTTTGATTGTTTTCTTAATGATTTCATTGGTTGTATTCTTGGTGTTGTCATCCCAGATCTTCATTAGAAAAGTAGGATTTTCTGCCACCCACTCAAGAATAGGTGAGCCGAAGAATGCATGAAATTGAAAATAATTTCTTATGAAAATCTGTCGTAAGAAGCTTGTTTCATGACTGGTTATATCCACAACGAAATCTTGGATGTTGAGTATCACTTCTTTTGTAATTTCTTCATAAAGCTCAGTGATACCAGAAAAATGATTATAGAAAGTTCCGTAGCCTAGTTCTGCTTCTTTAGTAACTTTGGTGACGTCAATGTTTTTATAACCATCGCTTTCAATAAGTCTGGCTGCAGCTTTGATTAACTTAATTCGATTGCTTGCTTTTCTAGTTTGCATGCAACCATATTACATATAAATGACAAAGAAATGATTTTTTGTCGATTTTATTTTATGTCAGCAACTGCCTTGATAAACTTAGGACCTATCCCGCAACAGCCGCCTATTATTGTTGCTCCAAGGTTCTGCCACTCAATAGCAAACTCCAAAAACTTACTAATCGATAAATCTCTAACCGATACTTGAACCTCATTATCAAGAGTCCAACCATCAGGAACGTTAAAGACATTGGGATAGCCACCAATGGGTTTCTTAGTTAATTTTTTTAATTCTTTAATGCCTTCAGTAATAGCATAAGGATCCGTGCAATTAAATAAATAGGCCTCTGGCTCTATTACCGCTGAGGCATTTAATGCATCTTTAATTGTCTCACCGCTTCGAAGCTGATTTTTTTTATCTTCTTTGAGCGACCATGAAATCCATACAGGCTTTTCATTATCAAGATTTTTTAACGCCTGCATCGCATGTTGCATCTCTTCTATCGATGACATAGTTTCGCAAATAAAAATATCAACATAAGGAGTCAACTCTTTAATAAGAGTTTCATAAATTGGTACAGCTTCTCCTGCTTCAATGACAAGATCGGGCCTATAGCTTTCTTCCAAAGGAGGTAAAGAGCCAGCTACCCTAACTTCTTTTTTGGAATCTTTGACGGCCTCTCTTGCAAGCTTTCCGGCAAGGCGAATAAGTTCAGGCATTTTATCTTCAGCGTTTTTTTTGGATAGATAACTAGGGATGGTTGAGTAGGTGTTAGTGATGATTAAGTCAGCGCCGGAATTTATATATTCCAGATGAACCTCTTTCACCAACTCTGGGGCATCTATGAGGTACTGTGCAGACCAAAGGCCTGATACAAGATCTGATCTTCTAGTGAGAAGCTCATTTCCCATACTTCCATCCATCAAAATCATATTTTCTTAATCTTAATTATTATCTAAAGCAGTATCATCAGTAGAGAACAAAGCAACTTGCTCAGTTCTAATGGAGCTTATCCAAATGGGTGTCGACCAAGCTCGTTCTTGTATTATGGTCTCTAAATCTTTTCTGACTGTGGATCCTGTTTTTATGGCATCCCAGGTTGACCATCGGCAAGTTGGATTCTCTAATACTCTGACATAATAAAAGTTTTTTTGCGTTGGATCATAATTTTCATCGGTCCAAATAGTTTTTAACTCTGCAGCACCCTTATCCATGGAAAAAGCGCAAGTTTCTAAATCTACTTTTGCACCATTATCAGGACAACGCTTTGTTTTATAATCAACTTTCATACCGTTGGAGCAGACTACATCGATTACTTCTTCATTAGGCATAGCGTCAAATTCATCTATGGTTCCTTTAATGATTTGAATTCTTTGAAGCGGGGCGCCGTTTTTATCTCTTTGAGCCCAAACAATAAAGGAGGGTTTTTCATCCTTATTGTAAGCAAGATCTCCACCCATACTGACACCTTTCTCATATGCCTTAGCAATAATTTTCTCATCACTTAAATCTAGATCGTTTAATCCGAAACCTCCAAAGAATCTCAATTTAATTCTTGTGCCTGAAGTTGCGTAGGTTTCCTTTCTTCTGAAGCCAGCAAAAATAGACTCTCTGGTATTTTCTTCAGCCCAAACTGCTGCGATTCCAGATGCTCCCCAGCGGGAGTAGAAGGTATCAAGGAAATATTCATCGTCTTGTTCGACGAATCGATAGAGACCTTGTGTGTTTACTGATGAAGTAATCTGATCAATATCTTCCTTAGCAAGGGTGGTTGATCCTCTCAGGAAAGTTTCACCATCAAGCAGACCGACTTTTGACCAATAGTTTGATTCATCGTACGAAGAGGCAGCTGTATGCGTATCGCTGGCTCCTACCAGACCAAATTTATAGGGATTACCCTTGCCTTCCCACTCTGCAAGCATGCCACGGAGATAGGCATCTCTGACGTAACCCCCGTAAGGAATGGAGTAAATATTTTGGCCAATTCTCGAAGGAAAGATTTCAAAATTAGCCCACTCATCATTAGGTGAAAGAAGAGGATGAGTTTCTGAAGTTCCTTTAACTTGAGTCACCTCTACTAGAGGTTCATTTCGCATCCTGAAATCTGCGTAATCTTTATCAACAACGTCACCGTTCCATTTTTCATCTTCAAACATTTGTCCATTTGAGCCATTACTATTATGGGGGATAGCTATACTATCGATTCCTTTTTGGTCTCTGAGCATATCCATCCAAGTCCATAAGTCTTCAGGATTGATTGAATCAATTCGAGAAAATGGCCTGGTCGGCACGTTTGATCCTTCAAAAATTACGTTCCTGTGAAGGTTTTCGGAATTTGCCATTGAAGATGTATATTCATAAGCAATAAAAGTTGTTAATTCTCCTGGTTCATAATTTTCCTCAGCAGAACGAGCTACATCCGCCCAAGCAGCTAAATGCGTTTGATGATCATACATATCACTCGCTTGGGATAAATTATTTGTTCGCCAAGCATTGATTGCTCCAACTAAATCATAATCTGCCAGAGTTCTAACCATATTTCTAAAAGCACCAACCCTTTGCGGAATCGAGTCTATATTTACATTCTCAATAGCATTAAGATCGTGAAAGTGATCTGCACCAGGAAGTTTAGAGGCTTTGGATCCAACTTCAGCCCATCCTGGGACCATGCCCATAAAAAAACCATGATCGGTAACAGCAAAAAAATCTAAGGGTTCTTGTAATTGTTGATCAAAGCCCAATGGATGCTTAATGGACTCTCCGCGAGCAAATCGATAAGCATCGTCTGGAGTTGCGGTTGTGCCAAAAATATAGGCGTCAAACGAATGTTTGGTGTGCACATGAAGATCACCAAAAAAAACGTTTCTATTTTCGCTGTAAGCGGGTCTGGCTTTCTCTCTCTTGCTTAAGTCTGCCTCTTCTGAAAAGTCTTTTGTTTGTTTGAGAGAGTCGGAACAGCCTATGAAAACTATTGTTGTTACAATTAGTAAAATTTTAAACATTCTTTCCCCCTAAAAATCCTGTATAAATTTCCTTTTTTTTAAGCTAGTTTTGCAAGGCAATCAAAGAAAATATGACATATTTGATCTCTAAAGTGAATAAATTATTCACGCTCATAATTATTCAAATCTCAATTGAAATTTTACCAAAGTGTTTATTATCCATTTGGAACTGAAATGCTTCAGCTAATTTCTCTAATGAGAAAGTGTCACTTATTATCGGTCTAATTTTCGTTTTATTGAGGTAGTCAACCATATCTCTTTGAGATTTTTGGCTGCCCATGGATATTCCTGAAGTTCGCAGTTGCTTTGCAAATAATCTCGGCAATAAAATCTCACTCTTATTCCCGTCTAAGATTCCAATGATGGATATATGGCCACCTAGTTTGGCACATCGGATTGATTCATTGAAAGATTCTCCTCCTGCAACTTCAACGATATGATCTACCCCTTCATTCGCAGTTAATTTCAAGACTTCTTTTCCCCACTGTGGATGTTCTTTGTAATTGACTACTTCATCAGCTCCTAGAGATTTTAATTTTTCAGCTTTCTCATCGGAAGAAGTAGTAGCAATGACATTTGCTCCGTGAGCTTTAGCTAATTGAAGAGCAAAAGTGGAAACGCCACCAGATCCTTGGACCAAAATCGTTTCGTTTGGTTGAAGGTTTCCTTCTTCCATAATTGCTCGCCATGCGGTGAGACCGGCGCAAGGCAAAGTAGCTGACTCTTGCAAAGACCAATCCTCAGGAATCGGAGTCAATGCATTAGCTTTAATGGTCATGAACTCGCTTGCGAAACCATCTTCATTATCCCCAATGAAGCTAAAGTATTCGTATTTTGGAGGGCCATCGATCCATCTTGGAAAACTCACACTCATTACTTGATCGCCAACCTGCCATTCAGTCACTGATTCACCAGTCGCCTCAACGGTGCATCCAGCATCCCCAAGTGGCACTCTTTTATCATCAGTCGGAATGAAACCAAGAGCCACAAGAAGATCGTGATAGTTAAGGCTGCTGTGAGAAACTTTAAGCAGAACTTCGTCGCTTTGAGGTCGAGGTTGCTCTGCATCAACAAATTTAAGTTTATCCAAACCGCCTGGCTTATCTATTTCTATTCTTTTCATAATTTATTTTCCTTGAAATGCATAAATAAACACTTTCTTAATAATTAAGAGTTACAAATATATAAAAAAAATTCTATTTTTCTTACATTTCACATACATGCACTCTTTTAGATCATTTGATCAAAATGCTTTATTTATAATGAACTCCTTAGCAAATACATACTAACAATTAATTAAGGAGTAAAAAAATGATTAATTTCCAAGTTTTCACCGGAAGCATAGGATTAGCTTTCTGCTTGGGATTTTTGATTTATCTAGGCAGCCTAGGATTGGCGAGCTTTAGTTTAATCTGATCAATCTATAAGAACATTTCCCCCTAGACCCTTCAGTTCTCCCAAAAATGCCTGAAGGGTCTAATCTAGATCAGAACTCATGGATTAAGCAAACCTTCATAAACTTCGAAACCTTTTAATAATGTTGTTCTTTACCACTGGTTTCTCCATCAGATACTTTATTTCTCTAGTTATCATTTAGCCTGACTAAGAGTTGCGTTGCTTGCAATAACTTTTCATTGCATTTCTTTTTTAAGGATTGACACGGTCTATTACGATTGAAAAAAGCATGTAGATCTCGCCTTTCTTCTTTTGTTGCTATGAAGAGCAACTAAGTTTTTGATTTTGTTGTTCCTCTGGAGCAGGTTTGCAAAAGTGTTCCATAGATTTGCCTTGATCAATATAAGGATCGCGCAATACTTTAACTAACTCATCTATCTTTTTTGATTTTCCAAGCTCAGCATCCTCAATAGCAGATTGAGCTAAATAATTTCTTAAAATATATTTCGGATTATTATCGTCCATCATCAAAACAGATTCCTCAATTGTGTTTTCATCTTTAATCAATCTATCTTTGAAAGAGGTAAGCCAAAGAGTTAACTTTTCAGACAATTCATAGTTGTCAGGAAGAGAAATGATCTTAGATAGATCTCTAAAAGTATTAGTGTAGTCCAGGTTATCTGTCTCCATTACCTTAAACAGTTCCAAAAGAAGATCATAGTCACTATCAAGGGCGCTTTTTAAACCAAGTTTTTTTCGATATTTCTCAATCAAGCTGTCATAAAAGTAACCATTAAAATTATTTAAAGTATCTCTTAACTCTGTTTCGTTATAAATGTCTATCAGAGCCGAGGCAAGGGCATAACAGTTCCACTCAGCTATATTTGGTTGGTTTGAAAAACTGTAACGTCCTTGTGAATCTGTATGGTTGCAAATGTAGTTTGGATCATAATTTTCCATGAAAGCGTAAGGGCCATAATCAAAAGTTTCACCAAGGATAGACATATTATCGGTATTCATCACTCCATGATTGAAGCCGACACTTTGCCAAGCTGAAACCATATGAGCTGTCTTTTTAACCGTGGCATCAAAAAATAATAAATATTTATCAGAATCCTGTTTCGTATCCGGGTAGTAACAATCTATAACATGATCAAGTAAAGTTTTTACGCCATTTGTAATTTTGTTGTGATGAAAATACTCAAAGTGTCCAAATCTGATATGTGTTTTAGCAGTTCTAACAATCATCGCTCCTCGTTCTGTTACTTCACGCATTACCGGTTCGTTACTGCCGAAAAGCATTAAGGATCTCGAACTTGGAATGCCTAGTCCAAACATAGCTTCACCACACAAATGTTCTCTAACCGATGAGCGGATAACAGCTCTACCGTCACCAAATCTGGAATAAGGAGTTTTTCCTGCACCTTTGATGTGAAGATCAATAAGCCCTTCAGATGAATCGATTTGACCAAAAAGAATTCCTCTACCGTCACCTAATTGACTCACCCAATTACCAAATTGATGACCAGCATAAGCCATCGCTAAAGGAGATGCTTTAGTGAAACTTTTACTTCCATTGAAAATTTGCATTAATTCTTGTGGATCATCTTTGATGCCCAAACTTTTTGCTAAGTCATGATTAAAGTGAAGTAAAAATGGTTGATCAAACGAGGACCAATTCTGTTTTGTATAAAAACTACTGGGCAAAGTAGAAAAAGGATTTTCAAATTTTATGTTTTCAAACATTATTTACTCTAAAAATGATAAAGCATCTAAGTGCAAAGCTTGCCATGCCGATCTTTCTGCCATTACCGCAAACATTTCATCTCCTCGGTCAGTTCTTTCCACTATCATCGCAGATAAAACAGCCATCAAAAAGCCAACAAAGGAAGCTCGTCGGTAATCATCCCAAGCTTGTTCAAAAGTATAACTATCACTAACTCTAAGTAAATCATGATATTCCCTAACCAAGTTTTTTTCTTCTCTGGCTCTTTCTTTTGGATCTTGGAAACTTGTGGAGATGCAATAAGCAACATCGTTTAGAGGCAAGCCCACTGCTGCAGTTTGCCAATCTAAAAGAATAGCTCTGTTATTTTTATCAGTAAAAAGCAGATTATCGAGTCTCAAATCTCCTTGAACCAAAGTCATGGGCCCTTCTTGTAAGTCAGCATATTTTTCGTAGTTTGCAAGCAAGGTATCGCCCATTTTAAAAATATTATTTGAAATTCTGCCTTGATACCGTCTCTTCCATTCTGGATAGACGGCCGGTAGAAGTTCGGCAGCAAATTTTTTCCTTTCCTCACTGATACCATATGTAAGCCAAGGATAGGTTAATAACGTCTCATCGTTCCAATAACTTTTATGAAGCGCAGCAGCTTCTTTTAAGACCATCGCTACTTCACTGCTAGAACAACCGTCCACTTGAGGAATTTGTTTTGCAGGATACATATCTTCTAGTAACAAAACACCATCGCTAGTTTTTTTATCGTATTCCGAGAAGTAAAGTTCTGGAACTCGAGCAGAGCATCTCGAAGATAAAAGTTGATAAAAAGATACTTCTATTTCATATAGATGAAGGTTTCTAGCGGTATTTCTACTTGATGAATCTTCAGCAGGACATTTAGCAATAAAAGAAATAGGCGAATTTTTCACATCTCTCCAGTTTAGGTTTACTCGGTAACAATCTCCAACTTGACCTGAACCTACTGGATTAAAGTTAAAATCATTCAAATCAGATTCTGCCCGATTAAATAAACTTGATATTAATTTTTTGGACAGCTTCTGAGGATGATCTAACATTCTAAATATCTTGTATTATTGATTTGATTGGCTCATAAGAAAATTCATTAACCTTGCAATTAAAATAGAGCGATAGGTTTTCAAAAATAAAGTTTTCATCTAACCTTTTTTTCGTTAAATCACGTTCTTTACTGTTTAACCAAAAATTACTCCAAATAAAATCAAATCTTTCTTTATCTAAAAATACTAAGGTATTACCGTTTGTGATTTCGACGTTATATCGATGTGAATTGGAGAATATAGCTGGATTAGCATTATCTACCGTTGAAAGAATTTTTAAAGCCAAGTTGAGGTCATTGTTCTCTTTAAAATTACAAGAAACAAACATTGCATAATGCGGTGGGAGACCCAACCACTCGACGTCGGGCTCTTTGGAAGAAACTATTTCTGTAATCTCTTCAGCCTCTTGATCGCAGTCTAGTACTTTATCGAACCTAGAATCCCATCTTTCTCCATAAAGCTCTTGCCACATTGCCTCAAATTCAGTTCTTGTATCAAGGTCAGACCACGTTTCATTCCAAATAAGGAAATCCGATCTATTTTTTTGAAACAAAGATGACCTAGTTGATGGATTATTTAACTCCTCCATCACTTCATTCCATCCTCTTAGCAAAACTTTAAGGTTATTTTTTGAAAATTCTTTTCCTCTAGCACAAGTTTTGTAAATATTAATTCCGCTTGTTTTAGGATAAACGTCTTGAATAGCATCGATATCAATTATTAATTTATCCCCTTTTTCAGTAATTTCCGTCTCGCAACTAAGAAGAAAAAGGCTTACTAAAATTCCAAAATAAATTACCCAATTTTTGGTTTTCATATATCTTTCATTTTAGCATTCCATAACAATTGATTTTTCACTATAGTTAAAGGCCGTAAAAAATTTTTAGGAGAGAAATATGAAATTTTTACAACTTATGGCAATGCTGGCTTTATCCAGTTTTATTTTTGCGCAGAATGCGCCTGGAGATGGAGCCTTCTCAACTTTTCACGTTAAAGCTGAAAATCCAACAGAATATGCTGATTATCTGAAAGAGAATTCACAACTTTTAGGAAATCAAAATCCGGTTGCTGCCGGTACATGCATTACAAGAGCTGGAAGTAGATACACTGGAGAAATGTTTGTATGGCAAGCTTTTGCTAGCATGGAGGAGGCAATGGATAATACAACTGCCTACGATCCCTACTCTGCTCCTTTCGCCTTGAAACAAATGAGGACACCTCTTTATTCATCTTTTTGGAAACCACTTAAGTCGTTCGACATAAGACCGAAGAGTTTCGAAAGAGTCAACAGAGTTATCGTGCAACCTGAGAACTTATTAGAATACATTCAAGTTGCTACCATGTTTGAGCAAGAACTTCAGAAATCAAACCCTGGCTTTGTTTTGGGAATTTTTCAACCATTAGGTGGCGGTGCAGAAGAAGCAGTTGCAAATCAATACATGGTTAGAGGATTAACAGATACTCCAGGTGAACATGGGAAATTCGCAGATGATTTTTTTGCTGGCAATGTAACCTGGGCTGAAATGTATCAAAAACTTCTCAGTTTAGGAACTATCATTGATGATAGCTATGATGAGTGTGAAATTCTTTATACAGCTGAATAATTTTTTTGGAGATATTATGAAAATATTTAATTTAATTTTAATTATGGTCTTGGCAAATATAACGATTGCTGATGACCATGTTTCCGCAAGTTCTGCCGCAGGAGCAGGCTTGCCTGAAGGTGGATTTTCTACATTTCATGTAGTTGCTGAAAATCCTTACGAATACATTGAAGCCCTTAAAGCAGCTCCAGAGGCATTAGCAGCCGGTGGAGGAGATGTTGTTGGTTATTGCATGACTATGACTGGTCATGATTATCCAGGTGAAATGTTTATTTGGAATGCTTATTCCAGTCTTAAAGATGCATTATCTTCCTCTGCAGGTCTTTCTTACAATCCTTACGATGCTCCAAAGCAGCTTCAAAATATGAGAAAAATTTTGTATACAAGTGCATGGAAGCCTTTGACACCATTCGAACTGAAACCTGGATTTGAGAGAGTCACTAGAGTGATGGTTAAGCCTGAGAATACCCAAAAGTTTCTTCAAGCTACAGAAATGGTTCAGGCTGCTATAAATGCTTCGGGTTCTGAATTTGAAATGGGTGTTTTTCTACCTTTAGGAGGAGGATCCAAAGAAACTTCTATGATGTTAAGAGGGATTGCTCCTGACGGAGAATCTTTTGGTTCTCTTTATGAAGAAGGTTATGGCGGGGCAGCATGGGGACAAGCATTCTTAGGAATGATGGCTCTAGTAGATGAAATAGTTAGAGACTCTCACGAACAATGTGAGATCCTATACACAGCTGAGTAAGATTATGAAAAAGTTTTTACTATCATTCATGATTGTTGCCACAGGGAATCTTTTCTCCGACGGCCATGCTTCTCCACCTATGACTGCGCATTATGGGATTTCAACTTCGAATCCTGCTGCGGTGGTGGAATCTTTGCAAACGTTCATGGCGTCTGACTGCGCCAAAGAAATGCCAGCTCGAGTAACTCTGTTTGAGCCGCACTTCAATGGAGATAATGCAGCCACACATATACTTACCTTTAATTATCAAAATGGGAAAGGCATGGACGCAGTGCGTCAAACTTTTCAAACTTGTGCAGCTGCCCAACAATTTCTTGCTGACGGGGTAGGTGTTGTGACTCAGGAATATCAGATTCTCTCGACACCTATTTATGCTGGTGGAAGCGCTCCAGAAGCTAACGTTTACATGCTTTGGCAAATGAAAGTCTCGGATGAAGCCAAATACGCTACTGCTTATAAAAAGATGATGGAAGCACAAACTGAAGATGGCTTAGCCTCAGGAAGTTATGGCGTGAACAGAATCATGTCAGGAGGAGTTGATGGAATGACTCACTTTGCCTATATTTTTGGTTCGTCCATGGCTGAAATGACCGAAGCTTTGAGCGTCAGTCAAGCAAGTGATAACTTTAAAACATTTATTCAAGAAGTAGAATCAATCAGAGAAATCGTTACTGTTGACGCTGGATATACGTTAATCCAATACTAAGTTTGGTAAAAAAAAAGGAAGGCTTTAGCCTTCCTTTTTTTATTGAAAACCATTAACGAACTATTCTTCCAGAAAATAAAGTTGAACCGTTGCAATCGAAAGCATCTCTTACCGCATTGCTTTCGGCTGATCCTCTTACGTCATCGTACCAACCGTCAACAGCTTCACCCCAATTGGTAAAAGAAGGATTTGTGAACAACCTCACAAAATCAAAAGGAAATTCGGCAGCATTTGTTCCTGAAGAAGGTCTTATTAGCGCAGAGCTAGATTTAGAACCTTTTGAATGTCCTAGCTTAAGTTCTGCATTGGAAGCTAAGTAAGCATCGCTCAGGTTTTTCCCATCATTTAAGTTACATGTGTAATAAGACGCGCTGAAATTTTGACCCTCAAGATCATCTCGGTCGGTAACTGCATCCATCCACCATTGATAAGTTAGAATTTGAGTATCGCAAAACATTGGCCAAGCATCTCTTGATTTTTCCCCTGCATCAGAAAGCCACCAATCCATTGCTTTGCCTGCTTGAGTATTGTCTTGCCAAGTATTGACCCATAAAACATCATATTCTGAAATATCAGTCTTAAAAAATGGCACCAACATTGTTGAACCCATTTCAATTTTCGCTTTGTCCAACTCCTCATTAAAAAGTTCAACATACTCCTCAAGCGACTTCATACCTTTTCCAGGAAGAAATTTACATTGACTGTATCCAGCAGTGAGAGGATCGGGCACTTCTTGAGCAACAAGACTAATTGGTAGGCCAATTAACGCCATAAGTAATATTATTTTTTTCATTTTAAATCTCCTATAATCAATATAAGACTAGCATGGGAGAAAGAGTTTTTGAGTAAGAATTGTGACTTTAAAGTAAACCCTTTCCGACGAGGGCTCTGTTAACCAATATAGGGAAAGGATCCTCTTCGATGATCTCCTTTGCAGGATTTATTTCAAGGATTTCCTGTGCTGATTTACCTTGGCCAACTAAAGCGTCTATTCTGTTGTTTACTGCTACAAGCTTCATTAAGAAACTTTTAATTGTGTCCTTATCAGCGATAGGTCCATGACCTGGAACTACAATGGTATTGTCATCGATCAGCTCAAGTACTCTATAAAGGGAAGAAATCATCCCTTCAAGGGTTCCGCCGTTATCTGCATCGATAAAGGGCAGTCCATCTAAGTTAGTTAAATCTCCAGTATGGATAATATTTGCTTCTTTAAAGAAAATAACCGTATCGCCAGTGGTGTGAGCAGGACCAAAGTTCATTAGCTTAATGGTTTGACCGTTTAAATTTAGATCAAGAGTATCTTTATAAGTGACGGTCGCTAACGCTTCCTCTTCATAGGGTTGCTGCGGATAAACGGCACCGACTAAGTTAATCGAAGCTCCCGATTTCATATAATTTAGAGAGTTTATATGTGCATAAATTTCTGCACCTAAAGGGCCAAAAGCTCTATTTCCATCGGCATGATCAAAATGCCAATGAGTATTGATAATATGGTTTATGCCCGAACCTCCAAGAGATTTTATTTTTGCCAGCAAAGCCTGATAGATTTGAGGGAACTGTGAATCAATTGCTAGAACGCCATCTTCTCCAATTGAAATTAAAATATTTCCTCCGAAACCAAAAATTACATGGAAATCTTCTTTAATCGTTTCATGTCTTATCAAGGAAGGATCGAAGGTAAATCCAAAAGCATCTAGAACCTCCTTTTGGCCTTCAGCATAAACATTAAAATCCGGCAGTTTAACTTCACTGCAAGACAGAAATATCATTACAAGCGAACAAGGTATAATTTTCTTTAAGAACATCTTTACTTTTATACTAGCAAAATTTTTGAAATGCTAAAAACAAAAATCATATTAGGATATCTAGGGTTTATTCCTTTCGCCGCACTCACTATTTTGCCCTGGATCCTAGGAGAAAATTGGCTGAGGCCGTCATTGATAGGTTTGGTAATTTACGGAGCAATCATCCTTTCATTTTTAGGCGGGATTATTTGGCAATCTTCTAAGAAACAGTCCGACTTAGTGTCCGGTATATTGTTCTCATTATTAGGTTTTGTAAGCATTTTTTTGTTCACGGTTAACGTCATGATTCCTTTGATAATGCTGACGCTTAGTTTTCCTCTTTGTTATCTACAAGAAAAAAGAACCAGTGACAGTTTTGCTGATGAAGACTACGCCAGCTTAAGATTGAACTTAACTACGGGTGTCACAGCGTGTTTTGTCTTAAGTATCTTTTCAACGATAGGTTTGTTTACTCAATAATATACTGAGCAATCATTGATGCACTTATTGCCATCGCAGCAATGACCACAAAAGATAACATACCAAGTGCGATGCGGACATTATCATCTGTCACGTTTGTCAGATGACGATCGCGGAGACGATGCGATAATCTGATGCCGTAAAACATGACAATAAAAAAAACTAAGCCACTTATGAAAAGCTTCACAAAAATCTATCGATCATTAGCCATATAAAAACAGTGATTAAAATTGGCGTAACAATGAATTTATAATATTGGATTACAAAATTATCTTCGGGTTTCTTCATGGGGGAATTATAAAGGCTGGATTAATTTCGGTGAATTATTTTTTGGAGTATTAACCTCAGTGCTAACAGGATAAAACTCGATTAAATCATCGAGTTCACTTTCTAGTTGATCTTCGTTATTTAACCAATGATCACCCTCATCATGAGTCAGTAAAACCGGTTGTCGATGATGGATTTGCTTAATATCTTTATTAGCTTCTTTGGTAACGATGAGGCAGCCTTGATTATTAGCCAAACCCGCAAAATAGAATAGATCGTGATTAATATGATGATAAAAGGGTTGCTTTTGGGTACCATTATCTTGCCACTCATACCAACCAGTGGTGGGAACCAGACAGCGCATGGCACCTTTAAAAGAAGGTTTTTTATGCATAGTTTCGGATCGACAATTGATAAGGTGGAAGGGCTTTTTTGCCCACAGGGGACTATAAGACCAAGTTCTCAATGTAGGCTCAGGATCAAGGATGATTATTTCATTTGATGGAGCTATGTTAAAAGATACCTCTCTTTTTTCCCTTGGTATGCTCTCAAAGTCATTAGTTTTAGTTAGTGTAAAGCGACCGCACATAATTATTGTCTTCTACCGAGCTGGTCAAAATTATTGAAAAACGTCCAAATTATTTCTGCAGAGTTTATGTCATACAAACCTGTGCCTCCGTTTCCATCTACCTCATAATTCTCTGGCCAATCGTGGCCAACTCCCTCTAAGAAGTACAATTGAACTTCAACATCATTGGCACACTCAGAGTAAATTCTATGCGTGCCGCTTACTCCGTTTGCAGAAATATCAGGCAACGTTTCAATGGAGGGTTCTAAATTGCAAATGTTGTTGCTTGACCAAAATTCCATAACATCTTCAATACCTTTGAAGCCTACCCCAGAAGCACTTACCGTGCCATCATAAGGAACAATTGTATCCACAGATCCGTGGATTTGCATCACTGAGGTTGGTTGTGCGTTGCAATTATCGTAGGTAAAAACACTCATTGATCCAGTAACAGAGGCAATGGCCGAAATTTTTGAAGTGATATTGCAGGCAAGGTGATAGCTCATGAAACCACCGTTAGACATTCCAGCGGAATAAAATCGATCTAAATCTATATTGTAATTTTGACCAACCCAATCTAGAACAGATTCTAAAAATTCGATGCTGTTCACTGAGTTTCCCGGACCAATTTCATCGGTGTTCCAGTGAGTACCTCCTTTTGATTCATGTACTAAACCTTGGGGATAAATGACCACAAAGTCATTTATGTCGGCTTGTTTCATAAACCCTGTATAACTCATATTAGTCAAAGCTGTACTGGTATAACCGTGCAAACTAAACATGGCAGGATAAGATGATCCGACTTCAGAATAGTCTTCAGGAAGGTATACATAAAATTGCCTATCGGACGTATAACATCTTCTTAGGGTGCCTTCATATGGCGATGGATAAATGGTGATCGTTGTATTATAAGTTGTACACTTTGGATTAAATCCAGTCTCTAATGGAATAGAATTGCTATTATCTGAATTAGAAGATCCACCACAGCCCAAAACTATCGAAAGAGAGACAAATAAAAGAAAGGATTTATTCATAGCCCTCGACAATGGCAAAAGCTCTCTCCGCTCCACCATCGAGAATAGCAAGGGCTTGTTGATAATCATCACTTTCGTAGGCTTGCAAAGCAATTTCGTAGGATGGAAACTCGACGACTACATTACGCATGAATTCTGTACCTTCTTTTGTGATTTGCTCCCCGCCTCTAACTAAAAAAATGCCATTAAATTTTGCTATGACTTCTTCCGCTAATTTTCCGTAGGCGCCTTGCTTATCGCCATCAATAACGTTTGCTTTTACGACCCAATATCCTTTTTTCATCTTTTACTCCTCAAAGCCTAAAACCTTTTTAATGTTAGGTTTGAAATAACTATCTGGCTTCATAATCTTTCCGTGTTCATTTTTGATGGCCTTGCCATCGGGAAATTTGCTCATGTTGGATGCTTTTACTTCTTGCCAAACTGAATCAAAATCAATCCCGCAACTGTTACACATCCCCATAATGACCCAAACCATATCGGCAAGGCCGTCGGCTACTTCTATCAAGTCACTGTTTTCAAATGCAGACAATGTCTCCTGATACTCCTCAGTAATCAAATCCATATACAAACTAGCTTGATCGCCTTCTAAGGATAATTCCGATCTAACTCCTTGTTCTCCAGATTTCATAAATAGTGCAACATCGTTTTGATAAGACATACATACTCCAAAATAGTTAGATTAATTAAGTTTATAAAGTTTTAAAGGTTTAAATTTTTTTTCATTAAACATTATCATAAACAAACTATTAAAAATGGAGATTACTATGAGTAAGTATGCAAACTGTGTCCGTTTTGTTGTCAAAGAAGACTGTGTCGATGATTTCATCGCAGGCTTTAATGATTCAAATTTTCAGACGGCTGGAATGTTGGTAAGCGAAATGTTTCAAAGCGGTGACAGGGAATTTGTGTCGTTTGGAGTGTTTGAGAGCGAGGAAGCACTGGTAGCAGCTAGACCCGAAATGATAGCTTTCTTAGACACCATCAGAGATTATCTAGAAGAAATCTCACCTGAACTGGGTGTAACCGATCCTCGATCAGGAAACGTTCTTTGGAGCATGAACTAAAAATTACCTTTTAATTACTTTTAGTTTCGAGAGTTTCTTTCAGTTGAGATAAATTATCGATGTGTTCAAAATCTTTTCTTGAGACCAACTCTTTAAAGGAATTTTCTTTTTCCAATAATATTGAAGGATAAGTCAGGTTCAGCTGTTTTATCGACTCGGGTAATTCGTTTATATGTAAAACTTGATAAGGACGATCTAATTCTTTAAGGAAATCATCCCAAGACTTTTTTTGAAAGATTAAATTATGACTAAGATCGCATAGTTTGCATTTGTCACGGCCGGACAGCTTCTTAAGAAAGTAGCTGATCTCTCCAAAAAAAGATCCATCGGCATTGTAGATAAAATATATCAATCGACGGGCTTTAATTCATTTTTAAACAATCTAGTTGCTACCAATAAATCGCTATTGTACTCACGGACGGAATGGATCAAGCCATCCTTCATTTTGAATATCCAAACATATTTATTATCGTATTCACCGTTGATGCCTTCTGCATCACCGACTTGAATCAAAGCTACTCCATCATGATCTGAAATAGCATCAATAGTGGTCAGAACTATTCCGTTTGGTAAAAGTTCGCCTACTACGGGCCAATAATTATCAAAAAAGCTTTCTTTCTCATGAATTTCACTACCTGGGTAAACGATTCCCATCCACATGAAGGTAAAATCCTCATGCATAAGGTCTGACGCTGCATCAAGATCGCCAGAAATCAACAAATGATCCATCCAGGATTGAGCTAACTCTTCATTTTTTTCACCGTTAATTTGAACATCTACTTCCATACTGCATGCCGCAAGAAAAACCATTGATAAAACTAAAATTATTTTCATAAATTCTCCATAATTACTTTTATTATTGTAGATAAAAATAGCTACTTTAAAATCACATTATTGGTACATGAAAAGAATAATTTTAAGTAGAAAAGGCTTTGACTCGTCTTCTGGTGGGGTGGCTTCTCCTATTTTTTCAGACGGAAGCTTGTGTTCTCTGCCCATTCCTTTCTCAGGACCGGCGCCGGATAAATTTAAAGACGTCAGTGTGAACGGCATTCGATGTATCGATGCTCTGAAAGAATCCAAGGCACAAAGTAAGCCAAGCGATAATTGTCATTACGATCCAAATTTAGAAACAGGTTTATTTGGGCAAGCAAGCAGTTCACAATCCGAGTTACGAAATAATCAAGTTGGACCGGGGGATCTTTTTCTATTTTTTGGATGGTTCAAAAATTATTCAGAAGGCGGTAGAGACTTACATCACATTTTTGGCTGGCTCCAAATAGATAAAATTATCGACGGAAACGAGGCGATTCAACAGTACTTCAAAAATAAAAAAAAGATGCATCCGCATGCTTTTTATAAATTTAGTAATAACTGCTTATACGTTGGAACAAAAAAATTAACTTTGGGGAATAAATCATCACCTTTAAGAGGTTACGGTCATTTTAAAAAAACTCATAAAAACTTGGTTTTAACTAAAGATCAAGCGACCCGTTCTGTCTGGCAACTGCCAAAAAAATATTTTGCTAAATCAGATCCTTTTTTAAACAGATTGAAATGGGAGGACGAAAAGGAATGTATAACTCGTTGTAAAGGTCGAGGGCAAGAATACATCATTGATGTGAAGAACCACCCGAAATTAATCAATTGGGTACATCATATTTTCCAGGGGTAATGGTATAAATTTTTTCTTCTTATGTTTGTATTAGACATACATCTTGAACTGATCCTCATCAAAAATCGGATCTAAAGACAACATCAACCTATCTTCATTTATAAACCGCCCGAAATTAATCGGGCGGTTGGCTTATATTTTTAGAAGCGTAGGCTAAACCTCAGACCTACGTTTCTGCCAGGTAAGGGGACCTGGTCTTTTACAAACGAATTATGATTTCGTGCAGCTTCATCAAGAAGGTTTGAAGCAAAGAACGATAGCTTCAAATCAACATTAGGATCTAATGGAACCGTACCTGAAAGGGTGAAGTCCACCATTTGGTATGCACCAGTAATAGTTTCATTTACCGCCAGCTTAGATTGCTCTTCAACGTCTTTAAGGGATAAAGTCGTTTTTAAAACGTCGTTGCTGTAGGACACATCAAAGAAGTTCCTTGTTGGAGTCATTCTGGGGATGTAACCGCCGGCAGCAAACTTACCTTCAACTGAGTCCCTACCAAAAGAAACCTCAACCTCTCCGTTATCAACATCAATAATGGTTCCAAACTCTAATTCATAACCAGTAAACTCAGCATCTTTTTGGAGATAGTCAGCTTTTATTAATCCGCCGTGATCATCGTGACCTTCTTCTTCATGATCTTCTTCGGTTTCATCTTGTAAGTAGATGTAATCGGTAATGTTATTTGCGAATACAGAGACGTTTCCAAACCAACTGTCGATATCAAACTCAAGCGTAAGATCAACGTTATTGGATCTCTCAGCATTTAAATTGACGTTACCTGTTTCAAGTCTTCCGGTCGCTAAGTGAGGACCGTTCATGAAAAGCTCTAAAGCAGAGGGTGCTCTTTCCACAGAGGCTGCTCCAATTAGAAATTTTACATTCTCATTGATATCGTAAGTATAAGTTAATGCAAGACTCGCACTGGACATGTCGACGTTATAAAAAGTCTGCTCGCCATGCTCTTCCTCATGCTCATCATGATCCTCTTCACCTTCATGATCGTCATGATCCTCTTCACCTTCATGCTCGTCATGCTCTTCTCGTTCAGTTAAAGATCCATTTCTGCTGACCGAGTCATAACGAATCCCAAAATCAAGGTGATGATCAGAAAAATCTTTAGACATGAAGTAACCAACAGTATATTCATCCGACTTTGTAGGATTCATAAAAGATTCATGACCTACAATGGACTGTTCTTCTTGGGCAAGATTGATAGAAATTTTTTGACCTAAGTTTGAAGTTGAAAGGTCAAGAATTGTTCCAATTTCATAAGAATCATTTGAGAAAGTTGTTGGACCCTCTTCGCCATGTCCATGTTCATCTTCATGCTCATCATGGTCTTCTTCACCCTCGTGTTCATCATGATCTTCTTCACCTTCGTGATCATCATGACCTTCTTCCTCTGCATGCCCTTCTGTAAGCGAATAATTAGTTCCTCTGATGAAGTAATTAATTTTGCTTACTGCTCCTGCATCAAAATTGTAAGAACCTTGAACGTTT
Source organism: uncultured SAR86 cluster bacterium (assembly GCA_902526045.1). Taxonomy (GTDB): domain Bacteria; phylum Pseudomonadota; class Gammaproteobacteria; order Magnimaribacterales; family AG-339-G14; genus CACNYO01. Next base: position 73,420 of record CABZJI010000001.1, on the reverse strand, counting down.
ACTTCGTTGGAATCAGTTACAGAGAATACTCTTTCACCTTCGTGTTCATCATGACCTTCTTCCTCCTCATGCTCATCGTGATCTTCTTCACCTTCATGCTCGTCGTGATCTTCTTCATCACCATGGCCACCATGACCACCGTGGCCTTCGCCATGATAAGGAATACCATAATGAGTCTCTAAAATATTTGCAGATGCACCAATGTATCCCCAATCTTCAACAACTGAAAATCCAAATTTATGAGACTCACGCTCATAATCAGAGTTTTCTAAGTAACCAAGTTCTTCATCATGATGTTCTTCTTCCTCATGCTCGTCATGTTCTTCCTCACCTTCGTGTTCATCATGCTCTTCTTCAGAATGCATAACTGCTCCGTCTGGAATATCGTAATTTTCAAAATCGGTATTTTCATAGGAGTAGCTAAAGTTGATGCCATTAACAATGTTGGTTATTCCAAAAGCTTCAACTGATCCCCTATTTACGGATTGCTTTTCAAAGTCTACGTTTGCGCTTAACCCATCGAAATCCTGTCTTGCAATGGTGTTATCAACGATATTGATGATTCCTCCAACGCCACCGTTCGCGTAAAGCAGAGATGAAGGGCCACGGACTACCTCGATTTGTTGAACGTTGTTCATATCGATCTCAACTGGATGATCGACTCCGATACCAGCAACATCCCTGTTAACCATCCCGTTTTTAAGAATTTTAATTCTGGGACCCGATAATCCTCTGATAACAGGTTGACCGGTAGCAAAACCATAATCAGAGTTGGCTACACCAAGTAGATCGTCAATGGATTCACCAAGACTAGCTCTTCCTTGATCGTCTAAATCAACGCCGGATAAAACTTGAACCGGATCACCAACCTCACTTAAATTCTGATCTATTAAAGAAGCGGTAACCGTTACTTCCTCAACATCATCAGCTATTAAGAATTGTGCACTAAAAAGTACTACTAAAAAATAAATAAAATGTTTCACAAAACCTCCAAAAAAAATTTAAAAATTAAAAAAATTTAAAATTTAATTTTTTGGCGGTGCACGAATGGAGAGTTGATTAGGTGAAAGGTTGATTTGCCTTGTCTTTTTAACAACAAGGAAATCAGAAATCGTTGCTGAAGGTTGATGAGTTGTTTCTTCTTGAACAAACTCGCTTTGTTCTGCTAAACAAGTTGAACAATCTTCGCTGAGCTCAACTGAATGATCTGCATGATCATGATCACCATGATCCAATTCATAATGCGACGTCTCATGGGAGATAATTCCTACAGAAAAAACGAGCGCAAAAAGAACTGCAAACAGCTTAAATTTCATGGACATTATTAAACCTGTAAAAGAACAAAAATGAAAGCGGTTAAAAAATTAAATATAAACCCAAGTCAATCAACAGGTAAAACATTGCTAAAAAGCCAATACTAAAAAAGATACTGCGCAGACTCGGATTCTTATCTGTAGCTACCATGTAGTACAAAATCATATGAAAGACTCTCGCAATCGCATACGTCCAAAGGATAATAGAAAGTTTGGTTGCACTATAGCCAGATACTAATGCGATCAAAGCCATTCCAAGAACAGGAACTATGTTTTCCATTGAATTCCAAAACGTTCGATACGCTCTAAAAAACAAAGATTCTTGTCCTAACGAAGGATCTATTACACCAACTTTATAATTAGGTTGTTTGCGATGCAGATGAATTAAAACCATTGCTTGAACCACGATCGTAACCAAGATGAACCATAAACCAATTAACGAAGATTGATATATTCCCAACATGAGGGGTATTCTAAACCCAACACACAATTAAATTAAAAAATTTTGAGAGGTTAACCATGAACGTATTTATAACCGGATGCAGCACAGGCATTGGATTGGCTGCAGCGGAGCACTTTACTGCCAAAGGCTATCAAGTGATCGCAACGGCAAGAAACCCAAAGTCATCTGAAGGGCTTCAATCTCTTGATCAAAGTAATGATTCCTCTCTGGTTCTACCTCTCGATGTAACCGATCAAGCTTCAGTAGATACTACAATCAAAAAAGTAACAGATGAGGTAGGAGATATCGATGTGCTGATAAATAATGCTGGAATCGGTCACGGAATGTCAGTTGAAAATACTTCTATCGATAAAGCCAGAGAGATCATGGAAACCAATTACTTCGGTGCTTATCGAATGATGAAAGCAGTGATTCCAACCATGCGAGCAAAAGGGTCAGGCACTATTATCAACATTTCTTCGCAAGCAGGCAGGCGTCCGTTTTTTCTACAGGGTCCGTATTGCGCCAGTAAATATGCCCTCAACGGTCTTTCAGAAACCTTGGCTCACGAAGTGGCTAAGTTTGGCATCCGAGTAGCCTTAGTGGAGCCAGGTGTCGTGAGGACTCCTATTTTTGGAAAAAATGCTCTACCTGAAGAAGACAAGAAACATTATGAAATGCTTCAATCAAGAACAGTCCGCATGATAACTAAAGGGTTATTGGAAACAGGTTGCGATCCAATCGATATAGCTAAGTGCATGTTGGACATAGTCGTTTCAGAGAGCCCAAAGATGCATTATTTACTTGAACAAGATGCCAGAGATAACATCAGAGTTTACGATGAGGACGGTCCAGAAGCTTGGATTAAAGACGGCAAAATTGAAGATGACGACGAATACTTTAAAGTCCAAAAAGATCGTTATGGTTACGATTTGAGTTAATCTTCTTTAAGATCCTCAGCACCTTTATTGAGCTCTCTTCCCAAAACATTAATTCTGGTTTGTAGTGAAGAGACTTCTTTAATGGATGCTTCTAATTTTTTAGTCACCGCCTCAGTGCTTTTATCAAAACTATCAAACTGAGTTTTGATACGTCTGACCACTTCTGCCACTTTTCCTGCCGTTTCATTTAATTGCAGATAGTGATGACCGATTCTAATGGTGTCTAGAAAAGCAGCCAAAGTATTGGGACCTTGAATGAGAACTTTTTTTTCTGCTAGGCAATCCTGTCTTAAATTTTCAATGTCATCGACTAGATCAATTAATTTTTCGGATGCAATGTAAAGGACAGCGTAGTTGGAAGTTGAGTTTTGGCGAATGTACTTGCTGGCAATATCGTCGGCATCGCGCAAAATAGCTGTGCGCAGATCTCTTAGGACAGTGCCTCGTTCATTGTCTCGACTCGCCTCTTGGTATTGCTTGTATTGACCGGCATAAAACTTCGAATCAATAGGGATAATGAGACCATCAGCGGTGTTGACCGCGCAATCAACTCTGTCTTGTGTCTCAGGATTAATTTGTGCCTGAAAGTTATAACTCCCATCCGGCAAGATTTCTTTGACAATGGACTTTAGATTCCATTCACCCAACCTTCCGGTAGTGACATTCCCACCAAGAAAGCGGTTAAGTTCATTGATGGGCGTTGTTACTGATGCCAATTGATTTTCGATATCGTTGATATCTTTTGAAACCGAATCCAATTTTGTTTGTAAATGATCGGTGTTACCTTTCTCCAAAGTATTTTGATCTCTCAGTTTTAACAACAAGTAAGTCACTAGACCGAGTGTGACAGCCGAGAGGACGATGGCGATAACGTTTAAGCTCATTTCAGCTTATTGTCTCATCTTAGAGGAGCCTTAAAAAGTTACTTTTAATTACTCTGTGAAAGAGCAGTTTTAGGATTCAGTTGCGATACCGATAAGCAAATATTTATGATGCACCAGATAAGCACCCAGCCTGGAATGGATATGCCAAACAAGCTCCAGACGACTTCGGCGCAATTACCGTCACCAATAAAAAGCAAGCGCAAAGCATCGGAAAAATAAGCGTTATCGAGCAGGTAGCCTAAATCGGGTCCGCAAAAAGGCACTTGGTCCTCCGGTAAAGATTGCAAGTACAAATGACGAATTGCGGAAGCTGCTCCGGCAATACTAAATAAAGTCGTTAAGGAAAAATAAAATTTAAACCAGCGATCGTGAAAGAAACCAATGAGAGCTGCTAAACCGGTGATTGCAATAGCAATCCTTTGAATGATACACATTGGGCAAGGTTCTAAACCCATTTGGTATTCCATGAAATAAGCCACGGCAATTAAGACCACGCAAAAACCAAAAATCAGTAATAGAACTTTTTTCATTGCTACTCTAAACTTGAGTATCGAAGTATAAACCATCAAAACAATATTGAATGCATGGCCAAACCTGAAAATTTAGACGATAACAACTCAGTTATATTGGTCGATGGATCGTCTTATGTCTACCGCGCTTATCATGCGTTACCGCCGTTAACGACATCCACTGGCCAGCCCACGGGTGCCGTGCGCGGCGTTGTCACCATGGTGATGCGCATCTTGCAAGATCATCCTAATGCTCCGGTTGGCATGGTTTTTGATGCTAAAGGCGATACGTTTCGTCATGAAATGTATGAGGACTACAAAGCCAACAGAGCTGCCATGCCCGATGATTTGATTCCACAAATTGAACCGATTCACGAAGTGATCAAGGCGCTGGGTATAAAAATCTTTGTGGTCGAAGGCGTTGAGGCAGATGACGTCATTGGAACGCTTGCTACCGAGGCCGAACAAAAAGGTATCTCGACGATCATCTCTACAGGAGATAAAGATTTAGCTCAATTGGTCACCAAAAACATCAAGTTGGTGAACACGATGAAAAACGAAGTCCTCGATATAAACGGTGTTCAAAAAAAATTCGGTGTGAAGCCTCGACAAATCGTTGATTATCTAGCCTTAGTTGGCGATACCTCAGATAACATTCCCGGTGTAGAAAAAGTGGGTCCGAAAACTGCGGTCAATTGGTTAACCGAACACAACGACATCGATACCATCATTGAAAAAGCAGATGGATTCAAAGGTAAGGTTGGAGAATATTTACGTGCCGGCATTGAGCAATTAAAACTTTCTCGCCAACTCACCGAAATTAAGAAAGACGTGAAATTGGACTTTGGGATTGAAGATTTAGCTGTTGGGGAGCGTGATGAAAAAAGATTGCATGAGCTTTTCACGGAACTTGAATTCAAAGCATTATTAAAAGAGGCGCCTAAAGCCTCTAAGCCAAAAAGTACCAGCAAGTACACTTGTATCTTGGATGACAAAACGTTTGACGATTGGCTAAAAAAACTAGCCAAAGCAAAACAAATCGTTTTAGATTGCGAAACCGATCGATTGGATTTCACCACTGCTGATCTGGTGGGTCTTTCTTTTGCTGTTGATGCGGGCGAAGCTGCTTATCTGCCCTTTGCCCACGATTACGATAACGCACCATCGCAATTAGATCGCGATGCTTGCTTAAAAAAACTCAAACCCATCTTGGAAGAGAAACCAATTATTGGGCAACACATAAAATTCGACCGAAACGTTCTGGTTAATTACGACATTCATTTAAATAGTATCGAAAACGACACAATGATGATGTCCTACGTTCTGGATTCAACAGCAACTCGTCATAACCTCGACGATATGGCGAATCATTATCTCAATTTAAAAACCACAACCTTTGAGGAAGTGGCAGGAAAAGGAGTTAAGCAGCTTACCTTTAACAAAGTAAATCTTGATGTCGCAAGCGATTACGCTGCTGAGGATGCCGATATCACATTGCAAATGTATGACAACATTGGAGAGCATTTAAAGAAACAAAAGTCGCTGCAAAAAGTTCTCAAAGATATTGAACTGCCCTTAATTCCAGTTTTATCAGACATGGAACAAAAAGGTACAGTTATTGATTCTGATATTTTAAGTCTACAGTCAAAAAATTTGGGCCAACGCATCAATGGCCTAGAGGAGCAGGCCTTCTCCATGGCCGGCAAAGAATTTAATTTATCCTCACCCAAACAGCTCCAAGAAATTCTATTTGATGAGATGAATATTCCGGTGATTGAAAAGACTCCAGGCGGTCAGCCCTCAACCGCGGAATCAGTTTTGCAAGAGCTGGCAAAACAATACGAACTCCCACAGGTTATTCTTGAACACAGAACGCTTTCTAAACTCAAATCAACTTACACCGACAGGTTGCCTGAACAGATTTCAGAGAAAACCGGCAGGGTGCATTCGACCTTTCATCAGGCGGTGACTACTACAGGAAGACTATCCTCTTCAGATCCTAATTTGCAAAATATTCCAATTAAAACTGAGGAAGGCAGGATGATTCGAGAAGCTTTTGTGGCCCCAAAAGGATTTGATTTAATCTCTATAGATTACTCACAAATAGAACTTCGCATTATGGCGCATCTTTCCAAAGATGAGAGCCTAATTACGGCGTTTGAAAACGGCGAAGATATTCACTCAGCAACTGCCAAAGAAGTGTTTGGCTCTGCAGATGAGCAAGCTAGGCGGAACGCAAAAGCCATAAACTTTGGGCTTATTTACGGAATGTCAGCATTTGGCCTAGGCAAGGCTCTGGGAGTGACTCGCCCGGAGGCGGCTGATTACATCGCTTCTTATTTTGGTAAGTATCCTAGAGTAAAAATATACATGGATGAGATGAAAGCCAAGGCAAAAGATCAGGGCTATGTGGAAACAGCTTTTGGTAGAAGGCTTTATTTACCGGGCATTCACTCAGGAAGAACACGCATGGCTGCAGAGCGAGCAGCTATCAATGCACCGATGCAGGGAACTGCTGCAGACATCATGAAATTAGCCATGATTAACATGCACGATTACATAAAAGGTACAGGTAAAGATATTCATCTGATTTTACAGGTACATGACGAAGTTATAGTGGAATGTCCTGAAAGTTATACTAAGAATACTTTAAAAGCTTTAGAGCAAATCATGTCTGAAGTTACAAAATTATCTGTTCCCTTAGTGGTCGAAAGTGGCGTCGCAGCTAACTGGGGCAAAGCCCACTAATTTTTTCCACATTTATTGAACTTTTATTCTTCTGGATGGTCATAGGTATAGGTAGATTTTTTCATGTTTACTCTCCTATTAACCCCGGGCCACCCCAATGTCCGGGGTTTTTTTATGAAGTGATGAAGGAGCCTAATGCTTCGAGTCCGTTACCCTTTTCGGCAGAACAAATTTGCAGGTGTTCTATTTCTGGAAATTGTTGCGCTGCACGTTGCGCTAAAGCTAAAGATTGTCCTGCTTGATTGTTGGATAATTTATCGGCTTTGTTCAGACAGATAAAAACATTTACAGGCAACCCTTTGCACCAGTTGAGAAAAACGAGATCTGCCTCCTTAAACGGGTGTCTGATGTCCATAATGACCACAACTTTCCTTAGACACTGTCTGCTGAGCAAATAACTCTCCACCAGTTGTGCCCAGTTATTTTGATCTTTTTTAGAAGCTTTGGCGTAACCGTAACCAGGCAAGTCAACCAATTTAGTTTGTGGATCGTCGTTGATAGTAAAAAAATTTACCGTTTGGGTTCGGCCTGGAGTTTTTGAAGTCTTTGCCAGCTTTTTATTATTACCTAAGGCATTAATGATGCTGGATTTTCCTGAGTTGGAGCGACCGCAGACGGCAATCTCGATTCCTTCATCAAAAGGTAACTGAGCAAGGTTGCCAACAACACGATCAAACGCAAGGTTAATAGGTAATATTGATTTCATTGTTTCCATCAGTAAACAAAGATTATTAAAGGAGTATGGTATATAATTTTTGCTCGCTCAGCCCTGAAATATTTCTTAATGATTAGAAAAGTTATATTCATCTCAATTCTCTGTATATCTGGAGGTGCTTTCACCGCATCTGAAAAGGTTGGCGAAGTAAAACCTTTACCGAAAGGAGATCCAATTAGAGGAGAAAAATTAGTGGGTTCTTGTGCTGCTTGTCACGGTGCCGATGGAAATAGTCTTGTGGGCATGTGGCCAACTTTAGCAGGTCAAAGGGAACTTTATCTATTCGATCAACTCCATCATATCCAAGAAGGTGAAAGGGTTATTGAATCCATGATGGGGCTGCTTGATGATTATAACGACGATGACTTAAGAGATATGGCTGCATACTATGCTTCTCAAAAAATTAAAGTAGGCCAAGCGAGTGAGGAAAACGTTTCTCTTGGACAAACAATTTATCGAGCTGGAAATGTTGCATCTGGACTGCCAGCTTGCACGGGGTGTCATGGACCACAAGGAAAAGGAGTTAATTCAGCAGGTTATCCTGCTCTTGGCGGTCAAAAAGCAGAATACGTTGTTACCAGTTTAGTGGCTTACAAAAACAAAATCCGTGGAAACGGCGAAGAGGAAGGTTTGGTTATGCAGAACGTTGCTAGCATGCTGACCCTAGAAGAAATTCAAGCAGTAGCTAATTATGTATCAGGTCTCTATTAAATCTTTTTTAGTTCTTTTAATAAGTCTTTTTTCTTTTGTATTAAACGCAAAAGATTATCGACCTGGTGTTGATTACCAATTCTTAGACGAAGAAGTCCAAACGCGTAATCCTGGAAAAATTGAAGTCATTGAATTCTTTTGGTTGGGTTGCGGACACTGTTTTACATTAGAAGGTTTGATAAGAGATTGGAAGAAAAACCTTAATGACGACATAGATTTTTGGCGAGTTCCGGTGACTTGGAATCCACCTGCCAAAGAACATGCTAAGTTATTTTATGCAGCAGAAGCTTTAGGTATGGAAGAGATTATTGGCTCAGCTTTTACATCTATCCACCTGGATAGGAAGTTTCTGACTAGCGAAAGAGAGATTACCGAACTTTTTAATGCATTTGGAGTCGAACCTGAAAAGTACCAAGCCATCAGTAATTCATTCCGAATAAAGTCGAACATTAATGCAGCTGATGTGTACGGAAGAAAATACGAGATCATGGGCGTGCCAGCATTCATTGTGAACGGAAAATATAAAGTAAAAGCATCAAGAGATATTCCGACCGAAGAGCTCTTAGATGTTGTTGATCATCTAGTAGGCTTAGAAAGGAGTCAATAATGTTATACAGATTCAAGTCCAACCTGTTTGTGCCAGGTCACAAAATGCACAACCTCGATGAGGTTCAGAAAACCGACGTCAATGCCATTATCATTGATTTAGAAGACGGTTGTCCGGATGACTTAAAAAAAGAAGCTCGTGAGGATTTAATAAGTAATTTTAAAGACGGTCACAAATTTTCTAAACCGGTTTTTGTCAGAGTCAATGATCCTGTTACAGACTTAGGAAGAGAAGACATAGATCTAATTTCTGATTATCAAGAGCAAATAGAAGCTATCATTTTACCCAAGATTCAAAGTTTTGACTCATTGGCAACTCTTGCTACCAAAATTGCCTTTGAAGACGATCTCATTCCACTAATCGAAACGCCTAGAGCAGTTGCCACTGTAGATGAAATAGCATCTTTTAAAGGTGTGAGAGGATTATTTTTTGGTGCAGCAGATTTTTCAGCGGGCCTAAAAGCTAAATTAGCATGGGAACCCTTACTTTATGCCAGATCAAAAGTAGCGATTGCAGCGGCAATGTACGACTTATTTACGATCGATGCTCCATTTTTCTTTCTTGATGACCCTGAGGGATGTGAAAAGGAAGCTATAGCTGTTAAAAATATGGGTTTTACTGGGAAAGCTTGTATTCATCCTTCACAAGTAGACATCATAAATAAAGCTTTTGAGCCAACCAAAGAGGAAAAAGAAGAAGCTATGAAGGTCTTAAAAGAATACGAAAAGATTGGTGGATCAGGAGTTATCAAAGTCGATGGTAAAATGGTTGATGAACCAATTGCAGAAGCAATGAGACTTAGACTAGAGTTAGGAGAAGATGATAACTAATGGTTAAAGGCATTAAAGATTTAGGTAATAACAGATATAGAGAAACTTTCGGCAGGTATTTCGAAGATTTCGAAATTGGTCATATTTATGAGCATCGACCAGGTCGCACCATCACACAATCAGATAATACTTGGTTTACCTTGCTAACTATGAACACTCATCCGTTGCACTTCGATGAAGAGTACGGAAAAGCAACGGAATTTGGAAAAACACTTGTAAATAGCACTTTTACTGTGGCTGTCATGGTTGGCATGAGTGTAAGCGATGTGAGTCAAAAAGCCATTGCCAATCTTGGGTGGACTGATATTGTTTTACCTCATCCTCTTTTTGTGGGTGACACTTTGTATGCAGAATCAAAGGTCTTAGAGAAAAGGTTGTCAGAATCTAGAGAAAACTGCGGCATAGTTACTGTTGAGACTACTGGCACCAATCAAAACGGTGTGGTTGTAGCTTCATACAAACGCTCGGCATTGATCCCTACTGCGGGTAATGCTGTAGATGACAAAACAAATTACTAAATTGAAGCAATCTCTAAAAGGCATAAAAGTCTTAGATTTAACTCATATGCTAGCGGGACCTTACGCAACCATGGTGCTCGCTGATTTGGGAGCTGAGGTTGTAAAAATTGAGCAACCTAAAACAGGAGATATAACAAGAAACCTTCTTAAAGATGATCCAAAGTATTCGCACGATGGTATCGGTGCTTATCACCTAACTCTTGCAAGAAATAAGAAGAGCATTGAGTTAGATCTTAAAAGCGATGAGGGGAAGAAACTTTTTTTAAAACTGGTCGAAGTTGCCGATGTGGTTGTTGATAATTTTAGTCAAGGAGTAACTAAAAGGTTAGGAATCAATCACGAAAGCTTAGCGAAGGTAAATCCCAAAATAATTACCTGCTCTATTAGTGGCTTTGGTGATACAGAAATAAATCGCCCTGCTTACGACAACATAGTTCAAGGATACTCGGGCGCCATGTCGATTACTGGAATGGACAAAAATAATCCAATTAAATCAGGAATCCCTATTGCGGATCTTGGTGCTGGTCTTTACGCTATTATCGGAATCTTAAGTGCTATTCGCTCACGAGAAATCTATGGTTACGGAGAGCACGTAGATATTTCCATGTTGGATACTCAAGTTAGCCTTCTAACTTACATGGTAACTATGCATTTCTTATCTGGAGAAAATCCAGTTCCAATTGGGAACCAACACATGAATCATGCTCCATTTAACTTGTATAAAACCCAAGATAACTTTATTCAAGTAGCTGTAGTAGCAGAAAACTTTTGGCCCAGCTTGATTGAGGCAATGGGATTAAAACATCTAGATACCCAGCAGAATAAAAACAGAAAGGGCAGGTTAGAAAACAGAGAAACTATTGATGCAGCTTTACAAGAGAAATTTTCTACAAATACAACAGAATATTGGATAGATTTATTGCAAAAACATAGGGTACCTTGTGGACCAGTCAAAAACTTTTCGGAAACCTTTCAAGACGAAGATCTCTTGAAAAGAAATATGATTATAGATTTGATGCAAGACAGTGGTGAAATAGTGAAAGTTCCAGGAAACCCTGTAAAAATATCTAACCATGATGAAGGCTTTGTCCGTGCACCAAAATTAGGCGAGCATACCGATGAGATTATTAAAAGGTGGCTCAGTCGACTAGAGTCTGATCAAGAATAAAAGAAAATTATGGAAAAAGTATTATTAACAGGTGTAACGGGATTCATTGGATTGCATTGTTGCAAAAAACTTCTTGATCAAGGTTACGCAGTCAGAGGTACTCTTCGAGATAACGTCAGAAAAGAAGAGGTTATTACTGCCATGAAAGAATCAAACACTTCAGTAGAAAATTTAGAAATTATTGAATTAGATTTATTGAAGGACGAGGGCTGGGAAGATGCCGGAAGAGAATGTGATTTTGTAATGCACGTTGCTTCCCCTATATCAGCTAGTGATTCTGTGGATGAAGAGGTTCTTATTAGGCCTGCTGTTGATGGAACTCTTCGTGCGCTTAAAACTGCAAAAGCTAACAAGATAAAAAAAGTAATTTTAACTTCATCAGTTGCTTCAATTTTTTATGACGATTCAGATAAAAAAAATTATGATGAAAAAGACTGGTCAGATGTTGATTCAAAGAAAATTACTCCATATGCAAAAAGCAAAACAATGGCGGAGAAGTCTGCTTGGCAATTCATTGATGACTTAAGAGAAGACGAAAAATTTCCATTAACTGTCTTTTGCCCGTACATGGTTTTAGGACCTGCTCTTTCTCCTGATTTAGGTGGAACAAACGTTTTGATTCAGATGTTAACTTCTGGAAAATTACCTGGAACTCCAAATATTCATCTTGGTATTGTTGATGTAAGAGATGTTGCACAAGCTCATGTTGACGCAATATCTAATCAAGGATCAAATAATGAGCGATTTATTCTTTGTACTTCAAGCTTCTGGCTTTATGAAATTTCTCAAGTCTTAATAAAGGCAGGTTTTAATAAGGCACCAAAATTAAGATTACCTAATTTTCTTATAAGGTTTGCTGCTCTTTTTAGCGCAACTGCTCGAGAGAGTGTTAGGATGCTTGGTGATCCTCAATTTCTCTCAAATGAAAAGGTAAAAACAATATTGAAATGGCAACCTAGACCAGTTGAAGAGACTTTAGTTGATACAGCAAAAAGTTTAGAGGGTCAGGATCAGATCTCAATTCCCTAAGGATTTGGATTAGAAGCAACTCCTCCAGAACTTCTTCTTAGAGCCTCTTGCGCAATTTCTCTTTGCCTGTCCATTTGTCGTTGTGTGTAGCACACTCTCTTTTTCACATGACTGCCAGTCACCTCTTCAAATTTACAGATCAAACCATTTTGTGAATCATTGTTTTCATTTTCAGATGCTTGCATTGATTTTTCTGAATTAGCACAACATATAAAAATTAAAGAAAGGGTTGTCACTAGAAAATATTTCATCGGTAAAAAGGCTCTAAGTGCATGGGGAAGATATCCATTTGTCTTATGGCTGATTGAGTTTCTAAATAACGAGATATCTCAAGTTGATTGTCGTAACAGACCCTCTTTTTTATGTAACTCCCGGTCGCTCTCTCGTAAACGCATTTTACTTCCTTGTCATTTGCTGAACTCTTTAAATCTTTATCCATATTTGCCAAAGTAGTTATGTTATTAGCGCAAGAAAAAAAGGCAAAACTGATTAAAATTATGAAAAGAAACCTCATTCAAACTCCTTCTTTATTTAGGTTTATTAATGTTAACAAAACTAATTGTAAAGCAGAAAAGACTGATAAGATTGTTTTTTTATGAAAAATACATTTCTTTCTAATGTCATTATCGTTCAATCTGATTTAAAAAAGGTCACCGACTTATCAAATCCTATTGATCCCTTTCTTGAATTTAAAGACCTTGTAAGATCAACAGGAGCCAATATTCTTTTGGAATATCAAGGTCAGCAAAACAGTCTTTCTGCAAAGTATTTTCTAGGTAAAGGGAAAGTTGATGAAATATGTAAGGCCTCAAAAAAATATAAAGCTGATCTAGTAATTTTTAATCATGATTTATCACCATCCCAAGAAAGGAATCTAGAGAGAGAACTTCAAACAAGGGTTTTAGATAGAACTGGGTTGATTTTAGATATTTTCGCCTCTAGAGCGACCAGTCACATCGGCAAGATGCAAGTTGAACTAGCCCAATTAAACCACTTATCAACTAGGCTTGTGAGAGGGTGGAGTCACTTAGAAAGACAAAAAGGAGGAATTGGTTTAAGAGGTCCTGGGGAAAAGCAATTAGAAACCGATAGAAGGCTGATTGCAAACAGGATTAAATCCATTAAAAAACGTTTAAAAAAGAGTCATCGACAAAAAAAATTAAATCGATATGCACGAAGGAAAGGAAATAACCACGTATTGGCTTTGGTTGGATATACCAACGCTGGAAAAACGACTTTATTTAATAAGTTAACTGGGTCTGATCAATATGTGGCAGATCAGTTGTTTGCGACCTTGGATACTGTTACTAGGAAGAATTTAAGTCCAGGTTCAGGGTCGATTCTGTTTATCGATACTGTTGGCTTTATTTCCAACTTGCCTACTGCTTTGATCGAATCATTTAAGGCAACCCTAGAGGATCTTAGAGAGGCCGATCTTGTGCTTCATGTATCTGATGTTAGCGATATTGATTGTAATTTTAAATTAAGAGAAGTTAATAAAATCTTGCGGGAAATAAATGCTGATAATATTCCTCAAATTATAGTAAACAATAAAATCGATCAGGTAGATGAAGCTAACACCATTGGAATATCTGAGGACATAAATCAAGTTTCGATATCTGCATCAGAAGGAATAGGCCTGAGTCGTTTAAAAGAAAAGATTACTAATCATCTAAGTAAGGGTATCTACTCAGGCAGACTCACAGTTAGACAGAAGCTTGGTGGCGTCCGGGCATCTTTATATCAACAAGGTTACATAAAAAATGAAGCAGTTGTTGATGATAGCTGGGTATTTGATGTGGTTATCGGTAATTTTGAGCTCAATCAATTTCTTGAGCAGGATGGTGTGGATCTAGCGCCTCAAGAACAAGAGCTATCAAATAATTTGGTGGGCTAGGCAGGATTCAAACCTGCGACCTTCTGCTCCGGAGGCAGACGTTCTATCCACTGAACTACTAGCCCTTTTTTCATAACATCAGGTTCTAGATATAAAATTTTTTCAACCCTCAACGATATTAGACTTTCAATGATCTATAATCGCCTCATGAAAAAATTTATTTTATTAGTTTTTGTAATATCTTACGCAACTTCTGCTCAGGATATGAGACCAGAATCTATTGAAAAAAGAATCATGCCTTTAGGTCAAGTATGTATGGAAGGCGATGGTTGCGGCATTAGAACAGCAGGTCCAGGCTACAAAGTAGCAATTAACTCTGGTTCTATGTCTTCTGCATCAAATGAAGATGAAGCTAATAAAGTCCAACTTTCTGAAGGTAATGTGCACACCATTGAAATGAAAAACGAAGGAGCAGATGGCACCATGGTGTTTGAACCAGGCGTAATAAAAGTCTCTGTTGGCGATACGATCAATTTTATTTTAACAGATCAACTTCATAACTCAGCTAGTCTCCCGGGAATGATACCTGCTGGAGCTGAAGCATGGATTGGAGAAATAAATCAAGAGATAAGCATTACGTTAGATAAAGAAGGTGTTTATGTCTACAACTGCACACCGCATGCAATGATGGCTATGATCGGGGTAATTCAAGTTGGAGAAGCCACTAACATTAATGAAATCAAGTCTGCTGCGAGTGACTTAAAATCAACCTTCATCATGAATAATGATCGTTTAGATGGTTATCTTTCGAGACTATAAGCTTTATAAATTTATAAGATTAATAACATTTTTATCTTTCATTTCTTGTTCTGAAGTAAATCAATCCTCTGTTTCCAAAACGAGTGAATTAAGAACAATCCAAGAAATTTATACTCAAGCATGCGCGTTTTGTCATGATAGAGGGATGGCTGGAGCCCCAATTTATGCAAATACTTACTCTTGGGGTCAAAGAGTTGACAAAGGAATTGATACATTAACTTACAACGTAAAATACGGCTTGAATGCAATGCCAGCAATGGGTCTGTGTGCTGACTGCACTGATGAAGAATTAAGAGCAGTTGTCAAACATATGCTAGATTCGCTTGACTAGCATCGTGATATTGCCTCCTCCATGTCGTACCAACTTTTAACTTCCTGAACGGGACAACCGTTAGAATCTGGCCATACGTTATTAAGTTCGTTGTACCAAATTGCTTTGCAGCCGGCGTTTAAAGCGCCTTCAACATCGCATTCAGTGTGATCACCAATATGACAAATTGAGGCCGCCTTTTCTGAAGTTTGTTCCATAGCTTTTTTAAAGTGCGTAGCTGACGGCTTACTGTCGTTTAACTCTTCTGCGCTGAAGCTAAAACTAAAATAGTGATCAATTCCTAGCCTCTTAATGTTTGCATTGCCATTGGTTAGAACGCCCAAAGTATACTTTTCTTTAAGTTGAGCAAGAACTTCTTCAACACCATCAAAAAAAGTTAATTGGTGTCTTTCATTCATAAATATATGTAAAGCTTCAGCTGAAAGTTTTTTCGCCTGTTCTTCAGTTTTACCCTGGCTTTGAAGAATGTTTTTAAAGACATTAAAACGAAGTTCGCTCAGTCTGTGACGCATTGTTGGATCTTTTTCAATTAATTGTCCCCATACTTCTCTTTCCTTATTAGATGATAATATTTCTTTAACGCTAGGAACTTGAGAGGCTAGAAAATCATTAGCACTTTTGTGAGCAGCCAATATGGTCTCTCTCAAAGGCCAGAGAGTATCATCTAGATCAAATGTAACTACTTTAATGGTCATGTTCTTTTTTTAGCATGTGGATGAGCTTTATCATAAACCTTAGCAAGATGCTGGAAATCCAGCTTTGTGTATATCTGTGTAGTCGATAAATTAGCATGACCAAGTAGCTCTTGAACTGCCCTCAGATCACCGCTAGATTCCAACACATGGGAAGCAAAGGAATGTCTTAACATGTGCGGATGTAAATAAGGGACTCCTTGTTTAACGCTCAATTTTTTTAATCTTTCTTGCACAGTTCTTGCTCCCAATCTATTTCCCATTTTATTGATGAATAAAGCATCAGGTTCGTTTATCTGCATTTTAGATCTTTTCGACATCCAGGACTCTAATGCTTTTAATGCCTTGCCTCCAATGGGCAGGTCTCTCATTTTGTTTCCCTTACCAATAACTCTGCAACTCTGATCTTTCAAAGACAAATCAGAAATATTTAAACTGCATAATTCAGAAAGTCTTAATCCGGAGGAATAGATTAATTCCGCCATAGCCTTATCTCGATAGTCGATCCATTCTTTCGGATGAAAATCTAGCAGTTGATTGATTAAATCAGCATCAATGGCTTTAGGTAATAGGTTGGCAGATTTTGGCGCACTTATCCCCAAAATAGGATTTTTCATTACAATTCTTTCCAAGTTGAGGTACCGATAAAAACTTTTTAAGCAGGAAATTAACCTAGCAATGCTTCTTGGACTGAGCCCACGCCTTCTTTCGATACCAACGAAATCCCTAATGTCAGATTGGCTTACAGCAGCTAGATCTGTGAATTTTTTAGCTTCGTAGAAAGCACTATATTTTTCTAGGTCTTTCTTGTAGTTTTTCACCGTGTGGACAGAAAAATTTCTCACTTTTAGCAGGTAATCAAGAAACTTATTTATTTCCTTTTGCATATGACTCGCTGAGAATAATTCTATCGATAAATTTACTCAAAGCTGAAACGATGAAAAGGAGAAATAGATTATCCTTTTCGCTTGAGTATCTTCCTAAGGTTTGACTGCCGATCGCAAATATCCCAGTTACTGTGGAGCATTCCAATTTGCATATTGCAGCTTCTAATATTTTTGCTTTAGAGCCAAAAACAAAGTTACTCATCTCAGGACTTATGCCGCCTTGAATAATATCTTTATCCTTAAATTGATCACGTAAGAGGTCAGTTGCAAGATCAGGGCCAATGACTCTATCTTTTCCGAATCTTTTTTCATCTTCGCTAAAAAATAACACCTTACAAGCATCGGTATTAAATGAGTTAATAAAATATGATTCCAGTTCATTTATCGTATCGTCTATTGTAGAGCTAGCCAACAAACCAAGAATGATTTCTCTTGAAAGCAGAAATAATTTTTCGTTTCTTTTTGCATTTTCAAGAATCTGGATTAAATGTTGATTAGCTTGATCTGAAGATCTTCTTAATTCAATAATTTGCTTTTCTATTAAAGAAATTGCATCTCCAGATTCATGTTTAAGATTGATTTGGTTCAAAGACTCAGGGTTTAAATTAAAGAAGTCAGGATTTTCTTTAAGATATTTGACAACATCTTCAGAAGGAATCTTTGACGAGTTTGACATGTAAATTAGTTTAGATAGCTGGTAGTTCCTCTTAAATGTATTTTATTACTATCCAGGTCTATTTTCAGATTTAATATGCCTTTTTTAAATATTATTTCAATGTCATGCTGCATTTCTTTAAAAAGAGTCGCTGCAAGTGCCGTTGCACAAGCTCCGCTTCCGCATGCTTCGGTTTCCCCAACGCCTCTCTCATAAACTCTCAGCTTTATGGAATTATTATGAGATATTTCTGCAAGATTGAGATTAAAACCATTTATAAAACATTTTTCCTCTTTCAAAGACTGAGCTAAAGCATCCAGCTTTATAGTAGAAATCTCTTTAGCAAAGACAATTGCATGGGGATTTCCAACAGATACAGAATAGAAGTTAATTTGTTCTTGATCATGTATGAAAGAGTAAGAATCACTTTTGATTTTCTTCAGACCAATATCCCCTGGATCTAAACTGAACTGTTCTAAAATGACTTCATAATTTTCTTCATCTATCTTTTTGACTTTTGTAATTTGATTAACTAACTGCACCCAAATCTCTTCATTAAAAGCAAGATTGTGATCATGCATGTATCTACCTATGCATCTGAGTCCATTTACGCAATTCTCAGATTGTGATCCATCCTCGTTATATATTTCAAGATATACATCACAGTGAATGTCTCTAGGTGGCAAGAGGCAAAGAATTTGATCAAAAGGCATATCCTTTTTTAGAATCTCTAGCTTATTTTTTATAGTTTTGGATACATCGCATTGATGAGAAATGGCATCTATCACAATGAAGTCATTACCTAGAGCAGACATGTGAGTTAAGTTTTCAGACATTAATATTGCTCAAGCTTAATCAAATCCTCATAGGATTCTGCTTTTCGTATTTCAGTTATCTTGCTGCCATCTACTAAATATTCTGCAGCACGTAGACGGGAATTATAGTTTGAAGCCATTGAATAACCGTAGGCCCCAACAGAATAAATAATCAAATGATCATGTTCTTTAGCAGAAATTGAAAATTCACCAAAGCTATCCGCTGTTTCACATACCGGACCTGCAACATAATACTTTTTTGAATTTTCATCTGAAGCTGAAATAGCCTCTATTTTATGATTTGCTCTATATAAGGCCGGTCTAATTAAATCATTCATACCCGCATCAACAATTAAAAATCTATTTTTACCATTGATTTTTATACCTAAAACTTCCGTTACCAGTGAACCAGCTTGTCCAATTAGAGATCTTCCAGGTTCAAAAAAAATGGGAACATCTCTAGCTAAATCAATAACTTTTCTAGTCATTAATTCAGGATAGAAACTTTCTTTGAAGTCATAGTCAATGGCAAGGCCTCCGCCAACATCAATGTGATTTATTGGATGTCCATTAGATATAAAAAATTCAGAAAGATCTTTCAAGTCATTGAATAATGTACCGAAGAGTTCATCGTCTGTTATTTGTGATCCTATGTGAGAAGAGATGCCTGATATTGAAATACAATCATATCTTTCCTTTGCAATCCTCATCGCAACATCGGTAGATAATCCAAATTTGCAGTCGGCTTTACCAGTTTCAATATAGGGATGCGAGTTAGCATCTATATCTGGATTGACTCTGATGCCAATATTGATAACTTTATTTTTTTCTTTACCAATCTGATTTAACAAGTCTAATTCAAAAAGAGATTCGATATTTATGCTTTTGATATCGTTATCAACAGCAAACTCTAATTCAGGCTTTGTTTTACCAACCCCAGAATAAATAATTTTTTGTGGATCAGCACCAATCTTCAAAACCTTAAATAATTCTCCACCAGAAACAACATCAAATCCCATTCCTTTTTCTACCATTATTTTCAATATAGCTAGGTTTGAATTTGCTTTTACTGAATAACAGACTAGATCTCCTTCTCGAATATTTTTCTTATAGGAATCAATAGAAGCAAGGATCATTTCTTTTGAGTAAATATAAAAAGGAGTTGGATATTTTTTAGCGATATCCAATAAAGAAACATCCTCTATAAAAAGGTTATTATCTATACTTTTGATGCTATTTGGTCTCATGAATCTTATCTATCTCTTGTCCCGAGGGTTCTTCGGTGGGCAAGTATAACGGACCTTTGATTCCACAGGAACCTAAGATAAGACTAAAAATGAGCAGTGTTTCGCTTAATATTCTCATGTTGAGACAGTCTTTTTAGCAGCATTAATAGCTGCTTTGACCTTTTTAGGCGATGTCCCGCCGAGGCTATTCTTAGCGTGTATGGCTCTCATGGGATCAATAAATTTATAAATATCTTTTTCTATCTTTGGATGTATTTTTTTTAATTCACTCAAACTAAATTCTCTGATGAAAATATTTCTTCTTTCAGCTTCTCTGACTGTTTTGCCTGTTATTTCATGGGCTTCTCTAAAAGGGACACCTTTTAAAACTAAGTATTCAGCAAAATCTGTTGCTCCTACCTCAGATAGATCCAGGTCTTGTAGCATTTTTTTCATGTTAAAACTCATACCTTTTACCATTTCAGACATAATATCTAGGGAGTCTTTGATGAAATTGATTGATTTAAATAAAGGCTCTTTATCCTGTTGATTATCTCTGTTGTATGAAAGGCTTTGGTTTTTCATTAATGATAGAGTTGTAACTAGGTTGCCTAAAGTTTGAGAACTACCTCCTCTTATAAGCTCTGCCATATCAGGATTTTTCTTTTGAGGCATAATTGATGAACCAGTACACAACTCTTCAGGTAGTAGAACATAATCAAATTGTGAGGATGACCATAAAATTATTTCTTCTGACATTCTCGATAAGTGAACGGCAAGCATTGAGCAACTGTAGGAAACGTCGGTAACAAAGTCTCTGTCGCTTACAGTATCTATTGAATTTCTTGTAATCTCACCGAAGCCAAGTTTCTTTGCAAGTTTTGTTCTATTTATGCCAAATCTATTGCCAGCTAATGCCCCGACTCCTAAAGGCATTTGATCCAGGACTGTTTCATTATTTTCAAATCTAATAAAGTCACGTTGCAACATTTCAAAGTAAGCAAGCAAATGATGGCCTATAGTTACTGGCTGGGCTATTTGTAGATGAGTAAAGCCCGGCATGAGATCTGCATGATGTTTTTGAGCTTTATTTAGAATGCTTTTTTGTAGGTCTTTAATTTTTTTCTTAATAGCTTTGGTTTCATCTTTTAGAAAAAGCTTTAGATCTGTGACTACCTGATCATTTCTTGATCTACCGGTGTGTAATTTTTTTGCAGAGTCTCCGATTTTCTTCTCTAGGGCTGACTCAATATTCATATGAACATCTTCAAGTGAAGGATTCCATTTAAATTTTCCAGTTTCAATTTCTTTTTTTATTTGATTAAGGCCGCGCTTAATCTTGGTAAGCTCTGACTTATTTATGATTCCTGCTTCTTGTAAGGATTCTGCATAAGCTAGGGAGCCGATAATGTCTTTTTCTGCAAGAACAGAATCGACATCAATAGAGTTAGAAAATTTACTAGCTATAGAAGATACCGATTGAGTAAATCTTCCTCCCCAACTGGTATTCTTTTTGGGCATTAGTATTTGTAATATTCAGGTTTGTAAGGTCCCGCTTTATCAACTTTGATATATTCAGCTTGATCTTTAGTTAGCTTTGTCATCACACCTCCAAAACCTTCAACCATATAACTGGCTACTTCTTCATCTAATTCTTTTGGCAGAACTTGCACATTGATCATGTCTTCTTTTACGCTTTCGTCATTTATGGAAGCAAATCCTTGCTCATATAAGAATTTTTGAGCCAGCACCTGATTAGCAAATGAACCGTCCATAATTCTTGATGGATGACCAGTTGCATTTCCAAGATTAACCAATCTTCCTTCTGATAGAAGGATTAAATAATTATAAGGATCTTTAGAGTCTCGATAAATTTTATGAACCTGAGGTTTTATCTCCTCCCAGGTCCATTTATCCCTCATGTAGGCTGTATCAATTTCATTATCAAAGTGTCCGATGTTACAAACTATACTTCCGCTTTTGAGATTATTAAGAATGTGTTTATCACAAACATTTACATTGCCTGTAGTTGTAACGATTAAATCTGTATCTTGCAACAAAGATTTATTAACTGATTCGTCGTTATTGTTATTTTGACCATTAAGATATGGCGAAACCACTTCGTAACCATCCATGCAAGCTTGCATTGCACAAATTGGATCGATTTCAGTAACTCTTGTGACCATGCCTTCTTGCCTCAAGCTCATTGCAGAGCCTTTACCCACATCGCCGTAACCTATTACCAAGGCTTTTCTACCTGAAAGAAGCATGTCAGTTCCTCTTTTGATAGCATCATTAAGGCTATGTCTGCAGCCATACTTATTATCATTTTTTGATTTAGTAACTGAATCATTTACATTAATAGCTGGAACTTTAAGCTCTCCTTTTTCGACCATTTCATTTAATCGATGAACGCCAGTTGTGGTCTCTTCTGAGATCCCATGGATGCTTTCAAGCATTTCTGGAAATTTTTCGTGAACCATTGAAGTCAGATCTCCACCGTCATCAAGAATCATATTTGCGTCCCACGGTTTTTCATTTTCTAGTATTGTCTGTTCTATACACCAGTCAAACTCTTCATCGTTCATTCCTTTCCAGGCAAACACAGGTATACCAGCTGCAGCAATAGCGGCTGCTGCATGATCTTGAGTCGAAAAAATGTTACAAGAAGACCATCTTACTTCAGCTCCAAGTTCAATAAGAGTCTCAATTAAAACAGCAGTTTGAATTGTCATATGAATGCATCCCATAATTTTTGCGCCTTTAAGAGGCTTTTCTTCACCATACCTTTCTCTTAATTTCATCAGTGCCGGCATTTCAGCTTGAGCAAGAATGATTTCTTTTCTTCCCCAATCAGCTAAGTTTATATCTGCTACCTTATAGTCTTTAAATTCCATTTATTGCTCCGTTTCAGAACTTTAATTTTTCAATTTTATCGGTTTTTTCCCAAGGAAATTGATCTCTTCCAAAATGTCCATATGCAGCCGTTTCTTGATAGATAGGTTTCAATAAATCAAGCATAGCAATTAGGCCTTTAGGTCTTAAATCAAAATTTTCTTTAATCAAGATCAGTATTTGCTCTTCAGCAATTTTCTCTGTTCCAAAAGTGTTAATGCTTATTGAGGTTGGTTCAGCAATTCCAATTGCATATGATACTTGAACTTCACATTTATCAGCCAATCCAGCAGCCACAATATTTTTTGCAACATATCTTCCTGCGTATGCAGCTGACCTATCAACCTTTGAAGGATCTTTGCCAGAGAAAGCACCTCCACCATGCCTTGCCATACCACCATATGTGTCTACGATAATTTTTCTTCCTGTTAAGCCACAATCTCCTACTGGTCCGCCAACGACAAATCTACCGGTAGGATTTATAAAAAATTTTGTTTCTTTATTGACTAAATTACTTGGTAATACTGGCTTAAGGATTTCTTCCATAACGCCTTCCTTTAAATCATCTTGAGAGACTTCTTCATCATGTTGAGTGGATAGAACCACTGCTTTAATAGCAGAAGGGTTTCCATTGGCATCATAATCAAAAGACAGTTGACTTTTTGCATCCGGTCTTAGCCAATTTAGTTTTCCATTTTTCCTAACTTCTGATTGCTTTTGGACTAATAAATGCGAGTAATGGATGGGAGCTGGCATCAATTGTTCGGTTTCATTAGTTGCATAACCAAACATTAAGCCTTGGTCGCCTGCACCTTGGTCAAGATCTTCTCCAGTCCCTTCATCGACTCCTTGTGCGATGTCTTTTGATTGTTTTCCTATGACATTAAGAAATTCAACATTGTTGCCATTGAAACCAACATCATTGTTGTCATAGCCAACCTCGTTGATAACATTTCTAACAATTTTTTCTAAATTAGGATTTGCACTAGATGTAATCTCCCCAGCTACGACTACAAGATTAGTTTTTACGAGAGTCTCGCAGGCAACTCTAGCTTTAGGATCTTCAGCAAGTAATGCATCTAGAATTGCATCAGATATTTGATCAGAAAGCTTGTCAGGATGACCTTCTGATACTGACTCTGATGTAAAAGTACTATATTCACTCATTAATAACTCTTTGAGGGCGGACATTCTACTATGAAGCTAGATGAAAATAGTAGAAAATGTACTTTTTTGAAAATTGCCTAAAATATCTACTGATTCAGATCTTGCTAACTCTATTCGAGCTTTGTCTATGGATGCAGTTCAAGCTGCAGGTTGTGGCCATCCAGGTATGCCAATGGGCATGGCAGAAATTGCTCAAGCTTTATGGATAAATCATCTTTCACATAATCCTAATAATCCTAACTGGCTAAATAGAGATAGGTTCGTTCTTTCAAATGGGCATGGTTCAATGCTGCTTTATTCGCTGCTGCATCTTACCGGATATGATCTTTCAATAGATGACCTTAAAAACTTTAGGCAACTGCATTCAAAGACGCCTGGCCATCCTGAAATAGGTTACGCGCCGGGAGTTGAAACTACCACAGGACCATTAGGTCAAGGCATTGCTAATGCTGTTGGAATGGCCCTGGCAGAGAAAATATTGGCCAATAAATACAACAAAGATAATTTCCAAATATTTGATCATAAAACCTACGCCTTTGTTGGAGACGGGGATTTAATGGAGGGTATTTCTCATGAAGCTTGTTCATTAGCAGGAACATTAGAATTAGGTAATTTAATTGTATTTTACGATGATAATGAAATCAGCATTGATGGACGGGTTGATAATTGGTTCACAGACGATACAAAGAAGAGATTTGAGTCTTATGGTTGGGAAGTTTTTGATAATGTAGATGGTCATAATGTCAACAAAATTAATGCTTGCATAGAAAAGGCAAAAAAATCTAAAAAGCCAACATTGATTTGCTGTAAAACCATCATAGGAAAGGGTTCTCCAAATAAATCTGGAACTTCTGAGGTGCATGGGGCGGCACTGGGCAATGAAGAAATAGAACTAACTAGAGAAGAGATTGGATGGAAGTATCCTCCATTTGAAGTTCCCGATCATGTTTATGATGATTGGAATAATGAAAAAGAAGGCCAAGCTCAAGAAGATGATTGGAACGCAATTTTTGATGATTACTCAAAAAATTACTCAAAAGAGCATTCGGAAATTAAAAGAATATTTTCAAATTCTTTACCTGAAGAATTAGAAAAAATTTTTAATGACTTAATAGAAAATTTTTCAATCGATGAGACTCATTATGCTTCAAGAAAGGCATCTGGTATGTGTCTTGATTTATTAGGTCCTAGAATTCCAGAACTGTTCGGAGGTTCTGCTGATTTATCTCCATCTAATAATACTCAATGGAAGGGTTCTGAATTTTTAGAAAATGGAAGAGGAAATTATTTAAGTTATGGAGTAAGAGAATTTGGTATGTCTGCCATTATGAATGGGCTTTATTTGCATGGTGGTTTTAGACCCTATGGAGGCACCTTCTTAACTTTCTTAGATTATGCAAGAAACGCTGTTCGAATGAGCGCATTGATGAAACTACCAATCATATACGTTTATACTCATGATTCTATAGGCGTAGGAGAGGACGGGCCTACTCATCAACCCATTGAGCATCTAACAATATTGAGATCTACACCAAACTTAAATACTTGGAGACCTTGCGATGGAGTTGAAACTGCTTACTCTTGGAAAGCATCATTAACCTCACAAGATAAACCAACTGCTCTAATCCTCTCTAGGCAGAATCTTGAACCTCAAAAAAGAGAGGATCACTCACAAATTGCTAAAGGAGGATATCTACTAAGCGAGGAAGAGCAGAACGATCTGACCATTATAGCTACTGGATCAGAGGTTCAGTTAGCTATGCATGCGAAGTCATGCTTAAAGGAAAATGGCTATAAAGTAAACGTCGTATCAATGCCTTGCACTGAAATTTTTGATCAGCAAGACGACGAATATAAGAATAATATTCTCGGAGACGGACCGCGAGTAGCCATTGAGTGCGGATACCCAGACTTCTGGCATAAGTATCTCAATCAAGGAGACCTTGTCATTGGAATGGAATCCTTTGGTGAATCGGCTCCAGGATTAGTCTTAATGGATCACTTCGGTTTTACCGCAGATAAGGTTTCAAAAAAAATAATCAGTTTTCTTAAAAAATGATCAACGGGATCCCAACGCTTGATGATCTTGATCTTCAAGGAAAAAGAGTATTAGTGAGGTTTGATTACAACGTAAAGTATTTAAATGGAAAAGTCAGTGATGACGAGAGAATTTTAAGAACACTTCCAACTTTAACTTACATTCTCTCCAAAGCCAGCTCGGTAATAATTCTGAGTCACCTTGGTAGACCTGCAAAAAAAGGAGAGATTGATAATAACTTTTCTTTAAAGAAAGTTGCAAAACACTTGAGCACTTTACTGTCCGAGGAAATTTATTTTCATGATGATTTAAACTTTGGTTATTTTTCAAACAATCAAAAAAAGATTTCAATGTTGGAAAATGTAAGATTTTTTGAAGGCGAAACTGAGAACGATGAGCTATTTTCAAAAAAACTTGCAGATTTAGCAGATGTTTTTGTCATGGATGCTTTTGGATCTGCTCACAGAAGCCATTGCTCCACAGAAGGAGTTATTCATTTCATGGATTCATGTATTGGAAGGTTAGTTGAGGAAGAGTTAAATTCTTTAGACGGAATTTTAAATAATCCTTCTAAACCAATGCTGGGAATTATCGGTGGTTCTAAAATTTCCACAAAAATCAATATTCTTGAATCTCTCCTTGAAAAAGTTGATTGGCTTTTTGTTGGTGGAGGGATAGCTAATACATTATATAAATCTAAAGGACATGAAATCGGCAAATCAATTGTAGAAAATGACTTTTTGGAAGAAGCAAAAAATCTTAGTAAAAATAATAAAATTATATTGCCCGATACTTTTGTGGTGGAACAAAAAGATAAGTCTATTGTTGAAAAATCTTTTGAAAAAATATTACCAGACGACATTATTTATGACGTTAGTATTAACTCAATAAAAAACTTAAATAAAATCGTCTCAAAGTGTAAAACTGTTTTATGGAATGGTCCTTTGGGTCTTTTTGAGAGAGAAGAATTTTCAAAAGGCACATTGCACCTAGCCAAGGCCATTTCGGAATCTAACGCATATTCTGTAATTGGTGGAGGAGAGACTTTAACTGCCTTTAATCAATCAAGCTTATTAGATAGAGTAGGGTATGCCTCAACTGCTGGAGGTGCCTTTTTGGAATATATTGAAAGAGGATCATTGCCCTCTCTAGATGCATTAAAGGAGAAAATATGAATTTTGAAAATTTAGAAGATATTGCTAATCATATAGTTTCAGGTGGCAAGGGAATTTTAGCAGCTGATGAAAGCACGCCCACAATTACTAAGAGATTCGACACGATTAATGCAGAATCAACCGAAGAAACTAGAAGAGATTATCGAGAATTGTTATTTAGAGCAGAAGGTATGAAAAATAATATTGGAGGAGTGATACTTTTCGATGAAACTTTAAGACAAGAGGCGAAAGATGGGATATTGCTTTCGGAAATTATTTACTCTCAGGGAGCTCTTCCAGGAATAAAAGTAGATAAAGGCATTATACCACTTGATTCTTCGCCAAATGAAAACTTGACACAAGGATTAGATGGTCTTGATGAGAGATGTGCAGAATATTTTTCATTAGGAGCTAAATTTACTAAGTGGAGAGCAGTAATAAAACAAGACGGTTCTTTTCCAACAGATGGTTGTCTCAAAGCAAACATGGAGGCATTGGCGGAGTATGCAAAGATTGTTCAAAACAATAATATGGTTCCAATTGTTGAACCTGAGGTTCTCATGGATGGTTCTCATTCGATTGAAGATTGTTACTCAGCAACATCTAGATCACTCGAAAGGTTGTTTAATTGTCTAACTGATTATGAGGTTAATATAAATGGAACAATTCTAAAGCCCAATATGGTTACCAGTGGCTCAACTGCAAGCGAGCAAGCAAAAATTTCTCTAGTAGCAGAAAAAACTTTGAAGTGCCTACAGAACAGTCTCCCCGATGATTTACCGGCAGTAACTTTTTTGTCTGGTGGACAGTCTGATATTGGTTCAACCGCACATTTAGACAAGATGAATAAAATATCATCTAATCCTTGGAAGTTAAGCTTTTCTTATGGGAGAGCTCTTCAACAAGCTGCTCTTAAAGCTTGGAGTGGCAATGTTGAGAACGAGACTGCCGCGCAAGAGGCTTTCTCTCATAGAGCTAAAATGAATAAATTAGCTGCTTTAGGAGAATGGGAAGGTTCTTTGGAAAATTAGTTCTTCCGTTGGCGCCATACCCAAGGAGGCACAGCTTCTTCATTAGCCCAAATTCCTAACTTGTCGTTTTGGGCTTTTTTCTGTTCTATATAAAAACTTTCTTCAGTAACGTATTTATCGTAAACCCAAGCACTTCCAGTCGAGACCATCTTTTTATTAATGTCTTCACCGTCAACATAAATCCTACCTAAATGTCTTTTGTAGATATCTTGGCCTTCTAAATCTACATCAATAAATCCTTTCATGAGAAAAACTTTTAAATTATCTGTAGATTGTTTTCCAAAAGGCTGATCTCTCTCAGGGGCATCTATTTCAGTTAATCTTATTTTGAAAAGTTGACCGTTCATGGTTGCATGCACGGTGTCGCCGTCTACCACCCAAACAACCTCTAAGTTATTTAGGATTTCCGCATAAGTAGTTGCAGAAAGAAAAATTGTTAAAAAAAGAAAATGAAGTTTATGAAGTTTCAATTATGCAAACCTCGCAGATCATGCTAGCTGAGGGTTTATTCAAAGGAGCAAACTCAGTTAAAAATTTAAAAATCGACTCAGAGGCTTCTATAAATTCAATTTTTTCTAGTGGAAGAGATAGTTTTCCAAAAATTTCAGAGAGAACTATTTCAACAAAAGAAACATCGCTTGAGCTGTATTTCAACTGATATTCAGAAATTTCTGCAAGTGCAGCTGCTTTTTCTATAGCATCGTCTATATCGCCAAGCTCATCAATAATATCTATTTGAAGTGCATCTGAACCTATCCAAACTCTGCCACCAGCAATTTTGTGTATTTCAGAAATATCTTTTTTTCTTGATTCTGAGACAACCTCAAGAAATCTTTGGTAGCTTCTTTCGGCTAAATTATTGAAAATATTATCTAATTCTATCGTTACTGGTAATTCAGGAGTCCAACCGGCAAACTTAGAAGTTTGAACTCCATCTTTGCTAATACCGATGTAGTCCAGGGAATCCTCAGTAGTAAGAAAAGCTATAGCAACTCCTATGGAGCCAGTAATTGTAGTCGGATGTGCAAAAATATAATCTGCTGGCGTGGAGATATATACTCCACCTGATGCAGCATAGTCACCCATTGAAACTATGACTTTTTTTCCTTTATTTCTAGCCTGGAGTAATTCATCTCTGATGATTTCACTGGCAATTATTGATCCACCAGGACTGTTAACTCTGAAGACAATAGCTTTAGTTTTGTTATCTTCATAAGCTTTTCTAATTTGTCTGGCAATACCGGCAGATCCTGCAAAGCCTTGTGAAATTTCACCTTCAACAATTGCGCCTTCAGCAGTAATAACAGAAATTATATTCTCTGATTTTTCTTTTTCTTGTTTCATTGAAGATAAATATTCCTGATAGGTAATGTGTTTGTAGGTTTCTCTATCGGATGATTCCTCTTTACCAAATTCATCAATCATGTAGCTTCTAAATTCTGGAAAACTTTTTACACCTGTTAAATAATCTTGCTCTATTCCTGCTTCAATGTTGTCGAAAGCGGCCTCACCAATGGCATCGAAATATGAATCTGCAAAGTTTTGGACATTTTCTCTCGAAACACCTCTTGCTTGGGCAATGATCTCTTTGTACTTACTCCATATGGGATCGTAAAGAGCCTTCCTTTGTTTTTTATCAAAGTCTGACATTGAATCTCTAGTTAGTCCTTCTACAGCAGATTTATAATCACCTTGAGAATAGTTATAGACTTTCATTTTTAAATTTTCATATAGGGATTTGCTATAACTTCTGTAGCCTCCGATTCCCTGGATATCAAAACCACCTGCCTGATGTATGTAAATTTCATCTGCATGCGATGCGATTAAGTAGGATGAAGTGGTATATCTATCAGAGAATGCGATAACTCTTTTTAATTCACTGAGCTTTTGAATTTCCTCAGAAATTTTAATTAAATTTGTCGGTCCAGAATAAGATAAACCGCTGAAATCCAATAGAACGGCAGGAATATCCTCGTCTTTTGAGATTGACTGAATAAGTCTAATAAGATCTCTGGTTTGAATTTGTTCAACTTGACCGAAAGAAAATTGGAAATCTGAATACTGCACCTCTTGATCCACTAGGACGCCTTGAGGATTCAAAATAACTACCTTTCCTTCTTTATCAACACTCCTATCGTTAGGGAGAAGAACTGATATAAGACCAATAAAAACGAGCGCTAAAAAAATAAAAGTAATTAAGTTTGTTACAACAATCCTTGTGGAAGTTAAAAATCTGCCTAAAAAATTAAAAACTGATTTGAGTGCATTCATTGCTTATTTCGGATGAGCATTCTACCGACAATGATTCCTAATTCATAGAGAAGCCAAGCGGGAATTGCAAGCAGACTTTGTGAAATTACATCTGGTGGAGTAAGTAACATTCCAATCACAAAACATCCCAAAAAAACATAAGGTCTTGCTGTTATCAGTTTACTGACCGTAACTGAATTAGATACAAGAAGCAGAATAATTATTATTGGCATTTCAAAAGCTAAACCGAAAGCAAAAAACATTTTGATTACAAATGACAAGAGAAAATTGATGTCTGTCATCATCATTACATTTTCTGGAGTTGAGGCTGAAAAGAAAGAGAAAACAATCGGAAGGATAACAAAGTAAGCAAAAGTAACTCCGAGATAAAACAAGAGGATAGAACCTAAAACCAAAGGAAAGAAATAAATCTTTTCTTCAAAATACAATCCTGGCGAGGCAAATTTAATGAGCTGATAAATGAGAAAAGGTATTGAAACAAATAAGGCTAGATAAAAAGCAAATTTTAGAGGAGTAAGAAAGGGCGAAGCAACTTCAGTTGCTATAAGATTGGATCCTGCTGGCAAAGCGCTGATTAGCGGATCCGAAACAAAATTAAAAATATCTTTAGAAAAGAAAGCTGCAATAACAAAAGTTATCCCTAAAAATATAAGAAACTTGATGATACTTTTTCTTAAAACAGAAAGGTGCTCGAGATAGTTAGTTTCTTTATCTTGATCAATCATCTTTTTTATTATGATCTTCGATGTAGATGCTATCTTTTATCTCTTTCGAAGTTTTATTAAAGCTTGCACGAATAGATTTAATGGTTTCTTCAACCCATCTTATGAACTGTGGGAGTTTTTCTGGTCCTAATATAACCAGAGCTATTATTGAGATTATGAAAAGCTCAAAAAAACCAATAGAGAACATTATTGGTTATCTTTATCTTCTTCCTTTTTTGGCTCCTCGTTTACAGCTTTTTTGAATCCTTTGAATGCTGACCCAAGATCTGAACCAATATTTTTTAATCGGGAAGTACCGAAAATCAATATTATGATTGCAAGAATGATTAAGATTTGCCAAATGCTTATGCCACCAAAACCCATCAATTATTTCCTCGATTTCTTTTCTTCATGACCAGATACTCCTTCTCGTTTTTTTAGTTCTAATAAAACTTCATCGAAAGCTATATTTTTCTCAGATAATAATACCATTAAGTGAAACAAGAGGTCTGCAGATTCATGTTTTATGCCACTAGGGTCATTATCCCGGAAAGCTTCTGCTAGTTCCTCTGACTCCTCTTTAATTTTTGAGATGATTTTATCTTTTTTCTTAATTAAAGATGCAACATAAGATTCTTGAGGATCCTTGTTTTTCCTATCCCGAATTGTCGCTTCAAGATCGTCCAAATATTTCTTCATATGACAGTAAATATTATCAGAATCAAAAGGAAAGCTAGTGCAAATAGTTGCCAAGAACTTCTTCTTTCAGATTTTTTAACTTCTTTTCTTAAGTTTTGTAATTCAAAGGTGTAATTTTCCATCTTATCTACTGCATCAAATAAATTAGCTATTTGAGAAGGAAGGTTTACAGCTTTTTCTATCAAGAATCCAGCATCATCATGGATTTTTTTAAAAATCCTAGCTGGATTATATTTAGCCTTAATCCACTCCTGGATAAAAGGTTTAGCAGTAACCCATAAATCGAGCTGCGGATAAATCTGTTTACCTAAGCCTTCAATGTTAATTAATGTTTTTTCCAGCAATAATAACGAAGGAGGAAGAGAAAGATTATATTTTCTTGTTGAATCAAAAAACTGAAATAACATTTCACCAAAATTGATGTCATCAAAAGGTTTTTCAATAATTGGCTCTAAAAAAGTTCTTACAGTTATCTCTAGTTCTAGTGGCGAGGTTTTATTATCAACCCATCCTGCTTTTATCATAGTCTCAGCAACCGCCTTAAAATTTTGAGAAAACATTTCAGATAACATTTTTCCAATAAAAAATTGTTCTTGATCGCTTAAACTTCCGCATATAGCGTA
Source organism: uncultured SAR86 cluster bacterium (assembly GCA_902526045.1). Lineage (GTDB taxonomy): Bacteria > Pseudomonadota > Gammaproteobacteria > Magnimaribacterales > AG-339-G14 > CACNYO01. The sequence continues at coordinate 41,161 of CABZJI010000001.1, read as the reverse complement.
ATCTACGTTTATATAAGTTGGTGACTTAGGATTACTTACATCAACAAAAATATTCCCAGGATGCATATCTGCATGAAAAAAATTATCTTCAAATACTTGTTTAAAAAAAATGTTGACTCCACGTTCGGATAAAAGCCTACGATCTACATCTAATTTATCCAGAGTTTTAAAATCTGTTATTGGAATGCCCTTAATTTTTTCGATCGTTAAAGTTTGGCTGCCAGAAAGTTCTGAAAAAACTTTTGGAACGTATAGCAGGTTAGAATTTTCAAAATATTCCGCAGTCAATCGTGTGTTTGCAGATTCCTTTTTTAAATCTACTTCTCCTTGAATTACAATTTCATATTCTTGAACTAATTCCTTTAGTTGGAGTCTTTGAGCATCAACAAGAAGAAAATCCAATAATTTTGAAATTAATTTTATTAGACCAAGGTTTTTAGAGATTTCTTTTTGAATATTTGGGCGTATCACTTTGACAACAACTTCTTCTCCAGAAAAAAGCACCGCTTCATGTACTTGAGCAATTGATGCCGCCGCTAAAGGTTTTCTCTGAAAGCTTTCAAATAGTTCTTCAATTGGTTTGCCCAAGTCATCTTCAATAGTCCTAACGGCTATCCTTGAGTCAAAAGTAGGTAAATTAGATTGAAATTTTGTGAGCTCATGAATTATTTCATCATCAAAGAAGTCTGATCGGGTTGATAAAATCTGACCTAATTTTACATAAACAGGACCGGCAGCTAGGAGTGCTGAGAATAATCGTTCTCCCTTACTTCCTCTAGCAGGAATTAAACGTAATGGATTAATGACATACAAAATCTTAAAAAACCTATTTAAATTGAGGTCAGGTAATAAGAGATCGAGTCTATATTTCCAAAAAACAAAAATAATCTTAAAGAACTGTATGAAAATCATTTTAGGTTTTAGTTCCTTTATGCAAAGCTACAATTCCTCCGGTGAGGTTTTCATAGCTAGCATCAAAAAAACCTGCAGACTGCATCATTTTCTTAAAAGTTTCTTGATCTGGATGATTTCTGATCGACTCTGCCAAATACTGATAACTATCTGCATCATCTGCAATTAATTTACCCATCAACGGAAGCAAATTAAAGGAGTAAATATCGTAGATTTGAGAAAATAAATTTGAGGTTGGCTTTGAAAATTCTAAAACTATGAGCCTTCCGCCGGATTTTAAACAATCAAACATGCTTTTAAGAGCCTTCTCTTTATCAGTTACGTTTCTTATTCCGAATGCAATTGAGATGCAATCAAAAGAATTTTTTTTAAATGGTAACTCTTCAGCATCAGCAATCTTGAAGTCAACATTAAGCCTTCCTGCATCAAGAACTCTCTTTTTTCCTTCCTCAAGCATGTCCTCATTGATGTCTGATAAAACGACACTCCCTGAAGATCCAACAATTTTTGAAAATTCTATCGCTAGGTCTCCCGTTCCTCCAGCTACATCAAGCACTGAATTCCCAGGCTTAACCTGGCTAGATTCAATAGCAGCTTTTTTCCAAAGTCTATGGATGCCTAAAGACATGACATCATTCATAAGATCATATTTTGAAGCAACACTGCTAAAAACTTCACCGACAAACTTAGATTTATCTTCTTTTGGTACTTCTTTATATCCAAAGTCAGTATATTCTTTTTTGTTTTTATCCATATTTGCTATAGTAACCAACCTTCACTCATCCTGTATTGTAAAGTAGTTCTATGGAAAACAAATTAATATGGCTAGATCTAGAAATGACTGGTTTGGATCCAAACTCAGAAAGAATCATTGAGATATTCACTGCTGTAACGGATGAAAATTTAACAGAAATTATTGAAGGACCTGATCTTGTTATAAAGCAACCAAATGAAATTCTTGATCAAATGGATGAATGGAATCAGGAACATCACGAAAAATCAGGTTTGATTGATGAAGTTAAAAGAAGCGTAATTACTCAAGAAGATGCCGAAGCGATGACCCTTGATTTTTTATCGCAACACGTAGGTAAAAATGTTTCTCCTCTTTGTGGCAACACCGTTTGGCATGATAGAAAATTTTTAACTCTTTACATGCCTCAACTAGAAGACTATTTTCATTATCGCGTCATTGATGTAAGTTCAGTTAAGGAACTCGCAAAAAGATGGAGGCCTGATGCAACCAAGCCAAAATCTAAAGAAATTGCTCATCGCGCTCGTCCGGATGTATTCGAATCAATCGAGGAATTACGATTTTACAGAGACTATATTTTTGCTCAATAATCAGACCTTTTCTTTTTTTCTCAAGCCTATATAGTTGCGAATCTTATATTTGAAATGAAGAAAGTTTTTATTAAAACGCACGGCTGTCAGATGAATGAGTACGATTCAGCCAAAATGCTTGATCTTCTCAGAAGTGAAGAAGACTATGAGCTTGCTGAGTCTGAGCAACAAGCTGACCTACTAATTTTGAATACCTGCTCGATAAGAGAAAAAGCTCAAGAAAAAGTATTTCATCAAATTGGTAGATGGAAAAAGATAAAAGATTCTAATCCTGATTTAAAAATAGCGATTGGAGGGTGTGTTGCATCTCAAGAGGGAGAAAAAATCATCAAAAGGGCCCCATCAGTCGATATAGTTTTTGGTCCCCAGACTCTTCATAAACTTCCTGACCTGATTAAAAACAATGAAATTGATGACAGATCTCAAATAGATATATCATTTCCAAAGATTGAAAAATTTGATCACATACCAACTCCTGACTATGGAGAGCCTTCTTCTTTTGTTTCTGTCATGGAGGGATGTAATAAATATTGTTCTTTTTGTGTAGTTCCTCACACGAGAGGTCATGAAGTATCTAGAAACTTCGATGATATCCTAAATGAAGTTTCTGCCTTAGCAGATAACGGAACTAGAGAAATTCACCTTCTAGGTCAAAACGTAAATAATTTCAAGGGGCTTCAGAATGGAGATAAATCATCCTTAGCTAAGTTAATTGTGGAAGTAGCAAAAATAGCAAATATAGAAAGAATTAGATTTACAACCAGTCATCCTCATGAATTCAAAGATGACTTAGTGGAAGTTTATGGGTCTGTGCCCGAACTTGTCAGTCATGTTCATCTTCCAGTTCAAAGTGGGTCTGACAGAATTTTAAAATTAATGAGGAGACGATACACCGTGGAGAAATATTTAGATCTTATAAACAGAATTAAATCCGCAAGACCTGACATGAGTTTTTCTTCAGATTTTATAGTTGGTTTCCCCGACGAATCAGAAGAAGATTTCCAAGCTACTATGGATATTGTCAATGAAGTAGGTTTTGATGAGTCCTATAGTTTCATTTATTCTCCTAGACCAAATACACCGGCTGCAGAGATGCCTGATTGCGTACCTCTAGAAGAAAAAAAATTAAGGTTGGACATCTTACAAAATAGACTTAATCAGCTATCATATGGTTATAGCAGGAAAATGGTTGGATCTACACAAAATTGTTTAATTACTGCAAGGTCAAAGAAAGATCCAGGCGAATTTCAAGCTAGAACTATCAATGATAGAGTTGTCAATTTCAGACCAAAAAAACACAAAATTGGAGATTTTATAAATTTGAAAATTCTTGATGCCTATACGAATTCTTTAAGAGGAGAAGTTAAAGACCTTTCTTAATAGCTCAATGACTCAGGAAATTAAATTTAAATTAAGCTCGGAAGATTCATCAATACTTTCTAAAGTTTTCGGACCTGTAAACGCTAATATTAATCAAATTCAAGATTCTTTAGGAATAAAAGTTAAGAGTAGAGGGAATAGCTTCTCTTTGGTTGGAAATACTGAGGCAATAAAAGCCGGGAAGGAAGTTATTGAAACTCTTCATTTAAAAGCTGAAAAGTCAGAATTAATTACGCCTGGCGAAGTCCATTTATTCATTAGAAAGGCTCAGTCAACAAGCGTTCAAGTTGATTCAGGAAATTTATCAAGACCAAAGGAAAAAGATAATTTTGCAAAAATCATTCAAATAAAAACCCCAAAGTTAGTCATTTCACCAAGAAATGTTTCACAGGAAAAATTTCTGAAAGAAATTTTAAAAAACGATTTAACTTTTGGAATTGGTCCGGCAGGAACAGGTAAAACCTATCTTGCTGTCGCTGTTGCAGTCTCAGAACTGATGCTGAATAAGGTTCAAAAAATAATCTTGGCTAGACCTGCAGTTGAGGCTGGTGAACACCTGGGTTTTCTTCCGGGTGATTTATCTCAAAAAGTTGATCCTTACCTAAAGCCTCTCTACGATGCTTTATATGAAATGATTGGTCCTGAAAGGGTCAATAAACTTTTGGAGAGAGGAATAATTGAGTTGGCACCGTTGGCCTACATGAGAGGAAGGACTTTGAATAATTCATACATCATATTAGATGAAGCTCAGAACTGTACAAAATCCCAAATGAAAATGTTTTTGACTAGAATCGGTTTTGGTTCATCAGCCATTGTAACTGGTGACATAACCCAAACGGATCTTCCCAAAGGCTCAAGATCAGGCCTATTGGATGCTATTGAAGTCTTAGAGGGTGAAAAGAATATTTCTTTCAGTCGTTTTGAATCAAAAGACGTAGTCCGACATGGTTTAGTTCAAAGAATTATCGAGGCATATGATTCTCACGAAAAGGAATGAAACTTTCATTATCCAACTCAAAAAAATTCAATAAATTTTCTATACCCTCAAAAAAGAAAATCAGCGAAGTCTTAGCTTTAATTGAAGAGAGATTCGAGAAAAGTGCCGGTAAATCGGTCAATATAAAGTTTTGCAAAGTGGATGAAATATCTGCTTTGAATAAAGAGTTTAGAAACAAGGATACACCTACAAATGCATTGTCTTTTTATCCCGAAAGTAATTTTTTAATTGAGCAAGGTTTTCTTGGAGAAATAGCTATTTGTCCCCAAATAATTGATGATGAAGCCAGAAAATACGGAAAAAGTTTTGAATCCAGACTTTATCATCTGATTATTCATGCCGTTCTTCATTTACTGGGTTTTTCTCACGAAAATATGGATAATAGAAAAAATATGGAATCTATCGAGAAAGAATTAATGGGAAAACTTAATTTCGCAGATCCTTATGTTTATTAAATGATAGAAGAACCTCCAAGTACATCGCCTGAGTCTAAAAAAGGCTTAGGATTTTTCAAAAAAATTAAACTTTTTGTTAGAGGCCTCTACAAGAGGGTCTCATATACTCCTATGAACCAACGAGAACTTAGCGGAGTCCTTAAAGAAGCAGAAGAAATGAATCTTATCGATAAAAATATTCTGGATATGATGGAAGAGACATTAGAATTTTCTTCAATGCAGGTAAGGGATGTGATGATTCCAAGGCCTCAGATGATTGTAGTCAGGCACAATGAAAAGCCTAAAGAATTCCTTTCTAGAATTATTGATTCTTCACACTCAAGATTTCCTGTTGTAGATGAAGATTCAGAAGAAGTTAAAGGGATTCTGCTTGCAAAAGAATTACTTCCTTACGGTTTTGATTCATCAAAGTCTTTTTACCTAGATCAAGTTATGAGACCAGTAAACTTCATACCTGAAAGTAAAAAGCTGGATTCATTATTAGAAGAATTCAGAAAAAAAAGATACCACATGGCGATTGTTGTAGATGAATATGGCTCTGTCAGTGGTCTTGTAACAATTGAAGATATATTAGAAGAAATAGTTGGTGAGATTGAAGATGAGACAGATATAGATGAAGAAACTCAAATTCTTCAGGTTTCTGATAATGAATATTTGGTTCCAGCGTTAATCGATTTGGACGATTTCAATGATGAGTTTGGTTCCAAATTTATGGCCGATGACTTCGATACAATTGGTGGAGTTGTTTTAAAAGAATTTGCAAGATTCCCAGCCTTAAATGAATCGGTTGAAATTAATGGATACAAATTCACTGTTGTATCTGCAAGCAGAAGGCAAATAAAAAAACTTCGCGTAAAAATTAAAGATTAGTTGCTAAGTTAATAAAGATTTTTTTAATATCTTTTTCTCTATTTACAAGCTTAAAAACTGAATTTCTAAAAGTTTTTAACCAAATGTCTTGATTTCCAAATCCTCTTTTAAATAACTCCATTGCGGCGGCTAAACCTACATTGGTAGGTAGTCTTTCATTATTATATTTTTTGAATAAACTTTCTGCTGAAATTGCAGGATAGCTATCAAATAATTTCACTAAACACTCAGCATCTCCTAGACCAGAATTTAAACCCAGCCCCGCGAGTGGATGCACATGATGGGCTGCATCACCAAGTAAAGCAATCTTCTTTTTTGCAAATCCAATCGCAGTTAGATGCTGGAGAGGGAAGATAATCCTCTCAGAAGAAATTGATGGATTATAAATTTCTTCGCCAAATTCATTTTTTAAAACTTTTATGAATTCTTCATCCTTAAGAGACACAAAATCATTTATTTTTTCCTGATCGATAGACCAAATCATTGTCATTTGATTTTTATTTATTGGTAACAAGGCTAATGGTCCATATTTTGTGAATGACTGCTTAATTATTCCATTTAGATCTCTATCAGAATCAATCTGAGCGACAATTGCACTCTGATCATAAGACCAAGATTTAACTTTGAAATTTCCTAATTTTCTAACAGTAGAATTAAGGCCATCAGCTCCTAAAATAGATTTACTAAAAATTTTTTTACCCGAATCCAAATACAGTATTAAACTGTCTTTATCCTCTTTCATTTCAGTTAATTTTTCAGACCAAAAAAAATCTACATCATATTCTTGCAATCGATTCAATAAACCTTTTTGAAGGTTACCTTCTTTGATTATGTAACCCAGTGATTTTTCATTTATGTCTTCAGATGAAAACTCTATCCTTCCTGTTCCCTCTCGGTCCCATACTTGAATTTTTGAATATGGCATAGATGAAGTAACAACTTCATCCCAGAGCTCAAGGGAACTCAAAAATTTTGAGCTTTTTTTATTTACAGAAAGATGCCTTGGAGAATTAGGAGGAGATGAAGATTGATCAACAATTCCAATCTTGAAACCTTTCATTGCCAAACCAAGTGCAGTTGCAGTTCCAACAACTCCACTTCCAATTACCATGGCATCATAGTTCATTTTAATGTTTTAATAATAGCGAGTTTCAGCTAGGTTATCTCGAATAAAATCAAGTAATTAATAAATTGACTATCTAAGCTATCTTTTCTAAAACTCTAGGTAGAGCATTTGCATATTGAATTACATCTTCAATTTTTCCAGTGCTTACCCTGGACCAATGGGAGTAGTCCCTATATATACCTCTGACAAGTACATTCTCTTTTGCCATTTCCTTCCTAAAACTTTCGGCATTTAAATCACCTAAATTCACAAATACAAAATTAGTAGTACTAGACAATGATTGAAGACCATTAACTTTTACAGCTTCTTCAATTATTTCTCTTGCTTCTATAATTTTTTGTTTTGAAAACTTCAAAAAGACTTCGTCGTTGTAAGAAGCAATCGCTCCAGCAACTCCAGCTTGATTAAGAGAATAATCTCCAAGCCCAAAGGAAGCTATTTTTTCTATTAATTCTGGTTTGGCTATTATATATCCAACTCTCATACCAGCGAGTCCATAAATTTTTGAAAAAGTTCTCGCAACAACAACATCAAAACCTTTTCTTACAAGAGGAACCATAGTATTTTTTTCTGGTTGAGGAGTTAATTCGTTGTAAGCCTCATCAACTAAAACTAATACTTTCTTTGATAATTTTTTACAGAATTCTTTTAGCTTAGTTGGGGAAATAGTTAACCCAGTTGGATTGTTTGGGTTAGTAATCTGAATTAATGATGTATTGGGAGTTACAAATTTTTCCATATCATCCAAATTGATAGATAAATCAGAGGATTTAGGTAATCTTTCAAGAGTGAATTGATTATTCTTACTGCCCATAATAGAGGTAGTATCCCAAAAGAGATCTGGACCAAGAATATGCCCTTTTCTGGTTACTTTTGTTGCAAGCCACTGAAGAGGAGCACTTGATCCCGAACCAATTAAAATGTGATCAGGAGTAACATTATTTTTCTCTGCAATCATTTCTTTTAATTTTGTGACAGCTGTCACATAATAAGAACCTTTTTGAATTGCCTTATTCATTGCATTTAAAGCTTCAGGACTTGGCCCATATGGATTTTCATTAGCATTTAATTTGGCTATTCCATATGAAGGTCCGTAATTAACTCGAGACACAGATCTCTGCATAAATTCGGAGGATTTAGTGTTTTGACTTGGGTCTCTCAATGTTAGAGGAGCAACTTGACTTAATACAGGCGAAGCAATTGCTGCTCCTACGGTTAAAAGAGTTCCTTTTAAGAACGACCTTCTTGTTATTTTCTTTTCATTCATAATATTTTCTCATTTCAAAATTTAGTTGATACCTAAGTTTGCTTTCCAAAACATACCCATTGAAACAATCATCAAATAAAAACCAAATATTCGTTTTAACTTCATATCATCTAAATTATGTGCCCACTTAACTCCAATAGGAGCTGTTATCAATGACATAGAAGCAATTAAAATCATCGCAGGCAGATTTATAAAGCTTACCGATCCGAATGGTAAATCTTCTATCCCAAAACCTAAGATAAAAAACCCTAATGTTCCAGAGACTCCAATTATGAGACCTACTCCAGATGCTGTTGCTACTGCTTCATACATAGGTTTTTGAGATAAAGACATCGTTATCACAGTTATTGTGCCGCCTGCAATTCCAAGCAAGGTAGAAAAACCACCAAGAAAAGATGCGAAAAAAATCATGATCAAGCCAGTGGGCATTGTGAACTTCATTTTCAAATTGTAAAAAAATCTTGGGAAGAGGAAATAAATTGCAAAAAATAAAACACCAGTTGCAAATATTTCATAGAATTGATTAGCACTGGTGAGTGACGCTAAATATGTTCCTATTAAGCAACCAATCACCAACCACGGTGCCCACAACTTAAGAATCATTAAATCAACAGCTCCTAAACTTAAGTGAGATATCAATGCCCTTCCAGAAGAAAATATGATGCATGCTAATGAGGTACCCACTGCGACGTATATCATGTTTTCAGATGCGTTCCCTGTAAGTGAAAAAAAAATAACTAGAGTTGGCACAATTATAAAACCACCTCCATTTCCAAAAAGCCCTGCCGTTACTCCTGCTAAGCAACCAGCTGCTAGTAAGGCCAAGAGTAAAAGAAAAATTTCCAAAGTACATTTCCTGTAAAGACTTATATTTTTATCGCTATCTATTAACCCAAGACTACCAATAAATAGCTTTAAAAGTGAACTAAAAAGGATCACTTTTAACATTGGTTTTGTAAAGTAGGAATTTAAGACATCAGGTCTTCAATTGACTTAATGTCGGTGGGAACATTTGAACTGAGAACTTGATGGCCACCTTTTTCTATTAAAACATCATCCTCGATTCTTACCCCAATTTTGTGGAATTTCTCTGGAACATCCTCAAGACCTTCCTTTATGTATATGCCAGGTTCAATTGTGGTAACCATTCCCTGTTCCATCAATCTCCAATTTCCCTCTGATCCATAGCCACCTACATCGTGAACATCTAGACCAAGCCAATGACCAACTTTATGCATGTAAAATTTTGAGTATTTCTCCAATTCAATATTCTCCTCCAGAGATCCTTTAAGAAGATCTATATCAATTAATCCAGAGGTAATGGTCTCTATTGATTTTTTATGAACTTGCATCCATGAAACTCCAGGTTTAAGCATCTCAATACAGTTTTTATGAGCTTCCAAAACAATTTCATAAATCGCCTTTTGTTCTGGAGAGAATTTGCCGTTGACTGGAAAGGTTCTTGTTATGTCACTTGCATATCCTTGATATTCACAACCGGCATCTACCAAAACCAGATCGCCATCTTCCATTTGTCTGTCGTTCTGATTGTAATGAAGAATACAACTGTTGTTACCACTACCCACGATAGGAGTGTAAGCGCACTCTCTAGCACCGTTTTTCATAAATTCGTGAACGTATTCAGCCTCAAGTTCATACTCGAACATGCCAGGTTTTACTGATTTCATGGCTCTAATGTGAGCTTGAGCAGAAATATAACAAGCTTTCTTCATTATTGAAATTTCATCCTCATCCTTGAAAAGCCTCATTTCATGAAGGATTGGCGATATTGAGAAGAATTCCTCAGGAAAAGAATAGTTAGTTCTTCCAAACTCCTTTTTTGCCTGATCTACGAGAGCATCAATTTTTGTTGAAAGATGGATGTTGTCCTTTTGTAAATAAATCCTTTCTTTGTTTTTTATCAACTCTAAGAATTTTGAATCAAATTCTTTAATATCATGCCCTTCATCTGCACCAATATCAGATGCTCCTTTGTATCCTAATCTTTTTCCATCCCACTGTTCTCGAAGGGGATCTTTGTCTCTGCAAAATAGATGAAATTTTTTATTGTCAGTATCAAATAAAGCAATAGAGTCAGGCTCGTTAAAAGCAGATAAATACAAAAGATCACTGTTCTGACGGAAAGAGAACATGGCATCATTGTTTCTGATAATTTCATCAGCCGAAGCAATCAGAACCAAGGAGTTTTTTGGCAAAGAATTAACTAGTTCATCTCTTCTTTTTTGATAAGTATTCATCTATTTATTTTAACCTAGATTTATTTATGTAATTTATTGCTTTGAAAATCGTATATCAAGTTCTGTTCTTAGTATTGAACACAAGATTTCAGCATCTCTCATTCCAGAATAATTTTGACGGACGATTATGGCAATTTCTCTATGCGGTCCGTTTTCATCTAATTCTGTCATCGAAAGATTTTTGTTACCTTTAATAAGTTGCTCCAGAGCCATCTCAGGAATTAAAGTTGTTCCCATGCCACCTTTTACCAACTGAATGAGAGTATTTAAGCTAGTTGCTTTTATATCGTGTTGAGTATCTTTGGAAATTTTACAGGCTGAAAGAACATGATCTTTCAGACAATTACCTTCTTCTAAAAGGATGAGTTCATTCAAATCAAGATCTTTTGCTTTGATTTTATTTCTTTTACTTCTGGTATCTTTTTTTGTGCTGATCCAATAGAAGTTTTCTTGCCAGAATTTATAGGATTTCAGCCCTTTAATATTATAAGGGAGCGCAAGAACAGCCATATCTATTTCACCGTTTTCGAGCATGACTAAAAGGTTTTCAGACTGCGCCTCAGTTACTTTAAGTTTCAGTTTAGGGTAATCAACACTTAACTTTGGCAATAAGTAAGGCAGAATGAAAGGACTTATAGTTGGAATAATCCCTATAGATAAGTTATGAGATAAAGGCGCTTTCGTAGATTCAGAGATTTTTTGTATATCCTCAAGCTGCATTTTGATTGTTTTAGATTTTTCAAGTATTTCTTTCCCCAGTTCGGTCACGAAGACTTTTTTATTATCTCTTTCGAAGATTTTGACGCCCAACTGATTTTCCATTTCAGTTATGGCATTGCTCAAAGTTGAAGGAGATACAAAACAGATTTCTGCAGCTCTTCGAAAATGCAAAGTTTTTGCCACTGTAAGAGCATAATTTATTTGTTTAATACTGATCATAAATGTATTGTTTTTTCGAACATTAAATAAGATTTTAATATATTTATCAATATATATAATTAAGTAAAATATCATTGGTTTCTTTTTATGGAGGTACAACATGGCAGAGGCTACAGAAGGTAAATGCCCAGTAATGCACGGGGCTATGACTAGTAACAGTTCGACGGGTCAATCCACAAAAGATTGGTGGCCCGATCAATTAAATTTAAACATTCTTCACCAACACGACAAAAAATCAAATCCTCTTGGAGAAGATTTTGACTATAAAGCAGAATTCGAAAAGCTTGATTACTTTGCGCTCAAACAAGATCTAAACGATCTTATGACCGACTCTCAAGATTGGTGGCCTGCTGACTTCGGTCACTACGGTCCTTTTTTCGTAAGACTAACCTGGCATGCAGCGGGAACTTACAGAAGCACAGATGGCCGTGGAGGCGGAGGTACTGGAGCAATGCGTTTCGCACCTTTGAACAGTTGGCCTGATAACGGCAACCTAGATAAAGCTAGAAGATTGTTATGGCCGATAAAGCAAAAATACGGCAACAAAATTAGTTGGGCAGATCTCCTTATCTTGTCCGGAAACGTTGCCATAGAATCTATGGGAGGAAAAACCTACGGTTTCAGTGGAGGAAGAGATGACATTTGGGGTCCTGAGGAAGACATTCTGTGGGGAGTCGAAGAAGAGTGGCTCGAAAATCAAAGGTATAAAGGTGAAAGGGAACTAGATAACCCTTTGGCTGCTGTTCAAATGGGTTTGATCTATGTAAATCCTCAAGGTCCAGATGCAAATCCAGATCCTCTAGCCAGTGCTCACGATATCAGAGAAACATTCGGTCGAATGGCTATGAATGATTACGAGACTGTCGCTCTTGTTGCTGGAGGTCATACTTTCGGAAAATGTCATGGAGCAGGAGATGCTGAATTAGTAGAAGATGAACCAGAAGGTGCGCCTATAGAACAAATGGGCCTTGGTTGGACCAACAAACATGGATCAGGGCTTGGAGCTGATTCCATAACCAGTGGTCTTGAAGGAGCCTGGACCACAAATCCAATCAAGTGGGATAACGGTTACTTTGATCTTCTATTCAAATACGAATGGAAGCTCGGCAAAAGTCCTGCTGGTGCTCATCAATGGTATGCAGTTGATCAAGAAGAGGAAGATATGGCTCCAAGCGCACATGATCCTTCCATAAAAGAACCTACAATTATGGCAACTACTGATATTGCTTTAAGAGAAGATCCTGAATATTACAAGATTTCAAAGCACTTTCACGAAAATCCTGATGAGTTTGCCGATGCTTTTGCTAAAGCTTGGTTCAAGTTACTTCACAGAGATATGGGTCCGAAGTCAAACTACATAGGTCCTGAAGTGCCTGAGGAGGAACTCATATGGCAAGATCCAGTTCCTTCTGGAAATTCCGATTATGATGTCGCAGTTGTGAAAAGCAAGATAGATGATCTTGGTTTAAGCATTCAAGAGATGACCGAGACTGCTTGGGCAAGTGCTTTTACCTACAGGGGATCAGATCTTAGAGGCGGTGCTAACGGTGCAAGATTGAGGTTAGCTCCCCAAAAAGACTGGGAAGTAAACAAACCAGAGCAACTATCCAAAGTTCTCTTAGCTTATGAAGGTATCTCCAAAGATACTGGAGTATCCATGGCAGATATTATTGTTCTTGCTGGTAACTTAGCGATTGAGAAAGCTTCTGGTGCGGAAGTGCCTTTTACACCGGGAAGAGGAGATGCTTCTCAAGAGCAAACTGATGAAGAATCTTTTGCTTATCTAGAGCCATTCTCAGATGCATTTAGAAACTATCATCGTTCCGGTTTGGATGTCAGTGCTGAAGAAATGATGCTCGATAAAGCTCAACTTTTAGGCATAACTGCTCCAGAGATGACAGTTCTTCTTGGTGGCATGAGATCCCTAGGTATTACTGCGAGCGATTACGGTTTGGTATCAGAGAACTCTGATACTTTATCTAATGACTACTTCAAAACACTTTTGGATATGAGAGTTCAGTGGAAACCTAACGGAACTGGAAACTCTTACGAAGCTTTCGATAGAGTCTCTGGTGAAAAAGCTAGAACTGCTTCAAGAGCCGACCTAGTATTTGGTTCAAATTCTCAGTTAAGAGCTTACGTTGAAGTTTACGCTCAAGATGATTCATCTGAAAAATTCACTAAGGATTTCATCAAAGCATGGAACAAAGTAATGAATAACGACTTGTTCTAACTTTCTTCTGGAAAAAGAAGCACCCTAAGAGTTTTCAAAGGGTGCTTTTTTTTATGTACGGAATGTTAGAATAATTGAATGTCTAAAGTTTCTATTGAAGAAAACATAAAAGAGCTTCTAGAAATGTCAAAAAAACTTAGAGAAGCTAATCAAGATTTAAGAAAGAAAAATAAAAAGCTTAAACTTGAAAATATCAATTTAAAAAAAGGCATGGATGAAGCGCTAGAAAATATAGAGAATTTAATCGATAAAGTGGATAATCTATAACTATGGAAGAAGAAATTATTTCAATAAAAATTGGAGGCTTGGAATACAAACTTCAGTGCCCAATCGAAGAGCAAGCTCACCTATTAGAAGCAGCTGAAAAACTGGACAAAAAAATTAAATCAACAAAAAGAAAATTAAAAACTCTTCCGATGGAGAGAATTTCAGTACTGGCAGCATTGGATATCTCCTCTGATCTGGTAAAACTTCAATCTCAAGGAGCTGAGGTGATTGAAAGTATAGATCAGCCAGAATCTCCAAAGGAAGAAACCAAGAAAGAATTACAGAGCAGTCAAACTGAAGAAGCAGATATTCCAGAAGAGGAAGATGAAGATCTTAATTTCAAGCTGGTCTCAGAAATATCAGAGCTTTCAAAACTTTGATATAAGAATTATAATTTCTTTGTTTCCTGGGTTATTCGATATACAAAATAAACCTCGAGCCGATAATTAAAATCAAGGGACTTGATACCTTGCTTGTTGAGCGCCCTAAGGGCAGCCTGATAGCGGGTGATTTTCCCGCCCTGAACTTGACGGTTCAGGTCTAGTTTTGTTAACGGTAATCTGGGAAACTTCCTTAATGAACAAAGAGGATGCACGGTCTGAAATTAAAAGAAGGTTGTCAATCCTAAATCAATCTGAAAAAGAAAAAGAAACAAAAATTTTGTTCAGCAGAGCAATAGAATATTTTGGTGAGTACAATTCAATAGCCAGCTATGCATCTCTTTCAGATGAATTTCCTACGGAAGAATTTAATAAACTGCTTATAGAAAAAGGAACAGAAGTTTTTCTGCCAAAAGTTAATCTCTCCATAAAACAACTTGATTTCTTCTCAATAGATTCTAGTACTGAGTATAAAAAAAATTCTTTAGGAATTAATGAGCCAAAATTTACAAAAGCAAAGAAAGCCTCCTTTGAGGCAATTTTAATTCCCATGATTGGGTTTTCTGAATCCTACAAAAGACTTGGAAGAGGAGGGGGTTTTTACGACAGATACGCTAAAAAATTAAATGAAAGAATTATCAAAATTGGAATCGCTTATAAATATCAGAAAATAAAATTTGATGATCAGGAATTCGACATGAAGTTCGATCAAATAATAATGTCGGACTGAATTATTTTAAAAAGGCTTGATAAGCCTTACTTGAAGTTTGATTAGTGAACGGAAACCCTATG
This sequence comes from uncultured SAR86 cluster bacterium, assembly GCA_902526045.1. Lineage (GTDB taxonomy): Bacteria > Pseudomonadota > Gammaproteobacteria > Magnimaribacterales > AG-339-G14 > CACNYO01. The sequence continues at coordinate 25,944 of CABZJI010000001.1, read as the reverse complement.
GAGATTAATTTCCTTTCCAGTTTTTTCTTAGAGTTTCTTTTTACCTTAAAACCAATCAAGGCTCCACCATACAAAGCTCCTTGATTTTTGTAATGGAAGAGAGAAATGTTCCATTGATTTCCAAGTGACTCTAAGAAAAATAAAAGCGCTCCAGGTTTTTCCGGGAAATCAACCATGTATATCTCTTCGCTCTCTTCCTCATTAAAAGCTGGTCCTCTTCCACCAGACATATGCCTTAAATGAACCTTAGAGACTTCATCTTCAGATAAATCAATAACAGAAAATTTCTTTTTGAGAGACTTTATAGACAATTCTTTCTTATGCTTTGATTCTAGTTCAAGACCTAAAAATACTTTTGCAGTGAGAGAATCATCCATTCTGTAACTAAACTCAGTGATATTTTTATTTCCAATAGCTGAGCAAAGCTTTATAAAACTTCCTTGTACCTCTGGAATCTGAACTCCCAAGAAAACTTCTTTTTGTTCACCCATACTAGACCTATCTACTATTGGGGCGAGCATCTCAAAGTTAAGGTTTGAGCCACAATAAATTGCAATTAAGTTTCTCTTTTTTAAACCATATCTAGAGACATACTTTTTCAATCCAGCAAGAGCCAGCGCTCCCGACGGCTCAGGTATAGTTCTTGTGTCGATAAAAGTATCTTTAACCGCCGAGCAAATCTCATCAATATTTACTGTCATCGAATAATCAACAACGTCTTTGATAATAGGATAATTTTTCTTGCCTACTTGTTTTGCTGCTGTTCCATCAGCAAATAAGCCAACCTCTTTAAGCTTAATTCTTTTCCCAGAATTTAAGGTTTGATGTAGTGCGGCAGAGTCTTCTGATTCAACAGCTATTATTTTTATATCGGGTCTTATGGATTTTAAATATTCTCCCACTCCAGAAACCAGACCACCTCCACCGGAACCAATAAAAACTGCATAGATGTTATCGGTAAATTGATTTGCAATTTCTAAACCAACAGTTCCTTGTCCGGCTATCACCAGATCATCATCAAATGGATGAATGAAATCCAAGTTGTATTGACTGCAGTATTTGCTAGCAGCTAATGCACTCTCATCAAAATTATTCCCTGTCAGCTTAACTTTAGCTCCTAACATTTTTACAGAATTAACTTTTATTTTAGGAGTTGTAAGGGGCATAAAAATTGTAGCTTTAATCTTTAAATGTTTTGCTGCCAAAGCAACACCTTGAGCATGATTGCCTGCTGATGCAGTCACTACATGCTGAACATTTTTTTTTCTGTAAAGATGCTCAATTTTGTTATACGAGCCTCTAACTTTAAACGAGTGAGTAGGTTGCAGATCTTCTCTCTTTAAAAAGATATTATTTTTTAAAGACTTAGATAAGTTACTAGCCTTATCTATCGGGGTAATTTGAGCAATATCATACACTTTAGATGAAATGATTTTCTCTATGATCTGTCTCTTTTTAGTCATGAATCCCTTAAAAGCGCTGTATTATACTGTTAATCAATGTAAAAGCACTTCAATGAGCCCTGATCAAGAAAATTTAAAGCGCCAATCTGCTGCAAAAGCACTAGATATTATATTGCCTAAACTTTACGAGGACTCAATTATAGGTATTGGTACAGGCTCTACCGTTGACTTCTTTATCGAAATGTTAGCTGAGAAAAATCCTGTCTTTAAAGCTGCGGTTTCAAGCTCTGAAAGAAGCTCAATACTTCTTGAACAAAAAGGCATTGAAGTTTCGTTACTAAACGATGTCGGTGGTCCAGATATATATATTGATGGAGCTGATGAGTATGATGATAAGAAGCAACTTATAAAAGGCGGAGGCGGAGCTCTCACAAGAGAAAAAATAATAGCTTACTCTGCAAGAGAATTTATTTGTATTGTGGATGAATCAAAAAAAGTAAATAGGCTTGGCTCTTTTCCTCTAGCAATTGAGGTTTTGGAATATGCGCGAAGCTTTGTTGCGAGAGAAATAGTTAAGCTAGGCGGGAAGCCAACCTATAGAACAGGATTTGTCACCGATCAGGGAAACCAAATACTAGATGTATTGAATTTGGATTACGCTGTTCCCTATGAATTAGAAATTAGATTAAACAGAATCCCAGGAGTAGTTGAGAACGGAATCTTTGCCCAGAAGACAGTTACCAAGATTATAGTAGCAACACAAAACGGTGTAGAAGTAATAGATTAAAGAAGAGCTTCTATTTTTTCCATCACCTCTGGAGAATCAGGATTAGTGGTATGAGGTATTAGCTCTATATCACCGTTTTTAGAAATCAAATATTTACTGAAATTCCAAGAAGGTTCTTCTCCAGAATTTCTAGCAAGATCTTTGTAAAATGAGTTTGCTCTGTCACCTCTTACTTTGGAGGTTGCGAACAAGGGAAAAGAAACGTCGTAAGTTGTCTTACAAAATTCCTTTGTTTTGTCTTCATCTTTAAATTCTTGATATAAAAAATCTCTAGAGGGGAATCCCAAGACAATGAAGCCTTTCTGTTTATATTTATCGTAAATTTTCTCTAAGCCTTCGTATTGATAGGTGAATCCGCACGAGCTAGCAACATTGACCGCCATGATAACTTTATCGTTGTATTCGCAAAGGTTTTCGGAATCTGATGAAGCTAATATACGAACGTCGTGATCAAGCAGGTTTTTGCATGACGAATCGTCAGCAAACACCAGTGACGAGGCAAAAAGAAACAATAAAGATAATACTTTCATATTGTTTATTTGGTTACGATTGGGAATAAATCAATACCTTGGTTCCAACTCCAACCATATCAAATAACCTTATTACATCCTTGTTGATCATTCTGATGCAACCCAACGATGCAGGTTTTCCGATGAGTCCTTCTTCTGCAGTTCCATGAATGTAGATATATCTAGCTTTTGAATCTATCCCATATCCTTTGTTTTTCCCTGGTTCTAAGCCATCAAGCCACATAATTCTTGAAGTTATAACGTCTTCTTCAATGTCGATATCTTCAATAATCGGCTCAATGATTTCCTGATTCCAAACTCTTCCTTTCATCACAGCCCCCAAAGGTAGATCATTTCCTATTTTTTCAGATATTTCGTGCAGACCGAGGGGGGTTTTATAAGAATTTTCCTCGCTGCCAATACCGTAGCTGGATGATGAAATAGGAAAGTCGATTACTCGATTACCTTCTTGGTAATATAATTTTTGTTCATTCAGGTCGATATGAATAAAGGACCTTTCATTTTGAAGTTCCTCATAATTATATTTTTTTTTATCTAGCAACATTGTTGAACAAGAAAATAACAAAAAAATCGATATCAGCGAAATAATTCTCATCTATCAAATATAAACCTTCTTAAAATTTGGGCAATAAAAATAAATAAAATTAGATAAAGAAATGGATATTTTCCATTCTCGTTATAAGGCGTTAAGCCACTTCTTGCATTGATTCTTGCTTTCAATATCTGACCATCGTATGACTCATTTTTATCATTGAAGTTAACGAATGTAGGAATTTGTTTAATAACTTGTCCGCGAAAATCTATTGCAGCTGATATGCCGGTGGAAGTGCTTCGTAAGAGGGGCTTTTGATTTTCTGCAGCTCGATATCTAGCAATTTGAAGATGCTGATGTGGACCTATGGTGGTGCCAAACCAGTTATCATTACTTGCAGAAAATATCACATCCGAATTTTTTGCTTGAAAAGCAACATCATCTTGATAAGCAATCTCATAACAAATGCTACTTCCTATTATGAGGTCATCTCCTGAAATGAAAGACTTATCAGCTCCTTTGACAATATTAGGTCTATCTAATTGAAACAGATTAAATAAATATCCTGATAGTTCACCCATAGGTAGATATTCTCCAAAAGGAACAAGGCGTTTTTTTTCATAATTTCCTTGTAAAATACCTATACCCTTCAAAGAATTTACATAACCTTCATCCTTTTTTTCATCAAGCATCCCGACCACTGCGCCTGCATTTGCAAGTTTTAAGGTGCTTGATAAGCCCTTTAAAAAAACCTCAAACCTAGAAAATAAGCCCGGCAAAGATACTTCTGGCCAAAAAAATATGATTTTTTCTTTTGAGTTATCTTTATCAATAAGTTCATCAAAGAATACCTTAGAAAAATAGTTTCTAGATTTTACCTGACCATCTCGACTCCATTTTTCAAGAACATCGATATTTGGTTGAACAATAACGGCTTGAAAACTAGAGGTCTTTGCAGTCCAGGATTTAGTTGATAACCAAGTTGCGTTGAGAGTAAACAAACTAATGAAGATCAATCCCAAAATTAAATGTGACTTTCTTAATCTTTGAAAAAAAATTATGGAACCCAGTAGACTTGCAAGTAGACATATCAAAAATGACATTCCAAATACACCTATGACTGGAATATAACCGTTGAGGAAAAAATTATTTAAGCTTGAATATCCAATATATAACCAAGGCAATCCCGTGAATAAAAACTCTCTCAAATATTCTCCAAAAACATAAAATACAGGAAACGCTAGAATCAATCTGTAATGATCATTGAGACGAAGTAAACTCATGACAAAGAAACTCGATGCTTGAAATAAGCTCAAAAATGTAGCAATAAGAAAAACAAAAGTATAAGCAGCAAGCTTTGAAGCGCCACCGTAATTAACAATGCTATTTTCAACCCAACCAGCTCCAAGCACCCAAAAGCTCAAGCCAAAGAAAAAACTTATTACAAAAGTATTTTTTGGAGATTCAAGTACTAGCAATCTCCACAAGCCAGCCAAAAAAATTGGACTTAGGTACCATAAATCAAATGGTTCAAAAGAAAGAACCAATAGTGCACCAATTACAGCTGCGGTAAATGATTTTATGATTACCATTAAGGCATCATATCAATAAAAATTTATTCTTTGTTTGACCAATAAGTGATATTTAAGTCATCAAAAAGCGAGCAGGTTTCTTGGATTGGTAAGCCAACCACATTGAAATAACAACCTCCAATACCTTTCACAAAAGAAGCTCCTAACCCTTGAATGCCATAACCTCCTGCTTTATCCATTGGCTCTTCAGTTAATACATATCTCTCGATCTCACTTTCAGATAAGGATTTCATTTCTACAACTGTGTGTGAATGATTCTGAACAAACTCTATTTCTTTTGATTCAGAAATATGACCTAAAGCTATTCCTGTTGTTACGGTATGAGTGGTTCCAGATAATTCTTTCAACATTCTATAAGCATGATCTTTGGTAGTTGGTTTTCCAAAGATTTTATTTTTATGACTAACCACTGTATCGGCCACCAAAAAGGGCTTAAGAGATAAACTCTCTTGAAGAATTTTATTTCCAGCAGCTATGACTTTAGATTTTACTATTCGGTCAAGATAATCTTGTGGACCTTCGTCTTGAATCTCATCTTCATCAACCTCAATTTCAAGAACTTCAAAATCAACCATCAACTGATTAAGAATATTTTTTCTTCGAGGTGATTTAGAGGCTAGGTATAAGCCTGAAATAGTCACTATTTAATTTTTTCTTCTTTGTAGATAACTCTTTTTCTAATTTTTGGATCAAACTTCATCATCTCAATTTTATCTGGAGTGGAAGTTTTATTTTTATCCGTAGTATAAAAATGTCCTGTTCCGGCAGAAGAGACTAACTTAATTTTTTCTCTCATATTCTTTCTCCTCTCGATCTAATATCCTTTAAAACTTCATCAATTCCTTTCTTATCAATGATTCTCATTCCTTTTGCAGAAACGGTAAGAGAAATGTACTTTTTTTCGGATTCAACCCAAAATTTATGTTGATTAAGATTAGGTAAAAACCTTCTTTTCGTTCGGTTTAATGCCTTGGAAACATTGTTTCCTGCCATTGGTTTTTTTCCTGTTACCTGACAAACTTTTGACATAACTATATTTTTTATAAATCTGAGGCATGATTTATACCAGAAACTAATGGTTAAGAAAACCTATCTAAGTTATATTTCGCATTATGGATCAGCTAATAAATAAAAGGGTTCTCTTATGCGTGACTGGTGGCATTGCCGCCTATAAATCTGCTGAATTGGTGAGGCTATTTAAAAACTCTGGTTCTGATGTGAGGGTTTTGATGACTAAGTCAGCTCAAGAATTTATCACACCTTTAACTATGCAGGCTCTTTCCGGCAACTCAATTCATTCAGATCTTCTTGACCCTGGTGCTGAGGCTGCAATGGGGCACATAGAATTGGCTAGGTGGTCTGATATCATTGTTATTGCACCGTGCACAGCCGATTCAATTGCAAAATTAGCATTAGGCAGAGGCGATGATCTTCTTAGCGCGGTTGCTTTATCTACCGATGCCCCCATTTTTGTTGCTCCGGCAATGAATCAGGCCATGTGGAGAGACGGGGCGACACAAAATAATATATCCACTCTTGCAGAAAAAAACTTTATTTTTATTGGCCCAGACGTTGGAACTCAAGCCTGTGGTGACACCGGTCCAGGGAGGATGACAGAACCATCAGATATTATTCAACAAGTTTCCTTGAACTTTAGTAAAGGCCTTTTGGCAGGAAAGAAAATTTTAATTACTGCTGGTCCAACGAGAGAGATGATTGATCCCGTGCGGTACATTTCAAATCGTAGTTCAGGAAAAATGGGCTTTGCTTTAGCAGAAGCAGCTTGCGATGAAGGTGCTTTTGTTAGTTTGATATCCGGGCCAGTTAATTTACCCAAGCCTCAAAGAATATTCAGACATGATGTTGAAACTGCAAAACAAATGTATGACAAAGTAAATGAAATGATAGATGAGATAGATATTTTCATCGCAACTGCTGCAGTTTGTGATATCAAGCCATCTCATCCTTCAAATCAAAAAATCAAAAAGCAACAGATACTTGATGCAAACAACATTCTCTTAGAAGAAAATCCTGACATTGTGGCAAGCGTCAAAAAAGCTCATCCAAATAAAAAAGTAATTGGGTTTGCAGCAGAAACTGAGAACGTTCTTGATAACGCTAAACTCAAACTTTCTGATAAAGAGCTTGATCTAATCATAGCAAACGATGTCTCAAATGCTGAGATTGGATTTGATTCTGATGATAATGAAGTGCACTTAATTTCAGAAAAAAATTCAAGGAAAATTAATAAATCTTCGAAAGAGAAAGTTTCAAGGGAAATAATCAAATATATCTCTGATAATTTAACGTGATTAGGTGGTTATTGTTCAGAATATTGGGTTTCTTTCTGCCTGATATTATTAAAACCTTCACAGGCAAAAATCAGAAAGAATCTAATGCGCCTTTAAATGTAAAATTTAAGATCCTTAATGAAAATCTAGGTAAAGAATTTCCGCTACCCGCCTTTCAGACTTCTGGTTCTGCTGGCCTAGATCTCTGTGCATGTGTTGAAGAGGATATTTTTATTAATCCAAACGACTCCGTATTAGTGCCTACTGGTTTTAGTATCCATATAGATAATCCTGCTTACGCTGCTTTTATTCTTCCAAGATCTGGTTTAGGTCATAAGCACGGGATTGTTTTAGGTAACTTGGTTGGTTTAATTGATTCGGATTATCAAGGGGAAATTATGGTTTCTTTATGGAATAGATCTGATGACACATTCACAGTTGAACCTGGAACGAGAATTGCCCAAATGGTTTTCTTGCAGGTTATGAATCCAAATTTTTCAATAGTGAAAGAGTTTTCCACCTCAGAGAGAGGAGACAAAGGGTTCGGATCTTCAGGTTTATAGTTGGCTTAGAAAGTAAAGTCTTTTTTTCGCAGTCTAAGATGGCTTGGAGTAACCTCGACTAGCTCATCTTCTTCAATAAACTCCAATGCTTGCTCTAAGGAATGATTTATGTGCGGAGTAAGAATTAGATTTTCATCTGTTCCCGCTGCTCTGATATTTGTTAATTGTTTTGCTTTTGTGGGATTCACGGGCAGATCATTTTCTCTAGAATGCAAACCTACGATCTGTCCTTTGTATACGTCTATACCGTGACCAACAAATAATTTTCCTCTGTTTTGTAGATTAAATAATGAATAGGCTAGTGTTTTTCCAGCCGCCATAGAAACTAAGACTCCATTTTGTCTATTCTTAAGTTCACTTGTTTTAGCTTTGTTGTATTTTTCAAAAACGCTTGTAAAAATTCCCGTCCCACTGGTTAAAGTTAAAAATTGAGACCTAAAGCCAATGATACCCCTTGAGGGAGCTAAAAATTCTAGTTTTAATCTTCCTTTTCCATCCGGTACCATATCTCTTAACTCTGCTTTTCTAAGACCCATCTCTTCCATGATTGGTCCTTGAAACTCTTCCTCTATATCAATCACTACTTGTTCATAAGGCTCATGGATTTCACCATTAACTTCTTTTTGAATAACTTCAGGTTTGGAAACTCCCAGCTCAAATCCATCTCTTCTCATGCTTTCTATAAGGACTGATAAATGAAGTTCTCCTCTACCGGATACGATAAATTTATCAGGTGATTCTCCCTGTTTGACGCGTAATGCAACGTTACTAAGCAATTCTTGTTCTAATCGCTCCTTTATATTTCTTGATGTAACAAACTTTCCATCACGTCCTGCAAATGGAGAATCATTTACTTGAAAAGTCATACTTACGGTAGGCTCATCTACTTTTAGAGGAGGAAGTGAAGATATATTTTCAGGAGAGCATAAAGTATCTGAGATGAAGAGTTTCTCAATTCCTGAAACACAAACAATATCTCCTGCATCTGCCTCAGATACTTCAATTCTTTCTAGGCCGCTGTGACTCATCACTTGCAGAACTTTTCCTTTCCTTTCTTTTTTATCTGAATCAACAATAATCACTGGATCATTGGGTTTAATTTTTCCAGCTTTAATTCTTCCAATGCCTATTACACCAACATATTCATTACTATCTAAAGCGCTGATTTGCATTTGAAACGGCTTACTCTCATCAACTTTCGGAGAAGGAACTTTTTCAATTATCAAATCTAATAAAGGAGACATATCCTCTTTAATCTCATCAGGTTCCAATCCAGCGACTCCATTCAGTGCTGATGTATAAATAACATCAAAATCCATTTGTTCATCATTACCACCCAGGCGATCGAATAAATCAAAAACCTGATCTAATACCCAATCTGGCCTTGCACCATCTCTATCAACTTTATTAATCAGCAATATTGGATTAAGACCTTGTTCAAAAGCCTTTTCAGTAACAAATCTTGTTTGAGGCATTGGTCCATCAACTGCATCAACTAAAAGTAGTACTGAATCAACCATAGATAGAATTCTTTCAACTTCTCCACCAAAATCAGCATGACCTGGAGTATCTACAATATTTATTTTGTAATCTTTCCAATTTATAGCAGTATTTTTGGCAAGTATGGTGATGCCTCTTTCCTTCTCTTGATCAAAAGAATCCATCAACCTTTCCGATCCTAAATCCTTTCTATCTAAAGTTCCAGATTGCTCTAGAAGCTTGTCTACCAGTGTAGTTTTACCATGATCAACATGAGCAATAATTGCAATATTTCTAATATTTTCCGAATTCATGTAACAAGATGAACTATCAAAGTTGTTGATTTATAAATTTTAATTAAGACTTGGGTTCTTCTGCAGATTCATCTTCAGAAGGAGTCTCAACTGCCGGCTCTTCAACTACAGGAGTCTCAGCTGCCGCCTCTTCAACTACAGGAGTCTCAGCTGCCGCCTCTTCAACTACAGGAGGTTCCTCAGACTTAGCTTTTGTCGAAGTTTTTTTAAACCTTTTATTGAATTTATCAACTCTTCCACCTGTATCAACTAATTTATGCTTACCTGTATAGAATGGATGAGAAGCTGAAGATATATCAAGTGGACAATAGGGATAGGATTTTCCTTCCCATTCTTTTGTTTGATCTGTTTGAATGGTCGAAGGAATAAGAAAGTACTGATCTACACTTGTATCATGAAAAAGTACTTCTCTGTATTCTGGATGAATGTCTCTTTTCACTTGGTTTGCTTAATAAATTTAGTGACGGCATGATACCAGAGAAGTTTTTATTATCAACATATGGAAGATTCTGAATACAATGTTATAGAAGTAGCAGTTCCAGTGCCTGTAAGGAGTAGTTTTTCATATTTCAGCAAAAATCAAATACTCCCAGGAACTAGAGTAAGAGTTTCTTTTGGCTCAAGAACTTTAATTGGAGTGGTGATTTCTTCATCTAAGAAGTCTAATTTTCAAAAGGACTTAAAATTTATTGATTCTGTTTTAGATGACAAAGAATTACTCAATGAAAAAGATATTGAATTAATTTCATGGCTATCAAATTACTACAAAACTCCAATAGGAGAGGTTGCTAAGCTTTTTTTTCCTCCTTCAATGAGGAAAGAGATTGAAATCCCAGATGAGCAAGAGATTTTTGAGCTTACTCAAAAAGGAGAATTTTATAGCGAAGATCTCCTAAAAAAATCTCCTAAACAACTTGAAATGTTGTCTTATTTTAGAAAAGAAAAAATTGCTACACGTCATGGCTTGAAGGGTTTTTCATATGATTCAAGAATTCTCAGAGAGCTTATAAAGAAAGAGCTCATTTCTAAAAAGAAAGTCAAATATAAAGAAGAAATTAAATACAGAAGCACAGAAAATTTTCTTGAACTTAGCAGTGAGCAAAATTTAGCCTATGAGTCTTTCAAGGAATCTTTAAAATCCTTTAAGGTACATCTTTTGTTTGGCGTCACTGGAAGCGGTAAAACTGAGACATATATGCACATTGTTAGAGATGTGTTAGAAAAACAAAAGCAAGTTGCGGTTTTGGTTCCTGAGATCGGCTTGACTGGATCTTTAGAAAAATCTCTCAAAACTAGATTTGGGAATAAGGTAGTCACAATGCATTCTTCCTTATCTAACAAACAGAGACAAAGATCTTGGAAGTCAATACAGTCATCAAATGCAAAAATTATCCTAGGAACAAGATCTTCAATTTTTACTTCAACTCCTGATTTAGGACTTATTATCGTTGATGAAGAGCATGATTCTTCCTATAAACAAAATGAGATGCCATGTTATTCAGCAAGAGATGCAGCCATCTACAAGGCCAAGTTGCATGATTGTCCGGTTATTTTGGCATCTGCTACTCCAAGTCTTGAGTCATTCAACAACGCAAAATTAAAAAAATATGCTTTGAATAAACTTGTTAAAAGAGTAAATGATGCTGGTAAGGCAACATTAGAATTGATTGATCTGCGAGGGAAAGAAATTATTTCCGGGCTTGCCACAAATACGATCGCAGAAATTAAGAAAGAACTCACCAATGGCAATCAGGTGATGATTTTTCAAAATAGAAGAGGTTATTCACCTGTGGTTGTTTGTGAGTCATGTGGGTGGTCACCTAATTGTCCAAATTGTGATGTTAGGATGGTCTATCATAAACAAACTAATAAATACTCCTGTCATCACTGTGGATATGCAGAAAATTACTTTCAAGAGTGCAAAGTTTGCCCAAACAATGAGTTATCCTTTTATGGAGCAGGAACCGAAAAATTAGAGGAGTCTTTAAAAACCATTTTCCCTGATTTTCCTATACTAAGAATAGATAGTGACATTTCATATAAAAAAGATCTCAATGCTTTGCTAGCCCAACCATTAAAGGGCGATCCTATGATTCTGGTTGGTACGCAGATTCTTGCCAAAGGTCACCATCTCCCAGATATAACCTTGGTAGTTATTTTAGATGGGGACTTTAGTCTCTACAGTCTTGATTTCAGAGCAACGGAAAGAATGAACCAACTAATCACACAAGTATCAGGCAGATCAGGTAGAGGCAGTAAGTCTGGAAAGGTATTAATTCAGACCTTTGTGCCTGAGCATCCAAGTCTTGAAAAAGTAGTTGAATCTTCTTTTGAGACTCTTTCAGAAAATCTTCTTCAGCAAAGAGAACAAAATAAGCTCCCTCCTTTTTATCATTCGATTAATCTAATAACAGAATCAACATCTTATATCTCCTGCAAGGAGGAATTAAATAAAATTAGAAGTATGTTTGTTAATCCTCATATTGATGTTGTAGGACCTCAACCATGCATCAATGAAAAAAGAAGAAACATCTTTAGGTGGCAAATTTCAGCAAAAAGTAAAAACAGAACTTTATTACATAATTCTCTCAACAGAGTTTTAGAAAATCATAAAATTATTGGTAACAAAGTTAAGTTATCTATCGATGTGGATCCTCTATGATATTGATCAACCTCTTTTCATCATTATTGCAATGATTCAACTCAACAATGTAATCAGGATTGTTAAAATATCTCTCTGATTTCTCTGGCCATTCAACTAAAGTAATGGCATTTTCTTCGGATAAATAATCTTCTACTCCGATAGCTTGAAGTTCTCTATCATTTTCAATTCGGTATAAATCAAAATGAAAAACTTTTAAATTTTTAGATTCGTATGATTCCACTATTGTGAAGGTTGGACTTTTTACAAATTCATCAAAGCCAAGTTCTTGAATTAATCCTCTTACGAAGGTTGTTTTCCCTGCTCCTAAATTTCCTTTTAAGTTTATAAGAAGAGAATTCTTAAATCCTATGATTGAAGAGGCAAAATTTTTCGCTTTGTCTTCAGTTTTTTTTTCGCCGATTAATTCTTCCAATTTTTATATTGATTTTTTTACGAATTACAACTCTAAATCAACTAGATGATCCAGAAGAATACTTGGTCTAAGAGATCTTTGACCATAATTTTCTTGCAGGCTATCACATGCAACTGCGTGATGAAAAACTCCCAACACTGAAGCTTCTTTTGAAGAGAGACCTTGTGCTAAATAGCCTGAAATCATGCCACTTAAGACATCACCCATGCCTCCGACAGCCATTCCGGGATTGCCAGCCGGACAAACTAAAAAAGAGCCTCCATCATAAACAATTGTTTCTTTGCCTTTTAATACAACAGTGCCTGGATATAGATCAAATAATTTTTTTGTGATTTTCTGTCTATTCTTCTGAGTGCTAATTTTATTAGCTTTTAACAGCCTAACTGCCTCTCCTTCATGCGGAGTAATGATTAAATTTTTTTTAGAAATCTTAAAGTCTAAGATCTTGGGTAATAGATTCAATCCATCTGCATCAATCAAAATGGGTACATTTCTCTCCTTGGCAGCATGCAAAGATTTATAAAGAACTTGCTCAGACCAGGCATTGGTTCCAAGTCCTGGTCCTACACAAAGCACACTAGGTTTAAATAAATGCTTATCTAAATCTTGGCCAGAATTTACGGGCATTGCCATGACTTCTGGACAATAGCTTAACGCAGCAGTTACATTCTCTGATCTTGTGGCTAGACTGACTAATCCGGCTCCACAAGATATAGCTGCCGTGGACGCAAGAATTCCTGCTCCACCAAATCCTATGTCTCCGGCAACAACCAAGACGTGTCCGAAAGCATGTTTACTAGCATTCGGTTTTCTTTCAAGTTTTTTTAGTATTGACCTTACTTTGTTTTCCATTTTTTTAAATTAGACGTTTGTAAATATAGTGTTATTCTATTTCTTTTCAAAAACATTTTTTTACTTAATGTCTGATAAAGATCTCGAGATAAAGCAGCAAATAAGGTTTAGTACCCCAGCTGACCCAAACCAAAAGGCCGCAACTCCTGTTCCTGCTGCTACAGTCTTATTGGTTAGAGAGGGTGAAACTACTCCTGAGGTTTTTATGATTCAACGGGCAGCCAAAACAAATTTTGGTGGCGCTTGGGTTTTTCCTGGCGGCAAGTTAGACCAAGAAGACTATCAAGAGTCCCTTTATAATAAATGTGGAGGACTGAACGATCAAAAAGCTTCTGAAATCTTGGGCATCGAATTCTCAGGCTTAGGCTATTGGGTAGCATGCATCAGAGAATGCTTCGAAGAATGTGGAGTTCTTTTAGCTTATACCGAAGACAAGAAACTATTCAATCCAGATAGCGATCAACAAAAAATTCTTGACTCTTATCGTGACAAGTTAAATAACGGAGAGCATGTTTTAAATGAACTTTGTGAAGAATTTAATCTGACTCTTGCCACAGATCATCTAGGATTTTTGTCTCATTGGATTACCCCAAAAATGGAAAAACGTAGATACGATACAAGGTTTTTTGTGGCACTGTCGCCGGAACATCAAAAAGCTGAGCACGATGGTGGCGAGGGAGTTAAGAGTACTTGGATTACTCCAGAGGAGGCACTCACAAAAGGAGCTGAAGGGACTTTTCCAATTATCATGCCAACCATTAAAAATCTTGAAGCTATCTCAGGATTTTCAACAACTGAGGATCTTTTAGACGATAAATCTAAGAACAATTATCAAAAGTCTCCCTCCATACTTCCAAAATTTTTTATGGAAGAAGGAAAACTAGTGGGACTTTTGCCAGGGGATAAAGGTTATGAAGATCACTGAGTTATCACCTTTAGTAAAAAGAATAACTGCTGGGAACGCCAGTGTTTTTACAGGACCCGGTACAAATACTTATATAGTTGGTAAAGAAAATTTCACAGTTATTGATCCCGGACCAGCCATTGAACAGCATATCAAAGATATTGTTAAAATCTGTGGAGAGGACATATCACAAATTCTTGTGACACATACGCATCCAGATCACTCTCCTGGGGCAAAATTACTCCACCAAAGAACCGCAGCCCCAGTTATGGGAATGTATGCCAAGCACCCAAAGCATCAAGATAGAACTTTTAAACCAAATAGAGAGCTTTCAGAAGGTGATGAGATTAAAGAAGTCGATCATACTTTGATAGCTATCCATACTCCTGGTCATGCATCCAATCATATTTGTTTTTTCTTAGAAGAAGAGAAAATGTTATTTACTGGAGATCACATCATGGAAGGATCTACAGTTGTAATTTCTCCTCCCGATGGAAATATGAAGGAATATATTGATTCTTTGGAAAAGCTTAAAGCTCTTGGCATTGAAACAATTGCTCCGGGACATGGCAAAACTATGCGAGATGCTAATGCTGTTGTTGACTGGATAGTAAGTCATAGAATGTATAGAGAAAAAAAAGTTGTTGATGCAATAACTGAGTTAAATAGATGTACGATAGATGAACTTTTGCCAAAAGTTTATGATGATGTAGGAAGTCACTTGCATGGCATTGCAAAATCTTCTCTTGAAGCTCACTTAATTAAGTTGATAGAAGAAGAAAAAGTAACTCAAGATAAAGATATTTATATCTGGGGTTAATTCTAATCTGGAAGTCTTACCCCGCAGCCTCCAATACCACAATAACCATTTGGATTTTTTGCAAGATACTGTTGATGATAGTCTTCAGCATAGAAGTAATCTTTTAATGGAAGAATTTCAGTAGTTATTTCAGAGTATCCCTCTTTTTTTAGAGCTTCACTGTAATTGACTTCACTTTTTTTGATTTGATCTAATAAACTTTTATCAGAGTAGTAAATTGCTGATCGATATTGTGTTCCCATATCATTGCCCTGTCTCATTCCTTGAGTAGGGTCATGACCCTCCCAAAAAATCTTAAGGATTTCTTGTAAGGAGATAGTTTTGGGATCAAAAACCACATGCACAACCTCAGTATGTCCAGTAAGACCGCTACAAACTTCCTCATAAAGAGGATTAGGAGTGAAGCCCCCTGCATAACCTACCGAAGTAACATGCACCCCCTCTATGTTCCAAAAAAGCCTTTCAGCTCCCCAGAAGCAGCCCATCCCAAGAAATATCTCAGACATACCTTCAGGAAAGGGTCCTTTCATTGAAGAGTCATTTACAAAGTGATTTTCATTAAACTCTAATGCATTAATTCTCCCTGGAAGAGAATTCTGCTCATTCACCATAAGGACTTTTTTGGATCTATCTATAAAAAACATATCTATTTATTTAATCTATTGTTGATCAAATGGTCAACTACACTAGGATCATTAAGAGTAGTTGTATCTCCAAGATCATTGATCTCATCTGCAGCAATTTTTCTCAAAATTCTTCGCATAATTTTTCCAGACCTGGTTTTGGGCAAGTCTGGAGAAAATTGAATAATGTCTGGTTTAGCGATGGCACCAATCTCTTTAGCTACCAAATCAATTAATTCTTTTTTAAGAGAGCTTTGACCCGACGAACCTATCATTAGGGTGACGTAACAATAAATTCCTTGTCCTTTTATTTCATGGTCATAACCAACGACAGCAGCTTCTGCGACTTGCTCGTGCAAGACTAATGCACTTTCTATTTCAGCAGTACCAAGCCTATGTCCTGAGACATTTAAGACATCATCAACCCTTCCCGTAATCCAAAAATATCCATCTTTATCTCTTTTAGCCCCATCCCCTGTAAAATAATATCCAGGATAAGTTTTGAAATATGTATCAATGCATCTTTGATGATCTCCATATACTGATCTAATTTGGGAGGGCCATGGATTTTTAATGGCTAAATTTCCTGAACCTGCTCCAGATACTTCTTTGCCATTTTCATCCAGAAGCACTGGGTTTACTCCAAGAAAAGGCCTAGAAGCACTTCCGGGTTTCTGTGATGTTAAAGCAGCTAGGCCAGTTATCATCATTGTTCCAGTTTCTGTTTGCCACCAGGTGTCAACTATTGGACATTGACTATTGCCCACCACGTTAAAATACCATTCCCAAGCTTCTGGATTTATTGGTTCTCCCACTGTTCCTAGAACTTCTAAAGATCCTCTATCAGTTTTTTTTACATGCTCATCACCTTGAGCCATTAATGCTCTTATCGCTGTTGGAGCTGTATAAAAAATATTTACCTTGTATTTATCCACAATATCCCAAAATCTTGAATAATCGGGATAAGTTGGTACTCCCTCGAAGATAACTGAGGTAGCACAGTTCATCAGAGGACCATAAACAATATAAGTATGACCAGTTATCCAACCTACGTCTGCTGTGCACCAATAAACCTTGTCTTTTCTATAATTGAATACAAGTTCGTGTGTTATTCCAGAAGAGAGAAGATATCCAGCTGTTGTATGCAAGACTCCTTTCGGTTTTCCGGTTGAACCAGACGTATAAAGAATAAAAAGTGGATCTTCAGAATCCATTGGCTCACATTCACAGTAAGGCTCAAAATTTGAAATTACGTCAGAGTAGTTAACATCAATCTCAGGATTTAAATTAATGGCTGTATCTGTATTTTTGACAACGATAACAGTGTGAACATTAGGACATTGCTCAACTGCGGAGTCCACATTGTTTTTCAGCGGAACTTTTTTACCTCCTCTTAAACCTTCATTTGCTGTAATTATTGTTTGGCAATCAGAATCAAGAATTCTGTCTTTCAAAGATTCGATAGAAAATCCTCCAAAAACAACTGAATGTACTGCACCAATTCTTGCGCATGCCAGCATTGAATAAATAGCCTCCAAAATCATAGGCATGTAAATACATACTCTGTCCCCCTTTTTTATTCCTCTTGATTTAAGTAAATTAGATAATCGACAAACCTCTTCATATAATTCTTTATAAGTAATTTTTTTAGATGAGCTGCCATCGTCACTTTCCCAAATGAAAGCTGTGTCATTGCCATTATTTTCAAGATGTCTATCAATGCAATTGAAGCAAGCATTTAATTTTCCATTGGAAAACCACTCAAACTCAGCTATTTTCATATTTGTGGAAAGAACATCATCAAAAGGCTTTATCCAATTCAATCTAGATAGAGCTTGCTTACCCCAAAATTCTTTTGGGTTATCTATAGAGAGTTTATAAAGTTCACTGTATTGCTGCTCAGAAATAAGCGGAACAAGATTGGATTTTTTTGGCACTGGGTATATCTTTTCTGACATTTTCAAATTAGCTTTTTTACGCTTTTCAATGATAAACCATTCCCCTCAACGAAAGGGCAACTTATTTCTTTCAAGCATGCAATAAAAAAATCTCTATTTTTCCAATCATAATGAGGAATAGTAAGATTGGGAGTTGAGATTTCTTCATCCCCATAAAAAACAATATCTATATCGATTATTCTAGGCCCCCATCTTTCTTTTCTAACTCGGCCTAAATTATTTTCGATAGATAAGACCTCATCGAGTAACCTGTGAGGAGTTAATTTTGTTTCAATATGGATAGCTTGATTTAAATAGTCACTTTGTTTAATTGGGCCATAACTTTTGGATTGATAGATTGACGATGTAGTTAGTATTTTTGTGTTTTTAATCTTATCGATAAAAAAAATAGCTTTTTTTAGGTAATCTTGTGAATTTCCAGAATTACTGCCTGCAACTAGGTAGACCTGATCAGATCCATTGGGCATCTTTATCCGTATTGTTGTTTTTCTTTGATCTCTTCGATCGTTTTACAATCGATGCATTGTGTTGCAGTAGGCCTTGCTTCAAGTCTTTTAATTCCTATCTCAATACCGCAAGTTTCACAGAAGCCGTAAAAATTGTCTGATAGATCCTTCATAGACTGATCTATCTTTGAAATGAGTTTCCTTTCTCTGTCTCTTTTTCGAAGTTCAAGCATAAATTCTTCTTCTTTAGATGCTCTATCTACAGAGTCAGGGAAATTACCTTGATCATTCTGAATTAAATTTTCAGTTTTTTCTTGCTCTTCGTGAAGTGCATCTTTC
Organism: uncultured SAR86 cluster bacterium; assembly: GCA_902526045.1. GTDB lineage: Bacteria > Pseudomonadota > Gammaproteobacteria > Magnimaribacterales > AG-339-G14 > CACNYO01. The sequence goes on along the minus strand of CABZJI010000001.1, from coordinate 7,434 downwards.
CATGCTTGTAAAATATTTTCAAAATGCTTTTTTTGATTAGTATTCATATATTTTTCATTTTTTTTCGATTTGTAAGGCTTAAAGGTGCTAGAAAAATTTGAAAAATCAGAGATATCTAAATTAGATTTTTTAGAAGCTGTTTTTTTGACAACCTTCTTAGTAGAAGATTTTTTTGCAGCAGCCTTCTTTGCAGGAGCTTTTCTAGCTGTTTTTTTTACAGCTTTTGTTACTTTATTTGATGACTTTGTTTTTACAGGAACTTTCTTTGAGGAAGCTTTTGGTTTCGATTTTGTTTTTTTTGCTGTAGCCATCAATTAGAAATTTAGGTTGTGCAAGATAGCAAAAGAAACTTTAATTTACTAGTTTTTTTTAAAGTGAATTGAATTCTTTTTGATATTTTAAATAGTCCTCTCTTTCCAGCCTAGGACCAAAAACAGTTACGCCTCTTGAAGCTAAAAAACATCCGAATTTCGCAGCTTCTTCATTTGAACATCCTCCTAGCAATCGGTTTAAAACGGCTCCAGCAAACATATCTCCAGCTCCATTTGTATCTATTGGATCCACTTTGTATCCTTTGACATACTTAATATCATTATGTTCAAGGACCATAGCTCCTTCAGGGCCAAGAGTTAAGAAAACTTTTTTTGAATACTCTCCAAGTTTCATTATTGCATCCTCAAGGTTTTCTAAATCAGTTATTACTTTTGCCTCTTCATCGTTACAAAACAAAACGTCAACTTTAGAATTTAAAACATTTATCATTCTTTCCTTAAATGCTGACACTATGTTTGGATCCGATAAAGTGAAAGCAATTTGTACATTTTTACTTTTTGCTAACCTTATTGCTTCTATGCAAGCATCATAAGAATCATCTCCACTCATCATGTACCCTTCCAAATATATCAGTTTGCTATCATTAAAAATCTCATCAGCCACATCTGTGGCAGTTAAATCAGAACTTATTCCTAAGCAAGTACTCATTGTTCTTTCAGCATCTGGACTCACCATGACGGTGCAAGTTCCAGAATTTATATTTGAATCAAGCATAATTGAATGATCTATGTTTACTCCGGCATCAGAGAGGTCGTCTAAATAAAAATTACCATTCTTGTCATTTCCTACCTTACATATATAGCTGCAAGATGATCCTAAAATTGAAGCAGCAAAAATAGTATTAGTTGCAGATCCTCCACAAGCTAAACTGGGTTTTCCATACTCTTTTTCTAAGCTATTCAATAAATTTGTTTGTTCATCGGCATCAACTAAATGCATAGTTCCTTTTTCGAAACCTTTATTTTTAAGAAAAGAATCAGTTACATGAAATTCACTATCAATTAGAGCATTTCCAAGTCCAATGAGATCAAAATTAGCCATTTAACTTCGTTTTATAACTTTTTTTATTTTTTTTAAAGCCTCTGAGGGTGAATCATTATTGAAAAGAAATCTCGAAATTGCAAAAAAATTATAATTATCCTTCAAAAGTATTCCTATATTTTTTTCATCAATTCCTCCAATTGCAATCAATGGCTTAGATGAATTGCGCATCAAATGAGATCTTTGATTAGGATCCACTAAAACGGTATCAGTCTTAGTTGTTGTTTTAAACATTGAACCAACAGCTAAATAATCCCAGTTAAATAACTCAATAGGGGGATTTTTCACAAGATCTAGATTATTTTTGCAAGAAAGCCCTATGATTTTTTCTTTTAGGTACGAGCTAAATACTTTTTTTTGGTCATCAGGTTTTTTAAGAAAGTTCTCATAATCTTCCATCCCCAGGTGTACGCCATCAGCATTTAAATCTTTTGCAATCTCTATGTGATCATTAATAATCAATTTGCAGCTATGATTTTTTGTGAATTTTAATACCTTACTAGCCACAGAATATATCTGGTCTAAAGTATCACCCTTTCTTCTGATTTGAAGAAAACCAATTTTCGCTTCAATCAATTCTTGTGACTTTTCTATTAATTCATTTTCCTCAATATCATTCGGAGTAATTGCGTAAATTCCTTTCATAACAATTTTTGACCCTCTCCAATATTCTCGAAAAGTTTCAAGTATGAGTTAGTTTCGTAGCTTGCCTTTTTACAAGAATCTACTACAGAGAATTTTTTTGCCAAAAAAATAGTTAACAAAGATGAGAGCATACATCCGGTTCCATGAAAATAACCTTTCAAAAGATGATTTTTAAATTGAAGTGGATCGGATCCATCGGTAAATAAATAATTTACAATTTTGTTATTTTTAATTTTGCCAGTGACAAAAATATTTTTAATTCCCAATTTATAAAAGAACTCAATTGAATTTTCTATATTTTTTTTATTACTTAATTTTAAAAGTTCTTCTTCATTAGGCGTAACGATGCTTGCTATAGGTATTAATTCATCTCTCATAAATTCAATTGCCTTGTTGTTTAAAAAAGACTTCCCCGATGTTGGCCCAATTACAGGATCTATCACAACAGGAACCTTTGTTTTGACTAGAAAACTCTTTATTTCTCGAGCAATTTCATAACTACCGATCAAGCCAATTTTGATTGCATCTGGTTTTATATCTTCAAGAATGAAATCCAATTGTTTTTTAAATACTTTCTCATTTGCAGGAAAATTATCTTTAGATCTCTTAGAATTTTGAACAGTTTCAGTAGTTATTAAAGTCAGTGGATGACATTCATTAAGGCGGCAAATATTAGCATCCATCATCACTCCGGCCCCTCCACTTGGATCATGCCCTCCTATGATTAAAATTTTCTTTTTCATGTTTTTTGATTTCAATTAAGTATAATTGCCACCCGTTTTTAAATATACATAATGAAAAGAATTAAAATCGCAATAGCAGGAGTTACGGGATACTCTGGCAAGGAATTAAAAAAAATTCTGGATACACATGAGCATGTAGAAATTGTATCTGTATATGCATCATCAGGCATCGGAGCGCGTTTGGATGAATCATCTTCTTTCAAAAATAAAGACGAAGACTTGATTATTTCAGATATTGATGAAGCGTCTTTTTCTAATATTGATGCCATCTTCTTTTGTACTCCTCACGATTTTTCCATGCAGTATGTTTCAAAAATATTATCTGCAGGAGTCAAAATTATCGATTTGTCAGCTGATTATAGATTCAATGATGCAGATAGATGGAAGAAAAATTATGACACTGATCATAAAGATCAAATGAATTTGAAGGAAAGCATTTATGGCTTGCCAGAAATTTACAGGGAAGATATAAAAACATCACATTTAGTTGCAGTGCCAGGGTGTTATCCAACTGCAAGCCTCTTGTCATTAATGCCGATCATGAGTCTGCTTAAAAGTAATGATATCATCTTAGATGCTAAATCTGGTTATAGTGGAGCTGGAAAAGCTAAATCTGAAGGAGGTCTCGCAGAGTCGATGAAAGATAACTTCAGAGTTTACTCTCCAGATTTTCATAGACATGAGGATGAGATCAAATATCATGCAGACAAAATTATGAATAAGAAATTTAATATTTCTTTCGTTCCTCACTTACTCCCACACTTCAGAGGGGAGTACATAACAGCATATGTTGAACCGGAAGATATAAATCAAGACTTCCAAAGAATTTACGAAGATTATTATGCAAATGAAAAACTAGTAAAAGTCTTAAAAAAAGGTACAGTACCTGAAATAATAAATATAAGTGGTATGCCAACTTGCGAAATTGCCGTTAGTGCTAAAAAAAGCAGCAATAAACTAATTATAAATGCTGCTTTGGACAATCTACTTAAAGGTGCAGCAAGTCAAGCGGTCCAGTGTTTTAATCTCATGCATGACATAGATGAGTTTCATTCGCTAAAATATTAAAAATGATAGAAAAATTTGAGCCCAAAGAAATTTTTTTAACAGAAAATGCAATTTCAAAAATTCTCTCGCTGAGGGAAGAAGAATCAAATAAATCTCTTATGTTAAGAGTTTTTGTCACCGGTGGAGGCTGTTCAGGCTTCCAATATGGATTCAAATTTGATGATCAAAAAGACGATGAGGACACCCTTGTAGATTTTGATGGCGCAGACGTTGTCGTGGATCCTTTAAGTATGCAATATGTATTTGGCTCCACTATTGATTATGTACAAAATCTTGAAGGAGCGAAGTTTGTTGTTGATAATCCAAATGCTGCAACTCAATGTGGTTGCGGAGCATCCTTTTCAATTTAATTTTTATTAATCTCGCCTAATAGGCTAGGTTTAGCTCCCGTTGAAAGTTTTAGGTAAATCCTTTCCCCTTCAAGCCTTTTTTTTGCTAACCAAGCGAAAGTTGCGGCTTCAATATATTTGGGTTTAAGTCCTAAAGTATTTATATCTTTTATTTGAAATGATGATCCAAGAAGTAACTCTAATCTTGATACTAGAAACTTATTTTCTGCTCCGCCACCACAGAGGTAAATAGAAGCTTTTTTGGTAGGACAAAAATTTGCGATGCTTTTATAAATCGATCGAACAGTTATCTCAGTTAAGCATGCTGCTTGATCAGCAGAGGAGGCTTTTCCAAGTTTTACCTGAAATTTTTCTAAATTAAAATTTTCAATTGAATAGCTATTTGGCAGCTTAAACTGAAATAACTTTGATTTTAAATATTTTTCAATTTCAATTTCGTATCGAGAAATATCTCCTTTTGCAGCCAATTGACCATCTTTATCAAATTGATATTTTTTGTCAGAATTTTTTTGAATAAAATTATCAATCATGCAGTTGCCTGGACCACAATCCCATCCAAAAGAGTTCCCTTTTTTTGGAAGAAATGTCATATTTGAAATTCCACCTATATTTATAATGAGTCTGTCTTCAGAAGAAGATTTAAAAAACTCTTTATGAAATGATGGTGTCAAAGGCGCTCCTTGGCCTCCGTTTCTTATATTGGCCTGCCTGAAGTTAGATACAGTGGTTATATTTGTTTCTTTTCCTATCAGGCATGGGTCTCCTACTTGAAGAGAAAATGTTTTCGTTCCTTGTCTTCTATGCATAAGAGTTTGTCCATGAGATCCAATTGCACAAATTTGACTGGACTCGAAAGAGGTTTTTTCAATGAGCTTATTAATTGTGTTTGCCGAGATTTCTCCTACCTTAATATCAATTTCTTTCAGAATTCTTTTAGAAGGAAGTTTCTTATTTCTTGATATATCTAAGATTAAATCTTGAAGCTTTTTATCGTATTTCGTGGAAGCAAAGTTTAAAAAAGATATCTTTTTATCAATTTTGAATAACCCTGCATCTATTGAATCTGCACTCGTCCCAGATAGGACACCAATAAACAAGTTACTCTTTAATTTTTTCTTCATTTGAACTAAAAAGCTTTTTTTTAAGTGTGTTCATTTTCAAATCAAGAGATAAAGCTAGATTTATAAAATCTTCCTTATTTTTTGATTCGATAGGCTTTGCATTAGGGAACTTAACTCTTAAAGGATCTGTATGCATTCCGTTAACTCGGAATTCATAATGAAGGTGCGGCCCAGTTGCAAGGCCAGATTTACCCACATAACCAATAATGTCTCCCTGATCCACCTTAAAACCGACCTGAATATCCTTAGCATATCCTGATAAATGAGCATATCTAGTTGTGTATTCATTAAAATGTCTAATTTCAATTAATCTTCCATATCCGCCTTTATTTGCTCTATAGATTATTGTTCCTTCGCCGGTAGCTCTAACTGGCGTGCCAGTTTTCGCAGCATAGTCAACTCCAGTATGAGCTCTTATGGTATTCAAAATAGGATGTTTTCTATTTAAGTTATATTTTGAACTTACATAACTAAATTCTACAGGAGATCTCAGGAATGCCTTTTTTAAGTTATTTCCTTCTTGAGAAAAATAGTCCTTTTTGCCATCTTGAAAAAATCTAACAGCACTAAATTTATTTTCACCCCTGTAGAAATTTGCAGAAATTATGTCCCCGTTTTTTACCTTATTTCCTTTCCAATAAAGTTGCTCATATATAAGCTCAAAACTATCTCCAGATCTTATGTCGTAAATAAAATCAATGTCCCAGCCAAATATATAAGCTAAATCCATGATTATACTTTCAGGAATATTGCTTTTTTTACCAGACATAAACAATGAGTCTTCGATCGTTGCTGAGTGATAAATTTCTTCTTTATCAAGAACTCTTGAAAACTTAGATATTTTAAATAAACCATTTTTGAAGATTGCCTCGTATCCATCCATAAAATTTGACGTTACTGAAATTGATATTGGATTTATTAAAAAATCATGGACAATTTCTACAAAGTCTCCTTCTCTGATTTTGGCCATTCTTTCTGAACCCTTTGCTCTTACTAAGGCTTGGATAAACCTATCTGGAATATTTTCGTTCCTTAGAATCTTTATTAAATTATCCTGACTTTTAACTTTTATCTGTTTGTATACCTCTTTGTTATTTGTCTTGATGACTTCATTATCATCTTGTTGTTCTAGTCTTATTGTTTCTCGCTCATATTTTATTTCTTCATCAGCAGGCAAGGATAAGGAAAATTCTTCTAGTCCTCCTGGTAATGAGAAGTACATAAGAGCTATTAAAGAACTTATTAATAAGAAAATAATCCCTAAATAAATTCTAATTTCTTTAAAAAAACTGAGCATTTATTGAATTTTAAATTAAAAAAATAGGTAAATAAGGTTGATCTAAATTATCATAAACACAGACCATGGATAAAGATATCAAACAAGCTCTTGAAATTATCAAAAGAGGTTCTGATGAAATCATACCCGAAGATTCTTTTAAGAAATTATTAACATCTAAAAAGAAACTCACAGTTAAAGCGGGATTTGATCCTACCTCAGCAGATCTGCATTTAGGGCATACAGTACTTATAAACAAACTCAAAGCATTCCAGGACTTAGGACATAGAGTAATATTTTTAATAGGAGATTTTACTGGCTTAATTGGAGATCCCTCAGGAGTTAACGAGACAAGACCAAATATCGATGAAAAGAAATTAAAAGAGAATTCGAAAACTTACGCCAATCAAGTTTTCAAAATTCTAGATAAAAAGAAAACTAAAATTAAATTTAATTCATCTTGGTTTAAAAAAATGAAACCTGATGAATTCATAAAACTCTCCTCGATAATGACTGTAGCGAGAATGCTAGAAAGAGATGATTTTAAAAATAGATATGAAAATAATAAGCCGATTTCTTTGCATGAATTTTTATATCCTCTTGTTCAAGGATATGATTCCTTTGCGCTGAAATCTGATATTGAATTAGGAGGAACGGATCAAAAGTTTAATCTTTTAGTTGGGAGAGAAGTTCAGAAATATTTTGGACAGAATGAGCAAGTAATTATTACCGTACCTTTATTAGAAGGATTAGATGGCGTTAAAAAAATGTCTAAATCTCTCAATAATTATATAGCTTTAAATGATAAACCCAATGAAATGTTTGGAAAAATTATGTCCATATCTGATGATTTGATG